>NZ_JACYMK010000003.1:0-490809 GCF_020858135.1 Janthinobacterium sp. FW305-128 | reverse complement strand
GTTCGACTTGCATGTGTAAGGCATGCCGCCAGCGTTCAATCTGAGCCAGGATCAAACTCTTCAGTTTAATCTCTGTTACTTTGCCATTTTATTGGCACCGTCATTGCTGACGGGTCGCTCACTTCAAAAACAACTGACAGGCCACTTCTTGCGAAGCGTCCTATTTCATTTATTTATTCGTGAACATTTGATATTTTAAGTTTTACAGCGATCCGAAGATCACTGCTGCACTTACATCAAATGCCCACACTTATCGACTGTTAATTGTTAAAGAACTGTATTCGGTACTGCTTTCGCGCTATCGACAAAGCGTTGTGTTTGTCAGCTGCGAAGAAGGAAGAGTATGAAGCGTTTCGGCTCATTCGTCAACCTTCTTTTTTCACCCTACTTTACTCGGCATTTGCATGCGTCGTTCAGCGAGGGGGCGAATTATAGCCCTGCCCCGCGCGGCCCGCAAGCGCTATTTTCCCACGCTCACCGCCCAGCAAGCCTTGTCTTCACTTCAAGCGCCTTTTTGTGCAGCCTGTCGCAATCGGCTGGCGTAGTTCGTGGTCTTTAGGCACAGTGGCAATATCAGACTCTGACGCTACTCAACAAGGGGTTAAACTTGCCCGCTGCGTCGATTAAACTCTAGTACTTGAAAGTGCCCCCTCATGCTTCCGATTTCCAGCCTGCCCCAATTGTTGAAAACCATCCTCGCTTGGTTACAACGGGCATTCGACGCGACGACGACCTGGGTCACCCAACTGTCTTGGTGGAAATTCTTCCTGTTCGCTGCACTGGCTCTGATCGCCGGCTCCATTTTGCAAGATGAGCTGTTCTCGTCCAGCCCGGACGAAGAAGTGGTCATCAAGTCGCATAAACGCAGCAGCAAGGGTTCGGGGGAAACCAATATCCTGATCGACGATACGGGCATCCATTTCAATCCCCGCAGTGGCAAGAATCGCCGCAGCAGCGCGGCCGAGGCGGCCAGCGATCCAGCCGATGCCGCCGAGGCGGACGCAAAAGCCAGTGCCGTGCCGCCGGAACCGCCGCAACCACCAGCCGCCCCCGCCAAGCCCAACTATCCGGTGACCACCAATGCTTCAGGGGAAGAAGTCCATATCGAATTGCCGCCGCAAATCGGCGAAGAGTTGTCGAATGCCATCGAAGAAGCGGTCGATGATGCCGCCGAGCAAAAAGTGTCGCGCTACCACCAGCAAGCCTCGACATGGTTCAAGAGTTTTGTCTCCTTGCTGGTGTTGGCCCTGTTCGCCATGAAGGCCCTGGTCGGCGGCAAGAAGCGGGCCGAAGCGGAAACCGTCACCGCAAATGAGGCGGCCGAGCGCGAATCCATGCAGCGCCAGCTCAGCGAGGCGAAGATGCAGATGATGCAGGCGCAAGTCGAGCCGCACTTCCTGTTCAATACGCTGGCCTCCGTCGAACACCTGATCCAGGTCGATCCGCCGCGCGCGGCCAAGATGCAGCGCAGCCTGATCCAGTATCTGCGCGCCGTGCTGCCGCAAATGCGCGACAACGCCCTGATTACCAACCTGGGCCGTGAGGCGGACATGGTGCAAGCGTACTTGAACCTGCTGAAAATGCGGATGGAAGAACGCCTGACCGTCGACTTCCAGATTCCCGACGGCCTGCGCAGCGCCGCCTTCCCGCCCATGATGCTGCAATCGATGGTGGAAAATGCCATCAAGCACGGCCTGGAAGTCAAACCGGAAGGCGGCACCCTGCGCATCGTGGCCGAAGTGGCGCACAGCAAGCTGCGCGTGACCGTCACCGATGACGGCCTGGGCTTTGGCGTAGTGCCCAGCGATGGCACGGGACTGGGTTTGCCCACCATACGCGAACGCCTGAAGCTGTTGCATGGCGACGAGGGCAGCCTGACCATTACGCCAAATCAACCGTCCGGCGTGTGCGCCGTGATCGAAGTGCCATATCAATTGTCCAAGTAAGACAGAGTAGTTGATAAAAACGCTAAATCATTGAATAATCAATCTTCGCCTGTTCACACTTGAGACCTATGCCTACCGCTATTATTGCCGACGACGAAAGACTGATGCGCGACCAGCTACGCCTGCGCCTGGGCCAGGCCTGGCCTGAACTGGAAATCATCGGCGAAGCCAAGAATGGCGACGAGGCGATCGAACTGGTGGAACAACTCAAACCCGATTTTGCCTTCCTCGATATCCGCATGCCGGGCAAGACGGGCATGGAGGCGGCGCAAGCAATAGGCAACAAGACGCATATCGTCTTCGTCACGGCCTATGACAGTCACGCCGTCGAAGCCTTCGAGCGGGGCGCCGTCGACTACGTGCTCAAGCCGCCCGAGCATGAGCGTCTGCTGGTGACGGTGGAGCGCCTGAAAACGCACTTGAACAAGCCGGCCCTGGACGTCAACAGCAGCGTCACGGCCATGCTGTCGCAACTGGCGGAAAAAATCACGGCCAAGCCCACCTACCTGCAATGGATACAGGCCAGCATCGGCCAGGACTTGCGCATGATCCCCGTGGAAGAGATCCTGTTCTTCCGTTCTGACGAGAAATACACGTGCGTGCAGACGGCCAAGTATGAAGCGCTGATCCGCAAGCCCGTGCGCGACCTGGCCGAAGAGCTCGACCCTTCGCTGTTCTGGCAAATCCACCGCGCCACCCTGGTCAACGTGAATGCCATCGAAGGCGTGACGCGCGACATCCGCGGCCGTCACCTGGTACTCATCAAAGGCAAATCCGACAAGCTCGAAGTGAGCCGCAGTTTCCTGCACCTGTTCAAGCAAATGTAAGACTCCGCCGCCGCCCGGCCCAGGCCGGTGCGGCGCCTTGATCTCTTCCTTTCCCCTTCCTGCGCCACATCAAGCCGCGCCGCACCAGCAGGCATAGGCTAGATAAAGTCCAACTCTCCATCGCTGTCCTGTCTGCCTTCGTACACGTTCGCAAGGAGAAGCCCCATGCCCGACCGAGGCAGTCCTGCACTGCTGCGCATCTTGCCGCTGGGTATGGCGGCAGCGCTTTTGCTGTGCCTGTTTCCGCCACTGAAAGCCCGCCGGCAGCAGCAGGCGCGCGGACAAGCCATCATCGACAGCGCCAGCGACGCCATCATCAGCATCGACAGCCAGCAAATCATCCTGCATGCAAACGCGGCAGCGGCCAGATTGTTCGACGACACGCCGGCCGGCATGCGCGGCATGCGCCTGGGTCACTACATCCTGCGCGACTTGCGCACCCTCGGCGGCCTGGGCCAGCACGATGGCGAGCCGCCGTTTGGCGATATCAGCCAGGAACTGCGCCTGACGGGCCGGCGCGCCACCGATTACACCTTGACGGGACGGCGCAGCGATGGCGTCATGTTTCCCCTCGAAGGATCGCTCTCGGCCATGCAGGAAGACGGCCACAGCGTCTTTACCATCATCGTGCGCGACATTACGGCGCGTCAGCAGATGCATGAACAGCTGGCCCGCTCCTTTTCGCAATTGCGTGAATTGTCGAGCGCGCTGCAAACCATCCGCGAAGAAGAACGCAAGCATATCGCGCGCGAACTGCATGATGACCTGGGGCAATTGCTGGCCACCTTGCGCGTCGACCTGACCCTGGTGCGCCAGCACACGGACACCACCGCGCCCCTGCATGCCCTGCTGCAAAGCATGGACGGCTTGCTGGTGACGGCCATTACCTCGCTGCGGCGCATCGCCAGCAACCTGCGCCCGCGCGCGCTCGATGAAGGGGGATTGTATTTTGCGCTGCAAAAACTGCGCCACGACTTCCTGCTGCGCCGCGCCATCCATTTCGACTTGCTGGCCGACGAGGCTGACCTCGTGCTCGACGATGCGCGCAGCACGGCCATCTACCGCATCGTGCAGGAAGCACTGACGAATATCGCGCGCCATGCCGAAGCCAGCCACATCACCATCGCCCTGCACCGCATCGACTCCTCGCTGGCCATCACCATCCAGGATGACGGCCGCGGCATTGCCGAACACGACCTGGAAAAAGCCACGGCACTGGGGCTGCTGGGCATGCGCGAACGGGTATGGGGCTTGAACGGCAGCATCCATATCGGCGCCGATAGCGAACTGGGAGGCACGCGCATCGACATCTCGCTGCCCATGAATGCCGAGGCGGCATCCGCGGCGATGCAATAAAAAAAGGCGCCCACAGGCGCCTTTGCTTCGTCACATCGAATGATGCTTAGAATTTGTGTGCCAGACCGATCTGGTACGAAGTCAGCGACTTGACGCGCTCGCGGCCAGCGTAAGCGTACACGTCGGTGCGCTTCGACAGGTGGTAGTCGTAACCGACGCCGAATTCCTTGATGGTGTCCTGATCCTTGAACTTGTTGTTGCTTTGCTCTTGCTTGCCATACGACACTTTGGCATCGCCGCCGCCCACCGTGTAGTTCAGGCCGATCAGGTAGGACTTGAATTCGCCAGTCGTCGCAACCTTGGTGTCGCCTTTCGAGTAGGCGGCCGTGATCTTGGCCGGGCCGAATTTATAGCCGCCACCGATGGACCACAGGTCAGGCTTGGCGGCCGTTGCCGTTGCTTGCACGGCTTTTTCGTAGCCGGCGTGCAGGCTGATCGGGCCATTGTCGTAGGTTGCCAGGCCAATCACACCCGCGTCAGCGCTGTTGACTTCGCTCAGCACGTATTGCAGGCTGCCCACGAAACCTTCAAAGCTTGGGCTGTTGTAGGTGACGGCGTTGTTGACGCGCGACGAGCCGACGCCCGAACGCAGCAGGGTTTCATTGTTCTTGCCGACCACGCCGTAGGTGTTGAATGGGTCGACGCGGGCGATGGTGCCATCGACCAGATTCTTAGTGCGGCCCAGGATGGCGGTACCGAAAGCGCCTTTCAAGCCCACGTACGCTTGACGGTCGAACAACACGCCTTTTTGCGCGCCGGTGTCAGCCAGGAATTCACTTTCCAGGTTGAAAATTGCGGACAGGCCGCCACCCAGATCTTCCGTACCCTTGAAACCGAGGCGCGACGCATTGTTTTCGCGTTGTACCGTCGGCTGGCCAGTGGTCTTGGCAATACCGAGGTCAACCAGGCCGTACACGGTGACGTTCGATTGTGCTTGCGCCGTAGCTGCTGCGAAGGTGCCGATGATCAATGCTGCCAGAGTAATTTTTTTCACTTGAGATTCTCTACATTAGGTTGGACAAGAATGGTGCTGCTTAGCTGCTGAACCGAATCATGCCCACGAAATACTTCAACAATATGACATCGACAAGATGTTGTTTTTTGGAACAACATCTTGTCAGATAAAAACAACAGGCGAAAAAAAACCGCCCGGAGGCGGTTCATGCGGCGGCAAGGCCTATTTACCGTAGGTCGGATTAGCGGGGCAAGGCCACGCGTAATCCGACTAGCACCTTCGGCAACGCCTGTCGGATTGCGCCCTACGGGCTAATCCGACCTACCGCTACCATATAGACAGATCAGCCTTACTTCAGACGGCAGCTCAACAGCCAGTAGTATTCCAGGCGCTTCATGCGGATTTCGCGGGCCGAGTGGGCAAACTTCTTGCGCAGGTGGCTATCCGATGGGAAATTCTTCAGCACTTCATAGCGCTCGCCCGCCTCCGTCGTGCGGAACTGGTGCGTATTGCCTTCCAGGTCGGTGCGCGCGATCACGGTGCTGCTGCCATCGACATACGAGTTGTCGATCAGCACCAGCAGGATGTCCTTGCCCAGCTTCGTGCGCAATTGCTTCAGATATTTGTCCTGGTCTTCGCGCTTGACGTGCGACCACCAGAAGCCCGCGAACACGGCCGTGAACTTGCCCAGCATGTCGTCGGGCAAGTTGAAGGCATCGAGCTTGGCGAAGGTGACGTTGTCGGGCAAGCCGCGTGCCTGGGCCAGCGCCAGCATTTCATCGTTGATATCGGTGGCCAGTACGGACTCGGCCGACTCGGCGACCACTTCCGTCCAGTAGCCGGTGCCGCAAGCCAGTTCCAGCACGGTGTGGCCTTCCAGCACGTCGGCGACCTTGTCGCGCAACACTTCCAGGTCTTCCTGGCGTTCGGGCTTGTCATAGACGCGCTCGTACTGCTGCGCGATGGTGGCGTAATATTTGGCAAGCTGATCGGTAATCATTGTTTCTTCTCTTCTTAAATAATCTTGGCCAGGCACCTCGCCCGGCCGACTTCATGCATTGTTATAGTTCGTAGTGCTCTTTATCACCGCTCATCGCCTGCTCGATGAGCTTGCGGTTCAAGGTCGGCGTCAGCAACTCGATAAAGGTATAAATATAGCTGCGCAAATACGCGCCCTGCTTGACGGCCACGCGCGACACATTCATGCCGAACAGGTGCCCGACAGGGATGGCGCGCAAGCCTTTGTCGCGCTCGGCATCGAAGGCCATACCCGCTATGATACCAATCCCCATGCCCAACTCGACATAAGTCTTGATCACGTCGGCGTCGATGGCCTCGAGCAAGATGTCCGGCTTCAGGCCGCGCAGCACGAAAGCGTGGTCGATCTTGTTGCGTCCGGCGAACGCGCTGTCATAGGTAATCAGGGGGAAGGCGGCGATTTCTTCCAGGGTCACGGACTTCGATTTGAGCAGCGGATGGTCGACGGGCACCACCACCACGTGTTCCCATTGATAGCATGGCAAGGTGATCAGGCCATCGATGGCGGCGATCGATTCCGTGGCGATGGCGAGATCCGCCTGGTCGCGCTGCACCATCTCGGCGATCTGGCGCGGATTTCCTTGCAGCAATGACAATCTGACCTTCGGGAACTTCAGCATGAAGGCTTGCACCACCTTGGGCAAGGTGTAGCGCGCCTGGGTATGCGTAGTGGCAATGGTAAAGCTGCCGCTGTCCTGCGCCGCGAATTCCTTGCCGATGCGCTTCATGCTGTCGATTTCCTGCATAATCAGCTCGACGGACTCCAGCACCAGGCGGCCCGGCTCCGTCAAGCCGCGGATGCGCTTGCCGTGGCGCGTAAAAATATCCACGCCCAGCTCTTCCTCCAGCTCGATGATGGCTTTCGATACGCCCGGTTGCGACGTGAACAAGGCCTTGGCGGCGTCCGTCAGGTTGTAGTTCTGCCGGACCGCTTCGCGCACGAAGCGCAGTTGATGGAGATTCATTGCTGGTTTGCCCTAGATTGCCGTGATTTGCCGAGTTTCCGCCCCACCCATGATTTTGCATGCATGCATATACGCATATCGCATATAAGCAAATGCGTACTTAGTAGTTTGGAATAAACACTAAGTTTATTACTATTGCGAGTACTTTGGGGGTGCAAGCATGACTTTGTCTTATATAGTCTCAGGATTTGCCGTAGGATTACTCGTAGGAATGACCGGCGTGGGCGGCGGCTCGCTGATGACGCCGCTGTTAACCCTGCTGTTTGGCGTACCGCCTTCCGTGGCGGTGGGTACCGACCTGGCCTTCGCCTCGATCACCAAGAGCGCCGGCACCCTGACGCACCGCCTGCGCGGCACCATCCGCTGGGATATCGTCAAGCGCCTGTGCATCGGCGCCCTGCCCGCCGCCGTCCTCGCGACCCTGGCGCTCAAATCGTTCGGCACCCTGTCGCCGCAAATCGGCCAGATCATCCGTTACTCGATCGCCGGTTCCGTGCTGCTGACCGTCGTGGCATTGATTTTCAAGGGCCGCATGCTGGCCTGGATCAATGCCCACCCCGAGAAACAATTACAAGGCAACAAGCTTTCCGCCGCGACCATCATTGCCGGCGCCGTGCTGGGCGTGCTGGTGACGGTATCGTCGATCGGCGCCGGCGCCATCGGCGCGACCTTGCTGGTGATGCTGTATCCACGCATGAGCTCGGCCGAAGTGGCGGGCACCGACATCGCCTACGCCGTGCCCCTGACAGCCATCGCCGCGCTGGGCCACTGGTGGCTCGGCTCCATCCACTGGGAATTGCTGGCTTCCTTGCTGGTCGGCTCCCTGCCCGGCATCACGCTCGGCTCCTGGGTCGCGCGATCCGTGCCGGAACAGTTTTTACGCGTGCTGCTGGCGATGACCTTGACCGGCGTGGCAGTAAAGCTAATCTATTAAGTGGCAAGAGCAGTATCAAGAACATCATCCCAGGCAGTCTTCCAGCACCCCGGCTTTTTTAGGAATTGATATGTACCATTACGATCAGTACGACCACCTCATCATCAAAGAACGCATCGCCCAGTACCGAGACCAGGTTGCGCGCCGTATCGCCAATGAACTGACGGAAGAGGAATTCATTCCGCTGCGCCTGCAAAACGGCCTGTACATGCAACGCCACGCCTACATGCTGCGCATCGCCGTGCCGTACGGCTTGCTGTCGTCCAAGCAGATGCGCATGTTCGCGCACATCGCGCGCAAGTACGACCGCGGCTATGGCCACTTCACCACGCGCCAGAACATCCAGTTCAACTGGATCGAGCTGGAACAGACGCCCGATATCCTGACGGACCTCGCTTCCGTGGAAATGCACGCGATCCAGACTTCCGGCAACTGTATCCGTAATACAACATCGGACCCGTTCGCCGGCGTCGCCGCCGACGAAATCATCGATCCGCGCCCGTACGCGGAAGTACTGCGCCAGTGGAGCACCTTCCACCCCGAGTTCATCGCCCTGCCCCGTAAATTCAAGGTCGCCATCAATGGCGCCGAGGAAGACCGCGCCGCCATCGCCGTGCACGACATCGGCCTGACGGCCGTGCGCAACGAGGCTGGCGAGGTGGGCTTCAAGGTGATGGCCGGCGGCGGCATGGGCCGCACGCCGATCCTGGGCAGCGTCGTGCGCGACTTCCTGCCGTGGCAGCACTTGCTCACGTATATCCAGGCGATCATGCGCGTGTACAACCTGCACGGCCGCCGCGACAACAAATACAAGGCGCGCATCAAGATTTTGCTGAAAGCCATCGGCGTGGAAGAATTCACGCGCCAGGTGGAAGCGGAGTGGGTCGATTTGAAGGATGGTCCGGAAACCTTGACGGCCGAGGAAATGCAGCGCGTGGCGGACTTCTTCAATCCGCCCGCCTACCTTGCCCTGCCGGAACTCGACTACCAGGCCGAACATGCGGACAACAAGGCGTATGTGAACTGGCTGGCGCGCAACGTCAAGCCGCACCAACGCCCAGGCTACGTGGCCGTGGTACTGTCCCTGAAGAAAACGGGCGTGCCGCCAGGCGACGCGACGGCCGAGCAGATCGACTTCGTGGCCGATCTGGCCGACCGCTACAGCTTTGGCGAACTGCGCGTGACGCATGAACAAAACCTGGTGCTGGCCGACGTGGAACAGTCGAAACTGTTTGCACTGTGGCAGGAAGCCAAGGCGCACGGCCTGGCCACGCCGAACATCGGCTTGCTGACGGACATGATCTGCTGCCCGGGCGGCGATTTCTGCTCGCTGGCGAACGCCAAGTCGCTGCCGATCGCGGCCGCCATCGCGGAGCGCTTCGACAGCATCGACTTCCAGCACGACATCGGCGAGATCGAACTGAATATTTCCGGCTGCATCAATGCCTGCGGTCACCATCACGTGGGCAGCATCGGCATCCTCGGCGTCGACAAGGATGGCAGCGAATGGTATCAAGTGTCGATCGGCGGCGCGCAAGGCAACAACGCGGCCATCGGCAAGATCATCGGACCATCGTTCTCTTCCCTGCAGATGCCTGAAGTCATCGGCCGCCTGCTGCACGTCTACGTGCGCGACCGCCATGAAGGCGAGCGCTTCGTCGATACGGCCCAGCGCCTGGGCCTGGCGCCGTTCAAGGAACACGTATATGCAACGCCGATCACGGTCGGCAACCTGGTGGGAGAAGACGAATATGTTTGAAGTACGCGAAGAAATCATCAAGAACGCCGCCGTGGTGCCGAATACCTGGGGCTTGCTGCGCCTCGATGAGACCGACACGCCGGAAACGGTGGTCGTGCCTGCCGGCAAGGTCATCGTCCCCCTGCCCGTGTGGCAAGCCCAGCGCGAGACCCTGCTGGCGCGCCTGCCCGACATCGGCGTGTGGCTGGCCAGCGACGAACGGCCGGAAGACCTGGCGGCCGACGTGGCGCAACTGCCCGTCATCGGCGTGGACTTTCCGAAATTCACGGATGGCCGCGGCTATTCCATCGCGTTCAATTTGCGCGCCCGCCTGGGTTTCCAGGGTGAATTGCGCGCCATCGGCGACGTGCTGCGCGACCAGCTGTTTTCCATGCACCGCGTCGGCTTCGATGCCTATGCGACGCGTCCGGACCGCAGCATCCATGACGCCCTGAAAGGTTTGTCCGTCTTTTCGGAAACCTACCAGGCCTCGTGGGACCAGAAATCGCCGCTGTTCCGCCGCCACCACCGCGAAGGCCAGAATCCTGACCTCGACAACGCGGCCGGCATCTGAGGACCCATCATGAGCGATCTGACTTCTTTGATTCACGCCACCGAGCAAACGCTGACACGCATCGCCGCGGACTTTTCGCCGGCCGTGTTCGCGTCCAGCCTGGCAGCCGAAGACATGGTGCTGACCGACATGATTCTCAAGGCAAAGCTGCCGATCGGCATCTTTTCCCTGGAAACGGGCCGGCTGCACCAGGAAACCCTGGCCGTGCTCGACAAGGTGAAAACCCGCTACGACCACGACATCACCCTGTACCGCCCGCAGCCGGAGCTTGTCGCTTCCTACGTGGAACAGAACGGCCTCAACGCCTTCTACAACAGCGTCGAGATGCGCCGCGAATGCTGCCGCATCCGCAAGGTCGAGCCGCTGGGCCGCGCCCTGGCCGGCAACAAGGCCTGGATCACGGGCCAACGCCGCGCCCAGTCCACCACGCGCGCCGAATTGCACGTGCAGGAAGACGACGCGGCGCATGCGATGACGAAATTCAATCCGCTGGCCGACTGGTCCGAGCAGGATGTGTGGGACTATATCCGCGCGAACGACGTGCCGTACAACGCGCTGCACGACCAGGGCTACCCGTCCATCGGCTGCGAACCATGCACGCGTGCCGTGCAGCCGGGCGAAGATGTGCGCGCCGGGCGTTGGTGGTGGGAAAACCCGGATTCCAAGGAATGCGGCCTGCACATGGTGGACGGCAAACTGATACGCATCAAATCCGTGGCAGCCTGAACAGACACACAGAACAAGAAAGCATCCTATATGAGCAATATTTTGAACCAGCGTCACCTCGACAGCCTTGAATCGGAAGCCATCCACATCATGCGCGAAGTGGCGGCCGAATCGGCCAATCCCGCCCTGCTGTTTTCCGGCGGCAAGGATTCCGTCGTCCTGCTGCGTTTGGCGGAGAAAGCCTTCCGCCCAGGCAAGTTCCCGTTTCCCCTCGTGCATATCGACACGGGCCATAACTTCCCGGAAGTCATCACTTTCCGCGACAAGAAAGTGGCCGAGCTGGGCGAGCGCCTGATCGTCGGCTCCGTCGAAGACTCGATCAAGCGCGGCACCGTGCGCCTGCGCAACCCGGCCACGGATTCGCGCAATGCGGCCCAAGCCGTGACCTTGCTGGAAACCATCGCCGAACATGGCTTTGACGCCTGCATCGGCGGCGCGCGCCGCGATGAAGAGAAGGCCCGCGCCAAGGAACGCATTTTTTCCTTCCGCGACGAATTCGGCGCCTGGGACCCGAAAGCCCAGCGTCCCGAGCTGTGGGACTTGTATAACACGCGCGTGCATCCCGGTGAAAACATGCGTGTCTTCCCCATCTCGAACTGGACGGAGCTGGACGTGTGGCAATACATCGCCCGCGAGAAACTGGAATTGCCGCCGATCTACTTCGCGCACGAGCGCCAGGTGATCCCGCGCAACGGCCTGCTGGTGCCGCTGACGGATCTGACACCGCCGCGCGACGGCGAAACGGTGGAAACGCAAGTCGTGCGCTTCCGCACGGTGGGCGATATCTCGTGCACCTGCCCCGTGTCGTCCGACGCGGCGACGGTGGACGCCATCATCGCCGAGACGGCAATCACGCAAATCACGGAACGTGGCGCCACCCGCATGGATGACCAGACTTCCGAAGCCTCGATGGAAAAACGCAAGAAAGCAGGGTATTTCTAATGAACGCAGCAATCTCCAGCACCACTCTCACCGACAGCGTTGAACGCGGCATGTTGCGTTTTATTACAGCCGGTTCCGTCGATGACGGCAAGAGCACCCTGATCGGCCGTTTGCTGTTCGACAGCAAGGGCATCTTCGCCGACCAGCTCGACGCCATGTCGCGCTCCAAGCACAAGCGCACGGTGGGCGACACGGTCGACCTGTCCTTGCTGACGGACGGCCTGGAAGCGGAACGCGAGCAAGGCATCACCATCGATGTGGCCTACCGCTACTTTGCCACGCCGAAGCGCAAGTTCATCATCGCCGACACGCCGGGCCATGAACAGTACACGCGCAACATGGTCACGGGAGCGTCCACGGCCGACGCCGTCATCATCCTGATCGACGTGTCGAAAGTCAAACTCGGTGACGACGGCAGCGTGGAACTGCTGATCCAGACCAAACGTCATTCGACGATTGCCCATTTGCTGCAGATCGAGCACGTGGTCGTGGCCGTCAACAAGATGGACCTGGTCGATTATGATGAAACGGTGTACAACCGCATCGTCGCCGCCTACCGCGAATTTGCCCAGTCGCTGGGCCTGAAGGACATCACGCCGATTCCATTGTCCGCCTTGACGGGCGACAATGTCGTCGAGCGCGGCGACAAGCTGGGCTGGTACACGGGCCCGACCCTGATCGAGCTGCTTGAGTCCTTGTCCGTCTACGACGAATCGCACGACACGCCATTCCGCTTCCCCGTGCAGCTGGTGGCGCGCCACAACGGCCACGAAGCGAACGACTTCCGCGGCTACATGGGCCGCATCGAGGCGGGCAAGGTCAGCATCGGCGACACCCTGGTGGTGCAGCCATCGGGCCAGACGGCAACCGTCAAGGATATCGTCACCCTCGACGGTTCGCTGCCGACGGCCGTGGTGGGCCAGTCCGTGACCCTGCTGCTCAATGAATATCTGGACATTTCGCGCGGCGACTTGCTGGCCAGCAGCGAGCGCCCCGCCACTTTGCTGAAACAGGTAGTGGCCGACGTGTGCTGGCTGTCGGAAGACGCGCTGGACCTGCGCCGCAAGTACTGGATCAAGCACGGCACCAAGCAGACGGCGGCCAAGGTGACGGCGATCGAGTCGATTCTCGACATCAATACGCAGCAGCGCCATCCTGCCGAAGGCTTGAAGCTCAACGACATTGCCCGCATCAGCCTGAACGTGCAGCAGGCGCTGGCGGCCGATGCGTATGCCGATATCCGCGCCACGGGGGCATTCATCCTGATCGATGAAGTCACCCACCAGACCGTGGCCGCGGGCATGGTTCGGCTGTAACCCGTATCTCGACTGAAGAAGGCTAGCATGAACAACTCCGCATCTCTCCCCGGCAAGGTCTACCTGATCGGCGCAGGCCCCGGCGCGCAAGACCTGATGACCTTGCGCGGCGCCCGCCTGCTGGCGCAGGCCGACGTCGTGCTGCACGACGCGCTGGTCACCGAAGAGATGCTGGAGCTGTGCCCGCAGGCGCAAAAAATCCTGGTCGGCAAGCGCTGCGGCCAATTGTCGACGGCGCAGGCGTTTATTAACAAGCAACTGGTCGACAACGCGCGCAAGCACGCCATCGTCGTGCGGCTGAAAGGGGGCGATCCCATGCTGTTCGGCCGTGCCGACGAGGAATTGCGGGCGCTGGAAGAAGCGGGCATCGCCGTCGAAGTGGTGCCCGGCATTACCACGGCGCTGGCGGCGGCGGCCGCAACACAGCAGCCGCTGACCAAGCGGGGCGTGTCGCGCAGCGTGGCCTTTTTCACATCCAGCACGGCGCCGGGCGAACCGGACCAGACGCGCATTCCCGACTGCGACACCCTGGTGCAATACATGGGTGGCCGCGAAGCCATTGCCACGGCGCAGCGCTTGCTGGCCCAGGGCCGCCGTGCCGACACCCCGGTGGTGGTGATAGAAAACTGCAGCCGCCCGGACCAGCGCATCGTGCGCCTGACGCTGAGCGCCCTGGCGCACGGCCTGGGCGACACCCACGGCCCCGTGCTGGTGATGCTGGGCGACGCCATGGCCGCGCGCACGCACCAGGCCATCGAAGAAACGGCCGCCATTCTGGCGCGCCATGCTTGAATAAACACAGCGTATTTTACCGACTTTAAAGTCAGTAACCGACGTCTTCCGGGGAAACATGATACGATGCTCACGCATCTTTTCTCGAGAAGTTGTTGCGTGATAGCAATAAATTCACGCTTCGCCCCGCCATAGCGCTTGCCGTGCGGTATCCCGGCTGACCCTCCCCGAAAAAAGCTGCGCCCGCAGGCTGCAATACCGCGCCGCGCAACTTTAGCCTTACGACCACACATGAATTTCACCTCCATGCGCGAAGCCCTGACTTCGCTCAGCCGCAGCAATGTCGGCGTCGCCAGCGCCGTGCTGCTCAGCATGCTCGCCTCCATCGCCCTGTGGACGGTCTTCCCGAATATCGACGACGAAAACCATTTGCTGGAATGGCTGCAGGCGCTGTTCCTGGCCCTGGCTTGCACCGTGCACGGCGTGCGCGCCTGGCAAGAGACTGAACGCCAGTCCCTGCGCTTCCTCATGCATGCGGGCCTGTGCGCGCTGCTGTTCGGCTTCCTGCTGCGCGAACTCGATATCGATCAGTTCGGCACGGCGCCCGCCTGGGCGCAGCTGGAAAAAGCCCTGCGTCTGGTGGAGTTGCTGATCCTGATACGCTTGCTGATCTTCTTCGCGCCGCGCGCGCGCAAGGTGTTTGCCCATGCGCCGCAGATTTTCAGCATGCGCATCACCATCCTGACGGCCATCGGCGGCTTGCTGATGGTCGCTGGCTGGCCTTTCGACAAGAAGGTCTTTCATGGCATGCCGGACGCCTACGCGCTGCTCGGTGAGGAAGTGCTCGAATTGGGCGCCTATTTGCTGCTGTTCCTCGCTTCGCTGTCCGACAGCACGGCCGCCGCCCGCATCAGCCTGGCGCCGAAGAAGAAAGCGGCTTAAGCAACTTCAAACGATGACGGCAGCGGCAGCAGCCGCTGCAAGGTAGCGGCCACGCGCAGCAGGCGCGGGTCGTCGTCGCCGGCCTCGTCGCAGGTATCGTTGATGCAGAAAAACGGCAAGCTGCCGAAACGCGCCGCCAGTTCCTCAAGCTGCCGCGGCGCCTGCGCATCGCCGCTGGCGATATGCAGCGGGTCGAGCATGCGCGAGCGCGCAATCCCCTGATGCACCATCCAGCGCGGCACCAGGTCGGGCAGCAATGCCGGCACCTGCCACGAACGGAACACCGTCTCGCGCACAGCGGCAAACATGGCCGGCGCCAGCCCTTCCAGCGCATGCAGCGCGCTTTTCAGCATGGGCCGCGGCGCATGCGCATACAGGCGCGGTTCATGCAGGTAAGCGGGGTACTGCGACGACAGCCATTGCCGCGACAAGGTCGCGCAATTGACGGGCGCAGCCACGTCGGCGCGCAAGCCCGGCACATCATCGTGCAGCGCGCTCTCCGTGAAAACACTCAAACGCCGGTCCCCTTCTCCGCCAAACCAGAATGCAGGCTCGAACGGCGCGCCGAAAAATACGTCGTCGTTCAGATACAGGAAGCGTTCGGACAATCCCGGAATATGGTGCAGGTACGATTCGATATGACCGGAGTCGAACACCGGCAGAGAGGCATCGGGCATCAGGCTCGCATGGTCGATCACCGTCAGGCGCTTTGATGCGCGCAGCCAGCGGGGCACTTGCCGGTCCGTCAGCAGATAGATGTGGCCATGGCCGGGAAAGAAGCGCTCGAGCGCGCGCAGGTTGTAGCGCAGTTCGCCGTTGTCGCGGTAGCGCCCCGCCACGTTGCCGTGCAGGGCCAGCTGGCCGGGATGCGCCTGCGCCCAGGCGGCATAGGCGTGCCGCCGGCGCGCGCGCCAGGCGGGATCGGCGCCGTCTACCCATAGGTAGACGATGTCGATCCCGCTCAAGGCAAAGGGCTGGAACCTGGCGCCGCCACGCAGTAATCGGCGATGGCGGCGAGCACGCTGGCGTTCTCGCCCACCGCCTCGACCACCTTCAGGCGCAGTGCCGGATGCTGCTGGCGCAGTTCTTCCAGCAGCAACGGCAAGTCGCGCAGCACATGCCCGCCCTGCCCCAGGAACACGGGTACCACGGTGACGTCGAGGATAGCGCCGGCGGGCAGCTCGGCCAGCAGGCTCGCCACCAGCTCGGGCAGGCGTGGCGTCATCAGTTCCAGGAAGGCCAGGTGCACGCTGGCGCCGGGCATGCGCGCCTGGGTCAGGTCGCGCAGCCGCTCGAAGGGGGCGGCCCACGATGCGGCGCGCGCGCCATGGGCAAACAAGATCAATGCCTGTTTCACGTTCGTCTCCATCAGTGCCGCTCCACCCACCACAGGGCGCCCAGCGCCAGCAGCAGATACAGGGCGCTCGGCGCCACCGCCGTCAGGAAGGCGGGCCAGGTGCTGAGCAAGCCAAGATGCGAGAACAGGGTGTTGACCAGCATGAAGCTCACGCCGATCATGATGCCAATGAAGATCTTCAGGCTGATGCCGCCGCTGCGCGTATGCATGTAGGCGAACGGCAGCGCCAGCGCCATCAGCACGAAGATGGCCAGCGGATCGATCAGCTTTTTCCAGAAAGCGATGCGGAAACGCTCGGTTTCCTGCTTGTTCTCGGCCAGGTGGCGCGTGTACACGGCCAGTTCGCTGGCCGACATGCGCTCGGGGTCGGACGCCGACACCGTCAGGATCTTCGGCGTCACCTCCGACGTCATGTCCTTGCTGGCGCTCTGCACCGTGCGCACCAGGCTCGTTTCCTGCCCATAGTAGTTCGCCAGCTTTGGCTCGAAGCCGGGCGAGGTGGCCGCGCTGTTCGAGAACGAGGTTTCCGTCACATCGGTCAGACGCCAGATATTATTGCCCTGATACGTCGCGCCTTTGGCCACGGTCAGGGTGCGCAAACGCATATCGGTGTCGAATTCATACAGCTTGACGTTTTTCAGCTGGCCGTCCGCACGCGCTTCGCCTACATTGAAAAAGCGCGAGCCGGTGACGGTACCCGTCAGGCCGTCGCTCTTGACCATGTCCTTGGTCCACAGGCCCGAGCGAAACTCGCTCGACACGGCCGCGCCGCGCGACGTCAGCTTGAGGCGCTCGGCCAGCGGCTCCGTGCGCGGCGTGATCACCTCGCCGAAGATGAAGGTGATGACGACGAAAACGATACCGATGCGGAACAGGAAACCGGCGGCCATCGCCGTCGACATGCTCGATGCCCGCATGATGGTAAATTCGGAACTGGCGGCAAACTGCGCCATCGTGTAGATGGTGCCGATCAGCGCCGCGATCGGCATCACCTCGTACACGTGCCCCGGCACCAGCACCAGCACATACAGGAAGGCATACTGGATGGTGTAGCCGTTGCGGCCCACCTTGGGCAGCTCGCCCGTCAGGTCGATGAAGGCTTGCAGTGCCAAAAAGGCCAGCAGCACGAACAGCACCGCCTGGAATATCGAGACCGCAAAATAGCGCTGTAAAATCTTCATTTCGGTACCGCTTTACTTATATTGCCGGCGCGGCGCGCGCGCTTGAAAGCCGCCAGCAGGACCAGCGGATGATAGCGGTGGTTCACATTCAGGCGCCACGCAAACAGCGCCACCACGGCCAGCGCCGCCAGCAGGTGCAGCGGCCACCAGGCCAGACCGAAGGTCAGGCGCCCCTGTTTCACGCTCGCTTCGACGACCTTGATCAGATTGCTGTAGGTGAAGAAAATCAGCAGGGCGATGATCAGATTGGCCGAACTGCCGGCACGCGGATTGACAAAGCCCAGCGGAATGGCCAGCAGGATCAGCATCAGGCCGATCAACGGCGCACTGACCCGCCACAGCAACTCGGCCATGGTGTAGGGATTCGGATCGGCGACCAGGGCCATGGTGCTCATGGCGCGCACGCCCAGTTCCGCGCCCAGTTCCTGCTGCTTGCTCTCGATGCGCATGATGTACTGCTCGAACTCCATGGTCTGGAAGTCCGCCTGTGTCGGCACGCCCTGGTAGCGGCGGCCGCTCTTGAGCACCAGGAAGCGTTCGCCCTTGGCGTCGGTATTGATCACGCCTTCCTTCGCGACGACGACGACGGCGCTGCCTTTTTCATCGACGGTATTGACGAAGACGTTCTGCACCACGTTCTTTTCGCCGCTGGCGCCCTCGACGAAAAAGATGCGGTTGCTGCCGGCCGATTCGCGGAACTGGCCCGGCGTGACTTTCTGCAGGTCTTCGCGCTTTTCAAAGCGCGCCACATATTCATCGCTTTTCTTTTGCGCCCACGGCGTGGCGTACAAACTCAGGACGCCGGTGGCCAGCACCAGCGGCAGGCCGAAGCTGAGCACGGGCCAGATCCAGCGCGACAGGCTCAGGCCCGAGGCGAACCACACCACCATCTCCGACTCCTTGTAGCTGCGCGTGACGACCATCAGCACCGAAATGAATCCGGTGAGGATGATGATGGTGGGCAGCTGCATCAGGGCGGAAAAGACCATCAGGGACATGACGTCGGCCGACGCGATCTTGCCGCCCGCCGCCTTGCCGAGAATACCGATCAGCATCCAGGTGAGCAGGATGCTGAACAAAACAGTGAAGGTGGCCCCGGCGGCACTAGCCAATTCACGTCGAAGGGCGCGTTGAAAGATCATTCGGAGTTTATAATTCGGGTCAGTTAGTTGAGTAACACGTTACTAGTAAATGAAAACGGAGAACCAAATGGACTTTAGCATAAAAGCATTCGATACCAAGAGCACCCTCGGCACGGCCAAAAGCGGATGCATCGCGGTTGCGGTATTCGAAAACAAAAAACTGTCGCCAGCGGCAAAATCGCTGGACAGCAAGGGTGCGATTTCGGCTGCGCTGAAGTCCGGCGACATCAGCGGCAAGCCTGGCAGCACCTTGCTGCTGCGCGCAGTCGATGGCGTCGCCGCCGAACGTGTTCTGCTGGTAGGCATGGGCAGCGATGACACTGTCAGCGAAAAAAGCTTCGCAACCGGCGTACAAGCCGCGCTGAAGGCCTTCGGCTCGCTGGGCGCTGCGGACGCCATTATCGCATTACCGCTGGCTGAAGTGAAAGAGCGCGACGTAAATTGGGCAATCCGTTGCGTGGTGCAAGCAGCACATGACAGCGAATACCGCTGCGACTCGCAAAAAAGCAAAAAAGATCCGGCGCCGGCAGGCGTGCGCAAGATCGTCCTGGCAGCGCCGGCAACGGCAGCCACGCGCGGCGCGCTGGCGCAAGCCATCGCCATCGCCAACGGTTCCGACCTGACGCGCAAGCTGGGCGACCTGCCGGCGAACATCGCCAATCCGACCTACCTGGCCAGCACGGCCAAGCAGCTGGCCAAGGATTACAAGTTCGAAGTCGAAGTGCTGGACCGCAAACAGCTCGAAGCGCTGAAAATGGGCAGCTTCCTGTCCGTCACCAACGGCAGCGAGCAGCCGCCGAAATTCATCGTCCTGAAACACATGGGCGGCAAGGCCAAGGATGCGCCGGTGGTCCTGGTCGGCAAGGGCATCACCTTCGACACGGGCGGCATTTCGATCAAGGCCGGTCCCGGCATGGATGAAATGAAGTACGACATGTGCGGCGCCGCCTCGGTACTGGGCACCTTCCGCGCCATCGGCGAAATGAACCTGAAGCTGAACGTCATCGGCGTCATCGCCGCATGCGAAAACATGCCGTCGGGCCGCGCCACCAAGCCGGGCGACATCGTCACCTCCATGAACGGCCTGACCATTGAAGTGCTGAACACGGACGCCGAAGGCCGTCTGGTGCTGTGCGACGCGCTGACCTATGCCGAACGCTTCAAGCCGGCAGCCGTGGTCGATATCGCCACCCTGACGGGCGCTTGCGTCGTCGCCCTGGGCCACCACAACAGCGGCCTGTTTACGCGCAGCGATGCGGCGCATGACCAGCTGGCCAATGAACTGCTGGCAGCGGGCAAGCAATCGAGCGACACGGCATGGCGCATGCCGATCGAAGAGGCGTACAACGAACAGCTGAAGTCGAACTTCGCCGACCTGGCCAACATCGGCACGCCAGGCGGCGGCTCGGTAACGGCAGCGGCCTTCCTGGAAAACTTCACCAAGAAGTACACCTGGGCGCATCTGGACATCGCCGGCACGGCATGGAAATCGGGCGGATCGAAGGGCGCGACCGGCCGTCCAGTACCACTCTTGACCACGTTCCTGATCAACCGCGTCTAAGAGAACGCCGGATCAAACCTGCTGCGCGGGGCGATTGGCGGCCGGCGATGCTCGCTGTACATAAAGTACAGCTGCGCTTCTCGGCCACCACTAGCTCCCGCTCGCTACGGTTTTGTCAGGCGTCGTTACGCAAGAAGACAGCCGCCACGGTCACTGACCCTGGCGGTTTTTTCATGCGTAGCGTATTAATCAGTAGACGACGGGATTGGGCAACGGCGACGGTGCCACCTTGGGCTGCACCACCGTTTCCGGCACGGCGGCCGGCGGCGGCTTCACGGCGACGGGTGCGGGCGGCGGCGCCAGACGGGCCGGGTCTTGCATGACGATGGTCAGGATCGATGGGTAGTCGAAGCCGGCGCCCGTGTTGCGGTCGACGAAATAGCCGACGCCCAGGGTCAGGATGACATTGCCCCATACGCTGCCATTGAGCTTGGGATCGATGTGGTCGTCCGTCGCGATGGCGGGCGAACCGTGCTTGCGGCAATCGACTTTCAACGGTTCCTGGCTCTTGCGGATGGTGATGCGTCCCGGCGTGGTGACGAACCACTTGCCCACGTCGTTGCTGAGGATGCAGCCGGCGCCCGTCAGTTCGCGGTTGTCCTGGATGGTTTGCACCAGCACCATCTGGTCCGTGTTGCCCGTCAGGGTGGCGCAGCCGCCCAGGCCAAACAGCAGCAGCGTCCTGGCGGCAAAGGCGGCAAGGGCGGCAGACGATGGCACGCGCATGGGAAGCTCGCTTAACGGACGGGGATCGGCTGGTCGCCAGGCACGGCGACGGCGGTGACGCTGTTTTTCGGGCTGCCCTCGATCAGGCGGTCGGAATACACGAGGTAGACCAGCGCATTGCGCTTGCTGTCGACCATGCGCACGACGCGCACGTGCTTGAAGAAGATCGAGGCGCGCTCGGTGAACACTTCTTCCTGGCGCGGCAGCTTGCCCTTGAATTGCAGCGGCCCCACCTGGCGGCAAGCCACGGCCGCATCGGCCTTGTCTTCGGCCAGGCCGACGGCGCCCTTGATGCCGCCCGTCTTGGCGCGCGACAGATAGCAGCTGACGCCGGCGACGCGCGGATCATCATACGCTTCAACGACGATTTTATGGTCAGGGCCGATCAGTTTGAAGACCGTATCGACCGAACCGATGGTTTCGGCATGCGCCGCGGCGCAGGCAAAGCCCAGCACCAAAGCGGCAGGCAGCAATTTACGCATGAAATAATCCCGGGCACGCACGCAGGCGGCCATCAGTTGATGGGAGCGAAACGCTGGACCATGACGCCTTCGACTTCGATCAGTTGAAAAAACACGTCTTTCGGACGGGTCCAGATGGAACCGTCGGCGGCGCGATAGACGATCATCGGCGTCAGATCCGCTTCCAGCGTGGCTTCGCACACGAGTTCATAAATGCCGCCCTTATAGTGCCGATAACGCATCGCCGTCCCCTCAAGCCGTTGAATCTTCGCTCTTGTCGTCGGCCAGCGCCTTCTGCTTCTGCTTCAGGCCCTGGATCACTTTCAGTATGCCTTCCATGCCGGCCGCGCCATCGGCGCCGCTGAAGGCGTCGAGCACCTCATTGAGCACCTTGTTGCGTACGGTCGCTTCATCGGAGGACATTTCCAGCGCGCGCTGGGCTTTCGCCGCCTTTTCGGCCGCGCTCACGCGCGGCTTGGTCGCCGTCTTGCCATGCGTCAGAGCTGCCTGCCAGATAACCCAGCGGCGCTGGGTCTCGAAAATCAGGTACTCATCCGGTTTGTCTTCTCTTCGCCGCACAATGTGGCCGTCACGCTGCGCCCACGCTTCAAATGCAGTTCGCATTTTCTTCCTTTGCAAATGCTACGCGCAAGTCTCACTATTAAAACTGCAACATTTCAAAATAGTACCATCTATTGATGTCGCAAAACAGTCTCATAGATACAGTACTGCAATTTATATAACAAGTCTGGCGGCGCCAGGGACGGAATTAACGTTCCATCCCCGGCACAGTGGTCATGTAATCGGAATAGCAATTACAACTAATTACAACTGCTTCCTGTTCGGTTCTTAACTTGGCTGTAACAAAGCCATGTGACACAGTTGTTACATTGTGCCATTTTAGTAGTTTTTATCGCGTTTTAGCGAGAAACTTTACACCTTTGTCGCGCCCAACGGCAAGACGCAGCCTGCCATGCCAGCCACTTATGCCAAATCAAACATAGGGGTTGATCAATGATACACAAAAACATAATATTCATGCGCCACGATTGGTTAAATGCAAATACTTTGTTAACACGGCTTTTTCCCCGCCCGTCAATCAAGCCCATGCCCGGCAGGCGGGACAGGACGCCATCGACACGCATGCGGTAAGATTCGCGCCTATCGTCACCTACTCAAGCAAGGATTTTTCCCATGAAACTCGCCACCTGGAACGTCAACTCGCTCAAAGTGCGCCTGCCGCAAGTGCTGCAGTGGCTGACCGACAACCCGGTCGACATACTGTGCCTGCAAGAAACCAAGCTAACGGATGACAAGTTCCCCGTCGCCGAGATCGAGGCGGCCGGCTACCAGGTGGTCTTCAGCGGCCAGAAGACCTACAACGGCGTGGCCATCCTGTCGAAGCTGCCGATCACCGACGTGGTAAAGAACAACCCGCGCTATGACGATGCGCAGCAGCGCATCCTGGCCGCCACCATAGGCGGCGTGCGGGTCGTCTGCGCCTACGTGCCGAACGGCCAGAGCGTCGACTCGGACAAATACGAATACAAGCTGGGCTGGCTGTCCGCCCTGCACGACTGGCTGGCCGAAGAAGCGCAGCAGCACCCGCAGCTGGCCGTCGTCGGCGACTACAATATCGCGCCCGACGACCGCGACGTGCACGATCCCGTCGCTTGGGCAGGCCAGGTGCTGGTCTCGGACAAGGAACGCGCCGCCCTGCAGCGCCTGTTCGACATCGGCTTGACGGACGCTTTCCGCCTGTTCGAACAGGCGGAAAAATCGTTCAGCTGGTGGGATTACCGCCAGCTGGGCTTCCGCCTGAACAAGGGCCTGCGCATCGACCACATCCTGCTCTCGCCCGCTCTCGCAGGCCGCTGCACGGCCTGCGTGATCGACCGCGTGCCGCGCAAGTGGGAACAGCCGTCCGATCATGCGCCGGTGGTGGCGACGATTGATTGAGCACCTAACATAACCTACTGCGCGTCGCGATTTGCGGCCTCCGATGCTCACTGTGCATTCGCACAGCTCCGCTTCTCAGCCACAACTCACTGCCGCTCGCTACGGTTCTGTTAGGCGCTCGAAGTCTTAACAACGCGTTCCAGCAAGGCCTGCGCATTGACCGCCGGCACGGGCGCGGAAAACAGATAGCCCTGCGCATAGCGGCAGCCGTTCGCCTGCAGCAGCGCGAACTGCTCCTCCGTTTCCACGCCCTCGGCCACGGCCAACAATTGCAGGCTGTCGGCCAGCGCGATGATGGCCGACACGATGGCGCGGTCTTCCGCGCTGTGCTCGAGGTCCTTGATGAAGGCGCGGTCGATCTTGACCTTCTTCACGGGGAAGCGCTTCAGGTAGGCCAGGCTGGAATAACCGGTGCCGAAATCGTCGATCGACAGGCGCAGGCCCATGCCGTTGATCTGCCGCAGAATCTCCAGGGTATGCTCGCCGTGCTGCATCAGCGCCGTCTCGGTGATCTCGAATTCCAGCAGCGACGGATCGATCCCCGTTTCCCGCACCACGGCGCCAATCGCCGCCACCAGGCCCTTGTGCATGAACTGGCGCGGCGACAGATTCACGGCCAGCGGCACCGGCTGCAAGCCCTGGCGCTGCCAGGCCATGCTTTGCTCGCACGCCTGGCGCATCACCCACTCGCCCACCGGCACGATCAAGCCGTTTTCTTCCATGATGGGAATGAAGCGGTCCGGCAGCACCAGGCCGTGGCCGGGGCGGCGCCAGCGCAGCAGCACTTCCATGCCGTGCAGCCGGCGCGTGGCGATATCGATGACGGGCTGGTAAAACAGTTCGAACTGCTGCAGCGCCAGCGCCGTGCGCAAGCTGCTTTCCAAATCGAAGTGCAGGGCCGCCGCCTGGTTCATCGTCTGCGTGAAGAACTGGTAGTTGTTGCGGCCATTGCCCTTGGCGTGATACATGGCCGCATCGGCATGGCGCATCAGGGCGTCGACATCGCCGCCGTCGTCCGGATACACGCAGATGCCGATCGACGGCGTCACGTGCAGCACGTGGCCGTCGAGCGGAAAGGCGGGCGTGAGCGCCTCGATGATCTTCTCGGCCACGCGCGCCGCTTCCTCGCCGCCACGGATGCCCGGCACCAGCACGACGAATTCATCGCCGCCCAGGCGCGCCACCGTGTCGCTGGCGCGCACGGCGCCGCACAGCCGCGCGGCCACTTCCTTGAGCAGCAGATCGCCCGTCATGTGGCCCAGCGAATCGTTGATGGTCTTGAAACGATCGAGGTCGATGAACATCACGGCCAGCTTGCGCTCCGAGCGCTGCGAGGCCAGCATGGCCCGTTCCAGCCGGTCCGACAGCAGCGCGCGGTTCGGCAAGCCCGTCAGGTTGTCGTGGTAAGCCATGTGGTGCACCCGCGCCTCAGCCTGGCGCCGCTCGACGATTTCGCCCTGCAGCAGCAGGTTGGCGCCGGCCAGTTCGGCCGTGCGTTCCTGCACGCGCAATTCCAGTTCGTCGCGCGCGCGGCGCACCGCCTCGGCCGCCTCGCGGCGCGCCGTCACGTCGTCGACCAGCCACACGGAACGGCCATGCGCATGCGCCAGGTCGAACGGCCGGCCGGACAGGCGCGCCCAGAAGCGGCTGCCATCCTTGCGCACCAGCTGGTATTCCGACATGTGCACCCTGCCCGCATCGAAATCGCGCGCCGTCTCGCCGCGCGCCACCTTCCACGCGGCCACGTCCGGATACAGGGCCCGCACGGACAGGCCGTTGATCTCGCCCGGTCCATAGCCGAACAGCTCTTCCATCTTGCTGTTGGCGCGCAAATTGTAGCCCCCCTCTATCACCGAGATGCCCAGCACGGCGCTGTCGAGGATGGCCTGGTTTTCCAGCAGCGCGTTGCGCAGCGATTCTTCGGCGCGCTTGGCTTCCGTGCGGTCCTCGATAATCCAGATGGTACCGGCCGCGGGATCGTCGGGATTGACGACGTAGGCGATCAGTTGCGCCCACAAGGTCGTGCCGTCGCGGCGCATCATTTCCACTTCTGTCTGGAAGGGCTTGCCCACCGACAGGAAGGGAAAGGCCGCCGCGCCCAGCAGGTCGTAGGATTGCTGCGACACGTACAGGGCGCGCCCAGGCAAGCCCAGCGCCTCGTCGCCGCTGTAGCCGAACATCGCGGCAAAGCCCAGGTTGTAGCGCGTGATCTGGCGGTTCTTGGTGTACAGGATGCTGACCGAGGCATTCGTCATGATGGCCGCCACCTCCATCTGCGCCTGGCGGCTGGCCGTGATGTCTTCGAGGATCCAGATGGCGCCCTGCTCGCTGTGCGCCTGGTCGACGGCCTTGGCGCGGATGCGGCACCAGAACAGGCTGCCGTCGCGGCGGCGGAACAGCGATTCGTCCTGCTCGTACGGCAAGCCCTGTCCCAGCAGCGGCGTCGCTTGCACGCCGAATGCCTCGTAGGCGGCCGGCGAGGGAAACAGTTCGGCGGCGGGCATGCCCGTCATCTCCTCCTGCGCATAGCCGAACATTTCGGCGAAGCGGGGATTGCAGCGCAGGATCAGGCGTGAACGCGAAAACAGGATGCCGACGGAGGCATTATCGAGGATGGCCTGCTGCTCGAGCATCAGCTGGCGCGTCGCCTCCTCGGCCGCCTTTTGCGCGCTGCGGTCATCGAACAGCCAGATCGTGTCGCGCAGCGCGCGGTCGGGCTGGTTTTCCCGGTTCAGCACATAGCCGTAGGCCAGCGCCCAGAAGGTCGAACCGTCGCGGCGGCGCATCTCCATCTCGCCCTGAAACGGCAGGCCGCGCCGCAGCAGGGGCGCAGCCTGCCGCACGACGTTCTCGTAGGCCGCGCGCGACGGATACAGGTCGGCGACGGCCAGGCCCACGCCGCTGTCGCCGTCGAAGCCGAAGCATTCGGCGAAGCGCCTGTTGTAGCGCAGCACGCCCTTGTCGCGCTGGAAGCCGATGGCCAGCGGCGCGTTGTCCATCACGGCCTGCATTTCCAGCATGGCGCGGCGCAGCTGGTCTTCATCGCGCCGGTGGTCGCTGATATCCTCAATGATCCAGACCGTGCCGTCATGCGTATTCAAGGGATCGACGGCGCGCCCGTGCAGGCGGCTCCAGAACAGGGTGCCGTCCTGGCGCCGCAATTCCAGCTCCGTGCGGTATGGCTTGCCCTTCGACAGCAGCGGCGCCGCTTCCAGTCCCAGCGCGCGGCAATGCTCGGCGGAGCGGTACAGCACCGCGCCCGGCATGCCCGTCAACTGGTGGCGCGCATAGCCAAGCATCTCGGCGGCGCGGATATTGCATTCCTCGATAAAGCCACCCTTGGAAAAGATGATGCCGACGGCCGCGCTTTCCAGGATAGCCTGCTGTTCCAGCAAGGTCTTGCGCAGGGCTTGCTGGTCGCGCTGCTGCACGCGGATGTCGGCAAACACGAGGGTCGCGCCCGGCAAGCCATCGTCCACCAGCAGCGGCCTCGACCATACCTGCACGGCGATGGCGCCCGCCTCCCCTTGCAGGCTGCTGTCCCACTGTCGCTCGCGCCCGGCCGCGCCGAGCGCGCCGCGCAGCATGCTGGTGCTCGACGCGCGGTAGGCGTCCGTAAAACAGTCGGCCAGCAGCCGGCCCGATATATCCCTGCCCAGCAAGGACTGCAAGGCGCCATTCGCGGCCACCACCATGCCGCAGGCATCGCAGGCGCAAGCAGGCAAGGCGATCAGCTGCAAGGCATCGGCGATGAAATCGGGACTGGTCGGTACGCGGTTCATGGACACCATGGTTCGGTTGTTGGCGGTCGAAATGCACCTGGGCAATATATTCATCAGGCATCATAGTGCTGTTAGATCATAAACCAGTTTCCCGGGGTTTTTTCATATTCCTTACTGGCAATATCTGAAACGCCACAGACCACTTGCAACGCGCTTGTTGCAACGCCGTTGCACAGCAAAAATATGAAACAAATCGTTTAGAATAAAGCATGCGCCGCCCTCCCCAACCTCCGCTCGACCACCGCGACAAACCCGTCATCTGGACCGTCTCCGTCTCGCGGCTGTTCGACCTGTTCCGCGACATCACGCTCGAATACGACGACCTGGCGACGATCGAGCCGATCAACCTGGGCTTCGACGACGCCGTGCGCCACATCCGCGAACGCATGGCCACGGAGCGCTGCGACGCCGTCATCGCGGCCGGCTCCAACGGCGCCTACCTGAAAGGCCGGCTGTCGGTACCCGTCATCATCGCCAAGGCCAGCGGCTATGACGTGATGCAGGCGCTGGCGCGCGCGCGGCGCATTTCGCCGCACATCGGCGTCGTCACCTACCAGGACCCGATGCCGGAACTGGGCGAATTTGCCGCCACCTTCGGCTTCCAGATCGCGCAGCGCACCTACGCCACCGAGGAAGACGCGCGCGCGCAGATCAATGAACTGAAGGCCGAGGGCGTCAAAGCCGTCGTCGGTGCTGGCCTCGTCACCGACCTGGCCGAAGAGGCGGGACTGGCAGCCGTCTTCGTGTATTCGGCCACGGCCATCCGGCGCGCCTTCGACGACGCGCTGGAACTGGCGCGCCTGACCCAGATCGAATCGAACCGGGGGCGGCGCACGGTGGTGGCCGACACTCTGCGCGCGCGCCACGGCCTGCACGATTTGCGCGGCGAATCGGAGGCGATGGAAGCGCTGCGCCAGTCGGTGGTGCTGTATGCGCGGTCGCCGGCGACGGTGCTGATCCAGGGCGAGACGGGCAGCGGCAAGGAACTGGTGGCGCAGGCCATCCACCGCGAAAGCCCGCGCAGCCTGGGCGCGAACCGGCCCTTTATTGCCATCAATTGCGGCGCCATCGCCGAGTCCTTGCTGGAATCGGAACTGTTCGGCCACGAGGACGGGGCGTTTACGGGCGCGCGCCGGGGCGGCCATGCGGGCCTGTTCGAAGCGGCCAACCACGGCACCCTGTTCCTCGACGAAATCGGCGAAATGCCGCTGGCCCTGCAAACGCGCTTGCTGCGCGTGCTGGAAGAGCGTGAAGTGGTGCGCGTGGGCGGCACGCGCCCCATCGCCATCAATGTGCGCATCATCAGCGCCACGCATTGCGACCTGGAGCAGCGCATCCGCGAAGGCCGCTTCCGCGCCGACCTGTTCTACCGCCTGGCCGTGCTGCGCCTGCATTTGCCCGCCTTGCGCGAACGCGCCAGCGACATTCCCGGCCTGGCCGAATGGTCGCTGAAAAACGCGCTGGCCGCGCTGGGCGCCCGTCCGCACCCCAATCTGCACGCGGAAGTCCAGGCTTGCGCGCCGCTGCTGCGCCGCTACGACTGGCCCGGCAACGTGCGCGAACTGCGCAACCTGGCCGAGCGCCTGGCCCTGTTCCTGGCAGCCGAACCGCTGCAGGCGCTCACGCCCGCCTTCGTGCTGGGCGTGGCGCCGGAACTGGCCAACGCCGCAGGCACGCCGGCGCTGCCGCCGGCGCCTGCCGCCACCGCGCCGCCGCGCCTGGAAGACGAAAGCGCCAGCGCCGTACTGGCGCGCTTCGGCGGGCGCCGCGACGCCGCCGCCCAATACCTCGGCATCAGCCGCACCACGCTGTGGCGCCGCCTGCGCGCCGGCTGATTTTTCGGCCATACAAAAAAACCGTGGACGGCAGGCCTCACCCGCACGATCTATGGCAGCGCGGCACGGGACACGGCGGCGCGGGCGGCACCAGCGGACTGCCTTGCACCAGGACGTGCCGTCCACCGCCGACCTGCGCCATCACGAGCAGTACGGCTATCTGGTGCCACGCGTCAAGACCGCCTGCAGCCTGTAACGGAATTACTTCAACGCGGGGATCGGCTGCGCCTGGAACGCGGGGCGCGGCTGCTCCTTGAGCTTTTTCGCCAGCATGTCGAGCGCCACTTCCAGCTGGCGGTCGGCGCCATTGAAGGTGGCGTGCGGCGGGTTTTCCACCTCGACGTCCGGCACTACGCCCACGCCTTCGATCAGCCACTGTCCATCGATGCCGAACTGGCCGTTTTCCGCCACGCGCGCCATGCCATTGTCGGCCAGGCGCGTATTGTCGCTGAGCCAGACGCCGGCGCCGGCCGTGCGCTTGCCCACCAGCGGCGCCAGTTTCAATGCCTTGATGCCGGCCGCGAAGGTCTCGCCATCGGAATACGTGAGTTCATCGACCAGCACCACCAGGTGGCCGCGGAAGGTGTTCTGCATGTTCGACGACGGCTGCACGCCCGGCGGCGCCCAGTAGGCCCAGGCCTTGCGCAGCAGCTTTTCGATGATCCAGCTGTCGATATTGCCGCCGTTATTGCGCCGCACGTCGATGATCAGGCCTTCGCGGTTGATGTTGGCGTAAAAATCGCGCGCGAACGAGGCGATGTCGTTGGCGCCCATGGCGCGCAGGTGCAGGTAGCCGATGCGCCCCTGCGAGGCGGCGGCCACCTGCTCGGCGCGGCTCAATTCCCAGTCGCCATAGCGCAGCGCCGTCTGTTTCGCCATGTTGACGGGCGTGACGATGACGGCGCGCGGCGCGCCCTTGCCACGTTTGACTTGCAGCAGCACCTGCTTGTCGGCCTGGTTCAGCAGCAGGTCGCTGATGTCGCGCGCGGCCAGCACGTCCTTGCCGTTGACGGCCGTGATCACGTCGCCCTCCTTCACATCCACCTCGGGCCGCGACAGCGGAGCGCGCGCCGAGGGCAGTTCCGCTTCGCTGCGGTAGACATGCTCGACCCGGTAGCCCTCGCTGGTGCGCGCCAGCACGGCGCCCAGACCAGCCGGCGCGCCTTCCTGCTCCGTGCGGCGCAATTCACCGGGACGTATCTGCGAATGCAGGGCGCCCACTTCGGCCACCATCATGCCCAGCACGTCATTGAGCTCGGCCCGGTCCGTGACCCGCTCGACCAGCGGCGCATACTTGTCGCGCACCGCCTTCCAGTCCACGCCGCGCATTTTCGCGTCGTACAGGAAATCGCGGTGCAGACGCCACGCATCGTTGAACATCTGCTTCCACTCCAGACGCGGGTTCGACACAAACGTCCAGTCGTCGACTTTTACTTTCGCCTTCGACAGGTCGGACGGCAGCTTGGCGCCCGCCTCGATCACCAGCATCTCGCCCGGGCCGGTGGCTGCCGCGCTGGTTGCCGTCCTGTAATACAAATGCTTTTTATCCTGTGCCAGGTCGAATTCGCGCACATTGGCCACCAGCAGTTCCGGCTTGGAACCCGCATTGCCTATGGCCAAGGTTTTCAGGCTGAACTTGTTCTCGCCGCTGTCGCGCTCGAGGAAATACAGGCGCTTGTCATCGATGGCCAGCGCACTGTAATTGCCGGCCGCTAGCGGCACTTCATACAGGCGCTCGGCCAGTCCCTTGAAGACGACGTCCGGCAGGGCGGCCGGCGTTTTCTTCACGGCCGACTTGCCGCCGGCCTTTTCCAATGCCTTTTCCGCCGCCGATTCGGCCGCCTTTTCATCATCCGTTTCGGCCGGCTTCACTCCCGGGCGGCTCAGCTCATCGTCGGGCTGGAACGGAAAACGGTTGCCCGGCTGCAGCGCCAGCGCATACACGCCGATGCGCTTGTCGAACACGGGGCCCATGTTGCGATCGCCCCAAGGCGAGCCATTGGCCAGCTGAAAATTGCGCGCCGACATGAAATACAGCCAGCGCCCGTCCGGCGAAAACACGGGCGAGCCGGAGGTATAGCGGTCGCTGGTGACGAACTGCAGCTGCTTCGATGCGAGGTTGTACAAGCCGATCTGCTCGCGCTGCTCGTTGCTGGCCACGCGCACGATGGCCAGGTTGCGGCTGTCGGGCGACCATTGCACTTCGTCGTGCTTGTCCACGCCCGCCTTGCCCGCATCGTCGATCAGCTGATTGCCCCTGGTCGCCAGGTCCAGCAGCCAGAAACGGCCCTTCTTGTCCGTGTGCGCCAGCCAACGCCCGTCCGGCGACGGATACAGCTTCCAGCGGTGATTATCTCCGTGCGTCGTAAGCTGCTCGCCCTTGCCCGAGCCGTCGGCCGCGTACTTCCAGATTTCGTTTTCTCCGCTCGTGTCGACGATGGCGAACACGGATTTCTCGTCGCTGGAAAAGACGGCATCGCGCGCCCGCGCCCCGTCGGGAATGGCGATGTCGACTCTGCGCAGGCGGCCCGTGCCGGCGATGCTGACCTTGCCGCGCGCCGTCAGGATGATGCGCTCGTCCTTGCCCGACAGCTGCACATTGCTCAAGGTGTCGAGCGGCGAGCGGATCTGGCGCGCGCGCTGCTGGTCGAAATCGGAGACAAGGCTGATCGGCAATGGCGATGAATCCGTCCCTGCGACCAGGTCCAGCACCCGCAGGTCTGCGCCCAATTGATACACAATCTTGCCGTCGCCCAGCTGCGCGTTGCGCACGTCCCACTGCGTGTGGCTGGTCAACGCGCGGCGGTCGGAGCCGTCGGGCAGCATGCTCCACAGGTTGTCGCTGCCGCCCTCGTCACTGATGTAATACACGCGGCCCTGCCACCACATGGGGCGCTTGTTGTTGCCTGCCAACACAGCGGGCTCCGCGTGCATGCGCACGGCCTCGCCCTTGCCGTCGAGCTCATAGCGCCACAAGGTGGCATGCGCGCCGCCCCGGTAGTTGCGCACATTGTCATTCGTCATGGCCAGGCCGAAACGCGTGAAGAACAGGGTCTTGCCGGCGTCGTCGAGCACGGCGTCGTTGGCGTCGGCCACGGGAAACACGCGCCGCGTCTGTTTCACGGGATCGATGGCGGCGACGATGCGGCGCGAGGCGGGACCGTCCGTATTTTGCGTGCTGACCAGCACCTCGCCCTGCGCCGTCCAGCCCAGCACCAGCACGCCGCCATTGTCAAATGAAATACGGCGCGGCAAGCCACCGGCCAGCGGCATCACATACGCTTCCTGCGCCCCCTCATAGGCGGCGGAAAACGCCAGCCACTGGCCGTCGCGAGAAATCGCCGCGTTCGTTTCATAGCCGGGATGCGTGGTCAGACGCTGGGCCGCGCCACCGCGCAGATTGCTTTTCCACAAATCGCCTTCGGCCGTGAAGACGACGGTATCGCCGCGCACGGCGGGAAAGCGGAAATAACTGCCGGCGGGCGCGGCAGCGGCGGCGTTGCCCAGCAAGCCGGCGGACAACAGGAGCAAGGAGAGATTGCGGGAAATTTTCATGTGGCATCCAGATAGCGGTCAGGTGGCATGGACATCATGTCGATACCGGACAGCAATTCTGGCATAACTACGACCAAAGAAAACCTTCTTAAAACCTTCTTTATTGCCCATAAAAACGTAAAAAAACCCGCGCCACTTGCGTGGGCGGGTTTTTCGTTGACGGCAGGAAGCTTACTCGACTTCCACCGTTTCCGGTGCTGCCGTCGGCGCCGCGTCTGGCGGTTCCGGGAATTCCAGCAAGACCTGGTCCTTGTCGTCGAGGTCGACGGTGACCCGTCCACCCGTGACCAGGCGGCCGAACAGCAGTTCGTCGGCCAGCGCCTTGCGGATCATGTCCTGGATCAAACGCGCCATCGGCCGCGCACCCATGAGCGGATCGAAACCTTTCTTGCCGAGGAAAGCACGCAGCTTCTCGGTAAACACGGCTTCGACCTTTTTCTCGTGCAACTGTTCTTCCAGTTGCATCAGGAACTTGTCGACCACGCGCAGGATGATTTCCTGGTCCAGCGCGCGGAAGCTGATGGTCGCGTCGATGCGGTTGCGGAACTCCGGCGTAAACATGCGCTTGATGTCGGCCATCTCGTCGCCCGCCTGCTTCGAATTCGTGAAGCCGATCGACGTCTTTTGCAAGCTTTCCGCGCCCGCATTCGTCGTCATGATGATGATCACGTTGCGGAAATCGGCTTTGCGGCCATTGTTGTCCGTCAAGGTGCCATGGTCCATGACTTGCAGCAGGATATTGAAAATGTCCGGATGGGCTTTTTCAATTTCATCGAGCAGCAAGACCGCATGCGGTTTCTTGGTGATCGCTTCCGTCAGCAGGCCGCCCTGGTCGAAACCGACGTAGCCCGGCGGCGCGCCGATCAGGCGGCTGACGGCGTGGCGTTCCATGTATTCCGACATGTCGAAACGGATCAGCTCGATGCCGAGGATGAAGGCCAATTGCTTGGCCACCTCGGTCTTGCCGACGCCGGTCGGACCGGAGAACAGGAAGGAGCCGATCGGCTTGTCCGTCTTGCCCAGGCCGGCACGGGCCATCTTGATGGCCGAGGCCAGCGCGTCGATGGCAGGATCTTGCCCGAACACGACATTGCGCAAGTCGCGGTCGATCGTCTGCAGCTTGCTGCGGTCGTCCTGGTTGACCGTTTGCGGCGGAATGCGGGCGATCTTGGCGATGATGTCCTCGATCTCGGCCTTGCCGATGGTTTTCTTTTGCTTCGACTTCGGCAGGATGCGCTGCGCCGCGCCCGCTTCATCGATGACGTCGATCGCCTTGTCGGGCAGATGGCGGTCGTTGATGAAGCGCGCCGCCAGTTCGGCCGCCGTCGACAGGGCCGAGGCCGAGTATTTGACGCCGTGGTGCTCTTCGAAGCGCGACTTGAGGCCGCGCAAGATCTGCACGGTTTGCTCGACGGTCGGCTCGTTGACGTCCACTTTCTGGAAGCGGCGGGAGAGCGCATGGTCTTTCTCGAACACGCCGCGGAATTCCGTGTACGTGGTCGCGCCGATGCACTTCAATTGACCATTCGCCAGTGCCGGTTTCAGCAGGTTGGATGCATCGAGGGTACCGCCCGACGCCGAGCCCGCACCGATGATGGTGTGGATCTCGTCGATGAACAGGATGCCGTTCGGATTGTCCTTCAACTGTTTCAGCACGGCTTTCAGGCGCTGCTCGAAGTCGCCGCGGTATTTGGTACCGGCCAGCAAGGCGCCCATGTCCAGCGAATACACGACGGCATTCTGCAGGATTTCCGGCACATCGCTTTGCGTGATGCGGTAAGCGAGGCCTTCGGCGATGGCCGTCTTGCCCACGCCCGCCTCGCCGACCAGCAGCGGATTGTTCTTGCGGCGGCGGCACAGGATCTGGATCACGCGGTCGACTTCTTCCTCGCGCCCGATCAGCGGGTCGATCTTGCCTTCGGCAGCGGCCTTGTTCAGGTTTTGCGTGAACTGGTCGAGCGGGCTTTCCTTCGGCTGGCCATCGACGGGCGCTTCTTCCACGCCTTCGGAGGCTTTCGCGCTTTCCGTCGACTGGTCCTTGCGCACGCCGTGCGAGATGAAATTGACCACGTCCAGGCGTGTCACGCCCTGCTGGTGCAGGTAGTAGACCGCATGCGAATCCTTTTCGCCGAAGATGGCCACCAGCACATTGGCGCCCGTGACTTCCTTCTTGCCGTTCGAGGCGGACTGGACGTGCATGATGGCGCGCTGAATCACGCGCTGGAAACCAAGCGTCGGCTGGGTGTCGACTTCGCCCGTGCCAGGCACGGTCGGCGTGTTATCGCCGATGAAATTGGTGAGGGTCTTGCGCAGGTCTTCTATATTGACCGCGCAGGCACGCAATACCTCGGCAGCGGAGGGATTGTCCAGCAGTGCCAGCAGTAAATGCTCAACCGTGATGAATTCGTGCCGTGCCTGCCGAGCTTCGACAAACGCCATGTGCAAACTTACTTCTAATTCCTGCGCAATCATACTTCCTCCATCACGCACTGCAGGGGGTGCCCCGCCTTGCGCGCATGCGTTAAAACGAACTCCACTTTGGTACACGCTATATCTTTAGAGAACACGCCGCACACTCCTTTGCCGTAGCGATGAACACTGAGCATGATTTGCGTCGCCGTTTCACGGTCCTTGTTGAAATACTCCTGAATGATGGCCACCACAAATTCCATCGGGGTGTAGTCGTCATTGAGCAAGGCTACCTGATAGAGCGGCGGCGGCTTCAGCACTTGCCGCTCCAGCAGGGTTTCTGAGTCGTGCTTGGTTGCCATACGCTTATTCTAATGCTTTCACAGTGGTTGTCATGCGCAATATCTACGCCTTTCCAATTGTTTTCAATCTTACGCGTTTTCTTAATAGTGCGCAGATGGCGACCTTGCTGTCAAAATCAAGAGTTGCTTTTTTGGTCGTCGTGAAGAATTTGTCAATATCGATGGAAAAGCGCTTGACTTCATTATTTATTCCGCCAACAATGCTGTATCGACTGTTGCAGTAATGTACAGCTTGATAAGAAGTGAGACGTCGAGGAGGGGGCAAGAAGCTTCTTGCTTTTATGGCTCGTGTGATTTGTTTTAATTTTGAAAGTTCTTTTTATGGCAACAGGTACAGTTAAGTGGTTCAATGATTCCAAAGGTTTTGGCTTCATCACTCCAGATGATGGCGGCGAAGATTTGTTTGCTCATTTCTCCGCAATCAACATGAACGGTTTCAAGACCCTCAAAGAAGGTCAAAAAGTTCAATTCGAAGTCACGCAAGGCCCTAAAGGCAAGCAAGCTTCCAACATCCAAGCAGCCTAAGCATCGCCGGCCCTCAGATGTGAAAAGCCCCGTTGTCAAACGGGGTTTTTTTTCGTCCGCAGGGTGCCCAGCACCCTGCCCCCGCTTATTACATGTGCTCGATCATCACGTCGCCGAAACCGGAACACGACACTTGCGTCGCGCCTTCCATCAGGCGGGCGAAATCGTAGGTGACGCGCTTCGAGGCGATCGACTTTTGCATCGAAGAAATGATCAGGTCGGCCGCTTCCAGCCAGCCCATGTGGCGCAGCATCATTTCCGCCGACAGGATCAGCGAACCGGGGTTCACGTAATCCTTGCCCGCGTACTTCGGCGCCGTGCCGTGCGTCGCTTCGAACATGGCAACGGAATCGGACAGGTTCGCGCCCGGCGCGATGCCGATGCCGCCCACTTGCGCCGCCAGCGCGTCGGAAATGTAATCGCCGTTCAGATTCAGGGTCGCGATGACGCTGTATTCGGCCGGACGCAGCAAAATCTGTTGCAGGAACGCGTCAGCGATCGAATCCTTGACGATGATGTCGCGGCCCGTCTTCGGATTCTTGAACTTGCACCATGGGCCGCCATCGATCAGCTCGGCGCCGAATTCCTTTTGCGCCAGCGCATACGCCCAGTCGCGGAAACCGCCTTCCGTGTATTTCATGATGTTGCCTTTGTGCACGATCGTCACGGAAGGCTTGTCATTGTCGATCGCGTACTGGATGGCCTTGCGCACGAGGCGCTCCGTGCCTTCGATGGACACGGGCTTGATGCCCAGGCCCGAGGTGGCCGGGAAGCGGATTTTCGTCACGCCCATTTCATTGACGAGGAAATCCATCAGTTTCTTCGCTTCGGGCGAGCCCTGCTGGTACTCGATGCCGGCGTAGATATCTTCCGAATTTTCGCGGAAAATCACCATGTCCGTCTTTTCCGGCTCTTTCACGGGCGATGGCACGCCTGTGAAGTAGCGCACGGGACGCAGGCAGACGTACAGATCGAGCTGTTGGCGCAGCGCCACGTTCAGCGAGCGGATGCCGCCGCCGACGGGCGTCGTCAGCGGGCCCTTGATGGAGACCACGTAATCTTTCAGCACTTGCAAGGTTTCTTCCGGCAGCCACACATCGGGGCCGTACACATTCGTCGATTTCTCGCCCGCGTAGATTTCCATCCAGCTGATCTTGCGTGCGCCGCCGTAGGCCTTGGCCACGGCAGCGTCGATCACCTTGATCATGACCGGGCTGATATCGATGCCCGTGCCATCGCCTTCAATGAAGGGAACGATGGGATTATCTGGTACATTCAGCGAAAAATCGGCGTTGACGGTGATTTTTTGGCCGTCAGCAGGTACAGTGATATGTTGATACATCGTGATCTCCGAAGTGGGACACACCGCTGGCGGGTAACACTGGCCGGCGACGCGCTCTGCGGTTGCAGAGTTTACAAAAACAAGTCCGAACAGGGCGGCAATAAGGCACTTTAGCAGGGAAAGAACAGCCGGGTCATCCGCGGCGCCAAAGAACCTCGTTGCCATATCGCCTACGTCTTCTATAAGACATAAGACTAACGTTTCACATTATGCACCAGTATCTTACAGGGCGCCACGCTTTTGCGGCGCCGACCAGCAGCCACCCTCGTTTGCATCAATTTATCCAGCATGCCACTCATTCTCTTCAATAAACCATTCCAGGTCCTGTGCCAGTTTTCGCCGCAGGAAGGCCGCGCCACCCTGGCCGACCACATCACGATTCCCGGCATCTATCCGGCCGGCCGGCTCGACGCCGACAGCGAAGGCTTGCTGCTGCTGACGGACGACGGCCGCCTGCAGCACGAGATCAGCCACCCGGACCGCAAGGAAGCGAAAACCTATCTGGTGCAGGTCGATGGCGTGCCCGACGCGGCCAGCCTGGCGCGCCTGCAGGCGCCGCTGGACCTGGGCGACTTCATCACCAAGCCGTGCAAGGCCGTGCGCATCGCCGAGCCCGACTGGCTGTGGCCGCGCAACCCGCCGATCCGCGCGCGCGCCGACAAGCCCACCTCCTGGCTGGCGATCACTTTGAAAGAAGGAAAAAACCGGCAAGTGCGGCGCATGACGGCGGCCGTCGGCCTGCCCACCCTGCGCCTGGTGCGCAGCGCCATCGGCCCGTTTTCTCTGGCCAGCCACCCGCTGATGCCCGGCGAATGGTGCGAAGTGCCGGCCGATAACATTGGGAAAACGTGAACGGCACAAGAAAAACGGTTTTCCTTGCTGAAATTTTTCCAATAAGCACTATTTATTTTTAGATAATGCATTAAAATCATCTGACCTTCACATGACGGAAAGGAAAGATGATGACAAAAGTAATATTCACACTGGCCGCCTCCCTGCTTGCCGGCGCCGCACTGGCCCAGTCGGGCGCCCAGGTGCACGCTTCCGCCGCGACCGATGCCGTCAAGCCGCCACCCGCATCGGCAGCCAGCCAGGCTTCGGCCGCCACCGATGCCAGCAAGCCCGTGCCGCCGGCGTCGGCTTCCGTCAACGCGTCCGCCGCGACGGACGCGTCGCGCCTGATTCCCCAGGCGCGCAAGACGAAGCAGCCGGCCGCTGAAACAGGCAAGCCGGTGAAATAAACGTCATTCCCGGGGTGACGGCAGCGACTATGTTGTTGTCACCCCACGCTTTTGACGCGGCCAGGCCGCATGCTTGACCAGGCGGCCGCCAGCATGGCTTAATCGCCGCTTCGCAGCCACCCATCCCGTCCCATGAAAAATCCCCTTCGCCGTCTCTGCCTGTCCATCGCCCTGTTGTCTTGCGCCAGCATGGTCCAGGCGCAAACAAAAAGCGTGCAGCTGTCGGCCGGCATGCATTTGATCCAGGCGGAAGTGGCGGCGACAGAAGAGCAACGCGAACAGGGCTTGATGTACCGTGAAAAAATGCCGGCGAATGCGGGCATGCTGTTTGTCTTTGACAATCCCTCGACGCAATGCATGTGGATGAAAAACACGCCGCTGCCCCTGTCGGTGGCCTTTCTCGATGCCAGCGGCAAGATCGTCAACATCGAAGACATGCAGCCGCATACGCTCGACAGCCATTGCTCCACGAAGACCGTGCCCGTGCGCTATGCGCTGGAAATGCATCTGGGCTGGTTCAAGCAAAAGAATATCAAGCCGGGCATGAGCATCGGTAACTTGCCGGCGCTGCGCTAGACAGTGGCGGCCGGCAGCAAGGCGCTGCCGGAAAACGACTGCCGCGGATAGCCGAAAAAGCATGTGCGCACGCGAAAAAACCCGCTAGAACGAATCTGCGGGTTTTTGCTTTTCAACCAGTGCCAGCGTACCGGCACAGGCAAGGCCACCGTGGTGGCTTGCCTGCTGGCGAATATTAAGCGGACAGTGCTTTCAAAGCAGCTGCCAGACGGCTCTTATGGCGAGCTGCCTTGTTTTTGTGGATGATCTTCTTGTCAGCGATACGGTCGATGGTCGACACGGATGCCTGGAAGATTGCAGCAGCAGCTGCCTTGTCGCCGCCCTGGATCGCTTTGCGAGCAGCTTTGATAGCCGTGCGCAAGGTCGAACGTTGGGACGAATTGTGTGCGTTTTGCTTAACTGCTTGACGAGCGCGTTTGCGCGCTTGTGCGGTATTTGCCATGGAATTTCCTAAAACAGGGTCAAAGTGCGTTTGCAAACATTAGTGTTTGCCAACCGGTGCGTTCTGTGCGTCTGCCGAACCATGTGTGCCAAACCAGTGCCTGTCAAACATTAGTGTCTGCGTAACAGAATTCTGTACAGCCTTCGATTATAGCGATATTTTCAAGCGGGGGCAAATCAAAAAACCGTGTATCACGCCAAAAACACCTGAAAATGGGGCTGGCAAGGGCGAATGCGCAGCTAATCGGCAGCGTTTGTTACCATATTTTAAGCGTTTAACGGTACCGCGCCCGGCTATAATCTCCCCCCATGAACTTGCTTAAAACCCTCGCCGCCATTTCCAGCATGACCATGCTGTCCCGTGTAACCGGATTATTGCGCGAAAGCCTGTTCGCGCGCGCCTTTGGCGCCGGCGCCTACACGGACGCTTTCATTGTTGCCTTCCGCATCCCCAACCTGTTGCGCCGATTGTTTGCCGAGGGGGCGTTCTCGCAAGCGTTCGTACCGATCTTGTCTGAATACAAGAACCAGCACGGCCAGGAAGCGAGCAAGCAATTGGCCGACCATGTGGCCACGACCCTCGTCTGGGCCACCCTGCTCGTGTCCGCCATCGGCATCGTCGGCGCACCGTGGTTCGTCTACGTGATCGCCACGGGCCTGTCCAAGGACCCGGGCGCTTTTGACGCGGCCGTGTGGATGACGCGACTGATGTTCCCTTATATTACCTGCATGTCGTTCGTGGCCCTGGCCGGCGGCATCTTGAATACCTGGCGCGAATTCAAGATTCCCGCGTTCACGCCGGTGCTGCTGAACCTGTCCTTCATCGCCGCCTCGCTGTTCCTCGCGCCATACTTGAAACAGCCGATCTACGCCATGGCCATCGCCGTGTTCGCCGGCGGCCTGCTGCAGGTGGCCATCCAGATTCCCGCGCTGATCAAGATCGGCATGCTGCCGCGGCTGTCGATCAATCCCGCCATCGGCCTGTCCGACGGCGGCGTGCGCCGCGTGCTGAAAAAGATGGGCCCAGCCGTGTTCGCCGTGTCTGCTGCGCAGATCAGCCTGATGATCAACACGAGCATCGCCTCGCGCCTGGCCGAAGGCAGTATTTCCTGGCTGTCGTATGCGGACCGCCTGATGGAGTTCCCGACCGCCATGCTGGGCGTGGCCCTGGGCACCATCTTGCTGCCCAGCCTGTCGAAAGCGAACGTGGACGGCGACAAGACGGAATACTCGGCCCTGCTGGACTGGGGCTTGCGCCTGACCTTCCTGCTGGCCCTGCCCGCCGCCGTCGGCATGGCGACCCTGGCCACGCCGCTGATCGCGACATTGTTTCACTACGGCAAGTTCACAGCCGAATCCGTCACCATGTCGACGCAGCCGCTGGTGGCCTACAGCCTGGGCCTGATCGGCATCATCCTCGTCAAAACCCTGGCGCCCGCCTTCTATGCGCGCCAGGACATCCGCACGCCCGTGAAAATCGCCATCGGCGTGCTGATCGCCACGCAGCTGATGAATCTGCTGTTCGTGCCCTACATCGCCGTGGCCGGCCTGGCCCTGTCGATCGGCCTGGGCGCCTGCCTGAATGCCAGTTTCCTGTACTGGGGCTTGCGCAAGCGCGGCATCTACCAGCCGAAACCGGGCTGGGCCAAATTCTTCGCGCGCCTGCTGCCGGCACTCATCGTGATGGGCGGCGTGGCGTATGCTGGCGCCATGCGCATCGACTGGATCGCCATGCAAGCCCATCCGCTGCTGCGGGCCGGTGCCCTGGCCCTGGTGGTGGCCCTGTGCGGCGTGGCGTACTTTGCGACGTTATTTGCAGTTGGCTTCCGCTTCCGCGACTTCAAGCGCCACGCGTGACAAGCTGCACAGGACGTTGTTGCCGGCGTCTCGCCGTACTGGCGTACTGTCTTCGACTTGGCGCCTAGTCCTGCGCAGCTTGTCCAGATTGCGCAGGATGTTGTTGCAGGCGTGTCGCGTACTCGCATACTGTCTTCGACTTGGTACCTGGCCCTGCGCGGCTTGTCCAGATTGCGCAGGACGTTGTTGCCGGCGTCTCGCCGTACTGGCGTACTGTCTTCGACTTGGCACCTGGTCCTGCGCAGCTTGCCCATATTGCGCAGGATGTTGATGCCGGCGTACTGCCTTGCACAAATGATCCAGACGAAAAAAAACCCGCCGGAGCGGGTTTTTTTCATTGCAGCGAAAGCTTATGCAGCTTTCTTGGCGCGGCGGCGTGCCACGGCGCCAACCAATGCCAGGCCGCCCAGCAGCATGCCATAGGTTTCTGGTTCTGGTACTGGCAGGGCCGAAACCGTGCCTACGTACTGAACATTTTTCACCAGGGTCAGACCCGTGACTTGCACCGTGTAGGTGCCAGCGGCCAATTCGCCTGCCCAGCTCAGATTCTGGATACCGCTAGCCGTGCTCTTGGCCAGATCGCCATAGCCGACCAGGGTAGCGGCGAAATCCTTGATCGCGCCGTTAGCAACGGAGAACGTTTGCAGTGCACCGAACGAAGTCGACGATGGAGCCAGCAACTGGAAGGTCCACGAATCATTGATCTGCGAATTGATCGCGAACTTGGTCGTGAAAGCCGACAGGGTATCGGAACCGGCTGGGTCCAGAATGCCCAGGTCGTAGGTTGCTGCCGACGCGCTGAACGATGCTGCTGCCATGATGCCTGCAGCGATAAATTTCAATTTCATAGCTTATCCCTTAAAAAGTAATTTATGGCTGCAATGCGCAGGCCACCAATAGTTTATTAGTACCGGAAGTACTGAACAGAATGGTAACATAATTGCATTGAATTACTTATAAATTTTTTATCTAAGTTTCACCAAGGATAACTATTTTCGAAATGAACTATTTGCCGGCATCTATGAATTTCCAGGGAAAAATAGTTACCGAGGCATACATTTATTTTTTCCATGTTTTAAGGTAAAACCGTCTATTCGGCAGTGTTTTCGGCGGAATTTTGCGGTTCAAGCTGTTCATTTGGCTCTGGTGGCGTTTGTTCTTGCGGTGGGGTAACAGGGCGAAAAAACAACGGTGACGCGGGCAAGGCGGGCGCGATGCTGTCCTCATCACTCGCTGGCACAGCTGCCGGTCCCGCAGACGGCACGGATGACACCCGTGCATCGACCATGAAGCGCCATTCCGAGAAATGCGCCTTGCCTTCGAAGCCGGCGAACCGGGCCTCGAAGTTGCCAACCTTTAATGGCGCAGCCTGGGACAGGCTGTACACGCCGATGATGCCGTTGCTGCCCGGCTGATACAGCAAGCCCCACTCGGCGCGGCCCGTGATGGGATCGACAAACAACTTGCGCAGGTGCCGGCGCAGCTGGGGCGTACGGGGATCGCGCAGCAAGGCGGCCAGGGTCGGCGGCTGTTGCGGCTGGCCCGGCGGCGTGGCCGCCGCATAACTGTACAGGGCGTCTGAAAACTGCGCGCCGATATCGAGCAATTCCTGCTCGGCCGCCTGGCGCTGCAGCAAGGAGCCCATCTTCAGCCCGGCCGCCCCTACCAGGCCCAGAATAGCCACCAGAATGATCAGGCCCAGGTAAGTAAAACCGCGCTGGCGGCGCGCAGAACGGTACATGGCCGCTACCAGTCGGCGAACGGCGTGCCACTGCGGTCCTTGCCGGGCGCGCCGCTTTTCACGTCATACACCTGGCCCGGCGTGTCGTCCGGTGGCGGCACGATCAGCCAGCTGCTGTCGCTGTCCGTGATGGGATCGATGGGCATGGCGCGCAGGTATTTCTTTTCCACCAGTTGCTCCAGCGAATCGGGGTAGCGCCCCGTATCGCCGTGGAACTGGTCGATGGTGGTGCGCAGGTTGCGCAAGTTATCCGCCAGCACGGTTTCCTTCGCCTTGTCGAGACTGGGAAAGTAGCGCGGCACGGCCAGGGTCAGCAGCAGCGCCACGATGCCGAGCACCACCAGCAATTCGATCAGGGTAAAGCCGCGCCTGCGGCGTGGGGCGTTTTCAGCGGGCATGGTTCACCATAAACGGTAAGGCACGTTGTTCAAGCCCGTCTTGCCGGACGTGCAATACACATCGTAGACATCGTCGCCCTCGCGCGGCTCGGCCGCTTCGCTGGCGTAGCTGCGCTTGCCCCACGTTTGCGCGTCGCTCAGACCAGCGTCGCCGTTGAACGGGTCGCGCGGCACGCGGCGCAGGAAAAACAGTTTGCTGCGCTTCGGGTTGCGCTGGTCCGGCACGCCCTCGACCAGCAGTTCCAGGCTTTTCGGATAACCGCTGGCGTCGGGCGCGCGCAGGATGCGGCCCTCGTCGCCAGCCCGTTTATAGGCGTCGAGCCCCTGGCGGATGTCGCGCAGCGCGCGCCGCAATTCCTGCTCCTGGCGCCGCTGCATCGTCACCTGCGTGACGGGGATCACCAGGGTGGCCAGCACGCCCAGGATGGCCAGGGTCACCAGCAGTTCGATCAGGGTGAATCCGCCCTGCGCGCGCGTCACGCTCATTTGGCGGGCGGCGGCACCACCGGCACCGGCTGGCTCGACGACAGCGGCAAGGGTGCCGCCTGCAGCGGTACGGGCTGGCCCGACGATATCGGCAAAGGCGACGCGGCCGGCTCGGGCGACGGCGCCACTTCCGGCGCCGCCACGCTCTGCGGCAAGGTCGATGGCACCTGGCCCGGCGTCATCATCGGCTGCGCCGGCGCCGGCTGCATGCCGACGGCCGACGGGCCGGAACGCACGATGACCGTGCCCGGCATCTGCGTGGGCGCCTTGGCCGCCATGTCGGGACGGCGGCGGAAGCTGCCTTCCGTGCCGGCCGAGAATTCCGATTCCTTCGCTTCCGGACGCTGCACGGTGCGCACCAGGTGCGGCGTGATCGACAGCACGATTTCCGTCTTCTGGCTGTCGTCCTTGCTGCTGCCGAACAGCCGTCCCAGCACGGGGATGTCGCCCAGGCCCGGCACCTTGTTGCCCGAGCTGCGCTCCTCATTGTTGATCAGGCCAGCCAGCACCTGGTTTTCGCCATCCTTCAGTTGCAGCATGGTCGAGGCCTGGCGCGTGCCGATCTGATACAGGGTCGAGCCGCTGCGGGTGGTGGTGGCCGCCCCCAGGTTGCTCACTTCGAGCGAAATGCGGATGCCCACTTCATTATTCAAATAGATGGTCGGCTCGGCGTTCACCGTCAAGCCCACGTCCAGGTAGCTGATCGACTCGGAAGCGAAGCCGCCCGTGCCCGGCGAAATCGTGGTGGTCACCACGGGCACCCTGTCGCCGATGACGAACTTCGCCTTTTCCCGGTTGCGCACGCGGATGCGCGGATTGGCCAGGATATTCGCGTCGCCATCCGTCTTCTTGGCATTCGCCGTCACGGACAGGTCGCTCACGCCGATGGTGCGCTGGTTCAGGTTATTCAGGTCGTTGATGGTCAGCCCCACGCCGCCCGAGGTGGAAAGTGGCGTCAGGGTCAGGCTCGATGGCCAGGCCACGCCCAGTTCCATCAGGCGGCTGCGCTTGACTTCGAGGATTTCCAGTTCCAGCACCACTTCCGCTTCGGGCACGTCCTGCAGCGCGATCAGGCGCTCGGCCAGGCGGATCGCCTCGGGCGTGTCGCGCACGATGACGAGGTTGAGCTTTTCATCGGCCACCACGTCGCGCGTCTTCAAAATGGTCTTGAGCGTGTTGGCCACCTGCTTGGCATCCGCGTTCGCCAGGAAGAAGGTCTTTACCAGCACTTCCTGGTACTCCTTCAATTTTGCCGCCACGTTCGGGTAGATCAAAATCGTGTTCGCATCCATCACCTGCTGCTCCAGCTGGTTCGTCACCAGCAGGAAGTAGACGGCCGATTCCACCGTGCTGTTTTTCAGGAAGATCGAGGTTTTCGCGTCCGCCTTGACGTCCTTGTCGAAGACGAAATTGAGTCCCGAGCGGCGCGCGATCAGCTCGAACACCTGTTTTAACGGCGCGTCGCGAAATTCGATCGTGATCGGCTGCTTGTACGATTTGGCCAGGCCCGATTCGACCACGGGCGGCGCCGTTTTTTCATCGACCTCGCGCAGCAGCGCGCGCGCGCCGGCGTGATTCGGCTGCTCCGTGAGGATGGCGTTCAGGCGCTGGCGCGCGGGGTCGTAGCGCTTGGCGTCAAGATCCTTCTGCGCTTCGGCCAGCAGCTTGCCCTGGCGCTGCTCTCGTTCGAGCGCGCGCAAGCCGCTGCTGGCCCGCTCGTTCTGCGCATCGATTTCCAGCACGCTCATGAAGGAGGTGCGCGCCAGGTCGCCCTTTCCCGCCTGCGCCTGGCGCTCGGCCTGCTGCAAGCGGCTGCTGGTGGCCCGTTCGCGCGCCTGTAGATACGCGCTGCGGTATTGCGCGTTGCCGGGGTCCTGCTGCAGCGCCTCCTGCAGTTTTTGCAGGCCGGCCGGGATCTGATCTTGCGCAATCAGCTCGCGCCCGTCGCGGTAAGCTTGCTGCCCCGCGCAGCCGGACAGCAGCACCAGCAACGCCAGCAAAGGCGCCGGTGAAAAGGAACGAGACATCACTCGAGTACTCCAATGTTGAGCTGCTGAACCTGGTTCAACGGCAGATAGGTGAGCGTCATGACGGGCGGCGCGATCGTCACGACCTTGTAGGCGCCATCGATGACGGTATTGGCGCGCACGATATACGTCTTGTCGGCGCGCGACAAAAACACTTCCCAGGCGCCGTCGGCGGCCGCCTTGCCCAGGTAGACGAAGGGCAGCGGCGGCGCCGTCGGCGGCGGTGGCGGCGGCGCAGCCGTCACCGCCATTTTCGGCGGCGGCGGATTCCAGTTCTGGCTCTGGAAGACAGCGCCGGCGCCGCCAAAGGTGTCACCATCCTCGCCCGCCACTTCGCTGCGCGGCAGCAGGGCCAGGATGGCCGGCTGCGCTGCCTCCGCTTTGCCGGCCGGCTTACGCGCGGGCGCGACGGCCCGCTCCACGGCTTCCGCCACGTCGGCCACGGGCTGACGCTCGCCGAACAGCAGCAAGGCGCCCGCGCCCAGCACGCCGGCCAGCATGAGCCAATGGCGCGGGGTCATGGTGTTTCTCCCGCAACGCCAGGCGTATCGGTCAGATAAAAGGTCAGGCGCAGGCGCGCTTCGAGTTGCGTATCGGCGATCTGCTCGCGGCGAAAACTCAGTTCGTCGAGCGAGGCAAAGGGGACGGCGCGCAGCGCTTGCAGCGCGAACTGCCACACGGCCGCATAACTGCCCTTCAGCGGCAAGGTCACCTGCCAGGTGGCGACCCGGCTGGCCTTGTCGTAACCGCTCTTGTATTCGCCCTGCGCCAGCAGCAAGCCGTTTTTCGCGGCCAGGTCGAACAGCTGCTTGACCTGCTGCTCCGCATGGCGCTGCGGCCCCAGCGCGGCATAAAAACGGGCCAGGTTCTCGCTGGCCGTCGCCGGCGGCGCCAGAGCAGCCACGGCCAGCGCCGGCTGCGGCAAGGGCCGCGCTTCCAGCAGCGCCGCCACGGCGCGCTGCTGCCAGGCCCACGCCCAGGCGGCGATCCCCAGTGCGAGCAAAAGCACGGCCAGGCAGGCGGGCACGCCCAGGCGACGCAGCAGCAATTGCGCGCGCAGGCGCAAGATATTGATATCGATGGCCGTCATGGCGTGCCCCACTGCGCTTGAAGCTGGAAGCGCAAGGGTTTGTTCGGATCGAGCGCGTTGATTTCATGGCGCAGCAGCTGCACGCGGGAGCCGAACAGCTCCTGCTGCTTCAATTGCGCGATATAGGCCACCATGGCGTCGCTGCCGGTCGTTTCGGCCGTGATCTTCAGCACGCGCTTGCGCGCGTCCGGCTCCAGCGCCAGCAGCGCGATGGCGGGCGGCGTGGCGCTGGCCAGCGCATCCTGCAGGTCGCGCCACGGCAGGTTCAATTGCAGGATGGCCGCATTCACGGCCGCCGCCTGCGCCGGTGCGATGGCCATTTGCGGCGCAGGCGCCGGGCCCAGCGTGGCGGCCAGCACGCGTTGCTGCGCGCGCTGCAACTGCCCCTCGCGCAGCTGCTGGCGCTGCAGCGCAGCGCTGCCGCTGTACGCCGCCGTGACGACCAGCACCATGCCCAGCGCCCCCGTGCCCCATGCCCAGGCGGGCACGCGGTGCAGGCTGCGGCGCCAGCCAGGCGGCGCGAAATCGATATCGAGGCGCGTCATGCCACGCCTCCGCTGTGGGCCAGCCGGGCGGCCGGCGACAAAGCGCCTTCCCCGTCCGGCGTGGAAAAAACCTGGCAGTGGAACTCTTGTGTCGGCGTCAGCCATGCGGGCGGCGGCGTGCCGCACAGCTGCAGCAGCGCCGGTGCGGTCACGCCTTGCAGCAGCGCCTCGCGCGCCAGCGTCTGCACCAGCCAGTCCCTGCCGGCACCAGCCGGCACGGGCAGCGCGCGCACGGCGCACAGGCGGCCATCGTGCCGCACGCCCAGGGTCAAGGCGTTTTCCTGCAACTGGCCGAACCAGGCGCCCGGTTTCAATGCGCCGTGCCAGCGGTTCCAGTGGCGCGCGAATTGCGGCGTAATAAAAATCAGAGCCAGCTTGCGGTCGGCCGCCACACGCGTCAGCTGCGCCAGCAGCGCACGGGGCACGGCGCAGAAAAACGGCACGCGCGCATCCCAGGCACTGCTGCTGTGCCACAGGCCGGGCGCATCGCCATACAGCGACTGGAAGCGCAGCGCGGCGGCCGCCTCGATGTCGGCCAGACGCGCGGCGCCCTGCGGCAAGTCCACCTGCCACAGGCGCGCCAAAGCGTCGTCGAGCACCACGGACAAGGGCCAGCCCGCGTATTGGTCCGTCGGCAGCAGCCGCTCCAGCAACTGCGCCAGCGCCTGGCCCAGGGCGGAAAAATCGCCATGCAGGCCTTGACCGGCGTCCGGCACATACGCGGCTTCGCCCAACGGCGTCCAGGCGGGCGCGCGCCAGCGGCTGCCGCGCCACAAGCTCAAGCCATCCGCCGCCACGCCCAAGCGCAATGCCTGTCCAAATCTCTCAAATCTCAACTTCGCAAAACCGCTACGCATGCAGGGTGACCCTCTTGATTTCCGTGATGGTGGTGGCGCCCCGCTTGACCAGTTCCAGCGCCGCCAGGCGCAAGCTGCGCGTGCCGTTCGCATACGCGGCCGCCTTGATCTGGCGGATCGGTTTTTTATCGACGATCAGTTCGCGGATTTCATCGGTCAGCACGAGAATCTCGGCGATCGAGCGGCGTCCCTTGTAGCCCGTTCCGCGGCAGTCGCCGCAGCCCTTGCCCTGCTTGAATTCATAGCCTGCCACGTCGGCGCGCGCCAGGCCCACGCTGGCCAGTTCTCCATCGTCGGGCGTGTAGTCGGTGGCGCAATGGGGGCAGTTGGTGCGGATCAGGCGCTGTGCCCAGATGCCGTTCAGGGCCGAGACGAAAGCATACGGATCGATGCCCATGTGCGTAAAGCGGCCAAAAACGTCGAACACATTATTCGCATGCACGGTGGTGAGCACCAGATGGCCCGTGAGGGCCGATTGCACGGCGATTTCCGCCGTCTCGCGGTCGCGGATCTCGCCCACCATGATTTTATCGGGGTCGTGGCGCAGGATCGAGCGCAATCCCTTGGCGAAGGTCAGCCCCTTCTTTTCATTCACGGGGATTTGCAGGATGCCGGGCAGCTGGTATTCGACGGGGTCTTCGATGGTGATGATCTTTTCGCGCCCGTTATGGATTTCCGTCAGCGCCGCGTACAGGGTCGTCGTCTTGCCCGAGCCCGTGGGACCGGTCACGAGCAGCATGCCGTAGGCTTCCTGGGCCAGCGCGCGCAGGGCTTCGAGCGAGGGCGCGTCAAAGCCCAGCGCTTCCAGGGTCAGCGCGCCGTAGGCCTCGATCATGGCGCGCTTGTCGAGGATGCGGATGACGGCGTCCTCGCCATGGATGCTGGGCATGATGGAGACGCGCAAATCGATTTCGCGCCCGCCCGCCTCGACGCGGAAGCTGCCGTCCTGCGGCACGCGGCGCTCGGCGATATCGAGTTCGGCCAGCACTTTCAGGCGCGAGATGATGTGCTCGGCCACTTCGATGCCGTTGACGGACGTGGCGTGATCGAGCACGCCGTCGACGCGGTATTTGACGGCCAGGCCGCCGGCCGTGCTTTCCAGGTGGATGTCCGAGGCGCCCGCCTTCAGGGCGTCATACAGGGTCGAGTTGACCAGCTTGACGGCGGGGCTGGCCGCTTCCGACACGCTGGCGAACGACAGCACGGCGGCCGTCTTGCCGTCGCGCCGCGCATCGTTCGCCGCGCCGGGCAGCAGGCTGTCGACGGCGCGCGCCGATTCTTCCTGCTTCGACAGGTAGGCGCCGATGTCGGCCTGCAGCGCCAGGCGCACGTCCAACACGCCCTGCCCCGCGCGCGCGCCGAGCCAGGTTTGCAGGTCGAGGTCGAAGGGGTCGGCGATCACGCCCAGCAGCTGACCGTCGGCGGCGCGCAGCAGCACGCTGTGGCGCGCCAGTGCCTGCGACAGGGGCAGCACATCGAAGGCGGGAGACAAGGCCAGCATGTCGGCCGTTTCCAGCACGTCCAGGCCGAACGGGCGCGCCAGTGCGCGCACCACGGCGCGCGCCTCGATGCCGCTCAGCTCCTGCAATTCCTCGACCAGGCTGCGCTTCGATTGCCGGCTCAGCATGCGCGCGCGCTGCAGCAGCGCGGGGTCGATGGCCGCGATGGCTGCGGTGGATTCGGCTGCGGATGGCATCATGAAATATCGCCGGCAAGGTCAAAGATGGGCATGTACAGCAGGATCACGATGGCGCCCACGACCAGGCCGATGGCGGCCATCAGCAAGGGTTCGAAGGTGCGCGTAAAACGGTCGATCCAGCGGCTGATTTCGCCGTCGTAAAAGGCGGCCGACTGCGTCAGCATGGGCCCCATGTCGCCCGTGCGCTCGCCCACGCGCAGCATGCGCAGGGAAATCGGCGTCGTCAATTGATGCTGCTCGAAGGCGGACGACAGCGGCTGGCCCGCCTCGATGGCGCCGCGCGCGCCTTGCAAGGAGGCCTGCATGCCCGGCGAGACCATCGCTTGCACGGTGGCAATCGCCTGCACGATGGTAATGCCCCCTTCGGCCAGCATGCCCAGGGTCAGGTACAGGCGCGACAGTTCATAGATGCGCACGCGCTCGCCGATGCCCGGCAACTTCGCCAGCAGGCGCGCCACGCCGCCATGGCGCAGCGCGCGCCGCACGGCAGTGAACACGCCGCTGCCGGTGATCAGCAGTCCGAGCAACAGCAGCACGCCATGCTGCGTGACGAACTGGCCCCAGCTGAGCATCACTTGCGACATCCACGGCAGATTGCGCCCGGCGCCCTGGTAGACCTCGGCGAAACGGGGCACCACATAGCTGATCAGAAAGGCGCTGACGCCGCCGCCCACGGCCAGCAAAATAGTCGGATAGATGGCGGCGCTGACGATCTTGCCACGCACCGTATCGATGCGCTGCTGGTAGTCGATGTAGCGCGACAGCGCGCGCGGCAAGTCGCTCGTGCCCTCGGCCGCCTTGACGATGCCGATATACAAGGGGGGAAACAGTTCGGCCTGCTCTGCCAGCACGGCGGAAAAGCGCTTGCCTTCGCGCAAGCCTTCCAGCAGGCGCGTGAGCACGCTGCGCGTGGCCGGCGACGCTTCCTTTTCCAGCAAGGCTTCCAGCGCTTCGACGATGCCCAGGCCCGCTTGCAGCAGCGCCAGCAATTCCTGGCTGAACAGCAGCAGGGGCAAGGCCCGCGCCCGCTGGCGCCCGGCCGCGCTGAACGGCGTGGCCCGCACGGGGCGGATGGCGCTGACGAACAGGCCGCGCGCCTCGGCCTGGCGGCGCGCGTCCGCCTCGTCGCGGCCGTCGATCACGCACGTATGCAAGGTAGCTACGGCCTGGTCCGTGGAAAGCGCGCGTACTTCAAACTGCATGATGGCTTGTCCGTAGGAAAAAGAATGGCGCTGGCGTTATTGCGAGCTGATGTCGGCGTTTTCGCCGCTGCCGCCGGGCTGGCCATCCTTGCCCATCGAGACAATGTCATATTCGCCCTTGCTGCCGGGCGCGCGGTATTGATACGCATGGCCCCAGGGGTCGAGCGGCACGGCTTTTTTCAGGTAAGGGCCATTCCAGCGCGTGCCGGCGGCGGGCGGCGCGGCCAGCAGCGCGGCCAGGCCTTCTTCCGTGGTCGGATAGCGGCCCACGTCGAGGCGGTAGGTGTCGAGCGATTTTTCAAACGCCTCGATCTGCGCCTTGGCCACCGTCACTTCGGATTTGCCCAGCTGGGCGAAATACTTGGGGCCGACATATGCGGCCAGCAAGCCGATGATCACGATGACCACCAGCAGTTCGAGCAAGGTAAAGCCGCGCGCATGGCGCGTTGCCGCAAGGTTCTGCCTGTGTGCTGCATGCATCCGGTAACTCCTTATTGCCTACCTTCAATACATTGCGTCGCTGTGCGCGGCGGATGACCACGCACGGGCGACACGCGCTTGCCTGATGCTTATCAGCCTACCATGCCGGTTATGGTTAATACAATCTTTTCTTTGCTCTGTGAACAACAAATTCCTGCGGAAACCATCCAGTGTGTACGAAAGGGCCACGGCGCCGCGCGCGCCTGGCTGGCTAGTCAATTATTCAACTATTTTCAATGCGGAAACTATCTACTTTTGGTTGTCAAACCATAGTAAATGATGAATTTTATTCATTCATTATTTGTAACTTTCAAATTAAATTTGAAAGAATATCAAACAATGAAATTGCCTCTTTTGCTATAGTAAAAATCAATTTTCTACGCATGGGTCCGCGTTGATCCTATCCGGCCGCGCAGGAGAGAGCATCCAAGACAGCATCCAAGACGCAAAACATATTGCATCCGACATAATCACCAAGGGAAAATTCATGACTCGTATTGTGCATCCGAAGGCAACTGCCGCAGCAAGTCCTTTCTCGGCCAAGCAGTGGACCGGCGCCGCCATCCTGGCCCTGTCCGCCGCCTGGGCTCCCGCCGCCGTCGCGGACGTGATCAACTTCGATAATCTCGACAGCCAGTTCGTCGGCCACGGCGACTCGCTGGAATTCAAAAATTTCCTGCTGACGGGCCTCTCAAATGCCGACGGCGCCAGTAATGGCGACTTGGTCGGCGCAGTCTTCGACGGCACGGACCCGGCCGCCTGCGGCATGGCGTGCCCGACCAACAATACGAGCAATTACTATGCGGCCCTCAACGACGGCATCGTCTACCTGGACCCGCTGAAGACGGGCGGCAGCGTCAGCCTGCAAGGTTTCGATGCCAGCTTCATCGGCTATGCCCAGGGCGTCACCTATCCGGCCGTGGCCGGCCTGCTGCGCGTGCAAGGCTTCTATGCGGACGGCTCTTACATGTATGAAACGTACCAGCTGGGCGGCCCGCTCGGCGGCAACTTCCAGTTCCAGCGCTACAACACCAGCGCCAACTTCGGCAGCCAGCAGTTCGCGTCGCTGGCCTTCTTCGGTTTCACTTGCAACACAGCCGGCAGTTGCAACGCCTTCAACAGCAACAAGGGCCAGTTTGCGCTCGACAATATCGTCGCCTCGGTACCGGAGCCATCGACCTACGCGATGCTGCTGCTGGGCCTGGCAGGCATCGGTTTCGCGGCGCGCCGCCGCAGCAAGCAAGCCTGATTGCCGCCTCTTTTTGACTCCGATACCGATACAGGAAACCCTTACATGACATTCCGTCCCGCCTTGCGTCCCATTTCGCTCGCCGTGCTGAGCCTGTTTGCCAGCCTCAGCTTCCAGGCCCACGCCGACGACCTGCGCCGCCCCTACATCGTGCAACTGACCGACAAACCGATCGCCTCCTACACCGGCTCGGTGGAAGGCCTGAGCGCCACCCAGCCTGCCGCCGGCGGCCGCCTCGACCTGGCCAGCGCGCAAGTGCAGCTGTACGGCGACTACCTTGAGCAGAAACAGGCCCGGGTACAAGCACTCGTCGCCGCCGCGCCCGTGCAATACCAGTACAAGATCGTCCTCAACGGTTTCTCCGCCCTGCTGACGGACGCCGAAGTGCGCCAGCTGCAAGCGAGCGGCGAGGTGGCCAGCATCGCCCCCGACGAGCCGCGCGCCCTGCAGACGAACTACACGCCCACCTTCCTGGGCCTGGACCAGCCGGGCGGCCTATGGAGCCAGCTGGGCGGCAAGCAGCATGCGGGCGAAGACATCATCATCGGCATCGTCGATGGCGGCGTGTGGCCGGAAAATCTGTCGTATGCGGACAAGGTCGACGCCAACGGCGCACCGACCTTCGACCCGAACGCCACCCTGGCCTACGGCGCTCCGCCAGCCGCCTGGAAAGGCAGCTGCCAGACGGGCGAAGGCTTTACGCAAGACCATTGCAACAACAAGCTGCTCGGCGCGCAGTATTTCAACGCCGTGCGCCTGACCGAGACGGACAAGATCCAGCACTGGAGCGAATACACCTCGCCGCGCGATTCCATCGGCGACCCGAATGGCGAAGGCGGCCACGGCACGCATACCTCATCCACCGCGGGCGGCAATGCGGGCGTGCCCGTCACCGTCGGCGGTTCGCCGCTGGGCGCCATTTCCGGCGTGGCGCCGCGCGCCCGCCTGTCCGTCTACAAGGTGTGCTGGTCGTACAACCTGGCCACCCAGCCGACCGGCGCGAAAAACGGCTGCTACGGCGGCGACAGCGTGGCGGCGATCGAAAAAGCCGTACAGGACGGCGTACACGTGATCAATTACTCGATCAGCGGCGGCGGCACCGTCAACGACCCGGTCGAGCAAGCGTTCCTGCACGCGTCGAACGCGGGCGTCTTCGTTGCCGCGTCCGCCGGCAATGCGGGGCCAGCCAATACCGTGGCCCACGTCAGCCCATGGATCACCACCGTGGCCGCTTCGACGCACAACCGCGCCAACCAGGCCAAAGTGACTCTTAGCAACGGCGCCAGCTACACAGGCGCCTCGCTCAACTACAACCCGCTGCCGGCCACCACCCTGATCCGCGCCCAGGATGCGGGCTTGCCCGGCGCCGATGCGCAAAAACTGGCCCTGTGCTACCGCGCCGGCGACAACGGCGGCGTGGCCCTGCTGGACCCGGCCAAGGTGGCCGGCAAGGTCGTCAGCTGCCTGCGCGGCACCACGGCGCGTACCGACAAGGGCGTCGCCGTGCTCGAAGCGGGCGGCGCCGGCATGGTGCTGGTCGACACGGGCATCGGTCTGGTATCCGACCCGCACGTGCTGCCGGCCGTGCACGTGAGCGCCGCCGATGGCGCGCTGATCAATGCCCAGGCGCAAACGGGCACGGCCACGGCCGCCATCTCGCGTTTCGTCACCAACGGCAACGGCCCCGCCGCCCCCGTGGTGGCCGACTTCTCGTCACGCGGCCCGAACCTGTACGACGCCAACCTGCTCAAGCCGGACGTCACGGCCCCTGGCGTGGACATCCTGGCCGGCGGCACGCCTGCCCTGTCGCGCGCCCAGCGCGACGCCGTGCAGGATGGCAGCCTGGTGCCGCCGCAAGCCTACATCTTCCTGCAAGGCACTTCGATGGCCAGCCCGCACGTGGCCGGCCTGGCCGCCCTGCTGCGCCAGCAGCATCCGGACTGGAGCCCGGCCGCCATCAAATCGGCCCTGATGACGACCGGCAGCACCACCCTGCCCGACATCCAGGCGGGCGACGCGCGCGGCATCCTGCCTTGGGGCCAGGGCGCCGGCCACGTGACGCCGAACAAGGCGACCGATCCCGGCCTCGTGTATGACGCCAGCCTGGTCGACTACAAGAAATACATGTGCGGCGTCGGCATGACGGCCGAATGCGCGGGCGGCACCCTGGCCGGCTACAACCTGAACATGCCGTCCATCACCATCGGCAACGTGCTGGGCACGCAAACGGTGACGCGCCGCGTCACCAACGTGGGCAGCAGCAGCGCCACCTACACGGCCAGCGCTTCGGTCAGCGGCTACAGCGTGGCGGTTTCGCCTGCCACCCTGCTGCTCGCGCCCGGCGAAACCAAGTCCTTCACCGTGACCCTGACGCGCACCACGGCGCCGGACAATGCCTGGCAGTACGGCGCCCTCGTGTGGAGCGACGGCGTGCACACGGTGCGCAGCCCCGTCACGGCCCGCTCGGGCCGCGCGGTACAGTCGCCGGCATTGCTGCAGGCCGACAAGGTCAGCGGCCTGCGTTCGCTGACGCTGTCCACCGGCTTTGCCGGCAAGGTGGGCGCGGCGACGGGCGGCCTGAAGGAAGTGGCGCGCAGCGAGCAAACCATCAGCCAGGCCGCGCCGGGCAGCGTCGACACGCTGGAACAGATGGCTGCCGCGTGCAAGGCGGGCGGCAGCGGCGTGCGCGCGGTCAATGTCAGCATTCCCGCCAGCACCGTCGTGGCGCGCTTCGAAATTTTCGACCGCGACACCACGGAAGGCGCCGGCAATGACCTCGACCTGCTGCTGCTCAACAGTACCGGCGCAACCGTCGCCACCTCGGCCACGGCCGGTTCGAACGAGTCCATCACCTTGACCACCCCGGCGGCGGGCAGCTACAAGGTGTGCGTGATCGGCTACGAAGTGGCAAATGGCGTGTCGACCGGCTTCGGCCTGTCGTCGGCCGTCGTCACGACAGCCGACAAGGGCGGCAACCTGAAAGCCACCCTGCCCAGCAAGGTGTACGTGGGCGGCAGCGCCACAGCCGGCGTCAGCTGGTCGGGCCTGGAAACGGGCAAGCGCTACCTGGGCGGCGTAGTCTTCCTTGATGGCAACAATGCGGCCGCGTCCACCACCGTGCTGTCGGTGGAGACCAACAACCCGCTGCCGCTGGCCGTCCCCAGCCAGCGCAACGTGAAGGTGGATGCCAAGCTGTAACGGTATCGCTCCAGGCAATAACACGGCGCGCCCTGCGGGGCGCGTTTTTTTTGCGCGACGCGCGTACAATCGGCGCATGGGCGCCATGCGCCAAGGGAGCTTGCATGTCCGCATTTCGCCTCAGTATTGCCATCCTGGCCGACCTGGCCAGCGTCCATGCGCTGCCTGTCGCGGCGCAGGCCGCCGCGGCGCGGCTATCGTATCTGGTGCAATTGCGCGCCCCGCCGCTGGCCTCGCAGGCGGATGGCGTACATGGGCTCGATACGAACAGCGACGCCGCGCGGCGCTACACGGCCCAGCTGGAAGCGCAGCAGCGCGCGGTGCTGGCGCTGGTACCGGACGCCCCGGTGCAATACCGCTACACGGTGGCTTTCAACGGCTTTGCCGCCATGCTGACGGCGGACGAAGTGGCGCGCCTGCAAGCGAGCCCCGACGTGGCGCGGGTGTCGCCCGGCAGCATCGAACACACGCAGGATGGCGGCGGCAACGGCAAGAATACAATACAGGATCAGCGTTAATGGCTGAGCAGGCGCAGCGCGATGCCGCGCGAGACGGCTTGCGTGCGGTTGCTCACGCCCAATAATTTATAGATGCGCTGCAAATGGCTTTTCACGGTGGTGCCGCTGATGCCGAGGATTTGCCCCACCTCGTCATTGCTCTTCCCCTCGCGCACCCAATGCAGTACTTCCAGCTCGCGCGCACTGGCCGCGCGCGTGGCGCCCGGCCCGGCCAGGGGCGCACGTGTACTGCCTGGCAGCGCCAGCCAGTGCAGGTGCAGGTAGGGCAGCAGCAATTCCAGCGCGTATGCCTGGCGTGCCGCGTCCACGGTTCCCATGGCGAACAGGGCAAAAAAGCTGCCGCCCCCCTCACCCACGCTGCCGTGCACCAGCACGCCATCGATGACGCCCGCCCTTTGGCCGCCCGCGCACCAGGCCAGCGCCAGGCGCGCCAGCTGGCCCTGGCGCTCGCGCAACTGCGCGTGATCGGGCACGATGCTGTGCCAGGCTTCGCTGCGCAGCACGGCCCCGTCGGCGCCCAGCTGCGCGCAGATTAATAGGTCGTGCGGCAACAGCGTTTGCAACGGCCCTTGGCTCCACAGAAAGAAATCGCCGGACTCGGCGATGCCATGCGCGCCGAGTATGGCGTGCAGCAGGTATTCCTGCTCCCGCCCCGTCAGCAGCATCATGCGCGCACGGCGGCGTTGGCGGCATCGGCGGCCAGGTAACGGTAGCCGCTGCCGCGCACGGTTTCGATGCGGTGGCCGCAGCCGCCCGGCTGCAGCGCGTGGCGCAAGCGCCCAACGTGGGCATCGACCGTGCGTTCGTCAAGATACGCCGCATGGCCCCACACCTGGTCCAGCAGGTGCGCGCGGCTATGCACGCGTCCGGGATGGTCCATGAGGAAATGCAGCAGCTTGAATTCCACGCGGCCCAGGCTGACGGGCACGCTGCCGGCCGTCACGCGCTGGGTATGCGGGTCGAGCCGCAAGACGGTGGCGCCGGCCGTGTTTGCGCCTGGGCGCCAGGCCGATGGGGTGCGCCGGCGCAGCAGCGCGTGCACGCGGGCCAGCATTTCACGGGGACCGAAAGGCTTGCACAGATAGTCGTCGGCACCGCTTTCCAGCGCCAGTACCTTGTCCTGTTCGCTGTCGCGCGCGCTGGCCATGATGATGGGCAAGTCGCACAGCTGGCCATCCTGGCGCAACTGGCGCAGCAAGGTAATACCCGAGGCGTCCGGCAACTCCCATTCCAGCAGCAGCAAGTCGGGCGCATCCACGGCCATCAGCGCCTGCGCGCCGCGCGCGTCCGGGGCGCAGCTGACCCGGTAGCCGGCACCTTCAAGGTTATGCAGCAACAAGGCTTGCATGGCGGGCGCGGGATCGAGCAGCAGAATATGACGGCGCATGATGCATCCTTCCGAAAAAGTTGGCGGCCCTCCATGAAAACTAGACGGCCCGACAAGTTTTTTACTATGCATCAAGCGTAAAACGGTGACCAATACAATTTAGTTTCCTGATTTATAGCTATTGCGACTAAATAGGCGAAGCACAGCGGCCCGCAGGCGCGCTGTGTTCTGCTTGGCAAGACTATGCGCGCGTGACAGGCTGGCGGCGGCGCAGGGCAAAGCCGATCAGCGCCAGGCCGCCCGTCAGCATCATCCATTCCGACGCTTCCGGCACGGCCGAGATCGACGCGATGCTGGCATACGTGCTGCCGGCGATGCTGGCAGGCAAGCCGCCATTGAGCGGCGTCAATTCGAATTGCACGAGGTTGCCGTTCACATTGCCCAGGTAGGCCGTGCCGCTGGCGTCGAGCAAGCCCACGCCAAACGTCGTGCCCGCGTTGCCGGCCGTGTTCAGGAAGTCGCCGCCAAAAACGACGTTGAAACCGAACTTGCCGCCCAGGGTCACGTTGTGAAACCAGTCGTTGTATGCACCGCTATTGCCGAAGGTCAAGGTGCCCGGCAAGCTGCCGCTGACATTGCCTTCCTGCGACGCCAGCGCGCCAAAGGCGCCCGAGAAATTGCTGAGCACGGCGCTGGCGCCCGGTGCCGGGCTGTTGCCGGCGATAAAGGCGAAGTCGAGGAAACCGGCGCCCGAGAACTGGCGCGTGTCGATTTCCACGTGGTAGCCGAGCGGGTCCGCCAGTGCCACGCTGGAACTGGCGGCCAGCACGGCGGCCAGGACGGCGCGGTGCAGGGTAAGGTTGAATTTCGTTGTCAACATGGTCAAGTCCTTAGAAGTTGCCGGCAAAAATGCTGGCGGAGTAATTGATCGTCACTTTAGACGGATTGGTGAAGCTGACGGCGAACGACGCCGTCGCACCGGGCGCCAGGCTGGCCGCGTTGACGGTGACATAGGCCGCGCCCGCATGGCTGCCCGTGGCATTCGCCAGGCTGACTCCTGCCGGCAAGCCGCCGAACACCACCTGGAACGGACCGCTGATGGCCGCCGTGCCCGTGTTGGTGAAGGCGAACGTGCCCGTGTACTTTTGCGTCGCGCGGTTGAACGTCAGGCCTGAGCTAGACGTCGAGACGGCGGCCGTGATGTCGCGGTAGGCGGGCTGCAGGTCCAGGCTGACGACGACGGGGTCGTGGTCCGAGGCGCGGTAGGGCAAGGCGTTGTACAGGTCTTGCGGCTTGGCCGCATCGATGTTGTAGTCGATCACTTCCGGCTCGTCCGCATTCACATGCCATTCGGCCACGCCCGCCACTTGCGGACTCAGCGAAGCGCTGGCCAGGGCATGGTCGAGGTAGCCGCTCTGGCCGCCGAATACGTAGGAATACGGCATGCCGGACGGGCGCACGAAACGCTCGAGTTCATTGACGAAGCCGGCGCCCGTGATGACCTGGATCGGGTCTTCCGCGCCATACGAATTCAAGTCGCCGATGACGAGCACGTCCGCGTCGCCGGCAGCGGCCGCCACCTGCGGCACGAAGCTGCCCACCAGGCGCTGGGCCTGCTGCACGCGGGTGGCGTTCCAGCAGCTCTGGCTATCGTTCTGGTCCGCGTCCAGCCCGCTCGAAGGGCAGCTGCCCTTCGATTTCAGGTGGTTGACGACCAGCGAGAATTTCTCGCCGTTGGCGGCCTTGAACGTTTGCGCCATCGGCGGACGGTTGTTGATGGCGTTGGCGTCCGACAGGGCGCCGCCCACCAGGCCCAGCTTGGCTGGCTTGTAGATCATGGCCACGCGGATGGCGTCCGTGCCCGTCGCGGCCGGCTTCGGCACCACGGCATACGTGACGCCGCCGATGGCAGCGTTCAATTGCTCGACCAGGTAAGTGACGGCCGTTTCGCCATTGTTCTGGATTTCCATCAAGCCCACCACGTCCGCATCGATGGCTTTCAGTTCGGCCACGATCTTGTCGCGCTGGCGCACGAACTCGGCCAGGTTGTCGGCGCCGCGGCAGTTCGACTTGGTGGTCGACGAACCCACGGTGCAGCCCTGCCCCGTCTGGCCAAACACGTTATTGCCATTCGTAAAGGTCGTAAAGAAATTCAGCACGTTGGCGCTGGCTACCTTGACGTTACCGGATGGCAGTTCAGGGCTGCCCGTGCGCGGGTTGTCGCGCGAGAATTGCGGCGTCTGCGTCGGCTGCAATTTGTAGGCGGCGCCGCCACCGCCGATGGCACCGAAATCCACCACGCCCGTCAGGTCGGCCACCGTGTCGCCGCTGCGCACGGTGTTGTCCTGGCCGATGTACGGTATCGTCGGCGGCGCCACGAAAATGCCATCATCGAGCACGATCAGGTTGTTCGCATTGGCGGCGATCAAGGCTTGCGCTTCGTTCGATCCAGCCGGATAGCGGTTGGTCGGCACTTCGCGCCGTCCCGCCGACAAGGTCAGTTCGCCGCGCGCGCCCAGGTAGGCGTTTTGCGAGACGGTCAGCGGTTGCGTGAAACGCACCAGCATGCCTTCCACGGCTGCCAGGTTGTCGTTCGGCAAGGTCACATTCGCCGGCACGATGCTGTGGCCCGCGCTTTGCGTGAGGATGGCCGTCACGTCCTTCAGTTCCGTATAGGAATTTTTCGCGCCCGACGGCGTATATTCGAACACCGTGCCCGTCACGCGTACCAGCTCGCCCGGCTGCACGGTGGTAACGGCCGCGCCCGTGTACACGAAGATGCCGTCCGAGGTCGACGGGTCGCCGTCGCCGGCCGCGTCCTGCATGAAGAAACCCGTGCCCACCTTCAGGGTGACGACGCCCTCGGTCGTCTGCACGGAATTGGCGTAGGGGCTGCTTGCACCGCTGCCCTGGATTTGCGGGATCGTGTGGCTGATGGCGGCCAGGCCTTGCACGGCCACGTCGATCTTGCAGCTGGCGCTTTGCTGCTGGTCGTTGCCGAACTGGACGATGACAGGATAATTGCCCACCGGCACGCCAGCGGCCACCAGCAGGCTCACGCTGGCGCTCTCGCCCGCCACGCCGGCCGCGCTGAAATTGGCCAGGCTGATGCCGGCCACGGCCGGCGAGCTCAAGGTAGCAGCATTCACCACGCCATCCGCGTCGGACGCGCGCAGTACGGCGCTGCCGCCACTGCCCAGCGCCAGCGCCAGGCTGGCCGGGCAGCTGGTGATGATCTGGTGCACGACGGGGCCGCCGCAGACGTGGCGCTCGAAAGCGGTGTTGCGCGGCGTCACGCTGCCGGCGGCGAAGTCCACGCTGTTATCGTCCGTGTCGCCGCAGCCGCCATTCGCGCGCGCAATCGACAGGGTATTCGATGGCGCGGGCGCGACGGCGCCCTCAAAACCGTTGGCCGTGCCGAAACCGACGAGGTCGACGACGGCGGCGCCCGTGGGGCTGGTGCCCGTCTGGGCCGTCTTGTTATTACTCAGCAACACCTTGCCGGCCGTTCCAGACATGGCCAGGCTGCCCGAGGCATCCGGCGCGGGCAAGTCCTGCGTGCCGCCCGTCCCCTTGGCTTGCTGGACCAGCAAATACTGGCCCGGTTGCAAATCGATAGCCGGCAAGGCCGTCACGGCCCAGCTCGAACCGGCGGCGGACGCGTATTGCACGCTCCAGTTACTCAGGTTCACGGGGCTGGCGCCGCGGTTGAACAGTTCGATGAAATCGTTGCGATACAGCGCGCCATTGTTGCCGCCACCGCCATACACCTGGCTGATGACGATATCGGAAGCCGCCAGGGCCGGCACGGACAGGCTGGCCAGCAGGGTAGCCAGGACGGTCAGGCGCAGCGGCGTGCGCAAGGGGGAAAACGAGGTGTGCATGAGGATCCCGGTCGGTAAATAGATGGCGCCGGTCCCGCAGGATGGGCCGGCGCGCCACAATTAACAAAAGTATTTCAGACTTGTTATTTGCATATTAAAGGCCGGGGATGACGACTTGATGACATTTGATTAAGCCGAATGGAGTAAGATGGCGTCCATTAAAGTGGCGACCAAGCAACAAATATAATTCTGCAGGACATCAGCTCAGCAGCCACAAGCAAAATATGATATATTTCCTACAAATAAGTTTAATTACTTGCAACGATTAAGTGTTGTCAGCCCATACTTCAGGTGCCAGCAATACAGTCGGAAACGTATCGGGCCCAATCCATGCCTGTTTTTCAGCTATGCACAGCAACGGCGATGTGCGGCATTGGCCCAACGAAGACAGCACACGCTGTCAGCAATAACTCCGCGAGATCAAACATGACCACACCGATCAGTTTCAAATTTTCACTCTTGCTCGTCACGCTGCTGTCCGTGACACACGCGACAGTTAACGCGCAAAACGCGCGCGCGCAACCAGCGGCGGAACAACAGAAACGGTGCGAGGCTGCCGGCGGCAATAGCGCCGGCGGCAAGGCGAACAAAAATGATGATATGGATAGCACATATAGTTCATGCCGTCTGATCGACGGCTATATCGGCATTGATGTCCGCAGCAACGACGGCGTCGGCGAGACAAAGCAATATGGCAGCGATGAAGCAGTCCCCGACCTGAGCAAACCAGCACAGTCCGGACGCACGCATTCGCTTGGCCTGCTCGACGATACCGGGTTGAGCGGCATGAATGGCGGTCAGGGTGGCAAAGGCTTAAAGAACAGCAACTCTGTCAGCAATATCGACCAGTTTACTTCCGTAGCGGCTGCGGACGAGTTTCCCAGCTGGGATGGCTACCACGCGCCAGGCCTCGTGCGTCAGAACATGCCGGAAGACGTTCCGCAATTGCTGAGCTCGGCCTCAAGCAGCGGTAACAGCTTCCCAGCGGGCAGCGGCGTGGGTGGCGGTGGCAGCGGCGGTGGTATCGATACGGGCCGCAATACAGTACCCGCACCATTGGTCCCCACCATTCCTGCCGTTCCTGAGCCACAAACATGGGCCATGCTGATGGCTGGGCTGGCCTTGCTGGGCTTTGCCGCACGCCGCAAGGCATAATAAAAAAGCTCGCAAGAGCCTCTTTCCTCTATCAGCACCATCTCATCGCCGGAAGGCGGCATACGGCGCCGCCAGTGGATCACCGATGAATAATCCCTGCGCCGGCCACGCCACGCTGCCCCAGTAAGCTTCCAACGCCGTCATACCTGTCAGATAGCGACGTAGCAGCACTGTCGGATTGGGAAATTTTTGCCAGTAATTGCATGGCTCGCTGACGGTACCGTAGCTGGCCGTCGCGCCCGCCTCCAGCCAGCGCTGGCTGCTCATTTGCGCCGTCCCCTGCAAATCGCCACCAAACGAAGTCAGGTGGTCTGCGAGGGCACCAGGCAGGAAGCGCAAGGTGTCGAGCTTGGCGACCTTGGCCATGCCCGTCTGATACACCATGATGTCCTGTGCGCCATCGAGTACATCGACCTTCAGGTTCTTGACGGTCAGCTTGCGCTGGCGCACGATCCCGGCAGGCGGGAAAAAAGCGGCACGGCTGTTGCGCGCATTTTCGCTGGTGGTCAGATAATACGCGCTGGCGGCGGGCACGGAAAAACCGCTGACCGTCCCGCGGTCCACCACGGCCTTGGCCTCTTCCACATAGTCGACGGGCAGCAGCATGGACAGGCGCATGCCCATCTGCGTGAATGGTTGCGGCACATTGCTGTTGAAATAAGTACTGGGCTTGCCGGCGTCACACGTCTTCGCGCATTGCGCCGCATCGTAGCCCAGGGTATAGGCGGAAGTGATGGAATTGCATTCGACCGCGTAGGGCGCGCTCCACACCATCAGCACGGCCTGGATATGGGGTGTCAATTGCGCGTCGATACGTTCCTTCAGCTGCGCAAACTGAGCCACGCTGAGCTTGCGCGGGCGGTTCGGGATATTCACGTGCACAACATTTGCAGGAGGAATGCCATGCGCCTGGCGATAATATTCGCCCACCGCGATGCTGTTCGGTTCCGCATCATTGATCACGACAGCCAATTGGAGCGCATTCAATCCTGGCGGCATGGATGGCGCATCGGCATGGGCAATGCCGGCAGCCAATGCCAGCAAAAGGAAGAGAGAGTTATGCAAGGTCAATTTCGTCATTGAAGAAAATCGAAGCAGCCATGCCGCAGCCACCCACTGTGCGTGACGATTATAGCCCCACGTCGGCCGGCGGCAAAAAAAAACGGAGGCCGCAGCCTCCGCTTCATGTACAGAATTTTTTATCTTCAGGCTTGCAGCTTGCGGCGGCGTGCCATGAAGCCGACGAAACCCAGGCCCGCCAGCAGCATGCCGTAGGTTTCCGGTTCCGGCACCGGCGTGACGGCCAGGATGCCGCTGTAGCTGCCGCCAGTTGGCGAGGCAACATAACCGTCAATTTGCAGGAAGTAATTGCCTGCAGCCAAAGGCGCGGAACCGGACTGCAGCGACCATGCCTGGTCTTGCGCCGTGAAATTGATCAAGTCTAGCGCGCCATGAAACAGAATGCCGCTGGCATTGCCCAGGCTGAAGCCGGTCAGCGTGAGGCCGGAGTTGGCGCTCGGCTTGAGCGAGGTCGCCAGTGCGCTCAGGTCGTTAAAACCCGTCACGCTGAACGTGAATTTGTCGCTGAAAAAGTTATTGCCCGCGCCGGCCAACTGGCCTGGGGCCAGCGAAAACGAGCCCAGCAACTCGCTGCTGGAATAATCGAGCAAATCTTGCGTCAGATCCACCGCCGCGTGGCTGATGTCAACCGGCGCCGCATGGGCTGCCAGGCTGCTGCCGGCAAACATGGCGGCCACGAACAGGGATTTCAGGAATTTTTTCATACTTTTCACCAAGATGACTGCAACTGGTTCATGCCAGTTGCGGGATGGAAACGCAAACGAGGATACCAATCAGACAGAGCCGGCTCAGGCCGCCTTCTGACGACGGCGTGCCATGAAGCCCAGCAAGCCCAGGCCCGCCAGCAACATCGCATACGTACCAGGTTCCGGCACGGCCGATACCAGGCTACCGTTCGCGCTGAAGGCCGCGCCCGTGTTCGACACCACGTTGCCGCTGACTTTCAGATAGTAGGACCCGGCAGCCAGATTGGCATACGACAGGCTCCATTTATCATCGATGCCGGTCAACAACTGATTGCCGCCCAGCAGTAAGGTATTGCCGACACTGCTGTACAAGCCGAAACCCGTCAGGTTCAAGCCATTCGTCGCGCTGCTGCTGCGCGAGTTCAGTACCACGCTCAGGTCGCTAGTCTTGCTCACGTTAAATGCGAACAGGTCATTGAAAAAATTGCTTTTTTGATTGTTTTTAAACTTGTCGCCAAAGGTCAGCGAACCGCCCGCAGCCAGATTGACGGCGCCAGGCGTGGAACTGATGTCGACGGGCGCGGCACAGGCTGCCTGCGCGAATAAAGCTGAACCGGCAAAAGCGAGCGCGGCCAGCACTGAATACGTATTTTTCTTCATGCGATTCCACTCAACGTGAATGCGGACGCGATAATGCGTCCGCATGAGTTATCTGATCAAACCAGGCAGAATCATAGCATAAAGTAATTCTATGTGTTAACTATTGTTTAATGAAAAGTTACTTTATAGCATCATTCTTAAAGCCAATAGTTTCACTGAGCTGATATCATGAAGCCGCACATCAGGCGCGTTGATAAACATCCTCCAGGCGCACGATGTCGTCTTCGCCCAAATAGCTGCCCGACTGCACTTCGATCAGGTGCAAGGGCAACTTGCCCGGGTTTTCCAGCCGGTGCGTCATGCCGATGGGAATATAGGTCGATTCATTTTCCGTCAGCAAGGTCACCTTCTCACCGCACGTGACGCTGGCCGTGCCGCTGACCACCACCCAATGCTCGGCCCGGTGATGATGCATCTGCAGCGACAACTTGCCGCCCGGATTGACGGTGATGCGCTTGACCTGGAAGCGCTCGCCGATATCGATGCCTTCATAACTGCCCCACGGGCGGTACACCTTGCGGTGCTGCACGTGTTCACTGCGTCCCGCCTGCTTCAGGTGGTCGACCACCTGTTTCACGCGCTGCACCTGGTCCTTGTGCGCCACCAGGATGGCGTCGTCCGTTTCCACCACGATCAAGTCCTGCACACCCAGCACGGCCACCATGCGGCGCTCGGCGCGCACCAGGCAATTGCTCACGCCATCGAGATACACGTCGCCGCGCACGACGTTGCCGTTGGCATCGCCCTGCTGCACGTCCCACAATGCCGACCAGGAACCGACGTCGCTCCAGCCGATGGCGGCCGGCAGCACCACCGCATGCGACGTATGCTCCATGACGGCATAGTCGATCGAATCGGACGGGCTGGCGGCGAAGGCCTTCTCTTCCAGGCGGCAGAAATCAAGATCGCGGTAGCCGTCGCGCACGGCCGCCTCGCAGGCGGCCAGCATGGCGGGCTGGAATGCCGCCAATTCGCCCAGATAGCGTTCCGCGCGAAACATGAACATGCCGCTATTCCAGAAATAATTACCAGCGGCAAGGAATGACTGCGCCGTGGCCAGGTCGGGCTTTTCCACGAAGCGCTCGACCTGGCAACCCGCGGCACCAGGGCTCACGGGCGCACCGCTGCGGATGTAGCCATAGCCCGTCTCCGGCGCCGTCGGCACGATGCCGAAGGTGGCCAGCGCGCCACCGGCCGCCAGCAGGGCCGCTTCGGCGATAGACTGGTGAAACGCAGCCACGTCGGTGATGACGTGGTCAGCCGGCAAGACCAGCATCAGCGCCTGCGGATCGATGGCCAGCAGGTATTGCGCCGCCACCGCCACTGCCGGCGCCGTGTTGCGCCCCACAGGTTCGAGCAAAATGCCCAGCGGCGACAGGCCGATCTCGCGCAACTGCTCGGCCACCATGAAACGGTGCTCATTGCCACACACCACCAGCGGCGGCATGACTTCGAATTCGGCCAGCGCACTGTCGCCGGCGCGGCGGTTAGGCAGGCTCTGCACGCGCAGCGCCGTTTCCTGCAACATGGTCTTGTCCGTTACCAGCGGCAACAATTGCTTGGGCAATACGGCGCGCGACAGAGGCCATAAACGGGTGCCCGAACCGCCGGACAGGATGACTGGGTAAATTTTCATGGTTTCACTTCGCAAACAGTTTATTGAGGAGCATGCACGCTCGACACTATGAGCGTTCAGGCGATCAGCACGCCGCGTGCGGCGCTTTTGTCCGGCGCTATCAGCGGCCGTCCTTGCTCAAGGTCACCGGAGCGGCGGGCACGGCGGCGGGAAACAGGCGCGCATACGCGGCCAGCAGCTTGGGCGCTTCATATTCCCACTCCAGCTCGTTGATCACGCGATGGCGGCCGAACGCGCCCATCTGCTCGCGGCGGGCCGGGTCGTCCAGCAACTCGACGATCTTGCGCGCCATGTCGACAGGATCATTCTTCAATGCATACAAGGATGCCTGCTGTGCGGAAACCTTACCCTCGACCAGATCAAACTGCACGATCGGCTTGCCCAAAGCCATGTATTCCATGATCTTGTTCATGGTCGACTTGTCGTTCATGTCGTTGGCCACGTCGGGATTGACGCAGACATCGGACGTATTGAGCATTTCCAGCAATTGCTGATCCGGTACGCGCCCCGTAAACGTCACGTAGTCGCCGATGCCCAGGTCGTGCGCCATCTGCTTCATCTGCTCGAGCGAGGTGCCGCCCCCGACCAGGCCAAACTGCACGTCCTCGCGCTTCAAGGTTTGCACGATGTATTGCGCCGCCTGCAGCAGCAGGTCGATGCCTTCCTGCGCGCCCATCACGCCCACGTAACCGACCAGGTAGGTGCGGCCCTTCTTGAGTTCCGGCACGGGCGGCAGCACGCGCAGACGGTCCAGCTTGGGTCCGCTGCGCACCACGTAGACATCCTCGGGCTTCATGCCGCCCCGCTCGATGGCGATCTTCTTGTACGACTCGTTGGTGGCGATCGACACGTCGGCGCTCTGGAACGACCAGCGCTCGAACAGCACCATCAGCTTGTAAAAGAAATCGCGGCGGCCGAACTTGGCTTCGTACAGCTCCGGATTGATGTCATGGTGGTCGAACAGGAAACGCTTGCCCATCGTCAACTTGAAGAAGCCGCCGATGAGGAACAGCAAGTCAGGCGGATTGCAGGCGTGAATCACGTCAAAGCCGCGCGCGAAATGCACTTTCCATGCCAGGCGGAAAGTGTGGAACAGCGCCAGCGAATACTCGACCAGATAGCCCTTCGCCCCTTCCGCTTCCAGCGGCAGGTGGTAGCGGTAGATATGGATGCCGTCGATGGCTTCGTAGCGCGACTCGTAGCCCTTGCCCGTCGGGCAGATGATCGACACTTCGTAGCCATTCGCATGCAGGGTGGTCGCTTCCTGCCACACGCGCCGGTCGAACGGCGACGGCAGGTTTTCCACCAGGATCAGGACACGGCGCGGCTGCCCTGCTACCTTGTTACCAGCAGATGCCGTCATATTGCTCTCCACTTTGTTCTTGGCTGATGCGCACCAGGTCGACGATGTGCTGGTGCGGTTGCAGGCTGGCGGGCACGGTCTTGAATTCGGCCGCGCCATTGCCGATGACGATGGTGTCGGCAAAATCGAGCACGTCCTGCATGTTCGTCACCATCAGCTTGGAAATGTGCGGGATGTGATTGAGGATGTAATCCTGGTTCGCGCCCGTCAAGGCGGCCAGGTTGACGTTCTTGTCGTACAGTTTCAGCTCGTAGCCCTTGCCCAGCAGATATTCGATCACATCGACCAGCGGCGACTCGCGCAAGTCGTCCGTGCCGGCCTTGAACGAAAAGCCCAGGATGCCCACCTTGCGCGCCCCCTTGTCGACGATCATCTTGATGCCCTTTTCCACTTGCCGCTGGTTCGACGGCAGGATGGAGTTAAGCAAGGGCAAATCGAGGTCCAGGCTGCGCGCCTTGTAGGTCAGCGCGCGCACGTCTTTCGGCAGGCACGAGCCGCCGAAGGCAAAGCCCGGCTTCATGTAGTAGGGCGACAGGTTCAGCTTGGTATCCTGGCAGAAGATTTCCATCACCTTGTGGCCATCGATGCCGACGGCCTTGCAGATATTGCCGATCTCGTTGGCGAACGCCACTTTGACGGCGTGCCAGGTGTTGTCCGTGTACTTGACCATCTCGGCCGTCTCGACGTCCGTGCGCACCAGCGGCGCATCCATCTTTTCATACAGCTGCACCAGCAGCGCGCCCGCCTTTTCATCGGATTCGCCGATGACCGTCTTCGGCGGATTGTAGTAATCGTAGACGGCCGTGCCTTCGCGCAGGAATTCCGGGTTGTTGCACACGCCGAAATCGACGCCGGCCACCTTGCCCGATGCCGCTTCCAGAGTCGGAATGACGAGCGCGCGCATGGAACCCGGCAGCATGGTCGAGCGCGCCACGACGACGTGGAAGCTGTCCTTCTCGGCGATGGCGGCGCCGATTTCCTGGCATACCTTGCGCACGTGGCTCAGGTCCAGATTGCCATTCAGTTGCGATGGCGTGCCCACGCAGATGAGCGACATGTCGGAGCCGAAGACGGCGTCGCGCACGTCCGCCGTGGCGCGCAAATGGCCGCTTTTCACGGTGGCGGCGATCATCTCGCCGATGTCTTTTTCGATGATGGGCGTGGTGCCCTGGTTGATCAGATCGACCTTGGTCTTGTTCGGATCGACGCCGATCACTTCATGCCCATCGGTTGCCAGGCAACCGGCCGATACGGCACCCACATAACCCAAACCAAATATGCTAATTTTCATGTTTTCCTCGTATTTTCTGACAGATCAGGGGTAGCTAAACTCAAGCGTAACTCGGTGCGCAAGGCGGTCGTGCCTTGCACCTGTGCGCGCCAGACCAGGGTCGGCGCGGCTTGCTTTTCATCAAAATGATGCGATATCCATCCCAGCGGCGGATTGTCGCTGCCGTGCACCAGTTGCAGGGAGGCATCTGGCAACGATGGCAAATGCATTTCCAGCGAGAAGGCATCGCCGGCCACGCGCAGCACCTGGCCATCCAGCTGCACGCGGCAGCGGGGATCGACGTGCCAGAACAGCTCCACTGCATGCGCGCCCTCGCATTCGAGCACGTCGTCAACCACGATCAGTGCTGCGCCGGGCGCCACGCGCACGTCGCGCCGATGTAGCACAGCATCTTTCAAGCCCAAGTAGCCGTCATGGCTGGCGCTCCAGAATTGCCCCTCAACATCGTCACGCCAGGCCAGACATCGCGCGCGGGCCTTGCGCAGCCACAAGAAGTTGCCGCCCGACTCGGACTGGTCACGGCCATCGATGCGCACGGTGTTGTGCGCGCTGGTGCCGCGGAAATAATCGCGCCACCGCTTTTGCGTGTGGTACGCATAGGTGCCCGGGTCGACCAGCACCATCTGCCCCGCCACCGACAAGGTCAGCGCCAGCGCATCGGCGTGGCCGTGCGCGGCGATGCCCAGGTAACCCAGCGGACCTGCGTCGGCGGTCAAGCGCACTTCGGCCGGCGTATCGAAGCGCGCGCCCATTAGGTAATAACCGCCATCGGGGAAGGCACGCGGCAAGGTATCGGGCACAGCGTCCGGCAAGGCATCAAATGCCTGGCGCCCCGTCTCGCCCAGCAGCCAGGCGCTTTTCTCGTCGAAGATACGCGCCTTGGCCTTGAAGTCGGCGCGGCCAAACAGGGCCGCACCGCTGGCCAGCAGCGAGGTATAGGGATTCGCGCCGGGCGCCTTGTCCCAGTGCGCCAGCAATGCGTCATCGGCGTCGCCGATCATCGGCAGCTCGCCCGCCACGGTCGTCATGGCAGCGATAAAGACCAGTATGGCTTCCAGGCGCTGTAAAAAGGCAGCCGAGCGGGGCCGGCCGTTGGCCCGGCCTGCCAGGACGCACAGCAGCATTTCGTCGGCCACCGTGTGCTGGTAATAAATGGCTTGCTCGCGGTTCACACCGTCCGGACCGTTCTGTTTCAACGCTTCCGCTTCCAGCTCGCGCTCCGTCTGCGACAGCCAGCCTGCACTTTCCGGCCAGCACGGCCATGTGAGCGCGGCGATGTGCAAGCCCGTCAACTCGCCAAACAGGTGGTTGTTGGCCGACGAGTGGCGCGAAAAATGTCCGGCGATGAAATGGCAATGCTGGTAGATGCTGTCGAGCCAGCGCTGCAGGAACGCCTGCCCTTGCGCCCCCTCAAACAGGGGACTATTCATGCCGCCGAGCAAGTGCCACGCGTGCGACCAGCTGACCAGACGCAAGGCCAGTTCCAGCGCGCTGCTCCAGTTCGGCCCCAGCGGATACGGGCACTGCTGCCACCACGATTCCAGCAGCGCTTGCGCGCCGTGCGCATGGCGCAGCTCGCCGCCCAGCCGGTATGCCATCGCGAGGTCGGCCACGGCCAGGTGGCGGTTCGGTTCCCACAGGCATTTGATGTCGCCCACCACCGCTTCATCGCGGTAATTGAGCGTCTTGCCAAAGCCCAGCGGCACCACGGTGCCCGTCTTCGGATCGCGGTTCCATTGGGGCGGGAAACCCAAGTCCGCATCGCGCAGGGCGAAAACATCGAAGCGGCCCGCCAGGATGCGTTCGGCCGCCGCCAGGTGCGGCGCCGCGTCGACGGGTAGTCCCAGCCATGGCGCGCCGAAACGCTGGCGCGCGGCCTCTGGCGGCACCAGGGCCAGGCCATAGCCGCGTGCCTGCAGACGTTGCCTCACGGCATCGTGCACGCGGTGTGCCACCTCGGGCGCGCCCATGGCGCGCAGGCGGTTCAGTTTCCAGGACAGATTGCTCAGCATGCGCATGTCACAGATACTGGCGGTGCCAGATTTCCAGGGTGAGCAAGCTCCACAGCAGCTTCTCGTGGTTTTGCCGCCCGGCCACGTGCTCGGCCAGCACCTGCTGCAGGGCTTGCGCATGGTAGTAGTGACGCGTGCGCGAATCGGCGCCCGTCAAGTGTTCATACAGATAATCCTTCATGGGGCCGCGGAACCATTCGTTGACGGGCACGCGAAAGCCCACCTTCGGCCGTTCCAGGATGGCTTGCGGCAGCAGCTGTTTCATGGCTTCGCGCAAGATCCACTTGGTGGTACGGCCGCGCACGCGGTACTCGTCCGGCAGGCTCGACACATATGCGGCCAGTTCGTGGTCCATGAAAGGCATGCGCGCCTCGAGCGAGGCAGCCATGGTCATGCGGTCACCCCGCTCGAGCAGATTGTCGGGCAGCCAGCTCAGCTGATCGAAGCACAGGATGCGGCGCAAGGCGCTGTTGCCGGCGCTGCCGCAGCCCAGCGAAGGATCGCGCTGGCGCGCCGGCGCCGGCATGGCCACCAGACGCGCGCGCTCCTGGTCGGACATCATGCCGAACCAGCGCGGCATGCGCTCGTCGAACGCTTCCAGGCCCAGGTTCACGATGGCCGTCTTGGCGCGGCGGAAACGATACGGCAAGGCGCCGATGGCCGGTTCGATCAGGCCGCGGCGCAGCAGGCCCGGCAGCATCTGGTAGTTGCCCGCATAGCGCTCGTACACGTGCTTCGGGTAGCCGCCGAGGATTTCATCGGAGCCTTCACCCGTCAAGACCATCTTCACGGTCTTGCGCGATTCTTTTGCCAGCAGATAAATGGGGATGTCGGACGGCTCGGCCACCGGGGCGTCGCGGAAGCGCACAAGGTCGGGCAGCAGCGCGATGACCTGGTCAACCGATACTTCCAGTTCATGGTGATCGGTCTTGAACTGGCGGGCGATATCGGCCGCATATGCCAGTTCGCTGAAGCCGCCCTCCTTGAAGCCAACGGAGAAGGTCTTGACCGGCAATTCCGTATGGCGCGACATCAGCGCCACCACGGCCGACGAATCGATGCCGCCGGACAGGAAAGCGCCGAAAGGCACGTCGGAAATCATGCGGATGCGCACCGATTCATCGAGCTTGTCGAGGAAGGTGACGACAGGATCGGCGGGCAACGGGGCCGCCACGCGCGACCGGCTGTCGGCAGGCGTGAAATACACCTGTTCGCGCAGTGCGCCGTTTTCCCATGTCAGGGTGGAACCAGGCGCCAGTTTGCGAATACCCTGGAACAGGGTTGCCGGGCCCGGCACGTAGCGGTAGGCGAAATAATCCCAAATGGCGGACTCGTCAGCTTGCGCGGCGACACCAGGAACGGCCAGCAAGGCCTTGATTTCCGAGGCAAACAGCAAGCCGCCCGCGTGTTCGCACAGAAACAGCGGTTTCTTGCCGAACGGATCGCGCGCGATAAACAGACGGTCGTGGCGCGCATCCCATATGGCGAAGGCAAACATGCCGCGGAAATGCCGCACGCACTCTTCGCCCCACTGCACATACGCGTGCACGATGGTTTCCGTATCGGACGCGGTTTTGAAGATATGCCCCAAGGCAATTAACTCTTCCCGCAGTGACTGGAAATTGTAGATTTCGCCGTTAAAAATCACTTGCACCGAGCCGTCGGCATTGCCCAGCGGCTGGTGGCCGGTGGCCAGATCGATGATCGACAGGCGCCGGTGCACCAGGCCCACGCGATACTGCGCGTCGCTGCTGACGACATCGAGGATGCCGGTATCGTCAGGACCCCGATGGGCAATTGCCGCCCCCATCGCGGTCATGATGTCACGCTGTCCAGGAACAGATACGGGGAGAATGAAGCCAGCAATACCACACATGAATAACAGCCTCTTGAAAAGTAATCTTATCGACGCAGTGCGCCATAGGTATCGCGAAAATCCTGTGCCAGGCGCTCCAGCGAATACTGGCTTTCGATACGCAAGCGGCAGGCCTGGCCCATGCTTTGCAGCAAGGCACGGTCCCCATCGAGCCGTAAAATAGCCTGCGCCAGTGCCTGTGGATCGCGCAATGCCACGAAAAATCCGTGCACGCCATCCTGCATCACATCGGGAATGGCGCCCACCGGACACACCAGCGCCGGCGTACGGGCCGCCATACTCTCCAACAAGGCATAGGGCAGGCCCTCATGATGCGTTGGAAACCCAAATACATCCGCACATTTCCACAACTGGTCTTTCTCCTTGCCAAACACCGGCCCGAGGAAGCTCACGGCGTCCTGCAAGCCCAATTCGACGACTTTCGCCCGCAAGGAGACCTCGGCTGGGCCACTACCAGCGATCTTCAACGTCGCGGTGACGCCGGCAGAGCGAACCATAGCCAGAGCCGAAAGCAATTCGAATAGGCCCTTGCTTTCCGCCAGCCTTCCCACATAGACCAGCAGCAAGGGACGGACATGCATTCGTTTGTCCTGCGGATCATCGGCGATATCGATGGCATTCGGTATCACCGCCAACGGCAGTGCGTCATCAAAATGTTGATAGGCGCGCAATTCCGTTTGTGCCAGCAACACAACCTTGTCAACAGAACGCAGCACCTTGCGCAACAGGCCTGTAAGCAACGGCCGGTTGCCAAAAAAATTCTCTGGCAGCGCGCCGCCATGGACCTGATAGACGACTTGTTTGCCCATCAGTTTGGCGATAAATACATACACAATATCGCGCCAGTAACTCTTTTGCTCCATCGACGTGTTTACATGGACAATGTCGGGACGTTTCCGCAACAACGATACGGCAAATTGAAACGGGCTGATCATAAGACGCAGCAATTTTCCTGATGCGGACTCCCCGCGCCCTTCGCTGCCCACCTGGAAATGTACAAGATGAAAATCTCGCGACAAGCTGGAACGGTACATTTGATTCAGATGGGTACTGACCCCACTGACCGCATCAAGGGACGGTCCAAGCAACATCACAGTAATCATTTTCATATTATAAATTATTTTTTTGCAATCTAGTTAATCATGTAACCAGTGTGCGCGCGATATCACTTTGCGCAGCGAGAAAAACTGGCGCAAGCATAAAAAACCTGCTTTTCAGGCATGATTCTCAATCGCGTATGCCGGCGGCATGGAGAAAAGCCTCAAAGGATGCGAACTGCGCCTTGTGATTCGCCACATACCGCGGATAGGCCCGGTCCAGTTGGCGTTTCACCGGCACGCGGTCGTCCAGCTGGTCGCCATCCATGAACAACGGAAATTCTTCCCAGAAATCTTCCACCACAGGGCGCCGCCCCAGACGCTCCTGGATGCTGCGCGCATACTCAAAGGCTTCAGCCACACATTTGACTTTGCGCTTTTCATAATATTGCTCGACATTTCCGACAATCCGCGCCGGATTGCCCGCTACGATCGCGCCGGACGGTACGTCCCTGGTGACGACAGCGCCATAGCCGATCACGCAGTTATCGCCGATGGTCACACCCTTGAGTACAGTGCAGTTGCGGGCAAAATACACGTTTCGGCCGATCACCACCTTACCCGAAGAATTAACGAAGTCGCCATGCAAATCCAGGAACAGGTTGGTGACGAAATCATGCGTCAGAATCTCCGTGCCAGAATTGATCGTCGTTCCCGCGCCAATTTCCAGCAAGGTTGGGCGCGTGACATCGATACTGATGGTCTTCAAATTTCCCCAACGAATGTTTTCACCAAGCGCAACGCCGCGCCCGCGAAGCATCTGCTCAAAACGACGTACCCGCCGCGCAGCAAGAATTTTTTTTATGGAAGCAAGCATACCGATTATCCCAAGTCATTAATAACAGAACTATCCACAAGATGCGGGACAGTCGTGCAACTTACAAAATATAGCGCCAGCGTCGCGCCAACAGCACCAGCGGCAGGCTGGCAAGCAACGACAGGAACAGTCCTGCCAAGGTCAGGCTTCCCCAGTCTTGCCATCCCCAATAGACCCCCAAGGCCAGGCAAGCAGGATGAATAAAGTAGACTGCGGATGACATTCTGGAGGCCAGCATGCTGCCGTGCGGGGGGGCATGCAGTGCTGCCATGAAGCATGCTGGTGCTGCCAGGGCCAGCGCAAACACCATGTCGAAACCTTTCTTGGTCGCGCCTTGCAAGAGATAGTTCGCATGCGCCTCCAGCAGAACAAGAAGCAATGCTGCAGCGGCAACGCTCACCATCGCCGCCTGGCTTCGCGGACGCCAGGCATGTCTGGCGATCAAGAAGCCCGCACACAGGAAAGGGAAGCCAAAAAACAAAAAGTTACGGGACATCCAGTTCAGCGCCACGATATTTTGCAGCAGAGAGGATGAGAAATTGTGATAAACACGACAATATTGCAGACAGCCCCCCATCACAAACAAGATGGCGGCCATGGCAGCAAGACGGGCGCTTGCCTGCTTACGCAAGCAATATAGCAAGATACCGGCACAGATCAGGCCCGACATATACCAGAGGTGGTGATACCCCATCACCACCGTGGCAAACAGCATGGCCCAGGCAGTCATACCGGAGAGTGCCTGCGGATGCAGGTAGCATGGCAAATACAGCACCATCCAGAATGCGTAAATACCGGCAGATTTTTTCAACCAAGAAAGAAAAGTGGCTCTGCTCGTACATGCCTTGCTGAAATAATAGCCATTCATAATGAAAAAGACGGGTACCGCTATGCGGAAGAGGCCATTGACCGTCAAATAGGCGCCTTCGCCAACCGCCTCGCTTCCGGCATGCAAAGCCAGTACCATGACGGCCAGCACCATGCGAAATCCATCGAGCACCCCGTCACGCGGGGGGGCACTATTTGCTGGTGACAAAGTTCCCATCCATTGATCTCCTTTGCCTTCGGTACTTGGCAAAAGCCTAGGCGGCTGCGATATGGCGATACTGTTGAGCAACATGCTCAGCAATGATGGCATAGCTGCGCGCGCTGGCAATATACGCCGGCCCATGGCTGGCGCGCAAACGGGCGCGTTCCGGGTTGGCCAGCACCTCGTCCATGGCGCTGGCCATGGCGGCCGGCATGCTAACCGTCAGCCAGCCGGCCTGACTGGCCTCCAGCACCTGCACCTGGTCGGGGCTGTCATTGCCGACGGCGGGCATTGCCAGGGCCAGGTATTCCAGTAATTTGGTAGGAGAACTGACATCGTAGCGGACTCCGCGTGGAATATAGGACAGCGCCAGATCGGCGCCCAACAGCAATTCCCAGGCCTGCGCCGAAGGCAGCCACCCGGTAATGCGGACAGCGTCGGACAGGCCGGCACGCTCCGCGTACTGCAGCAAGTCCTGCTCGTCCTGTACATAGGGAGAACCACCGATCAATAACAGACAGGCACGCGGAACCGTTACGCGCAACAACTGGAGCGCCTCGATCAGGCGTTCGACATTACGCGATTTGTCCAGGGTCCCCAGATAGGCGAGCAGCGGTACGTCCTGCCAGCCTTCCGGACGCCTGCTCGATCGGGGGGCGCCTTCCATGAGTTCCATGTCCACGCCCATCGGCACGGCACTCAGGCGCTCGGCAGGAATTCCTTTTGCGATCATATAGTCACGCATGGCATCGCTTTGCACGAAAATGTGCTTGGCACCCGGCAAGACGAGCCGGTATAGAAGTTGCGCCTCCAACAATCCTTTGACCAGTACCAGCCGCTGACGCAGACTGGGCTGGCGAGCCAGCTGATGGCGCGCGTTTTCTATGCGGCCTTCGCACATCAGGTAGGATACCCAATAGGTAAATGGAATTTTCTTGAAGCGGGCAATACACATTGCAAGCAGGCCGATCGACACCATGTCACGTACCTGGATAATATGGCAGTCGCCACGCCGGGCTGACAGCAGACTACGAAGGCTCAGCTTGATGAACGACCATTCGCGCCGCAAGCGGCTGGAGTGATAAAGGGGACGCTGCGCCGAGGCAAAGTTCTGTTCCTGGAATGGCGCACTGTCCGCCGTCCCCACCAGATCACATACGACTTGATGGCGGGGCAAATATTTACCGAACAGGACAGCCACATCCGGACGAAAGGTCGGCAATGCCTCAGGCACGAGCTGTAGTATTTTGAGAAACATGTATGAAGAGTCGCAGAGGCAAGGTGAATCAATCGTCGAGGACGAAAAATATTATCATAAATGGCATAGAATTATTATAATTGTACCATCCATGCCTGCGAACAATGTCAGTTACACCATATCTTCGGCAGAATGACTCGTACTGCCAGAATAAAGTGTACAGGGCAACAGGCCATACATCCGATATTTCATTGCAATGTCACCAGCTATCCGGTTACGCTGCCGTCTGCCGTCTGCCGTCTGCCGTCTGCCGTCTGCCGTCTGCCGTCTGCCGTCTGCCGTCTGCCGTCTGCCGTCGCCACGCCGCCGTACATACACCGCCAACTTGAAAAGGCCGCGCTCCCCATGCTAAAAATATTTCGCCTGTCTGCTTGGCTACACCGCCATCGCATCCCGTTCCTGCCAAGAATTCTCTACGTGCTCAACCGCATGCTCTTTGCCGTGGTGTTGCCGCCAGGCGTAACAATGGGCAAGGACGTATTGCTGGCATATAGCGGGCTGGGTACCGTTGTGCATGCACGTGCCGTCATTGGCGACCGCGTCAAGATATCGCAGAACGTCACCATCGGTGGGCGCGCTGGATTGCTGAAGGTTCCGGTGATCGAAGATGATGTGGAAATTGGTGCGGGCGCCTGTGTCCTGGGGCCCATTACGATAGGCCGCAGCGCGAAGATAGGTGCCAATGCGGTAGTGCTGCATGACGTGCCAGCCGGTGCCACCGCGGTCGGCATCCCGGCGCGCCCCGTTTTTTAGAACCGCAAGCGAGCTTGCAACACTGCCGGCATGGCGCCGGCAGTGTCATCAAGTTTGCATCAAGGCAAGACGATAGACTGCGTACCCACGGTGAGTTGTCGTCCTGTCGACGTTTGCGTCAGCTGCGATTTGATTCCCTTGCAACCCACATCGAGCACCACCAGAAACTCGCCTTTCAATGCCGCAGCCGGTTTGACGAAGGCCGCGTGGTCTTCTATCGTACCGACCTTCGGTGGCGGACTCAAACGCTTGGCCAGCGCCGTACCGTCAGTCGATAATGATTGCAGACACAGGCTGCGATCAACGTTGACGATCTTTGCCGCATTGGCAGTGGTAAAGGTAATGGGCGCGGCAGCATGCAGGTTCCATTCGAAAATACGCGGTGTCGCCGAAGCGAGCGTATCAAGCACAACTACCATATCCTGACCTCGCAAATACCAGACCTTGCGTAAAGCCGTCGTCAACAATCCGTTGTAAGCGGGCAAGGCATCGCCTTCGGCATAGTCCAGCGTCGGCGACGTGTGGAAGGCAGTAATGCGCCCCTTGCGATCCAGCAACTCCAGCGTGCCGGCGACTGGTTGGCCCAGCCCGCCATCGACCGTCACAGCATTGTGCGCCTTGGTGGTGCGATACCAGCTCATCGCTTGCGGCGATGCAAAATAATCCTGATAACCCGCCTCCGTCAGCAGTTTGCGGCCACCGCTGTTGATCACGATGCTATTTTGGTCACCATGACTATGGTTATAGGAGCCATACGGACTGGACTTGAAGAAAACGGAAGTGCGCGCCCGGTCGGCCATACTGCTATGCATGGCCACCCAGCCGATACTTGGAAACAGCATCGCATTCGGCGGCGGCGCCGGGGCGGTCACTGTTGCCACTGGCAGGGGATACGGCGCCTGCAGCAACGTAATCGGATTTTCCTCTCCCACCGTGTTGTTGACAAACCACGCCGCAGCGGGCGTTTTCTGGCGCGAGATGAACGCTTTCATCAATGCCTGATCAGGCACGCCTTCATGTACGTCGCCAAACACATGGCTAGGGGTGCCAGGCGGAGTGAATTGCATGAAGAAACTGGCAAAGCCCGCTGCCCATGGTTTTTCAAACAGGTTGATGCCGGTTGCCTGGGCCAGTGGCTGCCACACTTGCATCTGCATGTCGATCGTGTACTGCGCATACGCCGTGCCATTGGAATAGCCCCCTTCGGCGCCACTCCAGACATGGATCAAGTGCGCATATGAGCGCACTGCAAAATCGAGCCAGACCTTCGCTTCAGGTGATTCGCCCAGTGCCAGGACAGAAATCAGGCTTAGGTAGCCAAGTGCCTCGATACCGTGCGAGTCCAGCGGTGTCTGGTCAAGCCGGCCATTGCCCACCGCCAGATTATCGTAGATTGGGCGCGCGCGCAGAATCGCCATGTCCATCCAGACCTTGCGCCGTGGGGTATCCAGCTCATTCCAGAGCAAGTCGGCCCCCTTGGCCAGCACCAGCGACATCATGCGCGCCACCTGGTCTTGCGCCGCAAAGCTGGTTGCGCCCTCGGGATCGAGCGAAGCGATCTGGTCGCCTCGCGCAATGGCTTCCTGCAGATACTTCTTGTCGAGGGTGAGTCGATACATGAGCGCCGCAGCTTCCATCTGCCGTATCACGCTCCCCATCGTATTCGACACCAGCACATATTGGGCGGAAATTGCCGCGGCGCCTGCCGTCGATGACAAGGGGGGGAAGTTCGCATTAGATACCGGCGCCAGTGAAATCATGCGCGTATTCACTTCGGTAGTGAGCTTGGCAAGGGCACCGCCGCGATCTGCGCGCATTGCAGCGGACCAGTTGCTTGCCAACTGGAAGTTGGTCGCCAGTTGCCGCGGACGTGGGTGAGCAAGTATCGCCGTACCAATATTATTATTCTCGGGCACGACAAATTGTTTGGATGTCGCATCAATCATGAAACCACGCCAATCCGACCATTCGATAACCGAACTCAGAGGGCGCACCCGCCACGCATACTGGCCAGCCTCAAGGGGCTGCGCTAGCAGGATGAAATTGCGGCTGACCGTATAGGAGGTAGTCGTCCCGCCCTTACGTTGGATTTCAACCACATATTGCGCCGGATAAGTCCGATGACGCGCCCATGTGATGGAAGGGGGATTTTGCGGCTGAGTCTGCAATTGATCTGGCGCAGGGCGTACGATGCCTGGCGTGGCCGACATGACCCAGTCTGCACGGCTGGGCAAACAAGTCACCAGCAGGCTGGCCAGCAACAAGCCCGAACTGGTCATTATTCTTGTAGGCATTTGATATCTCCTGATATAGAGGTGAAGGGCATGATAAGCGCCTCCCAGACTGCAGTCAGGCTTGCCGGTGTCAACTCACCAGTGAACATATCGGACTCAAGGGGGAACTTCTTCAATTAAAACAACGGCAACAGGGAAAAACGGCAGCGCCAGAAACACCTGATTAATGTTGCATTCAGCCGTCACTATACACCAAGGAATTGTAAATAACTGTCGCTTAGAGACAACCACCCCCACAAAAATCATATATGCGCAAAGCCGCTTAGAATGCGACTTAAGCAACCATTTACGAAAATGAAATGTGAAATATGGATAAATATAGCGCTTTAAGCATGACTAACCAACAAGCGAACAAATATCAAAATATTAATTCCAGTTTCCCGGAAAAGGATTGAAGGAAATCTGCCATTTACGGCGAATAGCAAATTTTGCCAAGGCACGGGATAGCAGCCGCTGCAGGCGCCCATCGGCCCAGGAACCATGTAATCCATAGTGATGTACGCCATAGGTTTCCGCCGTAACGTCCGCATACATGAATTGCCGGGGATTGCGCGCGATATCGGGATCATACGGATTAAACGGATAAAACGACTTGGGCGCCAGAATCCTGCTATGGTCCTCGCCTGCCAGGGCGACCGCGCGTTTGAGGATATGCGGTGAAGTGGCAAACATCTGGCGCCTGCTTAGCTCATCAGCAATAAGACTGCGCGCATGCTGCATCGTCAAATCACCAGCCTGACAGGCGATAAATGCGGTGGCGATAGAACGCTTGCTTTCGCGTGCCAGCAGGCAGTCCACGCCAATTAGTAACTCATCAATCGGACGGATCAATTCGAGATCGGTATCCAGATAAATGCCGCCATGCGCCACCAGTGCGTCAAAACGAACCCAATCGGCGACAAATGCCCATTTTTTTTGCCTGATCGCCGCGCGACAATAGGCATTATCTAAATTGGAATTACTCTCATTCCATAGCTTGATTTCATAATCGGGACAGTATTTTCTCCATGATGCCACGCACCGCTCGTGCAAGCCATTCATCTGTCCATCGCCAAACCAGCAATAATGTATTAGCTTAGGTATCATATTTATTGAGGCATCAAACGCCGTAGTAAGAATATTTTTAATATGGCCACAAGAGAAACATGCACGAGAAATGCGCTGACACTGCCAAGCAGGCCGTAGTGCGAAGTCAGCAGCCATAACATCATCAGGTAAAAGACATTCGACCCTATCGCGATAATAGTCGTCTGCCGCAACTTGCCAAGCGACCAATATAGGGCATGAGTCGTTACAAAGGTTCCCGCCAGCATGGCGCTGGCCAGCACCACGGCGAACTCCCATGGATAACTCTGCAGGCCAGAAAATATCAACGGCATCCATAATTTTTGGCTGGCAAAGCACAGCGCTCCGGCGACCAGCGAAACGCCTGAAAGCACGCGCAGCGTTTTCAGCCAGAGCGTAAAAGCACCGCGCACGTCGCCCGCGTTGACGCGTGAAGCAAATTCGGGAATGGAGGCTGAATAGAACGGGGCACTGGCCATATTCACCAGGGCATAAATCCGCTTCAGGATACTAAATACGCCGAGGTACTCTCCCGACAGCGAAAAACCCAGTATCACGCGGTCCAGCTGAGCCACAGGCAAGTCACAGATCGCCTGGAAAGTACTCCAGCGCCCAGCTCTGACTATGCGCCTCTGATCCACGGTGCTGGCCTCGAGGCTGCCATCGAGTCCCTTCCTGGCCAGGTGAATATATAAGAAGAGGCCCGCACAGCGCAGTGCTTCCGGCACAAAATAGGCCAGCACCAGCATAAATGCGCTTGGCGAAAAATGCGCTGCCAAAAATAGTGACAGCAGGCGTAACAGACTGCTCAGCAAACCAGCCAGCATCAACACCTGATATTTGTTAATCAGGCGAAAATAAGCCGTGGGGGTACCCACAATAGGAAAGATGGCCGCCAAGGCCAGCAATATCAGCTGAGACAAAGAAAAGGTACTTAGCTGGCTTAGCTGAAACAGCTTAAGTATCAGCATCACGGCCATGACCCCGCACACCGCGAGCAGCTCGAAACGCGCACTTTTCCAGACAGCCGCACTGAGTGCCTGCGGCAACAAGCGGCGGCCGGGCAACTCAATCAGCAATCCCTGCCAATACTGAAAATTGCACACGGTGAATACGGCCAGCGCAATTGACTGCACCAACACGAGGTGACCGAATGCGGCGATACCGATGATCTTCAGGCTGAGTGGAATGGCAAGTACGCTGACGCCTGCTGAAGCTATGTTCAGCAGAAACATCATCGAACTGTTTTTAAGCAAATTATTAAAACTGCTGCGCGAATGGCTCATCGTCCCGGCAGTGCCCCGGCACGCGCTGTGCGCGGCTTCTGAAGCGGCTGAACAGCTGCCGCATCCGCATGACGGTAACGGCAGAAATGCACAATGCAGCCCAGGCTGAAAAACATCAGCAATTGCAATGTGGATTCATCAAGCAAGGCACGGTTGTAGATCACTGTCGTACTGAGCATGATCATTGTAACCGTACTGACATCCACTATCGCCAGCCGTTCCGGATCGGCCCCCGAGAATTTCACGTAACGCAGACCCGCCACGATACCCGTCAGCGGGATGGCAAGGAAGGCCAGCAAGCCGAGGACGCCGACATCCCATAGCAACGCGGAAATGGCCGTGGCGTTGATGGCCAGGCGACGATAACGCACCGCGACAATACCTTGTCCCGTACCTGCATTCGTCGCGCTTGCGCCCGGCCCGTAGCCGACCAGGCGCTCCACCAGGGTCGGCATGGGGTCGCGATACCAAAGATACATGGAGGCGCCGCGCCCCACCTCGCCGGTGGTGTAGTTGACGCTGCGCGGATCAAAGAAATACCCGCCCGTCCGGTCGAGCTTTTCTTCCACCGTCTTGCCGCCACCGATCACGTCGCCCCAGTACAGTGCCTTGTAGGCGCCATATGTGCCCCCCATAAACAGGCCAATAAACAGGCCAAAGGTAACAAAGGCAAAGATGTTTTTCAGCACGCGCTGGCGCAGGATCAAAAAGAGGGCCAAAGGCAGCCAGACAAAAACTGCTTTAACTTCACCCAGGATACTGATTGCCAGAACCACCGCCAGCATGCCAGCCGGCAGCAAAGGCCCGCTCAGGCCGCGCACCCAGCGCGCCACCACATACAGCAGGCCGCTCGTGCTGAACAAGACCAACGTAGCGCTCATGCCCAGTCCGAAAGAGCCAACGACCCCATCCCAACCCAGGCTGCTTATCATGAAGAAATGCTGGTAAATTACAATTGGCAATTGGATCACTGTGATGATGGCGATCAGTTTCCAAAGCGTCTGGAGTCGGTTCAACGGCCATTCAAACCAGTACAGCGCAAACAACACGCCGAACATGGGTACGCAAAAGCGAAAGGCGGAAATCATCTTGGGCAAACTCAGGTGCCCAATGGCCATGCCGAAGAAAAAGAAGGACAAGTAGAGGAATGAGGCAACGATGACGGCGCTGGCGCCGAAAGCGGGCTTCGGCGCCAGTTCGCGGCGTCCATTGAAGGAACTCAACTCAAGAACGGCTCGGGCGAAAAACAGGGCGCCGAGGCCACTGCCTAGCCACGCCGCCAAACGCAGGTTGAACGCATACTGCGCCATGCCCTGCACCAGGAAAGTAAACACAAACAGGACCGGCAGCAAATTTTTCGTGTTGACCACCGCGACTACCGGCACGATCAGCATGATACCGGCAAGAATGAGGGTCAATTGATTCGAACCGAGCGCCACCACAGCACCGAGCAGCAGCGCCAGGAAAGCCACGCCTAGCGCAATCAATACGGTAGAGGCGCCCGGCATGCGCAAGCCCGCGTTTTTGCGGCGGGAGGAATTCGTTTGCGGCACACCTGCCGGGCTCAACTTAGCTCGAAAAAAACTCATCTTGATTCCAATTTGGGTGCAAGCTCGCACCACAATGATAGTTTGGGCTGCAAACCAGGCAACCTCGCCAGGCAAGCGTTAGCTGCCCTGGCCCGAGAAATGACGACGATGCGCCGGTGTCATGGAAGACAGCATCTGATTGACAAAATCCTGGGCTAAAGTAAAGCCATGCTCATTATCCTGCGTAATCGTCGATACGCGCATCAGAGTAGCGTCAGGAATGCGGCCATCCAGCGCATAGGCCAGCTTGACCTTTTTCATCTGCCAGATGTCGTTAACAGCCTTCTCGCCAACCACGACCCAATAAATGATCGGCTCATTGCGATTATTTAAAGCCGCTACCAGACGCGAGGCTGGAATGCTGCCTGCTACCGTATCCAGTGGTTCATGCGTGGTGGGGCCGACCGCGAAGCCCTGACCACCATAACAGCCTTCGGGGAAGTGAATCGACAAATTGTCGCTCTGATCAGTTCCATAGGCAATCGATAGCATGATGCGTTCGCCTTCACGATTGACATAGGTGCGCGTCAGGGTCTGGTTATAAATTTTGTTGATTTCCTCAAGCGCCGTTGGATTGACAACGGCGGAAATCTGCGCACGGTCTTCCTGCCAGTCGCCGAATGCAGCAGGAATCGCCGTTTCCAGCATAATTTTCGGCCGGCTGTCGGCGATGCGGATCGTGGGGGTAGCTCGCTGCCCGAGCCATAATGCGAACAACATGCACAAGCCCAGTATCACGCCGCTGATCCAGGCCTTGCTCACTTGTGTATGCGTATTCATGGCTGGCCTTCCTGGCTGCGTTTGCTATTGCCGCGGCGCACTATCCATTGCAGCAAGGTGTCTAGACTAATAATCAATATCAATGCGCTGATGAAGAGCACCATGCCGGCAAAACCATGCAGGAAACCTTGACCTGCGGCATCACCAAAATAATATGTAATGAGCGTGAGCGTCATGACGCGTATCACATTGGCGGTAAAGGAAATCGGAATGATCAGCGTCGCCAGGACGATATTACGGAACGGTGAAGTATGGCGCACCAGATTCAGGTAGAACAGGCCCAGTGCCTCAAGCGTCAACAATGTCTGCAAACCGGCACAGGCATCGGCAACCAGCAATTGATATTGTCCGATCTGCAGAATCACGCCACTGCGTGCAATGGGATAGCCGGCCCAGAACAACAGGTGTTCCGTGACATAGGAAACGGCGATTTTCATTGGCAGCGTCAATGCCGAGACGATAGCGCTAGGCAATGGGATCATGAAAAACATGAAGAAAAACGGGAACCACACGGCGCGCAGCGACGCCGCGCCAAACTTGAAGCAGACAATCGACATCGTAACGACGACAAAGGAGCCTATCTCAAACGCCAGGATCTGTTGCGAGACGCCGACGACATACAGCAGCAGGCCAAAGATGAACATGAACGAACCCAGCACAGGAGAGCCGCGGGGATCGGCACGTTCCAGAAGCTTGGCACGCTGGTGATACAGCAGCCACACGGACAGCGCCAAAATGATCGGCCCATGCGCCTGGTCTTCTGTCGCCCAAATGCCATGGAAAAGCGAGTAAAAAGATGGCAGGTACAGCGCCAGGAAGCCAATAATGATCGGCAACCATTCCAGAATGATCGCGCGCGACGGCAACTTGTCACGCACCGATGCAGGATGGCTAAGCGCACTCATCAAAAATCTACCAGCACGGAACCAACGACTTCGACGCCACTTTGTACCATTTGCTCCGTCATCGCATGGATATCATGCAATAGCGTGTAATTCTTGCGCGCCACCAGCAGCACGCCTCCAGCCCGGGTTGCCGTGATCAAGGCATCGGAACCAACGGAAAAAGCGGAGGTATCGTAAAGCACGACATCATAGCGTGACTCCAGCTGCGCATTGAGTCCGCTAAACGGCGAACGACTCAGCATCTCCTGCGGGTTTGGAGGAAGCGTGCCGGCTCCCAGTACGGACAGATCGACAAAAGAGTCGATTTTAGTAACGGCCCCCTGATCAGCGCGTCCGGCCAGCATGTCCGACAGCCCCTGCCGGCCTTTCAAATCAAAGATCTCATGCTGACGCGGCGTACGCAGGTTGGCATCCACCAGCAAGGTATGCTCCCCAAGCTGTGAAAATACCACGGCCAGGTTAGCGGCGAACAGGCTCGCACCTTCACCTGGGTTAACCGACATCACGACCAGCGCCTTATGGCCGCGCGCAAACCAGCGCAACATGAGTTGACTGCGCACAGCGCGCAACGTTTCCACTTGGGCACTGAATGGCTGATAGGCCGCCACCAGCTTGTCGGAAAAATCCCCCTGCCCCGCTTGCAGATAAGGGTAGTCAAACTGGCGCGCCAGAACTTGCTGGATATCGGCTTCCGTCACAAGCCCAAGGCGCTGCGCGGCTTCGCCAAAACGAATGCCCAGCTCTTTTTGCATGCGCAATACGCGCTCGGCATTTTCAGGCGAAATCTTGCCCGATTCAAGCAGCAAGCCGCCAATGCTCGAGTCGCCGCCACGCGGCAGGGTTGGGGTGGTCTGAACAGAATGTGGGACTGGATTCATGATGCTTTCCAAGAAAAATTAATTTGCGCGCAAAGAGCGCGGCAACAGCGACCAGAAACGATTCCCCCGTGTGCGGGCTGGCGCATTCCAGGCAATGCTGCCAAGCATGGGCAACTGCAAGGCATCGGAAAGATCATTTTCAGAACGCACGCGGCGATCCAGCATTTCAGCCAGCAAGGCCACACCGATACCGAACATTGTGCCAAGGAACAGGGCTAGTACCGTATTCAACAAGACCTTGGGGCCCGCCGGCTGGCTGGGTGGCACTGCCGGATTCAACAGCGAGATATCAGACTGCTCAGATTGCCCTTCCAGGCGCGTCTGGGACAAGCGCTGCGACGTCGCCTCGAAAGCACGCTGGGCACTTTCCACATCCTTTTGCAAAACGCCCATCTCGTCCCGGGTACGGTTCAATTCCAGCACTTTCGCCTTTTGCGCGGCAAGCGCGGCACGAATGGCACCTTCGCGCTGCGACATGATCTGCGCATTATTGCCGACACTGTTTGACGTGACGCGCAAGCTTTCCTTCAGGTCGCTGCGTAATTTATCGACTTCAGCCTTTGCAGACTGATACTGCGGGTGATTGGTGCCCAGTCGCTGGCCAATCTCGGCAAGCTTGGATTCAGCGCTACCCAGCCCCACCTTCAGGCTTTGGATCAGCGGGTTGGCCGCCACGTCGGGCGATTCGGCAAAGGCACCGCCCTGTGCCATGCGCTGGCGCGACGTCGCTTCCATTGCCAACCCTTGTGCCGCGACCAACTGCGCCGACAGGTCGTTGAGGCGGTTCGACTCGACATCGAGACGGTTATCAAGGCTAACGATGCCATTTTTTTGTTGATACTCGGACAGACGGCTTTGCGCGCTCTCCAGGGCATCGCGCAACAGCTTCGTCTGTTCCGTGAAATACGTCGATGCCTTTCTCATGGGATCGACTTTAAGTTGAATACTGGTCTTTTGATATTCGTCAGCAAAGGCATTGGCTACAGCTGCAACAAATTGCGGATCGCTGCCCTTGAAACTGATGTCGACCACGCTACTTTCGTGCGACGGAACAATTTCCAGCTTGGCCAACAGTAACTCGGCAAGCCAGTCACGCACATTGCCTACGCCCTTCGAGGCCTCATTAAACTGCGCAATCACGGCTGGACTTTCCGCCAGGTGCAATTGATCGACTACACGCAGTGCAACATTCTTGCTGCTGATAATATCAATCTGCGTTGCCATGTAGCCGGGTAACAACTGTCCAGGCATCGCCATCCCGGTAACGGGATCAATACCTTTGTAGTTCATCAATACCGACGCCGATGCCTTGTATGTCTTGGGCAGCAGCGCGCTGACGATAACGGTCGCCCCCACCGTAATCAGCAAGGTAATGATCAATATCCATTTGCGCGCACGCAGGATCAGTAAAAATTGTGAAAAATTCATGGTACAGCTCTCATATCAGAGAAATCGATTCAGACAAATTATCCGGACGTGCGCGACGCAAATTAAAACAGGCTTTCCCTGACATAAACGACGTCGTCTGTTTGCAGAAGATCATCGTGCTTCGCTTCAATCGTTTCCAATTTACCTGCGCCATCGCGACGCTTGATGCGCATGCTGCGCTCCGTGCCACGCTGCGTCAGGCCGCCACCGACAGACAGCGCCTGCAGGACGGTCATTCCCCGTTCGAGGCGGAAGGTCCCAGGTCGCTGTACCTCTCCATAGATATAGAAACGCGGCGTGCGTTCCACGTAAATCACGTCATTGCCAGTCAGATCAACGTCACGGTCCAGTGAACCGGCGCGCACCATTTCGATAATGTCGATCACTTCCTTGCTGGTCTTGCCATCGCGCTTACGGATCAGATTGATGGTATCGCCCGCTTCGGCTGTAAAGCCGCCCGCCATTGCCAGCACATCCATCAGGCTGCGCTTGCCTTCGAGCGGATAGCGTCCAGGGCGATTCACCTGTCCCAACACGGATACCTGCTGGCTCTGCAACGACGTTACGATGATATTGACCTGTGCCTTGCGCAGAAAACCGCCACCTTCAAGAAGGTTGCCAATTTTCTTTTCTGCAGCGGCAACGGAAAGCCCCCCGATGGGTACGGCGCCAACCAGAGGAAACGTGATCTCACCCGCTTCGCTGACGCGGGTTTCCAGACCAAGGTCCGGGCTACCGTACACGGAGATTTTCAGCACATCGCCTGCACCGAGCAAAACATCGGCGGCACCGGCCACACCAGCGGTCAGCGCAAAAAAGGCTGCCATTATCCACATTGCAAGTCGTTTCATGATTTGCCTGCTTCCATAAAAATTTGCGTTCATCTTATACCTGGCATCACTTCAGCCCGGCTGCTCCACGTTCATTCACGTCGTTCGACACTGCGGCCGGCCCGGCAGGCGCTGACGCCGGCGTCGCCGGCGTAACTGTCGAGGCCGCGTCCTTGCCCGCCGCAGGCTGGTTCAAATATTCGATCTTTGCCGTTGCGCGCAAACGCTTGAGCTCAGCATCGGCCACATCCTTGGTTTTCTTATTAGTAAGAAACTGTTCGATTTGCGGCGCCGCCTGGGCCAAGGTCACAGGACTATCCTTGATATCGGCCAGCGAAATCAGCAAGGTACGGTCACCTTCGCGAATAATGAATAACTGCCCTTTCGGCATGGCCAGCAACTTCCCGCTCAGCTCTGGCGCCAAGTCGGCGCTCGAACGGGATAGTTGCGTACGACCATACTTCACCTGATGCGTATCGAGCCAGGCTGCCACCTCATCGAGCGACTTGGCCGCGTCCATTGCGGCCTTCAGCGCATCATTCATATCGGCGCTGGCAATAATCAACTCGCGCATATCGAACTGCTTGCGCTGGGTGAAATATTGCGGATTCTTTTCAAAATACGCTTCCACCTCGGCCTTGCCCGGACGGGGCAGCGATCCGATCTTTTTCTGCATATAGGCCTGCGCAATGATCAAGGACTTCGCGCGCTCGACCGCCTGCACGACCTTGGGATCGCGGTCCATTTTCTCCTTGACTGCTTCATTCAACAGCAGTTGGCGATCAATCAACGATTCCAGCAGTTGTTTGCTCGCAGCATCTTGCTGCGCAGCCTGTACATTGGCACGCTGCATCTCTTCATTGAGCTGAAGAACAGTAATTTCCTCGCCATTCACACTTGCCAGTGCCTGCCCGGCCTTCTTTTCCTTGTTGCCACACGCGGCCATACCTACAGCGGTCAGCAAGACCAAGGCCGAACACAGCATACGAGAGTTCAGTCCCGGCACGTGCACACTCCAACGTTGTTTATGCAAGAGGTTCAAAATTACTCCTTTAGTTCAGAAAAGAAATCGCTCACGACAATTTAATGACAAAAAATACAACTATACTATCAAAAAATATTGCCAAAATAGCAGATTTCTCATGGAATTATGGGACTAGACCACACAATTGTCAATATTATAAATATGATACACAATGTACAAGAGCTGCCGGAAACTATTTGCTTAAAAATCCATTAAGCAGATTTAAAAACAACTGTTTCCAAGAAAACTTACAGCCAGACGCCTGTCATTCTTTATCTGCTCAGGCTTAAAAATAGCATTTCTTGTACTTGGTACGAATTTAGTTTTCCTGTAAGAACGCTGTAGCGACGCGTTCCCGTGCAGGATCGGCGAGGATGGGGCCGTAGTCTGAAGCGCAGCATGGACAAACACCGGTGCGTGAGATGGCGAAGCCGTGCGAACCAAGCCGGCGGCCGGTAAGGCAACCGAAGCAATACGCGTCGCCAACTGCCGCTACATGATGCTGTCGCGCCTTCTGCTATTGTTCTTTGCATTACGCCCGATTCGCCGGTACAGACCATGGGTCCGTACTTCGAATGCTTGCTTCATTTTAACGCGTATTGATCTGACGCAAAACAAATTCCATGCAGTGTTGCTCGGTCACTTCACTCAATGGGCATTGTCCCGTTTAAGCACAACCTTCACCGTGCGCATGATAATCCACAGATCCAGCCAGAGTGACCAGTTGCGCAGGTAGTCGAGGTCAAAATGAATGCGCGCTTCCATCTTGTCCAGGGTTTCTGTCTCGCCGCGCAAACCATTTACCTGCGCCCATCCCGTGATGCCGGGCTTGACCTTGTGACGCAGCATGTAGCCTTTGATCAACTTACGATACTGCTCATTGTGCGCCACAGCATGGGGACGCGGCCCGACTATGCTCATGCGGCCCTGTAGCACATTGATAAATTGCGGCAATTCATCGAGTGAACTGCGGCGCAGGAAACCGCCGATGCGCGTGACGCGCTGGTCGTTTTTCGTGGCCTGCACCACCTTGTCGCCATCCTCGCTGACCGTCATCGAGCGGAATTTATACACAATAATTTCCTCGCCATACAAGCCGTAGCGGCGCTGGCGGAAAATCACGGGACCTTTCGAGGTCATCTTCACGGCGATGGCGATGACGAGCATCACTGGCAACAACATGATCTGGATCAGCAGGCCCAGCACGATGTCGCTGCCACGTTTGACCATGCTGTTAAAGCCCGTGAACGGCGACTCGCGGATGGCGATCACCGGCATGCCGCCTACGTTGTCGAAACGCGCCTGCATCAGATCGAAGATATAGATATCCGGCAGGAAATACACGGATGCCGTCGTATCCTGCAATTCATCGAGCATCTTGCGGATGCGCGGCTGGGCTGAAATCGGCTGGCTGATGAATATCATCTTGATATTGTGTTCGCGCACATAGGCGGCAATATCGGCCATCTTCCCCAGCATGGGTTCACGCATTTTCTCCGGCCAGCGGTCATCGGTACGGTCGTCGAAGAACCCCCGCACGTTCATGAACAGGTTCGGATTGCGCTCTACGGTCGTGGCAAACTTCAGGCTGGCGTCATTGGCCCCGATGATGACGACCGAGCGCACTTCGCTGTCGCGGCCGGGATCGGCCACCATGCGCCGTGCGGCAAGATGACTGAGCAGCAATATGAATGGCGTCAGCAGAAACCAGGCCAGTACCAGCTCGCGGTCGAAATGGAACGCCAGCCCCGTCGCCGAGCCAAGAAAGATCAGAATCAGGGCGGTAATGGTCCAGCTGACAAAGATATCGCGCGCGTAGGCGAGCATGCGGCCACTACGCCACGTACGGTACGGATCAACATATTGAAACACCGACGATGAAATAAAAAACGCCAGTATCATCAGTACCAGCGAATAACCGGTAAAGGGCGAGCCCGACAAGGCGGACAACAAATACAGCGTGCCCATGATGATCAAAGGATCGAGGATGCGCTGGAAAAACGAAATCAGGGGTATATCATTGACCGTCATAATACTCATCAGAACTGAATGCTGGCGTTAATGGAAGCGCCTTTGGCACGGTAACTACCTGTGTTGATAATGGGAGCGCCTCTGCGCGTATCGCGGAATGCGCTGACGCCCAATTGAATATTTGGCCGCGGCACATACGTCAGACCGATGCTGGCCGTTTTCGTGGTGTCGTCGACATTGACGGGCAGCACCAAGCCGCTCGCCGCGGAAAAATCGCGTTTCTCGCGCCGCAGTTGCGCATCCATGCGCACTTTGGCCGAGATATCCCAGGCAGCAGCGAGGCTGGCGCCATTGTTCAAGCTACTGGTAATCAGGGAATTTTCCACTGCTGCAAATTCATGCCACAGGCTACCCGTAAAACGCACCTTGCCAAGCGGGGCCCAGTTCACAGTGATGCGCCCATTGGCGCCGCTGGAATCACGCCCGGAAAATAGCTCGTTCTTGCGTTTCACCCAGCCGCCAAGCAACTGCATTTGCGTCACGCCGCTGAGATTCCAATAAATATTCGCCTTCACTTCGTCCTGCTCATACCCCTGCTCGATACCGAACGCGGCCAGGTTTGCCCGGTTCGGAAAGCTCCCTTTCAAATGGCGCAGCTGTATGCCGATCCGGCTTCCGCTGGCAGGCAAATAATCGAAGCCCAGTTCAATGGCATCTTCTTGCCTATTGGAAAATCTTTGCGCAATCGAATCATAACTATATCGATCGCGTGAGAATCCCCCCCGCACGCGCCAGCTGGGGTGAAAGCGCCAGCCGCCATTCGCATACTCGCGGCGTATCGTGCGCAGGTTACGTTCCGAGCTTCGCAAATCGCTGAACGGCGTCAGTGTCTGTGCATAGCTGGCGCCCAGGTGGCCTTCGAGGTGATTCGCAATATGCCACTCGAGATCAGCCAGATAGTCTTTGCCCGTGTAATCGAGCTGGTCAAAATGATCAAAGTAGACGCGTGACCACTTTACCTGCCCCGTCAGCAACTGCCGGCCGATGGGACGATTGATCCGGAATCCCGCTTGCACCTGGCGCGAGGTGTCGGAACGCTGCCCATCAAAACCGGGCACATTGTCATCGATGCGGAACAAATTATCGTCATACGAGTACGACGTCGCAATAAAAGGCGAAATCGTATCGCTGATGGCGGCACCAGCCGGCAAACTGCATGCCGCGCCACCGGCTGCCAACAGCGTAGCGGGCAATATGCGGGCCAGAACCGAGGCCAAACGGTTGCGCTGCAATCCGGATTGCCCGATATGGGCCTGGCAATGATACGGTGAAGTCAACATGGGCATTGTCTTTGAAAGAGCAAACAGTTGGTTGGCAATATTACCAGTAAGTCCAGTGGCCGCCAGAAATAATCCAGAGGCCCAACACGCCGTTCGTCACACCATGGGCGAGGATGGGCGACCACAGGTTCTGGCTGCGCATGTACAGCAAACTGTAGGCGGCGCCGGCAACGATACCGGCCAGCCACAAATTGTGTTCGAAGCCAAACAGTACCACGCTGACAACAAAAGCCTTGGCACTGGCCAGGCGTGGCTGAAATTTCAGGAAATCAGGGGCATCGATCCAACGCAGCAGGAAAGAGCGCCAGAACAGCTCTTCCATCACTGGCACCACGAGAGCCGCGCCGGCGATGCGCAGCACCACCAGACTCCATTCGACCTGGCCATCATTGCGCGGGTCGAATCCGTCCGCATTGCCGATCGTCATCCAGCCTGCATCGAGGTTGATCCACAGCAGAAAAACAACAATGCCGGTGGCCAGCGCCGCGGCCAGCGCACGCGCGCCCAATGGCACCCAGGCCAGTTCCGTGTAGCTGCGGCGCCAGTACAGCAACATACCCAGCACGACGCCGATCTTGACGGCGTACAGCCAGCGCAAGTCCTGCGCGGCGAAGCCCGCCCGGCCCAGCATGTCTGCGATAAAGATAAAGGAGAGATAGGCCAGGAATGGCGCTACCCGGGGCAAGGCGGCGCGGTCAAACATACTGATGCGCACCGGAGATGAAACCACGCGCCGGACGCGGTGGTCCGGAGCGCGTGTTTTTGATAACAAACATGCATCCCCCGATGTAAAAAATATAATTATATAATTATATCAAGCAGAACCGTTGCCGTGGCAAATAATCCTAACTTAATTACAACAGGAGAGGCAGAAAACAATCAACCGTTGGCGCGCGCCTCGATCTGCTCCCACTTTTCCAGCGCTTCCAGCAGTTCGCCTTCGATCTCGGCCACGCGCGCATTCAGGCGCTTGCCTTCGGCCGGCGTCTTCTTGTAGAAGTCCGGATGCGACAGTTCGGCGGCCAGCACCGATTGCTCGTCTTCCAGCTTGGCGATCAATTTCGGCAACTCTTCCAGCTCGCGCTGCTCCTTGTAGCTGAGCTTTTTCTGCTTGGCAACGGGTATGGCGGCCTCGACCTTCACGGCCGGCTTGCTGGCCGGCGCTGTGGCGATCGGCAAGGTGCGCACGCGCTCCCAGTCCGTGTAGCCACCGACGAATTCGCGCCACTTGCCCTCGCCTTCGGCGACGATCACCTGCGTGACCACGTTGTCGAGGAAGGTGCGGTCATGGCTGACGAGGAAGACGGTGCCGGTGTATTCTTCCAGCAACTCTTCCAGCAATTCCAGGGTATCAATATCCAAGTCATTGGTCGGCTCATCGAGCACCAGCACGTTGGCTGGCTTGGCGAACAGACGCGCCAGCAGCAAACGGTTGCGCTCGCCACCGGACAGGGACTTGACGGGCGAACGCGCACGTTCCGGCGCGAACAGGAAATCGTTCAAATACGTCATCACATGGCGACGCTGGCCATTGATCTCGACCCAGTCGCTGCCTGGCGCGATGGTTTCCATCAGATTCGCCTCTTCGTTCAGCTGCGTGCGCATCTGGTCGAAATACGCGACCTGCAGCTTGGTGCCCAGGCGGATGGTACCCGTGTCCGACTGCTCTTCACCCAGAATCATTTTCAGCAAGGTGGTCTTGCCGGCGCCGTTGGCGCCGATCAGGCCAACCTTGTCGCCGCGCAAGATGGTGGCGCTGAAATCCTTGACGATGACCTTGTCGCCGTAGATCTTCGAAACGTTTTCCAGGTCCGCCACGATCTTGCCCGAGCGTTCGCCGGCCGACACGTCCAGTTTCACTTGGCCCTGCTGTTCGCGGCGCGCATTGCGCGTCAGGCGCAGCGCTTCCAGGCGGCGCACGCGGCCTTCGTCGCGCACGCGGCGCGCCTTGACGCCCTTGCGTATCCACACCTCTTCCTGCGCCAGGAACTTGTCGAACTTGGCGTTTTCCACTTCCTCGATTTCCAGCTGCTCCGCCTTGCGCGTCTGGTAAGCCGTGAAGTTGCCCGGATACGACAGCAAACGGCCGCGGTCGAGTTCGATGATGCGCGTGGCAACGTTGTCGAGGAAGGAGCGGTCATGGGTGATGAACAGCACGCTGCCCTTGAAGTCGCGCAGCAAACCTTCCAGCCACAGGATGGAGCTGAAGTCCAGATGGTTGGTCGGCTCATCGAGCAGCAGCACATCGGGCGCCGACACCAGCGCGCGCGCCAGCGCCACGCGCTTCTGCATGCCGCCAGACAGGGTTTTCATCAGCATGTCGCCCGTCAGGTTCAAGCGGTCGAGCACGGTTTCCACCTTGTTCGGCAAGCTCCACGCATCGGCCGCATCCAGTTTGACCTGGATGTCGTGCATGCGTTCCATCAGTTCGTCGTCATTGCCCTGGCCAAACTGGCCCGTCAGCGCATCGTATTCCTTCAACCAGGCCTGCGACTCGCCCATGCCGGACGCGACGGCGTCGAACACGGACATGTCCGGATCGAATTGCGGTTCCTGCTCCACATAGGCGATCTTGATGCCCTGCTGCATGACCAGCAAGCCATCATCGAGCTTGAACTTGCCCGAAATGACCTTCAACAGCGACGATTTCCCCGTGCCGTTGCGGCCGATCAAGCCGACCCGTTCCGAGGTTTCCAGTGAAAATTCCGCGTGATCGAGCAGCGCGACGTGACCGAACGCAAGTTGCGCCGATGAAAGAGAAATGACAGCCATAATGAGTAAAGGTGTACGGGCGCCGCCTCGCGCGCACCGCGTGGTACGCCAAACAGCTGCCGATTGGATGAATGAAGCACGCATTGTACCGACAACTCGGCACCACCAGTACATTGCGGCCAGCATGAACTCAGGCCACCGGCGCGCGTTGCGTGGATGTGGTGTCGCCAGCAGGAATCGAACCTGCATTTAAGTCTTAGGAGGACCTTGTACTATCCATTGTACGATGGCGACACGCGCAGCGGCATTATACAGGCTGGCGCCCGCCATGGACAGCGTGGCAAGCGGACGGCATTTTTGACTGCGACGCGTCAGGCCAGCGCGCGCTTGCGGCGGCGAACCACGCCCAGCACGCCCAATCCCGCCAGCAGCAGCGCATAGGTGACTGGCTCGGGAATGGCGCTGATGCTGAATACCTGGATGGCGCCATAAGTGATGTCAGCCCCCTTCCAGACGGAGCCATCCAGAAGGCTATAGCCCATCGTCGGCTGACCGTAGTGGTTATAGGTATACAAGTAGGACGAGCCGCCATTGGTCAGATTCTCGGGAACGTAGAGGTCATGGCCGACGCCGAAGGTAGGACCGGCCTTGGCACCGTTGAAGGTCTGATCCTTGCCCAAGCCATCTCCGCTGAAATACTGCTTCAACTGCGGCAGCATGAAGCCCGCTGTCAGATTGAACAGGAAGGCCGTGCGCTCGCTGTCCTCCATGGTCACATGCATGCCATCAGTCGAGCTCCAGCTTTGTGGATTGTAGCCGCCCACCAGCCACGTCTTGCCCGATGAATTCGTGGCTTCCATAACGGAAAATGTGCGCCCCTTGCCATCGGAGGCCTTATGGAAATCGAGCGAAGTGTCGCCCGCCGCCTTGCTGTAGATATTCGTCAGCGCCAGACGGCCCTCTCCGAGCCAAGTTTCCAATTGCGCCTGATAGCCAGGAGACAGTAGCGACGTGCCGGTTCCGGCCTGCGCGCCCAGGCAAACACCCATACCGGCCACGGCCAGCACCACACTTCTTACTGCCTTAAAATTATTGTGCATCATCTGCCTCGACTGTCAGTATTTGAAGCCGGCGTATTTTCCGGTTGCCAAATATAACATAGCAGATATTGTTTTTATATTTCTTATTTTAGCGCAAAAGAATATAATTTTGATAAAAATAATTCATTCAGGCAACACCGCCGTCACCTCGATCTCGACCTTCGCTCTGTCCTCGATGAGTCCCGCCACCTGCACGGCCGTCATGGCCGGGAAGTGCTTGCCGATGATTTCCCTGTAAGCAACGCCGATTTGTGGATATGACGCCACATATTCCTTCTTGTCCAGTACATACCAGTTCATGCGCACGATGTGCTCGGGCAAGGCGCCCGCCTCGGCCAGCACGGCGACGACATTCTGCAGCGCCTGGCGCACCTGTCCCGCAAAATCGTCCGTATGAAACTGGCCCTGCGCATCCCAGCCGATCATGCCGCTGACGTACACCGTGCGTCCGCTGGCGGCCACGCCGTTCGCATAGCCGCGCGGTCTTGCCCATCCGGGCGGTTGCAGCACTTGCATCGTGTTCTCCTCGTTGTCCATGCGGTTCATGCTGTTCATGCGTTCCCCGCCTCGCGCAGCAGTTCGCGCGCGATGATCAATTGCTGCACTTCGCTGGCGCCCTCATAGATGCGCAGCGCGCGGATTTCGCGGTACAGGCGCTCGACCGGGTGCCCGCTGACGACGCCCATGCCGCCAAACAGCTGCACGGCCGCGTCGATCACCTGCTGCGCCGTTTCCGTGGCCGTCAGCTTGGCCATCGCGGCCTCCTTCGTCACCTTGCGGCCCTGGTCGCGCTGCCAGGCGGCGCGGTAGGTCAGCAGCGCGGCCGCATCGATGCCGGTGGCCATCTGCGCCAGTTTCGCCTGCGTCAACTGGAAGTCCGCCAGAGTCTGGCCGAACATCTGGCGCTTTGTCGCGTGGCGCAGCGCTTCGTCGAACGCGCGCCGCGCAAAGCCCAGGGCGGCGGCGGCCACCGACGTGCGGAACACGTCGAGGGTCGCCATCGCCACCTTGAAGCCCTGCCCCGCCTCGCCCAAGCGCTGCGACACGGGCACGCGGCAATTGGCAAAGCGCAGGCGCGCCAGCGGATGCGGCGCGATGACGGCGATGCGCTCGGCGATTTCCAGCCCGGGATTGTCGGCGTCGACGATGAAGGCGCTGATGCCGCGCGCCCCTGGCGCCTCGCCCGTCCGCGCGAACACCACGTAAAAGTCGGCGATGCCACCGTTCGAGATCCACGTCTTTTCGCCATCGAGCACATAGTCGTCGCCGTCGCGGCGCGCCGCGCACGCCATGGCCGCCACGTCGGAGCCGGCCTGCGGCTCGGACAGGGCAAAGGCGGCGATGCGCTTGCCGCTGGCCACGTCCGGCAGATAGCGCGCCTTGTTCCCGGCGCTGCCGAACAGGCCGATGGCGCCGGAACCGAGTCCCTGCATGGCAAAGGCGAAATCGGCCAGGCCGTCGTGGCGCGCCAGGGTTTCGCGCATCAGGCAAATGGCGCGCGTGTCGATCTGGCCATCGGTGCCCGTGGCGTAGGCCAGCCATCCGCCCTGCCCCAGTTGCGCCACCCGCGCGCGGCAAGCCGCATCGACGTCGCCGCCATGCTCGTCGCCCAGGTGCTGCGCCGCCCAGGCATCGAGGTCACGCTCAAGTTCCGCATGGCGCGCTTCGAAAAATGGCCAGTCCAGGTAAGTGGTGTCGCGTGTCTTGTTCATCTTCTCAATCGCCCTCGAACTGCGGTTTCTCTTTCGCCACGAAGGCGTGATAGGCGCGGTGAAAATCGTTGGTGGCCATGCAGATGGCTTGCGCCTGCGCTTCCGCCTCGATGGCTTCGTCGACGCCCATGTTCCACTCCTGCTGCAGCATTTTTTTCGTCATGCCGTGCGCGAAGGTGGGGCCGCTGGCCAGGCCGGCGGCGAACAGCTGCGCCGCCTCGGCCAGGTCTTCCGGCTCGACCAGGCGGTTGAGCCAGCCCCAGCGTTCGGCCTCGGCTCCGGCCAAAGAGCGGCCCGTATACAGCAGTTCGGCGGCGCGCCCCTGGCCGATCACGCGCGGCAGCAAGGCGCAGGCGCCCATGTCGCAGCCGGCCAGGCCCACGCGGGTAAACAAAAAGGCCGTCTTGCTGCGCGCCGTGCCGATGCGGATATCGGAAGCCAGCGCCAGCATGGCGCCGGCACCCGCGCAAATGCCGTCGATGGCGGCGACGATGGGCTGCGGGCAGGCGCGCATGGCTTTCACCACGTCGCCCGTCATGCGGGTAAACGCCAGCAGGCCGGGCATGTCGAGCTGCGTCAGCGGTCCGATGATGTCGTGCACGTCGCCGCCCGAGCAGAAATTGGCGCCGCTGCCCGTGATGACCACGGCCTTGACGTCGTCCGCATGCGCCAGCGCGCGGAACAGCTCGCGCAACTCCGCATACGAATCGAAGGTGAGCGGATTCTTGCGCTCGGGCCGGTGCAGGGTCAAGGTGGCCACGCCGCCTTCGACGGAAAACAGAAAATGCCGCGCGGCGTAGCCGGCCAGGCTGGCGCGGTTGCCTGGCAGGTCTTGCGGCTGGCCGGGTAGATGGCGCATGGTCAGTCCTTTAGAGGGGTGTTATTCAACTGCTGCTTCATGTGCGACAGCAGGTCGATCAAACGGGTTTTGTCATCGGGCGTGACGCCGTGCAGCAGTTCGGCGATCCAGCCTTCGTGCACGCGCGCCATCTCGTCGAACGCGCGCCGGCCCGCTGGCGTCAGCTTGACGCTGTACGAGCGGCGGTCTTTCGGGTCGACCACGCGCACCACGAGTTTTTCCTGCTCCAGCTGGTCGGTGATGCCCGTGATATTGCCGCCTGTGACCATCATGCGCCTGGACAGTTCGCCCATGCGCAGGCCTTCGGGAAAGCGCTCCAGCTGCGCCATCAGGTCGAAGCGGGGCAAGGTGATGCCGAAGGTGGCGCGCAGGCGCGTGCGCACTTCGTTTTCGATTTTCACTGTGCACGAGAGCATGCGCAGCCACAGCTTGAGCGACTGGTGGTGGTCCTGCGTCAGCCGGCTGGCCAGATCCAGCACGGGTTCGTCCTGCACATTTTCGTTTTCTTTGTCCATGATCTTCATTCTGTTACATGACTTCGCCGCCGGCGACGGCGATCGATTGTCCATTCATGGCGGACGACGCGGGCAGGCAAAGCCAGGCCACCGCATCGGCCACTTCGCGCGGCTGCACCAGCCGCTGCTGCGGATTGGCTGCCGCCAGTTCCGCGCGCGCCGCGTCTTCGCCGCGCCCCGTCTTGCGCACGATGTTCTGCACGGCTTGCGCCACCATGTCCGTTTCCGTGTAGCCGGGGCAGACGGCGTTGACGGTGACGCCGCGCGGCGCCGCTTCCAGCGCCAGCGCGCGCGTCAGGCCGATCACGCCATGCTTGGCGGCGACATAGGCGCTGACGTAACGGTAACCCTTCAGGCCCGCCGTCGACGCCACGTTGACGATGCGCCCCCAGCCCGCTTCCAGCATGGCCGGCATGGCCGCTTGGCAGCAGTGGAACACGCCCGTCAGGTTCACGGCCAGCATCTGCTGCCAGATGGCGGCGTCCGTCTTGCCGAATGGCGCAGCATGCGCCTGGCCCGCGTTATTGACCAGGATATCGATGCGGCCGAAATGCGCGGCGGCCTGCGCGAAGCCCGCCTGCACGGACGCTTCCACGGCCACGTCGAGCACGCAGATGGCCACCCGGCCCGCGTGGCCCGCCTCTTCCAGCTGCATGCGCGCGCGCGCCAGCCGCGCGCCATCGCGCCCAGCCAGGGTGACCCTGGCGCCCGCGTCCAGCAAGGCGTGCGCGCAGGCCAGGCCGATGCCGCTGCCGGCGCCCGTCACCAGCGCATGTTTTCCTGATAATGCGTCCATCGATGCTTCCTTGCTCATGTCATCCTTCCAGCAGCCGCGCGGCCACCTGTTGCGGGGTGAGACCCGTGTTGGCGGCCGCCAGCTGGCGCTCGCGCTGCAGATTGCGTTCCAGCTGCTGCTGGCCCGGCCGGTACTGTTTCGGCCAGGCTGCGCCGTTCCCAGCGCCTGCGCCGCTGTAGCCGATGCGCGCCATTTCCGTCAGGGTCCAGGCCGGGTTGGCCAGGTGCGGGCGGCCCACGGCGCACAGGTCGGCGCGGCCGGCGGCGATGATGCTGTTGGCGTGGTCGGCTTCGAAAATCGAGCCGACGGCCATGCTGGCAATGCCCGCCTCGTTGCGCACGCGGTCGGCGAACGGCGCCTGGAACATGCGCCCGTAGACGGGCCGTTCGAGTTTGCTGACCTGGCCCGAGGAACAGTCGATCAGGTCGGCGCCCGCCTGCTTGAACAGGCGCGCGATGACGACCGCATCGTCGGGCGTGATGCCGCCTTCGACCCAGTCGTGGGCCGAGATGCGCACGCTCATCGGTTTATCCTGCGGCCACGCCGCGCGCATGGCGCGGAACACGCGCAGCGGATAGCGGCAGCGGTTTTCCAGGCTGCCGCCATATTCGTCGGTGCGGCGGTTGGTCAGCGGCGAAATAAAACTCGACAGCAGATAGCCGTGCGCGCAATGCAGTTCCAGCCAGTCGAAACCGGCGACGGCGGCGGCCAGCGTGGCGCGCACGAAGTCCTGTTCGATGCGCGCCAGGTCGTTTTCCGTGGCCGCGCGCGCCGTTTGCGACACGCCGGCCAGGTATTGCTGTTCCGAGGCCGAGACCAGCGGCCAGTTGCCCTCCCTGAGCGGCTGGTCGATGCCGTCCCACATGGGCCGCGTCGAGCCTTTCGCGCCCGCGTGGCCCAGCTGCAGGGCGATCTTCGCATCGCTGTTCGCGTGCACGAAATCGACGATGCGCCGCCACGCCTGCGTGTGCGCTTCGCTGTACATGCCGGGGCAGGCGGGCGTGATGCGCGCATCGGCCGACACGCACGTCATCTCGGCAAACACGAGGCCGGCGCCGCCCATGGCGCGCGCGCCCAGGTGCATCAGATGGTAGTCGCCCGCCACGCCATCGACGGCGCTGTACTGCGCCATCGGCGAGACGGCGATACGGTTTTTCAGCAGCACGCCGCGCAGCCGGAAAGGCGTCAGCATGGGCGGCATGGCTTCGTCCCGCAAAGGTTCTTGCGAAAACACAACGCCGGCCTGCTCGCCCGCGCGCCGCGCCAGCCACGATTCATAGCCGGCCACGTAGGCGGGATCGCGCAGGCGCAGGTTTTCGTGCGAGATGCGCTGGCTGCGCGTGAGCATCGAATAGGCGAACTGCGGCGCTTCCATGGCGCTGTAGCGCTCGACGTTTTCAAACCACTCCATGGAATTGCGCGCCGCGCTCTGGATCTTCAGCACCTCGATGGCGCGCAACTGCTGGTAAGCGGCCAGCGCAGCATCCGTACCAGCATGCTGGCCGAAGCAGCGCGCCAGTTCGATCGCGTCTTCCAGCGCCAGCTTGGTGCCGGAGCCGATCGAATAATGCGCCGTGTGGGCCGCATCGCCCATCAGCACGACGGGCACGCCATCCTGGCGGTGCACCCATTGCCGGCAGACGATGCGGGGAAAGGTGATCCACTGCGCCGAGCCGCGCAAGTGCGGCGAATTGCTCAGCAAACCGTGGCCATCGAGTTCCTCGGCGAACAACGCTTCGCAAAAGGCGATGCCCTCTTCCTGGCTCATGGCGTCCAGTCCCGCCGCGCGCCACACGTGTTCGGGCGTTTCGACGATGAAGGTCGATGTCTCGCCGTCATACTGGTAGATATGCGCCTGGAACCAGCCGTGCGGCGTCTGGCGGAAGGCAAACGTGAAGGCCTCGAATTTCTTGCGCGTGCCCAGCCAGACGAAGCGGCAATGGCGCTGGTCGATCTCGGGCTGGTAGCTGGCCGCATAGCGCGTGCGGATGCGGCTGTTCAAGCCGTCGCTGGCGAGCACCAGGTCGGCGCCGTACTGCTTCGCGATGGCCTGGTCGTCCAGCACTTCCGTCTCGAATACCAGCTGCACGCCGAGTTCCTCGCAGCGCGCCTGCAGGATATTGAGCAGGCGCTTGCGGCCGATGCCGCAAAAGCCATGGCCGCCGGAGCGCACGGTCTCGCCCTTGAAGTGGATCTCGATATCGTCCCAGTGGTTGAACGCCTGCAGGATGGCGCGCGCCGTCGGCTCGTCCGCATTGGCCAGGTTGCCCAGGGTCTGGTCGGAAAACACCACGCCCCAGCCAAACGTGTCGTACGGGCGGTTGCGCTCGATGACCGTGATGCGGTGATCCGGGTTCTGCTTTTTCATGAGCAGGCTGAAATACAGGCCGGCGGGGCCGCCGCCGATGCAGACGATATTCATGGGGTGTCCGTGCGAAGTTTGAAGCGCTGCAGCTTGCCCGTTTCCGTGCGCGGCAGCGCAGGCAGGAAACGAATGGCGCGCGGGTATTTATACGGGGCGATCTGCTGGCGCACGAAGTCCTGCAATTCGGCCGCCAGCACGTCGCCGGGCTGGAAACCATCCTTGAGCACGATGTGCGCCTCGACGATCTGGCCACGCTCGGCATCGGCGCGCCCGACCACGCCGCATTCGGCCACGGCAGGGTGGCGCAGCAGCGCCTCTTCCACTTCCGGGCCGGCGATGTTGTAGCCGGCCGAGACTATCATGTCGTCGCTGCGCGAGCGGTAATAGAAATAGCCGTCGGCATCCATCTCGAAGGTGTCGCCCGTCAGGTTCCAGCCGTTCTGCACGTACTCGCGCTGGCGTGGGTCGGACAGGTAGCGGCAGCCGGTGGGGCCTTTCACGGCCAGGCGGCCCGTCACGCCGGGCGGCTGCGGCACGCCCGCATCGTCAACGATGCATGCCTGGTAGCCGGGAATGGCCTTGCCGATGGCGCCGCGGCGGATGCCCTCGCCCGTGGCGGAAATGAAGATGTGCAGCATTTCAGTGGCGCCGATGCCGTCCGTCATGGCCAGTCCCGTCGCCGCCTGCCAGGCGTCGCGCGTGGCCAGCGGCAGCGCCTCGCCTGCCGACACGCACAAGCGCATGCTGCTCAAATCGTGGCCGGCCGCCAGGGGCGCCATCTGGCGGTAAAAAGTCGGCGCCGTGAAGCAGATCGTGGCCTGATAGGCAGCGATGGCGCGCAGCAGGGTCTCGGGCGTGAGTTTTTCCAGCAGCACGGTGGCCGCGCCAAAACGCAGGGGAAACAGCAGCAGGCCGCCGAGGCCAAAAGTAAAAGCCAGCGGCGGCGTGCCGATGAAGATATCGTCGGCGCGCACCTGCAGCATGGAACGGGGAAAGCAGTCGCAGATGGCCAGCAGGTCGCGGTGCATGTGCATGGTGCCCTTGGGGACGCCCGTCGTGCCCGAAGTAAAGCTGATCAGGCAGACGTCGTCGGCCGCCGTGCCGTGCGCGGGAAATGGCGCATCGTGGGCCGCCATGCGCCGTTCCAGTTCCGCATCGGCGGCGCCAAAGCACAGAATGGCCGGCAAGTCTGGCAAGCCGTCGAGCTCCGCGCGCAAGCCCTGCGCGCACAGCACGGCATTGACTTGCGCTTTGGTCAGGATGGTGGACAGTTCGCGCGCCCGCAGCAGCGGCATGGTGGGCACGGCGATGCAGCCGGCCTTCAGCACGGCCAGCAGGCAGGCGGCCATCATCGGGGTATTCGCGCCGCGCAGCAGCACGCGGTTGCCGGGGATCAGGCCCAGGTCGGCGCGCAGCACGTGGGCGATGCGGTCGACTTGCCGCGCCAGATCGGCGTAGCTCCAGCGCTGGCCGTCGGCAAGGATGGCGGTGCGCTCGCCGCCGCCTTTGGCCACGGCCGCATCGAGCAGCGCGGCGACGCAATTGAGGCGCGGCGGATACTGCAGCTCGGGCAAATCAAGGCACAGCTGCGGCCAGAGTGCGCGCGGCGGCAGGTGCGCGCGCGCAAAGTCGTCCTGGGGAGATGCGGTGGTAGGCGAAGGGTCGCTGCTCATGCTCATCCTGGCTGGTGACGGGCGCGTGCACAAGGCCCGGAAGCAGATACTTTAAACCTAAAGTATTTTTCCAGCAAGCAGAAAACAGCAATTTCAACACACCTAACAAAACCGTAGCGAGCGGATGGGAGGCTCGGCGCCCCCGTTGACCCGAGAAGCGGAGCTGTGCGGATGCACAGTGAGCATCGGAAGCCGCAAATCACGACGCGCAGTAGGTTTTGTTATGGTGTATCAGTCGGCGCCGTCCTGGCGCAGCAAACGCGCCTGCTGCGCCGCGCTGCGCGCCAGCGCGGCCAGGGCCGCCTGTATCTGCTCGCCATCGAGCACGGCCGACTGCAGCAAGGCGCTCATGCCGGCTTCCGCGCCATGCAAGCCCAGGGTGCGGCAACCGAGGTGCAGCCGTTCGAGCTGCTGGCGCGCCTGGGCCGGTTCGCCGCGCGCCAGCAAGGCGTCGACCTGTTCGCTGGCGGCGACTATCTGCCCCTGGAAGCCCGTCAAGTAGGCCAGCAGGCGTTCGCCGTCAATGCCCAGCCGCTGCAAGGTGTCGCGCGGCGCCTCGGCCGGCAAGGCGCAGACGTCGAAGCAGGCGTCGATATGCTGGCGCACCTGCTCCGGCTGAAAGGGCTTGACGATGTAGCCGGCGGCGCCGGCCTGAACGGCGTCGCGCACCGTGTCGTGGTCATTGGCCGACGAGACCAGCACCAGCGGCATGGCGTCGAGCGCGCTGTCGGAGCGGATTTTCTGCAGCAGCTCCATGCCGGACAGGCGCGGCATGCGCAAGTCGCAAAAGCACAGCGCGGGGCGCAAGCCGCCTTCGAGCTGCTCCCACGCCGCCGCGCCATCTTCGGCTTCCACGATATCGTGCACGCCGCAGCTGTCGATCAGATGCATCAATACCATGCGCGACACGACATCGTCGTCAACCACCAGTACTTTCATTGCTTTCTCCATTGGCGGCAGCGTCAGGGTGCCTGGCCGTATTCTACCCAGTTTCGCCGCACGCTCCACGGCTGGAATTGCCTATTTTACATTTCCTTGCCCGAAACAGCTATTTGCGCCAACAGTGCGCGCAATTGCGGCAAATGCAGGGCCACCTGCGTCCAGCGCCCGCCATCGGCCGCCTCCTCCATTTCCGTGCACAGCATGTGCAGCTGCGTTTCGTCGAGATAGGCGGCGCTGCCCTTCAATCCGTGCAGCAGGCGCCCGGCGTTGTCCTGGTCCTGCGCCGCCAGGGCATCGTCGAGTTCGCGCAGGCGCCCTTCCAGGTCGGCGACAAAGGCGACGCGGATGCGCCGCTGCAGTTCGCCGCTGCGGATGGACTGGGATGGCGGTGCGGCGGGGATGGCCGGCGCGACGCCGAACAGGGCGTCGAGTTCCGCCTGCCCCCGCGCGCTAGCGCGCGGGGCGTTCGATGGCATGCGCGGCAACATGAAACCGCGCTGCAGCTGGCGCTCGATGGCGCGCGCCAGCAAGCCATGCAGCGCCGCCTCGTCCACCGGTTTGCTGAGGAAATCATCCATGCCGACGCCCAAGTAGCGGCTGCGGTCCTCTTCGCTGGCGTTCGCCGTCAGGGCCACGATCATCAGTTCCTGGTCGCGCACGGGCTGGTCCGGCCAGCCGCCCACGCGGATCAGACGCGTCGCCGTGGCGCCGTCCATCTCCGGCATGCGCCCGTCCATCAGGATCAGGTCATAGCGCGTATGCACGCAGGCCGCCACGGCCAGCACGCCGTTGGCGACCACGTCGACCCGGTGCCCCAGTTCTTCGAGCATCACGCGGATGATGATCTGGTTGGTCGGGAAATCTTCCGCGCACAGCACGCGCAGCTGGTGGCTGTGCGGCGCCAGCGCCACCTGCGGCACCAGCGGCGGTGCCACGCCATCGGCCAGCGGCAGGGTGAAGGCAAACGTGCTGCCCTGCCCCGGCGTGCTGGCCACCTCGATCTCGCCGTCCATCAGTTCGACCAGCTGGCGGCAGATCGCCAGACCCAGCCCCGTGCCGCCGTAGCGCCGCGTGGTGCTGGCATCGGCCTGCTCGAACTTCTGGAACAGGCGCGCCATCGCGTCCGCATCGATGCCGATGCCGCTGTCGCTGACGCTAAAGCGGATCAGGTTGACACGGCGTCCGCCGCTGCCGCTGGCCACGCCGGCCCGCTCGACGCACACGCTGACGCCGCCGCGCTGGGTGAACTTGAAGGCATTGCCGACCAGGTTGACCAGCACCTGGCGCAAGCGGGTCGGATCGCCCACCACGAAGGGCGGCAGGTCCGGCGCGAAATCGATGGAGAAACCGATGCTGCGCGCGGCCGCCTGCTCCTCGAACAGGGTCACGACCGTCTCGATGGCCGCGCCGAGCGCGAAATCGATGTTTTCGATACTCAGCTTGCCCGCCTCGATCTTGGAAAAATCGAGCAAGTCATTGATGATCACCAGCAGCGACTGGGCATTGGCCTGGCCGCGCAGGATCTGCTCGCGCGTGGCGTCGTGCAGCTGCTCGTCGCGCAGGGCAAAGCCCAGCATGCCGATCACGCCGGCCAGCGGGGTGCGCATCTCGTGGCTCATGTTGGCCAAAAATTCCGACTTCTGGCGCGTCGCATCCTCGGCCTTGCGCTTGGCCTGGCGCAGGCTTTCCTCGTTTTTCGTCAGGCTGCTGTTGACTTGCGCCAGCTTTTCCGATTGGGCCAGCACCTCGATTTCCTTGCTCTGCAACTCGGCCGTGCGTTCGCCGACCAGTTTTTCCAGCTCGTTCTGCTGGCGCCGCAGCGCGCGCACGCGCTGCCGGTACGCGCCATACACGGCGCCCAGCAGCAGCAGCGCCATCAGGGTGCGGAACCACCAGGTCTTCCAGAACGGCGGCAAAATCGTGATGGCCAGCGTGGCGCCGCTCTCGTTCCACACGCCGTCCTTGTTAGCCGCCTTGACGCGAAACACATAGTTGCCCGCGTCGAGGTTGGTGTAGGTGGCAAAGCGCCGCCCCGCATCCGTCATGACCCAGTCCTGGTCGAAGCCTTCGAGCCGGTAGGCGAACATATTGCGCTGGGGCGCGGCGAAATGCAGGGCCGCGAATTCCAGCGAAAAAACGCTTTCGCGGCTGGTCAGCACCAGCTCGCGCGTATGGTCGATGGCCTTCTTGAGCACATGCGCGAACTCGCCGCGGCCGATGGCCACCGGCTTGTTGAAGATCTGCAGTTCCGTGACGGCCACCAGCGGCGGCACGCGGTTGTCGTGGATATCCTGCGGCATGAACGCCGTCATGCCGTTGAAGCCGCCGAAATACATGGTGCCGTCCGACGCGCGCAGGGCCGCGCCGTCGAAGTACGAGCCTTCCACCGTGCCATCGGCGCTGTCGTAGTTGCGAAACAGGCCGCTGCGCATGTCGAGCCGCGTGATGCCGCTGTTCGTGCTCAGCCACAGCTGTTCGTTGTCGTCGCCGAGGATGCTGGCGACGGCATCATCGGCCATGCCATCCTTGCGCAGGAAGCGCCGGAAGCGGATCCCGCCCTTGGCGTCGACGTCCATGCGGTTCAAGCCATTGGCCGTGCCCACCCACAGCACGCCGCGCTTGTCTTCGTGCAGGAAATGCACTTCATCGTGGCTCAGGCTCTGCGGGTTTTGCGGATCGTGGCGGAAATGGCGGAAGCGGCCGCTGGCGCGGTCCAGCAAGTCCAGGCCGTGGAAGGAGCCTATCCACAACCGCCCCTTGCCGTCTTCCAGCACGGGCCGCACCATGTTGTCGGACAGGCTGTTCGGATCGGCCGGGTCGTGGCGGTACGTGGTAAAACGGCGGCTGACGGGATCGAAACGGTGCACGCCGCCCCGCGTCGACACCCACAGCATGCCGCTGCGGTCGCTCACGACATTGCGGATGGTGTCGCTGTTCGGGTCGCCGGCGGCAAAGCGCATGGTAAAAAAACGCCCCAGTGCCGGATCGAAGCGGTGCAAGCCCGTCGAGCCGCCCACCCACAATACGCCGTCCGGCGCCTTGTACAGGGTCGTGACCTGCTCGTCGCGCGACATGCCGGGTGCGCTGCGCAGGTCGAACAGGCGCGAGCTGCCGTCGCGCGTGTCGTACAGTTTCAGGCCGCCCTTGGTGGCCAGCCACAGCTTGCCATTGCCCGCGTCGGCCACGGCGCGCACTTTCTTGTCCGCCAGCGCGCCCACGTCGCCGGGCGCGCGCGCCATGCGCGCAAAGCCGCCGCTGCCCAGGTCGACCCGGCTCACGCCGTTGTACCAGGAACCGACCCAGAAGGTGCCGGCGCGGTCGCGGTAGAGCGACGACAGCTGGTTGTCGGCGACGCTGAACTTGTCGCCCGTCTGGTGCCGGTACTGCAGGAAGGTGTCGCTGTCGGGCAGCCAGCGGAACAGGCCATCGGCATTGCTGCCCAGCCAGACGGTGGCGTCGACATCCTGGTACAGGCTGGCCACGCGGATGGCGGAAAAGCCATGCTTCTCGCCGAAGCGCACTCTTGCCTGCGGCGGCTGGCCGGCGCCACCCAGACGCCAGCGCTCGGCGCCGGCCATGGTGCCGATCCACAGGTTCTGCTGGCGGTCGACCAGCAGCGACTGGATCACGTTGTACTTCGAGCCGGGCGTCGCATCGACGGCGAAATGTTCGAAGCGCTCGCTGCCCGGCGCCAGCATGTCCAGGCCCGTTACCGTGCCGATCCACAGGCGCTGTTGCGCGTCCAGCGCCAGCGCCTTGATTTCATTGTCGCCCAGGCTGTGCGGGTTGCCTTCTTCATGGTGCCAGGTGCGGAAGGTGCCGGTGGCGGGGTCGAAATGCTGCAAGCCGTCCGAGGTGGCGATCCAGAAGCCGCGCGCGCCATCGTCGAGGATGGCGTGGATATGCCGGTTGCCGTTGCCGCGCTTGCTCTTTTCGCCGGGACCATAATGGATGAAGGTCTGGCTGGCGGCGTCGAAGCGGTCCAGCCCATTGTCGGTGCCCACCCACAGCTGGCCCTGGCTATCGACATGCAGCTCGCCGACCCAGTTGTCGGCCAGGCTGGTCTTGTCGCCCTCGATATTCTTGTAGACGACCATGCGGTAGCCGTCGTAGCGGCTCAGGCCGGACTGGCTGCCGAACCACATATAGCCCTGCCGGTCCTGGGCGATGGCCAGCACCGATTCCTGCGCCAGGCCCTGGTCGACGCTGAGCTGGTCGAAACGCAGGGTGGGCGCAGGCGCCGCCATGGCCCAGCCGCCCAGCAGTAAAATTAACAGTGAGGCAACATCGCAAACACGTCGAAATACCAGCACAATCGTCCTGTCAAAAAAAAAAAGCGCGAAACTCCGGCAACTGTTCCGGGGGCCGTCTCAAGAACCAAAAAACGCCAGTACATCGTCCTTGCGGGCCTGCGTATCGCGCTGTCCAAGACGGATCAGCTCGTTAGTATACGTCGATTCGAACAATAAATACGATGCCAGCGCCGCGCCGCGCGCTTCGGCCGCGCCGATGCCCGACAACATGGTGCGGATGGGACGCGGCAAACTGCCGATATGCCGGCTGGCGATGGCGTCGAGCCGCTCGGACGGCGCGATGACCAGCAATTCCACCGGCCGCAAGGCCGTCTTGCCCAGCAGCTCGGGCGGCAGCATCGACAGGGTCAGGTTGATGCGGTTCAGACGCTCGATGTCGACGGCCAGGCCATCGAGGAAGATCGACGACAGCGCGTGGCCGGCGATCTGCGCCAGGCTCGGGTAGCGCGCCGCTTCCGACGCGGCCGGTGCCGGTTCCGTCATGCGCCCCGCGCCCACCACCAGCACTTTGTTCGCGCCCAGGTGGATGGCCGGCGAGATCGGCGCCAGCTGGCGCATGGAACCGTCGCCGCAGTATTCGCGCTGGCCGCCCACGTACAGGGGCACGGCGGGGAAGATAAAAGGGATGGCGGCCGAGGCGAGCAAGTGTTCCACGCCGATCTGGTCGGGCAAGGCCAGGCGCTGCGTGCGCACCCATGGCGCGATATCGCCGGCCGTCTGATAAAACGTCATGTGGCGGCTGCCCGAATACGACGACGCCGTCACGGCCAGCGCATGCAGCAAGCCGTCGGCCAGGGCCGCGTCCAGGCGCGGCAGGTCGAGCATGCGGTGCAGCAGGCTGACCAGCGGGGTATTGTCGAGCAGGGAATTGGGCGGCGACGCATGCCACTGGCGCAGCAGCCAGCCGAACGACAGCAAGGACAACCAGCGCGCGCCCGAGCGGATCACGCCCAGCGAATCGGCCCGATACACTTGCTCGACTTCGATGTGCTGCCACACGTCGAGCAGCTTTTGCACGCCTTCGCCGAAGTTATCGGCGCGGCAAGCCAGCGCCGTGGCGTTGATGGCGCCGGCCGAGGTGCCGCAGATGATGTCGAACGGGTTGCGCGCCGGCGCCCAACCCGCTTCCCACAGAATCGCCGAAATCGCCTGCAGCACGCCCACCTGGTAGGCGGCACGGGCGCCCCCTCCCGTGAGTATCAAGCCTGTTTTATTTTGCATTCCCATGCCGGCAGATTAGCAGGGTCTTGATACTTTGTGGAAAAGTTTCAATCTCCCTTGACCATGCCTTCACGACGCGGATCGGCGCCGCCAAACCAGAAATCCTTGCCATGCGCGTTCAGCCGCATGATGCCCTGCAGGCCGGAATTCTGCTCGATGACGCGCACCTCGTGGCCCATCGCCTGCAGCGCCTCGACTTGCACGGCCGGCGCGCGGCCCTTTTCCAGTTCCGTCGGACCGTTGCGGCTGCCGAAGTTGGGCAGGCTGATCGCCTGCTGCACGTTCAAGCCCCAGTCCATGGTGCCGACCAGGACCTTGGCCACATAATTGATGATGGACGAACCGCCCGGGGAACCTGTGGCCAGCACCAGCTTGTGCGTGCCCTTCTCGAACACGAGGGTGGGCGACATGGCGCTGCGCGGACGCTTGCCCGCTTCGACCCGGTTGGCGATGGGACCGTCGGCATCGCGCGAATCGAACGAGAAATCCGTCAGCTGGTTGTTCAGCAAAAAGCCGTCGACCATCTGACGCGAGCCGAACGCGTCTTCCACACTGGTGGTCATCGACAAGCCGCCCCCAAAAGCGTCGACGGCCACCAGGTGCGAGGTCGACGGACGCTGCAAGGCGTTATCCATGCCCCACGCCACCTGCATGCCGGGCGGCGTGCCGGGCAAGGCTTTACCCATGGATTTGTCGCCGATCAGGGCGGCGCGCTGCGCCAGGTAGGCTTTGTCGAGCATCGAGGCGATGCCCTTGCCCGGCAGCGGCACGAAGTCCGTGTCGGCCACGTAGCGGTTGCGGTCCGCGTAGGCCAGGCGCCCCGCTTCCGAAAACAGGTGGATCGCCTGCGCATCGAGCACGCCGTCGACGGGCGCATACGGGCGGATGTCCTTCACTTCCAGCATGCCCAGCATCTGCGCGATGGCGATGCCGCCCGACGATGGCGGCGGCATGCCGCATACGGTCCAGGCCTTGTAATCGCTGCAGACGGGCTCGCGCACCTTGGCGCGGTAGCCGGCGATATCCTGCGCCGTCAGCTTGCCCGGGTTGCTCGGGTGCGACGCCACCTTGGCGGCGATGTCGCGCGCGATGCGGCCGTTGTAAAAGGCGTCGGCGCCGCCGCGGGCGATTTCGCGCAGGGTGCGCGCCAGCTGCGGGTTCTTCAGCACGTGGCCGACGGGCCAGGCCTTGCCCTCGCCGTCATAGAAATACGCGGCGGCGACGGGGTCGCGCTTCAGGGCCTGGTCCCAGTTCAGCAAGCCGTTGAGGCGCTGGCTGACGGGAAATCCGCCGTGCGCCAGCTTGATGGCGGGGCCAAACAGGGTCGCCCACGGCAGCTTGCCATGCTCCTTGTGTGCCAGCTCCAGCATGCGCAGCACGCCCGGCGCGCCCACGGAACGCCCGCCCACCACGCCCGTGGCGCGCGAGACGGGGCTGCCGTCCGCATTCTGGAACAGGTGTTCGTCCGCCGCGGCCGGCGCCGTTTCGCGCCCGTCGAACGCCTGCACGCCCTTGGCCGTGGAGTACAGCAAAAAGGCGCCGCCGCCGATGCCCGACGATTGCGGCTCGACCAGGGTGAGCACCAGCTGCGTGGCGATGGCCGCGTCGATGGCGCTGCCGCCTTTTTTGAGCATCTGGTAGCCGGCATCAGCGGCCAGCGGATTGGCGGCGGCGACCATGAATTTCTGCGCCGCCCAGCCCGACTTTTCCGCATACGCGGTGGCGATTTCCGGCGCCTTTTGCGGCACTTCGGCAAATACGGGACTGGCGGCCAGCGCCCCCAGCAAGGTCAGGCTCAGCGCCAGCGGCTTCAATGCGATCATGGATTCTCCGATAAAAAAAGGGCGCACAGCCAGGCAAGGCTGTACGCCCCATACGGGGGTATCCTACATCAAATCACGCCACGCTTATTTGGGCTGCATGCGGATGGCACCATCGAGACGGATGGTTTCGCCATTGAGCATGACGTTTTCCACGATGGCCTTTACCAGTTGCGCGTATTCGCCGGGCTTGCCCAGGCGCGAAGGGAACGGCACCATCTTGCCCAGCGCATCCTGCACTTCGGCCGGCATGCCCAGCAGCATCGGCGTCTCGAAGATGCCGGGCGCCACCGTCATCACGCGGATGCCGTTGCGCGACAGGTCGCGCGCCATCGGCAGGGTCAGTCCCACCACGGCCGCCTTCGACGAGGCGTAGGCCGCCTGGCCGATCTGGCCATCGTAGGCCGCCACGGAAGCCGTGTTGATGATGATGCCGCGCTCGCCTTCCGCCGTCGCGTCCTGTTTCGCCATGGCGTCGGCCGCCAGGCGGCACATATTGAAGGTGCCCACCAGGTTGATGTTGACGACTTTCTGGAACAGGGCCAGCGGATGCGGGCCATCCTTGCCCACGGTTTTCACGGCCGGCGCCACGCCGGCGCAGTTGACCAGGCCGCGCAAAGTACCGAGCTTGGTGGCCGCAGCCACCACGGCCAGGCCGTCCTCTTCCGACGTCACGTCGCATTGCACGAACACGCCGTTCAGTTCAGCGGCCAGCGCCTGGCCCGCCTCCGTCTGCACATCGGCCAGCACGACCTTGCCGCCTGCTGCCGTCAGCATGCGCGCCGTGGCCGCGCCCAAACCCGATGCGCCGCCCGTGATGATGAATACATTGTCCTGAATCTGCATGAAAACTCCTGAGTGATAAGGGCCGTGTTCCCGGCGCCTGATGGTTGCATGGTGCCATAGTTACGTTTACGTAAACGTAATGTCGGCGACAATTGTAGCCATTTTTGAGCGCACCGAGCGAAAACTTGCAGCGCCAGCGTATGGCCGGCTTAAAAACACTGGATGAAAGCGCCGTTGCGGTGGCAGATGCGCCCGTTCGCATCGAGCGTGGCGTTGCCCGCGCCGTTATAGCGCGCGCCGGCAGCGTCGCGGCAACCGCCCGTGTCGCATGAACCGATGGGCTGCGGCGCGCGCGGCATGGGCGCGGCCGGGCTGGGCGGCAGCGGCGCCATGGGCACGACCGGTGGCGCTGGCTGGGCCGGCATGCGGCCGATCACCTGCGCCACGGAACGGCGCGGCTGCACGGGCGGCGCCGGGCGGCACGGTTCCACCGAGAGCTTGCCGCTGTCGCGCGGGTCGAGCTGGCACACGGGCAGTTGATCGGACGCAGCAGGTTCCTGCGCCCAGGCATCGCCGCCAGCGAGCAGCAGGGCGCCGGCCAGCGCCAGCATGGTTTTTGTCATCGTCTTCATGCCCCCTCCCCAAGCATCGATCATACCGCTTTCATTATTGGCACACACGGCGCCAGATGCCAGCGCGAGTAACACGCACACGCTGGCAGCCACCATGTCCAGGCTGCAACGGTGTTTTATTTCCTTTCAGCACTTTCCTTCTTGCCAGGATGGCATTACAATAAGAACGATTCTTATTCTCATTCACGGAATAGGAGCGCAGTTTATTGCATTTTCAATCATTCATACCCGAGCCACCCGGAAGGCAGCCAGGAAAAAACAACATCCGGAAAGTTCACCATGACCAAGCGCAGTCCCGCCTTCATTCATCCTGTTACGCCCGCCCGCCCCATCCATTGCGCCACTCTGCTTCTGCCCTGCCTGCTCTACTTGGCCGTCAGCAGCGCCTGGGCCGAAGGCAATGCGGCCGCCGATCCCACCATGAACACGGTGGTCGTCACGGCATCAGGCACGGCCATCGACATCAAGGATGCGCCGGCCAGCATCAGCGTCATCACGCGCGAGGAAATCGAACGCCAGCCCGTGTATGACTTGAATACCTTGCTGCGCCGCATCCCCGGCGTGACGGGCGGCACCAGCCCCGTGGGCGAAGAGTCGAAGATCAAGCTGCGCGGCCTGCCAGACAAATACACCTTGATCCTCGTCGACGGCAAGCGCGTCGGCAGCTCGGCCGACACAGCCTACCGTCCCGACCTGGGCCGCCAGGACTTGAACTGGATCTCGCCCGACATGATCGAGCGCATCGAAGTGGTGCGCGGCCCCATGTCGTCGCTGTACGGCTCGGACGCCATGGGCGGCGTGATCAACGTCATCACGCGCAAGGTGCCGGGCAAATGGAACGGTTCGGCCACGGCCAACTACACGCAGCCGCAGGACAGCGGCCGCGGCACGGCGCACCAGTTGGGCGTGAACCTGGCCGGCCCCTTGTCGGACACGGTGGGCATGCGCCTGGGCGTGGGCCAGACGCGCCAGAATCCCGATGAAAAAGCGATCGGCAAATCGGGCGGCATCGGCGGCGAACGCAACCAGACTGTCTCGGGCCAGCTGAACTGGGCGCTGGACAAGAAGCAGAACCTGTCGCTGGACGCCAGCTACGGCAAGCAGCAATCGACGGATTCGACCACGCTCGACGCGGACGGCTACCCGCTGTTCGGCGCCTGGGGCGCGAGCAAACTGATACGCAAGAGCGCCAGCATCGGCTATGAAGGCCGCTGGGACTTCGGCAAGGCCGTGGTCAACCTGTACCACAACGATTTCGACAACGAAGTCGTCGGCACGGTGGCCAAATCCAAGGACAGCACGCTGGACGCCAGCCTGGAAAAACGGGTCGGCTGGGGCGGCATCGAGCAAATGCTGGTGATGGGCGGCCAGTGGAAGCACCAGGAATTGACGAACACGGACACCATCGGCACCGTGCCCACCGATTACCTGGGCAACCCCGTGAGCGGCGCCACCCTGTCCGGCACCACCTCGGCCCTGTTTGCGGAAGATCAGCTGTTCCTGCGCGACAACCTGACGGCCACGGCCGGCCTGCGTCTCGATCACCACAGCAAGTTCGGCAACCACTACAGCCCGCGCCTCTACCTCGTGTACCACCCGGCCCCCGCCTGGACCATCAAGGGCGGCATCTCGCAAGGCTTCCGCGCCCCCAGCCTGAAGGAAAACTCGCCGGCGGCGGCCACGCAGTCGGGCGGACGCGGTTGCGGCAGCCTCAAACCGCTCGGCTACATCACGGGCGGCTGCTACATGGCCGGCAATGCGGACTTGAAGCCGGAAACGAGCACGGCCGGCGAGATCGGCGTGGCGTGGGAACAGAATGGCTGGGACGTGGGCCTGACGTACTTCCACACGGATTTCAAGAACAAGATCGACTACGCGCCGCTGGGTTTTTACCAGAAGCAGTGGTGGACCAAAATGACGAATATCCAGAAAGCGCGCACCAGCGGCCTGGAAGCGACGGCGAATATCCCGCTGACGAAAAACCTGAACTGGCGTAACAACGTGACCTACATGGCCGAGGCGAAAAACCTGACCACGGGCGCCAACCTGCTGTCGACGCCGAAGCTGTCGTGGTATTCGGCGCTGGGCTGGCAAGTCAACGACCAGCTGTTCGGCGAAGTGTCGGCCCAGTACACGGGCAAGGAACTCGACGCGGGCAAGCTGGCCGACAAGGCCTACACCATCGTCGACACCGTCGTGTCGTACAAGGTCACGCCCCAGTGGACGGTGCGCGGCGGCGTGCAGAACCTGTTCAAGAAGGGACCGATGGCCGATGGTCTGGTCGACTACTACGTGCCGGGACGCCGCATGTTCGTCGGCCTGACCTCACGGTTCTAATAACGGGGCGGCGGCGTATCGGGCGGCGGCGTGGCGGCATTCGCCGGCACGCTGCTCAGCATCTGCCCGGCGACGGGCACCTTGTGGCCGCTCGCATACATGCATTGCTGGTAGGCGTAGTCATAGCGGCGCTGCATGCCATACGCGGAATTGTCCGCCGCGCCCGTGCCTGCCAGCGCGCCGAACAGCAAGCCCGTGCCCGCGCCCACGCCGGCGCCATGGCCGCCATCGATGGCGGCACCGGCCGCCGCACCGAGCACCGTACCCAGCGCCGCGCTGCGCAGGCCGCTGTCGACGCTGGTCTGCTGCGCCGAACTGCCGCCCAACTGGCCTTGCGCATAGCCGCGGCACTGCAGATCGTCGCTGCGGAATTGTTCGAAACTCTTGCCCGTGCCGGGCAAGACCATGGCCGACGGCCCTTCCGGCATCACCGTGCAGGCAGCCAGCAGCAGCGGCGCCAGCAGGCCGGCACGCCCCATTAACGCTCTCGTATTCATGTTGACCTCCCCGTCAGCGCACGCTGGTCGGCAGCACGGCACGCCATGCCGTACTACAATTTTTCACGTAGGGATAATAGCCCTGCGGCCGCGCGCAGTAATACCACATCTGCGCCGTCGGCTCGCCGCCCTGCTCAATGTACACGGGTGCCGGCTGCACCACCACCGTGCGCCCATACGGATAGGGATAGCCATACCACGGGTCGCCATACCACCCCGGCCCATAGCCATACCACAAGGGCGCTCCCACCCAGACGCCCACGTGCGAATGGCCATGAAAGTGGCCGTGATGGCCGTGGAAACCGCCGTGCCGGCCCGGCTCCGCCTGGGCCAACCCGGCAACACCGCCCAATATCAGCAACGCCAGCAGCGCGCCGCCCTTTCTGTTGATGCTGTCCATGACTTCCTCCCGCCTTCCCTGCCAGACTGTGAAGCTCACCTTTTCACTCCATTATTGGCAAGGGGCCGGCACAAGCAAAGGCGCCGTAACAATTGCTCACTTTTGATACGCCGAGGATATGGAGTGCAGGAAAGTTTCACCTGCAGAAAATGCAAACAGCCCCGCGGCGCGGGCCACGGGGCTGCATGGAGTGGCGCGGTCTATTGCGCCGGCAAGCTTTGCACGGGTGTCGCCGGCGCCAGGATGGGCGGCACGGGCGCGTGGACAGGTGCCGGCGCCTTGACGGCCAGCCAGCCCGTGGCCGGCAGCAGCGGCACCAGCAGCAGGGCCACGATATTGATGATCTTGATCAAGGGATTGACGGCCGGTCCCGCCGTATCCTTGTACGGGTCGCCCACCGTGTCGCCCGTAACGGCTGCCTTGTGCGCGTCGGAACCCTTGCCGCCGAAATGGCCATCCTCGATGTATTTCTTGGCGTTGTCCCAGGCGCCGCCGCCCGTGGTCATGGAGATGGCCACGAACAGGCCCGTCACAATCGTTCCCATCAGGAGGCCGCCCAGCGCCGCCGGCCCCAGCAGCATGCCGACGACGATGGGCACCACGACGGGCAGCAAGGAGGGCACGATCATTTCGCGGATGGCCGACGCCGTCAGCATGTCGACGGCCTTGTCGTATTCGGGCCGCGCCGTGCCTTCCATGATGCCCTTGATGTCGCGGAACTGCCGGCGCACCTCGACCACCACGGCGCCCGCCGCGCGGCCCACGGCTTCCATCGCCATGGCGCCGAACAGGTACGGTATCAGGCCGCCGATGAACAGGCCGACGATCACCATGGGGTTCGACAAGTCGAAGGTGATGTGCTGGCCCACGGATTCGAGCGCATGCGTGTAGTCGGCGAACAGCACCAGCGCAGCCAGACCCGCCGAGCCGATGGCGTAGCCCTTGGTAACGGCCTTGGTCGTATTGCCGACGGCATCGAGCGGATCGGTGATGGCGCGCACGGAGTCGGGCAGGCCCGACATTTCCGCGATGCCGCCCGCGTTATCGGTGATGGGGCCATACGCGTCGAGCGCGACGATGATGCCCGCCATCGACAGCATCGAGGTGGCCGCGATGGCGATGCCGTACAGGCCCGCCAGCTGGTACGACACGAGGATGGCGACGCAGACGGCCAGCACCGGGTAGGCGGTGGACTTCATCGACACGCCCAGGCCGGCGATGATGTTCGTTCCGTGGCCCGTCGTCGACGCTTCGGCGATGTGGCGCACGGGCTTGAAGTCCGTGCCCGTGTAGTACTCGGTGATGTAGACCATCAGGCCCGTGAGGACGATGCCGACGACGGTGGCGCCCAGCATCTTGTAGCGCATGGCGTCGTCGGGCCACAGCAGCCACGTGACCACGGCAAAGCCCACCAGCGACAGGCCCGCCGCCCACCACAGACCCGTGTACAGGGCCGACATGATCTTCTTCCCGGGTGCCGTCTTGACCATCGAGCAGCCGACGATGGAGGCGAGGATGGAAACGGCGCCCAGCAGCAGCGGATATAGGATGGCCGTGCTGCTGGCCTCGGCCATCAGCAGCGCGCCCAGCAGCATGGTGGCGATCAGGGTCACGACATAGGTTTCGAACAGGTCGGCCGCCATGCCGGCGCAGTCGCCCACGTTGTCGCCCACGTTGTCGGCGATGACGGCAGGGTTGCGCGGATCGTCCTCGGGTATGCCCGCCTCCACCTTGCCCACCAGGTCCGCGCCCACGTCGGCGCCCTTGGTGAAAATGCCGCCGCCCAGCCGCGCGAAGATGGAAATGAGCGAGGCGCCAAAGGCCAGGCCGATCAAGGGCTTGATCAGGTCATGCTGGGTCAGGCCTGGCGCGCCCGTCGTCACCAGCAGCCAGTAGAACAGGGTCACGCCCAGCAAGCCCAGACCGACGACCAGCATGCCGGTGATCGCGCCGCCCTTGAAGGCCACGTTCAGCGCCTGGTTGATGCCCAGGGTGGCCGCCTGCGCCGTGCGCACATTGGCCCGCACCGAGACATTCATGCCGATGAAGCCGCAGGCGCCCGACAGCACGGCGCCGATCAGAAAGCCCAGCGCCGTGTGCAGGCCGAGCAGCACATAGATGGCGATCAGCAGCGCCACGCCGACGATGGCGATGGTGCGGTACTGGCGCGCCAGATAGGCGGCCGCGCCCTGCTGGATGGCCAGCGCGATTTCCTGCATGCGCGCGTTGCCGGGATCCTGGCGCAGGATCCAGCTGCGCGACACCAAACCATAGATGACTGCGACCACGCCGCAGGCTACCGCAAACCACAAACTGGCTGCCATATCGTCCCCTTCTGTTTTTATCCGACGTCATTGCCGACAGCTGCAGACCGCACCGGGTAGGCACGCGCAGCCAGGAAAACACGACCTGCAAAAAACTTCAACTACGAAAACGTAAGACATACAGCCATGCTTGCAGTCTGCCTGAAAAGCGGGCACAAAAAAAGCGGACACTGAGGTCCGCTTTTCAATACTGCTTATTCCGCCAGGGCGGCAAATGCGCTGTCGCGGATTTGCTCGACCGGACCGACGCCGGCGATGCGGCGGTATTTCGGCGCGCCCGGCAGGCCGGATTTGGCCCAGTCGTTGTAGTAACCGAGCAAGACCTTGGTCTGGTTGTGGTACACGTCCAGGCGCTTCTTGACCGTTTCCGCCTTGTCGTCGTCGCGCTGGATCAGCGGCTCGCCCGTGATGTCGTCGACGCCGTCGACCTTGGGCGGATTGAATTTGACGTGGTAGACGCGGCCCGAACCCGGGTGGCTGCGGCGGCCGTCCATGCGCTCGATGATCGACTCATCGGGCACGTCGATTTCCAGCACGTAGTCGACATTGATGCCGGCATCCTTCATGGCGTCCGCTTGCGCGATGGTGCGCGGGAAGCCGTCGAACAGATAGCCATTGGCGCAATCGGCTTCCTGCAGGCGGTTCTTGACGAGACCGATCATGATGTCGTCCGACACGAGGCCGCCCGCATCCATGACTTTTTTGGCTGCCAGGCCCAGTTCGGTGCCTTCCTTGATCGCCGCGCGCAGCATGTCGCCCGTGGAGATTTGTGGAATATTGTATTTTTCTTTGATGAAGTTAGCTTGGGTGCCCTTGCCGGCACCGGGTGCTCCTAAAAGTATCAGACGCATTGAAAAGTTCCTAAAAAACAGATTTTGGATGGTGGTATGTGTAATTATTTTTAGATGATGTTGCTATGGCTATCTTTCCCTACGAAACTTACCACAAAAAATCCCTGGAACGCCAGTTTGCTGTCGAATTGCTATGCCCTGATTGATCAAAGCCAGCAATTAGCGAAGCAGGCGTTTCAAAATGTGGTTTTTTGTGGCAGGCCCCGCATAAAGTTTTTCTCGCGCACGCACGGCGCCTGAAATACGTTCAGGGCAAGGCAGCCATGGACGTTTTCTCAGGTGGCGTGGCGGTAGTGCGCCTGCACGCGTTCCAGATCTTCCGGCGTGTCCACGCCGGCGGCCGGGGCCGAGTCCGTGACGTGCACGGCGATGGCGTAACCGTGCCACAGCACGCGCAACTGCTCCAGCGCCTCGATCGCTTCCAGCGGCGACGCGGAGAGCGTGGGATACGTTTGCAAAAATGCATTGCTGTACGCATACAGGCCGATATGACGCAGCGGCACGTAGCCGGCCGGCAAGCTGTCTTTCGACTGCGCGAAGCCGTCGCGGTGCCAGGGGATGGTGGCGCGCGAAAAATACAAGGCGCGGTTTGCCTTGTCCAGTACCACCTTGACGACATTCGGATTGAAGGCCTCAAGCACGTCGTGCAGCGGATGGGCGCACGTGGCCATGGGGACGGCGGCGCTGATCTGCGCCGCGCAGGCGGCCAGCAGGGCCGGATCGATCAGCGGTTCATCGCCCTGCAGGTTGACGACGACGGCGTCCGGCGGCAGCGCGAGCGTACGCGCCACTTCGGCGATGCGGTCCGTGCCCGACGGATGGTCGGCAAGCGTCATGCACACTTCCACGCCGTGCGCGGCGCAGGCGTCGCGGATCGATGCATGGTCGGTGGCGACGATAACGCGCGCGGCGCCAGACAAGGCTGCCTGCTCGGCCACGCGCACCACCATGGGCTTGCCGCCCAGGTCGGCCAGCGGCTTGCCCGGCAGGCGGGTCGAAGCCAGGCGGGCCGGGATGATGACGATGAACGCCATCGTTATTCCACTGCGTCTTGCAGGGTGCGCGCTTCGTCCGCCCACATGATGGGGATGCCATCGCGGATAGGATAGGCGAGGCGGTCGGCGCGGCAAATCAGTTCCTGCGCCTTCTTATCGTGTTCAAGCGGACCCTTGCAAACAGGGCAGACCAGGATATCAAGCAGTCGAGCGTCCACGACATTTCTCCACAATTTGTTGGGCCAGCGCGCTATCGATGCGCGCACTGACGGGGACGACCCACAGTCTCGGGTCATCTTTGAGATATTCAATTTGCGCACATTTTACTGCATCCTTCTCGGTGATCAAGATCACATCCGTGTCGAGTGCCGCAAATGGCTGGTCGAGAAAGTCGTGATGATCAGGCAGGGGCAGCTCGGCAAAACGCAATCCGGCGCCGCGCAGCATGCTGAAAAAGCGCTGCGGATTGCCGATGCCGGCCGCCGCCACGATGCGCCGGCCGCCGGCCGCCAGGGTTTCCAGCGGCATGCGTTCGCTGCGGTCCGTCAAGCGCTCAGCCACGCCGCCATCGAGCCGCATCTGAACCACCAGCCCGCCCTTGGGCGCGACCTGGTCCACCAGCGCCGGCGCCAGCTCGGGCGCATTGATCACCGTCACGTCACGCCGGCGGCGCGGCGATTCGCGCAAGGGGCCGGCCGGCAGCAGCCAGCCATTGCCCGCGCCGCGGCCGTCGAACAGCACGATTTCCACGTCGCGCCGCAAGGCGTAATGCTGCAAGCCGTCGTCCGTGACGAGCACGTCGACGTCCGGGTGCGCGGCCAGCAGCGCCCTGCCCGCTTGCGCGCGGTCGCGCCCCACCATCACGGGGCAGCCGCCGCGCTGGAAGATCAGCAGCGGTTCGTCGCCCACCTGCTGCGGCGTGGAAGCAGCCGTGACGGCGCGCGGCGAACGGTCGGCGCTGCCATGGCCGCGCGAAATGACGCCCGGGCGCATGCCCGCGTCGCGCAAGGCTTGCACCAGCCAGATCGTCAGCGGCGTCTTGCCCGTGCCGCCGATAAAAATATTGCCGACGACGACGACGGGCACGGGCAGGCGCGCCGATTGCAGGATGTTGGCGCGGTACAAAACGCGCCGCACGGCGCTCAGGGCGCCGAACAGCAGGGAAACGGGCCACAGCGCGCACGCCAGCGGACCGCGCGTCAGCCAGGCGCGGGTCAATGTGGTTTCAAGCTTGGCGGGGGAGGATGTGGGCATGCGGTGAGGAGTAAAGGGCTGGGGTCTGACCCGGCGGGTCAGACCCCAATTATGTTACCGGTAACGGTGGGAATTTACTTGCCGCCCGCCTGCGCCGCAAACGTCAGCTTTTCATAGCCGGCCAGTCGCGCCGCTTCCATCACGTGGATGACCATCTGGTGCATGGCGAACTGGTCGGCGTTGACCACCACCACGGGGGTCTGCGCGGGCGCCTTGCCGCCGTTGGCCGCCTTGGCCGCGTTTTGCAGGGCGTCGGCCAGGCCGGCCACGTCGCGGAACGATATGGGTTCGCGGTTGACCGTGTAATTGCCCTTGGCATCGACGGTGACGTCGATCTGCTGCGGCTTGTCCTTGGCCTGCTCGGCGTCGGCCGTCGGCAAGGTGATCTGCAGCTCCGTAAACTTGCTGTAGGTGGTGCTGACCATCAGGAAGATCAGGATCACCAGCAGCACGTCGATGAACGGGATCAGGTTGATTTCGGGGTCTTCACGCCCCTTGCCTTTGCGGAAGTTCATTTGCGGCCACTGTGGACGATGTCGACGAACTTGACGGCTTGCTGCTCCATGTCAATGACGAAGCTGTCGACGAGGGCGCGGAAATGGCGGTAGAAGACGAGGGTCGGCATGGCGATGGCCAGACCGAAGCCCGTGTTATACAGGGCCACCGAGATACCGTGGGCCAGCTGGGCAGGATTCGAGCCGCTGGCGTTTTGCGAACCGAAGATTTCGATCATGCCCACCACCGTGCCAAACAGCCCCATCAGCGGGGCCAGGGTGGCGATGGTGCCCAGGGTCGTCAGGAAACGTTCCAGCGTGTGGGCCACGCCGCTGCCGGCCTCCTCGATCGATTCCTTCATCACTTCGCGCGGCGCGTCGACGTTGCGCAGGGCGGCGGCCAGCACCACGCCCAGCGGCGAATTGTCTTCCAGCTTGGCCACCGTGTCCGGCGTGATCTTGCCGCTGCGATATACCTGCACCACTTCATCGAACAGCTTGCGGGGCAGGATCTTGGCGCGTCGCAAATACAGCAGGCGCTCGATGATCAGGGCCAGGGCGACGATGGAAGCGATCAACAACAGCCAGATGGGCCAGCCAGCGGCTTGAAATATAGCGAGCAAAAGAAACTCCTGGTAAAGGGAAGGCGATGAACCGCCCGGACAGCCTGTATTGTACCGAGCGCCGAAGACCGATGGCACGTGCGCGCAGGAATGGCGCAATGTAGCGCGTTGCCGCGCCGGCGGCAAGTGGCGCCTGCATGGTACTTGTTCACACGGCGCGGCGGGCCGGTGCTCCAGCGCACAGTTTTGCACACTTTGTGTGGATAAGATTGTGAGCAAGCATGAAGTCCAGAACATAAGCCCTTGATTTACATGGAAATTATCATGCTGCGCAAAATACAGGCATAGCAGCTTATCGACAGTAGTCAATGTCAATAAATTAATACTTGCAGAGTTCTGCACATTTACTGTGGACAAGATTGTGCGCAAAGCCGTGGAATTCAATTAAGCCATTGATTTTAAAGGAAATTAAATCAATGCATAAAAAAGTGGCAGACGGCGCGCAATCGGCGGCAAATGGGCCGTCAAAGTTCTGCACACATTCTGTGGACAAGATTGTGCGCAAGCGCAAAGATACGCGCTAAGTACATTGATTTATATCGTTTTTATTGCCGTGCATAAAAATGTAGCAAGGGCTGGAAAACACGGTTTTCAGCGTCACATTTCACTGCAAAAAGGCAGTCTTCCACGGCGAATGCAGTTTCACACATAAAGTGTGGATAAGATTGTGAGCAAGCCGATTGACTCCATGCAAGAGCATTGATTTTAAAGGAGTTTTTTTCGATGCTGAAAAATAAGGCAGCGCAAGCACCTGCTCGCGCCGTGGAAAACTCCCGGAAAAAGCGAAACGGTTTATGCGGTTTTGCACATATTCTGTGGATAAGATTGTGAGCAAGGCGCACGGTCGAACGCTAGGCCCTTGATCTATATGGCTATTTTTATGCTGCGTAAAATTCAGGCAAGCCATGCAATGGGCATTCCGGTGGATAAATCCGCTGCCGCGCGGGAGTTCTGCACATTTTTTGTGGATAAGATTGTGCGCAAGGCCATGCATGGCATACTAAGCGCTTGATTCCTATGCACTTTATTTCCGTGCGCAAAAATGTAGCAAGGCACTTTTATTGGTATAAAGAGGCCTGCACGGCCACGTTTGTCCAAGGCAAAAAGTTCCGCACACTTTCTGTGGATAACTTTGTGCGTAAGTGGCAGGGGCTGCACTGATGTGCTTGATATTAAAGGATTTTTTCCCTGTGCACGCAAATCAGGCATACGGGAATTCATCATGAAATCAATTACTTAGAAATAGAACTTGTTGTTTTGCACGATATATGACATAAGCATGACCTCGCCGATAATATGTGGACAGTTCCCTTCCCGCTCCCAGCTTTATGATGACAGACACCCCGACTGACAGCGGCTTTGCCGCCCCGCCCGTGCTGACCGTCAGCGCCCTGAACCAGGCCGTCGCGCGGCTGCTCGAGCGCTCGTTCCCCCTGACCTGGATCGCCGGCGAGATTTCCAACTTCACGCGCGCCGCTTCCGGCCACTGGTATTTCACCTTGAAGGACGATGGCGCCCAGGTGCGCGCCGTGATGTTCCGCGGCCGCGCCCAGTACGCCGGCTTCACGCCGCGCGAAGGCGACAAGGTCGAAGTGCGCGCCCTCGTCACCCTGTACGGCGCACGCGGCGACTACCAGATCAACGTGGAAGCCATCCGCCGCGCCGGCGTGGGCGCCCTGTACGAAGCGTTCCAGCGCCTGAAGGAAAAGCTGGCCGCGCAGGGCCTGTTCGACCAGGAACGCAAGCGCGCCATTCCCATGTTCGCGCGCAGCATCGGCATCGTCACCAGCCCGCAGGCGGCCGCCCTGCGCGACGTGCTGATCGCCTTGCAGCGCCGCGCGCCGCACGTGTCCATCATCCTGTATCCCACGCCCGTGCAGGGCCAGCAGGCGCCGGAAAAAATCGCGCACGCGATCCGCACGGCATCAGCCAGGGCCGAGTGCGACGTGCTGCTGGTGTGCCGTGGCGGCGGCAGCATCGAGGATTTATGGTCGTTCAACGATGAAGCCGTGGCGCATGCGATCGCCGATTGTTCCATGCCCGTGATCAGCGGCGTGGGCCACGAGACGGATTTCACCATCGCCGACTTCGCAGCCGACCTGCGCGCGGCCACGCCGACGGCGGCGGCCGAACTGGCGGCCACGCCGCGCGCCGACTGGATGGCTTCCCTGCGCGCCGACGCAACGGACTTGCGCCGCGCCATGCGCCGCCGCCTCGACGACGCGGCGCAAACCCTGGACCGCCATAGCCGCCGCCTGCTCAACCCGAAGGCGCAGCTGCAGCAGCAGCGCCTGCAGCTGCTGGCCCTGTCCACGGCCATGACGCATGCGGCGCGCGCGCCCGTGAACCAGTCGCAGTACGCACTGGAACGCCTGCGCAACCGCTGGGCCGCCTTGCGGCCCGACGTCACTGCGCCGCGCGCGCGCCTGGTGGAAGCGCAGCGGCGCGGCGGCGCGGCCATGGCGCAGCTGCTCAGCCAGCGGCGCCACCGCCTCGACGGCCTGGCGGCGCAGCTGGAGCTGTTGAATCCCCAGCGCACCCTGGAACGCGGCTACGCGATCCTGCGCGACGAAAAAGGCGCCATCGTGCGCTCGCCGGCGCAGCTGCAGGCGCGCCAGAACGTCAACGTGCGCCTGGCCGATGGCAGCGCGCAGATCGGCATCGCCAGCGTGCAGGCGGCGCTGGAATAAAAAAGGCCGGGGAAGCTCCCCGGCCCAACACCTTCCCCTACTGAGTGGACTGCGACTGCAACTGCCCTTTCACACTACCCCATTTAAAACTTCATCGACACGCGCGCGCCAAACGTGCGCGGCGCGTTGTAGAAGGCGCCGTAGATCTGCTGCGTCGGCTGGCATGGCATGCCCACGTCCGTGCAGATTTCATTGACGTCCAGCTTGACCGCCTTGTCGGTGGCGTTCTGCACGAACGCTTCCACCGTGTACGCCTTGTTCGCCGGCTGGAAGCGCAGGCTCAGGTCCAGGGTCGTGTAGGCTTCCTGGCGCTTGACGCCCGCATGGCCCGGCACGTCGCCGTTGAACGCACCCGCGCCCACGTACGACATGGTTTCATAGTGCACCGAGGCGCGCGGCGTGAGCTGGCCGCCGGCGACATTGAAATCATGCTCGTACTGCACCGTGGTGGAAAACTTCGGCGCATGCTTCATGGTGCTGCCGCCCACGTTCACCAATGGCGCCGTCGAACCGCAGGACTGGCCATTCGCGCGCGCCGCATCGACGTCGCACGAAAGAAAATCGTCATACACGGCTTTGAGCCAGGTGGCGTTGCCCGTCAGGCGGTCGACCTTCGTTGGCCGCCACACCCATTCCGCTTCCAGGCCCTTGACGGTGGCGCCGGCCGCGTTGAAGTTGGCCAGCACGCTGTTGACCACCTGCGATTCGAGCTTGTCCTTGTACTTCATCAGGAAGGCATCGAGGTTCAGGGTCAGTTCGCGGTTCAGCAAGTCCGACTTGAAGCCGATTTCATAGCTGGTCAGCTTTTCCGGCTTGGTGGTGGCGCCGCCGTCGCCGATGGCCGGCGAGTGGAAGCCCGTCGTCACGGAGCCGAACAGCAGAATGTCCGGGCGCAGCTTGTACTCGATGCGACCCAGCCAGGTGGCCTGGCCGTATTTCAGGTCGGCCGTATTGTCGCCCGGCGTATTGCCGCAGGCGGCCGCCGTGATGGCGCCGCCGGGGCCGATATTGTGCGTGTTGGCCAGGCCCGTGCCCGGCGTGACCAGCTGGCGCAGCTGGTCGGCGGTCAGCACGGTGGTGCCCAGCGGCGTGTTGGCGGGCCAGTTCGGGCAAGCCCAGTTCTGGCCGCCGATGTCGAATTTATGGTCTTTCGTGTAGCGCGCGCCGGCCGTCAGCTTGATCTGGTCCGTCAGTTGCTGGCTGACCTGGCCGAACACGGCTTTCGATTTGAGCTGGCGGTCGCCCTGGATGAAGGACATGGACGAGGCATACTGGCCCACGGTGGGCTGCACGAAGATCACAGCGCCGTTGGCGATATCCTGCTGCACGGCGGCCTGCGAAATCTGGCTGCGGTCGATGTCGAAGCGCACCTTGTTCTTTTCATTGAACAGGAACAGGCCGGCCACCCACTGGAACGGCGCATCGTCGTCCGAGCGCGCCTGCAGTTCGTGCGAATAGCTGTCGAACTGCGCCCAGTCGGTGCGATTTTCCGACTTGAAGCCGGGGAACAGGCCCGCATCGGCATCGTTGCTGTTCTGGCGCTTGTAGCGGCTCCAGCTGCCCAGGTAGGTGAAGTCCAGCGCATCCGTCGGCTTGTAATTGAGCTTGCCCTTGTAGGTCAAAATCGACTGGTCCAGGGTGCCCGGCGTGTCGATCAGGGCCGAGCGCAGCTTCTCGCCCGTTTTCGGTTCCGCCGCCAGGTAAACGTTGCCGGCGCCCTGGTCGAGGAAGTAGTCGGCGATGAAGGTGCCGCGCAACTGCGGCGTGAACTTCCACAGCAGCGAGGCGCGCACGCCCATCTGGTCGCCGGCGCCATACTTGGCCGTGCCCGGCATGACGTTCGAGCCGCGGCGGAAGTCCACCGTGCCGTCGTGGCTATCCTTGATGGCGGCGATGCGCAGCGCCACGTCGTCGGAAAACGGAATGTTGAGCATGCCCTGCGTCTGCAGGTGGCGGTAGTCGCCGACGGTGATGCCGGCCGAGCCCATGAACTTCGATGTGTTTGGCGCGGCGGAGACGAGATTGACGGCGCCGGCCGTCGAATTGCGGCCGTTCAGGGTGCCCTGCGGTCCACGCGCCACCTCGACGTGGCTCAAGTCGTACATCAGCGCCGTGGCGCCCTGGGGACGCGGCGAATACACGCCGTCGACATAGAAGGCGACGGCCGGGTCGCCCAGCTCCGTGTGGTTGGCCGAGCCCACGCCGCGCATGTAGACGTGCACGCCGCCCGAGTCGCCATGCTGCTCGACGACGAGGCTGGGCACCATGGTGGCCAGCGACGCCAGATCCTTGACCTGATTGTTTTGCAGGGTGTCCTGGTTGAAGGCGGTGACGGCCAGCGGCGTCTCCTGCACGAAGGTATTGCGGCGCGTGGCCGTGACGACGATGCGGTCCATCTGTTCGGCTGCCGGTTTTGCCGCGTCCGTGGCCGCAGCCTCCTGGGCCATGGCGGCGCCGCTGCCCAGCAAGATGAACTGGGCGAAGGTCGCATGCGCCAGGCTGAGGGCGATGGTATTGCGTTTGAGCTGTTGCATTGTTGTTGTCTCCTGTACCGCTGGTTGAATGATGATCACATAGCTCTTTGGCTACTGCTGCACATTTTTTGGGTGTCAATCTGAAGTCATGTCGCCTCCGTGCGGGGTCAATGGGTAGCCACGGCGCGCCCGGCCGTGTCGAACAGAAAGGCATGGCCTTCTTCCGGCGCGAAGCCGATGGCGCTGCCCTGCGCCAGCGCGTGGCGCGCCTCGCCGTGCAGCTTGATAGCCACCGCATGCGGGCCGCCGTCGATGCGATCGTCAAGCGTCGCGTGGATGATCTGCGCATCGCCCAGCTGCTCGATCAGGGTCACCGTGGCGCCGTAGCCTTCATTGCGCGGCACCAGGCGCAGGTGTTCGGGGCGTATGCCGACCAGCATGCCCGCCGCGCCGCCAAGCTGGCTGGCCAGGGCCGGGACGGCGGCGCACGGCAAAAAATTCATGCGCAGCGCGCCGATGAAACCTGCCACGAACTGGCTGGCCGGATGGCGGTACAGGTCCAAAGGCGCGCCCACCTGCTCCAGGTGGCCGCCATGGAAGACGGCGACCCTGTCACCGAGGGTCATGGCCTCGACCTGGTCGTGCGTCACGTAGATCATCGTCGTGCCCAGCTCCTGGTGCAGCTTGGCCAGCTCGATGCGCGTCTGCACGCGCAGCGAGGCATCGAGGTTGGACAGCGGCTCATCGAACAGAAACACCTTGGGCTGGCGCACGATGGAGCGGCCGATGGCCACGCGCTGACGTTCGCCGCCCGACAAGGCCTTGGGTTTGCGGTCGAGCAGGTGCGTGATCTGCAAAATCTCGGCCACCTTGCCGACGGCGGCGCGCACTTCGGCTTCCGGCCGGCCCGCCAATTTCAAGGCAAAGCCCATGTTGTCGCGCGCCGTCATGTGCGGATACAGGGCGTAGCTCTGGAAGACCATGGCGATGCCCCGCTCGGCCGGTGCCACGTCGTTGGCCAGCAAGTCGCCGATGCGCAGCTGGCCCGCGCTGATGTCTTCCAGTCCCGCGATCATGCGCAGCAGGGTCGACTTGCCGCAGCCGGACGGCCCGACGAAGACCATGAATTCGCCGTCGTGGATATCGAGGTCCAGGCCCTTGACGATTTCCGGGCCGTCGCCGTAGGTCTTGCGGATGCCGCGCAGCGAGATGGCGGCCATGTCAGTGCTCCCCGGCCAGGACCAGCTGGGCCGGTGCGTGGGACGCGCGTTGCGCGGCGATGAAATCGCGGTACCACAGGGCGCTGTCCTTGAAGCTGCGCTGCTGCGTGGCGTAGTCGACGTACAGCATGCCGAAGCGCTTGGCGTAGCCCGAGTTCCACTCGAAATTGTCCATCAGGCTCCAGTAGAAATAGCCGCGCACGTCGATGCCCTGCGCGATCACGGCGCGCAGGGCGTCCAGGTGCAGCCGCACGTACTCGATGCGCGGTTCGTCGTGGATCTTGCCGCCGACGGGCTTGTCGGCGACGGCCATGCCGTTTTCCGTGATGTAGACGGGCGGCAGCCGGTACTCACGGTGCAGGCCCACGAGCAGCTCCGTCAAGCCTTGCGGATAGGTTTCCCAGCCCATGTCGTTGACACCGAGCTTGCATTCGGGCTTGCGCGGCGGCGTCTCGGCGCTCATGTAAGCGCGCGTGTAGTAGTTCACGCCGAGGAAATCGAGGGGCTGCTTGATATCTGTGAAATCGTTTTCAAAGATAGCCAAAGCAGAAGCGTCGGCGTGTTTCAGGGCCAGGGCCGGGTAGCGGCCCTTGAAGATGGCGTCCATATACCACTGCACCGAGCGCGCATATTCGAGTTCGGCCAGCTCGCGGTCCTGGGCGCTGTCGGTGGCCGGCGTGGCCGTCCATTGATTGAGCACGATGCCCAGCTTCGCCGGCGCATTCACCGTGCGCATCGCCTGTATGGCCAGGCCGTGCGACAGCAGCAGGTGGTGCGACACTTGCACGGCGGCGGCCGGATCGGCCATGCCGGGCGCGAACTGCCCCGTGCCGTGGCCCAGCACGGCCGTGCACCACGGCTCGTTGTGCGTGGCGATGCTGGCGACCTTGTGGCCGAAGCGGCGCGCCACCTCGGCCGCGTAGGCAGCGAAGTGATAGCAGGTGGCGCGGTTGAGCCAGCCGCCCTCGTCCTGCAAGGCTTGCGGCAAGTCCCAGTGGTACAGGGTCAGATGGGCATCGAGACCCTTCGCGGCCAGGGCGTCGAGCAGGCGCGCATAGAAATCGAAGCCCGCCTCGTTCCAGGCGCCGGAACCCGTCGGCTGGACGCGCGACCAGGACATGGAAAAGCGGTAGGCGTTGACGCCCAGGCTGGCGATCAGCTCCACGTCCTCGGCATAGCGGTGGTAATGGTCGCAAGCCACGTCGCCATTGCTGCCGTCGATGATCTTGCCGTCCGTGTGGCTGAAGGTATCCCAGATGGACGGGCCGCGGCCGTCGATGGCGGCGGCGCCCTCGATCTGGTAGGCGCTGGTGGCCACGCCCCAGGTGAACGTGGCGGGGAAGTTGGTGTCGATGTCGTCGTTATGCATGGTGGTCATGTCAGTGTGAGGGGTTGAGATAAATGTGTGGATCAGCCTTTGACGGCGCCTTGGGTCAAGCCTTCGATCAGGCGCTTCGAGGCGACAAAAAACATCAGCAGCAGCGGCAGCACGGCGATGGCGGCGCCCGTCATCAGCGCGCCCCACTCCGTGTTGTTCGGCGCCTGCATGCTGCGCAGGGCCAGCGGGATCGTGTAGTTCTCGACCGAGCGCATGACGACCAGCGGCGTGATGAAATTGTTCCACGAGTTGATGAAAGTGATCAGGCCCAGGGTGCCCATGGCGGGGCCGATCAGCGGCAGCACGACGCGCCAGTAGATGGCGAATTCGCCGCAGCCGTCGATGCGCGCCGCCTCGATCAAATCCTTCGGGATGGCCGTGCCGATGTACTGGCGCATCAGGAAGATGCCCAGCGCGCCGGCCGCTCCCGGCACGTACAAGGCGCGCGGCTGGTCCAGCCATCCGAGGAAATCCATCAGCATGAAGGTCGGGATCATGTTCATGAACGACGGGATGATCATCGAGGCCATCACCAGGGTAAACAGGGGCCGCTTGAAGCGGAATTCGTACATGGCGAAGGCATAGCCGCCCAGCGAGCAAAAGAACAAAGTCAGGGCGGTGGTCATCAAGGCCACGTAGAGGCTGATGCCGATATTGCGCCAGAACGGCAGGCGCTCCTGCAGCAGTTCGAGGTTGTTCAGCAGGGCCGTGCCGAACCAGCGCGGCGGCGGCAGGCTGTAGATCTCGGCGCTCGTGTGCGTGGCGAAGACGAACATGAAGTAGAACGGCGCGACCATGATCAGGGCGCCGATGGCCACCATGGCGTAGGCCGTCCAGCGGGTGGTTTTCATCGGGCCTCCTTGCGTTCATGACGTTCATTGCGGCTGAAGATGCGGTTATTCACCCAGGTGGTGCTGGCGATGATGAGGAACAGCAGCCAGGAAATGGCCGACGCCGTGCCGAAGTCGCCCGAGGAAAACGCCGTCTTGTAGACGAAGATGGCCGTCGTCATCACGGACTGGCTCACGCCGCTCGATTCGGCCACCAGCACGAACGGTTCCTCGAACAGCTGCAGATTGCCCATGATGGTCAAGGTGACGGCCAGGTAGATCATGGGGCGCAGCTGCGGCAGGGTGATGTACCAGAATTGCTGGCGTTTCGAGGCGCCGTCGATGGTGGCCGCTTCATATAAATCCTTCGGGATGACCTGCAGCGCGGACAGGTACAGCACCAGGTTCCAGCCCAGGTAGCGCCAGAAAATCACGAAGGCGACGGCCGGCTTGATGAACAGCGAGCTGCCCAGCCAGTCGATGGACTCTGCCGGAAACAGCCCGCCCACCAGCGGCAGGCTGGCGCACCACTGGAGCAGCACATTGATCTGGCCATAGTCGCGCGAGAACAGGGTGTTGAAGACCATGGCGATGGCCACGCTGGAGGTGATGAACGGTAAAAAGTAAATGCCGATCACCAGGTTGCGCGAGCGCTTGAAGCTGTTGTGGATGAACGCTGCCAGCGGAATGGCGACCAGGTGCTGCGGCACACCCGAGGCCAGCGCCAGCCAGACGGTATTGCCCAGCGAGCGCAAAAACCACGGGTCGCTCAAGGCGTACTTGTAGTTGTCCAGCCCCACCCACTGCATGGCTTCCACGCCGCTGGCCGCTTCCCACTGGTTGAACGACAAATAGATGGAAAACAGCAGCGGGAACAGGCTGAAGACGGCGAACAGGATGAAGAAGGGGCTGATGAAAATATATGGCGCCCACTGCTTCATGTTGAAACGCTTCCTGGCGCGCCGCGCCGGGACGGCGGCGCGCTCGGTACAAGGCATGGAGGTAGTCATGCTGCTCCTAGCGCCGCGCGCGGTGGGTAATCAGGGCCTTGGCGTCGGCCAGCGCCGTCTTGATATCCTTGTTTTGCGCCAGCACGCTTTCCAGTTCCATGTTGACGATGTCGCGCGCCACGGCGTCGAACTTGTCGACGCGGATGACGGGAATCTTCGCCGCCGTGTCGCGTGCCAGCAGGCGCGTCTTCTGGCCGCCGAAGTACGCTTGCGGCTCGTCCATCATCGGGTCCGCATATGCCGCTTTCAGGGCCGGGAAGGCGCCGATCTCGTTCAGCGAGTGCAGCTGGATATCCTTGTTGACGGTCATGAACTTGATGAATTCCCAGGCCTGGGTTTTATTCGCGGCCTTTTTCGGGATGCCGTAGAAGGAGCCGCCGTAGGACGCCAGCGCGCCGGCCGGCAAGTTGGCCGCGCGCCACTGGCCCTTGGAATCGGGGGCCAGCCACTTGGCCAGGTGGCCGCTGAGCCAGGAACCCATCATCTGGCTGGCCACCTTGTCGCGTTTAAAACCTTCGGCCCACTCGCCCGTCCAGGCCACGGTGCGCGCATCGATGCCGGCCACCCGCGCCGCCTTGGCCAGTTCGAAGGCCTTGACGAAGCGGGGCGAGTCGACCAGCACCTGGCCCTTGTCGCCAAAGTAAATGCCTTCGCCATCCTTCAAATTAGCGCGGATAACGATGTCGGCCAGGTCGCTGGCGCCGGCCAGCAGATAGGTGCCGGTGGCGGCCTTGAGCTTCTTGCCGGCGGCGATATACGATTCCCACGATTGCGTCAGGTCGGCTTCCTTGATGCCCGCCTTGTCCATCAAGTCCTTGCGGTAGAACAAAGTGCCCGGCCCCAGGTCGGCCGGCATGGCGCCCAGGGTGCCGCGCGAACTGGTCGCCTGCACGAAGGTGAACGGCACGAACTGGGCGCGGTACTGCCCTGCGCCGTAGGGCGGCAGCAAGAGGTCTTCCATGCCCTTCGATTCGGCGAAGCTGCCCACGTAGCGGAAGTCGATGGCCATCACGTCGGGCAGGCGCGCGCCGGCCGCCAGCGCCGTCGTCATCGAGTTATGGTGGTCGTCGATCTGCAGGCTGACCAGCTTGACCTTCACCTGCGGGTACAGCTTTTCCCACAGGGGCAAGGCCGTCTTGACGGCGCGGTCCAGGTCGGGAAACGAGGCGACGGTAATCGTCGCCGGGGCCAGCGCCGGCACAGGCGGCGCGGCCGGCGGGACGGCGGCGGGCGCGGCGGCCACGCTGGCGGCCAGGGTCAGCGCGGCCAGGGGGGCGGCGCCAAGGATGCTTGACTTCATTATTTCATCTCCGATTATTGAGCGTCTTCTATCTTGAAAACGTTTTCACAACATGTGTCCATTTAACACCGCAAAGAAAATCAAGTCAACCGAAAAAGTTGTCATTTTTATTGAGGGTGGCGTGGCAAGGTCCACGCCACGGCGCGTGCTCTCCTATGAAAAAGGCGAAAATACAAACTGTCGGGCTTGCTGTTGTTTTTTGTGAAAACGTTTTCAAGCGTAGGTCGGATTAGCGTTTCAACGCGTAATCCGACAATATTGTTGGCGGCAGAGGCATGTTCCGGCGCATTGCTGGCCGTGATGTGTCGGGTTACGCCCTGCGGGCTAACCCTACCTACGCCGACCTACCCCGATCTGCGGCGCTATCGGCCATTTATGGTAATCTTTCGATGAAAAGGTTTTCAGAGCACTGACGACCAGCCATCTTGACACCCAGGAACCGCCTTGAACGATAGCGCCCATGCTGCTCCCCCTTCCACCCTGCTCGACGTGGCCCGCCAGGCCGGCGTGTCGCCCAGCACCGTCTCGCGCATCCTGAACGGCACGGCCAGGGTGTCCGATGACAAGCGCGACGCCGTGCTGGCGGCCATTGCGCACATGAAATTTGCGCCGAACCAGATGGCACAGGGCTTGAAGAAGGGCCGCTCGATGACCATCGGCATCGTGGTGCAGGATATTTCCAGCCCCTTCTTCGATGAAAGCCTGCGCGGCGTGGACGATGGCTTGAAGGACACGGGCTATGCGTCCGTCATCGTCAGCGGGCACTGGAATGCGCAGGAAGAAGCGGACCGCATCCGTCTGCTGCTGGCGCGAAAGGTCGACGGCATCATCCTGCTGTCCGGGCGCATCTCGGACGAGAGCGTGCTCGATTTCTCGCAGCAGCGGCCCATCGTCTCGACGGGCCGCCTGCTGGCAACGAAAAGCGCCATCGGCTTCAAGCTCGACAACGAATACGGTGCCTACCTGGCCGTGCGCCACTTGATCGAACTGGGCCACCGGCGCATTGCGTTTGTCGCCGGCCCCGCCAACAACACGGATGCGGCAGAGCGCCTGACGGGCTACCAGCGCGCGCTGCGCGAAGCGGACATCGCCATCGACCCGAAACTGATGGCGGAAGGCGATTTCCACGAGGCAAGCGGGATGCTGGCCATGAACCACTTGTTTGATACGCAGCAGCAATTCAGCGCCGTCTTCGCCGCCAATGACCTGTCCGCCTATGGCGTGCGCCTGTGTTTGTACCGCAAGGGCATCCGCGTGCCCGACGATATCTCGCTCGTCGGCTTCGATGACTTGCCCGGCTCGTCCTACACGACGCCGCCGCTGACGACCATCCACCAGCCCCTGTACGACATCGGCCGCATCGCCACGGAAGCGCTGCTGGGGCTGATCAATGGCGAAGCCGTGCAGGCCGCCATTCCACCGCTGGAACTGATCGTACGCGAGACCACGCGGCGCATCCGATAGCATCCACAGCGGAGAGCATGACGCCCGATTCAGGCTGAACGAGAATCACTACGCCACCCGCATCCGCGACGCGTGGCGGAATCTGCAGCAATGGCGCATCCGCTTTACAATAGTGGCTCGTTCAGCAAGAATGCCTGCTTCAAGCAAGCTTGGCTCAACCCTCCGGCCGCAGGCCGGTAGACTCCGAATACTCACCATAAAGGGACATCACATGGAACATACTCTGCCACCACTGCCGTATGAAATGGACGCTCTGGCGCCGCATATTTCGAAAGAAACCCTGGAATACCACTATGCCAAGCATCACCAGGCGTATGTCACCAACTTGAACAACCTGATCAAGGGTACCGAGTTCGAGAACCTGTCGCTGGAAGAGATCATCAAGAAATCGTCGGGCGGCATCTTCAACAATGCGGCGCAAGTATGGAACCACACCTTCTACTGGAACGGCATGAAGCCGGCCGGCGGCGGCGCGCCTGCGGGTGCCGTGGCTGACGCGATCAACGCCAAATGGTCGTCGTTCGACAAGTTCAAGGAAGAATTCACCAAGTCGTGCGTGGGCAACTTCGGTTCGGGCTGGACCTGGCTGGTGCAAAAAGCCGACGGCTCCGTCGACATCGTCAACACCTCGAACGCCGGCTGCCCGCTGACCACCGGCGACAAGCCGCTGCTGACCTGCGACGTCTGGGAACACGCCTATTACATCGACTACCGCAACCTGCGCGCCAAGTACGTGGAAACGTTCTGGGGCCTGGTCAACTGGGACTTCGTTGCCAAGAACTTCGCGTAAGCGGTCCTTGTCAACGTAGGGCGAAAAAAGCCTGCGCCATCCCGCGCAGGTTTTTTTTCGCCTGCTGAAAAGCAGGGCGCTGCGCTACAATCACTGCCCCGCCACCGCCATCTTCCTCTGCACCGATGTCCGCTCGCCTGCTGCGCCGCCTGTTGATGTTGCCCCTGCTGGCGTGCCACCTGCACGCATGCGCGGCCGCCCCCCTGCTGTCCGACTACACCCACAATGCCTGGGGCGCCTTGCAAGGCGCGCCCGTCGACGTGCTCAAATTCGCCCAGGGCAAGGATGGCTGGCTGTGGATCGCCACGGCCACCGGCTTGTACCGCTACGATGGCGTGCGCTTCGACCGCGTCGACAGAGTGTACGGCCACCGCCTGCCGTCGAGCAATGTGCTGGGCCTGGCCACGCCGCCGGACGGTGCCGTGTGGGTCGGCTACCGTCTCGGCGGCGTCAGCGTCTTTCGCCAGGGTGGCGCGCGCACCTACCGCGAAGCGGACGGCTTGCCGCCGGGCGCCGTGTTCCATATCGAGGCGGCGCCCGACGGCGCCATCTGGGTCGGCACGCGCGATGGCGCGGCGCGCCTGGCGCCCGGCGCGGACCGCTTCGTCGCGCAAGCGGCCAACGTGGGCCTGCCCGACAAGCGCGTGTACCAGATCCTGTTCGGGCGCGATGGCACGCAATGGATGGGCACCATGCATGGCGTCTTTTTCCGCAGGCTGGGCGAGACGCGCTTTTCCCATGCCTGGCCGCGCACCCTCCTCACCGCCATGGACGAAGCGCCCGATGGCGCCATCTGGGCCGTCGACACGCACAGCAATTACTACCGCGTGCGCACCAGCGCGCCGCGCGGCGATGCGCCCATCCGGCCCGACGCCAGGGGCAACGGCATCCGCTTCGACCGCGCCGGCACCATGTGGCTGATGCAGCCCGATGGCATCGAACGCAAGTTCGACCCTGCCGGCCCCAGTCTGCCGGCCCAGCGCCTGACGCGCCAGAACGGCATCAGCGGCCCGCTGCCGCAAACGTCGTTCCAGGACCGCGAGGGCAATCTGTGGTTCGGCACTTCGACTGGCCTGGACCGGCTGCGGCCAAACCGCCTGCAGACCCTGGCCGTTGCCGTGCCCTTCGACCACCCAGGCATGCTGGCGGGACCCGATGGCGACGTGTGGATCGGCGACTACGTGAGCGACGTGCGCAGCTTTACGGCCGACGGGCTGAAAAAAGTGATTTTGAAAGGGGCGCTGGCGGCCAGCCACTGGGCGCCCGACGGCACGCTGTGGCTGGGCAACGAGCAGGAGCTGCACCACCGCGCGCGCGACGGCGCCATGACGCGCGTGACAGCGCCCGTGCAAGGACTCGATCCGCAGGCGCTGCAGCAGGACCGCTCGGGCGCCCTGTGGGCCTCGTTTTCCGGCGGCGGCCTGTTTCGCCTGAGCGAAGGAAAATGGAGCGCGAACGGCGGCCTGTCCGGCCTGCCGGCGGTGCTGACCACGGCCATGGCGATCGATGGCGCCGGCACCGTCTGGCTGGGCCATGCCGACAATACGGTCAGCCTGGTGGCCGACGGCCAGCGCGCGGGCGCCGTCAGGCGGCTCGGCGCGGCCGAGGGCCTGCAGGTGGGCACCGTGCTGCAGCTGTACCGCGATGGCGACGCGATGTGGGCCGGCGGCGAAAACGGCGTGGCCCTGTACCGCGCCGGGCGCTTCCACACCTTGCGCGGCGCGCGCGGCGCGGCGTTTCGCGGCGTGTCGGGCATCGTGCGCCTGCCGGACGGCGACCTGTGGCTGCATGGAGCGGACGGCATAAGCCATATCGGCGCGTCCAGCCTGGCCGCGTGGATGCGGGACGGCAGCGCCGTCGCCTCGGAACGCTTCGACGCACTCGACGGCTTGCAGGGCCATGCTTCGCAACTGCGCCCCGTGCCTTCTCTGATCCATGCGCCCGACGGCAAGCTGTGGTTCTCCACCTCGGCCACCATCGCCATGCTCGACCCGCTGCATATCCGCCGCAATCGCCTGCCGCCGCCGGTGCAGATCCACAGCTTGCTGGCCAATGGCGCGCGTTACGCGCTCGACGATGGCAAGCCGCTGCAGCTGCCGCAAGGCAGCAAGACCCTGCAGATCGGCTTCACGGCGCTGAGCCTGTCGATGCCGGAACGCGTGCGCCTGCGCTACCGGCTGGCGGGCGTGGACGCCGGCTGGCAAGAGGCGGTCGGGCGCCGCGAGGCGTACTACACCAACCTGGCACCGGGCAGCTACCGCTTCGACGTCACGGCCGCCAACGAAGACGGCGTGTGGAACACGCAGGGAGCCAAGCTCGACATCGTCATCGCGCCCGCCTTCGTGCAGACGCCGTGGTTCGTCGTGCTGCTGGCGCTGGGCGCCGCGCTGCTGCTGTACGGCGGCTATGTGCTGCGCATCCGCCATCTGACGCGCAACATGCAGGAACGGCTGCAGGAACGCTTGCAGGAGCGGCTGGCCGAACGCTCGCGCATCGCCCGCTCGCTGCACGACACCCTGCTGCAAAGCGTGCAGGGCCTGATCCTGTCGTTCCATGCGCATGCGGACATGCTGCCCAAGGGCACGCGCGAACGGGCGCGCCTCGACGGCACCCTCAACCTGGCCGACCAGCTGCTGATCGAAGGCCGCGACCAGATCATGGACTTGCGCGCCTCGGCCGAACCGGACGAACTGCGGCTGGCGCTGCAGCAATTCGGCAAGGGCCTGGCCGAGCACCGCGCGCACGCCTTCACCGTGCACGTCAGCGGCAGCTGCCGGCGCCTGCAGCCGCGCGTGCATGACGAGGTCTATGCCATCGCGCGCGAAGCGCTGTTCAACGCCTCGCGCTATGCCGAGGCGGCAAACATCGTGCTGGAACTCGACTACGCGGAGCAGGCATTCACCCTGCGCGTGCGCGACGACGGCTGCGGCCTCGACGATGGCGTGGCGCAGGCGGGCCAGCGGCCCGGCCACTGGGGCCTGGTCGGCATGCGCGAGCGCGCCGCCGGCATCGGGGCCAGCCTGCGCATCGACAGCCGGCCCGGCGCCGGCACGCAGATCGAAGTGAGCGTGCCGGGCCGCCTGGCCTACTGACGGCGCTGGCGGGGCTGACGGGGCTGACGGGGCACGCCCGCAAGCGTCCGCGGGCGGGAGAGAAAATGTTATACGATGCGCAAGAGCGCTGTACTGCTCACCGATCCTGCCCCACCACTTCCTGAAAGCCCGCCATGAAAAAATGCATGCTTGCCCTGCTCGTGTTTGCCTCCGGTTCCGCCTTCGCCAACTCGGCCTGCGACACGCCGCGCAACGACTTCGACGGCCTGTATTGCCTCAACAAGGTGTACCAGGAAGCGGACAAGGAACTCAACGCCAACTACAAGACACTCGCCGCCAAGCTCGATGCCGGCGGCAAGCAGAAGCTGAAATCGGGCCAGCTGGCATGGATCGCCAACCGCAACGACGCCTGCTCCAAACGCGAATCGTCGGGTTTCTATGTGAATCTCGATTGCGCCACCAAGACCACCATCGAACGCGCGCAATTCCTGCAGGACCGCGTGCGCGAATGCGTGAGCGCCGGCTGCCAGAACAGCAAACTGTGATGTAAGTCTGCGCCAGCGCAAACGGGAGCGGGCGGCAAGCGCCCATACTGGCCGCTCCGATGTTTCCCCGTTTGTGCCATGAGCAAACTCATCGATATTTCCCTGGACCGGTGGGACGCCAGCGGCAGCGCCGCGCAGCAGGCGGCGGCGCTGCAGGCACTCGAAGATGGGCAAGTCGTGCTGCTGCCCCGCCTGGGCTTTTCCCTGCAACCGGAAGAGCATGCCCTGCTGAACGGCGCTGTGGGTAGCGCCAGCAGCGCCAAGAACATCAGCTGGGAACCGTCACGCGGCGTGCGCGGCCACGGCGATGCCTGCGATGCGGCCCTGCTGGCCGCGCTGATGCAACGTTATGCGCAGCACACGCAGCGCTTGCTGGCCGGCTTGCTGCCCGGCTATGTTCCCCATCTGCAGCAAGGCAAGGGCAGCTTTCGTCCCGTGGAAATCGCCGGGCGCATCACCTCGTGGCGCAAGGACGATACGCGCCTGCACGTCGACAGCTTTCCTTCCTCGCCCACGCAGGGCCGGCGCATCCTGCGCGTCTTCAGCAACATCCATCCGCGCGGCGCGCCCCGCGTGTGGAAACTGGGCGCGCCGTTCGAACAGGTGGCGCAGCATTTTCTACCCCTTGCAAAGCGTCCGCAACCCGTGCTGGCGGCGCTGCTGCACCGGCTGCGCATCACCAAGTCGCGGCGCACGGCCTACGATCACTACATGCTGCAGCTGCACGACGCCATGAAGGCCGATCTCGCTTACCAGGCGCAGGTGGAGCAATACACCCACGCATTCGCGCCGGGCCAGACGTGGATCGTCTTCAGCGACGCCGTATCGCACGCGGCCCTGCGGGGACAGCATGCGCTCGAGCAAACCTGGCTGCTGCCCGTGCGCGCCATGGCCGCCCCCCACAAATCGCCGCTGGCCATCCTCGAGCGCCAGTTGCAGCGGCCGCTGGCCTAGCCTGATGTGATCTGGCCAGGGCTGGCCGGACATCACGCTCCGATAAAAGCGGATTCAGGCCGGCAAGCGGACCGCCTTGAAGCGCCGCCAGGCCTTGTGCATGCGGCCATCGCTGCCATCGGTCTGCGCGCGCGCCGCCAGATAGCCGCGCACGAAGGCCGCGTGCAGCCGCAAGCCGTCCTGGGCGGACTGGTCAGCCTCGTCGGCCTGGCCAGCCTGAACTTCGGGCAATTGCTGCAGCAGCCGGTCGGCCACCTGCACATCGTTGAGCCAGCCCAGTTCATCCTGCAAGGCCGACAAGCGTCCCACATACGGTTTCACGGCCCGTCCCGCAAACAGCGAGGCAAAGAATTCCGTCGCATAGCGCGTCTTCTTGGCCGCGATGCGCACTTGATGGCGCTGCTGCGGCGTGGCATGCAGCAGGCGCTTGCCGCGCTTCATCAGGCGGCGCTGGTCCTTGCGCAGGGTGGCGCGGGCAAACGGCGACACGCGCGCATCGAGGCGCCGCAATTGGCGCGCGGAACAGCCATCGCGCCAGGCGCGCGCCTGCAGCCAGCGCTGCAAGCCCAGCATGCAGGCCGTGTAGCGCGCCGAGGTGACGGCCTGGGCGGCTTGTTGGTGCTTGAGCCGCGCCTGCGCGTGCGCCGCCTGTGCCAGCGCCGCCGCATCGGCCTGCGCCTCGCCATCGAGCTGCGCCAGGGTATTGCCAGCCAACACATCCCAGTCGCGCGCCTCGCCCAGCGCGCCGCCCAGCCAGTCGAGTTCGGCCTTCAAGGCGTCCGGCAAGGCCAGCAGGGACTTGAACATGCCCAGCGCCGAGCGCAAACGGCGCAGTCCCACGCGCATCTGGTGCACGCTTTCCACATCCTCGCCCGCCGCCACGCCACCCTGGTTGCCGCTGACCTGTTCCAGGCAATTGCCGGCGATGGCCACAAACACCTGCTCCACCGACATGGCCGCGTCCAGCACCAGCGGCTGCGCCTTGACCGCCTGCAAAGGCTGCGGCACCGCCAGGCGGTAACCGCGTTCCGCCTTGCTCATGTGGCCCAGCTGCAGCGGCACGTCCCGCAGCAGCGCCAGCGCCACGTCGAACAGGCTGGAAGCTTGCCCCTGCTTCAATTCCAGTTCGACCTCGCTGACGGGCACGCTGTATACGGTACCATCGGCACCATCGGCCCCATCCGCGCCGCTTTCAATGACACCCTGGTCCAGCACGCATTCGATCTGGTCGCCCTGCGGCGTGCGCAGCTGCCAGACGGTGCGCTCGATGCGCGTGGTAAACACGGGCTGCAAGGCGTCGCGGACGGCGTCCCGGCGCAGCAGCGCGCGGATGGGCTGCTTGCGGCCGATGGCCGAGTCGAGCGCGGCCAGATCCGGCTGCGGCCCCGGCACGTCACCCTCCCATTCATGGCGGCTGTGCAGGCCGCCGTTGACGGTGCCGCCCGCCTTCAGCGTTTGCACCCAGCGCCCGTCCACCTGGCGCACGCGCAAGCCCGCGTGGTGGCGGCACAGCTGCAAATCGGGCGTATCGACATAGATATCGTGCATCTGCAGCACCTGCGGCGCACCTTGCGCAGCCTGCGCCAAGAGCGGGTGGGCGCGCAGACGGGGCGCGTCCTGCGGCGCCAGCAGCAATTTCAATTCGATTTCCATGTCCGCTCCTTGCGAGATTCCTGAACGCCCATTGTAAGGCGCGTCCCGCCGCGCGCAAGGCGCACGCACGCACACCTTGATTTTGCGCCAAAATAGGCGATTCATTTACAAGGAGACGCCATGACCTATCACGCCGCCGAGAACCGCTACGACAGCATGCCATACCGCACATGCGGGCGCAGCGGGCTGAAATTGCCGCTGCTGTCCCTGGGACTGTGGCATAACTTTGGCGACAGCAACAATCTGGCTTCGCAGCGCGACATGCTGCGCACCGCGTTTGACCTGGGCATCACGCATTTCGACCTGGCCAATAACTACGGCCCGCCGTACGGCAGCGCGGAAAGCAATTTCGGCAAGCTGCTGCGCGACGATTTTTTACCGTACCGCGATGAGCTGATCATTTCCACCAAGGCGGGCTGGGACATGTGGCCGGGTCCGTACGGCCAGGGCGGCGGTTCGCGCAAATACGTGCTGGCCAGCCTGGACCAGAGCCTGCAACGCCTGGGTCTCGACTACGTCGACATCTTTTACTCGCACCGCTACGACGCCGACACGCCGCTGGAAGAAACCATGGGCGCGCTGGCGACCGCCGTGCAGCAGGGCAAGGCACTGTACGTGGGCCTGTCGTCGTATTCGCCGCAAAAGACGGCCGAGGCGGGCGCCCTGCTGAAGGAATGGAAAGTGCCGTGTTTGATCCACCAGCCTGCCTACAATATGCTCAACCGCTGGATCGAGGAAGACGGCTTGCTCGACACGCTGCAAGAGCAGGGCATGGGCTGCATCACGTTCACGGCGCTGGCGCAGGGTTTATTGAGCGACAAATACCTGGACGGCGTGCCGCAGGATGCGCGCGTCAACCGCCCCGGCGGCGGTTCGCTGACGCAACAGCACTTGAGCGCGGAAAACCTGGCCCGCGTGCGCGCCCTGAATCAGATCGCCGCGCAGCGGGGCCAGACCCTGGCGCAGATGGCGCTGGCCTGGGTGCTGCGCGATCCGCGCGTCACTTCGACCCTGATCGGCGCGAGCAGCAGCGCGCAAATCCGCGAAAACGTGGCCGTGCTGCAGCAGTTGTCATTCACGGCCGACGAGCTGGCCGCCATCGACGTGCAGGCGCGCGAAGGCCATATCAATCTGTGGGAAGGCCCGTCGCGGGCCACCTGAGGATCGTCCCCCGCTTGTGGCGGCGGCAGCCAGCAGGTAGACTGCCGCCTCCCACGACATCCGCGACAAGGTTCCATGCAAGCCATCCCTGCCATCACCGTCTGTTTACTGCTTTCCTGTGCGGCCCCTGCCAGCGCGGCCAATTATTGCGACTCGCCGCAATGGTCGATCGTGCATAACAAGAGCTACGACGAGGTCATGCAGATCGCCACGAAGCGCGACAAGATCCGCGACGCCGAATGCAGTTTTACCGATGTGATCCTACGCATCCAGAACGAGGAGGCCGGCATCGGGCGCTATCCGGGCATCCTGCTCATCGCCGACGCGCAGGATGAACGCTTCGTCGTCACCAGCCGCGTCGGCGCCTACACCATCTTCAGCTACCGCTATAACGACAAGCGCCTGCTGCAGTTTGCCATGAAGGATCACAGCTGGGAGGAAGGCGAAGCGTTCCAGGCCGGCGCCTACAAGATTACCGGCGTCAAGGAGTTCAAGACCATCACGGGCTTTCCCACCACCTTGCTGGTAGTACAGACTTTCCAGTTTTACGGGCCCAAATAGGGCGGCAGCAGCGCGCCCAGCTCCTGCGCCACTTGCCGGCGCCGCTCGGGCGTGGCGAACACGCCCACCGCCACATGACGGGTAGCATCACACATATCGTTGATATGTATCAATTGGCGCGGCCCTTGCGGCACTTCGACGCGCGTGCGCCATGGCGAAAAGTGGTGGCGCCGGCAGCGGCCGGCGCTGACCTGTTCGACGATCAGCTCGCCGTCGCGCAGGGCGATGTGTTCATAGTCGCGCGCGTGGCGCAGGTAGTGCAGCAGAGCGGCGGCCACCAGGCCCAGTTCGGCGAACGAAAAGACGGGAATGGTCCAGAGGCCGCGCAGCGCAAAGGCGGCGGCAATGACGAGGGAAAACAGGCATAGCAAGCCATAGGCGCGCAGCAACTGGCGCGCCGTCAAGGCACTGTGGCGCGCCAGCAGCCATTGCGGCTGCTCGCGCGAGTGATCGCGTGGCATGGCGCCTCCCGCACTATCGCTCCATCACCGCGGCGGCCTTCGCCGCCGCCAGGTTCCGCCAGATCGTTCAGCCAGCGTGCGCCCGGGTCAGGCGCCCATCCTCACCAGCGCGTGGCCCACGTGCTGCCACCAGTGATCGCGCGACTTGACCTGTTTCAGGCAAGACGTGTCGATTTCCGTCGGAAACACGCGATCCTGGCACGCCTTCGTTTCCAGGGCATAGCGCTGGTTTTCCGCCGCCGCCAGGGCCACGATCAGCCAGAACGCCAGCGCCAGCAAGACCACCAGCGCACTCCAGGCCAGGTGATTGGTGTTACTTTTTTCGCCAAAAAACTCGCGCGGCCGCGTCTCGCGGTACATCGACATCAAGCCTTTTTCTTTCTCTTCCGACATCTGCGTTTGCATCCTCTGACATCCTATCCTGTGCCGGCCGGCTGGCCATGGCGGCAAGCACGCCGCCTTGCCAGCATTTTACGCTGATGGCGCCAGAGCGACAGCAATTTGCGGCCGGCCGCCGGCATCAGGGGCGCGGCGCTGGCGCCTGGGGAACGCCGGGTTCGCCATCGCCCTCCTCTGCGGGCCGCACGGGCGCCAGGCTTTCCACATGATCGACATCGATATCGCCGCCGTCGGGCGCCGTACTGCGCGGCTCCACGCCGGCCCGTTCGCCCGTGCCGGCCGCATCGCTGTCGTTATCGAGTTCTTCCGCATCCTGGCCGGGCACGCCCTGCATGTCGCTGCCGCTGTCGGAACTGTCGCTGGGACCGAGCGCGCCCTTGCCATGGCCGGAGCCCAGAACGCGGTCGGGCGTGACGGGCAAATTGTCCGGATCGAGTGTGCTGCTGCTCATGGCTGACTCCCGTTAACAAAAAAACCAGCTTACTCTCCTGACCAATCGAGCGGCGCACGCCTGCCCGACCTTTTCCGAGGGGAAAATGCGGCGGCGCACAACTATTTTCATAAATTACTTCACAAATGTACTATTCATTGCTATAGTTAATCCAAGTAAGCATCTTCTCATCCAGAAACTGCTTCATCGGCGGCACGGCGCCCACCAGCGCCATGCCGCCGAACCGACCGGTACGTGGCGATCCGGCCCATCCACCCAGCCATCATGCACATTTTGGAGTCTTATCATGCAAGCCAAATCACTCATCGCAGCATTGTTTGCCATTACCACCGCTACTTCGGCGTTTGCCCAGAGCGCCGCGCCTGCCGCTGCCAGCCAGCAACTCACGCGTGCTGACGTCACGGCCGAATACATCCGTGCCCGCAACGCCGGCGAAATCGCCACCAGCGAAGTCGACTATCCGAAAACGCCGTCCACCGCCGCCAGCAAAGTGACGCGCGAACAAGTCATGGCCGAGTTCTACGCCGCCCGCAAGGCTGGCCTGATCCCGCAAACGGAAGCGGACTTTGATGTCGCGCAAACGGCCAAGCACGTCGTGCAATAAGAAACCAGTCAGCCGGTTTCAGTCAGTAACAACTCAGTTGCGGCGCAGCACTCGGGCCACTCCCGAAGCTCCCCGCGGCGAGCTGTGATACCCCAGCAGCACCCCCAACACTACCTCTCCCGGAGTCCCTGCATGTCCCTGCACCGCCGTTTGCTTGCCGCCAGCCTGATCCTTGCCTTGAGCGCTTGCGCCGACATGGGCCATATCGCGCCGCAATCGGCCATGCTGGACGCCAACAAGCTGCAGGCGAGCCAGGCCATGGATGCCGCCGCCAGCGCCGCCATACAATGGCCGCGCACGCAATGGTGGCAAGACTTGCAAGACCCTCAATTGAACCGTTTGATGGAGCAGGCGCTGGCCGACAGTCCCACCCTGCGCGGCGCCCAGGCGCGCGTGCGCCAGGCCGAGGCGCTGGCCGGTGCGGCGGAAGACAAGACCCGCCCGCAGGCGGACGCGAACGTCTCCATCAACCGCGAACTGTATTCGCAGCACGGCAGCACGCCGGCGCCGTTGGCCGGCAACTACGCGTGGCGCAACCAGGCCACCGTCACGGCCTCGTACGACCTGGACCTGTGGGGCCGCAACCGCGCCGCCCTGTCCGCCGCCCTGGGCGACGTGCAGATGGCGTCGGCCGAATCTCAGATGGCCCGCCTGGCCCTGGAAACGGCGCTGGTGCGCACCTACATCCAGCTGTCATACGAATTCCAGCTGCAGGACGTGATCGAGCGCAGCCTGGCGCAGCGCGCCCGCATCCTCGACATCACGCGCCAGCGCAAGGCGGCCGGCATCGGCACGGACATTGACGTGGCGCAGATCGAAACCACCTTGCCGGCCGGCCGGCGCCAGCTGGAGCAGTCGGCCGAGTCGCTGGCCCTGCTGCGCAACCAGCTGGCGGCCCTGGCGGGCAAGGGTCCGGCGGCCGGCGCGGCGCTCACGCGCCCCGTGCTGCGCCTGGACCAGCCGCTGGCCATTCCCGCCGCCCTGCCCGCCGACCTGATCGGCCGCCGCCCCGACATCGCCGCCCAGCGCTGGCGAGTGGAAGCGGCGGCGCAGCGCATCGACGCGGCCAAGGCCGAGTTTTACCCTAACGTCAACCTGGTGGCGTTCGCCGGCTTCCAGGCCTTCGGTTTTAGCCACTTTCTCGACGCCAACTCAGAGGTCCGCGGCGCCTCACCCGCGCTGAGCCTGCCCATCTTTGCCGGCGCCCGCCTGCGCGCCCAGCTGGGCAGCCAGACGGCCGTGTACGACGGTGCCGTGGAGCAGTACAACGCCACCGTCATCAATGCCATGTCGGACGTGGCCAACGCCGTCACCCGCGCCCAGTCGCTGGCCAAACAGCATCAGCTGACCGTGCAGGCGCTGGCCACGGCGCAGCGCGCGCGCGACCTGGCGGAAAAAGCGTACAAGGCGGGCATGAGCGACGCCATCAACATGCTCAACACGCAAGTGGCGCTGCTGGCGGAAGAACAGCAGCAGGCGCAAAATGGGGCGCGCGAGCTCGATCTGTACGTTTCCTTGATGAATGCATTAGGAGGCGGCATCTAAGCTTGCAATCCTGGCATTGCCCTAGCCCAACAAGATACAATCGGAACTTTATTCACACATGAAGGAATATGACATGACCGCTTTTGACGCCACCTCCAAGCGGCTGCAAAACATCCGCACGCGCATGCCAGGCTTCCCCATGGAACTGATGCGCCTGCTGCGCATGACGTACCACATCCAAAAAGGCATGAAGGACCTGACCAATGCCGCGCTGAAAAAGCACGACCTGGTCGATGCCAGCTACATGGTGCTGGCCGTGCTGTACGGCACGGACGACGAAACCTCGAACGCCTGCACCCTGGGCATGGCGTGCCATGAAAAGCCGGCCAACCTGACGCGCGTGTGCAACGACCTGGAAACGCGCGGCCTGATCCACCGCGGCACGCGCCCCGGCGACCGCCGCTCCGTGATGATCTCGCTGACCGACAAGGGCCGCGCGCTGATCGAAACGGCGCTGCCCGACGTGTACCAGGAAACCTCGGCCCTGTACGACGGGTTCACGGAAGAAGAGCTGCAAGTGCTCGACAAGCTGTACATGCGCCAGCTGCGCAACCTGAACAATCTCAACAACCAGAACTGATAGCCTATCGATGACGCCAGCCACAGCAACAAAACCCACATATGGCCCCCTGAACCGGGCGGCCCGCTGGCTGGCGCTGGCGCTGCAGGACTGGCGCGCGACGGAAGGCGAACGCTGGATCTACGTCGGCAAGACTCTCATCGCCGCGTTCTGCGCGCTGTGGCTGGCCTACCGCCTGGGCCTCGATTCGCCCAGTACGGCGATGACCACCACCATCATCCTGGCCCTGCCCAGCAGCGGCATGGTGCTGGAAAAAAGCTTTTACCGCCTGTGCGGCACCCTGCTCGGCTGCACGGCCGCGCTGACCCTGATCGGCCTGTTCCCGCAGCAGCCCGTGCTGCTGTTCGCCGGCCTGGCCCTGTGGGTGGGCCTGTGCACGAGCGGCTCGGCCCTGCACCGCAACGCCCAATCGTATGTGTACGTGCTGGCCGGCTACACGGCCTGCATGATCGTGCTGCCCGCCATCGAGCAGCCGATGCAGGTGTTCTCGCTGGCCGTCACGCGCGTGGCTGAAGTGGGCCTGGGCATCATCTGCTCGGCGGCCGTCTCCAGCGTGCTGCTGCCGCGCCACCAGGGTACGCAGGTGATGCGCACAGTGCAGGCCCGCTACGGAAAATTCCTCGCCTTCTGCCATGACGTGCTGCAGCAAAAGCTCACGCCGGCCCAGGTGGAACTGACGCATCTGCAGTTTGCCGCCGACGTGGCGGCGCTGGAACTGGGGCGCTCGGCTGCGCTGTTCGAAGTGACCAGCAAAGTGAGCCACGTGCGCGCGCAAAACCGCAAGCTGCACGCCTTCAACGCCACCTTCATGACGGCGCTGACCACCTTCTATACCTTCCACCGCCTGTTCGACCGCCTGCAGCGCGATGGCGAAACCAAGGTCATGCAAGCGTGTGCGCCCCTGTACGCCATCGTCGCCGAGGCGCTGCAGACGACGCCTTCGCAAGACTCGCTCGACACCATGCAGCGGCATTTGCAGACGGCGCTGGCGCAGGCGCGCGCGGACATCGACGGCGCGGCCATCGTGCATGCGCAGCGCATCGACTTCGACACCGTGTGCGAACTGCTCGAGCGCTTCGCGCGCGACATGAGCCGCTTTCACGAAGTGTATTTCAGCCTCGTGCACGACACGCCGCTCGACGTGAGCACGCCGCAGGCGTATGCGCCGAAGACGCCGCCCGCGCTGGTGCTCGCCAGCGGCGCGCGCGCCGGCATCAGCCTGGCCCTGCTGGCGCTGGGCGCCTACTTCCTCGCCTGGCCCTACGCCAGCACGGCGATGCTGATGGCGGCCGTGTTCTGCGCGCTGGCCTCGTCCTCGCCGCGCCCCATCATGATGATCCGGCAAGTGCTGACGGGTTTTTTGATCGCCATGCCCCTGTCGCTCGTCTGCGTGTACTTCGTGCTGGTGCACGGCGACGGCTTCCCCATGCTGGTACTGAGTTTTGCGCCCTTCCTCGCCGTCGGCCTGTACCTGATGACGAATCCGGCCAAGCTGGGCGTGGGCCTGGGCGTGTCCACCTTCATCACGCAGATGGCGCCGACGAATCTGATGCACGTCGACGGCGCGGCCTTTTTGAACACGGGCATGGCGCTGATCGTCGGCCTGATGCTGGCCGCCCTCGTGTTTGCCGTGCTGCTGCCCGAGCATACGATGGGCCACAAGGACCATATCGGCCCGGCCCTGTGGCGCGAAGCGCTGCAGGCGTGCACGGCGCCGGCGCGCCGGGTCAAGCATCGCTTCGACAACCGCGTGCGCGACCTGCTCAGCCAGCTCAATGCGGCGGCCGGACCGGCGCCGGGCGAGGCCACGCGCGCCGTCGTGCGCCAGGCCCTGACCCTGCTGGAAATCGGCCATTCCGTAATCGAGTTGCGCGAACTGATCGCGACCGCCCGCCCGGGCGCCACGCGCCATGCGCTGCAGCAGTGCGTGGACGGCATCGCCGCCTGGCTGCGCACGCGCGGCGATGCGCAACTGCAGGCGGCGCTGGCGGCCACCCTGCAGGCGGGCGCCGTGGTGCGCGCGGCGCAAGCGGAAGCGGAAGCGACAGCCGAACGCAGCGCACGGTTGCAGACGGCCTTGGCCGACCTGCATTCGATCTACACCTCATTACTCGACCACATGGCGCCTGGCGCCGGAGACCACCATGCCGCGTGAATTCGCCCTGTTCGGAATTCTGATTCCTACCCTGCTGCCCCTGTTCATCCTCAGCATCGGCCTGCAAACCCTGCTCGACCGCGTGCTGGGCTGGCTGGGCGTGTACCGCATGGTGTGGCACCCGTCGCTGGCGCGGCTGTGCATCTTCATCGCCATCTTCGGCGCGCTCGCTCTATCGCTTTACAAATAAAAAAAACTGTTCAACCCCATCAAGGAAAGGCTGCCGACATGGTAAGCAAACTGACACGCTATGCAATCACCCTGCTGCTCTTGGCAGCAGCCCTGTGGATAGGCAAGACCGTCTGGGACCGCTACATGGAGTCGCCATGGACGCGCGACGGCCGCATCAAGGCCGACATCGTCAACATCAGCGCCGACGTGGCCGGCACCGTCACGGACGTGCTGGTGCGCGACAACCAGGTGGTGCAAAAAGGCGACGTGCTGTTCGTCGTCGACAAGGAACGCTACACCAGCGCGCTGGCCCAGGCCGACGCCGTGCTGGCCGCGCAAAAAACGGAAATGGGCCGCCGCGGCAAGGAAGCGCAGCGCCGCGCAGGCCTCGACGCCAGCATCATCTCGACGGAAAGCCGCGAAAGCGCCGCCTACGCCGCCAGCTCGGCCTCGTCGCAAGTGCAGGCCGCCGTGGCCGCGCGCGCGCTGGCGCAACTGAACCTGGAACGCACCACCGTGCGCGCCCCCGTCAGCGGCTACGTGACGAACCTGAACGTGCACAAGGGCGATTTCGCCGCCGTCGGCGCGCCCAAGCTGGCCGTCATCGACAGCGCCTCGTACTACGTCGTCGGCTACTTCGAAGAGACCAAGCTGGGCATGCTGGCGCAGGACGACAAGGCGGAAATGAATTTGATGAGCGGCGGCACCCTGCACGGCCACATCGAGAGCATCGCGCGCGGCATCACCGACCGCGACGCCGCCACGGGCCGCGAACTGCTGGCCGACGTCAATCCCACCTTCAACTGGGTGCGCCTGGCGCAGCGCGTGCCCGTGCGCATCCACATAGATGAACAAGACAGGAATCAGGTCCTGGTAGCCGGCACCACCTGCACCGTGGTGATCACGCCCCATTCGGCACCGGCGCCGAAACCGGCGGCGGCGCACCCGGCATGATCATGATGCGCGGCGGCGCCGGGCGCCTGGCGGAAATCGCCCTGTTCCTCGACGCTGCGGTGCTGGGCAGCTTTTCCGCGGCCGGCCGCAAGCACGGCCTGTCGCCGGCCGCCGCCAGCGCCGCCATCGCGCGCCTGGAAACGGCGCTGGGCGCCACCCTGTTCGAGCGCACCACGCGCCAGCTGCGCCTGACGGCAGAAGGTTTGCACTATCGCCAGTACAGCGAACAGGCGCTGGACTTGCTTGCGCAGGCCGAAGACGGCTTGCACGCGGGCGGCGGCGCCGTGCGCGGCATGGTACGGATCTCGGCGCCGTCCGACATCGGCCGCCAGCTGCTGCTGCCCATGCTCGACCGCTTTGCCGCGCTGCACCCGCAGTTGCGCCATGCGCTGACCCTGACGGACATGACGGCCAATCTGGTGCAGGACGATATCGACCTGGCCATCCGCTACGGCGAGCTGCCCGACAGCGACATGGTGGCGCGCCTGCTGCACCGGGGCAGGCGCGTCGTGTGCGTGGCGCCCGCGCTGGCCGCCAGAGTGGGCGTGCCGGCCGCGCCGCGCGACCTGGCACAGCTGCCGACGCTGGTGCTCACGGCCGGCGACGGCGCGCCGCAGGAATGGCGCTACCGCGAAAACGGCAAGCGCCACAGCCTGCGCCTGGCGGGGGACTGGCACAGCAACGACGGCGAAATCATCCGCCGCTGGGCCGTGGCCGGCCATGGCTACGCCTACAAATCGCTGCTCGACATCGGCGACGACCTGCGCGCGGGGCGCTTGCAGACGGTGCTCGACAATTATTTTGCCGACAGCGTCCCCCTGAACCTGCTGTACCGGCGCAGCCGCTTCCAGCCGCCGCGCGTCGCCCTGCTGGCCGACTTCCTCGTGCAGCAGTTCGCCGCGCTGCAAGCCTGACGGCCGCCCTTACTGCGGCAGCACGCCCAGCTGGCGCAGCAGGGTCAGGTTGTCTTCCAGGTGCCAGTTATCGCTGATGCGCCCTTGCGCATTGACACGGTACAGATCAAACGCATGGAAATCGACGGCTTGTCCCTGCCCCTGCAAGGGTCCCTGCGGCGTGGGGAAGACACCCGTGAAGCGGCCCGTGAAATGCAGGCGCAAAGTCACCCGGTCGCCCGCTACCAGCATCTCCTCGATGGCCACCTTCAAGTCCGGCACGGCCGCGTGAAACACCTGCGACGCCTGCAGCGGGCCGGCCAATCCCTGCGGCCGGCCGGCGGGCAAGGTGCGGTCCGTAAAATCATCGGCCAGCGCCAGACGCGCCACGGCCGGGTCGCCGCTTTCCCAGAACGCGGCATAGCGGCGCGCGGCCAGCGCCACCGCGGCGTCGGCTTTCGCGCCGGACAAATGGGCCGGCATGGGCAGATTGATGGCGCAATGGGCTGGCGCGGCGGCCAGCAGGGACAGGGCCAGGATGGCGGGAGCAAAAGTGGACATGGTGGTTCCAAATGAGTTGATCGGCGTGCATATGGCACACCACCATTCTGGACTCGCTTGCCCTGCTTGATAATTGGCCCCGTGCTTGAAGCAATTGCTTGCAAGGGTTGAAAATAAGTTGAAAATGCGTTGAAAATCAGCGCCCGCCGGCCACGTCGAGGATGCTGCCCGTCACATACGTCGCGTCCGGCCCCAGCAGGTACAGGATGGCATCGGCGATTTCTTCCGGCTGGCCGCCGCGCTGCATGGGCACGCCCGATGCCAGGCGCGCCACCCGTCCCGGTTCGCCGCCCGAGGCGTGGATGTCCGTGTAGATGATGCCGGGCCGCACGCCGTTGACGCGGATGCCTTCGGCCGCCACTTCCTTCGCCAGCCCCAGGGTCAGGGTATCGACGGCGCCTTTCGAGGCCGCGTAATCGATGTATTCGTCCGGAGAACCGATACGCGCCGCCACCGACGAGACATTCACGATGCGTCCGCCCTGCCCGCCGCTCGCCGTCGACATGCGCCGCACGGCCTGCTGGCAGCACAAAAAGTAACTGATCACGTTGGTGCGCAGCACGCGTTCGAGGCGCTGGGCGGACATGTCGACCAGCCGGCATTTCCGCTCCAGCACGCCCACATTGTTGACCAGCGCCGTGAGCATGCCCAGGCGCGCATCGACTTCATCGAACAGGCGCGCCACGTCCGCTTCCTCGCTGACGTCGGCCTGCACGGCGATGGCCTCGCCGCCCGCCGCCACGATGCGCGCGCACAGTTCCCCGGCCGCCTGCGCATCGCGCACATAGTTGATGCAGACGGCATAGCCCTGGCGCGCCGCCAGCAGCGCCGTCGCCGCACCGATGCCGCGGCTGCTGCCGGTAATCAGGATCACTTCCTTCATTGTCCCTCCTCGATGGTTGTGGTCTCATGATACCCGCAAGCTGCAGACGTAAAAAAGCCCGCACAAAGCGGGCAGTTTGCCGATCCATCCCTCATCGTCACGACGCCGGAGAAAATCGTAGCGAGCGGCAGTGAGGCTCGGCGCCCCCTTGTGGCCAAGAAGCGCAACCGTACTTTGTACGGGGGCGCCGAGCCGGTGAGCATCGCCGGCCGCAAAGCGCGACGCGCAGTAGATTTTATCCGGCGTTCTATGACCTGAAGTGCGTCATGGCATAAGTCAGGTGCTGCCACCAGTGTTCGCGCGTCTGCACGCTGGACAGGCATTTCGCATCGACCTCGTTCTTGAACGCGGGGTCCACGCAAGCCTTGCTGGCCAGCGCATTGCGCTGGTTTTCCACGTTGACGATGGCAATCGACAACCACGCCACGAGGGCGACGGCCAGTACGCACAGGGTCCAGGGCAGCTGTTTCATGGTGTTCTCCGGTGTTACTTCTTCGCTGGCGCGGGAGCGCGCTCTTTCAGGACGCGCGCCACCAGTTCATCCATCACGCGCAGGGTCGCAGCCTGGGTTTGCGGCTCGGACTGGCCAGGACGCGACAACTGCGCCGGCGACGTCACGAAGCGGCCGTCGATGACGATGGTCGGCGCGCTGTCGATCTTGCTGGCCGCGATCAGTTGCTCGTTGCGTTTCAGCTTGGTCTGCACGCCGAACGAATTGAACATGTCCAGGTATTTCGCCTTGTCGATGCCGTTCTTGACCAGCAGGTCGAGGATGGCGTCATCGCGGTTCAGGCGGTTGCGCTCGACGTGGATGGCGCGGAAGATCTTGTCGTGGAACTGGTCCAGCTGGCCCATCGCTTCCAGGGTGGCATAAGCGTGCGCCTGCGGATCCTTCGGGCCGGAGAAGGCCAGGTGGATGCGGCGGAAGGCGATCTTGTCGCCCTGCTTCTTGACCCAGTCGTGCATCAGCGGATCGAGCGCGTAGCAATGCGGGCACGAGTACATGAAGTACTCGACCACTTCCACCTTCTTGCCCGTGTCCGTGCGCACTGGCGTCGGGAGCGTGGTAAAGCCGGTATCGGCCGCCATGGCGCCGCCGGTGGCCGCCACCAGGGTGACGGCGGCAAGCAGGGGACGCAAGAAACGCAGAAAACGCATAATAATCCTTCATCATAAGTGGTCGTGAACGGGGCGAGATTACCACTTTTTGCGCCGGGCGATGAAGCCCGGGCGGAAAAAAGGCGCTTTTGCGCGCTCCGTTTGCGCCCGATTAAGCCGCTCTTAAGCGCCGCCGTGCCCGTGCCTCAGAAATGGTAGCGCGCGGCCACGCGCAACTGGCGCGCATCGTTGAGGTAAATGCTGGAGCGGCAGCCCGGCGCATCGCCGTAATGGCGGCGGTTGGCCAGGTTGCTGCCGGCCAGCTCCAGCTCCCACGCGCCCAGCTTGCGCACGTAACGCCCGTCCACGGTGGCAAACGCAGGCACTTGCGCCAGGCAGCTGCCGGCGAAATCGGGGCCGTAACGCAGGGCGCGCAGCCATTGCACGCCCACGTCGGCACTGGCGCCGCCCTGCCCCGTCCAGTACAGGCGCAGGCTGGCCAGGGTTTTCGGCACGAGGGCGATGTCCGGGCCGTCATAGGCGTAATCGTCATAGCGCGCATGCACCTGGCGCAGCTGAGCGTCGAGGCGCCAGTCGCGCGCCAGCGCCATGCCGGCCTCGATGGCGATGCCTGCGCGGCGCGAGGGGTCGAGGTTGCCCGCAAAGCCCAGCTGGCCAAGGTTCTGGTCGAAGACGATCTGGTTGCTCAGGCGCTCGCTGAACACGCGCACGGAAGCGCTGCGCGCCGCGTCGCCGAAGGTGGCACCCACTTCCATTTCGCGCCGCAGCTGTCCCGCCAGGGGACGGTAGCCGGCGCGGGTATAGCCATCGTCATCAATGCGGTAGCTGCGCGCGGCCCTGGCGTACACGCTCAGCTGCGGGCGCAGCTGCAGGCTGCCCTGCAAGTCCCACGCATTCTGGTTTTCCCAGTCGCTGCCGCCGGCGGGCATGTCGGCCGGGTCGAGCTGGAACTGTTCATGCCGCAGTCCCAGCAGCAGGCGCGGCGCATACAGGCCGCCGAAGGCCAGCTCTTCGCGCAGCAACAGCGCGCGCGAGTACTGGCGCCGCTGCGCATCGCCCGCGCGGCCCGAGCGCCGCTGCCACTGCATCAGGTCCAGGCCCACTTCCGTGTCCGTGCCCACGCCAGCCACCTTGCCGTAATGGCGCAGGCGCGGCGCCAGCTGGCGGCGGCGGCTGCTGTACGTCGATTCGATGCTGCCGTCCTCGCCCGCATAGTGGGCCGTAGCGCGCTTTTCCCGCTGCGACAGTTCCACGCCCAGCTCGAAACTGCCCACATAGCGCTGCACGAAGGCGCTGGCGCGCCGCACCTCATAGCGGTACAGGTCTTCCGGGCGGGCCGTCAGCAAGGCCAGGAACGGTGCTTCGGGCGCGGGATAGCGGGTGTCCTGGTTCAGCTGGTCGGCGCTGAAGCCGAAGCGGCCCTGGCGCAGCTTCCATTCCGCGCCGCCGTTGAAGCCGCGCTGGTGAAACACGCTGCCATCGCGGTAATTGCCATTGCGCAGGCCATCGATGGCCACGTCGAGCGACATGCCGCCCTGGTCGCGCGACAGGGCGCCGCGCATGCTGTGCTGGCCGCCCTGCGCCAGTTCGGCGGACAAATCGCCGTGCGTGACGCCGGCCGCGCCACCATCCGCGCCGTCCTGTGCGCGCGCAGGCATGGCCAGGGTGCACAACAGCAAGATGCGCGCGGCGATGGTCAGGGCGGAAGGGGGAGGCATCATGGCGGAAAGCTGGGTGCGCTACCTGGGCGCGAACGCACGGTAGTAGGAGGATGGCAAAAGCGAATCATTATACGCACGGCGCGCGGCGCCGCAACAGCGAGCTGGGCTGTCAGCATAATCCATTGCTTATTTGTAATTTTTACAGGTATATTAACGAGCACCCGGCGATCCTGGGCGCAGCCGACTGCATTTGAAAATCAACAAGTCACTGTGGGAGTCACGCATGGAAAGTCGTAGCACGCCGCGCCGCCGCATTGTCCCCCTCCCGGGCAAGTTCAAGGTTCTGGCCATCGCCGCCCTGCTGCTGGCCGGCCTGGCCCTGCAGGCCGAGCTGTTCGCCCAGCAGGACCAGGGCAAGCTGGCCAGCGCGCCCATGCCGCCGGCGCCGTCGGCCGACGGCATCGCCCTCGCTTCGCCGCATGCGGCCGCCGTCACCACGCCCAGCGCCGGCAACGCCTGGGGCGGCGCGCGCACGGGTGCGCAAGCGACGCTGTCGGACCGCGTGGTCGACTACCAGATCGAAGCGACGCTCGATCCCGTCAAGCACACGATAGACGGCCGGCAGAAACTGCGCTGGCGCAACCGCAGCGCGCAAGCCGTCAGCAGCGTGTACCTGCACCTGTACCTGAACGCCTTCGAGGGCGAGCATTCGACCTTCTTTACCGAGAAGCGCAAGCTCGATACGGGCTTTCGCTCGGGCGTCGGCACGCGCGACGGCGAGTGGGGCTACATGGAACTGCGCAGCGTGACGCAGAACGGGGCCACGGCGCCCTGGCATTTCGTCCAGCCCGACAACGGCCCGGCCACCGACCGCACCGTGGTGCGCGTCGACTTGCCACAGGCCGTCGCGCCGGGCGCCGAGACGACGCTCGACATGCGCTTCTTCGACCAGCTGCCGCGCGTCATCGCGCGCACCGGCTATTTCGGCAGCTTCCATCTGGTGGGCCAGTGGTTCCCGAAGATCGCCGTGCTGGAACTGCCCGGCGAACGGGGCGCCACCGCGCCGCGCTGGAACGCGCATGAATTTCACCTCAATTCGGAGTTCTACGCCGACTTCGGCCGCTACGACGTGAAGCTGACCGTGCCCAGGGAGTACACGGTGGGCGCCACCGGTGAATTGCAGGGCGCGCCGCAGGAGAAAAACGGCATGCTCACGCACCACTATGTGCAGGGCGACGTGCACGATTTCGCCTGGACGGCCGACAAGCGCAGCGCAGCGCCATTGACGGGCAGCTGGAGCGGCCCTGGCAGCCCGCCCGTGGCCATCCGGGTGCTGTACCCGCCCGAGTATGCGTCGAACGCGGCGCCCGCGCTGCAGGCGGCGAAAGACTCGCTGACATATTTCTCGCGTACCCTGGGTCCGTATCCGTACAAGACCCTGACGGTGGTGATCCCGCCGTTCAATGCGGCCGAAGCAGGCGGCATGGAATACCCGACCTTCATCACGGCCTCGAGCTTCGCCAGCCTGCAGCCGAAGACCATCGCCGGATTCGGCCTCGACTTCGTCACCATCCACGAATTCGGCCATGGCTATTTCTACGGCATCCTGGCCTCGAACGAATTCGAGGAACCGATCCTCGACGAAGGCTTGAACGAGTACTGGGACCAGCGCATGCTGCGCGCGCGCGGCCAGGACATCCACGCCACCACGCCCCTGCTCAAGCGCCTGGGCTTCGCTCCCGCCTTCAAGGTCTTCGAGGCCGAACGCATGGCCGCGCCGCGCCAGGATGCGGCCGACCCGCTGGGCCAGAATGCGTGGGAACGCCTGCAGGGCGTGGGGCCCGTCTACAGCCGCACTGCCACCACCCTGCGCGACCTGGAAGCGCGCATCGGCAGCGAGGCCATGGAACGGGGCTTCAAGGCCTATTACGAACAGTGGAAATTCCGCCACCCCAGCGTGGCCGACCTGCGCGAAGCGCTGGCCGAGGCGACGGGCCAGCGGCGCATCGTGGAACAGGTCTTTGCGCAGCAAGTCCATGCCAGCGCGAATATCGACGACCGCATCGGCAGCTTCACCAGCGAAGAGCAGACGCCGCTGGCCGGCCTGGCGCTGGTGAACGGCAAGCGCGTGGAACGCACGCCCGAGGCGCTGGAAAAAGAAGAGGACAAGGTGCGCGCGGCATGGGACAAGGCGCACCCGGACGCCAATCCCGGCACGGGACCGTATCCCTATCTGACCAGCGTGGTGCTGCGCCGCCGCGGCGCGCCCGTGCCGCAGGTACTGCTGGTGAAATTCGCCGACGGCAGTTCCGAACGCGTGGTGTGGGACAACGGGCAACTGTGGCAGCGCTACACCTGGAGCAAGCCCGTGAAGGCCGTCTCGGCCGAACTCGATCCCGACCGCGTGCACTACCTCGACGTCAACAAGCTCGATGACAGCCGTACCCTGAAAGCCGACACGTCCGCCGCGCGGCGCTGGAGCCTCGATATCGCCGCCGCCTTCCAATACCTGCTTTCCCTGATCGCCATCGTATGAGCGCCACTTCCACGCCACGGGCCAGCGGCCTGACCCTGACCACGCGCGCCAGCCGCGCCGCCCTGCAATGGCGCTTGCTGCTGCTGTGGGCCGGCCTGCTGCTGATCCCGACCATCGTTGCCGTCATTCCCGTCTGGCGCACCTTGAGCGCCAGCCTCGACCAGGCCGTGCATGCGGCAGCGCTGGCACAGCGGCTCGACCTGATGACGTTGGCCGACCTGGCCGCCAATGCCAGCCGCAATGGGGCCGCCATCAGCCAGGCCGCCATCGCCGCCATCGTCCTGACCCTGCTGCTGTCGCCGCTGCTGAGCGGCCTGGTGGTGACGGCCGCGCGCGCCCCTGCGCCGCCCGGCTTCGGTGCCCTGCTGACGGGCGCCTTCAGCGAATACGGCCGCATGCTGCGCATGCTGTTGTGGAGCATCGTGCCGCTGGGCGTGGCACTGGCGATCGGCGCCGGCGCGCTGAAACTGGCCGACAAGCATGCGGCGACAGCCATCCTGGAAGCCGACGCCGACCTGGCCCGCCACCTGGCCTTGCTGCTCGCGGGCGTGCTGTTCCTGCTGGCCTGCGCCACGCTCGACGCGGGCCGCGCGGCGCTGGCCGTCGACCGGCGCCGCACGTCGGCCGTCAAGGCCTGGTGGCGCGGGCTCGGCATGCTGCGCCGGCGTCCGCTGGCCTGCCTGGCCATCTACCTCGTCATCACCGTGCTGGGACTGGCCCTGTATGCGCTGCTGGGCGTGGCACGGCTGAACCTGGCCGGCCCCGGTCCGCTGGCCATCGCGGCCGGTTTGCTGGCGACGCAGCTGGCGGCGCTGGTGCTGGCGTGGATGCGCAGCGCGCGCCTGTTCGCGCTGATCGGCGTCAGGCGTTCAATCGCCTAGTCAGGCCCCCAGGCGCGCTTCATCGGCGAGGAAGTCGATGAAGGTGCGCACCTTCGAGGACAGGTAGCGGCGGCTTGTATAGACGGCGTACACCTTGCCGCCCGCCAGCTTGAAATCGTCGAAGAGGCGCACCAGCCGCCCCGCCGCCAGGTCCGCATCCGTCTGCCACGACGGCAGCAGCGCGATGCCCATGCCGTCGAGCGCGGCCGCGTGCAGCAGGCTTTCGTTATTGCATTGCAGCACGGGCGAGAACTTCACCGTTTCGCGGCCCTGCGGCCCGTCGAAGGCCAGCTCATTGCCGTTCGCCAGCAAGGAATAGCTGATCATGGCGTGCTGCGTGAGGTCTTGCGGCAGCTGCGGCCGGCCCGCGCGCGCCAGGTAGGCGGGCGCGGCCACCAGGTGGAAGGCGATGCTGCCGATGGGCCGCGCGATCAGGGCCGGCGACGGCGCCTGGCTCACGCGCAGGGCAAGGTCGAAACCCTCTTCCACCAGGTTGACCACCCTGCCGCTCAAATCGATGTCGAACGTCACTTCCGGGAAGCGCTCGCGGTAAGCCACCAGGGTGCGCGTAAAGATGGCATTGGCGAACCAGACGGGGGCGCTCAGGCGCAGCATGCCGCGCGGCACCACCGTCGTGCGGCCCACGGTCGCTTCCACTTCGTCGAGGTTGTCGAGCATGTCGCGGCACTGTTCAAAATACACCTTGCCGATTTCCGTCAGGCTCAGGTGGCGGCTGCTGCGGTTCAGCAGGCGCGCGCCCAGGTGGCGTTCCAGGTGCATCACGTGCTTGCTGACCATGGCCGGCGACAGATCGAGGCGCTCGCTGGCCCGCACGAAACTGTCCAGCTCCACCACGGCGCGAAACACGCGCATGCTGCGCAAGGTATCCATGACTGCCCCATCATCAACAAAATGGAAATGATATATCAATAATAGCGATCTTGATCAACTGACCGCGCATGACTATCATCGATAGCATCAGTCATTCCACTGCGGAGCCGCCATGCAAGAGCACACCTTCCCCACCTATTTCCTGTCGCACGGCGGCGGCCCTTGGCCGTTCATGAAAGACCAGTTCGGCGGCCGCTACGACGTGCTGGAAGCGTCGCTGCAGGATATCCCGCGCCAGATCGGCGCGCGCCCGAAAGCCGTGCTGGTCGTGACGGCGCACTGGGAAGGGCCGCAGTTTCTCGTCTCGGCCAGCCCCAAGCCGGGCATGATCTACGATTATTCGGGCTTTCCGCCGCACACCTATCAAATCCAGTACCCGGCACCGGGCGCGCCGGCACTGGCGGCGCAGGTAAAACAGTTGCTCGATGCGGCCGGCCGTCCGGCACGCCTCGACCACGAGCGCGGTTTCGACCATGGCACCTTCAGCGCCCTGTTCCCCATCTACCCGCAGGCGGACGTACCGCTGGTGCAACTGTCACTGAAACACGGCTACGACCCGCTGACGCACGTCGAGGTGGGCCGCGCGCTGGCCGGCCTGCGCCGGCAAGGCGTGCTGATCGTCGGCAGCGGCCTGAGTTACCATAACCTGCGCCAGTTCGGCCAGGCGGGCGCCGTCGCCTCGCATCAGTTCGACGCGTGGCTGCGCCAGACGATGGCCTTGCCGCCGGCACAGCGGCTGGAACAGTTGCTGGCCTGGGACCGGGCGCCCGGCGCGCGCCAGGCCCATCCGCAGGAAGACCATCTGCTGCCGCTGATGGTGGCGCTCGGCGCGGCCGAGCAGGAAGCGGCCCACGTCGTCTACCACGAAGAGGATTTCTTTGGGGCGCTGGCCGTGACCAGTTTCAGGTTCGGGGCGGCGAGCGGAAATGAGCAGCAAGCCGGGGTCAGACCCTCAACACCGCTAACGGCTGGTTCAGCGTCAACGTAACCGGGGGTCTGACCCCAGAATTTGCTTTGGAGTGAATTCGGAAGCCGGGGTCAGACGGGGACGCCGAGTCCCGCAACACCGCCAACGGCAGGTTCGACGCCTACGTCACCGGGGGTCTGACCCCAGAATTTAAAAAAGCCGCTAGCTAGCGGCTTTTGTTTCATTACGTGCCGCGCTTGCCCCGCGCCGCATTCTTCGCCTTTTCAGCGGCAATTTCCGCCGCCTTCGCCGCTTTTTCCGCCATTTCGGCCGCATGCTGGGCCATCAGGGCCGCGCGCGTGTCCGGCGTTTCCAGCGAGATGCGGCCCAGGATGCCGCTGCGGTAGTCGAGCAGCAGGGTGTGCGACGCTTTCTCGAAATCGTAGTCGCCGCCCTTGATGCGGAAGCCGCGTTTGGCGGCGATGCCCTCGACCACGCCGATGGCGTCGACTTCGCCGATCTTGGTGCCGTAGCGGGTTGCCAGCAAGTCGGGGTAGCGCTTGAGCAATTCCTCGGCCAGGAAGACGGCCACTTCATCTTCGATCAGCGCGTTCGAGCCGATCGCGTGGCTGGCCGCCAGCATCAGGCCGTCGCTGGGGATGGCGATCTTCGGCCACAGCATGCCTGGCGTGTCGACGAGAATGGTGTTCTTGTCCAGGTACAGCTTTTGCTGCATTTTCGTCACGGCCGGCTCGTCGCCGACCTTGGCCACGCGTTTTTTCAGCAGCGCGTTCATCAGCGTCGACTTGCCCACGTTGGGAATACCCATGATCATGATGCGCAGCGGCTTGGTCGGCACGCCGCGGTGCGGCGCCAGCGACTTGGCCAGGTCCGGGATGCGCGCCACGTCGCCCGGCTTCTTGGTCGTCATCGCATACGCGGTCACGCCTTCCTGGGCATTGAAATAGGCCACCCAGGCGGCGGTGGCGGCAGGGTCGGCCAGGTCGGTCTTGTTGAGGATTTTCAGGCAAGGGCGCTGGCGGAACAGGCGCAGCTCGTCCACCATGGGATTGCAGCTGGCTGCCGGCAGGCGCGCGTCCACCACTTCAATCACCAGATCGGTGTTTTCCATGGTTTCGGCCGCTTTCTTGCGGGCCGCGTTCATGTGTCCTGGGTACCATTGTATCGCCATGCTCTTGCTTTCAAAATCGTTCGGTCAATCCGCTATTTTACGTGGTTGCCGCCGCGACGTCCCATTTTCCGCCGCCAGCGCCAGCCGTGCGACGCGAACGAGACAATTGGTGATAATTTGGCAGTTACACGAATGATAAGATCCGCAGTCCGTCCAGCCTGGCCGGTTTCCACATTGCAAGTACAACCTGGCACGCATTCCATGCATCTTCCCCGTTTTTTCCTCCTCGTCCCCCTTTGCGCCTGTCTGCTGCCCGCCATGGCCCAGGAACAAGCGGCGGCGCCAGGCGACGCAGCGAACCAGGAAATACAACAGATTGTCGACGTGCAAGGCACGCGCGATCCCGACCTGCGCCCCTACCGCACCATGCTCAAGGGACTCGACGCGTACGCCGACTACCAGCGCCTGGCGCCAGGCGCGCCGCTGCGCTTCATGCTGATCCCCGCCACGCCGAAGGCCAGGCTCGAAGGCGTGACCCTGCACCTGTCGGCCGACAATCTGTCCATCCCCGTGCCGCTGGCAGCGGACGGCGGTTTCACCTTGACGCGCGACAAGACCGCCTACGATGCAAATGCCGACCTGGTCAGCAACAAGAAGCGCGACACCGTGCGCTGGCGCGCCGACATTCACACGCCGGGCCTGCCCCAGAACGTGCGCCGCCTGGGCGACTTGCGTCTGGAATGCGAAATCCGCTGGGCCGTCGAGCAGGATGACCTGCCGTTTGTGCGGCGCAACCTGTTCCGTCTGGCGGGCGGGCCTTGCCACTCGTCGCTGATCCACGTGCCCTTTCCCGTATTCCGCAAGCTGCTTGCCGTGCAGGCGCGCTCGGGCGAGCGCACGCTGGACATCCGCATCACGGAAGACCGCCAGCGCTACGTGCCGCCGCTGCATGACGTGAGCTGGGACGACAATACCCTGCTGACCCTCACGTATGCCGATGACGGCAACATGACGGAAGCCGCCCCGGCACCACCCAAGAAGGCGGCGCTGCGCCAGTGATACGCGCGCGGGAACCGGGTCAAATATTTCTACGCGGACTTTTATATTTACTGAAAGAAACAAAAAAGTATGCTCTAATATCGCCTCTTAAATGAAAAGCAATGTTTTCCGGACTGGCTGGCACAGGCGCACGGAGACAGGCGATGGGATAGCTCGATATGATGATGGAACACACTGGCATGGCGCCCAAGCGCGTGCCGCGCAATGACTGGAAGAAGGAATGCCGGCAGCTGCAGGGGCAAGTGGCGCAGCTCGAGGAGCGCTTGAAACGTCAGAGCGCCGACAGTTATGGCTTGCAAATGCTGTATGACCAACTGGTCAATGAAATCAAGCACCACCGCGACATGTTGCAGCTCGACAGCTTCGATGCGGATAAATCATCGCTTGTCTACACGCAAGCATGGCGCCGCTTCATGGCCGGCGACGCGCTCGACTATCAGACCCACCGCCACACGCATTCCAGCCGCCGTCCCACCTTGCTGTAGTGCGCTGCGCCGTTACAGTTCCGCCAGCGCCTTCACGTGCGCCGCCACGCTGCGGCCCAGGGACGACAGGTTGTAGCCCCCTTCGAGACAGCTGACGATGCGGCCCTTGCCATACTGATGGGCCACGGCCATCATCTGCTGCGTCATCCATGTGTAGTCGGCCTCCACCAGGCCCATGCCGCCCACGTCGTCTTCGCGGTGGGCATCGAAACCGGCGGAAATGAAAATCATCTGCGGCTGTTGCCGGTGCAGCGCCGGCAGCCAGTGGTCGAGCACCAGCTGGCGCACGGCATCGCCCTTCGAGCGGGCCGGCACGGGCACGTTGACGCGCGTGTCGGTGTAGGATTCGACATCGCTGTACGGATAGAACGGGTGCTGGAAAAAACTCACCATCAGGATGCGCGGGTCGTGCGCCACGGACTCGGCCGTGCCATTGCCATGGTGCACGTCGAAGTCGACGATGGCAACGCGCTCGAGGCCACGCACGTCGAGCGCATGCTTGGCGGCGATGGCGACATTATTGAACAGGCAGAAACCCATCGGTTCGCTGGGCCGCGCATGGTGGCCGGGCGGGCGGATCGCGCAGAAGGCGTTGCTGATCTCGCCATCGATGACGGCATCCGTGGCTGCCACGGCCGAGCCGGCCGCAGCCAGTGCCGCCTCATAGCTGTGCGCATTGAGCAGGGTGTCGCCGTCGAGCGGATAGTAGTCGCCCTCCTGCGGCACATTGTCGCGCACCAGGCCGATGGCCGTGGCGCTGTGGTTGCGCTCGATATCGGACAATTGCGCGCGCACGCCGTCACGGTGCTCGACCAGGTCGCTGATGTGCGCGAGGATCAATTGATCGTTGATGGCCTGCAAGCGGGCCGGTGATTCTGGGTGCCAGTCGCCCATTTCATGGCGCTGGCAATCGGGATGGGTATAAATGGCTGTGCTCATGCGCTGTACTGGTTACCTCTGTCTCTGTCCATTCTCCGGGAACACTGCATGGCATTCCTGTTCGCCCTGCGCGTTCTCGCATAAAATCACTGGCTGGTCTGTGCCGCCCTTGCCGTCCTTGCTGCCTCTCTAATCTACCACGTGCGCGCAACGGGCGGGCGGCACGACTTGACCTGTCCAAAGCGATTGTAAATTAAATAATCCGACTTACTGTGATAGAAATAGCATGTTTTCGAAAATACACCAGGCCGCACAGCAGATCGGCGAAGTTCTCGTCGGCAAACACTTGCAGATCCGCCAGGCCCTCGCCTGCGTGCTGGCCGGCGGCCACCTGCTGATCGAAGACGTGCCCGGCGTGGGCAAGACAACCCTGGCCCACGCGCTGGCCATCTCGCTGGGCCTGCAATGGAAGCGCCAGCAATTCACCAGCGACCTGCTGCCCGCCGATGTGGCCGGCATGAGCGTGTATGACCGGGGCAGCGGCAGCTTCCTCTTTCATCCCGGCCCCCTGTTCACACAAGTGCTGCTGGCCGACGAGATCAACCGCGCCACGCCGAAGACGCAATCGGGCCTGCTCGAAGCGATGGAAGAGCGGCAAGTGACGCTCGATGGCGTCACGCATGCGCTGCCGCAGCCGTTTTTCGTCATCGCCACACAGAACTGCGCGCACCAGCTGGGCACCTTCCCCCTGCCCGAATCGCAGCTCGACCGTTTTCTCATGTGCGTCACCCTGGGCTACCCCGATGCGGCCGCCGAACGGGCGCTGCTGCTGGGCGCCGACCGCCGCGCCATGCTGCACACCTTGCCTGCCGTCATGAACGCGGAAGAATTGCTGCAGGCGCAAGCGGGCCTGCGCGCCATCCACGCCTCGGCCGCCGTCGTCGACTACGTGCTGGCCCTCGTGCATGCCACGCGCGCGCCGGGCGTGTTTGCCGATGGCCTGAGCCCACGCGCCGCATTGGCACTGCTGCAGGCGGCGCGCGCCTGGGCCGCGCTGGCCGGACGCGACCACGTCACGCCCGACGATGTGCAAGCCGTGCTGCTGCCCGTCTGCGCCCACCGCCTGCATGCGGCGCAAGGCTCGCTGGATAGCCGCGCGCTGCTGCAGCACATGCTGTTGAGCATTCCCGTCTGAGCGGCATGCGCTGGCGCAATATCTCTTGGCTGCCGGCGCGTCCCTGGCTGGGCGCGCAGCGCGTGCACATCCGCCCTTCGCGCGCGGGCCTGGCGTTTGCCGCGCTGCTGCTGGCGCTGTGGATCGCCGCCGTCAATTACCGCCTGGGCCTCGGTTATGCGCTCACGTATTTCGCCGCCGCCTGCGCCATCGCCGACATGCTGTTTGCCAGCCGCAACCTGGCGGGCCTGGCGCTGGCCGCCACGCCGGGCAGCCCCGTGTTCGCGGGCAGCCACGCCTTGTTCACCTTGCACCTGATCAACCGCAGCGCGCGCCCGCGCCATGCGATCCACCTTGCCATCAGCGGTGTAGAGGCAGCGCCCAGCCTGGCCGACATCGCCGCCCACGGGGAAACAGCCGTCAGCATCGTCGTGGCGGCGCGGCAACGCGGATGGCTCGATGCACCCTCCGTGCGCCTGTCCGGCAGTTTTCCGCTGGGCCTGTTTGTGGCATGGTGCCACTGGCAGCCCGACGCGCGCGTGCTCGTGTATCCGCAGCCAGAACAGGGCGCGCCGCCGCTGCCCTTGCCTGCCTTCACGGTGCGGCCGGCAAAGCAGGCATGGCAGCCAGACCCGCCCGATGGCACCCTGGAACTGGCCGGCGTGCGCGCCTACCGGCCCGGCGACCCTTTGCACCGCCTGGCCTGGCGCCAGATCGCCCGCCACGACGGCGAGCACGTATTCAGCAAGCAATTCCAGCCTGCCGCCGGCGCGCCGGCAGGCGCATCCCATGGCAGCATCGTGTTCGAGCACGCCTCGCTGCACGCGCTGGCGCCGGAAGCGCGCCTGTCGCGCCTGGCCGCCTGGGTGCTGCAGGCGGAACGCACGGGCTTGTCATATGGCTTGCGCCTGGGCGCGCTGACCTTGGCGCCGGCCCTGGGCGCCAGCCAGCGCGACGCCTGTTTGCGCGCACTGGCCCTGCACGACTCACCTCCCAGCAAGGAGTCAACATGATCCGCTGGTTCAACAGCTTGCCGCGCGAGAAAGCCGACATTGTGCTGCTGTTGCTGGCGGCCGCCATGGTGCTGGCGCCGCACGCGCTGCACCTGCCCCCATGGCTGTCGATGGCAAGCGCCGCCCTGCTGCTGTGGCGCGCCGTCATTACCGTGCGGGGCAGGCGCCAGCCGCAGCTAACCCTGCTTGCGCCGCTGGCCCTGTTCGGCATCGCCGGCGTCTACGCCAGCTATGGCACCGTGCTGGGACGCGATCCCGGCGTGGCCATGCTGGCCCTGCTGCTGGCCTTGAAGTCGCTGGAAATGCATGGCCGGCGCGACATCTTCGTCTTCGTCTTCCTCAGTTTTTTCCTTCTGCTGGCGAACTTTTTCCATACGCAAGGCATCCTCAGCGCTGCCTGGATGCTGGCCACCGTCATCGTCCTGCTGGCCGCCCTGCTGTCGGCCCAGTACGGCGCCGTGCAGCCCCGCCTGGCGCAACGGTTAAATTTGCTGGGACGCATGCTGGCACTTGCCGTCCCCCTGTCGGCCGTCATGTTTCTTGCCGTGCCGCGCGTCGACGGCCCCCTGTGGGGCGCCGCACCAGAAGACGCGCAGGCACGCACGGGCTTGTCCGACAGCATGCAGCCGGGCGCCATCGCCTCGCTGGTCCTGTCAAGCGACCCTGTCTTTACGGCCCGTTTCAGCACGCCGCTCCCGCCGCAAGACCAGCTGTATTGGCGCGGCGTGGTGCTGGGCGACTTCGATGGCGCCACCTGGACGCGCAGGGGCGCAAAGGGGCGCGCGCCTGCCAGCGACAGCCGCATCGACATCGCGCTGCAAGGCCAGCCCAGCCAATACGAAGTCACCTTGCAGGCGAGCGGCCAGCGGCGCATCTTCGCGCTTGACGTGCCGCGCAGCATCGAACGCTTGCCCGGCAACCCGTATGTCGTGTCGTCGGCGCTGGAAGTGCTGACCATACAGCCCATTACTTCGACCGTGCGTTACCGCGCCAGTTCCCAAGCGCGCTACCGGCTGCAGGCCGGCTTGTCGGCCGCGCAGCAACAGCCATGGCTGGCCTTGCCCGCTGGCAGCAATCCGCGCAGCGTGGCCTGGGCCCGCGCCCTGCGCGGCCATAGCGCGCATGCGCTGGCGCCCGCCGACGCCGTCGCCGCCGTGCTCGAGCACTTCCGCCGCGCGCCCTTCCGCTACACCCTGCAGCCGCCGCTGCTGGGCAAGCATGGCGTCGACGACTTCCTGTTTCGCACGCAGTCGGGCTTCTGCGAACATTACGCGGGCAGCTTCGTCGTGCTGATGCGCGCCATGGGCATTCCCGCCCGCGTCGTCACCGGTTACCAGGGCGGCGCACGCAACAGTGACGGCGCCAGCCTGACGGTGCGCCAGTCCGACGCCCATGCCTGGAGCGAAGTGTGGCTGGCGGGCCGGGGCTGGGTGCGCATCGATCCCACGGGCGCCGTCGCGCCCCTGCGCACGGAGCGCAACCTCGACGCCGCCCTGCCGCCGCCCCCGTCGCCGCTGACGGCGTGGCGCGCCCTGGCCGGCCTCGACGGCGGCGCGCAAGGAGCGCTTGCCGCATGGCGCCAGCAATGGCAGCAGGCCGAGCACGCCTGGAGCAGCTGGGTGCTCGACACCACGCCGCAGCGCCAGCGCGCCATGCTCGATCACTTGAAAAACTTGCCAGCGAAGCAGCTGGCAGTCGCTTGCGCCGTGCTGGCCGTGCTGTCCGCCGTGGCCGGTGGACTGGTCTGGTGGCGGCAGGCGCGGCAAGGCGATCCGCTCGACCTCCTGTACGCGCAGTTTTGCCGCCAGCAGGCGCGGCGCGGCTACAGCCGTGCGCCGCATGAAGGTCCGCACGGTTATGCTGCACGGTTGGCCGCAGGCAAGGCCACACAAGAGGCGCACGCCGCCATCGCACAGTTTCTGGCAATCTATGCCGCGATGAAGTATGGTAATGCCCACCCAGACGAACAACTCCGCGCGCGGCGCAGCTTGCGCCGCCTGTTAACCCAATGCCGATGAGACGCTCCTTGTTACCGATCAAAACCTCCGCCCTGTCCCTGCTCCTCTCCCTTCCCCTGTGCCTGACGACCGCGCACGCTGGGGAAAACAGCCATATTTCCGCTGCCGACCGCGCCCGCGCCGTGCGCGCGGCCAAGGCCCCGCCTGCCAAGGCGACAGCCAAGAAAGCACCGGCAAAATTCGACTTCGAAGGCGAGTTTGTCGACTATGCCAACTGGAAAGAAGTACGCGCCTTCCTCGACGACATGTCCGCCAAGCATGGCTTTGACCGCGCCGGGCTCGATACCCTGATCGGCAAGGTGCGCTATGTCGAATCGACCGTGCAGCTGATGAAGCCGGCGCCGCCCGGCAAGCCGAAGAACTGGCAAGCGTACAGCGCCCGCTTCATCGAGCCGGTGCGCATCAATGCGGGCGTGAGATTCTGGGAAGAGAATGCGGAAGCGCTGGCGCGCGCCGAGCGCGAATATGGCGTGCCGGCCGAGATCATCGTCGGCATCATCGGCGTGGAAACCGTGTACGGACGCAATACGGGCCGTTTCCGCGTGCTCGACGCGCTGACGACCCTGGCGTTTTCCTATCCGGACAGTCCGACCCGCGCCGCGCGCATGGAATTTTTCAAGGGAGAACTGGAAAACGCGCTGTTGTACGCGCGCAAGGATGGCATCGATCCCTTGACCCTGCTCGGCTCGTATGCGGGTGCCATCGGCCTGCCTCAATTCATGCCCAGCAGCATCATGAAATATGCGGTGGACTTCGATGGCGATGGCCATATCGACCTGCGTAATTCCACGGCCGACGCCATCGGCAGCGTCGCGCATTTCCTCGTCGAACATGGCTGGCGGCGCGACGACCCGGCCATCAGCACGTATCCCGTCACCGTGTCGGCCAGCCGCACGTGGGAAAAGTTCGTCGGCCAGGGCTTGCAAGCCAAATACCGGCTGGGAGAATTGCAGGAAGCCGGCGTGAGTACCGTCGTGGCCACGCCCCAGAACATGTTGTTTGGCTTGATCGATTTACAAAATGGTTCAGAAGCAACTGAGTATCACTTGGCAACCAATAACTTCTTTGCTATAACTCAGTACAACAGAAGTTATTTTTATGCCATGTCAGTGATTGACCTGGGCAAGGCCATCAGTCAAGTGCGCGCACGCTAACCGAAAGTCAGTGTAAAGTTATAATATTACTTGTAAGAAAGCGTAAGCGATGTTGAAGCGACCGGCAAACAGGTCTATGGTGGGGCCGATAACATGTGCCAGCCTCGCTCGCCAGCCTTTGTGCGGCACGGGATGCAGTAGTGGTTTTATACTTAACTTTTGTCAAAGTACAATTTTTGCTCTATCATAGAGCATAATAAAGAATAAATAGGTGTTGCAGCTAGACAACACCGGTTCTGTACAAAGCAAGATTAGCGGGCTTTCCCGCCTGAAATTGAATCCTGTTGTACAATTGTGTATATATCATGAAAAACTGTATCCCGGATCGTACCGTGTGTGAATTCGTTCCTTTTAGTAAAGAATGAACATGAACGCAGCAAGAGCGAGCTCCGAGTGTTTTTTACTTTGCAGTGCAACTACAGAAGGAACAATAACATCATGACAAACCAAGTCGGCATTGATATGAACAGCGATTCGGACTCCGACGATCTGCTTCAGTACAACCCAAACAGACTGCTCGATACCCTGATCGAAAACCTGCGCCTGAAAAACGACGCAGCCCTGTCCCGCGCGCTGGAAGTGGCGCCACCGGTCATCAGTAAAATTCGCCACCACCGCCTGCCGGTCGGCGCATCGCTGTTGATCCGCATGCACGAAGTCAGCGACCTGAGCATCCGCGACCTGCGTTACCTGATGGGTGACCGTCGTAACAAATTCCGCATCAGCGACAAGCAATTCAAGCCAAAAGAAGGCGAAACGCCACAAGGCTGATCCTGCCAGTTCGCAGGTTTTCCCTCCCCGCCATGGGGAGGGGGTATTTCCAGCAGTTCTCAGGCCGTTCTGGCCGACCTCACTTCACATCCTTCCCCGTTACGCAGGGAAAACACCTGTGGACAGATATCTGTCGCCACGGTCGCAGACGACGAACACGATGGTCGCGTTTTCCACCGTTTGCGAGATGCGCAGCGCGATTTCGCACGCGCCGGCTGCCGAGATGCCGCAGAACAAGCCCTCTTCCGCCGCCAGGCTGCGCGCCATGCGCTCGGCCACGCCCTGGCTCACGTATTCCACCTGGTCGACGCGCGATTTGTCGTAAATTTTCGGCAAGTACGCTTCCGGCCACTTGCGGATGCCGGGAATCTGCGAGCCTTCCTCGGGCTGGGCGCCGATGATCTGGATGGCGGGATTTTGCTCCTTCAAATAGCGCGACACGCCCATGATGGTGCCCGTCGTACCCATGGCGCTGACGAAATGCGTGACCTGGCCATTGGTATCGCGCCAGATTTCCGGCCCCGTGCTTTCATAGTGGGCGCGCGAATTGTCTTCGTTGGCAAACTGGTCGAGGATGACGCCGCGGCCATCCTTCTGCATCTGCTCGGCCAGGTCGCGCGCATACTCCATGCCGCCCGTCTTCGGCGTCAATAAAATGTCGGCGCCGTAGGCGGCCATGCTCTGGCGGCGCTCCACGCTCAGATTGTCGGGCATCAGCAACAGCATCTTGTAACCGCGCAAGGCAGCGGCCATGGCCAGCGCGATGCCCGTATTGCCGCTGGTCGCCTCGATCAGGGTATCGCCGGGCTTGATGACGCCGCGCTCTTCAGCGCGCTTGAGCATGGACATGGCCGCGCGGTCCTTCACGGAGCCGGCCGGATTGTTGCCTTCCAGCTTGCCCAGGATGACGTTGTTGCGCGCGAGCGCATCGGCACCCGGCAAGCGCGTCAGTTGCACCAGCGGGGTATTGCCTATCGTATCTTCAAGTGTCTTGTAAGCCATCGTGTCTGTTTGAGTAGATTCAACAAAGACCCATTCTAATATGAGATGCTGGACGGCGTATCGCTGATCGGCGGCGGCATTCGGGCCCGCGCGCGCGCGCCGCTGCGCCGCCATTGGCCGCATGGCGCCTGCCGCCCCGCCATTTCCGGGCGTGCGCAAGGGGTATTGCGGCAGGCGCGCGCCGCATGCGCTAGACTCGCCACTGTTAGTTATTTTTGTTATTTGCTTATTCAGCCTCCGAACGGACCCGCCATGGCCAGCAGCACACCCGAATTCATTCCAGAAACGACGCAGGACGATCCCGTCCAGTTCGCCACGCTCGACTTGCAGGGCCGCAGCCACCAGATCTCGCCCGTTTTCAATGCGCTCGAACTGCAGCGCTTGCAGCGCTACGGCACGCGGCGGCGCTTTGCCGACGGCGAAACGCTGTTCGAAGCGGGCAGCAGCAGCTTCGGCATGCTGGTGATACTGTCCGGGCGGGTCAGCATCACGCGCCACGAAGTGCTGGGGCAGGCGTCCGTGCTGCGCGAAGTGGGCGTCGGCCACTTCATTGCCGAGGTGGCGCAATTGTCCGGCCGCCCTACCCTCGTCAATGGCAGCGCCGTGGGCGAGGTGGAATTGCTCGACATCAGTTCGGAATCCTTGCGCGCGCTGATCGTGGCCGAGGCGGAGATGGGTGAACGCATCGTGCGCGCCCTGATCCTGCGCCGCGTGGCGCTGATCGAATCGAATTCGGGCGGGCCCGTGCTGGTGGGCCCGCGCGGCAACGGTAATCTGTTCCATCTGCAAAGCTTTTTATCGAGCAATGGCCATCCGCACACGGTGCTCGATCCGGCCACCGATGCGGCCGCCGCCACGCTGGCCCAGCGCTACCAGCCCACGCCGCAGGAATGGCCGCTGGTGGTCTGTCCGGACGGCAAGATCATGAAGAATCCCGGCAATGCGGAACTGGGACGCTGCCTGGGCATGCTGCCCGATTTGTCCGGCGACAAACTCTTCGACGTGCTGGTGGTGGGCGCCGGTCCCGCCGGCCTGGCCACGGCCGTGTATGCGGCCTCGGAAGGGCTATCGGTGCTGGCGCTCGAGCAGCGCGCGTACGGCGGCCAGGCGGGTGCCAGCGCACGCATCGAAAATTATTTGGGCTTTCCTACCGGCATTTCCGGCCGCGCACTGGCAGGACGCGCCTACGTGCAGGCGCAAAAGTTCGGCGTCGAGATCGCCACCCCGGCCAGCGCCGCCAACTTGCTGTGCGACAGCTGGCCCCTGCGCGTCAAGCTGTGCGACGGCACGCAGGTGCGCGCCCGCACGGTGGTGCTGTCGTGCGGCGCGCGCTACCGCCGTCCCTCGCTGGCCAACCTGAAAACGTATGAGGGACGGGGCGTGTATTACTGGGCCTCGCCCATCGAAGCCAAGCTGTGCCGGCAGGAAGAGATCATTTTAGTCGGCGGCGGCAACTCGGCCGGCCAGGCCGCCGTGTTTCTCTCAAGCCACGCCGCAAAGGTCCACATGGTGATCCGCGGCGAGGGACTGGCGGCCAGCATGTCGAGCTATTTGATCGAGCGCATCGCCGCCACGCCCAATATCACCTTGCACACGCACACGGAAATCATCGCCCTCGAAGGCGACGACGACGGCTTGACGGAGGTGCGCTGGCGCAACAACCAGACGGGCAAGGAGTGCGATTGCGCCGTGCGCCGCGTATTCCTGTTTGTCGGCGCCGATCCGAACACGGACTGGCTGCACGACTGCGCCGTGGCCGTCGACGAGCAGGGTTTTATCCGCACGGGCTTCGACGTCACGCGCGCCGAATGCCGCGCCCACGGCCATGCCGCGCATTTAGCCTACCCGCCTCCGGACTTGCCGGAACGGGCCGCGCTGGAAACGAGCGTGCCGGGCGTGTTCGCCATCGGCGACGTGCGCGCCGGTTCCACCAAGCGCGTCGCTGCCGCCGTGGGCGAAGGCGCGGCCGTCGTTTCCCAGATTCACGGTTTCCTTGCCCGCTTGCCTGTCAACAGCGCCTAGCGCAAGGGCATGGGATACGTGGCCACGCTGACATTGCCGTCGCGGTCGATGGCCTGGACGCCAAAGAAATAGCTGTCTTTCGATAGCTTGACCTTGGCCTCGGTGACATTGCCCACATCCTGCGCGCCCTGCCACTGGTCGGCCGTCGTGGCGCGCCAGACGATGCGGTAGCCGGCCAGGTCCGGCTCCGTGTTCGGCTGCCACAACAGCGTGGTGGCGTTTTCCAGCTGGGCCGTGCGCACCTGCACGCCGGCGGGCGCGGCCGGCGCCAGGGCCAGCGAAGCGAGCGCCGCCGCATTCACGCGCGCCACTTTCGCCACGTAGTCATAGTCGACGAATTGCGGCAGGTCGCCATACTGCAGGCCATTTTCCACGCGCACATCCTGGTGCTGGTGAGCAAAATCCTCGTGCGGTTCCGTGAAACGCAGCGCCGCGTAGCCTTGTGCCAGAAACGGCATATGGTCGCCGCCGCGCAGGTAACGGTCGGCGCGCTGGATGACGTTGACCTTGAAACCGGGAACGTAGCGCTCGCCCACCTGTTTTACATGGCGCGCCAGCTGGCGCGAGAGCGAATCGTTTTCGCCGCCCGTCGCCACCAGGGCGCGCACGCCGTCGCTCATCTCCTTGACGGCCGGGATACCCTCGGCAAACAGCCGCACCTGGCCGCCATCGACGGTGCCGTCTTCCGCGCGCGAACTGCCGATGATGTCGTTATTGAGCATGCCGGCGATGTTGAGTTTATTCAACTTTGCCTGCTGCGCCCAATGGCCGGAACCCAACAAACCCTGTTCCTCGGCCGCCACGGCCATGAAGACGAGCGTGGCGTCGAACTGGTGGCGCGCCATCGCGCAAGCCATTTCAATGACGGCCGCCGTGCCCGAGGCGTCATCGTTGGCGCCGGGCGCGTCGCCCTGCGCATCCATCACGTCGGTGGCGCGCGAGTCATAATGGCCGCTGACGACATAGATGCGCCCGGCCGACTGCGGCTGGCTGCCCGGCAAGGTCGCCACCACGTTGACGATTTCCGTCGGCCGCGCAATGCGTTTCGACACGGGCGCCACATGGCTGTCGAACGCCACCTGCAGTCGTCCGCCCGCCTGCGCGCCGCAGCGCTCCAGCTCGGCCTTGATCCAGCGCCGGGCCGCGCCGATGCCGCGCGTGTCGGACACGGTATCGGACATGGTGTGGCGCGTCCCGAAACTGACCAGCTTGCGCACATGCGCCTCGATGCGCTGCGGCGAGATGTCGGCCACCACCTGCCGTATCTGCTGCTGCGCCGGGTCGGCGCCCGGCGCCGCCGCCACACTCGCCGACAGCATGGCTGCCGTCATTGCCGTCATTGCCGTCACAATCCCTGCCATGCCGCCGTCTCCCGATGATTGATTGAGCTGACCATTCTCGCATTTTTGACGGCAGGCAAGGATGTTCCAGGTCGAAAATCGTGCATTGTAGAAACTGCTACAATCGGCCACTCCCCCGTTCACGAAAGGCACGCATGCGCCAGACCGCCCTCCATCCCGCACGCCGCAGCATGCGCGCGGTCCGCTGACGGTGCGCCGCATGCTCGTCAAATTGCTGCTGCTGGCCACCTTGTTTGCCGTGCTCAGCATCGCTGCCCTGTACAGCTACGGGCGCTTCGCCGAACGCTCGCTGGGCGCGCCGGGAACGGCCTTGCCCGTGGCGACGGATGCCACCCTGCTCGACCGCGTACTGGCGCCCCAGCTGGCGCAACGGCCGGGCCACAGCGGCACGGCCCTGATCGACGACAACCTGGAAGCGTTTGCCCTGCGCGCCCTGAGCGCGCGCGAAGCGGGCCGCAGCATCGACCTGCAATACTACATCTGGCATAACGACGTCACGGGACGCCTGCTGGTGCGCGAACTGCTGCGCGCGGCTGACCGCGGCGTACGCGTGCGCGTGCTGCTCGACGATATCAACGCACGGGGCCAGGACGCCGCCATCCTCGCGCTCGACAGCCATCCGCTGATCGACGTGCGCATCTTCAATCCAAGCCGCAACCGCGACGGCATCTGGTGGCGCGCCGTGGAAATGGCCTTGCGCGCCGTCAGCCTGAACCGGCGCATGCACAACAAGGCCTGGATCGTCGACGGCAGGGTGGCCCTCGTCGGCGGGCGCAATATCGGCGATGAATATTTTGATGCCGCCGAGCAAGTCAATTTCCAGGATGCCGACTTGCTGCTGGTGGGACCCGCCGTGCAGCAGACGAGCGACATCTTCGACCGCTTCTGGAACAGCCGCGCCGTCCTCCCCATACGCGCCTTGCACGCCGGCAAGGACGCGGGCGCGCCGGAACTGCAGGCTGTGCGTGCGCGCCTCGATACGCTCACGGGCGAAGTGGGCGCTTCCCCCTACCTCCAGCAGCTGACCGATGCGGGCCAGCTGCAGGCCCACCTCGATGGCCGGCTGCGCCTGCACTGGAGCGGGCAAGTGCAGGTGCTGTCGGACCCGCCGGAAAAAGCCGCGCCCGTGGCCAGTTTGCAGCGCAGCGAGCACTGGCTCATGCACAGCCTGCTGCCGCTGCTGACGGACGCGCGCGAGGAAGCGCTGCTGACCTCGCCCTACTTCGTGCCCGGCGCGGCGTTGAGCACGATGCTGGCCGACAAGGTGGCGGCCGGCGTCCAGGTCCAGGTGCTGACCAACTCGCTGGCCGCCACCGATGTGGCCCTCGTGCATGCGGGCTATGCGCGCTACCGCCAGGCGCTGCTCGATGGCGGCGTCGCCCTGTTTGAATTGAAGACCCAGCACCGCAAGCGCATCAGTCTGATGGGGTCGAGCCGCGCCAGCCTGCATACCAAGGCCGTGGTGGTCGACGGCCAGCGGGGCTTCGTCGGTTCCTTCAACCTCGATCCCCGCTCGGCCCAGCTGAATACGGAAATGGGCGTGCTGTTCGACGATGCCGCGCTGGCGGCCGACATGCGCGCGCTGTTCCTGCATTCGACGGCGAGCGACACCAGCTATCGATTGTTCCTCGACAACGGCGCCCTGCGCTGGTCCGACGCCACCGAGCAGCCCGCCAAAGTGTGGACGCACGATCCGGAGTCCGGCTTCTGGCGCCGCCTGCTGGTGTCCGTGATGCGCTGGCTGCCGATCGAATCGCAGCTGTAGGTGTATAAAAAAAAAACCCCGCGCGGCCGGTACCACGCGGGGTTTTCTTCTCGTGCTGCGCGGCACCACCACGCAACACGCTTTACGACAAAACGCTTATTTTTTCTCGGCTTCCGCTTTCTTCGCCTCGGCGGCAGCCAGTTTCGCTTCTTTCTTCGCGGCAGCGGCAGCAGCCTTCGCTTCTTTCTTGGCAGCGGCAGCTTCCTTCTTCGCTTCGGCAGCCGTTTTCACGGGAGCGGCATCGGCCGCTGCAGCGGCAGGCGCGGCGGCAGCTTCTTTCTTGGCGGCAGCGGCGGCAGCCTTGGCTTCTTTCTTCGCGGCAGCAGCTTCTTTTTTCGCTTCAGCGGCTGTCTTGGCTGGCGCCGCAGCGGTGTCGGTCGCAGCAGCTGGCTTCGGTGCGGCTTCTTTCGCTGCAACTTCCTTCACAGCAGCTTCCTTTTTTACCGGGGCAGCTTTCGCCGCCGGAGCGGGTGCCGCCGGCGCGCCGGACTTGGCCTGGCCATTCACTTGCAAGCCCGCTTCCGACAACTTCACGGAACTTTTCGGACCGATGCCCTTCACGCGGCTTTCAAAATCGGCCCAATCCTTGAAGGCGCCGCCCTTGGCACGCTCGTCGATGATGGCTTTCGACGTGACGGGGCCGATGCCCTTGACGCTGTCGAGTGCCGCCTGGTCCGCCTTGTTGACATCGACCTGGGCAAAGGCAAAGCCCATCGTCGCGATCAAGGTGGCGATGGCCAGCAGTATTTTTTTGAACATGGGTATCTCTCCGTGGTGTGGTTTCAAGATGACTCGAACGCAAGGGAAGAGCAGCGCCTTAACGGCTTTAACGGCTGGGACGTGATACGGTTGACAAGACGGGACGGCGGAAGGATGGGAAAACCTGCGCCAGATCAAACGCTCCGGCGCAGGTGGTACAGCATGGTTATTGGGAGAACAGCTCGTCGCGGGTGACGGTGGCCGTGCCCAGCTTGCCGACGACGATGCCGCCGGCCCGGTTGGCCGTGCGCACGGCGTCGCCCAGGCCCATGCCGGCGCCCAGCATGGCCGCCATGGTGGCGATCACCGTGTCGCCGGCGCCCGAGACGTCGAACACTTCGCGCGCATCGGTGGGCATGTGCAGCACCTCGTCGGCCGTGTACAAGCTCATGCCCTCTTCGGAACGGGTCAGCAGCAAGGCGTCCAGGCCCAGCTGCGCGCGCATCTGCTGCGCGCGTTCCGTGAGCTGCTCTTCCGTGCTCCAGTTGCCGATCACGCGGCGCAGTTCCGACTTATTCGGAGTGAGCACTGACGCTCCCGTATAGCGGCTGAAATCATCGCCTTTCGGGTCGACCATGACGATCTTGCCGGCCGCCCGGGCCGCCTTGATCATCTCGGCCACGTTCACCAGGCTGCCCTTGGCATAGTCCGACAGGATCACCACGTCGTAGTGCGGCAAGAGGGCATTGAATTGCTTGAGCTTGTCGCGCAGCACGGTATCACTCGGTGCATCCTCGAAGTCGATGCGCAGCATCTGCTGCTGGCGGCCGATCACGCGCAGCTTGATGATGGTGGAAATGGCCGCATCGCGCTGCAGATAGCTGTGGATGCCGCCGCCTTCGAGCAGGCGCTCGACCTGGCTGCCGGCCTCGTCGTCGCCGACCACGCCCAGCAAGCTCGTCTTCGCTCCCAGCGCGGCCGCGTTGCGCGCCACGTTGGCCGCGCCGCCCAGGCGCTCTTCGCGCTTCTCGATGCGCACGATGGGCACGGGCGCTTCCGGCGAAATACGGCTGACATCGCCGAACCAGTAGCGGTCCAGCATCACATCGCCCACCACCAGCAGGCGTACCTGGGCCAGCGCGGCCGGCGCCGTCAAGGCGACTACCTCCTGGGCGCTCATGCGCGCGTCAGGATCGAGCGACCGATCCCGTGGTATTCGATGCCGTTCTCGGCCATGACGGCCGGCTCGAACAGATTGCGTCCGTCAAAGATCACTGCCTGCTTCAGGCGCGCCTTGACCTGCTCGAAGTCGGGGCTGCGGAAGGCTTTCCACTCGGTCACGATGACCAGCGCATCGGCGTCCTGCAGCGCATCCTTCGGACTGTCGGCAAAACGCACCCTGGCCAATTGCTCCGGCGTCAAGTCCAGTTGCAGCACGCGGCGCGCCTCGGCCATGGCGACGGGGTCGTACACGGCCACCGTGGCGCCGCGTCCCAGCAAGTCGGCCAGCAGCACGCGGGCCGATGCTTCGCGCATGTCGTCCGTATTCGGCTTGAAGGCCAGGCCCCACACGGCGAAATGCCGGCCCGTCAGATCTTCGCCGAAGCGAGTGACCACTTTGCGTCCCAGCACCTGTTTCTGCTGGTCGTTGACGGCTTCGACGGCGCGCAGGATCAGCAATTCCTGGCCGTGGCCGCGTGCCGTGCGCTCGAGCGCCTGCACGTCTTTCGGGAAGCAGGAACCGCCATAGCCGCAGCCCGCATACAGGAAGCTGTGGCCGATGCGCGGGTCGGAACCGATGCCGTGGCGCACGGCTTCGATATCGACGCCCACCTTGTCGGCCAGGTTCGCCAGTTCATTCATGAACGAGATGCGCGTGGCCAGCATGGCGTTGGCCGCATATTTCGTGAATTCGGCCGAGCGTACATCCATCCAGTAAGTGCGTTCGTGGTTGCGGTTGAACGGCGCGTACAGGCTTTTCAGCAATTCGCGCGCGCGTTCGCCTTCCGGCGTGGCGTCGACGCCGATGACGATGCGGTCGGGGCGCATGAAGTCTTCGACGGCCGCGCCTTCCTTGAGGAATTCCGGATTCGATGCCACCGAGAACGTGGCGGCCACGCCGCGCGCGTCCAGTTCGCCCTGGATGGCGGCGCGCACTTTTTCGGCCGTGCCGACGGGCACGGTCGACTTGTCGACGATGACCTTGAAGTCCGTCATGTACTTGCCGATGCCGCGCGCGGCGGCCAGCACGTATTGCAGGTCGGCCGAGCCGTCTTCATCGGGCGGCGTGCCGACGGCGATGAATTGCATCGCGCCGTGCGCGGCGGCCGCTTCGACGTCGGTGGAAAAGGTCATGCGTCCGGCGGCGCGGTTGCGCGCCACGACTTCTTCCAGGCCCGGTTCATGGATGGGGATGCCGCCGCTGTTGAGCAAGGCTACCTTCTGTGCGTCCAGGTCGAGGCAAAAGACGTCGTTGCCCAGCTCCGCCAGGCAGGCGCCGGTCACGAGGCCAACATAGCCGGTGCCGATAATAGTGATTTTCATGGATGTACCGTATGGATAAAAAGCAGGTCTTACATAGAAGTACACGCCACATTGCTCAGGGCAAGGTGACGTGTACGAATCAGTTCATGACGTTAAGTTCTTCTGTGCGGCGCGGTGGATACGTTTCCCACTTGTTGCAGCCAGGGCAGTGCCAATAGAACTGGCGTGCCTTGAAGCCGCAATGGCTGCACTGGTAGCGGGCCAGCTTCTGCGTGTAGCCGTGCACGAGGTTTTTCACCATCGACAGCTCGGACCAGATGGCGGCCGGGGCGTCCATCATGCGCGCTTCCAGCAGTTTGTCGAGGCCCAGCAGGGTCGGCGTGCGGCGCAGCTCGGCGCTGACCAGCTGCTTCGCCGCTTCCACGCCGTCGAGCTCGATAACGGCCTTGAAGACGACTTCGATCAGGTCGATCGACGATGCCTCTTCCAGGTAGGAACGCAGCAGGTTGACGCCTTCCTGTGCACGGCCCAGCTTGGTGTAGCCATCCATCAGGCGCTGCGCGACCAGGGCCACGTGCGGCACGCTTTGCTGCTCCACGCGGCGCCAGGTGGTCAGCGCGCCTTCCACGTCGCCGCGCGCCAGCAGCACGTCGCCCGTCAGGATGGTGGCGCGCACGCTCTTGCGGTCCGTCTGCAAGGCTTTTTCCAGCAGCGGCATGGCGTCGTCCGGCTTCATGTGCACGAGGGCGTCATGCGCCAGTTCGCAATAGAACTGGGCGATTTCCTTCTGGCGCGCGCCGGCGCCCGATTCCTGCAAGCCCACGGCCGCTTCGATGGCGCGTGGCCATTCCTTTTCGCGCTGGTAGATTTCCAGCAGCGCGCGGCGCGCCTGGGCCGCATATTGCGTGTCGACCAGGCTGTTGAAGGTTTCTTCGGCGCGGTCCAGCAAACCTGCTTTCAGGTAATCCATGCCCAGCTCGTAGGCGGCGTGGCCCTGCTGTTCCAGCGGCAAGTCCGGACGGGCCAGCAAGTTCTGGTGCACGCGGATGGCGCGCTCCGTTTCGCCGCGGCGGCGGAACAGGTTGCCCAGCGCAAAGTGCATATCGGCCGATTCCGGGTCCAGCTTGACGACTTCGATGAAGGCGTCGATGGCCTTGTCATGCTGCTCGTTGAGCAGGAAATTCAAGCCCTTGAAGTAATTGCGCGGCAGGCTGCGCGATTCCGACACCAGTTGATGAATGTCCACGCGCGCGGCGATCCAGCCCAGCGCGAAAAACATCGGGATACCCAAGAGCCACCAGAGTTCAAAATCCATGCGATTGTTTTTATTCGAGTAAGAGAGATAGGAGCGACGGCGCCGCTTACTGCGCGCTCACGCTGTCCGGTTGCGGCTGGACATTGCTGGCCACGCCAACGGTCTGCAGCGCGGCAATGGTGGTCTTTTGCTTGTTCGCTTCGCGGCGGTGACGGAACACGGTCGGCGTCAGCGCCAGTACGCCCAGGCTGGCGCCGGCGACAAAAAAGCCCAGCAGCATCAGGACCAGGGGGCCGCGAATTTCATAATTGAGGAAAACATGCAGGTCGACAACCTGCGCATTCTTCAGCGCAAAACTGAAGAACAGGACGAAAAGAACACAGCCAACGATGGTGGAGATGATTTTCATCGATAGGTCCAGAGTGAACAAAAAAATGCCCGTACCACATGGCACAAACGTAGAGTGCTGATCAAACCGTAGCGAGCGGCAGCGATTTGTGGCCGAGAAGCGCAACCGTACTGAAGTACGGTGAGCATCGCCGGCCGCAAAGCGCGACGCGCAGTAGGTTTGAGCAGTGCTCTACAGCATATTAACAAAAAAAAGCGGCATCCAAGGACGCCGCTCTTTATGTCGCCTTCCAGCAGACGATTAATCCTCGATGATCGGTTGCCCGACCATCGCGTCCACCCGCTCGCGCAACTGTTTGCCCGGTTTGAAGTGGGGTACCCGTTTTTCAGGAACCATCACCTTGTCGCCGGATTTCGGGTTGCGGCCGATGCGCGGGGGCCTGCTGTTCAGGGCAAAACTGCCAAAACCGCGGATCTCGATACGCTGACCGGTCGCCAGGGCGTTGGTCATCGCATCGAGAATGGTCTTGACGGCATACTCCGCATCCTTCGCCACCAGCTGAGAATAACGCTCAGCGAGGCGGTTGATCAGCTCGGACTTTGTCATCTGCCGTATCCGCAGTCTTAGTTCTTGTTATCGAACTTAGCTTTCAACAAGGCGCCCAGGCTGGTGGTGCCCGAAGCTGCGTTGTTGTCGGTAGCTGCCATCTTCTGCATGGCTTCCTGGGTTTCAACGTTGTCTTTCGCTTTGATCGACAGTTGGATACCACGGGCTTTGCGGTCGATGTTCAACACCATCGCTTCGACGGTGTCGCCAACTTTCAGGTGCGTACCAGCATCTTCAACGCGGTCGCGCGAGATTTCGGAAGCGCGCAGGTAGCCTTCAACTTCTTCGGACAGTTGGATCACGGCGCCTTTAGGCTCAACCGATTTAACGGTACCGGTGACCAGCGAACCTTTGTCGTTCATGGCTGCGAAGTTGTTGAATGGGTCACCTTCCAGTTGCTTGACGCCCAGGGAAACGCGCTCGCGCTCAACGTCGATGGCCAGAACGATGGCTTCCAGTTCGTCACCTTTCTTGAAGCGACGCACGGCTTCTTCGCCGGTTTCGGTCCAAGACAGGTCGGACAGGTGCACCAGACCGTCGATGTTGCCGGCCAGGCCGATGAACACGCCGAAGTCGGTGATCGATTTGATCGCGCCGCGGACTTTGTCACCTTTCTTATGGGTAACACCGAAGTCGTCCCATGGATTGGCTTTGCACTGTTTCATGCCCAGCGAGATACGACGACGCTCTTCGTCGATTTCCAGAACCATTACTTCTACTTCGTCGCCCAGTTGGACAACTTTGTTAGGAGCAACGTTTTTGTTCGTCCAGTCCATTTCGGAAACGTGTACCAGACCTTCGATACCCTGTTCCACTTCAACGAACGCGCCGTAGTCGGTCAGGTTCGTTACTTTACCGAACAGACGGGTGCTTTGTGGGTAACGACGGGACAGACCGGTCCAAGGATCGTCGCCCAGTTGTTTCACGCCCAGCGAAACACGGTTTTTCTCTTGATCGTACTTCAGGACCTTGGCGGTGATTTCCTGGCCAACCGTCAGTACTTCCGACGGGTGACGTACACGGCGCCATGCCAGGTCGGTGATGTGCAGCAGGCCATCGATACCGCCCAGATCCACGAACGCGCCGTAGTCGGTGATATTTTTGACGACGCCGGTCACGACCGTGCCTTCTTTCAGCGTTTCCATCAGTTTCTGACGCTCTTCGCCCATCGAAGCTTCGATGACGGCGCGGCGGGACAGAACCACGTTGTTACGCTTGCGATCGAGCTTGATCACTTTGAATTCGAGGGTCTTGCCTTCGAATGGGGTGGTGTCTTTGACAGGACGGGTATCAACCAGCGAGCCCGGCAGGAATGCGCGGATGCCGTTGGTCAACACGGTCAGACCGCCTTTGACTTTACCATTGACGGTACCGACGACGATTTCGCCCGATTCCATCGCTTTTTCCAGAGCCAGCCACGAAGCCAGACGCTTGGCTTTATCGCGCGACAGGATGGTATCGCCGAAACCGTTTTCCAGCGATTCGATCGCCACGGAAACGAAGTCACCAACTTTGACTTCCAGTTCGCCGTGGTCGTTCTTGAATTCTTCGACAGGGATGAATGCTTCGGATTTGAGGCCAGCGTTCACGATCACGAAATTGTGGTCGAGGCGCACGACTTCAGCGGAAATAACTTCGCCGGAGCGCATATCTTGACGCGACAACGATTCCTCGAAGAGCGCAGCAAAACTTTCCATACCGGTAGATTCGTTAGTTGTAACAGTAGACATAGGGTTCACACAGGTTATCCAGCAGAGATCGCACGATGCGACTTAAACTGGGTTAGGTTTTTGACACACCCGGACAGGCCAGGAGCCGTCAACGGGCACCACATAGCATAGAAATCACACTATTTTGCTGCAGCTGCATACCATTTCAACACGGTTTCAACGGCATCATCTGCCGTCATTGCCGACGTATCGAGGACATGCGCCCCTTCCGCGGGGACCAGCGGCGCAATCGCACGGTGAGTATCACGTTCGTCCCGCGCCTGCAAATCCATCAGAAGGTCTTCCATATTAGCAGAAAAACCCTTGTCTATCAATTGCTTGTAGCGCCGTTGCGCGCGCGCCTCGACGCTGGCCGTGAGGAAGACCTTCAATTGGGCATGCGGGAAGATCACCGTGCCCATGTCGCGCCCGTCGGCCACCAGGCCCGGCGTCTTGCGAAAACCCAGCTGCAAGCTGACCAGGGCATGACGCACAGTTGGCAATACGGCAATTTTCGACGCCGTATTGCCCACCTCTTCGGCACGGATCTGCTCGGTGACGTTTTCCTGCGCCAGCAGGATCTCGCCATTGGCGAAGTGGCAAGGCAAGTGCTCGGCCAGCTTGGCCAGCGCGTGCTCGTCGCGCAAGTCCGTGCCGCGGCGCAGCGCGCTCAGGGCCGTCAGGCGGTACAGCGCGCCCGAGTCCAGGTAATGAAAGCCCAGCTTGTCGGCCACGCGGTGCGCCACCGTGCCCTTGCCGGAAGCGGTGGGGCCGTCGATGGCGATGACTGGGATGGTGGATGTTGGCATTATTTTGTCACTTTAAAAAAACTAAACCCAAAAGGGCTGGGGTCAGACCCCCGCTTGCGTCAACGCCTGAACTGGCGTTGCGGGTGGAGAGGGTCTGACCCCGGATTTCGGTTAGATAAGGGTCTCTTTGGCAATCCCCGCGAAGGCGGCGAAATACTCGGGGAAGGTCTTGGCCACGCATTTCGGGTCGTTGATGCGCATCTCGTTGCCGCGGCGCGCGGCGCCGTCCAGCGAAGCGAGCGAGAAGCACATGGCCATGCGGTGGTCGTCATACGTGTCGATGGTCGCGGCCTGGATTTCGGCCGGCGGCGTCACGCGCAGGTAATCGGCGCCCTCCTCCACTTCGGCGCCGAGTTTGCGCAATTCCGTCGCCATGGCGGCCAGGCGGTCCGTTTCCTTCACCCGCCAGCTGGCGATATTGCGCAAGGTCGAGGTACCGTCCGCGTACAGGGCGGCCACGGCGATCGTCATGGCCGCGTCGGGAATATGGTTAAAGTCCATGTCGACGGCTTTCAGCACACCGTTCGAACGCGCCTCGATCCAGTTCTCGCCCATGGTGATGGTCGCGCCCATCTGCTGCAAGGCTTCGACGAAACGCACGTCGCCCTGGATGCTGTCGCGTCCCACACCTTCCACCCGCACGGGACCGCCGCCGATGGCGCCGGCCGCCAGGAAATACGAGGCCGACGAGGCATCGCCTTCCACGTGGATCGTGCCCGGGCTTTGATACTGCTGGCCCGGCTGCACGGTGAACGACTGCCAGCCGTCATGCTCGACGGTCACGCCGAAACGGCGCATCAGGTTCAGGGTGATCTCGATATACGGCTTCGAAATCAGCTCGCCCGTGACATCGATGGTCACGGCATGGTCGCGCGCCATCAGCGGCGCCACCATCAGCAGGGCCGTCAGGAACTGGCTCGACACGTTGCCGCGCACGGCGATGCGTTGCGCGTGAATGTGGCCGCGGCGGATGCGCAGCGGCGGGAAGCCCTGCTCGCCCGTGTACTCAATCTGCGTGCCGACGGCGTTCAGCGCGTCGACCAGGTCGCCGATCGGGCGCTCGTGCATGCGCGACACGCCGTGCAAGGTGTAGTCGCCGCCGATCACGGCCAGCGCCGCCGTCAGCGGGCGGATCGCCGTGCCGGCGTTCCCCATGAACAGGTCCGCCTCGTGGTGCGGGAACACGCCGCCGCAGCCTTCCACGTGGTGCACCTGGTGGGCGGTGGCCGGATCGCCCGTCAATTCATCCTGCGTCCATTTGACGCCCAGCGACGTCAGGGCAGTCAGCATGACGAAGGTGTCGTCGGAGGCGAGCAGGTCGATGATCTTCGTCGTGCCCTTGGCCAGCGCGGCCAGCAGCAGCACGCGGTTGGAAATGCTTTTCGAGCCGGGCAAGCGCACCGTGCCTTCCGCGTGCATCACCGGCTTCAGATCGATATGGTGGGGGTAGTGCTTGGTCTGGGTCATGCTGGAATCCTTGAGTATTTATCGTGTGGGCGCGGCCGGTACTTCCGCCGTTTCGATCGCCTCGATCCATTGCTGGCGCGCGTGCTGGGCGTTCGCATACACGCCCTCGATGGCGGCGCCGTCGTGCGCGGCCAGGTGGGCGCGCAAGGTCGTCAACTGCGCCAGGTAGGCGTCCAGTTCATGCAGCAGCGCCGGCTGGTTGGCCAGGCTGATGTCGCGCCACATTTCCGGCGATGAGCCGGCGATGCGCGTAAAGTCGCGAAAGCCGCTGGCCGCGTATTGGAACAGCAGGCCCGCGTGCGGTTTCTTGGCGATGTCGTCGACCAGCGCAAAGGCCAGCAAATGCGGCAGATGGCTGACGGCGGCAAACACCTTGTCATGTTCTTCAGGGCTCAAGGTGTGCAGGATGGCGCCGCAGGCGCGCCACGCGGCCGCCACGCGCTCGACGTCGACTGCGGCGTTCTCCGCCAGCGGCGTGAGCACCACTTTCTTGCCTTGATACAGGTCGATGATGGCCGCATCGGGGCCATTCGTCTCGCGTCCCGCGATCGGGTGGCCGGGCACGAATTGCGCCACCTTGCCCCCCAAGGCCGCGCGCGCGGCCGCCACCACGTCGCTTTTCGTGCTGCCCGCGTCGGTGACGATGGTGCCGGGCTGCAGGTGCGGCGCGATGGACGCCAGGATGGCGCCCGTCTGCGCCACGGGCGCGGCGACCAGCACCAGGTCGGCGCCAAGCAAGGCAGCAGCCATGTCGCCGCCGATCTCGTCGATGATGCCCAGTTCGAGCGCGCGCGCCATCGAGGCCGGCGAGCGGCCCATGCCGACCACCGTGCCGACCGCGCCCGCATGTTTCAAGGCGCGCGCGAACGAACCGCCAATCAGGCCCACGCCAAAGATGACTACCTTGTTCAGTGCAGGCGTCATCATATCGTCAGGCCAGCGCTTTCGTCAGCGCGGCGATGAGGATGGCGTTTTCCTGCGGCAGGCCGATGGAAATGCGCAGCCATTGCGGCAAGCCATAGCTGCCGACGGGACGCACGATCACGCCCTGCTTGAGCAATGCCAGGTTGACGCGCGCGCCCGCTTCATCATCGTCGCCCACCTTCACCAGCACGAAATTGCCGTGCGACGGCACGTATTCCAGGCCCAGGGCGTCGAACGCCTCCGTGAACTGCTGGTAGCCGGCCGCGTTGTTGCGCGCGCTTTGCTCGAGGAAGGCCTTGTCGTTCAGGGCGGCGATCGCGGCGGCCTGCGCCAGCGAGTTGACGTTGAACGGCTGGCGGATGCGGTTCATCAGGTCCGTCAGCACCGGCTGGGCGATGGCAAAGCCGATGCGCAGGCCGGCCAGGCCATACGCCTTCGACAAGGTGCGCGACACCACCAGGTTCGGATACTGGCGCACCCACGCCGTCGACTCGTACTGGTCGTCGGCCGACAGGAATTCGTTGTAGGCTTCGTCGAGCACGACGACGACATGCGCCGGCACTTTCTGCAGGAAGGCTTCCAGCTGCGCGGCCGATAGGAAGGTGCCGGTCGGGTTGTTCGGGTTGGCGATGAAGACCAGACGCGTGTCGTCGGCAATCGCCGCAGCCATCGCGTCGAGGTCATGGCCGTAGGCTTGCGCCGGCACGACGATGTGGCGCGCACCCAGGCCTTGCGTGGCCAGCGCGTACACGGCAAACGAGTACTGCGAGTAGACGACGGATTGGCCATGCTGCACGAAGGCGTGCGCGGCGATTTCCAGGATGTCATTGCTGCCGTTGCCCAGGGTGATCCAGTCGGCAGGCACGTCGTAGCGCTTGGACAGCACGGCTTTCAAGTCGAAGCCGTTGGCGTCCGGGTAGCGGCCCAGGTCATCGATGGCGGCGATCATCGCCTGCTTCGCCGATTCCGGCATGCCGTACGGGTTTTCATTCGACGCCAGCTTGACGATGGCTGCCTCGTCGAGGCCGAATTCGCGCGCAACTTCCGCGATCGGTTTGCCGCTCTGATAAGGGGCGATGGCGCGGACGTATTCTGGACCGATATTTTTAGACATGGTGTTCTTTAAAAGTTGGTGAATGATTAGGCTGGTGGCTGTTGTTGGGTTACGCTGCGCTAACCCAACCTACAGCTTACCGTGGTTGTTTGTTGGGTTACGCTGCGCTAACCCAACCTACAGCTTACCGTAGGTCGGATTAGCGCAGCGTAATCCGACACCAGTCAACGAAGTCACAAACTGACCGGATACGACCCCAGCACCTTGAAAAACGCCGCATTGCTCTGCAGCTCGGCCAGCGCCTGGGCGACGGCCGCATCGTGCACGTGGCCCTCCACGTCGACATAGAAATAATACTCCCAGCTGCCCATGCGCGCCGGGCGCGACTCGAAGCGCGTCATCGACACGCCGTGCTTGGCCAGGGGCGCGAGCAGCTGGTACACGGCGCCCGCCTTGTTCGGCACGGCCAGCACCAGCGAGGTCTGGTCCTTGCCCGACGGCGCCGTCTGCAAGGTGCCCACGACGGCAAAGCGCGTGCGGTTGTGCGGGTCGTCCTGGATATGGCCCTTGACCACGCCCAGCTTGTACTGCGCGCCGGCCAGTTCGCTGGCAATCGCCGCCACCGTGCCGTCTTCGCCGGCCATGCGGGCCGCCTCGGCATTCGAGGCCACGGCGCGGCGCTCGATATGCGGGTAGTTCTGGTTCAGCCAGACCTGGCACTGCGCCAGCGCCTGCGAATGGGCGCAGATGGACGTGACGCCATCCATGTTGCCGCTCTTCGTCATCAGGCTGTGGTGCACGGCGATCGCCACCTCGCCGCTGATGATGAGACTGGTCTGCAGCATCATGTCGAGCGTGCGGTTGACGGCGCCTTCCGAGGAATTTTCGATCGGCACGACGCCAAAGTCCGCCGTTCCCGCCTCGGCGGAACGGAATACTTCATCGATGGACGCGCACGGCAAGCCTTCGACGGCGCTGCCGAACTGCTGATACACGGCCTGTTCGCTGAAGGTGCCGGCCGGGCCAAGGTAGGCCACGGTCACGCGCTTTTCCAGCGAGCGGCAGGACGACATGATTTCGCGGAAGATGGTCTGCACTTCGCGGTTGCCCATGGGGCCGGGATTGCGCTCGGCCACGCCGCGCAGCACCTGCGCTTCGCGCTCGGGACGGAATACGGGTGCCTGCGTCTCGGCCTTCACGTGGCCCACCTGCTGGGCGATTTGCGCGCGGCGGTTCAGCAGTTCGAGGATTTGCGCGTCGATCGCATCGATCTGTTCGCGCAGCGGTTTCAATTTATCGGTCATGGATGGTTTGTTTCGTCAGCTGTACTTCAATCATGGCCGCGCGGCCTGCGCCGGCGGCGGGCCGGCGCGGTCGGTTAAGCGACTCAGCGTCCGGCAAACTCGTTCAAATAGGTGACCAGGGCTTGCACGCCCTCGATCGGCATCGCGTTATAGATCGATGCACGCATGCCGCCGACGGACTTGTGGCCCTTCAGTTGCAGCAGGCCGCGCTGCTTGGCGCCGGCCAGGAATGCTTCGTTCAGACTTTCATCGCGCAGATAGAACGGGATGGTCATGCGCGAACGGTATGCGGGGTCGACCCGGTTCTGGTAGAAGTCGTCCGCGTCGAGCGCCGCGTACAGCAGCGCCGCTTTCTCAATATTACGCTGTTCCATGGCTGCAACGCCACCCTGGCGTTTGAGCCACTGGAAAACCAGGCCGGCGATATAGATGCCGTAGGTGGGCGGCGTGTTGTACATCGACTCATGTTCGGCCACGATGGTCCAGTCGAAAGCCGACGGGCAGATCGGCAGCGCCTTGCCCAGCAAGTCTTCGCGCACGATGACCAGGGTCAGGCCGGCCGGGCCGATATTTTTCTGCGCGCCGCCGAAGATCACGCCGTATTGCGACACGTCGATCACGCGCGACAAAATGTGCGAGGACATGTCGGCCACGATGGTGGTGCCTGGCGGCACGCTTGGCGCCTGCTGGAACTCCACGCCGTCGATGGTTTCATTGGTGCAGATGTGCAGGTAGGCGGCGCCTGGCGTCAGCTTCCATTCGGCGACGGGCGGCACGCCAGTGAAACGGGCAGCCTTCGAGGACGCGGCCACGTTCACATTGGCATACTTGGCCGCTTCCTGGATCGACTTGCCCGACCACGAGCCCGTGTGCACGAAGTCGACGGTGGCCGGCTGCTGCGCGGCCAGGCCCACCAGGTTCATCGGGATGATGGCGTTCTCGCCCAAGCCGCCGCCCTGCAAGAACAGGATTTTGTAGTTCTCGGGCACGGCCAGCAGCTCGCGCAGGTCGGCCACGGCCTGCTTGTAAATGGAGATGAATTCGGGACCACGGTGGCTCATTTCCATCACCGACATGCCGCTGCCGTGCCAGTCCTGCATCTCGGCGGCCGCTTGCGCCAGCACTTCCTTGGGCAGAACGGCGGGGCCGGCGGAGAAGTTGTAGATATGGGTCACGATACGGTCCTTAGTGAAATGAAATTATTGGGGCGATTGCGTGGCCGCCCGCATGACCTGATCAAGCACGGCGTTCACGCGGGGGATCAGCACGCGCTGGCTGATGGCCATCGATTCGGCCGACAGCTGCGGCATGGTGGCCAGCATCTTGCGGCCCAGCGGCGTCTTGTAGAAGGCCGTCAGCTGCTCGACTTCCGGCACCGTGTAAAAACGCGCATACAGGGGCACCATTTCGTCGCCCAGCTCGTCGATCAGGGTCGGGTCGGCCAGTACCTGCGTCAGGGTGGCGATGGCCAGGGGGATTTCTTCCTCGGCGCTGGCCAGCGCGCGCGCCTTGCGCTGCTCGTCCAGTTTCGGGTTGCTGTTGATTTGCTGCTGCGCCGACTGGCGGATCATGGCGGGCACCGATTGCAGCATCTGGTCGAAGATGCTGCGCGTCAGTTGCGGGAACTGCATCGCGTCGAGCATGCGCCGCACGGCCACTTTCATGGCGGGGCTTGGCGCCGCCTGGCGGGCGGGCGTGGCTTGCGTGCTCTGGGCCAGGGCCGGCAGGGTCGCAAGGAAGGCCAGCGAAAACGCGGCGAAGAAGGTGGCGACGATTTTTCTCATGGCATGCGGGATGTTGAATGACTGGTAAAAGGGCACTGCCGGATGCATGTCGGCTTACGCCCGACGGGCTAAGCCGACCTACGAAATTCTGCTGGCAGCACCACGAAAAGACGCGCCAATAGCAATTGGGGCTCCCGAAAGAGCCCCAATCATCTTACTCCGGCTGGGCCGGGTCGACAGGATCGGCTGGTTCGGCCGCTGCCGGCGCGGCATCCGTGCCCGCCTCCGTCGTCAGCTCGACTTCGTCGATATCCGTTTCCACCACGCGCTGCAGGCCGGACAGCTTGGTGCCGTCTTCCACGGCGATCAGGGTCACGCCCTGTGTCGCGCGGCCCATCTCGCGGATTTCCGACACGCGGGTGCGGATCAAGACGCCGCCGGTGGTGATCAGCATGATTTCATCGCTGGCATCGACCAGGGTCGCGGCAACCACTTTACCGTTGCGCTCGCTGGTCTGGATGGCGATCATGCCTTTCGTGCCACGACCATGGCGCGTGTATTCGGTGATCGGCGTACGCTTGCCGTAGCCGTTTTCCGTGGCCGTCAGCACCGACTGCTGCTCGTTCTCGGCCACCAGCAGGGCGATCACGTGCTGGCCTTCTTCCAGGTTCATGCCACGCACGCCGCGCGCCGTGCGGCCCATCGGACGCACATCGTTTTCGTCGAAGCGCACTGCCTTGCCCGAATCGGAGAACAGCATCACGTCGTGCTGGCCGTCCGTCAGCGCCGCGCCGATCAGGAAGTCGCCGTCGTCCAGGTCGACCGCGATGATGCCGGCCTTGCGTGGATTGCTGAAGTCCTTCAGCGGCGTCTTCTTGACGGTACCGAGGCTGGTCGACATGAACACGTAATGGTCTTCCGGGAACGTGCGGTTCTCGCCCGACAGCGGCAGGATCACGGTGATCTTTTCGTTGTCCTGCAGCGGGAACATGTTGACGATCGGCTTGCCGCGCGAGTTGCGCGAGCCTTGCGGCACTTCCCACACCTTCAGCCAGTACATGCGGCCGCGATCCGAGAAGCACAGGATGTAGTCGTGCGTGTTGGCGATGAACAGCTGGTCGATCCAGTCTTCCTCTTTGGTCGCCATGGCCTGCTTGCCGCGTCCGCCGCGCTTCTGCGCGCGGTATTCGGTGATCGGCTGGGCCTTCATGTAGCCGGTGTGCGACAGGGTCACGACCATGTCCTGCGGCGTGATCAGGTCTTCCGTTTCCAGGTCGGTCGCGTTCAATTCGATCTGCGAGCGGCGCACGTCCTTGTTGCCGGCGCCGTATTCGTTCTTCGCCAGGGTCATTTCATCGGTAATGATGACGGTGACGCGTTCCGGCTTGGCCAGGATGTCGAGCAAGTCGGCGATATGTTCCATCACGTCCTTGTACTCGTTGACGATCTTGTCCTGCTCCAGGCCGGTCAGGCGCTGCAGGCGCATTTGCAGAATTTCCTGCGCCTGATCGTCCGACAGCTTGTACAGGCCATCCGTCTGCATGCCGTAGTGTTTCGGCAGGTTTTCCGGACGGTAGGCATCGACGCCGCCCGGCGTCGTGCCGTCGCCCGTACGGGCCAGCATTTCGCGCACGACGGACGAATCCCAGGCCTTGGCCATCAGCTCGACCTTCGCGATCGGCGGCGTCGGCGCGGCCTTGATGATGGCGATGAAGTCATCGATGTTGGCCAGCGCGACCGCCAGGCCTTCGAGCACGTGACCGCGTTCGCGCGCCTTGCGCAGTTCGAACACGGTGCGGCGCGTGACCACTTCGCGGCGGTGCGACAGGAAGCATTGCAGCATCTGCTTGAGGTTCAGCAGCTTCGGCTGACCATCGACCAGGGCCACCATGTTCATGCCGAAGGTGTCTTGCAACTGGGTCTGCTTGTACAGGTTGTTGAGCACCACTTCCGGCACTTCGCCCCGCTTCAGCTCGATCACCACGCGCATGCCCGACTTGTCGGATTCGTCGCGGATGTCGGAAATGCCGTCGAGCTTCTTGTCGCGCACGTTTTCAGCGATGCGTTCCAGCAAGGATTTCTTGTTGACCTGGAAGGGCAGCTCGTCGACGATGATGGCGATGCGGCCGCCATCCTTGCCGTATTCCTCGAAGTGGGTCTTGGCGCGCATGACAACGCGGCCGCGGCCCGTGCGATAGCCGTCGCGCACGCCGGACACGCCATAGATGATGCCGGCCGTCGGGAAGTCCGGCGCCGGGATCAGCTCGATCAATTCATCGATCGTGCAATCGGGGTTGCGCAGCACGTGCAGCGCGCCGTCGATGACTTCGGTGATGTTGTGTGGCGGAATGTTCGTCGCCATGCCGACGGCAATACCGGACGAGCCATTGATCAGCAGGTTCGGGATACGCGTCGGCAAGACCGTCGGTTCCTTTTCCTTGCCGTCGTAGTTGGGCTGGAAGTCGACGGTGTCCTTGTCGATATCAGCCAGCAGCTCGCCGGCGATCTTGTCGAGGCGGCACTCGGTGTAACGCATCGCCGCGGCGCCGTCGCCGTCGACGGAACCGAAGTTGCCCTGGCCATCGACGAGCATGTAGCGCAGCGAGAAATCCTGCGCCATGCGCACCAGTGTGTCGTAGATCGAGGCATCGCCGTGGGGATGGTATTTACCCATGGTTTCGCCGACCACGCGGGCGCACTTGACGTAAGGGCGGTTCCACACGTTATTCATTTCATGCATCGCGAACAAGACGCGGCGGTGCACTGGCTTCAAGCCATCGCGCGCATCGGGCAAGGCGCGACCGACGATCACGCTCATGGCGTAATCGAGGTAGCTCTTGCGCATCTCTTCTTCGAGGGAAATAGGAATTGTTTCTTTTGCGAATTGATCCATTGGCGGTTCGACTGATCTCAGGCTGTGGTTAACTTATCTGTTACGCAATGTATGACGCAATACTGCATATCCTGGGTGGCTGTCGTCGTGGAAGCCGCGCCGCGCGCTGCTGGCGTGGCCCGACTTCCATGTCGCAGAGTGCCAAAACAAATCGGCGGGCTGGCGGCAAGGCCAGTACGGGTACCGCAAGGATACGTGCTGGCCATGCAGTGCCGCCGTGGGCATTTGCCCGGCACTCTTAACAGTCAAGCGCACGATTTTAGCATGCGCGCCCAGCTACCTGTACAAATTGGCCAGACCAGCAACATTGGCAGTTTGCACCGGGGTCGTGCATGTTGCTCTGCCGATAATGCACAACGGCAATGTCAGTTCAAGACACCTGCCCTTAAAAGTGGCAAGAAAAGCGATCAATTGTTACAGATGCGTTACAAATGGGCATTTTCGTTGCGCAAAAACAACGCACGGTCTAAAATCGGGCAAGCTTTGATTTAACCACGGTCGTGCGCCCCTGATGCGTGTGGCAAAATGACTGGGAAGTTAATTGCTAGTTTCGCAATCTGAAACGAGCGCATATGGTCTACATGATAAAATCTTGGCACGTAGCACCAGTAGCGCAGTGTTGTTCTGCGGATATCACCCCCCGAAAGGAAAAAAGAATGAATAAATTTGTAACGCTGTTTTTCGCTGCATCCGCAGTGATTGCTGGCTCGGCTTCGGCCCAAACCCCAACCTCCCCACCATTCGCGCCAGTTACCACTGACATCCAAGCACCAAGCCCAAAAAGCGCTTACGTGCAAGATGCCCGCGGCGTGATCGTGCGTGACCCATTCGGCCTGTGCTGGCGCACCGGCTACTGGACACCTGCTGACGCAGTGCCAGGTTGCGACGTACCACTGTGCGTAGAGCCAGAAACCCTGCAAGACGGCAAATGCGTAGCACCTCCAGCGCCAGTCGTACCTGCACCAGCACCAGCACCAGTCGTGCCAGTGCCAGTCGTCGTTGCTCCTACCTCGGAAAAAGTCAGCTTCGCCGCTGATGCATTCTTCGATTTCGACAAAGCTACGCTGAAGCCAGAAGGCAAAGCCAAGCTGGACGAGCTGACCGCACAACTGGGCGGCATCAACCTGGAAGTCATCATCGCTGTGGGTCACACCGACTCCGTCGGCACCGATGCTTACAACCAAAAACTGTCGGTACGTCGTGCTGATGCTGTCAAAGCCTACCTGGTTACCAAAGGCGTTGAAAGCAACCGCGTGTACACCGAAGGCAAAGGCGAAAAACAACCTGTTGCTGATAACAAAACTGCCGAAGGCCGTGCGAAAAACCGTCGCGTGGAAATCGAAGTTGTTGGTACCCGCAACAAGTAATAGCTGCCCCCTCGACTCGGCGCAAATCATCGCGCAAGTCAAGAACAGCTGAAAAACCCCGCCACGGCGGGGTTTTTTTTCGTCCGTGGCTGCCCAATTGTAAAATTGCCGCTATTATTCGACCTATGAACGCCGACCCTCTCGAAATCCAAAAATTCAGTGAGCTGGCCCACCGCTGGTGGGACCCCACTTCCGAGTTTCGTCCCCTGCACGAAATTAATCCCCTGCGCCTGGAATGGATCAACGCGAAAGTGCCGCTGGCCGGCAAACGCGTGATCGACATCGGCTGCGGCGGCGGCATCCTGGCCGAATCGATGGCCCGCAAGGGCGCCGACGTGACGGGCATCGACCTGTCCGACAAGGCATTGAAAGTGGCCGACCTGCACAGCCTGGAATCCGGTGCCAAGGTACGCTACAAGCTGATCGCCGCCGAAGCCATGGCCGCGGAAGAGCCGGGCCAGTACGACGTCGTGACGTGCATGGAAATGCTCGAGCACGTGCCGGACCCCGCCGCCATCGTCAAGGCTTGCGCCACCCTGGTGAAACCGGGCGGCCACGTTTTCCTGTCGACCCTGAACCGCAACCCGAAAGCGTATCTGTTCGCCATCCTGGGCGCCGAATACCTGCTGCGTCTGCTGCCGAAAGGCACGCACGACTATGACAAATTCATCACCCCGGCCGAACTGTCGCAATACCTGCGCAGTGCCGGCCTGGACGTCAACAGCATGCGCGGCATGGGCTACAATCCGCTGACCAAGATTTACTCACTTAATAGCGATACCAGCGTCAATTATCTGGTGGCCTGCACCCGGCCGCTGTAACCATCACGCACAATACAAGGCGGCTGCGGCCGCCATTTTTCATTCCCACTTGACACACTTTGCCCGCCATGATCACTGACCATCTGCCAGCCCCGCGCGCCATCCTGTTCGACCTCGACGGCACCCTGGCCGACACCGCGCCCGACCTGGCAGCGGCCATCAACCTGCTGCGCGCGCGCGCCGGCCTGGCGCCGACTCCGTATGACATCTTGCGCCCCACGGCCTCGGCGGGCGCGCGCGGCATGATAGGCGCATCGTATGGCGTCCAACCGGGCGAAAGCGGCTACGAAGCCCTGAAAGACGGCTTCCTGAACAATTACGAAGCGGCCCTGGCCGTGGAAAGCCGTTTATTCGACGGCATCCCCGCCATGCTGGAAGGCTTGAGCGCCTTGGGCCTGGCCTGGGGCGTGGTCACCAACAAGGCCGCCCGCTTCACCGACCCGCTGGTGGGCCAGATCGGCCTGGGCGGCGCCGGCTGCGTGATCTCGGGCGACACCATGGCGCACCCGAAACCCCACCCCGCCCCCCTGCTGGAAGCGGCCCGCCGCCTGGACCTGGCGCCGGAAGACTGCTGGTACGTGGGCGACGACCTGCGCGACATCCAGGCCGGCCGCGCCGCCGGCATGCGCACGGTCGCCTGCGCCTGGGGCTACTGCGGCCCCGTCGAGCCGCAGCACTGGAACGCCGACCATTTGCTCGATACGCCGCAAGCGTTGCTCGAGTTGGTGAGTACTGTGGTGAAGGCGGCGCAGGAGCGGCAGCTGGCGGCTTGATGGCTTGAAACTGCATCTGCCTGGCCTTCTATCCATTACTGCGAATGCATCATGCAAGAGTGTGAAGATTGCGCTACAATGAAGGTTCTGTGGGGACGACCTGGTTTCGACGTGGGTTGCAAAGCAGCGCAGGGCATACCGAGGGCGGGCTACCTCGTAAATACAACCTGAAAAAACTTAACTGCAAACGATAACTCGTACGCACTGGCAGCTTAATCGCTGTTAGCTCTAGAACACCTCGTCCCTGGGGTGGGCCGTCAAAAGCTCTAGAGTCATTTACAGGGACTCGTCGTATGCTGGGTTACTTAGCGTCCGACTAAATAATAGGTAACTCGCTTGCCCATAACGTGCACATCCGTGCTGGCTGAGTTAAATTAAATGATAGTGCTAAGTATGTAGAACTGTCTGTGGAGTGCTTGCGGACGCGGGTTCGATTCCCGCCGTCTCCACCACTGAATTCTTTAGAATCAAATAGTTAGCAAGAAGAAGGCTGTCATTATTTGGGTTGTTTTTGGGCTATTCTAGCCTAGGAATGACAACAAAATGACAGCCTTTTTTTTGCCAGTACGCCGGGTGGATCGGTGATACCAGTGCTCATCAAACATTCGCGCGCCTGCGGCACGCGAGGGCTACCACGCAGCGGCAACAGTTAGAGCATGCGGAGTGCAACGCTCTGCATATGATTTTTAAAGTTCTATCATGTCAGCTATCTGATATCCGCGATTGCTGACTTCAAAAATTTCACCATTGTGACCGCGCGCGACTACGAGGCCCTCTTGGACCAGTTCATCTAGTGCTTGCTCCCATTTTGCAACATCCCTGTGCGCGTCGGACGGAATAAGATTCTTCGCGTTTGTTTGAATAGCAGTCCCATCAATAGCTCTCATAAAAATAATAATGCCCTGTGGATCGAGACTCGCTTCTTTTAATAAAATTCGGGATTCAGACAGTAGAGTTGGAATCGAGGTTTTAGAGTCAACTAACGCAGAAGTAGTAGATTGTTCAGAAATTCTAAAAAGAGGGTGATCATTCACCTTAATTTGAAGATGGCGATAAAGCTTTTCCTTGAAGCTAGTATGACTGTCATAGCTTTCGTACAATGAACGGCTTTGCATTGATTTTTTAAATTCTTTTAGCTTCTCAATCTGAGCAGGATCAACCGTATCCAGTGCCACTGGTTGGCTGGAGAAATAGAGCATTGCTGGCTTATCACCAGCAATGTGTTTTTCTATTTCTTCAACCGTACCACTAGAAAACTTGTCCGTTTCCGTCCCAATGCGAGTCCAAAACACTCCAATCAACAAGTCGCACTTAGATAAAATTTGTTTGTTGATAATTCCTTGTGCCGTTTCGCCAGTCTCAGGTGACGAATGCGACTCCCATCCTATTGGCAATAGAACAATTTTCCTCGTGCCAGAATTTACCGCATTCCATTCGTACACTACATCACGAACAATCGCACGCTCTGATGCAACATCACCTGGAGACGCAATCATTACGTTGAAGGTGGTGGCTGTATAGCTCATTTATATCTCCGTTATTAAGTTTTAATATTGACAACACTTACAGAGCACGTGCTGTTTTGGAACCCAAAGCTGTAAAGCTTTTTCCCGATTACTAGACCTCCCTCGCTCTCAAGCAACCAGGTCGGTGTTCATTTTTTCACACGCGGCGGAAGCGGATCAGCAACAGCCACGAGGCGCTCTGCTGGATACTGCTGAAACAAATCATCTTCACTCACAAGGGAGCCATCAAGCCAGCCTTGATACTGGTTCGGGTCGAGGATCATCACCATGCGCTTTTCATCATCCGGCTTGTGGAAGCGCTGCATGAGCGGGTGGCCATCGGCATTTATCGTCAGCATCGAGAACGACAACAGCAAATCTTGCGGCCGGAACTCCCATATCCCGGCGATGGCGGCCGGCATGCCATCGGCGCGCTCGATGCGCCAGCGAACAGGCTTTCCAGTCTCATAGCAAGGTTCAAAGAAATTGTCTGCGGGGATAATGCAGAACTGTTTGCGCTTCCAGGCATTACGGAAGGAAGGCTTCTGCGCCACGGTTTCAGTACGGGCGTTGTAGGTCTGGCGCGCCAGCTTGATATCGGCCCAATGCGGAACCATCCCGAAACATGCCGGCGCGACTTCCAGCTCACCGGGCACATCGTGCGACGCGCGAATGATCGGCGCCATGTAGCCTGGCCAGGCTTCCGGCGGCAGATCAAATTGAGGGGAGCGAACAGCGAAATGCTGTTCGATTTGATCGCTACGGCTGGGGGTATAGTCGGCGCACATGCAATTTATTCTACCTGCCTTCCGGCATTGGCGGCGGCTCCGTTCCGACAAAACACAGCCAGGACTGCGCATAGTCGCAAAATTGCATATCTTTTTTGCTGCGCTCAAACCCTGACAACACCATGCGCCCATCCCGATACCAGAGCAAATTCACGTCGAACAGTGTGTCAACGTAGTTTCCGCTCTCGCCGTAAGTGAAGCGGGCCAGCTTCACCAACCGATGCAAGCCCTGGTCTGTCGTTTCAACGACTTCCAACTTGCCGGGCCGTGCCGAGTTATAGCGATCATGCAGCCGGCGCTTGGGCACTTCCACCCCAGCAAGGCGCATCTTTAACATTTTGACAATCATTGTGACACCCAAGTAAAATACTGTGTATACATACAGCATATCAAGAGTTCTTGAGCCCGCAATACCCGGCAACGACGCGAGGGCGCGACGATGAATGATGCTCAGAGCAGGGACGCCATTACATGGGCCAGAACCGCGCCAGGACGCGGCGCAGCGCGAAAACAACACCGCTCCCACGTTCGCAACACCACCCGCACGAAAAACCGCTCAAAGTGCGTCAAAATGCGTCAAATCGCATCCCCACTCTTCGCCCCGCCGCGCCAGTCCTCATGCGCCTTCGGCCATGATGCAAATTTGAGTCAAAAGAGTCCTATATAGCGGGCAGGTGTGGAGGGGGGACAACTGCGCGCGCCGGGCCGATAAAGGGCATTTGATTGCTTTTAAGATATTGAACATATTCATGACCGTGGGCACGGGCGGCCGCTGCGGCGCTGACAGCCCTGCCGCAGCATCACCTTGGCATGCGAGCGCAAGGGATGGGGGGGTAAGGTCGACATTCAGACTGCTGCGCAACAGGCACTCATTCGCCCCCAAAATACCAGGCGAGCGTCACTAGCATGTAACCCGGCTCTCGAAATTTCCATTGCACAGAGTTCACAGAAGTCTCATAATGTCCACTGGCGTCCACACCACTTCGAAAGGAAATTTATGAGCTTTTTTAATTTCACCAACGACAACATTTTACGTATCGAAGATGTTATGGCTCGAACTGGACTTTCGCGATCAATGATCTACAAGCTACAGAGCGCACAGGAATTCCCAAAATCTATCTCCCTCGGTGAACGTGCGGTGGGCTGGAGCCAAGCCGACGTGGATATTTGGATCAGCAAGAAACGTGGTCGCCGAACTGCATCGCGTGACCTGCCGATAATCTATATGGCGGGAAAAATGGGGGAGCCTTTCGACAACAAGCAACCGGGGCACAGCTTTTCATGTTGGCGGATATTTAACGTTGCTGAATCCATGAAGAGCGGAGAGTTAGAGATGGATAGAGGCGACAACGACGTTTTAATTGCTGAACCTGAATTAATGACATTTCATGGCACAAATGTCAACTTCCTTTACTCCGGCCCCTGGAAGGCACGAGGCAGTTATCACGGCTATAGGCACGGAATCACCACATGCAGCCCCGAATGGGCGGAAGGCGCCGCTTATCGAGGTGCAATCCAAGGCATAACACGTGCAGATATCTTTGTCGCTTTTTTGGAAGATCTCACGGCATTCGGTACATTGGTTGAGATCGGTTATGCGCGTGCTCAAAACAAAAAAATCATTGTGGTGACTCCTTATGGGAGTGGTGATTATGGGCGATCAGAATTGCAGAACGATTTATGGTTCGCGTTACGAGCGGCTGACAAGCACATTGTATTGCCAAATAAGCGGTTCGAGAGCAACGAGGAAAAGTGGTCACATGCTCACGGCGCCGTCGCGGCAGTAGTGAGCGAATGGTACCCAGCCACTGCACTTTAACGGTACGTCGCAAATACAAAAGCCGCCTCGTGGGCGGCCTGTGCGGTGGCTGGGGCGCTCTGACGTGGCTGCGCTGGCGCGGCCCCGCCCTGCCGGTCAGCGCGGCGTGGCGGTCATGCTGGACGGCCGGCGCGCACCTTGGCCGCCTGCTCCTTGTCGTAGTCGTCGCGGCAGTCCACATCGCAGAACAGCAGCGCGGGCGCCAGCGCCTCGTCGCAGTAATGGCAGCAGCCGTGCGCCACCAGGGCGGACCGGCCACGCACCGCGGCCAGGCCGCGCGCCACTTCGGCGAAGATGATCTTGTCGGTGTTGTCGATGTGGTCGCTCATGCCGTGCCCTCCCCGCCCGTGGCCAGGTCATACGGGGCGAACCTCACCACTTCCACGCCGGCCCACTCGTTGATCGCCTCGAACTGCGCCTGCAGCGGCACCAGCTCATTGCGCGCGAAGACGCGCGCGGCCGGCTCGACGGCGCCGAAGCCGCCGGCATTGTTCGGCAGGATGCCCATCAACTGGGGCGGCACGCGGTGCGCGGCCAGCTGGTCGTCGCGCGTGACGCTCTTGATGTTGAAAAACTCGTCCTTGGCGGCCACGTCCGACACGGGCAAAATCTGGATGCCGTCCTTCTTGCCGTTCGGCGCGTACATGAACAGGTTGCGGAAGTTGCCCGGCCCCTTGCTGTCGCGCATGGCCTGGCGCAGGTTGTCCACGTCCTGGGTGTTGGCGGCGGCATCTGTCATGTAGAAGACGAAACCGGCGTGCGAACCGTTCTTGTAGTACTTGCGGCGGAACAAGGTGGCCGCCTCGTTGAGCCAAGCCGATTGCAGCGCGCTCAGATACTGCGGCACGCCATACAGCTCCTGATTCACGTCCGGTTCCATCAGGTGAAACACGCGGCCCCTGTCGAACTGGTGCACGGCCTGGTAGCCGTTCACAAAAAAATACGTGTCCAGATCGACGCCGCGCCGCATGTACTTGGCCAGCGCATGCTGGTACGCCAGCGCCTTGCCGCTGCGGCTGGGCCGGTCTTCCAGGTAGGCATTGCCGAAGGTCAGGAAGTCCAGCGCCATGCGTTTGAAGGCGTCGCGCGACAGGTACTTGCTGGGAATCAGGGTGGACGCCAGCACGTTGGCCTTGAAGTGGATGGCGCTGCTGTGGTGCACGCCGGCATTGAAGGACTTGGCCAGGCCGGCCAGGTTGACGGGCGGCTCGTACCAGTGGCCGTTCTTCCAGCATTCGAAGCAGTCGAGAATGTCGGCGTGCTCGAGCACGGGCGTCGGGTCGCCGAAGGAAAACGCCTCGATGCCGGCGGCGGCCGGCGCCGTGGCCGCTGTTGATGGGGCGCCCTGGGCCTGCCGGCCGCGCGCGCGCAGGTGTCGTGCTTTGCTCAAGAATAAATCTCCATGAAAGATTGGTGGTTGTCGGTGGTGCCTTCGAAGGGCTCGTGATCGAGGGCGTGCATGCAGGCCCACGCCAGATCGGCGTGGCCGGTTTCGTCGCTGCGGCCGGCGACATAGGTCACGTGCCGGCCGCTGGGGGTAATGGTCTTGTGGATGGCCATGAAGGACTGCGCGATGTCGATCCAGCCGGCGTCGAATTCCAGCCGGCCCTTGCTGATGATGTTTTTGGCCTTCAGCACCATGCGGGTTTTGACTTCGGGCGAGTAGTTCAGCGCCGTGACGGCCGGGAAGAAGCCACGCACAATCGGCAGCACGCCGATACCCATGCCCGTGGTATCGATGCCGATGTATTCGACGTTGTAACGCTGGGTCATCTGGCGGATGGCGTCGGCGTGGTCTTCGAAGCTCTGCCCGCGCCACTGGTGGCGCTCCAGGATGCGGAACTTGCCGCCGGCCGTCATGGGCGGCGCCAGCACCACGCAGCCGGCGCTATCGCCGTTCAAGGCCGGGTCGTAGCCGATCCACACGGGCCGGTTGCCGAACGGGCGCAGGCCCAGCAACGGCTTGTAGTCGTCCCACTCGAGCCAGGAATCGACCATGCAGCGCTGCAGCTCGGCCAGCGGGAAGACCGAGGCCGAGTCGTCAATAAAATTGCACATCAGCAGGTTGTCGAACTGGTCGGGGCTGTATTCGAAGTTGCGCAGCTCGTCGATGTCGAACAGGTTGCAGCCGCCACGCTCGGCGTCCAGGATGGTGACGATCTGGCGCCAGATCTTGTCCTCGCCCGTGAAACCCGACGACAAGCGGCCATGGCTCACATCGATATTCACCTGATCCGCCTTGGCGCGGCGCTTGTTGAACAGCTCGCCCGTCCAGAACGGATAGGCCTGGTGAGTGGTCGAGGATGGCGTTGAAAAGTAGGTCTTGCGCCATTTCTTGTGAATGGCCATGCCCGAGGCCACCTTGTTGAGTTCCTGGAAATTCTGTGTCCAGAAGAATTCATCGAAGTAAAAATTGCCGTGGTAGCCCTGCGCCGTGCGCGCGTTGGTGCCCAGGAAGTACAGGTGTGCGCCGTTCGGCAGCACGATGGGGTCGCCCGTCAGCTCGATGCCGGCCGCCTCGCGCGCGAATTGCACGATGTATTGCTTGAAGACGTGCGCCTGGCTTTTAGAGGCGGACAGGAAGATCTGATTGCGGCCCGTCGCCATGGCGTCGGCCAGCGCCTCGCGCGCGAAGTACCAGGTGGCGCCGATCTGGCGGCTCTTGAGGATGGCGCGCGTGCGCTGGTCGCCGTTGCGATACCAGACCTTTTGATAATCGAAGAGAGAATCATGGAAGGCGTCGAGCAGCTGGATTTTCTGTTCTTCGCTGAAGTCGTTGCGCGTCGGTTTCTTCTTCGGGCCGGCGTTGCGGTTTGCCAGCTTCGGATTGAGATCGACCTCGTTGCCGCCCGGTTGCTCGTAGCGGCGCACGCGCGCCATCTGCACGATGGTGCGGGCGAGTAAATCGATTTCCTTGTAATCGCTGCCGCTCTTGACCTCTTTTTCGATCAGTTTTACGAGGCGCAGCTCGGCCGACGCCTCCACGTGCTCGATGGCCTGCGCCTTGTCCCACTCGTCGCGCAGCTTCCAGCTATTGATGGTGCTGCGCTTGATTCCCAGGTGGCGGGCGATGGACGAAATGCGCCAGCCCTTCCAGTACAGGGCGCGCGCGGCGCGGCGCGGCTCGGATTCGGGCACGGCCAGTTCGGCGATTTTTTCTTCAGGGGTTTGATGGATTCCTAACATGCCGCCAGCGTAGGCCGCGCGCGCGCGGAGCGGGGAAAGGCAAAAGTCGCTATGGCCCATAGCAACCCGCGCCGCATTGAATCGCAGCGCCAAGACGTTGACCATGGCGTTATCCGATCAACCGAGACACGCCACCATGCCTAAATCCCAATTTTTCCGCGTCGCCACCGAAGGCGCCACCACGGACGGCCGCAACATCGACCGCGCCACCATCGAGCAGATCGCCGCCACCTACAACCCGAAAACCTACGGCGCGCGTATCTGGCTGGAACACATTCGCGGCATCCTGCCCGACAGCCAGTTCAAGGCCTACGGCGACGTGATTGCCGTGAAAGCCGAAGAGGTGGACACGGACAGCGGCAAGAAACTGGCCCTGTTCGCGCAGATCGAACCCACGCCGGAACTGGTGGCCATCAACAAGGCGAAACAGAAGCTGTACACCAGCCTGGAAATCCAGCCCGACTTTGCCGACTCGGCGCAGCCTTACCTGGTCGGCCTGGGCGTCACCGACAGCCCGGCCAGCCTGGGCACCGATGCGCTGAAATTCTCGGCCGGCCGCAAGCAGCAATCCGACAACCTGTTTACTTCGGCCGTCGAGGTGACGCTGGAATTTGAAGAGCCGCAGGGCACCAAGCTGGCCGATGCCGTGAAAAACCTGCTGTCGCGCTTCTCCCATAAATCCGGCGCCGACGCCGCGCAGTTCGCCGACATCAGCGAAGCCGTGGAGGCGCTGGCCGGCCACGTCGTTACCGCCAACGACAACTACGCCGACGCCATCAAGCGCCTCGATGCCGCGGAAAAGGCGCAGAAAGCGACCCAGGACGAGCTGGCAACCTTCAAGGCGCAGATGGACGAGGCGCCCGGCAACGGCCCGCGCCGCCCGGCCGCCACCGGCAACGACGGCGCCGTGCAGACCGAGTTTTAAGCGCCCGCGCCATCCACTACACCCTATTCAACAACGGAGCACCAATATATGAAAAAGCAAACGCGCCAGGTCTTTGGCCAGTATGAAACCCGCCTGGGCCAACTGAACGACACGGACAACGTGGCCAAGACCTTCAGCGTCACGCCCAGCGTGCAGCAAAAGCTGGAAACCAAGATGCAGGAATCGAGCGAGTTCCTGTCGAAGGTGAACATCATCGGCGTGACCGAGCAGGAAGGCGAAAAGCTGGGCCTGGGCGTCTCCGGCCCGATTGCCGGCCGCACCAACACCAAGGACAAGGAACGCAAGACGCGCGACCTGTCCACCCTGGACGGCACCAAGTACCGCTGCGAGCAAACCAACTTCGACACGCATTTGAACTATGCCAAGCTGGACGCCTGGGCCAAGTTCCCCGACTTCCAGTCTCGCGTGGCCAATGCCATCCTGACGCGCCAGGCACTCGACCGCATCGTCATCGGTTTCAATGGTGTGAAAGCCATGGCCGACACCGATCTGGATGCCAACCCGCTGCTGCAGGACGTGAACAAGGGCTGGCTGCAGCACCTGCGCGAACTGGCGCCCGAGCGCGTGCTGGGCCTGGTGGCCAGCGGCATGCCGGGCAAGGTCATCATCGGCGATGTGGACGGCGCCGACTATGCCAACCTGGACGCGGCCGTCACCGATGCCGTCAACCTGCTGGACCCGTGGTATCAGGAAGACACCAACCTGGTGGCCATCGTCGGGCGCAAGCTATTGAACGATAAATATTTCCCGCTGGTCAACACCAAGCAGACGCCCACGGAAACGCTGGCGGCCGACATCATCATCAGCCAGAAGCGCATCGGCGGCTTGCCGGCGGCGCGCGTGCCCTTCTTCCCGGACAACGCCATCCTGATTACCCGCTTCGACAATCTGTCGATCTACTTCCAGGAAGGCGCGCGCCGCCGCCGTGTCGAGGACGTGCCCAAGCGCGACCGCATCGAGAACTACGAGTCGTCCAACGACGCCTACGTGATCGAAGACCTGGGCCTGGCCGCGCTGGTGGAAAACATCGAGCTGAAAGACAAATAATGGCCAATCCATCCCCTGCCCTGCGCCACCGCGCGCGCATGCTGGCCGAGCGCACGGCCGGCGCCGCCGCGCCGCAGGGCGTCACCACCGGCACGGCCTACGAGCTGATGCTCTACAAGCTGGCCGACGACCGCCGGCACCTGAAATCCATTCAGTCCGTTGAACGCAAGATCGAGGTCAAGGCCACCTTGCTGCCCGACTATGCGCAGTGGATCGACGGCGTGCTGGCCGGCGGCAAGGGCGCCCAGGATGACGTGTTCGCCACCCTGCTGGTGTGGCATATCGACACGGGCGAATACGCGCGCGCCCTGGTCATGGCCGCCTATGCACTGGAACACAAGTTCACCCTGCCCGACACCTACAGCCGCGACATCGCCACGCTGATGCTGGACGAATTCGCCGAAGGCTATTTGCACGGCAAGCTGGCCGCAGATCCGCAGCACGCGGCCCAGGTGCTGGGCACCGTCGAGCTGCTGACGGCCGCCAGCGACGCGCCCGACCAGGCGCGCGCCAAGCTGCACAAGGCCATCGGCCTGGCACTGATCGCCGTGCTGGATCAAGCCGACGACACGGACATCGCCCCGGCGCAGGTGGCGCAGGCGGAAAACGCCATGGCCCAGTTGAAGCGCGCCCGCTCCCTGTCCGAGTCGTGCGGCGTCAAGAAAGATATGGAACGGCTGGAGCGGCGCCTCAAGCGCGCGGCCGGTTCCACGTAAAGAGCATCCCCCGCAGCACGGCGGCACGGGGGGATTCTGGCTAATTCATTTGCCTGATGAACCCCGTCCACCGCCCCATTTTTGAAAGCTCCCGTATGTCCTTCATGGCCCTGCCCCCGTCCATCCCGCCCGGCACCACCCCGGCGGCGCCCGCGCCGGCCGTCGGCATCATCGAGAACGACGGCTGGTTTCCCGACATCATTCTCACCGATATGCGCGACGCCATGCGCCTGGATGGCACCGTCACCGACGCGCGCCTGGTGCAAGCCGTGGTCGATGCCATCCTGCAGGTCAACCGCGAGCTGGCCGACTGGCAGGGCAAGCAGGCCGCTGCCGGAGTCCCTGCCCTGGTGGACGTGCCAGCCACGCGCATCAACCGCGAATCCCGTCTGCTGGCGCAGTACCGGCGCGCCGTCTACAGCACGGCGAAGGCCGACCTGATCGAGCGTTACCGCGACTACGACAGCACGGCCACGTCCGTCAGCGACAAGAAAAGCATGGAGTGGCTGGACGAGGCGCCCGGCGCGCAGCGGCGCAACGCGCAATGGGCCATCGCCGATATCGTCGGGCGCACGCACCTGACCGTGGAGCTGATCTGATGCAGGTGCGCACGCGGCAGCACGACACGGTAGACGCCCTGGTATGGCGCTACCTGGGCGACGGCGCGGGATACGTCGAGCAGGCCTTGGCCCTGAATCCCGCGCTGGCGCGCCACGGCGCCGTGCTGCCGGCCGGGCTGGTCGTCACCCTGCCGGAACCTGCCGCCAGCGTGGCCGCCGTTGCCGATCTTGTGCAGCTATGGGACTGACTTTTTAAACAACACCTCTACTTATCCTCATCATGGAGAAACAAGCAATGTCCGCAGAATCGTTTGGTGGTTTCGCCACCCTGGTCAAACTGTACGGCTTCAAGGCGGCGCTGGGCATGGTCGGCGCGGCCATGCTGTACATCGTGCTGCCGCCGCTGAACAGCGACGGCACCTTCAACAAGGGCGAGTTCGTCGCCCGTCTGGCCTGCGCGGGCGTGTTCTCGTGCCTGCTGGGCGGTACCGTGTATCAGCTGCTGTGCGCCCAGCTCCCGGCCATCGGCGCCATGGTCAACGCCTCCGCCATCGACCTGATCGTCGGCGCGCCCGGCTGGTGGGTATCGCGTGCCGTGGCCCTGTGGTTCCAGCGCCGCAGCGACAAGGACATCGCCGAGCTGGTCAAAGACGCGAAGGAACACTGATGGCCACCCTCGACAATCCACTGATCGCGCGCACCATCGACGCCATCCTGCGCGCCGAAGGCGGCTATGTGAACGACCCTCTTGATGCGGGCGGCGAAACCAACTTCGGCATCACCGTGGCCGTGGCGCGCGCCAACGGCTATCAAGGCCCGATGCGCGATATGCCCGTGGCCATGGCACGCGCCATCTACACGGCGCGCTACATCACGGAACCCAAGTTCGACCAGGTGCTGGCCCTGCATGCCAGCATCGGCGCCGAAGTGATCGACACGGGCGTGAACATGGGGCCGCACCGCGCGGCCGAGTTCCTGCAGCGCTGGCTAAACGGGTTCAACGACACGGGCGCCCGCTATCCCGCCCTATTTGTCGATGGCCGCCTGGGCGCGCAGTCGCTGAGCGCGCTGGCCGCCTTCCTGAAATGGCGCGGCCAGGATGGCGCCGCCGTGCTGCTGCGCGCCCTGAACGGCCTGCAGGCGGCGCGTTACCTGGAAATCACCGAAGCCAATAAAACCCAGCGCCGTTTTCTGTTCGGCTGGATCAAGGAACGGGTGACCATGTGACCGCAACCACCTGGCGCCCGCTGGTCGCTGTTCTCCTGTGCAGCGCCATCGCGGGCTGGACGATGCAGGGCTGGCGCAAGGACGCGGCCATCGCCGCACTGCAGCGGGCGGCGGCCACCAACAAAACCACCGCCGCCACAGCGCTGGCCCAGGCCACCGCCCGCGTGCTCACGCTGGAGCGCGCCGCCGGCGCCGCCCTGGCGCAGCGCGCCGACCACCTCAACCAGGAGCAAACCCATGCGAAAACTGAACGTGACCGTTTTAACGCTGACGTGCGCAGCGGCGCTGTGCGCCTGTCAATCCCCGTTGCCAGCGGCCAATGCGCCGCAACTGCAGATACCGCCTCTGCCACAGGCCATCGGATTGAAGCGCGCGCCGAACTTGACCCGGCGACTGCGGCAGCTCTTGACGCCATTGCCGGCGACGGCGACGACGCCACCCGTCAGCTGAACGCCTGCATCGACGCCTACAACACCGTGCGAGAGACCTACCATGTACAAACCGAATAGCCTGCGCCAGCACCTGGCCGCCGCCATCCCCGACCTGCAGCGCGACCCCGACCGCCTGCTGGTCTTCGCCGACGAAGGCAACGTGGTGGCATCGGCCACCGCCTCCCTCTCATTCGAATACCGCTTCAAGCTCAACCTGATCGTGACCGATTACGCGGGCGACGCCGACGCCATCATGGTGGCCCTGATCGCCTGGCTGAAAGTCCACCAGCTCGACCTGATGGCCAACGAGGAAACGCGCAAACACGGCATCGCCTTCGAGGTGGATTTTAATAACCATGAGACGGTCGACATTTCCATCAAGCTGGACCTGACCGAGCGTGTGGCCGTCAAGGCCGGCGAAGCGGGCCGTCTCGACATCAAGCACCTGGCCGAGATACAGCACATGCCCGCCTACGCGGACGAGTTCTGGAAGCTGTATGACGGCGAGACCCTGCTGGCCGAATGGCGCACGCCCGAGGCCACACCATGAGCGAAGACCTGCACGCGTTGGCAACCTGGGCCGGCGCGCTGCTGGCCAAGCTGCAGCCAGCCCAGCGCCGCGCCATCAATCACAAGGTTGCCGTCGACCTGCGCCGTAGCCAGGCGCAGCGCATCAAGGCGCAGCAGGGGCCGGATGGAGCGGCCTACCCAGCGCGCAAGCGGCGCAAGGAATTCAAGGGAAAGGATGGGCGCATCAAGCGGCAGAAGGCCGCCATGTTCGCCAAGATCCGTACCGCCAAACACCTGAAGGTGAAGGCGACCGGCGACCAGATCGAAGTCGGCTTCTTTGGCTGGGTGGCACGCGTGGCGCATGTGCATCAGTTTGGCCGGCAAGACCGAGTGTCAAAAAAAGGGCAGGCGTACAAGTACCCTGAGCGGCCGCTGCTAGGAATTAACGAATCGGATCGTGCACTGATAAGAGAGTCATTAATTCGCCACATACAAACAAACTAAGCTCAGTTATGCAGTGGCAAGCTGACACTCAGTGGAGAATGAGTTAAAGTCATCTAACGCTGAGCATCATCGGTCAATATATTAAATATCTAGGCACTGACTGCTCGTATCCCAACAGAATAAATGACGGTAAAAAATCTCGATGACAGCAACACCCACTGACGATTTTTCAAAGCTGTTAGGCAAGCTTGGTACTCTCATCAATATACCGCCGAAAAGCATGCTCACTCGTGAAAACGGTTGGAAAAACCACGGACAGTTGATGGTTATCAAAGCCTATTGCCACTTACAGTCCATTGCACTATTAGCTGAAAGTACAGCTGGAGAAAAATCTTCACAGATAAGTCACATCGATCACGGATCGATTGCTGTGATCGCACGCGCGGCTTATGAAACCTTCGTGTTATTTAATTTCATATTCCTTGAAGAAGATCCCGAATTGCGGCAGTTCCGGCATCAGGTATGGCGTCTGAGTGGACTTATGAGTCGAATGAAATTGAACCGTGTACCGGGACTTCCTAGTGAGCGTTTAGAGCAAATCAAAATCGAAACTAATGAAATTGCTCGACTGCAGCCGATCATCGAAGGGAGCCGATACTTTACAATGCTCAGCAAGCAAGCCAAGAAAAATGTGCGCCAGGGAGATGGCGTCCGCCTCGGTGCCGCATTAATTGATTTAGCTGAACAGGCCGGATTGCCACGCAAATACGTTGCCGACATGTACACACATTTTTGTAACTCCTCTCACGCCAATGCTATTAGTGCATTTCAATTAAGCGAAACTCTTAAGGACGGCACATCTCCGATAGTAGCTCGTGGCATGATCGGTTTTTGTTGCATTTTGCTGACCCAAATGATTTTCGCTTATGCCAAATTTTTTGACGAGGTCCAAGATTACGTAGTTACAGACACCGAATTAGTAGACCTTCTTACAGTTTGGGCAACATTAGGCGAGGCATTCAGTGCGATGTATGAAGATTAGAAAGAACTATTACTTAAAACAAAATTGCCCCCACGAGGAATAATAAGCTATTCTTCAGAATATTATTCACAACGACAGACACCACCAAAAATAAATTGAGAGCCTATTTTGAATCAAACATTTACTGCCCTATTAAAAGAAAAAATTGAGCTTTTTAAATATTCATTCAGTTCTTCGGCAAGACAAGCCTTTGTCCATCCTGAGACTGGAAAGCTCTTTCATCCAGGCGAATTCGGCACATATAGAGAGAGTATTTTTCGTGAATTCTTAAAGTTATGTGTACCATCTAGACTCGAAATAGGATCGGGATTTCTAATAAATTCCAAAGGAGATGTCTCAACACAAGCCGATATTGTCATTTATGATCGCTCAGCAATTCCCCGAGTAGAATCCAATGAACACCAACGTTTTTTTCCAGTCGAGGGAGTATGTGCGATAGGTGAGGTAAAAAGCCGCCTTTCAAAAGCCGGTTTGCGCGAAGCACTTAATAAACTAGCAAGATTAAAAGCAATCGCTGATCATGTTTCATCGACCATTCCGATATTTCGAGACAGAACATACAATCAGCATGATTTCAATCGTGAAATGCTTTGCTACGATCAAATATTCTCATTTCTTGTATGTGAAAGCTTTGATTTCGACTCCACATCTTTACCCTCTGAAGTCTCAACGTGGTATGACAGCGATGTGAAAAATCATCATAAGCACAACATGGTTCTGAGTATAAAGGATGGATTACTACTTTACGTTGATGAAAAGAATAAAACTTGGATGTATCCTCCATCTCGTTACATTCCATCAAAGAATAGACTTCTAACCCCAGGAGATAACGAAGCAATCCATTTCCACTATTTTGTTTCTTACATGTTTATGTCAACAACAAGCACAACAATTTTATTTCCGGAAATGACTGAATACATGCCAAGCTTAGTTGGGGGGTTTAACTGCGACGAACAATAATATTATGTAGATTTACATGCAAAAGAATTTGTATCGCAGTAAAAATTCAAGAATAAAAAATATCATAATGAAAAGATCAACATAATATTTAGAACAGCATCATAGTTATTAAGCCACATATCAACCCGCCCCCGCGTGCATCCGCACGCGGACTTCGGCAACATGCATTGCATGAACGCCGACCTGTCCGACCTCCTCCGCTTGCTGCAAAACCTGATCCGCCTGGGCACCATCGCCGAGGTCAAAGGAGCCAAGGCGCGCGTGCGGCTGGGGCCAACCCTCACCACAGAATGGCTGAGCTGGGCCACACGACGCGCTGGCAATACGCGCACCTGGTCGGTACCTACCTTGGGCGAACAGGTGATCGTCTTTTCCCCCGGCGGCGACCTGACGCGCGGCATCATCGTACCGGCCGTGTACTCGCAGGCGTTTGACGCCCCCGAATCCAGCCCCACCATTCACACCACGCATTACCCTGACGGCGCCGTGGTGCAGTACGACCACGCGGCCCACACCCTGACGGCCACCCTCCCCGGGGGCACCGCCACCATCACGGCCGACAAGGTCACGTCGAACGCACCGAGCACCATCTGCACGGGCGACCTGACCGTCATGAAAAATCTGATCGTCAAGCAGTCCACCACCGTGGAAGGCGCCACCACGCTGAACGGCGGCGTGAACGCCAAGGCCGGCGCCGCAGGCGGCGTGGCCATGGCCGTGCAAGGGAGCATCAAAGCGACCGAGGACGTGCTGGCCGGCGCCATCAGCCTGGCCAAGCATCCGCACGGCGGCGTCAAGGCAGGCGGCGACCAGTCGGGCGGGCCGCTGCCATGATGGGCATGCACGCCGCCACCGGGCGCAGCCTGACGGGCCTGGGCCACCTGCGCCAGTCGGCCACCGACATTCTCACCACGCCCATGGGTTCGCGCATCCGGCGCCGCCGCTATGGTTCCGAAGTGCCCGAGCTGATCGACCAGCCCCTGAACAGCGCGACGCAATTGCGCATCTACGCGGCCACCGCCTTTGCCCTGCGCCGCTGGGAGCCGCGTTTGCAGCTCGCCAGCGTGCAGCTCACGCGCGACACGGACGGCGCCATCACCCTGCTGCTCGACGGCACGGCCAACGGCCAGGGCATCACCCTGTCCGTACCCGTCAAGCAAGGCGGCATCGTATGAGCACGCCCATCGACCTGACCCAATTACCCGCGCCCAGCGTGGTCGAGGTGCTGGACTTCGAAGCCATCCTCAGCACGCGCAAAGCCCACCTGGTGAGCCTGTTGCCGGAAGCCGAACGCGCGGCCGTCACGGCCCTCCTGGCCCTGGAATCGGAACCGGCCACCAAGCTGCTGGAAGAAAACGCGTATCAAGAAACCATTCTGCGCAACCGCGTCAACGAGGCCGGCAAGGCCGTCATGCTGGCGTTCGCCCTCGATGGCGACCTCGATCAGCTGGGTGCCAACGTCAACGTGGCGCGCCTGACCATCACGCCGGCCAATCCCAACGCCCTGCCGCCTGTGGCCGCTGTCATGGAAGACAACGACGCCTACCGCCTGCGCATCCAGGAAGCACCGGATGGCCTGTCCGTGGCCGGCCCGAAAGCGTCCTACGAATTCCACGCCCGCAGCAGTGACGGCCGCGTCAAGGATGCGAGCGCCACCAGCCAGGCGCCGGCGCATGTCACCGTCACGGTTTTGGCGAACAATGACACCGGCATCGCCGACGACGCGCTCTTGGGCACCGTGGCGCGCGCGCTCAACGCCGAGGAAGTGCGCCCCCTGGGCGACCGCCTCACCGTGCAGGCCGCTCAGGTCATCGACTACCAGATCGAGGCCACCTTGTTTATCGGCGTCGGCCCGGAAGTGCCGATTCTGCTGGACGCCGCGCGCGCCAACGCCGTGCGCGTGTCGCAGCCGCGCCGCCCGCTGGGCCACAGCATTTATCGTTCCGCCTGCAGCGCGGCCGTCCACGTCGAAGGCGTGCGCAAGGTCGTCTTGACCAGCCCGGCGGCGGACATCGAACTGAACGCCACCCAAGCCGCGCGCTGCACCGCCATCCATTTGAATGTGGTCGTGCTCGATGAATAAGACCGTGCCGACCCTGCCGCCCAACACCACGGCGCTGGAGCGCGCCATTGCCGTGGCCTGCGCCGAGCTGGTCAACGTGCCCGTGCCGCTGCGCGAGCTGTGGAACGCCGACCGCTGCCCCGTTGCCCTGCTCCCATTCCTGGCCTGGGCCTGTTCCGTCGACCGCTGGGACGATGCCTGGCCCGAATCGGTCAAACGCGGCACGATCAAGGCGTCTTACTTCATCCACAAGCACAAGGGCACGATTGCCTCCGTGCGCCGCGTGGTCGAGTCCCTGGGCTATTTGATCCGCATCACCGAATGGTGGCAGACCACGCCGCCAGGCGTGCCGGGCACCTTCCGCCTCGACGTCGGCGTGCTGGACTCCGGCATCACGGACGCCATGTTTCAGGAAATGGAACGCCTGATCGCCGACGCCAAGCCCGTCAGCCGGCATTTGACGGGCCTGGCGCTGTATCTGGAAACCCGTGGCCAGGTGCGGATCGGCTTGAGTACCTATCACGGCGATGCGATGACGGTCTATCCATGGATCGCCGAAGAAATCGAAGTGCGCGGCACGCTGGTACAAGGCGGCGCACCCCATACCATTGACACCATGACCATCTATCCATGAGCACATACTTTGCCATTCTGACGCAGGTGGGCGAGGCCAAGCTGGCCAACGCCATCGCCCTGGGCCACACCCTGAAACTGAAAAAAATGGGCGTGGGCGACGGCAACGGCGCCCTGCCGATCCCGGACCGCTTGCAAAAGGCGCTCGTGCATGAAGTGCGCCGCGCCGACCTGAACCAGCTCGCCATCGACCCGGCCAACGCCAGCCAGATCATCGTCGAGCAAGTCTTGCCCGAGGACGTGGGCGGCTGGTGGCTGCGCGAAATCGGCCTCTACGACGAGGCGGGCGACCTGTGCGCCGTGGCCAACTGCCCGCCCAGCTACAAGCCCTTGATGGTCGAGGGCAGCGGCCGCACGCAGGTTGTGCGCGTGGTGCTGATCGTCGCCAGCACGGCCGCCATCGAGCTGAAAATCGATCCGGCAGTGGTGCTGGCCACGCGCCGCTATGCCGACGAGCAGGATATCGAAGTGCGCGCCGAGGCGCGCGCCTATGCCGACACGCTGCTGGCCCAGCACCTGGCCGCCGCCGACCCGCACCCGCAGTACAAGCCGAAAGAGCTGGCCATGTTGAACAAGTCCGTTGCCGGCAAGGTCGACGTGGTGCTCACCGAGGCGGAAGCAAAGGCCGACGTGCTGCAGTTCACGGGCGCGCTCACCGGCAATATCAACGTCATCGTGCCGGCAGCGGCGCGCAGCTGGACCGTCCACAACAAGACCACGGGCGCTTTCACTCTGACATTCAAGACGGCAAGCGGCAGTGGCCTGGCCATCGGCCAAGGACAAACGCGCGCGCCCTACTGCGATGGCGTCGACGTGCTCTCACGCATCAGCGAGGTGAATACCGCGCCCCAGTTTGACGACAGCACCAGGATCGCCAGCACCGCCTTCGTGCGCCGCATCGGCTTGCAGGCCGCCGCCCTGTACACCCTGGGCGCGGGCGCCATCAAGCTGACGCCTGCCGACGTGGGCAAGACGATCGCCTGCGATGGCGGCAATGCGCCTGCCGTCACTCTGCCCAACGTGGCGCTGTGCCCGCCTGGCAGCCGCCTGGAATTTGTCTGCGGATCGACGCATCAGGCAGGCATGACCATCAATACCCTGGGCGGCGACCTGCTGGGCATGAGCAGCGTCAGCGTGGCCGCTATCACCCTGCTCGATGGCGACACGCTCACGCTGGAATCGAATGGCGTCGGTGCCTGGGTTGCCGTGGGCGGATCGGTGCAGTTGCGCTATTCGTCCATGTTTTCCGCTTCCCTTGACCAGAGTGGCCATCAGCGCCTGCCCAGCGGCTACATCCGGCAATGGGGCGTGGTCGGCAGCGTGCCGCAAGGCGGCAGCGTCTACGTAGCCTTTCCGATGGCATTTCCACGCGAAGTCTTTGTCGTGATTCCGGCAGTGGCGGGCCAGGGCGTGGCGTCGCCAACGCCGTTCTCACCGGGCGCCAGCACGCCCAGCCTGAGCGGCGTCACCCTATTCAACAACGGATCGAATGGCGCCATGCAGGTCGCCTACGAAGTCACCGGGAAATAACCATGCAAAAACTGTTCTCTCTGACCCAAATGGGTTTCTACCCGGCCGACATGCGCGCCGAATACGTCGCCGCCGGTAGCTGGCCCGACGATGCCGTCGAAGTCAGCCAGGAGGTCGAGGCCGCCCTGCGCAAAGCCATTGAATCGGGCTGCAGCATCAACCAGGGAAAAGGCGGCGTATGGAAAATGACGCCCCCGGCGGCGGCGCCGTTTGCGGCACTGGCGGCGACCTATCTGGACACCGTGCGCAAGACGCGCGACGCCATTCTGAACCGCCTGGCCGGCATCGGCTTTGCGGCGATGTCCGATGGCGACAGCGCCACCGTCGCCGCGATTGCCGCCGCGCGCCTGCGCCTGCTCGACATCACCGCCTGCGCCGGCGTGCTGGCCGCTGGCGACCTCGACGCGCTGCGCCTGGCCATTGCCGACGAATACGCGCAGATCGCCGCCACCCTGCCGGAAGAGGCGCAGCGCGCCTTTGCCGAAAACCTGCAGTAACCACCCGAAACTTTTTTCTACCAGGAGAGCCACATGGCCACCGACTACCACCATGGCGTGCGCGTCATTGAAATCAACGAGGGTTCGCGCCCGATCCGCACCGTCTCCACTGCCGTGCTGGGCCTGATCGCCACGGCCGACGACGCCGACCCGGCCGCTTTCCCGCTCGACACGCCCGTGCTCGTCACCAACGTGCTGGCCGCCATGGGCAAGGCCGGCAAGACGGGCACCCTGTACCGCGCGCTGGAAGCGATTGCCGCGCAAACAAAACCCCTGACCATCGTCGTGCGCGTGGCCGAGGGCGAGACGGAAGCGGACACCACCAGCAACGTGGTGGGCGGCGTGTCGCCGGACGGCAAGTACCTGGGCGTGAAAGCCTTGCTGGCCGCGCAAAACAAACTCGGCGTGAAGCCGCGCATCCTGGGCGCGCCGGGCCTGGACACCAAAGCCGTCACCAACGCCCTGGCCAGCGTGGCGCAGCAACTGCGCAGCTTCGTGTACGCCTCCGCGTATGGCTGCAACAACGTGGTCGCCGCCACCACCTATCGCGGCCAGTTCGGCCAGCGCGAGGTCATGATCATCTGGCCCGATTTTGTGAACTGGGATACCGCCATCGACGAGGAGGCGAGTATTTCCGCCGTGGCCTACGCCATGGGCCTGCGCGCCAAGATCGACGAGGAAACGGGCTGGCACAAGACGCTGTCGAACGTCGTCATCAACGGCCCGACCGGCTTAACCCAGGACGTATTTTTCGACCTGCAAGACCCGGCCACCGACGCCGGCGTGCTCAACGCCAAAGAAGTGACCACCCTGATTAACATGGGCGGCTACCGATTCTGGGGTTCGCGCACCTGCGAGGCGCCGGGCGGCTTCTTCTATTTCGAGAACTACACGCGCACGGCCCAGGTGCTGGCCGACACCATCGCCGAGGCGCATTTCACCTTTGTCGACCTGCCCTTGCACCCGTCCCTGGTGCGCGACATGCTTGAAAGCATCAATGCCAAGTTCCGCGACCTGAAATTGCAGGGCTACATCATCGACGGGCATGCCTGGTATGACGAGCAGTACAACGACAAGGACACGCTCAAGGCGGGCAAGCTGGCCATCGATTACGACTACACGCCCGTGCCGCCGCTGGAAAATCTGCGCTTCCAGCAGCGCATCACCGACCGCTACCTGGCCGACTTCGCCTCGCGCATCGCCGCTTAACCGACCCCGTGCCCGCCGTGCGCGGGCGCAACTGACCACTGGAGAACGCTATGGGCATGCCCCACAAACTTAAACAATTCAACGTATTTCAAAACGGCGTGCTGTTCATGGGCATGGTGCCCGAAATCACCTTGCCCAAGCTGAGCCGCAAGATGGAAGAGTACCGCGCCGGCGGCATGAGCGGCCCCGTGTCCGTCGACTTCGGCAATGAAGCACTGTCACTGGAATGGAGCGCAGGCGGTCTGATCGCCGAAGCCTTAAAGCAGTACGGCGCGCATGCGCACGGCGCCGTGATGCTGCGCTTCGCCGGCGCTTACCAGAACGACGAAGACGGCAACGTGGCCGCCGTCGAAGTCGTCGTGCGCGGCCGCTACAAGGAAATCGACATGGGCGGCGCCAAGATGGGCGACGACACCACCCACAAGTACACCATGGCTTGCAGCTATTACAAGCTGATGATCGACGGCGCCACCGTCATCGAACTGGACTTCATGAGCGGCATCGAGAACATCGGCGGCGTCGATACCAATGCGGCCATCCGCAAGGCCAGCGGCCTGTAATCCCCCTTTTACTTTTCACCACCACCCTACAAGGACAACACCATGAACAGCGAAAACAACAATCAAGCCGTCATCGAACTGGACGAGCCGATCAAACGCGGCGACACCTTCATCACCGCGCTGACCGTGCGCAAGCCCAAGGCGGGCGCCCTGCGCGGCATTTCCCTGATCGAGCTGGCCAACCTGAACGTGTCGGCCTTGCAGATCGTGCTGCCACGCATCACCGAACCGACCTTGACCGCGCATGACGTCGCCAACATGGACCCGGCGGACCTGCTGGCCGTGGGCGCCGAGGTTGCCGGTTTTTTGGCGAGCAAAGCCGATCGCCTTTCGGTATCCCCGGCGAAGTAGAAGACGCCATGGCCGACATTGCCGGCGTCTTCCACTGGACGCCGGCCGCGATGGACGGTTTTACGATTGATGAACTGATGGCCTGGCGCGAACGCGCCCGGCAACGAAGCGGAGCGGAATAGATGGCTGGTCGGGATCTGAAATTACAGGTGGTATTTGCGGCACTGGACAAGATTACCGGCCCGCTGAAAAAAATCATGGGCGGCTCGAGCGACACGGCCAAGGCCTTGAAGGCGACCAGCGACCGCTTGCGCGACCTGAACGCGCAGCAAAAGAACATCGGCAAATTCCGCGAACTGCACGGCGGCCTGGACGCCACCCGCGCCAAGCTGGAAGCGGCCCAGCAGAAGGTGGCCAGCCTGGCCACCAAAATGAAACAGACGGAAGCACCCACGCGCGCCATGACGCGCGAGTTGAACGCCGCCGTCAAAGCGGCCGCCGCCCTCAAGACAGCCGGCCAGCAGCAGGCCCAGCAACTGCAGGTCATGCGCGAACGCCTGGCGGGTGCCGGCATCGGCACCAAAGACCTGGCCAACCACGAGCGCACCTTGCGCCGCGAGATCGAGGCCACCAACAAAAGCATGATATTGCAGCAGCAGAAGCTGGCCAACGCGGCGGCCAAGCAGCAGCGCGTCACCAATGCCACTCAGCACGCGGACAAGCTGCGCAACAAGGCGGGCAATCTGGCCATGGCCGGCGCCGGCGCGACCGCCACGGGCGCCGTGCTGGGCGCGCCCATCGTCAAGGGGCTGGACGAGGCCAAGCACTATCAAACGGAAGTGGGCCGGGTCAATGCGCTGGGCCTGGGCGACAAGGTATCAGCCGAGGCCGTCGCCTTCGCGCGCAACATGAAAACCTACGGCACCAGCCAGCTCGACAACCTGCAGTTGATGCGCGACGGCATGAGCGCCTTTGCCGACGTGCACCACGCGGAAATGGTCGCCCCTACTCTGGCAAAAATGAAATTTGCCAATCATGCCTTCTTCGGCGAGGCCGAGGGTGCCGACAACGAACGCAAGTTCATGGACATGCTCAAGGTCATCGAGCTGCGCGGCGGCCTGGAGAGCAAGGAAAAGTTCGAAGCCCAGGCCAACATCGTGCAGCAGGTCATCACCGCCACCGGCGGGCGCGTCGGGCCGAATGAATGGCTGAACATGATTAAAACGGGCGGCATCGCGGCCAAGGGCCTGAAAGATGACGCCTTTTACTACCAGATGGAACCGCTGGTGCAGGAGATGAGCGGCAACCGCGTCGGCACGTCCCTGATGAGCGCCTACCAAAACTTGTACCAGGGCCGCACGACCAAACGTTCGGCCAAGAAACTGGAAGAATTTGGCTTGATCGGCGACAAAAGCAAGGTCACGCATGATAAAGCGGGACAACTTTCCTTCCTCAATCCTGGCGCGCTGCTGGGTTCTGAGCTGTTCCGCGAAAATCAGTTTGAGTGGATGGAAAAGGTGCTTTTGCCGCAACTGGCCAAGAAAGGCATCAAAGACAAGAATCAGGTGCTCGACGCCATCGGCAGCATCTTTTCGAACCGCACCGCGTCGAACTTGTATTCGCAGATGTACCTGCAGCGCGGGCAAATCCACAAGAACGAAAAGCTCAACCGTGGCGCCGCCAATATTGGCCAGCTGGAAAAGCTGGGCCGCGACTCGGCCGCCGGCAAGGAACTGGAAGCGCAGTCGAAGCTGGCCAACTTGAAACTGACCATGGGCGAAAAAATCCTGCCGCTGTATGCGCAGGGACTGGAAATGGCCATCAGTGCCATCACACGCCTGAATGCCTTCATGGAACGCAACCCGACCGTGGCCAAGATCATGATTACCGCCTTTGCCGTGCTGGCCGGCATGCTGCTGGTGCTGGGGCCGCTGATGCTGGGCATTGCCGCCATGATCGGCCCGTATGCCATGCTGCACGTCATGTTCGCCAAGATGGGCGTGACCGGCGGCGTGCTCACGCCCATCCTGCGGGGCCTGGGCGGCGCCTTCATGTGGGCCGGGCGTGCCGTGCTGTGGCTGGGCCGTGCCTTCATGCTCAACCCGATTGGCCTGGCCGTGACGGCCATCGCCGGCGCCGCTTACCTGATCTACAAATACTGGGAGCCGATCAAGGCGTTTTTCAGCGGCATCTGGTCGCACATCAAGACTGCCTTTGCCGGCGGCATAGGCGGCGTCAGCAGTCTGATCGTCAACTGGTCACCGCTGGGTCTGTTCTATCGCGCCTTCGCGGGCGTGCTGGGCTGGTTCGGCATCGCGCTGCCGGCCAAGTTCACCGACTTCGGCGCCAGCATCCTGCAGCGCATCACCGCATCCTGGCAACCTATCGCCGCCTTCTTTGCCGACATCTGGTCGCGCCTGCGCACGGTCTGTGCCGGCGGCATGGGCAGCATCACGGCCCTGATTATCAACTGGTCGCCGGTCGGCGTGTTCTACCAGGCGTTCGCAGGCGTCATGAGCTGGTTCGGCATCAAGCTGCCGGCCCAGTTCACCGAGTTCGGCGCCAACATCCTGCGCGGCCTGGTCAACGGCATCACCGGGTCCATGGGCGCCGTCAAGGACGCCATCAGCAATGCCGGTTCCAGCACCATTGCCTGGTTCAAGGAAAAGTTGGGCATCCACAGCCCGAGCCGCGTGTTTGCCCAGCTGGGCGACTACACCATGCAGGGCCTGGCCGTGGGCCTGGACCGCAGCGAAGGCGCGCCGATTGCCAAGGTATCCGGCCTGGCGCAGCGCCTGACGCAACTGGGCGCCGGCATCGCCATCGGCACGGCCACCGCCCTGCCCGCCAGCGCCTTCGACACGCGCGCCCCGCTGTCACAGGGCGCGTTCGGCGCTGGCATGACCATCCAGGGCGACAAGATCGAAATCACCTTCCATGTACAGGCCGGCACCGATCCGCAGGCCATCGCGCGCGCCGTGAGCGTGGCGCTCGATCAGCGCGACCGCGAAAAGGCGGCACGCATCCGCTCGTCCCTGCGCGACCACGATTAAGAAAGAAAAGCACCATGATGATGATTTTAGGAATGTTCGTGTTCAGCCTGCCGACCCTGGCCTATCACGAGCTGCAGCGGCAAACGGAATGGAAGCATGCCAGCACGGCGCGCGTGGGCCTGCGCGACGCGCACCAATACGTGGGGCCCGGCGACGACACCATCACCCTGTCGGGCTGGGTGGCGCCGGAACTGACCGGCTCCCTGTATTCGCTCGATGCACTGCGCATGATGGCCGACACGGGTAAATCATGGATTTTGATCCAGGGCACGGGCCGCATTCTCGGCTCCTACCGCATCACCAGCATGACGGAAGGCCGCACCATCCTCGACGGCAGCGGCGGCGCGCGCCGCGTCGAGTTCTCGATTGCGCTCAAGCGCGACGACGACGGCGTGCTGGCCATGCTTGGCCTGGGCGATATCGGCGACCTGAAAAACATGCTCAGCATCGACGGCATGACCAGCAGCATTGCCGGCGCGGCCAGGAATGCCGTGGGCAGCGTGGTCGGCAATGTGGTCGGCGGCATCACGTCGAAATATGGCGGCGTGGTCAGCGAGATGAAAGACAAGATCGGCGGCGGCATCAGCGGCGCCATCGGCAGCGCGGCGGGCAAGTTCAAATGAGCGAGCATATCCCCGCCTTCAAGGTCAGCATCGAGGACAAGGATTTGACGGCCATCGTCTCGCCGCGGCTGATCAATCTGACGCTGACGCTGTGCCGTGGCGACGAGAGCGACCAGCTCGATATCTCACTCGATGACAGCGACGGCAAGCTGGCCATGCCGCCGCGCGGCGCGCAGATCGCCCTGGCGCTGGGCTGGCAAGCGTCCGGCCTGGTGGACATGGGCAAGTTCACCGTGGACGAGGTGGAGCACAGCGGCGCGCCCGACACCATCACCCTGCGCGCCAGGTCGGCCAACCTGATCGACACCTTCAAACAGCAGCAGGAACACAGCTTTCACAAGACCACCCTGGGCGCCATCATCGAGGCCATCGCCTTCCGCAACGAGCTGGCCTCTAGCGTTTCCGCGCGCCTCCGCGACACCGCCGTCGAGCACATCGACCAGACCCACGAAAGCGATGCGGCTTTCCTGCGCCGGCTGGGCAGGAAATACGACGCGGTGGCCACCGTCAAGAATGACACCTTGCTCTTCATCCCGATCAACCAGAGCCGCACCGCCAGCGGCAAAACGCTGCCCGTCATCCCCATCACGCGCGCCCTGGGTGACGGCCACCGCTACCACAGTGCCGAGAGCGACGCCTACACGGGCGTGCGCGCCTTCTGGCACGACGAGCGCTACGCGCGGCGCCGCAGCGTTGTGGCCGGCGTGCCCGGCAACAGCAAGCGCCTGCGTACCACCTTCGCCAACGAAACAGACGCGCGCGCGGCGGCCGTGGCCGAATGGCAACGCATCCTGCGCGGCCTGGCCACCTTTGAAATGAGCCTGGCCCTGGGCAACCCGGCCGTGTTCCCGCAATCGCCCGTGACCGTGACAGGCTTCAAGCCCGAGATTGACGCCACCGAATGGCTATCGGTCAAGGTCACGCACACCCTGGGCGGCAACGGCTTTACCACGCGGGTGGAGTTCGAAACGAAGACGGAAGCGGTCGAGGCCGAGCGCGAGGAAGAGAAAGACCCGGACGAAGGCGTCACGGGCGTGGTGGCCAAGTGGAAGGACGTGGCGGCGAAAAAGAAAAAGTCGGGGCAGGAAATGGCCGGGGCCAAAGACACACTCAAGACGCTGGAGCACACTTACAAGAGTAAGCAGGCCGCGAAGCGGGCGGCACTGCATGCGTGGCAGCATATCGAAGAGGTGCGGGACATCATCCGCGAGAATAGCGAGGAGCCTTGGATGCCTACGCATGCCGTAGCCGGCGCAGAAGCGACATGAAAGTGCGTTTTCTACGTCTGCTCAACGGCTGCTATCGCCCCATAGCAGAGGCATTCTCCAACTAGTTTCAGGGATTTACCTCTGGCAACAATCATTTCGGGAAAAGTTGCCAACCACAGGTATCAAGAGCGCGCATAAAAATATTTATTATCCATCTCTTCCTTCATACCCTGAACAGAGAAAATATAATTTAACACATAAAAAGCTTCGTCTTCAATGTACGAAGCCAAATATGAAAGACTGTCTTCAATACTGAACCTGTAGTAACTATGAACAAGGACATTTCGAATATCATATAACATAGCTGACTTATTGGTTGAAGTGTAATAAACCTCCTCCTTCAGGTCTTCAAAAATACTCTTTGCTACTGCTGCCAAAGATGGATCATTTTTATCCATACCCATTTCGGCATACAATACTGCAATCAACTTCCCTTCAGAATTATATTCCTCAATTTTTTTTCTAATAATACCCAGATGACTCCTAGCTATCTTTAACTCATTGACTTTTTTATAAAAAACCATTTCCATCGCAAGCTCATAAATTTGATAGAAAAACATAAACCTTGCGTAGCCATTTCGTTCAGCCGGAAGTAAATCATCTACTAAAAATTTAAAAAAACCTACTGAAAAATCAAAGTTAAAACTTTTTGCAACCACCAACTTACTTATAACCTTAATTTTATGCTGAACATCAACAATCGATCTATACTTGCAATACGGATAGATTCCATACAGCACGAATGAAAAAGACAACTCCCCATCGGACGTCACATCTGCCGCGTCGAGCAGACGCTTACTATAAACCAGAACGTACATACTCTCATGAAGCTCCTTCCCATTAAGAAACTTCATGGCTTCATATACATGCTTTCTAAAATAGACATTCTCAGAATACTCATGCTCTAAAGAAATCATTGAGAGAACAGGAATCATCCACCCAACACGTATTTCCGAATGATTATTTATATAAACCTGCGCAATTTCCTTCTCATCAGGCACAGATTTGGTATAAAGCTTCACACCATACAAAGTCTGCACGCCAGGTAAGGAATCCTCCCGATATGATAAAGGTACGCTTTCTTCCGAAAGCGTTATCAGTTCATCCATAAATCAGACCTCAGCCATTGCACGATTTTTCGCTCTCTCCAGGGAATCCGAGACTTTTAAAAATGAACTACCATCATGATCAAGTAAGTACTTGAAGAAAAGCTTAAAAAATATCCTCTGTCCATTACCAATCTTTTTAGCCTCACCTCGAATATCGTCCAAGAACTTATTTATACGGATTAGATCATTTTCTTCAAATTCCAGATTTGGAACCAGTGATTTTATATCGTCAAGCCCTTTAATAGTTCCAGAGCTAATCAACTCAGCAATAGCAGCACCGAACCCGCTCAATGGTTGACTCTTGTTGAAAATTTTATAAACTTCACGACCGAATGGGTTGGCAGCTGTACGCATATCCTCATCCACATCGTCAGGATAACTCCATCCAGAGAAGCGAACGTCAAATGCAAGAGACAACGCGCGGTATGAATTTACAAAGTCAGAAAACTCCATTTTTTCAAAACCTTCATCCGAAATAAATTTTATAGTCCTTACTGTCTGCAGAATATCAACTCGATCAATCGGAAGCTCATTCTTTTCCAAAAACGAAGTATAGCCATCAATCAAATCGGAAAACCTGTAGTCATTTATAGACCTTACCGACGAATCATCCACCTCACGCAAAATTTTGACACCATCAAACTCGCCATCTGCATACTTTGAAAAAAGTATCTCCAACTGATGACGCAGCGTCATAGGAGTTTGCCCGGTATTAAGAGTCAACATGCGATACAAAATACCCGAATCACTTATTGAAAGATATGCCTCAATCCTAATAAAATATTTCTCTGTAAGACCATCAAAATGAGCACGATTATTGTTATACACATCAATAATCGATAGTGTTCTCTGCAGGCCGTCTAGAATCTTTAAATTTGCATAATCGGCCAATACCTCTTCCAATAAATCATCTGGAGAACTTCCCGGCATTAATTTCGAAGTGGATGCCAAAACAATAGGAGGAATAATACATTCCTTAAGAATATCCTCTTTCAGCAAATTATATATACTGCCACTTTTACTCACTCTGTTTCGCTGATAAGGATTATTATTAATAATATTTCCCGCAAGCTCTGCATAGCTTCCTATATCCATCACAAATTGGATATTCTGAGAATTGACCTTCTTATCCAGTAAAACGTACGTAATAAATTTCATAATTTTCCTCAAATATTAGAAAATAAAATAGATAACTTTTTATATATTTTATCTTAGTCCGGTTTTTAGCACATATTTACTGGATGACGGAAATTTCCATCGAGCACAAAACTATAATCTGCCGTAACGAATGTAGTTAACTCCATTTCCCGCTCACCCATGTCGGAAAACCATCAGAAACAGCGGTGACACACTCGCACTTGACACCTTGCGCCGTCTCGATGACGATACCGACGGTGTAAGCTTTCCCATCGTAATAGCAGGAATTTCTGATGAACCTGCTGGCAACGACGGTCATAATTTCGCACCTATATTGCGGCCAGCAACAAGCAAAGAGCAATGGGGCGAGAGCGGCAACTTTCCAATTGCCGACACTTTTTAGCAACGAGAAATGCCCTTTCCGCCAGGATTTACGTCGGTGATTTTTTTTTGCGACCAACGTTGATCGTTTGGGGTGCAGTAATATCGCCATGAATCTGCTGGCCAACTTTGCCGTGGAAAACCATTTGCGTATTGCGTTCGACTGATCTGGATGCAGGGGCGGCTGTAGGCTCAAGACTTCCCTCAACTACACCAAGGACCCTCGCTTTCGCACGAATATCCAGCTTGCGATAGCCAGTCAACAGTTCATGCTCGTCCGCAGGCAACGCAGACAGCGCATGTTCTCCTGTCAGCAAATACAACACATCAACTCCAGCCGTAGCAACGGCCGCCAAATAGTCAGAATCTGGCGTTCGGGAGCCGTTTTCATAGTTGAACTGGGCCCCCTTTTTTACCCCACCAAGGGCAGCGAACTCGTCCTGATTGAGGCCGAGGCGCTTCCGTTCTTCCTTGAGACGATCAAAAAAATACTTCATTTGAGTACAAATACCTTTCCAAATCACTCAAATGAGTGATATATTTACGCCATTCCGTAGCGATTACAGATCATAACATTATGAATAATTTGTCAAAAGTCGGTCGTACTGCCAAGGGCGTCACGTCACGCCCCCTTGGCGTCCGCTTGACCCCTGCTGAGGTGGATGAGGTCGAAGGCTATGCAGAGAAACTTGAACGCTCCCGTGCCTGGTTTCTCCGCTTCCTGATCCTGCGCGGCCTCGCCGACTACAAGCGCGAACTCGCCTCCAAACCCACCCACTAAGGACAACGTCATGTACCCCGATGCAAAACGTATCCGCAGCCACCGCGTCATGCTGCGCCTGGACGATTACGAGCACCAGCTCGTTTCCTCGATCGCCAACTACCAGGGCGAAGAGCTTGCGGTGCTGGTGCGCCAGATCGTGATGCGTGAAGCCTTGGCCGTGATCGCCTTGGATGACGCCACCATCGACAGCGTACAGCGTCGCAGCGTTTAAACCGAGTCACTTTTGAGCAACTCTAAAGTTACAGAAAATGCCAGACCATCAAATTAACCTCAATGACGAAGAGCGCGCGGTGCTGGAACTCGTGCGCCAACGCCAGGGGCTGGCAAGTATCGATCAGGCGGCTGAATGGCTCGTCAAGTCGCGCTTACGCATACAGTCGAAAAACATGACAGGTCGCGGTCGCGCCCTGTACCAAGTGGAAAGAAAGCTGAAATGAGAGTCATCGGCCTGCCCTGCCCGCATTGCACCTACACCGTCCGCGCCGTCAAAAGCCGCATGATGTCCGCCATGTTCAAGGAAATCACCTATATGTGCCAGAACCCGGACTGCGGGCACGTCTTCGTGGCAGGCCTGGAAGTACTGCGCACCCTCTCGCTGTCCGCCAAGCCCAAGCCGGATATCCGCATCCCGATGTCCCAGCATGCGCGCACGGCAGCCACCAGCCAGCTGGCCCTGGACCTGACTGCGGGCTGCTGATGATTATCTCGATCCTCGCGCCGCCATAACCCGGCAGCCGTAACTCCCCTCTTTTGCTGTGCCCTGCAGCGCTCCCTTTTGAGCGTGAGGGATTCGTTCAACCTGAAATAAGGAAAATCGATGGAAAACACGCTGCACGCCACCAGTCATGCCGATAATTCCCCGGCGCCAACCACGCCCCGCCCGGCCCTGCAAAAATGCGTCGTGCCGGTGGCGCCGACCTGCTTCCTTCTGCACGCCAACGCTGGCACCAGCGTCAAGGAACTGTCCGCCTATATCCGCGAGATTGCCAAAACCTACCACGCCTATGGCGCGGTCAATCTCACCTTCATCATCAGCGATCCGCACGCGCTGCAGCATGGCGGTTTCTTCTTGCCAGACAGCCAGCGCGCCCTGGTAGGTGGCTTGCCCATCGAGCTGCGCTACCTGTTCGCCAGCGAATCCGGCGTCGTGCAATGCACCAGCTCGTCGCGCACGCTGACTTACTGGGCCAAGTATTTTGCCAAGAAAGGAGCACGCTGATGCTGCGCCTGGCCAAAACCTGCGGCATCTGGCTGCTGTCGCTCCTGATCGTCATCACCCCTGCCGTGCTGCAGGCCATCGGCGCCATCAAGGACTGAACCATGCCGGCGTCCCTTATCGACAATCACCTGTCCTTCCAGCCTGCCGCCGAGATTCTGGCCGCACGCGACAAGGATATGCCGACGCCACCAGGCGCCGGGCATGCGCTGGCCGCCATCGCCGAAGCCAAGGCCCAGCTACGCAGCATCAAGCCGCGCAACCTGGCGCCCTTCATGGCCCAGGCCTGGGGATTGTCGCCGCGCGGCGCGCGCCGCTCCGTGCTGATCGCCGCCGGCATGGACGCCGACCGCTGGGAATCGCCCATCCATTCATTTACCGAGGAAGAGCGCATCGAGCTGCGCGCCGCTACCTCTGCCGCTATCCGTGTGTACGAAAGACTGTTGAATGCAATCTAAACAAATCCTGCTGCCTGCCCCGCAACGCCACGAAGCCTTTTTACGATCCGCCCAGTTCGCGCCCGAGCTGGCCCGCATCCCCTACAAATGGCGCAACCGCGTCATCACGGCCGCCCTGGCAAAGATGGCCTGGTCGTCCTGGTACAAAGTCTATGAGTCCGTCGCTACCAGCTTTGTGCGCGAGTTCGCCGAACAGTACGTGCCGGCTGGCGTTGACCTGTCGCAGAGCGATGCCGATATCGTGGCCACCGCCGAACGCGCGGCGGCCGGCGTGACCAAAATGCTGTGGATGGCCATATCCGACACGCACGCCCTGCAGATCTTGGAAGACGAATGCGCCTCGTATGGCATCGAGCTGCCCGAATTTGACGCGCTGACCGACACCATCGCCCGCCTGGTGGATGCCCGCTGGTGGCGCCGCCAACTGCGCAAGCGCGTCAAGCGCGCCTTCGAGGCCGGCAATATCCGCCTGGGCTATGTGAACTATCGCGGCGAACCCTACGCCAGCAATGACGCAGTGCTGTCGCGCCTGGCGCAAAACCGCCGCAACGCGGCGGCGCTGGCCGCAACGCTGGTGCAAAACGAGAACGGCCAGCAATTCAGCATCGCCGAGCTGGCCGAGAAAACCACAGCCAACAAGGCCATCCGGCGCGGCGAACTGATGTTGCGCATCAACGGCTTTGAGCAGATCGCCCGCGAGTGCGGCGACCAGGGCATCTTTGTCACCTGGACGTGCCCATCGCGCTTCCACGCCATGCAGCACAGCGGCAAGCCAAACGACAAGTTCGACGGTTCGACGCCGCGCGAGGCAAATGCATATTTAGGCAAGATGACATCGCTGTGCCGCTCCGCACTGGCGCGCCGTGGCATCGGCCTGTACGGCTTTCGGATAGCCGAGCCGCACCACGACGGCTGCCCGCATTGGCATTTGCTGCTGTTCGTGCGCCCGACCGCGAAATACAAGACGGCCCACCTGCAGGATGTGGCCGGCCGTGCCATCCGCATCATGAAGCGCTACGCCTGGCGCGTAGACCGTGGCGAACCGGGCGCCTTCGCGCGCCGCCTGGACGTGAAACGCATCGACTGGGCCAAGGGTAGCGCTGCAGGCTACATCGCCAAGTACGTGGCCAAGAACATCGACGGCGTGGCCGAGCACAAAACCAAGGAAGGCTATGTCGTCACGGCCGACACCGAAGGCGACATCGAGCTGACGCCATCGGCGCGGGTCGAGTCCTGGGCCGCTTGCTGGGGCATCCGTCAATTCCAGCAATGGGGCGGCGCGCCCGTCACCGTCTGGCGCGAACTGCGCCGCATCGAGGAAAGCATGGTCAATGAAGCGCCGGCCGCCATGCGCCGCGCCTGGAATGCCGTGCAAAAGATCGACGGCGAAAAGCGCGCCTGCTGGGCCGAATACCTGCGCGCCCAGGGCGGCGCCCTGGTGCCGCGCAAGGAACTGGTCGTCACGCTGGCCAAGGACGAAAAGACCGTCATCGGCCGATACGGCGAAACGCTGCGCACCACGCCCTACGGCGTGCGCTGCAGCGACCTGATAGGCGTGGTCTTCAAGTCCGTGCGCCATACGTGGACGCCGGTACAGGCCACAGGCGGGCGCGCGGTGGCTGTTGGGGTTGCCGTTCCTCGGACTCGTGTAAATAACTGTACGCAGACCGTTCAAGTCACGCCAGAAACGCTACAGGCGCTGGCGATCCCTGACCTGCCCGACTGGGCAAAAACCGAAATTATCAACGCCTGGGCGGCAGTCGATGCCTGTCCATATCCCCGGCTGATCGTCCCCGACAACCCACCCAATGAAGGAAATGGCACATGAGCACCTATGCCGTGATCGTTCGCACGCAAACCGAACGCTTTGAATACGCCGCAATTGCCGCTTCCAGCGGCGACGCGATCCAGGCCGCCCTCGACCACTTCGGCGTGTGCGGCGTTACCGCCAAACTGAAAGGAGCACCGTAATGCTGAACACCCTGACCGATTCACCGCGGCAAATCGCCCTGGGCGACCGCGTGACATTCGATACCGACGAGGGCTACCAGGCCGGCACCGTCAACGACCTGCGCCGCGACGTGGGCAATGGCGAGCTGCACGCCTGGGTGGAGCTGGACCACCAGTGGCCGGGCATGTTCCGCGCGGTGCCGCTGGGCGCCATCGAGGCGGTCAAGAAAGCAGCCGCGCCTGTCGGGTGCCCAGCATGACAACGGCCTGCTCATTACCTGCCGTGGCGGCCTTGTTCGTGCGCGCCAATTCGATCTACAAGACCATGCCGGCGGTTGACGCGTGGGACGCGGAGCGCGACGCCCGCGCCTGGCCGGGTGGCGTGCCGGTAGTGGCCCATCCACCGTGCCGCTCCTGGGGTACGCTGCGCCACCTGGCCAAGCCGCGCCCGGACGAAAAGGACCTCGCGGTGTGGGCCGTCGCCCAGGTGCGCAAGTTCGGCGGCGTGCTCGAGCACCCGAAGCGCTCGACCCTGTGGCCACACTGCGGCTTGCCAGCGATCGGCGAGCGGGACAAATTTGGTGGCTGGACGCTGCCCATTTTCCAAAGCTCCTTTGGCCACCGCGCCGAAAAAGCCACCTTGCTGTACATCGTCGGCTGTGCGCCGGCTCAAATACCGGCCATGCCCATTGTCCTGGGCGAAGCCTCGCATGTGATCGCCCCGTCCGGCCGCAACCGCGCCGGCGAGCGGCGCCGTAAAGGCGATCCGGGCTGGCGCCCGGAATGCGGCAAGGCGGAACGCGAGCACACGCCGGCCGAGCTGGCGCATTGGCTGGTATCCCTGGCGCGACGCTGCATGGTGCCGACATGAACAGTCCATTCCTGTTCGATGGCCCGGGCGTCATTTCGTTCAGCGGCGGCCGCACCAGCGGCATGATGCTGTGGATGACGCTTCAGGCCTACGGCGGCACGCTGCCGGCTGACGTGACAGTGTGCTTCGCCAACACCGGCAAGGAAGAGGAAGCGACCCTTGAATTCGTGCGCGACTGCGGCGACCGCTGGGGCGTTCCCATCGTCTGGATAGAAAACCGCCCTCGCAATGAAGCGCGCGGCAAGGAATTTGCCATCGTGGACTTTGCTACGGCCAGCCGCCGCGGCGAGCCGTTCGCCAATCTGCACGACGAAAAAAAATTCCTGCCAAACCCGGTCGCACGCTTTTGCACGGCGGAACTCAAGGTACGCCCGATGCAGCGCTATTTGAAGTCGATAGGCCTGGTCGAGTGGACCACGTTTATCGGCATGCGCGCCGACGAGCCCGTGCGCGTGGCGCGGCTGGCGAACCAGGATTACGGCAAGCACGAGGTGAAAGAGGCGCCCTTGGCGGCGGCCGGCCTGACCGTGGCCGACGTCAGCGCGTTTTGGGCGGCACAAGATTTTGACCTGGGCTTGCCGAATATGAGCGGCAAGACGATGCACGGCAACTGCGATCTGTGCTTCCTGAAAGGCGGCAACCAGGTGTTATCCCTGATCCGGGAAAAGCCCAGCCGCGCGCTGTGGTGGATACAGCAGGAAAAGAATGCCCAAACAGCCGGATCGGGTGCTGGCGGCTGGTTCCGCAAGGACAGGCCCAGCTATCAGGCAATGTATGACATGGCGATGAATCACGGTGAATTGTTCCCGTTCGATGATGCGCTGACGGATTGCGGCTGCACGGACTGATGATGTGCTCACAAAACGATACCAGTTTGAAAAGGAAAAGCGAATGCTTCGCTACATGACCATACCGAAGTTCTCTACCGAGTCGGGTTACACGCCCGACGCGATCAGAACAAAGATCCGGGACGGGATCTGGCCGAAAGACGCCGTCTGGATCAAGGCGCCAGACAATCGAATTTTAATTGACGTGAAAGGATATGAATCATGGGTAGAGACGGGCGAGGTGTTAAAGCTGCATCGGAAAGCAGCATCGAAATCACCTTCATGTATCGCGGCACCAGGTGCAGGGAAAGGATCGCGCTCAAGCCCACCTCCGCTAATCTGAAACGGGCCGAGAACCACCGGGCGGCGATCCTGCACGCGATCGCCACCAACAGCTTTGACTATACAGCCACCTTCCCGCAATCGTCCAATGCGGTGAAGTTTGCCGACCAGGTGGGCGACGTGCAGACCATCGAGGCGTTTTTGGACAAGTGGCTGGACAGGCAGAAAAAGCACCTCAAGGCCAGCACGTACAACGGCTATCGCAAGATCGTCGTTGGCCAGCTGATCCCCTGGTTCGGCACGATCATGCTGTCGGCGCTGCGAAAAAAAGACGTGCGGGCGAAGCTGGAGCCCATGAACGCGACCAACAAGACCATGGCCAACATCCAGAGCGTGCTGCGCAAGGCGCTGGACGACGCCATAGAAGACGAGCTGATCGAGGTCAATCCGCTGGCGCGCTGGTGCTATTCCAAGGTCGAGGCGCCGCAGTCGAAGGACGATATCGACCCGTTCACAAAGGAGGAACAGGCGGCGATTCTCACGCAGGCAACCGGCCAGGGGCGCAACCTGCTGCAGTTTGCCTTCTGGACCGGCATGCGCACGTCCGAACTGGTGGCCCTGGATTGGGCCGACGTCGACTTCGTACGCGGCGTTGTGATGGTGACGCGTGCCCTCACGCAGCATTCCAAAGCGGCAGAGAGCACGAAAACGAACGCCGGTCGCCGCGAAGTCAAGCTTCTAGAGCGTGCCATGCATGCGCTGCAGGAGCAAAAGGCATTCACGTGGGCGAAGGGTGAGGAAGTCTTTCAAAATCCGCGCTTAAAACGGCGCTGGGAAGGTGACCAGCCGATCCGCAAAACATTGTGGACCGGCGTGCTGCAAAGCGCTGGTGTGCGGTATCGCAACCCATATCAGACACGGCACACATATGCCAGCATGATGCTATCGGCGGGCGAACATCCGATGTGGGTGGCGAAACAAATGGGGCATGCAGACTGGACAATGATTGCACGGGTGTACGGGCGATGGATGCCAGATGCGAATCAGTTTGCTGGCTCAAAAGCGGAAGCAATTTTCGGCTCTTGACTACCGTTTTAGTTCTGTCGCCGGCCCCTTTCAGAGTGCATTTTACTCATCACAGCCGACGAATACTTGGAGGAAAATTCTGCCAGATTAAATATTTCCAACTGATGCAGGTTATAGTCAACCTCAAGAAAAATTGGAAAATTCGGTTGATGAGGCAAGTTTTCCGCCAATACAATATGGATGAACGCCCCACCAAAAATTCTCATAAACATTGATAGCTTGTTGGTGCCGCTCTGCATAGGCACCAACATTATCGAAACAAAATGTTTTGACTTTTGAACAAGATCGAAAATTTTCAAAAACTCAGCTGACTGCTCGTCCAATAAAATATTTTGCAGCGCAATTTCCTCCTGTCCAAGCAAGATCTTTTTTTTCATATCAGAAAAACCTTCCTTACAAACAAAGTTTTTCCCCATAACGAAAGCACATAGATTTATGCCAATCTTCGCCAAAACTCTTGATCTCGCATCCAAATTTGATTGAACAGAAATAGAAACCAGCGGATTCACAACCGTGTCGCCATCCACTTTCTTTCCTGCTATCTGCTCAAAAACAAATATATTTTTCCGTAATCTCCCAAGTAAGCCGCTCAGTTCACCTTCATTTTTAAGACGGACGACTGTATGTCCGTTTGAATTTCTCACCAATTCCGTTCGCCGCATCTCTTCTGGCTCAAGTTCGCCACCAGAACATTCTATCCAAAAGCCCGTTTTGGGAGCTTTTCTCAAAACAGAGGAAGATGACTCAATGTATTTATCACAAGAAAAAATGTAAGTTGTAACGACAAAGGATGCGCCACCAGACGCATGCTCTTTCCTGATAGCTACCAACTCGTCAGCAGATAGGTAAGAAATCAACTCATGACAGAAGACTGCGAGATCCTCCGAGGTCGCTGCCCTGCTGCCCATGTTGTTGCCGGTCAAGATAAATTTGGGCAATATTGATACCACGCCCCCTCGACCAAATACGGCCTCTACAGGTTCGTCACTATCTGGTAGGAGAACGCTTGTAGTAGTGCACTGAAGAAGTGGGGCCTCCGTGGCTCTTGCTTTTCCACTTCTCTTTCGGCCATGAGTCTGTAAAAAAGCACGCCCGATTGCCTCAGGCGATGCGCGAAGAAACGCTGCCTCCAATGGCGAAAAAGTCTCCTCATTGCATTTTTTGCAAACTAGCTCGCGCAGTAAAAAAGTATTATCATCACCTCCGAGACCAGCACAAAACACATGTTCGTCAGTGAAAGGGCCAGGGCGGCTGCAGTAAATGCAGGTATCGGGCATATGGCTGTCAAATCCGGAATGGCTCATCAGTAGGAGTCGGTCAAACGTCTATAAATTAGGTGCATGGTAGTCGCTCCAGGCAGAATCTCAAGATCATCGACCAAGATGACTTTGCTCAATATATGGCGGCATATTGACAGCTTTTCGATGAAAATGTGCGAAAAATCGTCGTTTACGGTAGGTTCGATTCCCGCCGTCTCCACCACTGAATAAATAAAAGGGCTTCCCCGTTTTGGCGGGGAGGCCCTTTTTATTTATTCCATGCATGCAGAACGCGAGCATCGAATCCGCGTCCGGTACGGCGCGGGGGTTGTGCGGGGCCTTCGGCGAGCGCAGCTCGGCGCCGCACAACCGGGTTGCGCTTGCAAGCGCAACCCTCTCCGATTCTTCTGGCTAGCTCTTGCGTCGCAGGCGGTTTTTCCTAACAACAACATTAGCTGATCAAGCTGTGTGCGAATGCTGGACCTGCCCCCGACCTATGACCCTCGCCCTGATAGTTGTCAATATTTTGGCTACGCGGGAATATGCTTTGATATATAAATCTTCGGCTTTAATCCGAAGCTTTTTACAAGTGCTTGCCAAGACTCAATTGCCAATAAAAATTGAATTGAATTCACATCGATTATCTCTTTGACATCACCATCAAAAACAAACCATAATGCTGCCCCAGTCAACTCATGGGGAAATTCTATTTCATTTCTCTTAATAAGAATAAGAGAATCTTTAGATTGTTCTATATTATAAATCAACTCATGATTTGCTTCTGATATTTTTACTGATATTATCTCATTATCCTTATATAAGTCTGCTATTTCTACCTTATACTTAGATTTTCCTGCTTTCAATGTTTTAATTTGTGTAAGCTGACGATCCAATAATAAATAACCATGATCTTTGCATAGCTTTTTATTGAAGTAGCTCTCCCTATAAAGCAGCTTATCATCGACATCTACACCAGCAGCAATTGCTAATTCCTTATCAGATTTCCACTTTATAAAATCTTTCTCAATTAAATTTTGCTGCAACGATATCTCTATACTACCAATAGAACGTTTCAAATAATCCATAAAAGTCTGATTAAACCTATACCAACTTCCATTTCGCAAGAAATAATGTGATTTATTGTAGTCTATTGGCGAATCTATTACTTCCTTTATCCCCTTAGTAAATGAACCCCTCTCCTCATTAGAAAATTGAATTTTAATAGAATTGACATTATTAACTCCTGGATTTTCAACAAGGAATTCAGTGATATCACTAATATCAAAGCTATTCCCAAGATTTTTACTACATGAAGAACCTTTTACGGGTAATTTAGCAGAAATACGATAACTGTAGTCATGAAATGCAAAGCAAATTGCGATGCCGTAAACTGTAAATTCGTCTATTACTACTTTCCCGCCTTTATTTTTAAGCGAATTAAATAGCATAACATCAAGATCATCAACGATATTATCATCGACTTTTTCGAGTTTTGGGAGCTGTATTATTTCATTTTGCTTTAGATGTGCTTCAATATTATCAAAAATCCCTGCCAAATCCTTGGGAGACTTATCGATATCCATTTGAATGGAATCTGCAAAAATAATGTTTCGATTCCCCCAAATTTTTTCATTAGATGCTTTTAACTTAAGATGATCTACAGACTCTCCAGGTTCGTAACTATTAATTTGAAAATTCTCATACGATGATACGTCTTGACGCTTTATCCCAGAAAAGTGGCGGCTTTTCTTTAAAAGAATAGTTTTTTCTTTTGCCATTCGCACAGCCAACGTAATTCCAAAATCTGGCTGTATAAATTTTGATAAATAAAAGTGTGACTTCCCCAAACTAACTGCATATATAGTATTTTTATTGTTTTTATTGCAGCAAAGCAAAACTGCGAAATGGAAGAAATTTTCAGGTTCTTTTATCTCTTCCAAGAAAAAATCCTTATAAGTCTGCCACCACCAAATCTTATTCCCTTCGACTTTTGATGAAAAATAAAAAGTCATAATGTAATCCCCTGAAATGCAAGTTTTTTGCTCTTTCAATCCAACATTTTCAAGTTTTATTTTTAATAAATCTATTTTTGATTCTTGGATTTTATATATGTTGTACGTATTAGACATAGCTTCCTTATTTTTAAATATTGATTTTTATTATGTATTTTCATGACGGAATATTAGTCGCAATAAATCCCCAGCAAATCCTGCTTAAGAAATTTTATTTTCTAGCACAACAAACTTTACATTGAGAACTGAAGCTTAAAATACACCAATTGTCACAGAACACACTTTCAGAAATAGCTGTGTCTATTTTTCTACAATTTTAGGGGAATAAATGAAATTATCAGTATGGGAGATGCTTTCGCAAAGATTGAGTTTTACGGAGCTTGAACTGAGATAATTTGTCAAATACAATGTTGTATTACGATTAAGAACATGCGGAAAAGAGATCAAGTCTGCCATTTGGACACGAATCTAGACCTTTATCTGCCATCAAACATGCAGCGGTATCAAGTACAAACTAGGGTGGCGTTTGGGTACTGCGAGGATCAAGTCCGCCATTCGGACACGATTCACCACTCAAGAATCATTCCTACGACATTAGCCGTTTAACAGCCTTCCGATATTTCTCTATCCTCTCCAGATCCTTCTGCGTCGGCTCCCCTATCCGCGACAGATCGCTATTCTCAGCCAGATCAGCCAGCTTGACGGCCTTGCCGACCGGGTTCAAGGCCGCGCGGGCGATGAAATCCTCGTACGACTCGCCCTCGACCTTGGTCACGGCGCGCACGCCGTCGATGACTTCCTGGGAAAAACCTTCGCGCGCCAGGTCGTCGAAGGTGACTTTACCGTCGCTGTCTTCCACCACGTCATGCAGCACGGCAACGATCTGCTGGGCGCCGGGGGCGACGCGCAGCATTACGCGCAAGGGGTGCAGTATGTAGGGCGCGCCGCCCTTGTCCGTCTGGCCGGCATGGGTGGCAGCGGCGATTTGAATGGCGCGCTCCAGGCTGCCGCGTCTTGCGTGTTCACTCATGTTCACTCCTTGTTCACTCCACTGTGATTGACGTTCCCGTGGCGCGCCAGCCGCGGCGCTGCAAATGGCAAACGCTGCTGCATAGCAAGGCTGGCAACAATAAATTGAGGACCGGCACGAGCATCAGCAAACACAGCAGCAGTCCCAGGGCAAAGATCGCCGGATGCTGGGCGCGGCGCAACACCGCTTGCTGTTGCTCGTCGAGCACATCCTTTGCCGCCGCGCCATAGATCGCCTGCACGTTCCAGGCCAGCAGGCAAGCAATCAGCACGCACATGGCCCACACAGGGATCAGCAGGGAGAGCAGCAGCAACAGGCGCCGCCGCCAGGCGGGGCGCGCGGCGCATGCATCCAGGCCGGCCGGCGCTTGCCACATGGCATAGCGGCGCGCCACAACGGCCTTGGCGCGCTCCAGCAACAACCAGCGCAGCGGCAAGCGCACCGTGCCGATGGCGCCGACGACAAAGACCATCACATAGAAAAATGCAGCCAGCGCCAGCAGCGCCAGGGCGATCTGGCCGATCGACAGCATGGCCTTGGCGGCACTGCCCAGGCCGCCGGCGATATTGCCCATCTGCGTGACGGTGGCAGGCCCGTTGGCCAGTGTCCCGACGCCATCCATCACGCCCAGGCCCAGCAAGCCGGTAACGGACACCAGCGCCAGCATGGCGCTGAGCTCGACAAAAAAACGGCCGAAGCTGCTATACAGTCCCAGCCACAGCGCCACGACCGCCATGCACCACAGCGCGGAACGCCACCACAGTCCCGCATGACGGGCATCGCGCAGCCCCAGCCCCACGCACGTGAAGGCTTCCCGCCAGGCCAGCAGCCAGGTTTGCAATGTTTTTGTCACCTTCGGGCAGACTCCGCAATCAAGGGGCGGATACGTCGATCCGGATGTTGCCGATTGTACATGGGCCAGGCTGGCGCACGCGCCGCCGAGAGCAAGGGACAAACCCGGCGCCAGCTTGCCATTGTTTGCGATCCCGCAATTCCAGGCGGAAAGGAATGCGAAACAATGCAAACTCCCCCCATCGTCGCACCTAGCGGAGTCGACCATGCTTGAAGTTCAGCCCAGGGACAAGCGCGGGTTTTTCATCCTGCCCCAGGCTCCGGAAGACGCAGGGTATTACGTCTATGGCACCCCGGGCAGGGGCGCAGGCCAGTACGCGCATCCAAACATGATGATGGCGCTCCTGTATGTGGAACGCGAATGGCAAGCAATCGATGACCGGCAATTCGGGATTGGCAACATCAGTCTGGCTAACGGCACCGCCTACGGGGAACATTCAACGCACAAATCCAGCCTGGAGGTAGACATTCGTCCACTGCGCAGGGGCGGCCTTCAACTCCCTGTTTATTGGTACGACAAAGACTACGATCAAGCCGCGACGGCAAAGCTCATCGCACTTTTTCGGGCCCATGCCAGTGTGCGCAGGGTGCTGTTTAACGATACCGGCATTCCATTCGTGACACCATTCAAAAATCACGACCATCATTTCCATCTGGAACTGAGAGCCTGATATGAAAAAACTGTGGGCTGTGGCCTTCGGCGCCATCACCGTATTCTCGCTGGCCTATGCAGGCGGCAGCAGCGACTGGGGCGAATACAAACAGTTCAAAGGGGCTTATCTGATTTATTCGAATACCTTGGGCGAGCAACAGCCGCCCACACCGCATGACCGCAAGATTTCTTTCGTGGTCACGGGGGCCGTTGCCAGGGACATGTTTGACTCGATGGCTCCGGATTCGAAAGAGCGCTGCAGTTTGGAGAAAGGCTATCGGCAGCGCGACAAGGAAAATGTTTCCTGTCTCCGGGATGATGACGGCTATAGGTGTCACTTCGGCTTTAACTTGCGCAGTGGCAAAAGCATTGCTGGATCGATTTGCTAGATCGCGTGGGGTGACCGGAGCCTTAGCCCAGCCAATCCTGCACGGCTTCCAGTCCCTGCAAGCGTACTCCGCAATGAAGAGGCGGATACGTCGATCCGGATGTTGCCGATTGTACATGGACAAGGCTGGCGCACGCGCAGCGCAGGGCAAACCCGACGCAGCGCCATCAGCCTTCAACAATGGCTATCGAAACGCCAAAGCCGTCGCAGCCTGATCGGCATGATCGCAAGCTGACGCATGGCAGACCCGGTTTCTCCCCGCTGCCTTGGCCTTGTACAGTGCCTTATCCGCGAGTTCAACCAGCTCGACCGCCTGGTTTTTCAGGTACGTCGGCATCAACGCCGCCACACCGACGCTGGCCGTCACCACGCCAAGAGGATAGCCACGATGCTCGATTCCCAGCGATTGCACAGCCTGGCGGACGTCTTCCGCCACCGTCAAGGCACCCGGCAAATCCGTCCCCGGCAATAAAATGACCATTTCCTCGCCGCCATAGCGCGCCGCAAGGTCGCCCGGCCGGCGCATGCTGTAAGCCACCACCTTGCCAAGTTTTCTCAGACACTCGTCGCCGGCCACATGGCCATAGATATCGTTGTATTGCTTGAAGAAGTCGACATCGATCAACACCAGTCCAAGTGAGCTATTTTCACGCTGCGCACGGCTGAACTCGGCAAGCAGCGACTGGTCGAAGTGGCGCCGGTTCGCCAGCCCCGTCAACCCATCCTGATTGGCAAGGCGGGCCAGGGTTTCATTGATCAATTCCAGCTCGTTGCGCGCTTCAAGCAGTCCCGCCTCGCTTTTCACCCGCAAATCGATCAGCCGCACCACGCGGTATCCGATAAACGCGATCAGCAATACCAGCACCCCGCCCACGGCGTTTTGTATCACGGTATCGAGGCGCCATGCAGCGAGGACTTCATCCTGTGACAATGCGGCAGAGACCACCAGCGGATATTCTTCGACTCTTCGATAGCTGTTGATGCGCGTCACGCCATCGACCCGCGACTTGATCACGGCCGTGCCTACGGGACTTTTCGGTAAATAATCATGAAATAAGGGAAACTGCGAAAGATCGCGCCCCAGCAAACTCTCATCGAACGGCCTGCGCAATAAAAGAATGCCTTTTCCATTCGCGATGAAAATGGCGCCTTTTTCTCCTATTGAAAAACGTTCGTAAAACTGCCTGAAATAATGCATATCGATGGTCGCCAGCGCCACGCCGCCAAAGCTGCCGTCAGGCAAATTGATCCGCCGCGATACCGTGACTATCCAGTCCCCCGTCGATTTGCTGCGCACGGGCGGGCCGACATAAGGCCCCCGATCATCATGCGTTCGATGGTAGTTGAAATAATCTCGATCGGAATTATTCAGATTACTCAACAAGGTTTTCTGAGAGTTCACAAGCCAGCTGCCATCCCTGGCATAGACGAAGATGCCGTGCAGCTGCCGCAGCTCGGCTACGCGGGTGACCAGCAATTTATGGAGACGGGCCAGTTCAAGGTCGGAGACACCGTCCGCCTCCAGCCGCTCCACCAAACCGACCAGCACCGTATCGGCCTCCTTGATGGTGTCATAGGCATGCTGGGCAACAGATTGCGCCAGGTTGGCGCTTTCACGGCCCGCTTCATTCAATTGCACCTCGCGTGCACGCAAGGTCATCCATAACTGGGTCGCCAGGAGCGACAGGCACACGAGCACGACAAATGAGATCGCCAGCGGCAGCAAGGAAAATCCCCGGAAGCCCGCTCCCAGCAATCGTGGCGGCAAGCTGCGTGACCTGGTCATGGATACACTCCCGGTTTGATATCCGGCAAAGTGTGCACGAAATAGGCAGCGACATACTCACACTTGGTAACAAACATGATATAAAAAAGTCACCATGACACTTGCTGGGCCACGTCTCCCCTCGGCCATGGCATCGGTGAGTGCTATATCGGAGAGCACTGATGCATACTCGGCTTGCATGCTGCGCCATGGCGCTCGCTGTATTCTTACCTTCCCAAGCCGCGGACAAGCCGCCGGCATGGACTGGTGAACCACGCCCCTTGCGGGGTGACTATCAGATCTATGGCGGAACGCTGTCCGAAATGCTGCCGCCCACGCGAAACGACCGGAAAGTGGCAATCATGGTCAAAGGGGAATTGGCGCGGGAACTGTTTGCCCGGCTCGGCCCCGATGTGAAACAGGAACAGGCATGCAGTTCCTCGGCAGACTACCGGGAGCGGCGCAGGGGGGACATTCGCTGCGTTCATACAAAAGAGGCGGGATACGCATGCTATTTCGGACTCGATTTACGTACGGGAAAAGGGATGTATGGAGCGATCTGCTAGCCTGGACGCCGCCCGGCACCGTTAAAACCAGGGGCCGCCTCATTCTGCCGGCGCACAGCCTGCCGGATGCTTCTGCCTGAGCGACTCTGCCTGCATACGGCACCCGGAGCAGAACCCGATCCCCCATCCCTCACCGCAACAGCGTACACTGGCTCCTCTTCCATCAACACATCGGTCCACAGTGAAATTATCGCGCTTTATTACCGGCCATCTGGAGCCGATCCTGGAAGAGTGGGAACTTTTCGCCCGGTCGCTTCCTATTCCGGGCAACGCCATTTCGAAGGCCGAATTGCGCGATCATGCGAAACAGATGCTGGAAACCATTGTGCGCGACATGGATGTCATCGAAAGCGCGGCGCAGCGAAAAAAGAAATCGACCACGGGCGTGTCGGAAATCACGGGCAAGGAGACGGCAGCCGCCACGCATGGCTCGCTGCGCCAGCAGATCGGCTTCACGCTGCCGCAGCTGACGGCGGAATTTCGCGCGATGCGGGCCAGCGTCCTGCGCCTGTGGATGGCACAGGTATCGGTGACGACGAAAACGGCGACGCAAGACATCTTGCGCTTCAATGAAGCGATAGACCAGGCGCTGCAGGAATCGGCCATACGCTATTCGCAGCAGAGCGACCGGACCCGCAATACCTTTCTCGCCATCCTCAGCCACGATCTGCGCAGTCCGCTGAGCACGATGACGATGGCCGGTGCGCTGCTGAGCAGGCCCAGCGCGAGCTCTTCTTCCACGGTACAGATCGGTGCGCGGGTCGCCCGCAGCGCAGCGACCATGACAACCATGGTGAACGATCTGCTGGAATTCGCCAGGACACAGCTGGGGGGACGCATGCCCATTTCACCCACCTTGGGCGATCTGGGGGAAATCTGCAAGACGGCCGTCGAAGATGCCTCGGCCGCCCACCCGCAGTGCAAATTCGAGCTGAGCACCACGGGCGAGATGATCGGCGACTTCGATGCGGCCCGCCTGGCCCAGCTGTTTTCGAATTTGCTCAACAATGCCGCGCAATATCGCAGCGACGACCAGCCGGTGACCATCACGGCCTGCGGCGATGCTGATACGGCCGTGGTGCAGGTGAAAAATTTCGGCCGCCAGATCCCGGAAGCCTCGCTGAAGAGCATTTTCGATCCCCTGGTGCAGCTGGCCATTTCCGACGATCACAAGGCACCCAACGCCACCAGTATCGGCCTGGGTCTATTTATCGCGCGTGAAATCGCCAGCGCACACGGCGGCACCATCGGCGCCGAGTCGAGCCTGGAGTCCGGCACGGTATTTACCGTGCGCCTGCCCAGGGTGGCGCTGAATGACAGAGGGAACGGCGGCTAGGGACTATCCCGGCAGAAAGCGGCATCCCACCGGGACAGGCTCGCCTCACCTGCGGCTGAGCGGCACATACTCGCCCGGCAAGCTGGCCGCTTCCAGCGCATCGGCAAAAGCCAGCAGGAACTTCGCCGGGCCATGTTCCGACACTAGCAGCGACGCGCCCTTGTGGCGCAGCAGTTTCAGCACTTCCTGCTGGTGCACCTGGTATTCCTGCGAATGGCCATAGAAGGTCTGATACATCTCCAGCGTTTCCATGGCTTTCGCGGCCAGGATGAATTCGGGTTTGTCCATGATGTCTCCTCGTTGTCATTGCTGCCAAAAACACGAAAAAAACCTGCAAGATGTGCGGTCCATGCCCGTCGCACTGCCTTGCGGCAACCACATCCGTATTTCCATCATACGCCTCAAGCCGGCCATTGCGCCGTCCTGTCGTGCATCTTTTTCTATTCCGACCGTCCGGCGTCAATTGCTGCTCGTTCACCTTGCGCGACTTCGCGTGTGCGCTAGCCGCCGGGTCCCGCGCATGGCATCATGCGCGTTGGCCACTCGCTCAGGGAACAAGCGGCCGCGCGCGCCGGGCTGCTCGCGCACGCCATACCGGGCGCCCTCATCGACCATTGACATCCATGACCCCACATTTATCGCTGCACTGCTACCTGCAAGACGAGGCCGCCGAACGTCCGCTGCCCTGTTCCGACGTGACCATCCAGGCCGATCCGGCCACCCTGCGCGCCATCGCCCGCTTCCTGCTGGCCAGCGCGGATACATTTGAGCAAGCGCAGGAGCGCGCCGGCATGCACGCCCATCTGCAAGACGAGTGGGAAGGCTGGCAGGACGACTTCCCCGACCTCGTCGTCGTGGCCGCCTGAGGTGCGGCGTAGCATGGCGCTCCGGCTGGCGCGCGTCGGGTAACATACGCCACCTTTGCAACAAGAGAACAACGATGCCCGATTTCCGAACCGCCCTGCCGCCGCTGCGCGCCGCCGTGCTGGCCGCCGCGCTGGCCAACCTGTCCGCCTGCGCCAGCCCGCCCGCGCACGAGGCGCTGTTCCTCGCCACCACGCTCACGCCCGCGCATTCCTTTACCAAGGGCATCGAAGGCCCGGCCGTGGATGCGGATGGCAATATCTATGCCGTCAACTTTGCGCGCCAGCAAACCATCGGCAAGGTCAGCCCCGGCGGCACTGGCGAGGTGTACCTGACCCTGCCCGGCACCAGCATCGCCAACGGCATCCGCTTCGGCAGCCGGGGCCAGATGTACTTGGCCGACTACATGGAACACACGATCTACCTAGTCGACCTGGCCACGCGCGCGCTCACCATCCACGCGCGCGAGCCGCGCATGACGCAGCCGAACGACATCGCCATCACGGCCGACGACGTGCTGTATGCGAGCGACCCGAACTGGAAGGAAAACACGGGCCGCGTGTGGCGCATCGCGGCCGACGGCACGGTGACCCTGGCGCTCGACACGATGGGCACGGCCAACGGCATCGAGGTCAGCCCCGACGGCAAGATCTTGTATGTAAATGAAAGCGTGCAGCGCAATATCTGGATGTACGACATCGCCGCGGACGGCAGCCTGAGCGGCAAGCGATTGCTGATCAAGTTCGACGATTTCGGCATGGACGGCATGCGCGTGGACGTCGACGGCAACCTTTACGTGACGCGCTACGGCAAGGGCACGGTGGTGAAATTGTCGCCGCAAGGGCGCATCCTGCGCGAGATCAGCGTGCCCGGCGCCAAGCCCAGCAACATCACCTTCGGCGGCCCCGATGGCCGCACGGCCTACGTCACGGAAGTGGTGCAGGGCCGCTTGCTGCAATTCCGCGTCGACCGCCCGGGCCTCGAATGGCAGCGGGCGCAGGAGCGCCGCAAGGCCGAATAGCAAGCCACATGGTGCTGGCTGCGCATGACGCGATGTCGGCTTACGCGCTTGCGCGCTAAGCCGACCTACTCTACGCCACGATGCATGCGCAGGCCGGGCGGGCCGGGTAGGTCGGCTTAGCCGGAACGGCGTAAGCCGACAAAACAAATAGACATGGCCCTGGCTGCGCATGACGCGATGTCGGCTTACGCGCTTGCGCGCTAAGCCGACCTACTCTACGCCACGATGCATGCGCAGGCCGGGCGGGCCGGGTAGGTCGGCTTAGCCGGAACGGCGTAAGCCGACAAAACAAATAGCAAGCCCACGTGATCCTGGCGGCGCATGGCGCGATGTCGGCTTACGCGCTTGCGCGCCAAGCCGACCTACTCTACGCCACGATGCATGCGCAGGCCGGGTAGGTCGGGTAGGTCAGCTTAGCCGGAACGGCGTAAGCCGACGAACCAAATAGCAAGCCGACGTGGTCCCGCCATGCCACGATTGCTCAAGGAATTGAAGCAGCGCCTGAAGATCGGCTGAGGCTCAATATAAAACGTTCTTCGCTTCCGGCAGATCGACATTGGCCTTGGTGACGATCACCACGCCCGTGTTGACGAACGGCGCAACCTTCTTGCCTTCGATCAGGCTGACCAGGGTTTTCACGCCCAGCGCACCCATCGAGTACGAACCCTGCACGGCGGTCGCATACAGGGTGCCGTCCTTGACGAAGTTTTTCAGGTCTTCATTGCCGTCGAAGCCCACGGCGATCACCTTGCCGGCCTTGCCCGCCTGGGCGATGGCGCGGCCCATGCCCACGGCCGTCGGCTCGTTGGCGCCGAAGATGCCCTTCAAGTCCGGATTCGAGGCCAGCACGTCGGTCGTCTGGTTCAGCGCCGTGGCCATCTGCGACTGCGAGTAATACGTGCCGACGATCTGCAGCTGCGAGTTCTTTTCGATATAGCGCTTGAAGCCGCCCACCCTGCCCGTCTCGGAACCGGCGCCCGCCACGTACGACATCACGGCGATCTTGCCCGTCTTGCCGACCTGCGAAATGAGGGCCTTGGCGCTTTGCTCGCCGGCCGCTTCATTGTCGGTCGACAGGAAGGACTGGTAATAGCGCTTGCCGCTGTCGGCCACCAGCGAATCGATCAGCACCACGGGAATCTTCGCTTCCCACGCCTTCTTCAGGGCCGGCACCAGCGCGTCCGGGTCCGACGCGGCCAGCACGATGCCGGCCACCTTGCGCGTGACGGCGTTTTCCACCATGCTGACCTGGTCGGCGATGGCCGATTCCGAGGCAGGCCCCTGGAAGGTCAGGCTGTAGCCTTTGGCATCGGCGGCGCTGGCCGTGGCGCCCTTCCTGACGTTTTGCCAGTAGTTGGAATTGGTCGTCTTGACGATCACGGCGATCTCGCCCGGGGCGGCGAAGGCAGCGCTGGCGCTCAGGGCAGAGGCTGCGGTCAACAGACCGAGCAAGACGGTGTTGAAGGCTTTGAAGGTGTTCATTGTCGTCCTCATTTAATTATAGATTTGGTGGATTGACTTCATGGCGTACTGCTTGCTGCTTCAGGCGCGGTTGCGCTTCTGATCGATCCAGACGGTCAGCAGGATGACCAGTCCGATAATGATTTGCTGAATAAAGCTCGATACCCCGTTCATGTTCAAGCCGTTGCGCAGGATGCCGATGACGAAGGAGCCGATGACGGTGCCGGAAATGGTGCCGATGCCGCCGATCAGCGAGGCGCCGCCGATCACGGCGCTGGCGATCGCATCGAGTTCGTACATCACGCCTTCGTTCGGCTGCGCCGTCACCAGGCGCGACATCAGCACGCAGCCCGTCAGGCCCGACAGAGCGCCGGACAGGGTGTACACCAGCAGGGTCACGCGGCCCACCTTCACGCCCGACAGGCGCGCCGCTTCCGCATTCGAGCCGACGGCATAGATATGCCGGCCGAAGGTGGTGCGGCTGAGCATGATGGACACGGCCACGGCGATCACCACCATCAGCACCACGGGATACGGAATGCCGGGAAAGACGACTTCGGGAAAGGTGCCGCCCGTGTCGCGCTCGATGCGCCACAGCACGCCATTGCCCAGTTCGCCGAACGACTCGCCCAGACCGGAAATGGCGCGCGCGCCCGTCACCTGCAGCGCCAGGCCCCGTGCGATCAACATCATGCCGAGCGTGGCGATGAAGGGCGGCAGTTTTAGCTGCGTGATGCAAAAGCCGTTGACGGCGCCGCACATGGCGCCCACCACGACGCCGCCCAGCATGGCGACCGGCACGGGCACGCCGCTTTTCACCAGCAGCGCGGCGGCCACGCCGGCCAGCGCCAGCACGGAGCCGGAACTGAGGTCGATGCCGCCCGTGATGATGACGCAGGTGGCGGCTATGCCCAGGTAGGCGATCGACGTGACTTGCAAGGCCACGCTCATGCCGTTGCTGACGGAGAAAAAGGCGTTGCTGGTCAGGGAAAACACCAGCAGCAACAGCGACAGGCTGCCCAGCGCGGCGAATTTTTGGATCAGTTCTTTGTTCATTTTTTTAAAGCTTTCTGTTTTTAGTGGACTGCCGCCTGGCCAGGGATTGAAGCGACGACGCGCCCCGACGCCAGCTGCATGATCTCTTCCTGCGACGACTCGCGCGTGTTGACGATGCCGCTGATGCGCCCTTCATGGAACACGGCCACGCGGTCCGTCATGCCCATGATCTCGGGCAGTTCGGACGTGATCAGCACCACGCCGATGCCTTCCGACGCGAGCTTGTCGAGCAGCTGGTAGATGGCGAACTTGGCGCCCACGTCGATGCCGCGCGTGGGTTCGTCGAAGAAGATGATTTTCGATTCGCGGTACAGCCATTTGCTGATGACGATCTTTTGCTGGTTGCCGCCCGAGAGGTTGCGCGCGATCTGTTTCGAGGTCGGCGTCTTGATGCCCAGCGCCGCGATGTACTGCTGCGCCACCGCCTCTTCCCTGGCAAAATCGATGAAGCCGAATCGGTTGGCCAGCGCCGACACATTCGTCAGGGTCAGGTTGGCCGCCACCGACATGCGGATCGCCAGGCCTTGGCTCTTGCGGTCTTCCGACAGGTAGGCGATGCCGTGCCCGATGGCGTCGATGGGACTGGCGATCGTCACCGCCACGTCGCCCAGGTGGATGGCGCCGCCGGTGAGCGGGTCGGCGCCGAAGATGGCGCGCGCCACTTCCGTGCGGCCCGCGCCCATCAGGCCGGAAAAGCCGAGGATCTCGCCGCGCCGCAAATCAAAGCTCAGCGGGCCGAAGACATCCTTGCGGTGCAAATCGCTCACGCGCAGCAGCACTTCAGCCGTCGGCGTCGAGACGCGGTCGGGAAATTTTTCATCGAGGGTGCGGCCCACCATCCTGGCCACGATGGCGTCCAGGGTGGTGGCGGCAAAATCGTCGGTGCAGACGAATTTCCCGTCGCGCAGCACCGTCACCCTGTCGATGATGTGCTGCATCTCTTCCAGGCGGTGCGAGATGTACACGACGCTCACGCCGTTGCGCTTGAGTTCATTGATGATATCGAACAGCTGGCCCGTCTCGCTTTCCGTCAGCGAGGACGTGGGCTCGTCCATGATCAGCACTTCCGTATTGAGCGACAGCGCCTTGGCGATTTCCACCATCTGCTGCTGGGCGCAGGACAGGTTTTTCACCAGCTGGCGCGGGTCGATGCGCAGTTTTAAACGGTCCAGCAGCGCCTGCGCATCGGCACGCATCTTCTTGCGGTCGATGAAAATGCCGCGTATCGGTTCGCGCGCGAGGAAAATATTCTCCGCCACGCTCAGGTGCGGGATCAGGTTCAGTTCCTGGTGGATGATGGCGATGCCGGCCGCCTCCGCATCCACGCTGCTGGCAAAACTGCACACCTTGCCCTTGTAGACCAGTTCCCCCTCGTCGGCCTGGTACACGCCGCTCATCACCTTCATCAGGGTGGACTTGCCGGCGCCGTTTTCGCCGCACAGCGCATGCGCCTCACCCTTGCGCAGGCTGAAACTGACGTTGTCCAGGGCCAGCACGCCGGGAAAGCGCTTGCTGACCTTGTTCAAGGCCAGTATCTCTTCGGATTGATTCATGGTGTGTCTCCTCCACTCCACTGCCATAGGCCGGCGCGCCGATGTCTGAGCACCTTGACGGCACGCCGGTCTGCTACTCGTTTAACTGTCGATCAGTTGCGGATTCCAGGCATGCACGGTCTGGTTCTGCTCACCGAGACCGTCGATCCCCAGGCGCATGGTGTCGCCCGGTTTCAAATACACGGCCGACGGTTTCTGCCCCATGCCCACGCCCGGCGGCGTGCCGGTGCTGATGATGTCGCCCGGGTACAAGGTCATGAAGCGGCTGATATAGCTGACCAGATTCGCCACGCCGAAGACCATCGTTTGGGTATTGCCGTCCTGGACGCGCTTGCCGTTCACTTCCAGCCACAGGCCAAGGTTTTGCGGGTCCGCTACTTCATCGGCGGTCACCAGCCAGGGGCCGATCGGGCCGAAGGTATCGCAGCCCTTGCCCTTGTCCCACTGGCCGCCGCGCTCCAGCTGGTATTCGCGTTCGGACAAATCGTTCACCACGCAGTAGCCGGCCACGTGCGACAGCGCCTCCGCTTCGCTCACATAGCGCGCGGTGGTGCCGATCACCACGCCCAGCTCCACTTCCCAGTCGCTTTTCTGCGAGTCCTGCGGCAGCACGACGGCGTCGTTGGCGCCGATGGTGGCGCTGGTGGCCTTCATGAACAGCACCGGCTCAGCCGGCACGGCCATGCCCGATTCGGCCGCATGGTCGGCATAGTTCAGGCCCACGCATAAAAACTTGCCCACGCCCTGCCACGGCGGCGCGATGCGGCCGGGGTTGGCCACCACCGGCAGGCTGGCGATGTCGATGGCGGCCAGGGTCGCCAGGCCATCCTTGCCCAGGGTCGCGGCCGTAATGTCCGGCAGCACGCCTGACAGGTCGCGCACGGCGCCGTCAGCATCGATCAAGGCAGGTTTTTCAGCGCCCTTGGCGCCATAACGCATCAGTTTCATGTGGTTCTCTCGTTGTAGTAATCAGTTGGACCAGCCGCCATCAATGACGTGAGTCATGCCGGTGGTAAAGGCGGATTCGTCGGAAGCCAGATACACGGCCAGGGCGGCGATTTCCTCTGCCCTGCCCACTCGTCCCATCGGCTGGCGGGCCACGAAAGCGGCTTGCACTTCATCAACGCTCGCGCCCGTCGCTGCCGCCTGCGCAGCAATGCGTTCCTTCAGCGACGGCGACTCGATGGTGCCGGGGCAGATCGCATTGCAGCGGATGCCGCGCGTGACGAAATCGGCGGCCACCGACTTGGTCATGCCCACCACGGCCGCCTTCGAAGTGCCGTAGATAAAGCGGTTTGGCGCGCCCTTCACGCTCGACGCCACCGACGACATATTGACGATGGAGCCGGCGCCCCTTGCCAGCATCCCGGGCAGCACGGCGCGCATCAGCCGGTACATGGAACGGGCGTTGATGTCGAAGGAACGGTCCCAGGCAGCATCGTCGCAATCGAGGATGCTGCCGCCATCAACGAAGCCGGCGCAGTTGAAGAGGATATCGACGGGACCGATCTCGCCGGCCAGCGCGGTGATCGCCGCGCCATCGGTCACGTCGAGCAGGCGGATGGCGCAGCCCGTCGCTTCCTTCAGCGCGTCGAGCTGGGCCTGGTTGATATCGGTGGCGATCACGGTCGCGCCTTCGCGCACGAACGCTTCGGCGGTGGCCCGGCCGATCCCCTGGCCGGCGGCGGTGAGCAAGGCGATTTTTCCTTCTAGTCTGGCGGTCATGTTGTCTCCTTTTATTTTTTTAACCCAACACCTTAAGTGCTGGGGTCAGACCCGGCGGGTCTGACCCCGGATTCTTGCTAAGCAAGGTAAAAAACCTGCTCCATCATCGCCCAGTGCTCGCCCTCGGCGCGCGAGGCCAGCGGCTGCTGGCAGGGGGCGCAAAAGGTCCACCAGCGCTGCGTTTCCGGGTCGGCGGCGATGGCCGCCATGTCGGCTTCAAAATCCTCGCCGTGGTATTCCCAGTAACCGAACAACAGGTTTTCCGGTTCGCGCAAAAAGATCGAATAATTGCCGACATGCGCCGCCGACAGCTTGGCCAGCACCTGCGGCCAGACGGCGGCGTGCAGGGTCTTGTATTCCGCGATGCGGTCCGGCGCGATGCCGATGACCATGCCCATTCTTTGCATTTCAGCTCCTTTTTGTTGGCTTACGCCGTACCGGCTAAGCCAACCTACAGTTGGCATCGAGGTGTTTCGTAGGTCGGCTTAGCCGGCACGGCGTAAGCCGACAAGCCAGCCACCTCATTTAAGCCCATAAAACCGGCACGCATTGAGGCCGAAAATATCGTCCCTGTCCTGCTGCCCCAAGTGCGACAGCAGCGCTTCGCTCGCCAGCAGCCAGGCCGCATAGCCGCCGGCCAGGTCGACTACCGGCCAGTCGCTGCCCCAGATCACGCGCCGGGGGCCGAACACGTCCAGCACATGCGCCACATACGGCTGCAAATCGTCGACGCGCCAGCCGGGCCGCGCTTCCGTCACCAGCCCGGACAGCTTGCAGTGCACGTTCGGCAGCGCCGCCAGTTGCGCCATGTGTTCGCGCCAGTGGCCGAAGGCGGCATCGGCGATCGGCGGCTTGGCCGCATGGTCGATCACGATGGGAAGCGCTGGAAAATCGCGCGCGCATTGCAGCAGCGCGGGCAAGTGGCGCGGCAGCACCAGCGCGTCAAAGCGCAAGCCGTGTGCCGCCATGGCCGTCAACGCTGGCCTCAGCGCCGGGTTAGCGATCCACTGATCGTCGTCGAGGTCCTGCAGCATCGGGCGCAGGCCTTTGAGCTTGCCGTGCGACGCCAGACGGGCAATCGCCGCCGGTGCGTCTTTGGCCAACAAGTCGGTCCAACCCACGACGGCACGGATAAAGCTGGTCTTTTCCGCCAGCGCCAGCAGGTAATCGGTATCGGCGGACGACGGCAGCGACTGCACCAGCACCGTTCCAGCGATGCCATGTTCGGCCAGCAGGGGCGCCAGGTCGGCGGGCGCGAAATCGCGGTGGATGGCGGCCAGGGATGGCGGCGGCCAGTTGCCGCCGCGCGCGGCCAGTTGCCAGCAGTGCTGGTGGGCGTCGATGCGCATCATGCTGCTCCCTTGGGCACGGGTGCGCGCGCATCGATCAGGCCTGCTTCCTGCAAGGCCGTCCACAAGGCGTCCGGCAAGGGCGCGGCGAACCAGTCGAGGTTTTGCCGCAGCTGCGCCAGGTCCTGGCCGCCCGGGATGCAGGATGCGACGGCCGGATGCGCGAGCGGAAACTGCAGGGCGGCGGCCTGCAGCGGCACGTTGAATGCGCGGCAGATGGCGTCGAGCTGCGCCACGCGCTTGAGTATGGCCTCCGGCGCATCGGCATAATTGAATTTGCCGTTCCCTGCCAGCACGCCCGAGTTGAACGGGCCGCCGATCACGATGGCGTTGCCGCGCTCCACGCACAGGTCCAGCAATGGCGACAGCGAAGCCTGTTCCAGCAAGGTGTAGCGGCCGGCCAGCAGGGTGCAGTCGAGGTCGAATTCCGCCATCGCCCGCAGCACGATCTCGCATTCGTTGACGCCGAGGCCCACGGCCTTCACCTGGCCGCCGGCGCGCAGCTGGTCCAGCGCGCGAAAGCCGCCGCCGTCAGTCAGCTGGCGCCAGTATTGCTGCTCGTGTTCGCCATGCGTGGCCGTGCCGATATCGTGCACGAACAGGATATCGATGCGCTCGAGCCCCAGCCGCTGCAGGCTGTCGTCGTGCGAACGCAGCACGCCGTCATACGTGTAGTCGTAATGGGGGCGGAACGGCAGCGGCGCGGCAAAGCCGTCGTCGCCGGGGCGCACGCAGGGGTCGGGCCGCATCAGCCGTCCCACCTTGGTGCTGATCACGAACTCGTTGCGGGGCCGCTCGCGCAGCGCCGCGCCGAGACGGTGTTCGGACTGGGTATAGCCATAGAACGGCGCCGTGTCGAAGAAGCGCACGCCCGCGTCCCAGGCGCCATCGAGGGTGGCGCGCGCCTGTGCATCGCTGACCGGCTGATACAGGCCGCCCAGCGGCGCGCAGCCCATGCCGATGCAAGGCAGCGACAGGCCGCCACGCGGCAAGGTACGCAATTGTGTGACATCCATGAACCCGGTCCTCAAGCAGCGCGCAAGGGGAAGCAGCCTGGCCCCACCGCGTCGAATTGTTTATAGGTCAGCACGAACTCCTGGTGGCCCAGGTCTTCCGAGCGGCTCAGTTCTCCGTTGGCCACGTTCAGCACGGCGGCGACGATCTCGGCGCCCACTTCTTCCAAGGTGGCTGCGCCCGTGAGGATCTTGCCGGCGTTGATATCCATGTCGTCGGCCAGGCGCTCGAAGGTTTGCGGATTGGCGCACACCTTGATGACGGGCGAAATCGCCGATCCCACCACGGAGCCGCGTCCGGTAGTGAACAAGGTGATGTGGGCGCCGCAGGAAATGAGTTCGACGATTTCCGCGTTGTCCGACACGTTCGGGAAACCGAAGCGCGGCTCGCCGTCCGGCACCACGTCGAGCAGGTAGAGGCCGCCGCCGGCCGGCTGGTCGCCCGGTTTCAGAATGCCGACGATGGGCGAGGAGCCGCTCTTGGCGTAGGCGCCCAGCGATTTTTCTTCCTGCGTGGTGAGGCCGCCATCGGCGTTCCCCGGCGAGAAGCTGCCATGGCCCATGATGGTGTAGTAGCGCGCGGCCTTGGCCACGGTGTCGACGATGGCGTTGCCCAGCTCCGGGCTGACGGCGCGCCGCTGCATGTGGTATTCGCAGCCCACCAGTTCGCCCGTCTCCTCGAAGATGCAGGGGCTGCCGGCCGCGATCAGCGTGTCGAAGGCTACGCCGACGGCCGGGTTGGCGCTGATGCCGCTGGTGCTGTCGGAGCCGCCGCAGATGGTGGCGACGACCAGTTCCTCGATCCCCATCGGCACGCGCTCCTGCCGCGCCAGGTGTTCCAAAGCCCAGCCTATCCATTCGACGCCGCTGCTCACGCTGGGGCGCGTGCCGCTGTTTTCCTGGATGGTGATCGTGTGCACGGGGCGGTCGCTGTCGGCCACGGCGCTGGACAGGCCATATTTGTTGAAGCCTTCGCAGCCGAGAGACACCAGCAGCACGGCGCCCACGTTCGGGTGCGTCAGCAGGCGGCGCATCACCTGGTCCGCGTATTCGTTGGGGAAGCAGCCCGTAAAGCCGATCAGGTGCACGGGCTGGCCGGGAAAGGCGTTGACCATCAGGCGCGCCACATGGTGCGCGCATTCGACCATATAGGCCACCACCACGATATTGCGGATGCCCTTGCGGCCATCGGCGCGCAGGTAGCCCGACAGGGCGGGTGTCGTTACGGGAGCGTTCATGCTTGGTCGTCCTTGTGCAGGAAATGGTGGCCGTCCTGGCCCAGGGTAAACGTGGGGATGTAGTCGCTTGCCAGGTTGTGCGTGTGGATATGCTCGCCGATGGCGACGGGAGCCGTGATGCTGCCGATCAGGGCGCCGTAGCGCAGCACCTTGTCGCCCACGGCCAGCGCGCGGCGCGCCACCTTGTGGCCGATCTGGATGTCTTGCGCCAGGGTGACGGGCAGGCCGTCGATGGCGACGACGTCGCCGCTGGCCAATGCCGTCCTGGCGATCAGGCAGTTATCCTCGGGCGACATCAGCAGCAGGCTGGCAGGCCGGGAAGCGAGGCTCATGGCGCACCCTCCCCGGCAAAGACGGCTAGGCGTCCGGCTGGCTCAGTTTTTCGCGCGTGCCTATCGAGGACAGCATGGTGCGGCGCGAGGAATCGAGGTGCGAACGCATGCACTCGAGCGCCTTCGGTATGTCGTGCTCCGCCAGCGCATGCAGGATCGCCAGGTGCTCCTGCACCGCGTACTGGTTGCGGCCCTTTTCCTCGCCCTTGTCCCACTGGTAGTGATAGTGGAAGACAAACGAGACGATATCGTAGAAGCCCTGCGCGAAGCGGTTGTTCAGCAGGCCGATCAAAAAGGTGTGGAACTCGCGGTCCAGCGCCGGAAAGGCGTTGTGGCGCGTGTCTATCCTGGCCGCCAGCTTCTCGTGCTGTTTGATCAGCCGCGCCAGTTCCGCATACGCGGGGTCGCCATGCGGCAGGTGCGCAAACTGCTCCACGGCCGCCATCTCGAACATGCGCCGCATGTCCGCCAGTTCGGTGGCGAACGAGCGGTCGAACGCGCACAGGCGCCAGCCGCCGCGCGGCTTCTTCTCGATCAGGCCGAAGCGCGAAAAGCCGATCAGAAATTCGCGCACGCTGACGGTACTGGCGCCCGCCTCGCGCGCCAGTTCCGCTTCCGAAAATTCCGCGCCGGGCGGCATGTCGCGCTGGTACACGCGCTCCATCAGCACTTGCTGGATGCGCTCGGCCCCCGACTGCAATTCGGAGATATCGAAGTAGTCGCCCGGTATGGGTTTGCGCAGCAGGCGCCGGTCCGCCGGGCTGGCGATCAGCCGCCGCGTCGACAGATACGCGATCGCGCTGCGGACCGCCGTGCGGCTGCCCTGGCAGATGGTGGTCAGGAACTGCTCCGTCGGCAGCGTCTCGCCCACTGCGACATTCTCGGCGAGAAATTGCAACAGCAGATTGGTACTGCGCTTGAAGACGGTGGCGGGTTTGGACATGGATGAATGAACGCGCTATGCCAGCGAAAGGGAAAGTGGATGAGTGGGCCATTTTAGTCGATATCGGATTGGATCGGCATGCCGAAAAAGAAACAACTGCGGTGGCGGGGGCGTTCATGGCTGCGCTCCCGGCGCCAGCATGGCGCGCAGGCGCGGCTGCCCCAGCGCGGGACAGAGCCGCCGCGCCAGCGCCACCACGGGCGCCACGCGGCGCTCGATCTTGCCGGCGTGGTGCTGGGCGATGTCGGCCAGGCGGTGCGCGAGAAAGGGATTGCAAAAGCGTTCCCTGACCTGCGTCACGTAGGCCAGCGCGGCGTCGCCGTGCGGCGCGCCCATGGCGGCAAATACGGGCAGCACTTCCTCCTGCCACAGGGCTTCCAGCGCGGCGCGCATGGCGCCATCGTCCATCGCCTCGCGCACCGTCATGCCGGCCGGGCTGCCCCGCTCCATCCACAGCTGCGCCAGATAGGTGTGACCGAGGTTCAGCAAGAACAGCTTGCGCTGTTCATAGTCGCGCAGGCTGCTGGTCACTACCACCTGCCGGTGGCGGCATGGCAGCAGCATGCCTTCCTGCGCCTCGATGGCCCACAGCGCATAGGGCTCGGCCACGGCGCCTATCGGTTCGATCGGCTCGGAAACGATGCGGTCGACGAGGGAATTGATCCACAGGCAGCCCGTTTCCAGGTAGGCGATGAACGCGGCATCGCAGCGCCACTGCCGCGCCAATGCCACGATCACCTGGCGCAGCACCGTGCCGTTGTCGGCCACCAGTTCGCACGGAAAAATCGAGAGGGGCGCGGCGCCGGCCAGGAAGCGGTCATGCAGCAGCACCAGCAGCTTGGCGGGAAAGCTGGCGGGGACGGTATCGCCGTCGAGCATGCCGGCGTGGTCGGATTCGTCCAACTGATAGCCCGTGTCGCCCGTATTCGACAAGATCACGCGCGCGGCCACGGCCGCATCGCGTACCTGCCGCCAGTCGCTGCCCGCTTGCCACGCCTGCGTGACGGCGTGGGCGCGGCGCTCTTCATCGACCTGCACGCCGTCCTGCCAGCCGCGGATGCGCACGGGATAGCCGCCGGGCCGGCGAAACGCCGCCACCCTCGCCGCGCCCTGCGCGCTGCCGGTCGTTTGCACGATGGTGATCTGGCCCAGCGCCTCGCCGACGCTGGCCGCTTCGCTGACGAACAGGTCGGCGTGCGCCTGCAGGAAGCGGCTGGTGCCAAATTGAAGTATGGGGTTGAGATCGCTCATCTCAGACCTCGACGATGGCCTTGATGACACCCGCCTCGGGCTGCATCCAGCGATCGAGCACGCCCGTAAATTCATCGAGCGTGGTGCGGTGGGTATTGAGCAGCGCGGTGGGTACTTTCCCCGCCTTCATGGCCGCCACCACGTCCTCGAAATCGTCGACGGTGGCATTGCGGCTGCCCAGCAAGGTCGTTTCGCGCTTGTGAAATTCAGGGTCGGAGAACGACAGGCGATCGCGCACGATCGATACCAGCACATAGGAGCCGCCGTGCGCGACGAAGTCCAAGCCCCGCTCCATGGCGGCGATATTGCCGGTGGCGTCAAACACCACGTCGAAGAATTCGCCGCCGGTGGCATCGGACAGCTGCTCCTTGTCGCCGTCGCCCAGCTGCACCGTGCGGGCGATGCCCAGCGCGTCGCGGCAAAACTGCAGGCGGTCGGCGCGGCCGTCGAGCACCGTCACGTCGGCGCCCTTCAACGATGCGAACAGCATCACGGCCATGCCGATCGGGCCGGCGCCCACCACCAGCACGCGCTTGGCCGCATCAACCGCGCCGCGCTTGACGGCATGCGCGCCGATGGCGAGAAATTCGATCATGGCCGCGTCGTCGAGCGAGATGCCTTCCGTCTTGAAGACGAAGCGCTCGGGCAACGCCAGATATTCGGTCATGCCGCCGTCGCGGTGCACGCCCAGCACTTCGATGCGGGTGCAGCAGTTGGTCTTGCCTTGGCGGCAGGCCACGCAAGTACCGCAAGACAGATAGGGCATCACGTAGACCTGGTCGCCCACGGCCAGACGCGAGCCGGCCGGCGCGCTGTGGATATGGCCGGACAATTCATGGCCCATCACGCGCGGATAGCTGAGGAATGGCTGGGTGCCGCGGAAGATATGCATGTCGGTGCCGCAGATGCCGACGCGGCGTATGCGCAGCAGCACTTCGCCCTCGGCGGGCACGGGCACGGGACGCTGCTCCATGCGCAAACTGCCGGGCGTATCGCAAACGATACTTTTCATCATGGTCGTCTTTCTCGCCGTCCGGATCTTGCCGGCGGCATATTATATTTAACGTACAAACCAACTGTGAAAAAAATCCGTCTGCGCGGATTGTCTTTCCAGCCCTGCCAGTGGCGCGTCTTGCTGCGCCGCACAACGATCATGCCGTCATGCCGCCTGGCCGCCTGGCCCGAACCTGTTTGTTTTGCTGAAGCCGTCATTCGGTTTTATAAATATACCGTACAAAAAAATGAAGGTCAACGGATTCTTTTTCCGGTTTTTTCGGCTCCTCTGCTACATTCCTGCTTGACCCTGACGTAACGTCAGGCGCCATCGTGGTAGCACGCACTGAAGACAAGGAGAAGACGATGCTGCTGAAAATCGGTGAACTGGCCAGGCTCACGGGCCTGACCATCCGCACCCTGCACCACTACGACAGCATCGGCCTGCTCTCGCCTTCGGCGCGCACGCAAGCCGGCTACCGCCTGTACCAGCACAGCGACATGGACCGGCTGCACCGGATCATGGCGCTGCGCAAGTTCGGGCTGTCGCTGGCCGATATCGCCAACGCCCTCGCCGGCCCGGACCTGCCTTTGCATTCCATCGTGGCACGGCAAATCGCCATGCTGGAGCGCCAGATCGCGCAGGCTTCCACCCTGCGCGAGCGCCTGCGCACCCTGCAGGCGCAACTGGCGCAGGGACAAGCGCCGGAACTGGCCGAGTGGCTTACCACTATGGAGTTGATGACCATGTACGACAAATACTTTACCCAAGAAGAACTGCAGCAATTGCCGCTGCTCTCCGATACGGCCGTGGAACAGGAATGGAAGGCGCTGGTGGCCAGAGTGCGCGCCCTGCAGGCGACGGGCGCCGGCCCCGGCGACGCGCGAGCACAGGCGCTGGCCACGGAATGGATGGTCAAGCTGGTGCGCGACACGGGCGCCCACCCGGGCCTGTTCGCGCGCCTGAACGACATGCACGAGCAGGAACCATCGATGCAGGCCACGACCAGCATCGATGCGGAACTGATGCAGTTCATCCTCGCCGCCTTCAACGCCTCGCGCATGGCGCTGTACAAGCCTTTCCTCGATGAGCAGGAATACGCGTATTTACTCGCCAACTACGGCAAGCGCTCGGGCGAGTGGCCGGCCCTGATCGCCGCCGTGCGCGCCGCCATCGATGCGCGCACACCGCCCACCGACCCGGCCGTGCTGCAACTGGCGCGGCAGTGGCTGGATCTGTTCCGTTCGTATGCGGGCACGAACCCGGCCACGCAGCTGAAATTCCGCCAGGCGCACCAGCAGGAACCGCGTCTGATGGAAGGCAGCTTCGTCGACGGGGCCATGGTGCAATACCTGGGCGCGGCAATGGCCGTGGTGGCGCAGGAAAAACAAGCGTAAAAGTTGGCGTGCGGCATTTCCAGGCGGTGGCCATGTAGAATCGGCCATCGCCAATCACAGGAAAATCCGATGCGCCGCTTTTTGTTGATATGTCTGACCCTGCCCGCCCTGAATTCCGCCATGGCGGCCGAGCCGCCCGTGCAAGGCGTGTGGCAGGGTACGCTGGGCAAGGCCAATATCGTCGCCTGCTTCAACCAGCCCAGTCCCACGCAAGGCGCTGACCGCAGCGGCAATTACTACTACACGCGCTACAAGACACCGATCATGCTGTCCATGGCGAACGGCAAGAGCGACTGGAGCGAATCCGACGCCAAGGGCGATACGACGGGCACGTGGCGCCTGGGTGCGCCGCAAGGCGGCAAACTGGCCGGCACCTGGACCGATCCGAAAAGCGGCAAGACCCTGCCCCTGGCCTTGACCCTGCTGGAAGCGGCGGGCGACCGCGAGCATCCATCCTGCGCCAGCGATGCCTACAACCTGGCGCTGGAAGACTTTCCCAACACTAAGGTCAGCAAACCCGTTACCTTCGAAGGCAAGCAATACCGCAACCTGCAAGTGGGCGACACCATCACCGTGGAACTGATGGCGCCTGGCGACGGCATCGCGAAAATCAACGCGCAGCTGCGCGCCGTGCTGGCGAAGAACAAGAAAGACCTGGAAGACTTTTATGCCACGCGCCGCGAATACCTGGGCCGCAACGGCTTCACGACGGAAGACGAAGTGTATGCGGAGCCCACCTACTGGTCGCCGCGCTGGGTGACGGTCAAGTTCTACCGCTGGGCGGCCGGCTATGGCGCCAGCGGTATTTCCATCCGGTTCCGCACCTGGGACGTGAAGACGGGCCAGGAAACGGACGTGTGGAACTGGTTTGGCGCCAGCGCCAGCGATGGCGACGACAAGGCCGAACTGCCGGACCGATTGCGCCAGGCCCTGTTCAAGGGTGTGACAATCGACGCCGAATGCAAGGGCACGGATTACGACGGCCACGGCCGCTTCCACCTGTCCTTGAAGCCGGAAGGCGTATCGTTCTGGGAAGACTCGAACGGCAGCGGCTGCGAAAACGATTTTTTACTGCCCTACAGCAAGGTCGGCCCCTTCCTCACCGTCAAGGGCCGCGCCGCGCTCAGCGATCTGCTGCCGAAGAACTAGGCGCGACCGCCTCTGCCACCATCTCCGCCGTCGCGGCCGCCAGGGTCCAGCCCAGGTGGCCGTGGCCCGTGTTGTAATACACGCCCGGTGCCTTGCCTGGCCCCACTTTCGGCTGCATGGCCGGCAGCATGGGGCGCAAGCCCGCCCACGGCACGACCTTGCGCGTATTCACACCGGGAAAGCACTGCTCGACCCATTCCAATAGCGGGCGGATGCGGTCGGCGCGGATGTCGTAATTAACGCCATTGAATTCCGCCGTACCCGCCACTCTGAGCCGGTCCTCGCCCAGGCGGCTGCTGACCAGCTTGGTCGCATCGTCGAGCAGGCTGACGCACGGCGCCGCGGCGCGGCTGGCCCCGTCATCGAGCTGCACGGTAATCGAATAGCCTTTCACGGGATACACATTCACGTGGTCGCCCAGCATGGCCGCCATGGCGCGGCTGGCCGTGCCCGCGCAGATGACGACGGCGTCGAACACGGTGCTGTCCTCGCCCATGGAGACACGCACTTTGTCGTGCTCGCGCGCCAGCGCGGTGACCTGTGCACCATAGCGGCAGGCCACGCCCAGGCGCACGCAGGCGTCGGCCAGGCCGCTGGTGAATTTGTGGATGTCGCCCGTGGAATCGCTGTCCGTGTAGTAGCCGCCGTAAAAGTCACCGTGCAGGGCCGGTTCGATGGCGCGCATTTCCTGCCGCGTGACGGCGCGCCGCTCCAGCCCTGCCTGCGCCAGCAGGCGCGACACGCCGGCCGCCCGCTCGAAGCCGCGCTGGTCACGGTACACGTGCAGGATGCCGGCGCGGCGGTGATCGAACGCTATCTTCTCTTCTTCCGCCCAGGCAAACAGATGTGCGCGCGCGGCAATCGCCATGCGCGCCGTGGCGATGGTGTTGCGCTCGTAATCCGGCATGGCGGCGAGAAATTCCGCAAACCAGCTCAGCTTGTGCCAGCCGGGAGTCGGATTGAGCAGCAGCGGCGCATCGCGCCGCGTCATCCATTTCAGCGCGTTCCAGATCGTCGCCTTGTGGTTCCACACTTCCGCGTGCGAGGCCGACAATTGCCCGCCATTCGCATACGACGTTTCCATGGCGGCATAGCGGTGGCGCTCGATCAGGGTGACAGCGACGCCCCGTTTCGCCAGCGCGTACGCCGTGGTGACGCCCGTGATACCGCCGCCGATGACGGCCACCGTGCGGCTCATGGCGACCCTACCTTCTGCACGACGGTATCGCCCGCCTGCAGCACGCGGCCATCCTCGGCCAGCACGTCGATGCGGCGCACGGGCAAGCCTGAACCGCGCTGCAGCAGGGTGGAATGGGCCTCGCCAGGGTCGAACAATTGCGCCTCGCTCCACTGGCGCAAGCCGACGACGACGGGAAACAGGGCCAGGCCCTTGGGCGTGAGCACATATTCCTGGTAGGCCGTGCCGTCCGAGGCGGGCGCGACCGTAAAGATGCCCTCTTCCACCAGGGTATGCAGGCGGTCGGCCAGGATGTTCTTTGCCACGCCCAGGCTTTTCTGGAACTCCCCGAACCGGCGCATGCCGTCGAAGGCGTCGCGCACGATCAAGAGCGACCAGCGCTCGCCGATCGCGTCGAGCGCGCGCGCCACGGGACAGGGGTCAGTTTTCAGGCTCTTGCGCTTGGCCACGGAGTCTCTCCTTGATTGAGTGGTTGCATTTTAAAACTAATCACCGTAGACTCCAACTGGTTTTAATTTGCAACCACTTATAGGCAAGCCCATGCGCGACACGACCACCCCCATCACAGCAGCACTTCCTTCCCCTCTCGTCTGGCTGTTTGCTTGTGCGGCCGGCCTCAGCGTGGCCAATGTGTATTACGCCCAGCCTTTACTCGCCACCCTGGCGCACGAGTTCGGCATGACGGAAGCCGCCGGCGGCATGGTCATCACGGCCACGCAGCTCGGCTGCGCGCTGGCCCTGCTGCTGCTGGTTCCCTTGGGCGACATGCTGAACCGGCGCCGGCTGACCCTGTTCCAGCTGGGCTTGCTTGCCGTCTCGCTGGCGGCGCTGGGCTGCGCCCGTTCCACGGCAGCCTTGCTGGGCGGCATGCTGCTGGTGGGCTTGCTGGGCACGGCCATGACGCAAGGCCTGATCGCCTATGCGGCCAGCGCGGCGGCCAGCCATGAGCGGGGCAAGGTCGTCGGCATGGCGCAGGGCGGCGTGGTGATCGGCTTGCTGCTGGCGCGTACCCTGTCCGGCGTGGTGGCGGACCTGGCAGACTGGCGCGCCGTGTATTTTGTGTCGGCGGCCATCGCCTGCGCCCTGCTGATGCTGCTGTGGCGCAAGCTGCCGCCGGTGCAGCCATCCGATCACAAGCTGGCCTACGGCGCCCTGCTCGCCTCGATGGCGGACATGCTGCTGCACAACAAGGTGCTGCGCGTGCGCGGCATGCTGGCCCTGCTGATGTTTGCGGTCTTCAATATCTTCTGGAGCGCGCTCGTATTGCCCTTGACGGCGCAAGGCTATAGCCATGCGGCCATCGGCGCCTTCGGGTTAGTGGGCGTGATCGGTGCGCTGGGCGCGGCGCGTGCGGGGGCGCTGGCTGATGGCGGACGCGCGCAGTGGACGACGGGCGCGGCCCTGCTGTTGCTGCTGGCCGCATGGCTGCCGCTCAGTTTTGCCGGCGCGGCCCTGTGGCCCTGGATCGTCGGCATCATCGCGCTGGACCTGGCGGGCCAGGCCATCCACGTGACGAACCAGAGCCTGATTTTCAAGCAGGACAGCGACGCGCACAGCCGCCTGGTGGCGTGCTACATGCTGTTTTATGCGGTGGGAAGCGGACTCGGTGCGATTGCCGCCACCAGCGTGTATGCGCTGGCGGGCTGGCATGGGGTATGCGCGCTGGGCGCGGCGGTCAGCTTGCTCGCCCTGCTGTTCTGGCGGCTGACCTTGCCTGCTGAAAAAGCTTAGTTCAGCATGGCCGTGGCGGCGGAACCATGGCGGTACGTCTTCAGCGCATCGGGCTGGATCTGGATCAGCGAACCGCTGACTTTAATCAGGTGCAAGTCCGTCAGCTGGTGCAGCACGCGCGACAGGGTGGCGGGCGCCAGGTTCAAAAACGATGCCAATAAGCTCTTCTTCAGGTCCAGCTTGACTTCGTTCGAACGCTGCTGGTCCGATGCCTGCAACAGATACTCGACCACGCGCTGGGTGGCGTTCTGCACGGAGCAGCGTTCCACGTTGCGGATAAAACCCATCAGGTGATGCGACAGGCTGTTCATCATCTGACGCGCGATGCGGGGCGACTGGTCCAGCAGGCGCAGCAGCGCATGCGGCGGGATGCGCAGCAGCAGACAATGTTCGAGCGCTTCGGCGCAGAACGGGTATGGTTCATCGAGGAAAATCATGGCTTCGCCGAAGCTCTGACCCGGACGGATCAGTTCCAGGACCTTGTCCGTCCCTTCCATGGAAAACACGCTGAGCTTGACGAGGCCGAAGACCACCACGTAGGCGCCTTCCGCCACTTCGCCCTTGCGGAACAACACTTTGCCTTTTTCCACTTCGACACGCACGACATCCTGGCGCAATTGCTCTAATTGCGAAGGGGAAATATGGCGGAACAGAGCCTGGCTCGACAGCAAGCCATCGACGTTGACCTTATGCATGACACTCTCTTATTAGATTAGCGAATGACTAAGAGTGTAATGCGCTGGCACGGTCAAGGCCATACGTCAAAGGAACTAGGGTTGTCTAGGCCGGAACGCCATGCAGATCAAACAATCGCGCATTCCTTGTGGCTTTTTGGCACGGTATTTGCGCTTTGCTTGATCTTTATTTACCGAGTTCGCGCTCGACCGCATACACGGCGATCTGCACGCGGCTGCTGAGCTTAAGCTTTTTGAGGATGTTTTGCACGTGGATTTTCACCGTGCTTTCGGCCACGTCCAGCTGGCGCGCGATTTCCTTGTTGCTCAGCCCTTGCGCCAGGCAGGCCATGGCTTCGCGTTCGCGCGGCGTCAGTTTGTCGTAGTCGGCCTGGGGCGCGTTCTGCCCCGCGCGGAACTGCGACACAAGCTTGGCCGTCATGGCGTCGGCAATCACGGATTCGCCGGCGGCGGCGCGGCAGATGGCCTGCCCCAGCTGCTCGGCTTCTATATTTTTCAGCAAATAGCCACGCGCGCCCGCGCGCAGGGCCGCGCCCAGGTCGGCCGCGTTTTCCGACACGGTCAGCATCAGCACGACCATCTGCGGCATGTCCTGCAAGATCAGCTGCAGCGCCTCGACGCCCGTCACGCCGGGCATGTTCAAGTCCATCAGCACCACGTCGGGCTGCAGTTCGGCCGTCAGGCGCACGCCGTCGAGCCCGTTCGATGCCTCGCCCACCACCTGGAATTGAGGATTGCGCTGCAGCAGCAGCTTGACGCCGCTGCGCAGCAAGGTGTGGTCGTCGACCAGCAGGATTTTGATTGGTGCGTTCACTATGTTTGTTTCTTTAGCCTGATAAATAGCGGGAATAGATTCGGAATCATCTGTTACGCGGCCTGGCGCCGCGCCGCCGGCAAGGCCAGCGAGATCGTCGTGCCGCCGCCGGGCGTGCTGTCGATGGCAAATTGCGCACCGAGCCGCTCGGCCCGCTCCTGCATGATACGCAAGCCGATCTGCAATTCCGTTTTCTTGTCGCGCAGGTTGGCGGCAAAGCCTTCGCCATCGTCGCGCACCTGCAGCGCAAAATCGCGCCCGTTTTCCACGCGCAGCGCCACGTTGCTCGCCTGCGCGTGCTTGCGGATATTCGACAGCGCTTCCTGCACGATGAACAGGATCTGCAACTGCTGCTCTGGCGCCAGCGGCGCGCCATTGCCGCTCATCTCCAGGGTGCCGGCGACACCCGTCTGCAGCTCGAACTTGGCCAGCACTTCGCTGAGTTTGCTTTCGAGGTCGCTGCCATGCCAGCGCGTGCGGAAATTGACGAGCAATTCACGCACGTCCTGGTAGCTTTGTTCGACGCCCATGCGCATCAGCGGCAGCACTTCGGCCGCCTCGTCGAGCTGGCCCCGGCGCACGGAATCGTCGAGCATCTGCACTTGCAGGCTGATGAAGTTCAGGCTTTGCGCGATGCTGTCGTGCAAGCCCTCGGCCAGCAGGCTGCGTTCGCGCGCCACGGCAAATTCCTTTTCGCGCGCGATCAGGCGCTGGTTTTCGATGGCGATGCCCAGGCTCTGGCCCAGCGTCTCCAGCCAGCCCTGCTGCTGCGCCTGCACGGCTTGCGGCTGCGCAAAGTGCAGCGAAAAGCTGCCCACCACCTGGTCGCGCGCGAGGATGGGAAAGACGGCGATGGCGATAAAGCCTTCGTCCTGGCAACGGTAGCGCTGCAGCGCTTCGACCTGGCGGAAATCGCGGATCTGGATCACGCCCTGCGCCACGGCCGCGCCGCACAGGCAATCATTGTTGCGGATGCAATGTTCCTCTTCCACCATCGCGTCGGAAATGCCTTCGTGCACGATGATGTGCACGGTATCGTGCTGCGGATCGAGGATGCGCACGGTGCCGCCTTCGGCTTGCGCGAACTGCATCACGTGGCGCAGGAAGCCGCGGCACAGCGCATCAATGGCGTGCTGTCCCGCCAGCAAGGTGGAAATGTCATGCAGGGTGGCCAGCTGGCGCTCCTGCGCGGCGCTCAGGCCCGATGCGGCTTGCGCCAGGCGGCGCTGGCGCCAGCGCGACGCTGGAAGTTGTTTGCGGGAAGGTTGACTGCGCGGCGCATGCATGAAGAACTCGAATCTGAAAAGTGGTGCGCCCGGCGAACGCTGCGGCCTGCCGGGCAGGTAAAGGTTACAAACGGATCTCGGTACCGAGCAGCTTGACGAACTGCGCCAGCCACGCCGGATGGGCGGGCCAGGCGGGCGCGGTGACGAACTGGCCATCGGTGACGGCGTCCGTGACGGCGATGTCGGCATATGTGCCGCCCGCCAGTGTCACTTCCGGCGCGCAGGCGGGATAGGCGGAAATGCGCTTGCCGCGGATGACGTCGGCGGCGGCCAGCAATTGCGCGCCGTGGCAGACGGCGGCGACGGGCTTGCCCGCCTCGGCGAAATGGCGCACGGCGGCGATGACTTTGTCGTTCAGGCGCAGGTATTCGGGCGCGCGGCCGCCGGCGATCATCACGGCGTCATAGTCGGCAGGGTCGATCTCGTCGAAGCTGGCGTTCAAGGTGAACAGGTGGCCCGGCTTTTCCGTGTAGGTCTGGTCGCCCTCGAAATCGTGGATGGCCGTCTTGATCGTCTCGCCGCTCTTCTTGCCGGGACAGACGGCGTGCACGGCATGGCCGAGCATCAGCAGGGCCTGGAACGGCACCATCGTTTCATAATCTTCTGCAAAATCGCCGGTCAAAAACAGAATTTTCTTCGCTGCCATTTAGTTCTCCTATGAAAGATTGATTCCGCAAGACGTATCTTAGCGCGACTTGGTAGCCATACTGGATATTTATCAAACTTTTGCGCCTTGATCGAGGATTTTACAGGCTGAGGCAGAATTTTTTACAGGCTCGCCGGTCAAATCAGGTACACCTCCTTGAAAGGCCGGGCCATGGACAGCAGCACAAACAGCGGCGGCAGCACGCTGATACGTATCTTCGACCATTTCCCCGATGCGGAGCGCGCCCGCATCCGCTTGCTGGCCGAAGGCTTTCCTCCTCACGCCGTGCAACTGGACGCGGGCGACGACGAGGCCGGCCCCGTGCAGGGCAATTTTACGGTCGGCAACTGCGACACCATGACCAGCCGGCTGGAACGCGCGATCAACGCCCTGTTCGGCGGCGACAACCATATGTACCGGCGTAACTACGGCAAGACGGCGTTTCGCGGCATGGTGCGCCTCATTGTCGCCGTCCGCGATCCGCAGGAGCAGGAACGGGCGCACGCCATCGTGCAGGCATGCAATGGCTGCGACATCGAACAGCGCACGGCCAGCCACGCGGGCAGCCGGCGCGCCGATGCAGGCACACCGGCGCTGGCGGGCTGACGCCCTCCCCTGCACGGCGAAATTATGGCAAGATCACCGTTCCTTCATTCCACAGCGGAAATTGCCATGATTTTTGAAATTGCCCACATCCAGATCAAATCGGCCACGCATGAAGCCTTCGAAGCGGCTGTAGCGAAAGCCGTCCCCCTGTTCCAGCGCGCGCGCGGCTGCGAATCGATGCGCCTGGAGCGCTCGATCGAAAACGGCGACGCCTACCGCCTGGTGGTCGGCTGGACGACCCTGGAAGACCATACCGTGCATTTCCGCGGCAGCGACGACTTCCAGGCCTGGCGCGGCCTGGTGGGCGAATTCTTTGCCGCCCCGCCCCAGGTCGAGCACATGAACACGGTGGTGACGGGGTTTTAAGCCGGGGGTTGCACACGGCACGCCGTCTGCCCGCCCAGCTTGTCGGCGAGTTTGCCGGCGGACTTGGCCGCGAAGTTGTCCGCGCAGTTGTCCGCGCAATTGTTCGATTACGCGCGGCTTTGCCGCGCCTCGGCGGCCCCGCTAATCCGACCTACGCCACGCATAGGCGGCTGGGCGCAGCTTAGACGGCAGGATGATGGAACACCTGCCGCAGATACGCGAGGAAGGTTTCATCCTTGCACAGGGTCTTGCCCGGGGAATCCGACAATTTCGCCACGGACTGGCCATTGCAGCGCACCAGTTTCATGACGATGTTGAGCGGCGTCAAACCGACGTCGTTGGTGAGATTGGTACCGATGCCAAAGCCCGTCATGATGCGGTCGGCGAAGTGCTGGTACAGGGCAAACGCCTTGTCCAGGTCCAGGCCGTCGGAAAACACGAGGCGCTTAGTGTTGGCGTCGATGCGCAGGGCCGCATAGTGGGCCAACGCCTTCTCGCCCCACTCGACGGGGTCGCCCGAATCGTGGCGCAAGCCGTCGAACAGCTTGGCGAAATACAGGTCGAAGTCGGCCAAAAAGGCATCCATGCCGACCACGTCCGTCAGGGCGATGCCCAGGTCGCCGCGGTATTCCTGCACCCAGTCTTCCAGTGCCGCCTTTTGAAAGTCGCGCAGGCGCACGCCGAAGGACTGGAACGACTGCATGTATTCATGCGCCATGGTGCCGATCGGCACGATGCCGAGCTTTTTCGCCAGGTAGACATTCGACGTGCCCTTGAAGTATTCGGGCACTTCGCGCGCCAGCCGTTGCACCACCTCGTCATGCCAGGCACCGGAAAAACGCCGGCGCACGCCGAAATCGGAAAATTCAAACGGATGCTTGCGCCTCGGCAGCTTGCCGAATTCCTTGACGGCCGCCACTTTCAAGCCCAGGCGGTGGCGCCCTTCGCGCATGGCCGCATCGAGGTCGAAGCGGCGGAAATACAGTTCGTTGATGATGTACAGTACGAAAATCTCGAAACCCATCACGTGCACCTGCGGCCCGGCCGCATGCACGATCAGGGTGTCGCCGTCCGTGCTGACGTCGATGAATTTTCTCTGGAAGCGGAACACCGTCAAAAAATCGACGAAATCGCTCTTCATGAAACGCAAGGTGCGCAAATAGGCCAGCTCGTCGTCGGCAAACGACATCGAACACAGGTGGTCGAGCTGTTCTTCCAGCTCGCCCTTCAGTTCGGCCAGGGGAAAGGCAGTGGCGTTGCGGCAGACAAATTCGTATTCGGTATGGGTATTCGGATGACCGTGCAGCAAGGCTTGCCACATTGTAAATTTATACAGATCGGTTTCCAGCAAACTGCGCACTATCGGGGTCATGTGTGTTTTCTCCAACTTCCTGAAGCCAGAATAGTACGCCACCGCAAGCATTTCAGCAGGGTTCGCTTGCAGGAAAGCATCAATCGCCTGCGTTGGCCAGCAATTCAGGCACGACCTCGGTGGATGTGGCCAGCCGCGCGCCGCGCTCATGCATGGCGGCAAGGAAGTCGCGCTGCTGCGCGGCAAAGCCCGTGACGGGGCTCATGCAGTCCGTCAGCAAGACCAGGCGCGACAGGGCCGCCTTGCCTTGCTGCGCTTCCAGGTAATCGGCGATGTGCTCGGTGCTGGCTTTGACACAATGGCTGCCCGCTTCGCCGCAGATGTAGAGTTGCTGCGCCGGCAGCAAGGTGTCGAGGAATGCACGGTTGAGCTGGGTGGCTGCATCCTGCGCATCGGGCACTTCCGCCATGACGGCCGAGTAATGCTCGGTCCACGGATTGGAACCCTTGCTCAGCTTGGCCACCACTTGCAAGTTGGCCACTTCCCAGGCGTTGTAGGCGGTGCGCACGGCCGCGTGGATATTCTGGCCCCAGCTGCCGATCTCGCAGTGCACGGGCCACACCATCAGCTGGTAGCGTCCCGCCTGCTGCAAGGCATCGAGGTAAGCCAGCGCGCGCGGCAAGGCGCCGCTGGCGGCGGGCAAGAACAGGCGGTCGCGCACTTGCTGGGCGCTGATCTGCGTAAACGGCGGCACGGCGGCTCCATCGCCCGTGCGCCAGAAGGCGGGGTGGGCGATGTCGTAGCGGTGGTGGGCGTCAAGCGTTACGCTGATCTGCGTCAAACCGCCGCCCCCTTCACGGATCAGCTGCGCCACGCGCAGCATGTCGGCGTGGGCGCCGGGCACGGCCAGTGCAGGCGCCGCATCGGGCGGCAGCCAGGTGGCAGGCAAGTCGCAAAAATCGTTTTGCGGGTCGATGACGAGCAGGTGCAGCTGGCGTTTCATGGCGGTCCTCGTGCGTGGCAGGAAGTTGCATGATAATGGCAACATCGCCATCACGCCAATCCGGAGACCGCCATGCACCTTGTCAATCGCAATAACTTGCGTCCGAACAAGTTACTCAACAGCAAATGGACCGCCGTCACGCCCGTCAACAAGGAAAAACATTTTCTCGTCATCAAGCTGTGCGCCCCGGCCACGCCGGATGAACCGGCCACGCACGTGGAACTGGAAGCCGTGCATTCGGGCCGCGTGCACATCCTGCCCTGGCGCGCGCTGCAGGATACCGCGCAGTGGCATCAGGGGTGGAAGACATAGCGGCGCTGGCGCCGCTCGACCAGTTTGACGGCCGCCTCGCCCGCTTCCGCCATGGCATCGGCTTCCGTTGTAAACTGATGGTCGGCCGACACCCGGCGCTTTTTCACCAGGTTCACCCGGTGCATGGGGTTGGGCGAAGGGGCATAGATGGCGACGTACGCGCCCCATAGCTTGCAGCCCCGCAAGCGCTCTGCCGTGTAATTCACCTCATAAAAATCAACATACTTTATCGGCACGATGTGCGCTCCAAAAATGACATGGCCGGACAGCTTGTCTCTACGGACTGACGCGGTGAGGGTAAAACCATGCGCTCGCGATTGCTCAGGATACTCAATTCAGCTCTCTTTTTATCACGCGGCACAGGAGAAAAAGGATGAATGACTACATCATCTTCATGCATGACGACACGGAAACACCGATGGACGTCGCCACGTCCGCCTGGGAAGACTACTTCGCCATGCTCAGGGCCAGTGGCCGCTTCTGCGGTGGCAGCTCCATCGGGCCCGGCATCTGCGTGCACCGCTCAGGCCAGGCCAGAGCGGTCACGCCACACTTGTCAGGCTATCTACGTGTGCAAGCTGAAAGTATAGACGATGCAAAAAAATTGTTGATCGGAAACCCCGTACTGAACGCAGGGGGCACGGTGGAAATCCGCGCACTGCCGCGCGACTGAGGCGGCATGGCGGGCGGCTATTTTCCTGCCTCGGCGGCGGGATGCATGGACCAGACGACGCTGAGGATTTTCCAGTCGCCGTCGCGCTTGACCATCTGCCACGCTTCCGCGCCATAGTTAGACAATTTGCCGCCGACGAGGAATTCGTAGTCGAAGTTGACCCACGCCACATGGCGGTCCTGGGTGATCTTGACGTTGTAGAATTTTTCTTCCGTGCGCTGCGGTTCGCGCTTGATGAAGTTGGCGAAAGCGGCGTAGCCACCCGCCCCGACGCCGTCGAAGTGGACGTCCGTCGTGTCGCGCATGTTCTTGATGAAAGCATCGTCGGCCGGCGAGGCGAACAGGATATTCGTGTGCAGCATCAGCGACGACAGCAGCTTGACATCCTTGGCGATCAGGGCCGCCTGGAAGTCGGCGACGACTTGCTCGATGGCGCGGAGATCCTCGTGCGTGGAGGCGTGGCGGCCCACGTGGGGCGGCGCAGGCGGTGCAGCGGGCGCGGTCTGCGCCAGCGCCATGCCTGCCGAAAACAGGGAACAGCCGAACAGTATTGCGCTTGCCAACTTGTGCATGAGGGACTTTCATGGCGAACGGCTCGCCGGCCTGGCACGGGGCGTGCCGCCGGCAAGCTTATGTCAACCATGGCAGATTGGCAATCCCCCGTTGGAACTAGAGAAGAGCCAGACTCAGGCCGCCAGGGCCTCGATCGAGGCGCGGCCCTTGGCGATCGCGCTGGCGACGGCATCCTCGCCCATGGCCACGCCTTCCGCTTGCACGAACTCGATGTCGGTGATGCCGATGAAGCCCAGCGCCGTGCGCAGATAGGTGCTCAGGTAGTCATACGCGGCGCCCGGGCCTTCGCTGTAGACACCGCCGCTGGCCGTAAAAATATATGCTTTCTTGCCCGTGGCCAGGCCGACGGGGCCCGTTGCCGTGTACTGGAAAGTGCGGCCTGCGCGCGCCACGTGGTCGATCCACGCCTTCAGGGTCGATGGCACGGAAAAATTGTACATGGGCGCGGCCAGCACCAGCACGTCGGCGGCCAGCAATTCATCGACCAGGGTATCGGACAACTGCACGGCCGCTGCCGCCTGGGCGCTGCGCTGGTCGGCCGGCGTGAAGAAGGCGCCCATCACCTCTTCCGTCAGGTGCGGCACCGGTTGCGCGGACAGGTCGCGCTCGACGACACTGGCGCCTTGCGCGGCCAGTTTCGCGACGAATTCGCCGGACAATTGACGCGACAGGGAACCGCTGTTGCGCACGCTGCTATTGATGTACAAGACCTTGCTCATGAAGTGCTCCTGGGAAAACGGGTGACGGGATGGGCCGCATCGCAGCCCTTGCATACAGCATAGTTCGGGTCTACCATCGAGAAAACCATGTAAATATAAATGGTTAGCATCGAATTTTTAGATAGGAAATCATCATGAGAGAACCAGGCCAGCCTTCGCTCGACCAGTTGCGCGTGTTCGTCGCCGTCATCGATGCCGGCGGCTTCGCCCACGCGGCGCGCCAGCTGCACCGCACACAGTCGGTGATCAGCTACACCATCGCCAACCTGGAAGAACAACTGAATGTGGTGCTGCTCGACCGCGGCAAGCGCAAGCCCACGCTGACGGACGCGGGCCGCGCCCTGCTGGCCGACGCGCGCGCCGTGGCCCTGAAGGTCGACGGCATGCGCGCGCGCGCCAAGGCGCTGGCCGGCGGGCTGGAGGCGGAAGTATCGGTGGTGGTCGACGTGATGTTCCCCACCTGCGTGCTGGTGCGCGTGCTCGAGGCGTTCCAGGCACAGTTCCCTACCGTCGCCCTGCGCCTGCGCATCGAAGCCATGGGCGCCGTGGCGCAGCTGGTGATGGATGGCAGCTGCCACATCGGCCTGGGCGGCTGGATGACGGCCACGGCCAGCGTCTTCGAGCGCCTGGCCGTCGGCCACGTGCGTCTGATTCCCGTGGCTGCGCCCAGCCACGCGCTGGCGCAGCTGGCCGGCCCGATTCCTTCCGGCGTGGCGCGCGAACACGTGCAGCTGGTGCTCAGCGACCGCAGCGTGCTGACGGAGGGCCAGGATTTCGGCGTGCTGGGATTGCGCAACTGGCGCCTGGGCGACCTGGGGTCAAAACACGCGCTGCTGCGCGCCGGCCTGGGCTGGGGCAACATGCCCGAAGCGATGGTGCGCGAGGATTTGACGGAAGGACGGCTGGTGCACCTGCCGCTGGCCGTCGACAATGGCGAGAATTATCCGATTTACCTGATCCAGCGCGCCGACACGCCGCCGGGCCAGGCGGGCAAGTGGCTGACGGAGCGGTTTGCGGAGCAGCTACCGCTGCTGGTGCAGGGCTTCTAGAAGAACGCGCGGACGGGTATCATGCGGGGGCAAGCCCTAAACAACTGCTGGGGTCAGACCCTCAACACCGCCAACGCAAAGCTCAGTGCCAACGTGTCCGGGGGTCTGACCCCGATTTCAGACACAACCTTGAAGAGATTCACATGGCCGGCATCGACGACTTCGTCAACAAGCAAAAACCAGGCGCGCGCTTCGTCATCACGGCGCAGATGCTGCGCATGACGCCGCAGCAGTTCGACTCGCTGGCCCAGGAGTGGATGGAAGACGGCGGTCCCGGCTTCGACGTGGCCGGCATCCCGCACCGGGTCGTCGTCGATGGGCAGTTTTATATCGGCAGGATCACCGTGCAGCGGCACGGCGAGCCTGAGTAAATAAAAGCTACTCGACGCCCAGCACGTGCAGGCGGCGGCGCAGGCGCGCCACTTCTTCCGATAAATCGACCACCAGCGCGGCCAGGTCCGCGTTCGCGTCGAACACGGATTCGATTTCGTGCAGGCGGCGCGCGCGCACCAGGTCCAGGCTGGTGAAGCGCCAGGCCGTCAGCTGGCCAGCCGGCGGGCCGTCCTGCAGCAGCACGCCGGTCTGCACATGCTGTACCACCCAATCCGGTTCCACCGCGCAGGCGCGCGCCAGTTCTTCCAGGCTCAGGGCACGATCTTCGAGCAATTCGCCAATTACCTTGTTTGTCATGATTTATCCTCCCAGCTTCTGGCGCGGATTGAAAGCCATCTCGCGCGCCATGGTTGCATACAGTTCGCGCGCCTTGTCATCGTTCGCCGGCGGCAGCACCACTTCCAGCAGCAGATACAGGTCGCCCGGCTGGGCGGCGGGAATGCCGCGCCCCTTCAGACGCAGCTTGCGCCCCGTCTGCGAATTGGGCGGCACGGTGACGGTCACGGTGCCCGATGGCGTGGGCACGTCGATCTCGCCGCCCAGCGCCGCTTCCCACGGCGTAACGGGCACCGTCTCGAACACGTCGCGCCCTTCCACCTTGTAGCGCGCGTCGGGCCGGAAGCGGATTTCCAGGTACAAGTCGCCGGCGGGCGCGCCGCCGCTGCCGGGATTGCCCTGCCCCTTCATGCGCAGCTGCTGTCCTTCCGTGACGCCTTTCGGTATCGTCACTTCCAGGGTGCGCTCGCGCGTCACCACGTGGCCCTGCGCATCCGCTTCGGGCACGCGCATGACGATGTGGCGCTTGGCGCCCTGGTAGCTGTCCTGCAAGTCGATGGTGATGGCGGCGTGGCTGTCTTCGCCCTGCATCTGGAAACTGCCGCCGGCGCGGCGGCGCCCGCCCACGTGGGCGAACAGGTCGGCAAAGAAGTCGCTGTCGTCGGTGCCCGATGATTCGTAGCCCGAACCCCAGTCCGGCGGCGGCCGGAAGGGCTGGCCCTGCGCACCCTGGTTACGGCCCAGTTCATCGTAGGCGGCGCGCTTTTCCGCGTCGCCCAGCACGCCGTAGGCCTCGTTGAGGGCCTTGGTGCGCTTGTCGGCGTCCGGTTCCTTGCTCACGTCGGGATGGTATTTGCGTACCAGCTTGCGGTACGCCTTCTTGATCTCGGCCTCGGACGCCGTCTTTTCGACGCCCAGTTCCTTGTAGTAGTCCTTGTATTCCACCGTGCCTGCTCCCCATGGTTGAACTGCCTGATGGAAGAGTACACGAATTAGTCGCTGGGCAGCGTGTGCACGATACAACGCCGCCCGGCAGCGGGATCAGCGCACGCGGCGCACCGAGGAAATGCGGCGGTCGAGGCCACCGTGCAGGCGGCCATAGCTGCCCGGTCCCATCACCACGCAGCGGCCGCGGAAGTTGGCATCGACGCAGAATTCCCAGCGGCCGTAATTGACGACGACCGATTCGGCGCGGTCATTGAAGCCATAGCGGCTCAAATCGCGCACTTCGCGGTCCAGGCGCACGGGCCGCCCGCGCATGCCCGCGTCGGGGAACAGCAGCACGGCGCCATTCATGTCGGGACGGTGGCCGCCGCCGTGGCCGGGATAGCCGGGGTGAGGACGCTCCGGACGCGGCGGGTAAGGCCGGTGGTCGCCGCCGCCATGGCCAGGACGGCCCACTTCGCGCACGGAGGAAACGGCGTCGTTCATGCCCGGCATGCTGCCGTAGCGGCCAGGTCCGAAGGTACGGCAATTGCCACGGTAATTGGCGTCCTTGCACACTTCCCAGGTGCCCGAGCGCACGATGATGCTCGAGGTCTTGTCGTTAAAGCCCATGCGCGACAGGTCGCCCGTGTCGGAACGCAGGGTCACGGGGCGGCCGCGGAAACCGGCATCTTCGAACAGGGTGATTTCGCCCGCGGATGCGGCAAGGGGGGCGAGGAAGGTGGCGGCGCACAACAGCGCGGGCCGGAAAGATCGAACCATGACAACTCCAATACTGATGACATTTTCGCCAGTGTAGACCAGGCGGCAGGCGGCGAGTGTAACAAAGGGCAAGCAAATGTCAGCGCACTGCAGCGAATGTAAAAACCGCCTGGCGGGATCAACCCGGCAGGCGGTCTGTCAGCACGACGTCAGGACGGGATCAGCGTACGCGGCGCAGCGAGGAAATCTGGTTTTCCATGCTGTTCAGGCGGCCATATTCGCCCGGCCCGATCACTTCGCAGCGGCCATGGAAGTTCGAATCGCTGCACACTTCCCACTGGCCCTCGTTGACGACGATGGACGAGGCGCGGTCGTTGAAGTTGTAGCGCACCAGGTCTTCCGCATTGCGGTCCAGCGCCAGCGGTTCGCCGCGCATGCCCGCTTCGGGGAACAGCAGGACGGCGCCGCGCTGCTGGTATTGCGGCTGCTGGTATTGCGGATACTGGGGCTGGTCGTACTGCGGCCGCTGGTACTGATTATCGTACTGCTGCTGGCGGCGCGCCTCGCGCTCGTCAACCATGCGCGCCGACGAGACGCGCCCATCGAGGCCGCGTCCCAGGTCGTCGTGGCGGCCAGGGCCGAAGATGCGGCACACACCGTTGTAGTTCGAATCGCTGCACAGCTGCCAGTAACCGTTATAGACGACGATGCTGGTGGTGCGGTCGTTGAAACCGATATTGACGAAATCGTCCGTGTCGCGGTTCAGGCGCGCCGAGCCGCCATTCTGGCCCGCGCCCGAATACACTTCCAGGGTGCCGCCACGACCATAGCCGCCATGGCCCCGGTCGGGATCGCGTCCCGGGCGTCCCGAATTGTTGCCATCGCCGCGCCCCGACTCGCGTACCGAACTGATGGCGTCGTTCATGCCCGGCATCGAACGGTATTCGCCCGGTCCCAGGGTACGGCAATTGCCGCGAAAACCGGCATCGGTACACACATCCCACGTGCCCGAACGCACCAGGATGCTCGACACCTTGTCGTTGAACCCAAAGCGCGACAAATCGTCCGTCGTCTCGCGCAGGTTCACTGCGCGGCCACGCAGATCAACGTCTTCGAACAAGGTGATATCGCCTGCATGGGCGGCCGCATGGGCCCCCAGCGAGAGCAGCAAGGTCGCCGCGCATGCCAGCGTGTGTTTGAAAGGGCCCGTCATGATTAACTCCATTCTTCATTCTTTGGTGATGATTTGCCTGGCGGTTGCGCCAGGATGCTAGTGTAACAAATACAAGGCCATGCGGAAGGCCCGGTCATGCGTTCAGTACAGCCGGCGCAGCGAGGAAATACGCTTGTCGAGCGTCGTGTTCAGCACTTCATACTTGCCCGGCCCCATGCGCTCGCAGCTACCGTTGAACTGCGAGTCCGTGCAGACTTCCCAGGTACCCTCGTTGATGGCGAGGGATGCGGCCTGGTCGTTGAAGTTCAGGCGCACCAGGTCGCTGACGTCGCGGTTCACCTGCAGCCCTGGTCCCTTCAGGAAAGCGCGGCCATATAGCACCACCAGGCCCTCGTCATTTTGCGGACGATTCTCTTCGCGCGGATCGACCAGGCGCGCCGACGACACGCGTCCATTCAGGCTGCCCAGGTCATCGTGGCTGCCAGGCCCGAACACGCGGCAGCTGCCACGGTAGTTGGAATCGCTGCACAACTGCCAGTAGCCATATTCGACACGCGCGCTGCTGGCGCGGTCGTTGAAGCTGATGTCGACCAGGTCGTCGCGGTCCGAGTTCACGCCGGCCGACGCGCCGCGCTGGCCGCCGTCGGCGAACAACTCCAGCGCCGCGCGGCGTCCACCGCCGCTGCCGCTGCCCTGCCCGGCGCCGGTTTCCCGCACAGACGAGATTTTATCGTTCATGCCCGGCATCGAGTGGTAGTCGCCCCGTTCCAGCGTCTTGCAATCGCCCTTGAAATCGGCATGCGTGCACACTTCCCAGCTGCCCGAATCGACCTGGATGCTCGAGACAGTGTCATTGAAATTAACGCGCGACAAGTCGTCCGTCGTATCGCGCAAGACGACTACGCGCCCCTTGAAATTGTCATCGGTGTACAGGCGGATCTCGCCGGCCTGCGCCGCGAGGTGGACAAACAGCGAACTGGCACACAGCAGAGCAAAGGCGAACGGGCGATTCATGGGGCGGTCTCCGGTGGCGGCAAAAGTAAGTGATCGACATGACAACTGATGTCAGTGTAGCCATCCACAGAAAAAACGGTGTAACAAAGTATGGGAAAAGCACAATAAATTGTTACCAAAAGCAATAACAGGCCCCTGCGGGCCTGTTATTGCCACTTCGCGTACTGCCTGCCCCGCGTCAGCGCACTTCGCGCACCGACGAGATGCGGTTGCTCATGCGTTCAAGGCTCGCGTACTCGCCCGGCGCCAAGGTGCGGCAGCGGCCGCGGAAGCCCACGTCTTCGCACACTTCCCAATAGCCGGAGCGCACGCGCACGCTTTGCACCGTGTCATTGAAATCGCGCTCGCGCAAATCGGCGGAAGCGTTGCTCACGCTCAAGCTGCGGCCGGCAAAATCGTCGCGCGTATAAAAGGTCAGCTCGCCGCCCAGCGAGCGCCCGGGCAAATGGCCGCGCTCGCGGTCACGGTCACGGCGGCCGTCCCAGTCGCGTCCCCGGTCGCGCTCACCGTCACGGTCGCGGCCCCGATGGCCGTCCCAGCCGCCGCGCACTTCGCGCAGCGACGTGATCTTGTTGGCCTGGCCATCCAGTGACGGATACTCGCCCGTCTCGAGCAGGAAGCAGGCGCCGCGGAAATCGGCGTCCTCGCACGCTTCCCAGCGGCCCGAGCGCACGCGGATGCTTTGTGTCGTGTCGTTGAAACGCAGATCTTCAAGGTCGGCGACGGCGTCGCGCACGGTCTGCGAGCGGCCGTGATAATCGTCGCGCGAATACAGGGTCAGTTCGCCGGCGCCGGCCAGTTCGGCCGTCATGGCGGCGCCCAGCAACAGGGCGCAGTTCAGGGTATGTCTCAGCATGGTCTTGCTCCATAGTCAGGGTACTGCGGTTGACTATTTGGTCATTTTGCCAAATAGAGCGCGCAGTCTATCCGCGACTGGCCCACTTAGCTGTAACAAATGATTACCGTGCCGGTCCGGCCGCCGGGGCGCCCCGGCGGACAAGCACGGCGAATGCCGGTAGAATCTTGTGTTTAGTCAAGCTTGCCGCCCATGCCACACACTACCTCGTTCACCCTGCCCGCCATCCGCAATGAAGTCTCGTCGCTGTGGAAGCTGGCCTGGCCCATCCTGATCGGCCAGCTGGCCACCGTCGGCATGGGCGCGGCCGACGTGGCGATGACGGGGCATACGAATCCCGAGGAACTGGCGGCCGTGTCGCTGGGCGCGGCCATCTGGTCCATCGTGCTCGTCACCGTGAGCGGCATCATGATGGCGATCAATACCCTGGTGGCGCATGAAATCGGCGCCGCGCGCCACGACCGGGTGCCGCACATCGTGCGCCAGTCGCTGTGGAAGGCGCTGCTGGTCGGTCTGGTCGCTTGCCTGCTGACGAACATGGCGGCGCTGGTGTTCGACCACCTGATGCTGGAGCCAAACGTGGCGTCCAAGGCCAAGCTGTTCGTGCACATCATCAGCTGCGCGCTGCCGCCGTTCGCCGCCTACCGCGCGCTGTACGGCTACAGCACCAGCATCAACCAGACCAAGCCCGTGATGGTCATCGCGCTGGCCGCGCTGGCGCTGAATATTTTCGTCAACTACCTGCTGATCTACGGCCACTGGGGCATGCCGAAACTGGGCGGCGTGGGCTGCGCCGTGGCCACCACCTGCTGCGTGTGGATGATGCTGCTGGCCATGCTGGCGTGGATCCGGATCGCGCCCGCCTACCACGCCACGTATCCGTTCACGCACTGGGAATGGCCGCAACTGTCGTCGATCGGTCCCATGCTGCGCCTGGGCCTGCCCATCGGCGTCACGTATTTTGCCGAAGTGAGCGCCTTTGGCGTCATCAGCCTGCTGGTGGCGCGCTTCGGCGTGATCCAGGTGTCGGCGCACCAGATCGCCCTCAATTTCTCGTCCGTCGTCTTCATGGTGCCGCTCACCTTCGGCATCGCGCTGGTCACGCGCGTGGGCCATGCCGTGGGCGAAGCCAATCTGCGCAAGGCCCGCTTCATTTCGTGGGTGGGCGTGGCCATGTCGCTGACGGCGGCCATCGTCTCGGCCACCCTGATCACCGTCTTCCGCCACCAGATCGCGCAAGCCTACACGTCCGACCCGCAAGTGCAGGAACTGTGCGCGCAGCTGCTGCTGTTCGCCGCCCTGTTCCAGCTGTCCGACGCGACGCAGGTGGCCACTTCCTGCGCCATCCGCGGCTACAAGGTAACGCGCCAGCCGATGCTGATCCAGCTGCTGGCCTTCTGGGGCTTCTCGCTGCCGATCGGCTATGTGCTGGGCCTGGCGCCGCAAGGCTTCATCTGGTCGCCGGCCGAACCGATGGCCGCCGCCGGCTTCTGGATCGGTCTGGTCACGGGCTTGACGGTGGCCGCCGTGCTGCTGACCTGGTATCTGAACCGCCTGTCGCTGCAGCGCCTGCGCGCAGCCTGAGACAAGGAGCACCCCATGCACAAGGAGCACACCATGCCGCAACCACGCCCCTTCAGGCAAGTCGACGTCTTCAGCACCACGCCCTTCTCCGGCAATCCGCTGGCCGTGGTACTGGACGCGAATGGCCTCGACGCCGCGCAGATGCAGGCCATCGCGCGCTGGACGGGCCTGTCGGAAACCACCTTCGTGCTGGCGCCGCGCGACCCGGCCGCCGATTACCGCGTGCGGATTTTTTCGCCCGAGATGGAATTCCCGTTCGCCGGCCACCCGACGCTGGGCACGGCGCACGCCCTGCTTGATGCGGGCATGCAGCCGAAAGGCGCGCGCATCGTGCAGGAATGCGGCGTCGGCCTGGTGCAGATAGAACGGGGCGCAGGCGGCGTGCTGGCGTTCCAGGCGCCGCCCTGCGCCACGCGCGCGCTCGATCCCGCGCTGCTGCCGCTGCTGCAAACGGCGCTGGGCGGAGAACCGGCCGCCGGCGGCACCGTCGCCGACATGGGCATCCGCTGGCTGTGCGTGCCGCTGGCCAGCGCCGCGGCCTGCCTGGCCGTGCGCGCCGACATCGCCGCGCTGACGCCATTGCTGGCCGCCGCCGGCGCCGACGGCCTGGCGCTGTATGGCCCGCACGACGCCGGCGGGCCGGCCGACTACGAAGTGCGCGCGCTGCTCAGCGAGCATGGCGCGCTGGTCGAAGACCCCGTCACGGGCAGCGCCAACGCCTGCATCGCGCACCTGCTGGCGGGCGCCGACTACACGGTCCGCCAGGGCACGTGCCTGCAGCGCGACGGCCGCGTGTCCGTGACTTTCCGCGATGGCCACGCCTGGATAGGCGGCGCATGCCTGACGGTAATCGAAGGCACGATATTGGCCTGAACGGGGCAAAGCGCCATGGAATGGGCGGCTGCTGGACATTTTTGACGAAGTAAATACGGCCATGAACGGTTTATTCCGTGGCTGGCGCTATCGCATAAACAGGCACGCTCTGGTATCGTCTTACGCTTAGGCAACGCTCAAGCTCGCCTGTACATGCAGTGCCCTTCTTCTTCCAACTACCGAGACATCCATGCGTTTTATTCTTTGTTTCCTGGCCGCGATGGCCAGCGTTCCCGCATCGGCTGAAAAGCTGACCCTGGAACGCATCCACGCCGATCCGGCGCTGGCCGGCCCCGGCGTGCGCAACCTGAAGGTCTCGCCCGACGGCGAGCGCGTCACGTTCCTGCGCGGCCGCGCCGACAACCAGTTCCAGCTCGACCTGTGGGAATTCAAGCTCAAGGACAAGAGCACGCACCGCCTGGTCGACTCGAAGGCGCTGGTGCCGAATGAAACGATTTCGCCCGAAGAGCAGGCGCGCCGCGAACGCGAGCGCACGGCCAGCCTGAACGGCATTCTCAGCTACAGCTGGTCGCCCGATGGCAAACAGCTGCTGGTGCCGCTGGCCGGCAATCTGTACCTGGTCGACGCGGCCCACCCGGACAAGGCGCGCCTGGTCGCCAAGGGCAATGTGCTCGATCCGAAAATCTCGCCGAAAGGCCGCTACGTATCGTTCGTGCGCGACCAGAACATCCATGTGATCGACCTCAAGACGGACAAGGAACGCCAGCTGACGACCGACGGCAAGGGCACGATCCGCAACGGCGAAGCCGAATTCGTGGCGCAGGAAGAAATGGGCCAGCGCACCGGCTACTACTGGGCACCCGACGATTCCGCCATCGCCTATAAACGCTATGACGAAGCGCCCGTGCCCGTCGTGCGCCGCTTCGAAATCTTCGCCGACCGCACGGACGTCGTGGAACAGCGCTACCCGGCCGCCGGCGACCCGAACGTGCTGGTGCAACTGCTGATCGTCTCGCCGGAAACGGGCGTGCAGCGCCAGGTGGACCTGGGCACGAACCCGGACATCTACCTGGTGCGCGCCGACTGGAGCGCGGAAGGCAAATCGCTCGTCTACCAGCGCCAGTCGCGCGACCAGAAGACGCTGGACCTGGTCGCCGTCGACGCGGCTACCCTGGCGCAGCGCACCCTGCTGACGGAAACATCGACAACCTGGGTCAGCATCCATGACGACCTGCGCTTCCTGTCGAACGGCACCTTCCTGTGGTCGTCCGAGCGGACGGGCCGCAACCATCTGTACCTGTACGACATGAGCGGCAAGCTGCTGCACCCGGTCACTTCCGGCGAGTGGGGCATCGACAGCGTGCTGGCCGTGAACCAGAAGACCGGTAAAGTGTTCGTGTCGTCGAACCGCGACGCCGTCATCGACAAGCAGACCTACGCCCTGGCCCTCGACGGCAGCACGGCCGACAAGCCGCAGCGCGTGACGAAAGCGGACGGCTGGCACGACACGACGTTCTCGCGCAATGGCGAAGTCTTCGTCGACACGTATTCCGACCCGGCCACGCCGCCGCAGGTCAGCATCCGCCGCCCGGACGGCGCCATGGTGGGCTGGCTGGAAGAAAACGCGCTCAACGCCAGCCACCCCTACTTCAAGTACAAGGCCGACCACCTGCCGACGGAATACGGCACCCTGAAGGCCAACGATGGCCAGACCCTGCACTATTCGATCGTCAAGCCATCGAACTTCGATGCGGGCAAACGCTATCCCGTCTACCTGTCGACGTACGGCGGCCCGCACTCGCAGCACGTGACGCGCCGCTGGGGCAACAACTTCGACCAGTACATGGCGCAGCAGGGCTTTGTCGTCTTCCGCCTCGATAACCGGGGCTCGTCGCGCCGCGAGCGCGCGTTCACGGACGCCATCTATCACAACCTGGGCGCGGCCGAAGTAGCGGACCAGCTGGTGGGTATCGACTGGCTGGGCAAGCAAAGCTTCGTCGATCCTAAACGCATCGGCGTGTTCGGCTGGAGCTACGGCGGCTTCATGACCCTGCGCCTGCTGTCGGCCGCGTCGGACAAGATCGCCATGGGCGTGTCGGTGGCGCCCGTGACCGACTGGTCGCTGTACGACACCCACTACACGGAACAATTCCTCGGCATGCCGAAGGAAAACGTGGACGGCTACAAGGCCAGCACCGTGTTCGCCCACCTCGACGGCCTGAAGTCGCCGCTGCTGCTGGTGCATGGCATGGCCGACGATAACGTCTTGTTCAGCAACAGCACGCGCCTGATCGACGCGCTGGTCAACCGCGGCGTGCAATTCGACCTGATGACGTATCCGGGTGCCAAGCACGGCATCTCGTCGCGCGCGGGCCAGCGCCACGTGTACAAGAAAATCGAGCTGTTCTTCAAGCAGAACCTGATGCAGCCAGCACAGTAAGCTTGCGCTGCATCAAATAAAAAACCGCCGCCTGTCTTGCGACAGGCGGCGGGTTTTTTATGCTGGAGCAGAAATTATGGCTTGCGGGTCACAGTTTCGACTGCATCCTTGACGTCGCCAACTTTCTTCTGCACTTTGCCTTCGACCTGGTTTGCCAGGCCCTTGGCTTGCTGTTCTTCGCTGCCGACGACTTTGCCAGCGGCTTCCTGGATTTTACCGCCGACTTCCTTCAGTTTACCTTCGACTTGATCTTTGTTCATGATAAATCCTCACTGTAGTTGGTACATCTGTTGTCCAGCCCAAAGGGCCGGTACTGCGGCTCACACGCCGTTGCAAACTGCTTGCTGCGTGTCGATGTATCCATAGTACGCCCGAGGCCGCAAAAACTATGTACGGTTCCTAACACATGCCCAAATTCATACAAAATGCGTCCATCAGGCTGGCTTACGCCACACGGTGGCCAGCCACGGCTGCTGTTCGCGCGGCAAGCCGGGCGGACGGTAGTATTGCTCGACGAGGGTAAAACCGGCCGCCTGCACGTAGGCGGCCCATGTCGCTTCGTCGTGGTAGCTGCCGTAGCGCGCGCCATTCCAGCCTTCCTCGTTCTGCCCGCGCGGGTTCGAGCTGAACAGCACGCCGCCCGGTTTCAGGCACGCGTACAAAGCGCGCAGCACGCCGGGCAAGGCGGCGCTGGGCACGTGGAACAGTACGGCATTCGCGAACACGCCGTCGAAGTGTGCGGCGGGCAGGTCGAGGTCGACGAAATCCTGCTGCCACACGGTACAGCCGCTGTAGGCGCGCGCCATCCCGACGAAACGGGGGCAGCCGTCGACGCCCGTCGCGTGGTGCCCCAGGGCCGTGAACGCCTTCAGGTCGCGGCCGGGGCCGCAACCGAGGTCGAGGATGGCCAGCGGCGCGGGCTTGCCGATGGCGTTCAGCAGTGCGGCGATGTTCTGGCTGACGTCGTGATCGCGCGTGCCTTCGAAAAACTGCTCGGCGCTGGCGTCGTAATGGGCCAGGGTGCGGCCCGTGATGGCGTGGATGGGATCTTGCGGTGGGGTCGGCTTCATGGCGCTCCAATCAGTAATCACGCCATTTTACGGTGCCGGCGCGCTGCGCGTCCGGCACCGTCAATGACTACCAGACGCGCACGCGCTGTTCCGGCGCCAGGTACAGCTGCTGCCCCGGCTTGACGTCGAAGGCCGGATACCAGGCGTCGAGATTGCGCACGGTGGCGGCGCGGTATTGCGCCGGCGCATGGCCATCCGTGAGGATTTGCTGGCGCGCCGCCGCTTCGCGCGCCTTGCTGCGCCAGCTGACGCCGTAGCCGATGAAGAATTCGCGGTCCGCCCCCGGCTGCGCCGGCTTGCCCTGCTGCGACAGGGTGAACGCGTCATAGGCCGCTGCCACGCCGGCCAGGTCGGCCAGGTTTTCGCTCAGGGTCAGCTGGCCATTCACGGCCAGGTCGGGGAACGGTTTGTAGGCGGCGAATTGTTCCACCAATTGCTTGGATGCCGCCTGGAAATGCGCCAGGTCCGCTGGCGTCCACCAGTCGCGCAGCTTGCCCTGGGCGTCGAACTGCGCGCCCTGATCGTCGAAGCTGTGGCTGATTTCGTGGCCGATGGTCGCGCCGATGCCGCCATAGTTGGCCGCATCGGATGCTTGCGGGTCGAAGAACGGCGGCTGCAGGATGGCGGCGGGGAAATTGAGCGCATTTTGCAGCGGCAAGTTGACGGCATTGACCAGCTGCGCCGGCATGGCCCAGGCCTTGCGGTCGGGCGACTGGCCCAGCTTGGCCAGCTCCTGCCGGTAATGGAACTGCTCCGCCCGCTGCACATTGCCCAGCGCATCGCCGCGCACCACGCGCAAGCCCGCATAGCTTTCCCACTGTTCGGGGTAGCCCACGCCCACGTACAGAGTCTTGAGTTTTTCCTGCGCCTGCGCCTTGGTGGCCGGCGCCATCCAGTCCAGCTTGTCGATGCGGCGCGAGAAGGCGGCGACGATATTCGTCACCATATCTTGCACACGGGCTTTCGATTCAGGCGGGAAATAGCGTTCCACGTACAGCTTGCCGACGGCGTCGCTCAGGGCCGCATTCGTCGCGGCCAGCGCCCGCTTGCTGCGCAGCGACTGCTGCGGCGTGCCGCTCAGGGCGCTGCCATAGAAGGCGAAGCGCTGTTCGGCCGCCGCCTTCGGCAAGACCGTGCTGAAGTGATTGATCGCGTGGAAGGCGAGGAAATCCTTCCACGTGACCAGCGGCACGCTCGCCACCAGCGCGGCGCTGCCCGTCATGGCCGTCGGATGCCAGACGATGAAATCCGTCTGCTGGCCCAGCCCTGCCGCCTGGAAGAAGGCTTTCCAGTCGAGTCCCGGCGCCTTGCTGGCGAAGTCGGCGGCGCGCCACGCATTGTTGCCCTTGGCCACATCGGCCGAATCCTCGCGGCTGGCGTGACTGGCGGCAATTTGCTGTTCCAGCGCAAACACGCGCGCGGCGCGGGCCGGCGCATCGCGGTAGCCGGCCTGCTTGAGCATGGCTGCAATATGCGCCTGGTAGCCCGCGCGCAAGCCCTGCATGCGCGCGCTGTCGCTCTGGTAGAACGCGCGGTCGGGCAAGCCCAGTCCGCCCTGCAGCAGGTAGGCCACATTGCGCGTGGTGTCGTTCAAGTCTTGCGCGACCCACAGGCCGAACAGGTTTTCCGTATAAAAATTGGTGGCGTTGAGCGGGTCGACGTCGGCGCGCAGGCTCTCGCCCAGCGCGCGGGCCAGCCCTGCCTGGTCGCGTATGCCGTCGATCTTCTTGAGCAGCGGCTTGATCGGCGCCCAGCCTTTCGCTTCGATAGCCGCTTCATCCATCCAGGAACGGTAAAAATCGCTGACCTGGCGCGCCGATGCATCGGCCTGCGGCGCCGCCGCCAGACCTTCGACGAGGCCGATGATGCGCTCGTTGGTGGCGTTGGCGAGGATGGCGAACGAGCCCCAGCTGCTGCGGTCGGCGGGAATTTCCGTGCTGCGCAGCCAGTCCCCATTCACGTAATCGTAGAAATCGTCACCGGGCAAGGCCTTCGCGGCAGCGGGGGCGGCGGCCCTGGCGGCCCCTTGCTGGCCATGCGCCCGGGCGGGCAAACCGGTCAGCGAAACGCCGGCCAGGGCGAGGATGATGGCGGCCTGGACTGGCGTCCGGGACCAGGAAAAACGCAAACCGTGCATGGCGATCCTTTCGATGTAATAGCCAAAATCATAACCTGAAAATCCTGCCTTTTTGGGGCGAAAAAGCATCCCCTAACTTTTTTGCATGCGGACAAAAAATCGGCATATAGTGGCACGACCGCATCCCGTACCGCACGAACGCCAAGGAGATTGCCATGCAACTGGAAGCGCTGTTCCAGCATCCCCACGCCCTGCCTGCCGCCCCGAAGATCGTCGATGAACTGGTGCGCAGTTTCGACAACCCCGCCATCGCCACCGAAGACATCGCGCGCAAGCTGGGAGCGGACCCGGCCTTGAGCGCCAAGCTGCTGCGGCTGGCCAACTCGGCCTATTACCATGTGTCGCGCAGCATCGGCACGGTGGAAGATGCCGTGCTGATGCTCGGTTTTGTGACCGTGCGCACCCTCGTCATCAGCTCGGGCCTCGTCAGCGGTTTCAAAGCCGTGCCGGGCCTGAATTTGCCGCAGTTCTGGCGCTACAGCCTGCACAGCGCCGTATCTGCCCGCTGGATCGCGAAGCAGACGGGCGACAACCAGGATCTGGCTTTCACCATCGGCATGATGCATGCGATCGGACAACTGGTGATCCATGCCGCCATGCCCGAGCAAGCCATGCAGCTCGACAAGATCGCCCCGCCGCTCGACGCGCGCCGGCTCGACGCGGAGCGGGTGTCGCTGGGCTACGATTATGCGCAGGTGGGCGCCGAACTGGCGCGCCGCTGGAAGTTTCCGCCCGCCTTTGCCGAGGCTATCGCCGCCTTCCCCGCTCCGCTGGCCAAGCCACCATTGAACCGCCTGGCCGCCATCATCCACCTGGCCGCCTGGCGCGCGCGCATCGATGAAAACCAGCTGAGCAATGAAGAAATCATCGCCTGCTATCCCAACGCGGTAGCCGAAGCGCTCGGTTTGCCGCCCTCCGTGCTGGTCGACAGGATGCCGCCGCTTGCCGAACTGAGCGCGGGCCTGGAAGAACTCGTCAAGTAAGCTGGCCGTTGCCCGCATCGCCAACCGAGCAGGCATGCGGGTTTGCGGGCATGCCGGCTGCCCGCAAAAAACATCCAAATTATTTTCACTTTTTTTTCAAAAACACCCTCAAGTTCCCGTTGGACCCGCCGTTAATCTAGACAAGCGGTAATCCATTCACTAGTTACGGGTGTGCTCATGACCTCCAACGACGTTCTCTCGATGTATGAAAATATTGCAGGAATGACCAATCAAATGGTCGTGGCCGCACGTTCGAGCGACTGGGATGGCTTGGATACCCTGGAAAACCAGTGCGCCAGCGCCGCCAGCGCGACCATGACGGGCAAGGCGCCTGCCCTGGCCGGCGCCTCGCGCCTGCGCAAGATCGACTTGCTCAAGCAAATCCTGGCCAATGACCGCGAAATCCGCGCCATCACGGAACCGTGGATGACCCAGCTGTCGAACGCCATGCCAGGTTCGCGCGCCCGCATGTAAGAAGCTTGCCGCGCCAGAAACGACAAAAGCACCCGCGGGTGCTTTTTTTACGTCTGCCGCCATGGGAGAGAGCGCCATCTGCGGCGCTCAAAAAGGCAAGGCGGGGGAATTTGGAAGGCGAGCCCCAGGTATCTCCTGGCGTCGCCTCGCTGCCGGTTGCATCCGGCGTTCGCGAGCACATCGTCGGCATCGCGAACCGCTTCCAGACCCAGGCGTTTATGCAACGCTACACCTGGTTTGCCGCGCCACACTATCGTTGGTGACTGCGCCAGGCTGGGGCTGTTTTGTCGTAGAGCAAGTCCACTGAATTCATCATAGCACCATCTTTAAGAAACAGGCAACGTGCTTGGCAAGCGTTTCCATGTATTTTTTCAATATCTTTTTTTATATCAAATTGTGGGCGGCCTTGCGGTAGCGCCTTGCGGCAGCATTAACGCGAGAACGGCTCCGGCTCCGGTTCCGGTTCGGCCGCCGCCCCTTCTTCCACCGCTTCCGTCAAGACGGGCACATCCTTCTTCCTGCGGCCGAACGGCTTGCGCAGCAAGACCCAGTATTTCGACGGTGCGCCCGGCCCCGCCGCTTGCCTGCGCTTGCGCACGATGTACACGATGAGCGCCGTCAGCAGCAGGAAGACCAGGGTGCCGATACCGAGCCACAGCATGCCGCCCGATTTTTTTTCCTTGTCGGCTGCCGGCGCCGCGTGCAGGGGCGTCGGTTTCGCATGGGGCGCTTCCGCCACGGCCGGCGCGGCGGCGGGCGGCACGGCGGCTGCAGGAAAGGCCAGCGTCTTTTGCAAGACGCCGATCTTGCCTTCCAGTTCGCCCAGCTTTTCAGTCAGGGCCGTGTTTTTCTCGTCCAGCCCCACGCACGCTGCCGCCTGCCCCGTCTCCGCCTGCGGCGCGCAGGCGGCCACGGGCGCCGTGGCACGGCGCGGCAGCGCGGGGGCGGCCAGTTTGGGTGCGGCGGGCGGCGGCACGAACACGCGCGCCGGACGCACGAGGCCCTCGGCCCGCGCGCGGGCCGCCAGCGCGGCGGCGTCGGGCGACGGCGCGACGGATACGGCGCGTGGCAACGGCACAGGCGTGGAGACCGGCGCGGGCAACGGAATAGCTGGCCGGACTGGCGCACTGGCGGGTACGGCGGCGGGCGGCGCCGGCGTCAGCCACAAGGTGCCCAGGCGCACGACGGCGCCACTGCCATTGCCCAGCAATAAATACAGGTGCACATGCCCCGCCTGGATCGCTTGCCGCGTGGCCACGCGCACATAATGGCGTCCACCGCGCTCAAACGGACTGATCGTCAAGGTTTGCAGGGCAGGATCCATGCCGATGCCGCCACCGCGGTACACATCGGGCGAAGCCAGGCGCACGGTCACGCCATTGGCCTCCTCGGGCGCCAGGGCCGTCAGTTCGAGCTCGGCCAGCAAAGGCTGGCCCACGTGCGACAGGACGGCCATGTCGCCCAGTTCGGCCGCCATGACGGGCGGCAAGGCCAGGCTGGCGGCGGCGCACGCGATCAAAGACCAACGGGGAAGGATGCTGCTCTGCATGGACTGATCGCTTTGATAACAGGATAAATAATGGGGGCTCGCCTGCCTTTAACGGCAGGAAATCACAAAAATATAGATGGGTCAGGGTAAAAATGATGCAATACAGCATCATCCTGTGCCTTTTTGACGTCTGGAGTACACTCGATCCACCTCCATCGATGAAAGGGATGTCATGAGTAGCAGAATCGAACGCGACAGTTTCGGCCCGATCGACGTACCCGCCGACCGGCTTTGGGGAGCGCAAACGCAGCGCTCGCTCGAGCATTTCCATATCTCCACGGAAAAGATGCCGCCCGAACTGATCGCCGCCCTGGCCACCGTCAAGCGCGCGGCCGCCCACGTCAACCTGGACCTGGGATTATTGGATGGCAAGAAAGCCATCGCCATCACGCAGGCGGCCGACGAAGTGCTGGCTGGCAAGCATGACGCAGAATTCCCGCTGGCCGTCTGGCAGACGGGGTCCGGCACGCAAAGCAATATGAACATGAACGAAGTGCTGGCCAACCGCGGTTCCGAGCTGATCGGCGGCTTGCGGGGCGCCGAGCGCCTGCTGCACCCGAACGACGACGTCAACCTGGGCCAGTCCTCGAACGACATTTTCCCCACCGCCATCCACGTGGCCGCCGCGCTGGCCGTCGCCAACACGGTCTTGCCGCCGCTGCGCCAGCTGCGCGCCACCCTGGACGCGAAAGCCACGGAGTTTGCCGACATCGTCAAGATCGGCCGCACGCATTTGCAGGACGCGACGCCGCTGACCCTGGGCCAGGAATTTTCCGGCTACGTGGCGCAGCTGGACTTTGCCGAGCACATCATTACGGCAGCGTTGCCGCCGCTGCTGCAGCTGGCCGCCGGCGGCACGGCCGTGGGCACGGGATTGAATGCCCATGTGGAATTTGCCGGCCGCATCGCCGCCGAACTGGCACGCCTGACGGGCCAGCCGTTCGAAACGGCCAGCAACAAGTTTGCCGCCCTGGCCGCCCACGATGCCTTGGTCGCCGCCCATGGCGCTTTCAAAACCCTGGCCACGGCCTTGATGAAAATCGCCAACGACGTGCGCTGGATGGCGTCCGGCCCCCGCTCCGGCCTCGGCGAAATCACGATCCCCGAAAACGAGCCGGGCAGCTCCATCATGCCGGGCAAGGTCAATCCCACCCAGTGCGAAGCGCTGACCATGCTGTGCTGCCAGGTCTTCGGCAACGATGTGGCCATCACGGTGGGCGGCGCCTCGGGCAATTTCGAGTTGAACGTCTTCAAGCCCTTGATTGCACACAACTTCCTGCAAAGCGCGCGCCTGCTCGGCGACGGCATGCGCAGCTTCGACGAGCATTGCGCCCACGGCATCGCGCCGAACCGCGCACGCATCGCCGAACTGATGGAACGCTCCTTGATGCTGGTCACGGCGCTGGCGCCGCACATCGGCTATGACAAGGCGGCGCAAATCGCCAAGCAGGCCCAGCACGAAGGCACGACCTTGAAGGAAGCGGCGCTGGCCCTGGGCTTTGTGACGGAAGAGCAATTCGGCGCATGGATCGTGCCGCTGGAGATGACGCGGCCCAACAAAAGCTGACTTACACCCTGCATTGCTGGCGGCTTCAGGTAAACTATGGATTAGTTGAGGTCGTCATCAAGTGTTGAAAACACATCATTGCAATAAGGGATACAATGCAAAAAGTAAGCTTTGATTTAACATCCGAGTTCGTCGAGCTGAACCAGCTGCTCAAGCTGGTCGGCTTGTGCGACAGCGGTGGCGCAGGCAAGGTCATGGTCGATAGCGGCGTGGTAAAGGTCGATGGCAAGAAGGAATTGCGCAAGACCGCCAAGATCCGCGCCGGCCAGGTCGTCAGCGTGGGCGATATCCGTATCACGGTCGTCGCTCCTGTCTGACCCCGGCATGGGGCGCGAAAGCGGCCCCATGCGTACAGCCAGCACTCCTGCCAGCCCGGCTGCCCAAGTCAAGCTGCGACACGTCGTTATTGTCAGATAAATATCGATTGCAGAAGGGAAGCGCCATGGACCATCCCGAACAAGGTACGCGCAGCCAGGAACGCCTGATCGGCGACTTGCGCCAGGTAATAGAAAACGCGGAAGAATTACTGCGTAACACAGACAAATACACCAGCAGCCTGTACCAGAGCGCGCGCGCCAGGCTGCAACTGGCCCTCGTCGCGGCCACGGCCGAACTGGCCCGCTTTGAAGAAGAGCAAGTCACGCGCATGATGGATGCCACCCTGGCCGCGAATGCCCTGTATCGCGATCAGACGGGCGAAGCGCGCCTGCTGCGCGCCTTCGAATAAACCGTCACGCTGCCAGGACCGCATGCGCCAGCCACTGGCGCAGGTGCGCGGTCAGGTCGAAGGCCGGGTCCAGCTCGAACGCCGCATCGAGCGCGGCGCCGAACGTTTGCCCCTGCTGCAAGGCTTGCAAGGCGGCATGCGCAGCCGCATCGAGCACCAGCACCTGCACCTTCCAGCGCGGCCGGCAGACCAGCGCCCAGCTCGCCACCTGCAGATCTTGCGGAAACATCCCCGAACCGTCCTCCTCCTGATGCGCCTGCCACAAGGCCGCCACCTGCCAGTCGGACGCGAGCAAGGTGCAAGCGGGATGCAAGGTAAAACGCCGCGCTTCCAGCTGATCGGGATGCAGGGCAGCCAGCGACTCGGGCGCCAGCGCTTGCGCATCGGCCGCGTAATGGGCCAGGTGCAAGGCCCATTCCAGGCGCGCCATGTCCGGCAGGTAGGGCAATGCGGCCACAGGCGGGAAAGCCGTCAGAAAATCGGCGAAACGGGCGCCAAACTGGTTCAAATCTGCGCTATGGGATGGCATCTGCCGGCCATACGCGCGCGCCAGGCCGCCAAAGAAATCCTCGCCCACCAGCGCCAGCACGACGGGATAGGCGTGGCCCAGGGTACGGCGCCAGGTGGCGCTCAAGTTGCCGCGGTACAGCGCGAAACGCTGCGGCACCGCCTCGCCCGCGAACGATGGCAATGTTGCCCCGGTATCGAGCAAGGCTATGGCAAATGCCTGCTGGCCAGCGGCCAGCGCGTCAAGCGACGCGGGTAGCGGCGGGGATGGCGGCGACGCTGCCTGCCATGATGGCGTTTGCGGCGCATGGCGCGCCAGCATGGCTTGCGCCTTGTCCGCTTCGCCCAGCAGGATATCGAGCGGCGGCAAATCCGTGTCCCATTCGACGAGGGTGGGAATGGCGCCAAAGCGCTGCAAGGCGGCCGCATATAGCTCCCAGACGGGATCGGCCACGGCGGCGCCATGGTGGTCGATCACGGCGTGCGGCGTCAGCAGATGGCCGCCCAGGTGCAGTTCCCCCACGCTGCCCGGCGCGATGGCTTGCATCGCAAGCATGGCGTCCTCGCCGTGGTTGCACTGGTTCACATACAGGTTATTGATATCGAGCAGCAGCCCGCAACCGCTGCGGCGCGCCAGTTCCGCCAGGAATTGCGCCTCGCTCATGGCATCGTCGGCAAAACGCAGGCAAGTGGAGACATTCTCCAGCAAGATCGGCCTTTTCAGCACATCCTGCACCCTCCCCACTCTTGCACATAGTAAATCGAGGGCCGCGCCATTCAAGGCCAGCGGCAACAGATCGTTGAGTTGCTGCTGTGCCACGGCGCCCCAGCACAAGTGCTCCGACACGAGGGCTGGCTCGATGCGCTCGACCACGGTGCGCACGCGCTGCAAATGGGTCTCGGAAAAGCCCTGCGCGGAACCCAGGCAAAGGCCCACCCCATGCAGGCTGATGGGGTAATCCTGACGCAGAGTCTGCAGCACATGGTTATCCCAGCCCGACGGCTGCAGATAATTTTCAGTGTGCACTTCCAGCCAGCCGACCTGGGGCCGGCGCGCCAGAAAGTCGCGGTAGTGCGCGGCGCGCAGGCCGACGCCGGCAAGCGCCTGAATGGGCGGCGGCATGGGCAGGCGGCGGACGCTTACGGTTGCGTGGCCGGTTTTGCCGCCTTGCCGGCCTTGATGGGCTTGACGGAACCGCCCGCCTGTTCGCACGTCCCCTTGGCAACATACACCCATTCCGTGGGCAGGTTGTCCGCCTCCGCCTGGCCCGCGCAGGAATGCGCGCCGTCGGACGAAGCGCAATCGTTCTGCCCGGCCTTGGCCACGCCATAGCATTTTTCCTTGTCGCCTGGGGCGGGACCATCGTGGGCGGCCGCATTGACGGAAGTACCGGCACAGAGGCCCGCGAGGGCGGCGGCGATGAGAGCTTGACGTTTGTTCATGGGGAATCCTCTTGCATGGGTCAAAGTAAAGTGGGCACGCCCCGGGCTGCACGATGGACAACGCGAGGTGGTGGACGTCATTCTACTGAATCGGCCGGGTCATGGCGAACGGAGACGGGAGGAAGGCGAAAAGGACGGCGAAAAGACAGACAAAAACGCCCACTCGCCACCGTCGATGACGGTGGTGTGGGCGTATCTATGGCGAGCGCCGGACTGGCGCCGCGGGACCGCGCTCAGGCTGTCGTGTTGATGCGGTTACCGAGATGAGCCGGCAGACTTGGCGCCGATTGTACCGGCGGCAACGCTGCCAACAAGGCGGTGGCGGTCGAGCTTTGGATATCCTGGGCTTTTTTCAGGACAGTCAAGCCAACGGCTTGCCGCGTGCCTGTCTCCGCCATCGTGGTTGACAGTTGAGCAATGCTTCCGACGTCCATACGTTTCTCCAATGAGGTTCTACTCTTGTTAACGGATGCCGCCGGCAAACCTTTAGCTTATTTTTCCAGCCTGTGCAGCAACCAGGCCAGCAAGTGCTCGCGGGCATTCAAGTCCAGCCATTGCACGCCCTCGCGCAAGTCGGCCGGCGCCGGACTGTCGGAGGCGACGGCGATCACATGCGGGTCATGCGGATACAGGGGCGCCTGCCCTACTTCCGGACGGAACACTTCCAGCTTGGGAATGGGGTCCGTCTTGAAACCCTCGACCAGGGTCAGGTCTGCCGGCCCCATGCGGGCCAATTGCTGCGCCAGGCTCGGCTCAGGAGCCCCGCGCAGCTCATGCACGATGGCAAACCGATACGGCGACGCCACCAGCACCTCCGCCGCCCCCGCCATGCGCAGGCGGGCGCTGTCTTTTTGCGGCGGTTCCAGCGCCAGGTCATGGTGGCTGTGCTTGACCAGGTTGACGCGCAAGCCGCGCGCCGCCAATTCCTTCACCACAAATTCCAGCAGGGTCGTCTTGCCGCTGCCGGAACGGCCGATCACACCGAGTACCGGGTGTGGGGGCATCGCATCGTGCATGGTCACTCCTTGATTGAGAAGGAATGATTATACGCAGCCCCACGGGCGCGACCGCCGGCGCAGACCCGGCGCATCGTCCAGCTCTTCATCCAAGTCACGCGACTCCAGGTTTTTCCCCATTCCCGTCGGCAAGAGGCGCCGGCTTGCCGCCCTGCCGACGGCGCCGGCCCGACGACTTCGGCGCTGCCGCGCCCGCCGTTTTACCCGCAGCTTTGCCCGCTGTTTTGCCCGCTGCTTTGCCCGCTGCTTTGCCATTTAGCGCATGTGCATTCCTGGCCGTGCGCGCCAATTGCCGGTGGGCGGCGATCGCGCCCGCCTCGGCATCGGACTGGAAGGGGACGGCGGCAGCGGAGGCCAGCTCGCCATCAGACTGGCAAGCGGGCGTCGGGGGGGCGAAATCCTGCGCCCGCACATCGGCCTCCCAGGCGGCGCGCTGCGCCACTACGGCGGCGGGCACGGCGGGTGCAGCGCGGGCTTGCGCCAGGGTCAGCACGGCGCCCAGGCCGCTGGCGGCCGCCACGCGCGCGCCCATCTGGGGCAAGCTGCCATCGGCGGCGCGGCAAAAACGCTGCAGGATGGTTTTGATGATCGACGTGTGATCGTATACCTCGTGGCTGACGCTGCCCGGCGCGATCAGCGGCGACACCAGCAGCATGGGCACGCGTACGCCGTACTGACGAAACGCAGGGTCGTCGTCGACGGCGGGGCCAGGCGGCACATGGTCGAAAAAGCCGCCGTGCTCGTCATAACTGAGGATCAGCAAGGTGCGCGCCCAGGCGGGGCCGCGCGACAGGGCCTGGTAGACCTGCGCCACCAGCGCCTGGCCGGCGCGGATGTCGGCCGGCGGGTGGTCGTCGTTTTCAAAGAAATGCGGATCGATCCAGCTGACCGAGGGCAAGGCGCCCGCCAGCGCATCGCCGATGAAGCCATAGCGGCGCGCGCTCGATCCGAACGGTTCGTACAGCTCGGACGAACGGTAATGGTCGTCCGTCAGCGCCAGGCTCCAGGGCTTCCAGGCGGAATAAAATTTCCAGCTGACCTGGGCGCGGTCCAGGTGGCGCACGAAGGATTTGTTCGTGTACAGGGGCACGCGCTTGCTGTCGCGGCTGCCGGCCGCCTTGCCGCTGATCGCATACAGGCGGTTGGGCCAGGTGGCGCCAGGAACGGAGCTGTAGCAGCGGTCGCAAACGCAGAACTGCTGCGCCAGAAAATCGTACATGGGCAAGTCGGCCCCATTGTAATAGCCCATTACCAGGTCGATGTCGGGGTCGCCCGGATGCGTTTGCGCATAGTCGTCGACAAAGCCGCCATTATTATTTTGCAATTGCTGCGCCACCGACGTGCCCGTATGCGACGGGTCTTGCTGCGGGCCAAAGGCCGTGCGCCGCAAATGGTGCACGGGATAGCTGACGCCCGCATGCACGTTGGCATGGCTGGCCTGCAAGCCATCGATATCGGCGCGCCCGCCTTCGAGGCTCAGGTAGCCAAGCATGTGATCAAAGGAACGGTTTTCCATCATCAGCACGACGATATGGTCGATGCGCGCCAGGTTACCCAGGCCATGCGCATCAAAAGCACCCTCACCAGCTGCGGCAGCAATCATCGGAACTCCCCGGCCGCGCACACGGTCGCAGCGACCCTGGTTCGACCAGGCCAAACCAGTATGGTTCAGCTATGGGGGCCCGGCCTTGATGCACAACAACTCAATACGGCACGCGGTAGCGGTAACCCTTGAAACTGAAGATGGCCGCTTTCGGCTGCAATTTTTCCAGTACCAGGCCGGGCGCCAGTTCCTCGCCTTCGTGGCGCAGGACCTTGTCGATCAGCAACAGGCGGTCCGCCGGATTCTTCGAATAGATATAGCCGCCGATGGCGACCGGGGGGATTTGCCGCTGTATCGGCTCGGGCAGGTCGCGCATGCCGGGCACGGCATCTTCGGCTGCCGGCGGCGGCACGGCCGGAGCCGGAGCCGGGACGACGGGAAGCGCCTGGCCTGGCGTTTCCTGCTTCGGTTCCGCCACAGGCCTGGCATGGTGCACGGGTGCGGCCGCTGGCGGCACGGGCGTGACTTGCGTGACGGGGGCCGGCGCGGATACAGGGACAGGTACAGGGACAGGGACTGCCGGCGGGACGATTGCCGGCAGCGGCGCGGGCACAGCCTGGGCCAGCACGGCAGGAGCGGCCGCAGGTGCAGCCGTGCCTGCCTGCCAGGGCTGCCAGAACAGCAGGGCGGCGGCCACGGCCACCGTCACGCCGCCCAGCGCCAGCCAGACGGGCGCGCGCCGCCCAGCGCCGGACGCGGCCGCATCGTGCAGCTGCACTTGCGGTGCGTGGATCGAGGGCAACTCGCCCAGTTGGCGCTCGGCCTGCGATTTTTTCAGTGCTTCAAGTATGTAGGACATCTTTATTTCCCCGCCACCATCGCCGTCGCAGCGGGCGCCGCCACGGCAGGAGCCGCGCTGCTCAGGCGCGGCTCCGCATTGTCACCCAGCTGCATCAGGCGTATATATGTTTTCGGACCCGCCAGGCCATCGGCCCGCAGGCTCTGGCTTTGCTGGAAAGCGCGCAGCTGGCTTTGCATCTCGGCATCGAGCGGCAGATTGGCGGCCGGCGCCGGCAAGCCCCGCTGTTGCGCCAGCCGCTGCGCCAGCCAATCCACGTCGGCGCCGCGCGCGCCCAGCGGCACTTCGTCGCGCCAGCTGCGCGGGGCGCGCCAGAAGGTCGTGAAACTGCCATCGCTGCGCTGCGCGAGCTGGGCCAGCGGCAGACTTTGCTGTTTGCCATCAAGCATCAAGGTGGCGGTGTCATCCTGCAGACGCGTCAACAGCGCCAGCTGTTCCGTGCCACCCGCATCGCGCAAGGCCAGCATGGCGGGACGGTCCAGCACGCGCAGCTCGGCGATGCCGCCCCGGCTGTGCAGGCAGCGCAGGCCGGCGCGGGCGCCCGCCTGGCAAGCGTCGCCGACCGGCAACTGCTCGCCCCACAGGCTGGCCAGCTGGCGCAGCACGGCGTTGCGGTCCGGCACGCTGGCGGTCGCGGGCGCGGGAACAGGTGCGGCAGCGGGCACCGCCGGCGCCACCACGACGGGTGCTTTCGCCACGGCCACTGTGGCAGGCGTGCGTGGCATGAAATGCCAGGCCAGCGCGGCCGTGACCACGGCCCCGGCCAGCACGCCGCCGGCCACGTGCGGCCAGCGCAGGCCCCGTCCGGCAGCCGGCTTGCCCTCTTCCGCAAACACTTCCTCGGCGGCACGGCGCAATATCTGGCGCGTCACCTGCGGCTGGTTTTCCACGTAGGCGCCCAACAGCGCGCGGTCGCACAGCAGGTTGATGCGGCGCGGCACCCCCTTGCTCAAGGCATGGATGGGCGCCATCAAACGGGGCGCGAACGGCGTCTGCGCAGTGCTGCCCGCCACGGCCAGGCGGTGGCGGACATAGCTGGCCGTCTCTTCCTCCGTCAGCGAACCGAGGTGATAACGGGCGATCACGCGCTGCGCCAGCTGCTCCAGCTCTGGCCGGGCCAGCATGGCGCGCAATTCCGGCTGGCCGATCAGGATGATCTGCAGCAGCTTGCGCTCGCTCGTCTCCAGGTTCGTCAGCAAACGTAATTGTTCGAGCACGGCGGCGGACAGGTTTTGCGCTTCATCGATGATCAGCACATTGTTCTTGCCCTGCGCATGGCTGGCCAGCAGGTGCGCATTGATGGCGTCGACATAGCCTTTCACGCTGGCCACGCCGGGCGCCACGGCGATGCGGAATTCCTCGCAGATCGACAGCAGCAATTCCTCGACAGACAGTTTCGGATTGAAGATATACGCGAGCTGGCAGTTTTCCGGAATCTGTTCCATGAAGCAGCGGCACACGGTCGTCTTGCCGGCGCCGATTTCGCCCGTCAGCAGCACGAAGCCGCCGCCGCTGCCCACGCCATACAGCAAATGCGCCAGCGCTTCGCGGTGGCGTTCGCTCATGAACAGGTAGCGCGGATCGGGCGCGATCGAAAACGGCGATTGCTTGAGCTGGAAATAATGCGTGTACATGGAGACCCTGCGGATGAAACGATCAAAATGCGCGGCAGCAAGCCGAGACCCTCAGCGGGTGCGGGCGGGCGGCAACGGCTTGTATTTGGCGCAATAGACTTTCGCCTTGCTACGGAAGTAGACGATTTTACTGCCAGGCAATGAACCACGGACAGGAAAGGCGGAATTGTCGAGTTTATTGAAGCGCAGGCCCGAGGCGCCGCGGATGGCCGGCTCCAGCTTTTCCGGCGTCGCGTCCGCCACCACGCCCATGAAGACGAGGGGACTGGTGTCGTCGCTGACGATCACGTCGGTAATCGGCGCGCCCCACAAGGTGGCGTCCGTGCGGAACCAGTAGGCGCCCCCTTCATGCTTGTAGGCGGGGCCGAAGGCCGTCAGCAAATACGCATAAAAAGCTTTGTTGTCGATCTGGTCGATGCACAGCACGGCATTGCCCACCACCTGCCCGAACGTGGACGGCGCCGGCTTTTGCTGCGCCAGCACGCCGGACACGGGCAGGCCAACGGCCAGCAGGGCGAACGCCGCCAGCAGGGCCGGCGCACGCCACGGGCGCGTCAATGAACGGCGCACGCGCATGATCAGCGCTTGCGCTCTTCTTTCTTGACCTTCTTGGCTTCCTTCTTTTCCTTCATGGTCTTGGCCGGTTCTTTCTTGGCTTCTTTCTTGCTGTCCTGTGCCTTGCTCATCATCTACTCCATGCCTGGGCGGAAATGCCTGGGCCATTATGACACTCCCCCATGAAAATGCCACGTCATTTCCCCTATGCAACAGACAGACCGCACCCGGCAAGCACAGGCAGCGCATGCACTTATTTGCAAAAAGACGTTTGCATTTTTGTTTTATTATGTTTTAATACACGAAATTTATAAATAGATATCATTCCGGTGCACTATAAGCAACGCCGGAAAGCATACAAACTGGGGACAGGACATGGGCCGGCATACGGCGGGACCATGTGTAATCGATTGACAGCCCTCGGCGGAAATAAAGAATATGATGAGAACAATGATCTTGCTGGGCGCGGCCCTGTCGCTCTGGACCGCTGGAAGCACGCATGCGGCGGGCACGGCGCCGGTTCAGAAGGCCAGCTACCAGGCGGCACCCGCCACCCTGGCCACGCGCCTGGCCAGTTTCCAGTCGCAAGACGCCAGCCTGCACGCCCCCGCTTCGCATGAACCGGGCACACATTCGCTGCTGCTGGTCACCATCGTGCTGCTGAGCCTGCGCATGCGCGCCAGGGCCACCACGAGCAGCGAAAAATTCAGTAACTGACGTGAAAACGGCCGCGCAAGGCGGCCGTTCCAGTCACACGTCAGCGCACGATCAGTGCAGGCACAGACGGCGGCGCGTCTTTTCGATCAGCGCCGCATCGTAGGGATACAGGTTCTCGATAAAGAACAATTCCGTTTCCGCCTCATCTTCCAGGCACATTTCGATCATGACCGGGCCATCGCTTTCGCGGCCCAGGAAATCCTTCGGCCAGCGGTTCTTGCGGTGCGTGCGCATCATTTCCATGCCCAGCGCGGCCAGCGGCGCCGACACACCGGCGGCCAGCGCCTCTTGCTGCCAGTCGTCCCAGTACTCGCTCTTTGCTGCCTTGTCGTTCATCATGCTCTTCCAACTCAGGTGTAAAAGCCGGACTTTACTCTTCATGGCGCCCCTTGCCAAGCATGCATGCAAGCAATACCGCATCGCCAACAACAGACCAGTTGGAAAAAATTGGCATTAAACAAGGCCAATTTCAATACCATTCACGAAACACAAAAACTCCTTTATTAACAATCGCTTGCAATCACACCCTCGGGCATGGCGCGTCATCGCGCAACGCATTTTTTAATACCACTTAAATACCTGTTGACAAGCCATCGGGGCGACAATATAGTGCCTTCAGCTTTTTCGCCGCCCGACAAATAAAAGAACCGAGACAGGCGCACTCAACCAAATGCGGGACTGCACAACATGATCGAATACATAATCGGCGTCGACGGCGGGGGAAGCGGTACCCGCGTACGCCTGGCGCGCCTCGACGGCCAGGAACTGGCACAGGGTCAAAGCGGCCCATCCGGCCTGGGACTGGGCATCGAACGGGCGTGGACCTCCGTGGCGCATGCCGTCACCCTGGCCTTCCGCACGGCCGGCCTGGAACAACCCTCCTTGCAGCGCATGGCCATCGGCCTGGGCCTGGCCGGCGTGCACAACAAGCAGTGGGCCGCCAGCTTCGTCGAACACAATCCCGGCTATGCCGCAGTCGCACTCGAATCGGATGCCCTGACCACACTGCTGGGCGCGCATGCGGGCCAGCCGGGCGCCATCGTTGCCATCGGCACCGGCAGCGTGGGCGAAGTGCTGCACGCGGACGGCAGCCGCCATGAAGTGGGCGGCTGGGGCTTCCCTTCCGGCGACGAAGCCGGCGGCGCCTGGATCGGCATGCGCGCCATCAACCATGCGCAGCAAGTGGTCGACGGCCGCGTGCCCGGCAGCGCCTTCGCCACGGCCGTCATCGACGCCTGCGGCGGCCAGCGCGACGCCATGCAAGTATGGCTGGCGGCCGCCAGCCAGACCAATTTCGCGCAACTGGCGCGCCTGGTGCTCGAACACGCGGCCAGCAATGCCGTGGCGCGCAGCATCCTGACCGACGCGGGCCAGCAGATCGCCCTCATCGCCAGGGCACTCGACCCGGCCGGCGCCTTGCCCGTGGCCCTGTGCGGCGGCCTGGCGGCGCCCTTGTCGAGCTACCTGCCGGCGGCACTGTTGCAACTGGTCGTGCCGGCACAGGGCGACTCGGCCGCAGGCGGTCTGCGCCTGATACGCAAGCACTTGCAGGAGCAATGACCATGCTGGCCAAACTGTCCGCCTTCAAACCGAATCCCGCCAGCGACACGCCGCTCTATATGCAGCTGGCGAACATGCTGTCGGACGGCATCGCCAGCGGCGACTGGCGCGCCAACCAGGCCTTGCCTTCCGAGCGCGTGCTGTCGGAGCTCCTCGAAATTTCGCGCGTGACGGCGCGCAAGGCCATCGACATGCTGTGCGACCGGGGCATGCTGACACGCAAGCGCGGCTCGGGCACCTACATCACGCCCAAGCTGGAGCAGCCGCTGTCGCGCCTGACGAGCTTTTCGGAAGAATTGCGCCAGCGGGGCTTCACGGCCGGCTCGCGCTGGCTGCAGCGCGACATCGGCTCGGCCGCGCCGCTGGAACTGCTGTCGCTGGGCCTGTCGCCGCACATGCCGGTGGCGCGTTTGCGCCGCCTGCGCACGGCCGACGAAGTGGTGATGGCGATCGAGACGACCACTATCCCCGCGCTGTACATGCCGGACCCGCAGCAGGTGACCGATTCGCTGTACGGCTACCTGGAGTCGCGCGGCACCATCCCGATGCGCGCGCTGCAGCATATCCGCGCCGTCAACGCCACGGCGGAACAGGCCAAGCTGGCCAATATCAAGACGGGTGAAGCCATGCTGCACATCACCCGTGTCAGTTATCTCGACAACGGCGCAGCGGTGGAACTGACCCACTCGTATTGCCGCAGTGATTATTATGAATTCGTAGCGGAGTCGCGCAGATGAGCAGCACTATCAAAGGCAATATCCTTACCCCCGGCGGCTGGATCCACGGCGCCATCGCCTTCGGCGAAAAAGTCGACAGCATCACCGGCGATTCCGTCCACCCGTCGGCCAACAACGACGACTATATTCTGCCCGGCTTCATCGACCTGCACGTGCACGGCGGCGCCGGCAAGGACATCATGGAAGGCGGCGAAGCCGTCTACACCATCGCGGCCATCCATGCGCGCCACGGCACCACCAGCCTGCTGGCCACCACCATGACGGCGCCGCCGGAAGACATCGACATGGCCTTGACGGCCATCGGCATCGCCGCCAGGCACCGCCGCCCGAACACGGCGCGCGTGCTGGGCGCCCACCTGGAAGGCCCGTACATCAATTCCGGCAAGCTCGGGGCGCAGCCGAACTACGCGCGCGCCGCCACGCTGACGGAAATCGAGCGCCTGCAAACCCTGGCCAAGCTGCGCGTCATCACCGTGGCGCCGGAAATCGCCGGCCACCTGGAGCTGGTGCGCGCCCTGGCCGACGCCGGCGTACGCGTGCAGATCGGCCACACGCTGGGCTCCTATGAAGACGGCGTGGCCGCGCTGGAACACGGCGCCATGGGTTTTACGCACCTGTTCAACGCCATGAGCGGCCTGCATCACCGCGAGCCGGGCATGGTCGGCGCCGCCCTGGCGCACGCCGAATACGCGGAACTGATCCCCGACCTGCTGCACGTGCATCCGGGCGCCATCAAGGTGGCCCTGCGCGCCATCCCGCGCCTGTACTGCGTCACCGATTCGACCGCCGCCACCGGCATGCCGGACGGCGAATACATGCTGGGCCGCCACGCCGTGCAGAAATGCATGGGCGGCGTGCGCCTGCCCGACGGCACGCTGGCGGGCAGCACCCTGACCCTGGACCAGGCGCTGCGCAACCTGGTGGGACTGGGACTGGACCTGGCCGACGCATCCAAGCGCGTGTCGACCAACGCCGCCGATTACCTGGGCCTGGAAGAACGCGGCCGGCTGGCCCCCGGCACTTACGCCGATCTGGTGGTACTCGATCGCGATCTCAAACTCAAAGCTGTGTATATAGAAGGAGAAATCTGTGACCTCAATGATGCTTAAAGAAGCCGTTTCCGCCGCCGAATGCGTCGCCCTGCAACTGGCCAGCGACACGGAACGCTACGCGGAACTGGGCCGCAAATTGAGGAGCACCTCGTTCTCGACCGCGCTGACCATCGCGCGCGGCAGCTCCGACCACGCCTGCAATTACGTCGCCTACCTGATCATGGCGCGCCTGGGCCGCGTCGTGGCATCCCTGCCGATGTCGCTCGTGACCCTGAACAAATCGCCGCTGGTGACGCGCGATACCCTGGCCATCTCGATCTCGCAATCGGGCCAGAGTCCGGACGTGGTCGAACCGATCCGCTACTTCCGCGATGGCGGCGCCACCACCGTGGCCCTCGTCAACGACATCGATTCGCCGCTGGCGCACGCCGCCGAATGGGCCATGCCCCTGCGCGCCGGCAAGGAACAAAGCGTCGCCGCCACCAAGAGCTTCATCACCAGCCTGGTCGCCGGTGCGCGCATGGTGGCCCAGTGGCAGAACGATCCCGAGCTGCTGGGAGGGCTGGAAGCGCTGCCCGAAGCGCTGCTCGAAGCGACCCGCGTCGACTGGTCGCCCGCCATCGACGTGCTGGCGCCGGCGCGCAACATCATGGTCGTCGGACGCGGCATCAGCTTCCCCGTGGCGCTGGAGTCGGCCCTGAAATTCAAGGAAACCTCGGCCCTGCAGGCCGAAGCCTTCAGCGGCGCCGAAATCAAGCACGGCCCGATGGCCCTGATCGAAGACGGCTACCCGCTGCTGATTTTCGCCACACGCGGCCCGACCCAGGCCGGCCTGCTGCAGCTGGCCACGGAAATGCGCGGCCGCGGCGCCAAGGTCTTGCTGGCGGCACCCGCCGACGTGGCCGAACGCGACCTGACCCTGCCCGTGGCGGCCACGCCGGATCTCGACCCGATCGTCGCCATCCAGTCCTTCTATGTGATGGCGGCAAAACTGTCGGCCGCGCGCGGCATGGACCCGGATGCGCCGCGTCACTTGAGCAAGGTAACAAAAACAAACTAAGCAATACCCAACCCGAAAGCGAAGACTGGGGTCGGACCCTGAGGGTCCGACCCCGGCACTTGCGGGGCCACTGGCAGGGATAATAATAATGATCAAGAGACTGTTGGCAGTGTTTGCCTGCGCGGGCCTGCTCGCGCCGCAGGCATGGGCTGCCGAGAAAATCGAATTCTGGACCTTCAGCATGAAGCCCAAGTTCACGCCGTATTTCGATGCGGTGGTGGCGCGCTATGAGGCGCAGAATCCCGGTGTCAAAATCGAATGGATCGACTTCCCGTGGGACGTCATCCAGACCAAGCTGGTCACGCGCATCGTGGCCGGCACGCCGCCCGCCCTGGTCAGCCTGAACGTGCCCTGGGCCGACGAATTTGCGCGCGACGGCTTGCTCACACCCGTCGATGGCCTGATCAAGGAAGCGCGCGCCAGCTACATTCCCAGCGCCCTGGACGACTTGCGCTTCAAGGGCCGCACCTACGGTTTTCCCATGTACAGCAATGTCGCGGTGATCGCCTTCAATACCGTCATTTTCAAACAGGCCGGGCTCACGCGCGGCCCCGCCAGCCTCGACGAGCAGCTGGCGTTCGCGCGCCAGATCGCGCAACGCACGGGCAAGGCCGGCATCGCCCCCGCCCTCTCGAAGATCGACGGCCTGTTCATGCAGCAGGGCCTGGCCGTCATCACGGACAACCGCGCCGTCTTCAATTCGCCGCAGCACGTGACGCTGGTGCAGAAACTGGCCGACACCTACAAGGTCGGCGGCCTGCTGAAGGAAAGCCTGTTCGCCGAAGACAATTTCCCGGCCGTGATCGACGCCTACAAGGGCGGCCGCCTGGGCATGCTGCTGGCGCCGCCCACGGCCATGCAGCGCATCCGCGGCGACGCGAAAGATATCTACGCCATCACCGACGTGGCGCCTGCGCCGCTGGGCCCCACCGGCATCGCCGATGGCGGCTGGCTCGTGCACTTCGCCATCCCGAAAGGCGTGCCGGCGCGCCAGCTGCCCTCGGTGGGCAAGTTCGCGCGCTTCCTGACGAACGACGAAAACCAGCTGGCCTTCGCGCGCCAGGCCAGCGTCTTCCCCACCACCGTCAAGGCGGCGGCCGACCCGTTTTTTCTGTCCACGCCGCAAAACGCGGGCGCGGCCGAAAAAGCGGTGGCCGCCGGCGCCCTGTCGATGGGCCACTCGCGCACGCTGTACGTAGCCGGCATCGACGACTACGACGAGCTGCGCCGCTCGCTGGTGAAGGCCGTCGAGGCGGGCGTGACGGGCAAGCAGGACGTGAAGCAGGCGCTGGACCAGGCCGTCGCCATCTGGAACCGCAAGCTGGCCACCCTGCCGCGCCACTGAGGACACCATGAAACTCGCCCACCGCCATACCGTGCAAGCCTGGTTGTTCCTCGCCCCGGCCCTGCTGCTGCTGGCCGCCTTTTCCTTCTGGCCCGTCGGCTACGGCTCCGTGCTGGCCTTCACCGACTACAGCCTGATACGCGAGACGCGCTTCGTCGGCCTCGATAACTTCCGCTACATTTTCAACAACGAGATGTTCGTCTCGGGCCTGAAAAACTCGCTGATGTTTTTGCTGATGGTGCCTTTCGTGCAGGTGGGCGCCATCACGCTGGCCGTGCTGGTGAACAACCGCCTGCCCGGCATCCGTTTATTCCGCGCCACCTTCTACGTGCCCGTGGTGACGACCGTGTCCGTGGTCGGCATCATGTGGGGCTTCATGTTCCACGAACAGGGCGCGCTCAATTACGTGATGATGACGTTAAAACTGGTGAACGCGCCCGTGGGCTGGCTGACGAACGACAGCCTGGCCCTGTTTGCCGTGATGTTCGTCACCCTGTGGCGCGGCCTGGGCTGGTACATGGTGATGTACCTGGCGGCCCTGCAATCGATACCGTCGGACATGCAGGAAGCGGCCATGCTCGACGGCGCCAGCCGCTGGCAGCGCTTCTGGAAGATCACGGTGCCGATGCTGCGCCCGACCATCATGCTGTGCTCCATCCTGTCCGTGCTGGCGGCCCTGAAGGCGTACCAGGAAGTCGACGTGCTGACCCAGGGCGGCCCGATGAATTCCACTTTCACGGCGCTGTATTACGCGTATGACCAGGGCTTGAAGCACTTGAAACTGCCGCGCGCGCTGGCGGCCAGCTTAGTCGTCTCGCTGTTTTGCATCGCCATCGCCCTGCTGTGCCTGCGCTATCTGAAACCGAAGCACCGCTGACAGGGCAATGACCATGACAACCCGTTCCCGCCCCCTGAAAAAGCGCCTGCACATACTGGGCCACTATGCCGTGCTGTGCGCGATCGCCCTCGTCTGCGTCTTCCCGTTCTGGTGGACCCTGGTGACGGCCATTTCCACGCAAGGCAATATCTTCGCCTTCCCGCCCACCTTCTGGCCGCAGGCGCCGTCTTTGGACAACTTCATCGAAGTGTTCAACGCGATTCCCATCTGGTCGTTCTTCAAGAACTCCGTGCTGATCGCCGTGTTGACCGTGTTCTGGAAACTGCTGCTGTGTTCCCTGGCCGCGTATCCGCTGGCGCGCCTGAAATTCCGTGGCCGCAAGCTGGTGTTCGGCCTGATCCTCGCCACCCTGGTGCTGCCGTCGGAGGTGAACTTTCTCGTCAACTTCATCACCATCACGCAAATGAGCCTGGTCGACACCTACACGGGCGTGATCCTGCCCAACGTGGTGACGGCCGTGGCCATCTTGCTGCTCAAGCAGGCGTTCGAGGAAGTGCCGCAAGACCTGATCGACGCGGCGAGGGTCGATGGCGCGTCCGAGTGGGTCATCTTCAGCCGCATCATGCTGCCGCTGATTACGCCATGGCTGGCCACCGTCGGCATCCTGACGGCCGTCGAATCGTGGAACGAGTACATCTGGCCTTCCATCGTCATGAGCAAGCCCGATGAATTCCCGCTGTCGGTGGGCGTGCTGTATTTGCGCGGCACCTTCGGCAGCAGCACGCGCGTGATCGCGGCCGGCACATTGATCACCATCGTGCCGACCCTGCTCGCCTTCCTGTTTACCCAACGCTTCTTCATGCGCGGCATGGACGGCGCAGTCAAATGAAAACGTCTCTCGATAAGGAAGCCTCCATGCACGACACGCGCATCAGCACCAACATCAACATCAACAAAAAAGTACGCAGCCCGATCAGCTGGGTGCCGACCTTGTACTTCGCCCAGGGCTTGCCGTTCTACGCCGTGGCCCTGGTGGCCGGCCTGATGTTCAAGAGCATGGGCGTGCCGAACGACCAGATCGCCCGCTGGACTGGCCTGATCGGCTTTGCCTGGGTCTTCAAGTCGCTGTGGAGCCCCTTCCTGGAACTGGCGTCGAGCAAGAAGACCATGGTGGTGCTGTTCCAGTTCCTCGGCGGCCTGAGCCTGGGCCTGATCGCGCTGGCGCTGCAGACGCCGATGTGGTTTGCCGCCTGCATCGCCGTGCTGTTCGTCGCAGCGCTGGCCTCGTCCACGCACGACATCGTCTGCGACGGCCTGTATATCGCCAGCCTGTCGGACAAGCAGCAGGCGGCCTACGCGGGCTGGCAAGGCGCCTTCTTCAACGCGGGCAAATTCATCTCGCTGGGCGGCCTGGTGATCCTGGCCGGCTACCTGGAGAAAAAAATCGGCATCCAGCCGGCATGGTCGGTCATCTTCCTGATCATCGGCGCCATGATGCTGTCGCTGGCAGCCTATCACCTGTGGGCGCTGCCGCAGGTGCGCAACGCGGCCGTGGCCGACAAGAGCGTGGCCGGCATCAGCCGCACCTTGTGGGACGTGCTGGTGGACTTCCTGAAAAAGCCCGGCATCTGGGGCATGATCGCCTTCATCATCCTGTTCCGCGCGGGCGAGGCGCAAGTGCAGACCATCGGCCCGCTGTTCCTGCGTGAAGCGCGCGAGCTGGGCGGCCTGGGCCTGTCGACGACGGAAGTGGGCGCCGTGTACGGCACGGCCGGCACCGTGGCCTTTTTGCTGGGCAGCATAGGCGGCGGCTACTTCACGTCGTGGCTGGGCCTCAAGCGCGCCATGTTTTTCCTGATCCTGGCCATGAACTTGCCGAACCTGGTGTTCTACTACCTGAGCCACAGCATGCCGACCGACCTGACCCTGATCACGGCCGCGCTCAGCGTGGAAATGTTCGGCTATGGCTTCGGCTTCGTCGGCCTGATCCTGTTCATGATGCAGGTGGTTTCTGTCGGCAAGTACCAGACGGCCCACTATGCGTTCGCCACCGGCGTGATGCAGCTGGGCTTCGTGCTGTTCAAGATGATCAGCGGCGACATCCAGACGGCGCTCGGCTACAAGACCTTTTTCCTGTGGGTGCTGGTGTCGGCCGTGCCCGTATTGATCCTGTCGCGCTTCATGCGCATCGGCCCGAAGGATACCTCCGACCCGTCTGACGCCGGCGCCACGTCCGCGCCGGCCAGCGCCAGCTAGGAATCGCACAATCCATGGCACACATCGCTTTAAAGAATATCGTCAAGCTGTACGACGACAAGCACCCCGTCATCCACGGCATCGACCTCGATATCCGCGACGGTGAATTCGTCGTCTTCGTGGGGCCGTCCGGCTGCGGCAAATCGACCCTGCTGCGCATGATCGCCGGGCTGGAAGACATCACGGACGGCGAGCTGCATATCGGCGGCCAGCTGGCCAACGATATCGCGCCGGCCGAGCGGGGCCTGGCCATGGTGTTCCAGAGCTACGCCCTGTATCCGCACATGACGGTGTACGAGAACATGGCCTTCGCCCTCTCCCTGGCCGGACATAAAAAGGCCGAGGTGCGCGCCGCCGTCGAGCGCGCGGCCGACATCCTGCAGATCACGCCACTGTTGAAACGCAAGCCGAAGGACCTGTCGGGCGGCCAGCGCCAGCGCGTGGCCATCGGCCGCGCCATCGTGCGCAAGCCCAAGGTCTTCCTGTTCGACGAACCGCTGTCGAACCTCGATGCCTCGCTGCGCGTGCAGATGCGCGTGGAAATTTCGCGCCTGCACCAGGAATTGAAGACGACCATGATCTACGTCACGCACGACCAGGTCGAAGCCATGACCCTGGGCGAGCGCATCGTCGTCTTCAACGGCGGGCGCATCGAGCAGGTGGGCAGCCCGCACGCGCTGTACAACAATCCCGGCAACCTGTTCGTCGCCGGCTTCCTCGGCGCGCCGAAGATGAACTTCATCGCCTGCGAGGCCGTCGCCTGCGGCCCCGGCTCGGTGGCCGTGCGTCTGCCTGGCGGCGCCGTGATCGACATCGAGGCGCAAGGTGACGCTGTGGCGCCGGGCAACCAGCTGACCCTGGGCGTGCGGGCCGAGCATGTCAGCCTGCAGGATGGGGCGACGGCGAACAACAACGTCGTCGACGCCACCGTCAGCCATGTCGAATACCTGGGCGACGTGGCCATCGTTTACGCCAGCATGCGGGGCGTGACCGAGATGCTGGCCGTCAAGCTGCCGGCCGAGGAAGGCTTGCGCCAGGCGGGCGACGCCATGCGCCTGCATCTGCCGCCGCAGCGCTGCCTGCTGTTCGATGCCAAAGGGCAAGCCCTGGCGCGCACGTTTGGCGCTCCAGCCCAGCCGTTTATGTGACAATAGCCGTTGTTTACCATGCTGCCGCCCTTTGACTTGTGCGGTCAGGATGGCAGAATACGTGTTTTTTTAGATTCCCTGCCCCCGGCAAATGCCGCCGCACCCTGTTGCGGCAACCAGTACCGGAGCGTATTTTTGTTATTGATTGAAGGATAACCCATGTCCCAATTCCGTCTTGCCCGTCTTAGCTTGCTCCTGGCCGCCATCGGCCTCAATGTCCTGCCAGCCCTGTCGCACGCGCAGGATGCCAAGCCGGCCGCAGCCGCCGGTGCGCCTGTCGCCGCCCCGGCCGACACGGTGCGCCCAGAAGTGTTCAAGCTGCTCGATCCGGACGCCGTGAAGGCATCGATGGATGCGAAAAACTACGCCGACGTACAAAGCCGCATCGACCAGGCTGCCGCCATTCCCGCCCTGACGCCGTATGAAACGTTCGTGCTGAACCGCCTGCGCGTGGCGCTGGCGTCGACCACCAACAATGCACCGATGGCCATGACGGCGCTGGAAGCGGTCATCGAATCAGGCAAGCTGGACAAGAAAGCCCAGGGCGACTTCATCCAGGCGCTGGCCAACTACCACTACAACGCCAAGGATTATCCGAACGCCATCAAGTGGTTCACCCGTTACCAAACGGAAACAGGCGACGTGACCACCATGCGCCCGTACATCATCCGCGCCTACTACTTCAGCAATGATTTCGCGCGCGCGAAACAGGAACTGATGGCCGACCTGACAGCCAAGCAGCAAGCGGGCAAGACGCCGACCATCGAAGAATTGCAATTGCTGGCCAACACGGGTTCGAAAAGCAAGGACCCGGCCACCTACCTGGTCGCCATGGAAAACCTGGTGCGCTACTACCCGTCGGATGACTACTGGAGCGATCTGCTGAGCCGCACGCAAGGCAAGGCCGGCTATTCCGACCGCTTCGCGCTCGACGTGCTGCGCCTGCAATTCAAGGCCGTGGGCACCATGCCGCCGCAAGATTACAGCGACATGGCTGAAATCGCTCTGCAGAACGCCTTCCCGACGGAAGCGAAAAAAGTGCTGGACGCCGGCTTTGCCAAAGGCGTACTGGGCACGGGAGCAAATGCCGCCAAGCACAAGAAACTGCGCGACCAGGCCAACAAGGCTGCCGCCGACGATGCGAAGAACATCGCCAGCGGCGAAGCGTCGGCCATGAAGAGCAAGGATGGCACGGGCTTGATCAACCTCGGCTACGCCTTCGTGACGATGGACCAGTTCGACAAAGGTATCGACCTGATCCAGAAAGGCATCGCCAAGGGCGGCCTGAAGCGTCCTGAAGACGCCAAGCTGCGCCTCGGTTATTCCTACGCCATGGCTGGCAAGAAAGATGACGCCATCAAGGTCCTGGAAACGGTCAAGGGCGGCGACGGCGTGGGCGACCTGGCCCGCTACTGGATCCTGTGGCTGAACCGTCCTGCCACGGCAGCGGCGGCACCGGCAGCAGCGGCACAGTAATTCCTGTTCCCGCCAGCATGCGCAAGGCAGTTCCCGGCTCACGCCGGGGCTGCTTTTTTTTCGACCTTTTTTCATTCACACCCATGCCGCCAGCCACCGCTCCCGCACCTGAACGATTGACCAGCCTGGACGCGTTCCGCGGCTGCGTGATCGTCGTCATGATCTGGGTCAACTATCTGGCCGGCATGCCCGGCATCGCCTGGTGGCTCGAGCATGCGGGTCCTCGCGCCGACGGCATCACCTTGCCCGACCTGGTCTTTCCCGGCTTCCTGTTCATGGTCGGCATGGCCATACCGCTGGCCTTGCAGCGCCATTGCGGCCACGTCACGCCCGCCCTGCTGGGACGCCTGCTGTGGCGCTCCGCCAGCCTGATGCTGGCCGGCGTGGTACTGGCGAATGCCTACCGCTACGATGCGCAGGCGGCGCCGCTGCCGCACGCCCTGTATTTCCTGCTGTTTTACGTGGCCATGATGCTGCTGTGGCGCCAGGGCGCGGGCAAGCTGGCGCTGGCCGTGGGCGGCGCGCTGATGCTGTTCCTGCTGGCGACGTTCCGCGGAGAGCTGAACAGCGAATTTTCCAGCACCTGGCTGCAGCCGTCCTGGTGGGGCATCCTCGGCATGATAGGCTGGTCCTACCTGCTGTGCAGCCTGCTGTACCTGGCGTGCCGGGGCAGCGGCACGGCCCTGATGGGCATGTTCGCCCTGCTGCTCATGCTGTACATGGGCGGTATGGCGGGCAGCCTCGATTTCCTGCCGGCAGGCGTCAACGCCTTCGTCAACGTACCGCAGGTGCTCGGTTCGACGGCCGCCAATGTACTGGCCGGCACCGTGGTGGGCCAGCTGTTCCTGCGCGGCGCGGCCCTGCGCCATGGGCAGCGCATCCGCTTCATGGCGTGGTTCGCGCTGGGCATGTTCGCGGCCGGCATGCTGCTGCGGCCGTATCACCACATCAACAAGATCGCGGCGACGGAATCCTACACGCTCGTGTGCAGCGCCCTCATCCTGGCCTTGTTCCTCGTGTTTTACATCGTCATCGACGTGTGGCGCTGGCGCGCCTGGGCCGTGGTGCTCGTGCCGGCCGGCACCAATGCCCTGTTCGCCTACATCGTGCCCGACCTGTGGCAGCAGCTGGCGGCCGTGCTGCACCTGCCGCCTTTCTGGTGGCCGTATCTGGCAACGGGCGGCGCGGCCGGCCTGTGGAATGCCGCCGCCGTCACCGCCCTGATGCTGTTCTTCACTGCCCTGGCCACGCGTTACGGGCTGAAATTAAAATTTTAGACCTTGATGTAGATCTTGCGCTTGTCCATGGCGTAGGCAATCAGCCAGCACAGCAGCATGAAGCTGACGGCAAACAGCAGCGAGCCCACGCGCGCCGGCGCCCAGCCCGTAAACCAGTGCTGGTACAGCCACTGGTACAGGTTGCCGCCGCCGATGCGCACGGTAAACGCGATGATCACCAGCACTTCCGACACCAGGTAGATGAACAGGGTGTTCTTGCCGAAGACTTCAAAGAAGTAGGTCCAGCCCGTCATTTGACGCACGTCAATGATGAACATCAGCAGCGCCAGCAGCAGCAAGTCCAGGCCGATACCGAGCATCACATAAGAGCTGGTCCACAGCTTCTTGTTGATCGGAAAAACTTCGTTCCAGCACAGGGCCACGGCTACGCAGATGACGCCGGCCACGGCCAGCCGAACCAGGCTGGAACGCCATTGCGCCGGCGCCGCCTGGCGCACGAAGCTGCCCGCCAGGTAGCCGGCAATCACATTGACGATGGACGGCAAGGTGCCCAGCACGCCCTCCGGGTCGAAGGCGATGCCTTCGCCGTGGTACAAATGGCTGTCGCCCAGCAGGAACAGGTCGAGCTTGGCCGGCGCATTGCCGTGCAGGCTGTAGTCGCCAAAACAGGCCAGGATGGCCCAGTAGCCGAGCAAGGCGCAGGCGCTGAAGACGAGTGCGCCGCGCGTCTTCCCGTAATGGAGGATCAGGGCGGCGGCCAGATAGCACACGGCGATGCGCTGCAGCACACCGGGAATACGCGTGTGCGACAGCGGCGACCAGGCGAACTGGCCCGCGTCGTCAATCTTGAAGAAGGGAAACCAGTACAGCAAAAAGCCCAATAGAAATATCAGCGCGCTGCGCTTGCACAGCCGGGCCAGCACGGCGCCGTGTCCCAGGTGTTCATACTTGCCCAGCGCAAACGCCAACGCATTGCCGACGACAAACAAAAAGCTGGGAAAGACCAGGTCCGTGAGGGTAAATCCATGCCATTCGGCATGCAGGAATGGCGCATACACGGCGCCCCAGTCGCCAGGGGTATTGACGACGATCATCAGGGCGACGGTCAGGCCGCGCAGGACGTCGAGGGCGAGGTAGCGTTGAGAAGCAATAGTCATGGTCAAACAATTCAAAAAGATAAAAACCAGCTTCCCGCTTGTGGCGGAAAGCCGGTAAAAAAAACTACAACTTGGCGCGCAGGCCAAAGTAAAACTGGCGGCCATTCGAATACAGGGCCGTCGGCTGGTCCTGGTTGGCGCCGTAATACTTGAGCACCGGATTGTTCAGGTTCAGCACATCGAAGGTCAGCGAATAGCGCTCGTCGATCTTGTAGTTGAGCGATGCGGCCAGGTTGCCCACGCCATGCACATACTGGGGCGAGCTGCTGAACAGGCCGGCCAGGAAGCTGGAGCGGTAGGTATAGGCCAGGCGCGCGCTCAGCCGCTCGTCCTCGTAATAGCCTTCCAGGTTGTAGGTGCCGCGCGAGCTGCCGACCACGGCGGCGCCATCGTCGGCCTTGCCATTCGTATAGGTGTAATTGCCCACCACGCCGAAACCGCCCCACAAGCCCTGCTGGTAACTGAGTTCCACACCCTTGTTCTTGGCGCCGATATTCGTCGGCGACTGGATCACATAGGTGTTGAATTTCTTGAAGGTATTATTGTAGTAGCTCACGGGCGCCGTACCAAACGTCACGTACGATTTCATGTCCATGTAGAAGGCCCCCACGGACAGCATGGCTTTCGGCGCGAAGTACCATTCCAGGGTGGCGTCGTAGTTGGTCGAGCGTATCGGTTTCAAATCCGGATTGCCGCCCGTTCCCGTCAGCAACTGGTCGTTCAGGTTGACGGCGCCCACCAGGGCGCTGTAGTCGGCGCGCGCCATGGTTTTCGCCACCGCCGCGCGGGCCACCAGGTCCTTGCTGAGGTCAAACTTGATGTTCGCGCTCGGCAGCACATCCGTGTAGCTGTGCTTGACGACGGTGGGCGTGTAGGTGCCGAAAATGTTTTCCTGGCCGATCGGGTTCTCGCCGCCCGGCACGTTCGTCACCGTCGTCTGCTGCGTGCGTACCACGCGTACGCCCACGTTGCCGCGCCACTTGTTGCCTGCCAGGTTGGCCATGATGTAGGCCGCGCTATCCTTTTCCTTCACGTCCAGTTCAGCCGGCCAGTTGCGCGAATTCGGGCCGCCCGTATTGTCATACTTGTTGGCCCACGCCACCAGGTCGGCCGGATCGAGCTGCCAGTAGCGTCCCTGCGCATTGCCGCCCAGGCCCTTGCCATAGTCGCCCGGGTAGGTGCCGCCATTCCATGTCGGCAAGGGCGCATTCGTCGTGCCGTCGCACACGGCGCAGCTGCGGTTTTCCGGCCATGACACATTGCGGTGGTGTTCCGCGTAGCGCGCGCCGAACTTCAGCGATTCCAGCACGCCGTAATCCATGCTCAGCTCGCCATCGGCCTGGCCGTATTTTTCCGTGTCCAGGGTTTCCACATGCGAACCCCAGGCCGATGCCGTTACCGCATTCGATAACTTTGAAACATCGAGACCGGGGAAATTCAGCCTGGCCGGCGACAGGCCGTTCAGCTGGTACGACACGCCCACACCGGTCAAGCCCGCCTCATAGCCGAGGTCGACGGGTGTTTCGCCTATGCCGCGCGTGTAGCCGAGGCTGCCCGTGATGCGCAGGCGCTCGCTGGCGCGGTAGCTGCCGTTGAAGTCGATGTAGGCGGTGGACGAGTTCGAGCCAGGGCGGTAGATTTGGTCCACCAGGGCCGGATACAGCTGACCGTTGTACGGCGTGGTGGCATTCGCGGCAGGAAATTGCGACGCGGGAAAATCGGCTGCCACCAGGGTGTTGTTCTTGACCGTAAACGCGCTGGGAATCACGCCCACATGCTTGCCGTCATTATCGACGGCATTCAGATTGGCGCCGGGCTGGTTATAAAAGCTGCGGTTGTAATTGGCTGCGTCCAGCTTGGAATAGAAGCCATTGACGTCCAGCATCAAATCAGACGTCGGCTTGAATTGCAGGTCGAGGCTGCCCCCCTGGCGCTTGCGTACCTGTTCGAACAGGGCCGAGTTGATGCCCAGCGGCGCCAGCACACCCGCCAGTTCCGGATATTTCTGCGCGGCAGGGCTGCCGGCGTCGATGGCGCCATACCCGAAGAATTCCTGTCCGTCACGGCGCTCGTGGCGCTTCTCGGAAAACACCTGGAACAGCACGCCCATGGTCTTCGCTTCGTTCTTCCAGTTAAACAGGGCATTCATCTGCGGATCGGTCTTGCCCGGCAAGTCCGCATAGATGGCTTGCACGGCCAATTCCGCCGTGAACGGCTGCTTGAAACTGAGGGGCTTGCGCGTCTCGATATTGATGGAGCCGGCCACGCCGCCTTCCACCAGGTCCGCCTGCGCGCTCTTTTGCACGGTGACGCGGCTGACGATTTCCGACGGCAGCAAGGCAAAGCTGACGCTGCGCCCCACAGTGCCCACCTGGTCGGTGACGAACCAGTCGCCCGTACCCACGGCGTGGCCGTTGATCAGGGTTTGCGTCAGGCTGGGACTGGTGCCGCGGATGCTGACCCGGTCATTTTCCGAGAAGCCGCCCTCACCGCCGGCCGACGAGGAAATGTTGACGCCAGGCACACGCTGCACGGCGTCAGCCACGTTCTTGTCGGGCAACTTGCCGATGTCTTCCGCGCTGACGACGTCGATCACGGAATCGCTGTTGCGCTTCTGGCTCAGCGATTGCTCCAGCGAGGCGCGGATGCCGGTCACGACCACTTCCTGCATGGGGGCTTGCTGCGCCTGGGCAGCCATGCTCATGGACAGCAAGGCTGCTGCGGCGGCGATGGGATGTAATACGGGATGCAAACGGCTGTTCATAGACTCCTCGTTATGGATGCCCGCCGCGCTGGCGGGACGGTTTTATGGATGAGTACAGACGGCAAACGACGGGGTGCAGCAGAAAGCGACAAAGATCAGCGGGAGCGCCGAAAAAAAAGGCAAGCCCCTGAAACAGGAACTTGCCTTGAAAGACCGAGGAAGACCGGGCCTGACGCGGGTGCATCAGGCCGGATCGTCTTGTTTACAGCTTGGCGCGCAGGCCCAGGTAGAAGGTACGGCCGTTGCTATAGAAAGCGCGTGGCTGATCCTTGTTTTCCGCGTACATCTTGATGGTCGTGTTCGTCAAGTTAAGCGCATCGAACGTGATCGTGAAGTGTTCGTTGATCTTGTAGTTGAGCGAACCGGCCAGGCCGCCGGCGCCGGCAACGTGCTGGCTGGCGCCACGGTCCACGCCCGCTTTGTAAGCCGAACGGTAGTTGTAGGCCAGGCGTGCGCTGAGGGCGTTGGCTTCGTAGAAGGCCGTCAGGTTGTACGTGCTGCGCGATGCGTTGACCAGTTCGTCACCGTTGTCCAGCTTGCCATCGGCATAGGTGTAGTTGGCCAAAATGCCGAAGTCGCCGAACAGCGGTTGCTGATAGCTGAACTCCGCGCCCTTGTTCTTGCCGCTGGTATTGAATGGCGACGTGATCTGGTACACGGCGTTGGCATTGCGCTTGCTGTTGAAGTAGGTAGCGTTGACGGTACCGTTCGACACGACCGATTTCAGGTCCATGTAGAACAAGCCCACCGAGAAGGCCGACTTCGGTGCGAAATACCATTCGGCGCTGACTTCGGCGTTATCCGACTTCACCGGATTGAGGTTGACGTTGCCGCCGCTGCCGCTCAATGCATCGTCGTTCAGCGATACCGAACCACCAAGCGCGCTGTAGTCGGGACGGGCGATGGTGCGGGCCACGGCGGCGCGCACCACCAGGTCGTTGCGCACATCGAACTTGATGTTGGCGCTAGGCAAGAAATCGTTGTAGCTGCGCTCATACAGATGCTGCGAGTACGCACCCCAGTCGGAACCGGTGATCGGGCCGCCGGCCTGATTCACCAGGGTCGATTGCTTGGTGTGAACGGCGCGCAGACCGAAGTTGCCGCTCCAGTTGTCGCCCGTCAGGTTGGCCATGGCATAGATAGCCGAGGTTTTTTCCTTCAGCTTGAATTCGTCGGTCCAGTTATGGCGACGCACGTAGTCGAACAGGCGGTTGCCCGGTGCCGCGCCCCAAGCGCCCAGTGCCGAACCGTCGTACTTGAAGTAGTTGCTCGACAGGTTGCCGCCCAGGTTGTTGGCGAAGTCGCTCGGGTACATCGTGCCATTCCACACGGGGCCAGGATTGGAGAAGCCCAGGTCGCCCGGACGGGTTTCGAACGGATGCTCCGCATCGCGCTTGTGATCGGTCAAGCGGCCGCCGAACTTGACGGAATCCCAGATACCCGAAGACAGGCGCAGCTCCGCGTCGATCTGAGCATATTTTTCCTGGTCCACGGAACGCGATTCGCCGCCGCCGGCCCATGCCGTCGAGCCTGGCTTGGTGGTGGTGCCGCCCGGATAGGAAACACTGGCCGGGCTCATGCCGTTCAATTGATACACCATGCCGCCATCGACGTTGTTCTGGTAGTACACATCGTCGCGGTCATAGCCGACGCCATGGGTCTTGCCCAGCTTGCCAGTCAGGGTCAGGTCCTTGGTGGCGCGGTATTTGAAGTTGAAATCGAGGTAGTACGACTCGCCGCCGGCATCAGGACGGTAGATATTGTCGACTTCGCCAGAGTTTTTTGCGAAGGCGGCGCCTGTCAGTGTGCCATTCTTGACCGTGTAGTTGGTCGGCACCTGACCGGTCGAGACACCTTTATCGTTGGTACTGTTCACCGAGTTGGCCGGTGCAGCCAGCCAGTTGGTGTTTTGATGCGGTGCCTTCAGCTGCGAATAGAAGCCGTTTACGTCCAGGGTCAGGTCCTTGCTGGGCTTGAATTCGATGTCGAATGCGCCGCCTTCGCGGGTTTTCTTTTGCTCGAACAGGCTGGCGCCGATAAAGGTCGGCACTTTTACGCCGGCCAGTTCAGGATGGGCCAAGGCCGCATTGCTGGTAGCGGAGATCGGCGTATAGCCGAGGATTTCCTGGCCATCGCGGCGCACCGTCGACTTTTGCGAGAAACCCTGCACCATGATGCCCAGGGTATTCGTGTCATTCTTCCAGTTTACCAGGCCGGAGAACTGCGGGTCCGTCTTGCCGGCCAGGTCATTATGGAAAGCCTGGATCGAGCCTTCGGCCGTGATCTGGTTCTTGAATTCCAGCGGACGACGGGTGATCACGTCGATCACGCCCGAGACGCCGCCTTCAGGCAGGTCGGCGGTGGCGCTCTTGTGCACGACAACGGAGCTCACCAACTCCGATGGCAGCAAAGAGAAGCTGCTGCTACGGCCCACGTTGCCGCCAAATTGATTCAAGACAAACCAGTCGCCCGTGCTGATGGCATGGCCGTTGAACAGGGTTTGCTGGAAGCTGGGGCTGGTGCCGCGCAGGCTGACGCGGTCGTTTTCGCCGAAGCCGCCTTCGCCACCGGCAGACGATTGGGTATTCACACCTGGCAGGCGCTGGATCGCGTCAGCCACGTTACGGTCCGGCATCTTGCCGATATCTTCGGCGGTCACCACTTCCACCACGGAATCCGCATTACGTTTTTGCTTCAGCGATTTTTCCAGCGAGGCACGCACGCCGGTCACCGTCACCACGGTGGCCACGTCTTCGGCGGGCGCTTCCTGCGCCTGCGCCGAAAAGGACAGACCGGCGACCATCACGGCAACGGCCGCAGCGATCGGCGTACGGCTACGCGAACCGGATTTCACGACGGCAGCTGCAGGTGTCAAATTGCGTTTCATGTACTCCCCCTTGATTTAGGCTCCAGGATTGGAACCTTTTCATTTTTAACGTAGGTCTTCTTTCCAGCCCGCCTACTCTTGCGGCATGCTGCAGACCCTTCGGCACAACCACTTACAAAACCAATTCAACGCCAATATACTACTATCCAATACCAGAACACTACCAGTTGCAACTTTTTTTTTATAACGTTGTTTGAATCACACAGACCACTTCAGCGAAATCAATTTGTAGCCCGTATGAGCGGGGTAAATACCAGCGAGGGCAGGCATAAATTGCCGCCCTGATAATTCAAATTGGTTTTATAACGGTCTTTTTTGGTATTATCCAGCGACATAAAACAGATACAGAGCGCGTCTGCAACGCGCCGTAACGGAGACCTTCAGCGTATGACAACCCTGGCTCACATCATGCAAGGCCTGGGGCAGACGAGTAGCCTGCCCCTGTACCAGCAACTGCAGCGCGCGCTGCGCGAAGCGATCGACAAGCGCATCCTCGGCCCCGACGAAGCCCTGCCGGCCGAGCGCCAGCTGGCCAGCGACCTGGCCGTCTCGCGCATCACCGTGCGCAAGGCCATCGATGGCCTCGTCAACGAAGGCTTGCTGGTGCGGCGCCCCGGCTCGGGCAATTTCATCAATACGCGCATCGAGAAAAACTTCGCCAAACTGACCTCTTTTTCGGAGGACATGCGGGCGCGCGGACGCACGCCGCGCAGTGTGTGGCTCAAGCGCGCAGAGGGCACCGTGACGCCGGAAGAGGCCTTGCGCCTGCGGCTGTCGCCGGGCGCGCCCGTGTACCGCTTCCACCGCATCCGCTATGCGGACGAAATACCGATGTGCCTGGAATACGCGACCATCGTCGCCAGTTGCCTGCCGGCGCTCGACGCCGTCGACGTGTCGATGTACGACGCGCTGGAACAGGCGGGCAACCGGCCCGTGCGCGCCCTGCAGCGCCTCAGCGCGCTGTTGCTGACGGGCGAGCAGGCCAGCCTGCTGCAGGCGGAGGAAGGCGACGCGGGCTTGTCGGTGGAAAGGCTGGGCTTTCTGCGCGATGGCCGCGCCGTGGAATTTTGCCGCTCCTACTTCCGCGGCGATATGTATGACTTCGTGGCTGAATTAAGTACCAATTAATACCAATCGCCGCATTTCACGAATACCAGATAACACCATTTATTGCAGTGCAATATATATGCCGCCATCACGCCTATTATATGCACGGCCATGGCGAATGAATCGGCGGCGATTATGTAACCTGCGTACGGAGAATATAAAAAGGGCTGCGCAATGCGTTTTTGCGCATTGCAGCAAAATCTGACTTTCCCCATCAGGAAGAAGGCATGGCACGGCGTCCCGCGCACAGCAACATCACGCCCAGCGCCACGCAGAGCCAGCCGAACAGCGGCCCCAGCCATCCAGCCCAGGTGGCGACGGACGGGTGCGCCGGCAGCGGCGCCAGCAAGGTGCTGCCCGACATGGCGCTGCTGGTCCGTTCCGCCAGCACGCGGCCATACGCGTCGCTGACCGTCAGTACCCCCTCGCGCGCCGCGCGCAGCACGGCATAACCGTTTTCCACGCCGCGCACCACCGTCATGCGCGCGCCCATCCAGCCGTCCAGCTGAAAATCCCAGGCCGGCACCAGCATCGCCTGCACCCCGGCCGCGCCATACGCCTGCCCCAGGGGCGCGAAATGCATGTCCTTGCAGATGGCCAGGCCCATGGCCACACCCGCCACCGGCTGCACGGCATACGCGTTGCCGGCAAGAAACTCGCGCTCGGGCGGCGCCAGGTGATGTTTTTGATAGCTGACGGGCGCGGCGCCATCGGGCGCGAACAGCCAGGCCAAGTTGCGCCGGCCAGCAGCATCCTGCACGCCGATGCCCAGGGTAATCCACGCACCCGTGCCGCGCGCCAGCGCCTGGAAACGCTGCCGCACGGCATCCGCCTGCGCGGGCGCCAGCACGGCTATCTTTTCCGGCAACAGCACCAGCCTGGCGCCCTGCCCGGCCAGCTGTTCGACGTGGCGCACGTACTGGTCCCAGACGGCTTGCGCGCGTGCCGGCGGCGTGGCCGGGCCGATGAAGTCGTCGATGGCCACCAGTCCCGCCAGTGGCCCGCTTGCTGCCGGTGCGCCCTGCACGCGCCAGGCGCCACCGCCAAACGCAGCCGCCAGCAGCAACAACGTCGCCCCCGCCGCTGGTGCATACGCACGTCCGCCGGCCAGCAGCAAGGCCAGCGCGGACGGCGCCAGGCACAGCAGAAACAGCAGGCCAGGCACGCCGGCCAGGGCCGCTACCTGCAATATGGCAACATTGTCCGCTTGCGAATACGCAAGGCTGCCCCAGTTACCATCGGGCAGCAAGGCCGCCATCAGGGTATCGATAGCCACCCACAGCACGGGGTACGCCAGCACCGTCCACGACGCCCGGTAACGCAGCACGAGGCGCCGCGTGGCCAGCACTACCAGCAGCCACAGCAGTGCCTTGACGGTGATCACGGCCAGCACGGCCGGCAAGGGCATGAGCAGGCGAAAATAACTGAAGTTGGATGACAGACCCAGCACGGTGGCCAGGAAGGTCATCCAGGCCGCATCGCGGCGCGACGAGCGCAGGGCCAGCCACAGCACGGGCAACGGCGCGCACCAGGCCAGCGGGCCCAGCGGCTGCGGCCCAAGCACCCAGTACAGGGGCAGGCCCGCCGCCAGCGCGGCGGCGGTTTGCGACAGGCGACGGCGCAGCGCGGTGGTGCCGGCGAACAGGGCCGGCGCAGACAAGGTATTGAACATGCTCATGCTTTCAAGGGGAGCCAGATTTCCACGCCACCGACGCCGCTGGCGGGATCGAATTGCCGGTCGTAGCGCTCAAAATCGGGCGCGTCGGCCACTTCCAGCCCCGACTGGGGCAGCCACTCGTTCCACACCGTATGCCAGGTGGCGCGGATGGTGGAAATATGGCCGCGGTGATGAAAGACGGCATAGCGCTGCGGCGCGATGCGCAGCCGCGCCCAGCCGTCGGGAGCCTGGGAAAAGTCGGCCACCGGCATGGCGCACAGGTAGTCGAAATTGCCCGCGTCGTCATTGTTGCAGCACACGCCATACACGAGCTGGCCGGGCGCCACATGGGGCAGGAAGCGCTGCCACAGGGCGGGAATGCCGGCAGACGATTCCGCGCAATACCGCTCAACGAGGCCCGCCAGCAGCAAGGCGGGCCCTTGCTCGAAACGGGGCGGCGCCAAAGGCACGCCCGGCGCCACATCCATTTTGAAGGCGTCCACCAGCGCCAGGTTGGCGACGTGGCGCTGGGCCCGCACCGTTTCCGGCGTGACGTGGAACTGGTCGCGGAAGGCCCGCGTAAAGGCTTCATGGGAACCGTAGCCGGCCTCCAGCGCGACGGCGAGGATGTCTTGCGCGCCCTGGGCCAGCGCGCGCGCCGCCTCGCTGAGCCGGCGCGCCCGCACATAGCGCATCACGGAGTGGCCCGTGGCCAGGCCGAACGCGCGCGTCAAATGACATGGCGAAGCGCCGCCCACGTGGGCGATATCGCCGAGCGAGAGATCGTCCGCATAATGCGATTCGATATACCAGAGTGCCTTGGCCAGATAGTGCATGAACGCTTCCCGTTGAACGAGCAGCGACTGTAGCATTTTCAGCAAGCCGTGACTTGACCGGAATTGCGCAATACGCGCTTACTTTCTGGTGCGCTTTTCGTGGACCAGCTGGCCGCTGCTGATGCGCGCCAGCTCGGCCATTTCCTGGGCCAGGAAGGCCAGCAAGTCGTCGATGCTGACAACGCCGGAAAGCGCGCCCAGGCTGTTGACCACGGGCAGGCGGCGGATGCCGTTGACGCGCATGCGTTCGATGATGTCGTAGACGTCTTCGTCTTCGCTGGCGGTGAGCAGCTGCGCGCTCATGATGTCGCCCACCAGCAGGCTGGCGGGGTCGAGACCGAGGGCGATGACGGAAATGACGATGTCGCGGTCGGTGAGGATGCCGATGGGGACGCGTTCGCCGTTCGGCTGTTCGGCCACGATCAGGTCGCCCACGTGGTGCTGGCGCATCAGCAGCGCGGCGTCTTGCACGCTGGTGTCACGCTGGCAATGGATGGTATGCAGGGTACAGATGTCGCCGATGCGCATGTCGCCGCTCCGTTTGAGGCAGAGTGTCCACGCTACGCCAGCCCGCCGTGGCGGGCTTGAGGCAAATCAATTGAAACGGTCTTACTTTTCTTCGGGGGGCGGCAAGAAGCAGGCTTCGACGATCTGCAGGTCGTTATCCTTGGCAAATTCGCGCACGAAGTGAAACGCCATCGGCTCGATCTCGCGCAGCTTGGTGTTGACCACCACCGACTTGACGCCATTGACGACGGTCGGGCGCACATAGGGCGAATACTGGAGGTGCGCATTGCGCCCGCCGCCGTCGGGATTGAAACAGGACATCACTCCGCAAAGGCGCTCGGCCCAATCGCTGGGTCGGAATTGCTTGCCATTGCTGGTGAGACCAAGGATGAAGAACTCGTCTGAGAGTTCCCCTGTTTTTTGAGATAACTCGGCCATGTGGCTTGTCGGGACTGGATTGCGTGAATGGCCCCGGCGGGTAAGCCGGGCTGGTAGTCAACTACGTTTGCTGCGGTAAGCCAGTATTATATCTTATAGAAGACTTGGGTTCTACCTCGATCTGCCCTGGCGATGCAAACAGGGGCCGGCACGCCTTGCGCGCCAGCCCCTATTTTAACCTTGTTCCACGCGCAAGGCGCATGGATGGCGCATGTGCGCCCGCGTCAGCCGAGGAAAACGGCGCCCGACATCAACAGCAGCAACAGCATCCACAGCAGCAAGGCGCGCCAGACGAGGCCCACCGTGCTCTGCAAGGCGCGCGCGCCCGGCTCTTCGCCCGGCAGGATATCGCTTTCGCTGTCGCTGTCGTCGACGGCCATGTCGGGCGTGACGAGCACGCGCGCGGCCGTTTCCGCTGGCGTGCCCAGGCGTACGCCCATGGCGCCGCCGCCGGCCGTCAGGATGATGCCGATGGACTCGTCCTGCCAACGCTGGGCGAAATTGCGCCAGGCGTAGATGGCGTCCTCGAAATTGCCGACCACGGCAAACGCCACGGCCGTCAGGCGCACGGGGATCCAGTCGATCCAGTAAAAGGCGCGCGCGGCGAACTGGCCGAACGCTTCATTGCGCATGTGCTCGGGCTCGTTCCAGGCGCGCGCCAGGTATTCGGCCACGCGGTACATCACGGCGCAGGCAGGACCCAGCGGCATGAGGAACCAGAAGAACACGCCAAACACATTGCGGTGCGTGGTGATCAGGGCTTTTTCCACGGCGATGCGGGCGATCTCGCTCGCTTCCATGCCCACCGTGTCGAGCTTGGTCCAGTCGGCCAGCAAGGTACGGGCCGTCGCTTCGTCGCCGGCGCTCAGGGCCAGCTGGATCGAGGTGAAGTAATGGCTGTAATGACGGAAGCCCAGGGTCAGGTAGACGATGAGGACGTTCCAGGCAAAGGCCAGCAGGGTCAGCTGGTAGTGGAGCAAGATCCAGTACACGCCCGCCGTCGGCACCATCAGCGCGCCGATCATGAGGAACCAGCCCATGCGGCCGTGGCTGGCGTGGCCGGCATTGAACCAGGTCTCCATGCGCATCGCCAGGCTCTTGATTTCGGCGTAGATCGGATTGTCCGCGCGCAAAGGTTTGAGCTGCTCGATCAGCAATGCGCAAAGTATGGAGAGAAATGTCATCAAACGTCCTTTTTGTCTTTTTCAGCAATACCGCAATGCCCGCTACGATAGCGCAGTGCCGTGCTGGAATCAAACTTATTACGTGCGCGGCGCCATTTTACGCGCGCAGCAGGTGAAACAGATTGCGCAGCATGCCGGCCGTGGCGCCCCAAATGTAGAAACGCTCGTACGGCATGGCGTAGAACGAGCGCCGTCCGCCCGGCAATTCCACCGACAGGCGCTGATGGTTGAGGCCATCCATGAGGAAGGCCAGCGGCACTTCGAAGATTTCCGCCACTTCGGACGGGTCGGCGCGCAGTTCGAACGGCGGCGTCACCAGCCCCACCACGGGCGTGACCTGATAGCCGGTGCCCGTCAGGTAGTCGGGCAGGCAGCCCAGCACTTCGATGTGCTCGCGCGCCAGGCCCACTTCTTCTTCCGTTTCGCGCAAGGCCGTGGCCACGGGCGAGCCATCGAACGGCTCGCTGCGACCGCCGGGAAAGCTGACCTGGCCCGCATGGCTGCTCAGGTGGTCCGTGCGCATGGTCAGCAAAATGGTCAAGCCCTGCGGCCGCTGCACCAGGGGAATGAGGACGGCGGCGCGCACGGGAACGGCGCGGGCGGAGAGGAAATCCTGGGTGATCTCGGGCTGCCAGTCAGGCTGTTCGGCCAGGCGCTGGCGCAGCCAGTCCGGCGTCAGGCGCACGGCGTCCAGCGCCGCCTCGCCGGCGATCGAATCGATGGCGAGTTGTTTTGGATCAAATGCGATGGTGGCCATGGCAGCTTGTCCCATTAGCAATTCTAAATAAAAAAAGGGGCACCAATACGGTACCCCTTTTCCCAACGCAGACGCTGATATTACGCGCTTGCTTTCGCCACAACGCGGCGGTTTGGCAATTTTTCTTTGATACGCGCCGATTTACCCGAACGCTCACGCAGATAGTACAGCTTGGCGCGGCGAACATCACCACGGCGTTTCACTTCGATCGAAGCGATCAGCGGCGAGTACAGTTGGAACGTACGCTCAACGCCTTCGCCGGACGAGATCTTGCGAACGATGAAGTTCGAGTTCAGGCCACGGTTACGACGGGAGATAACGACGCCTTCGTAAGCCTGGGCGCGCTTGCGCGTGCCTTCGACTACGTTGACGCTGACGATAACGGTATCGCCTGGTGCGAATTCAGGAATGGTTTTACCCAGACGAGCAATTTCTTCCTGCTCTAATTGTTGAATCAAGTCCATTTTTATAACTCCGAAAACCATCATGCCGGCGCACTGTGGATAGCAAGTATCCGCCCGGTAGAGGATGGGTAACACAATATGGGCAACATGCCCGGCACTACTGGCCACCCTGCCGGCCGTCCGGAGACGGCTTACAGGCTGGCCAAGAATTTTTCGTCGGTCTTGCTGAGCAAGCCGGCGGCGCGCGCACTGACCAGCAGGTCAGGCCGCTTTGTCGCGGTCGCTTCCAGCATGCGCTGGCGGCGCCACTTGACGATCTCGGCATGATTGCCACCCATCAAGACGGGCGGCACGGCCATGCCTTCGTATGTTTCCGGCCGCGTGTAGTGCGGCGAATCGAGCAAGCCATTGACGAAGCTGTCCTCGATGGCCGATGCCTCCGTGTTCAAGACACCGGGCAACAGGCGGATCACCGCATCCATCAGCGCCATGGCAGGCAATTCACCGCCCGACAGGACGAAGTCGCCGACGCTGATCTCTTCGTCGACGCAACGGTCCAGCAAACGCTGGTCCACGGCTTCATAGCGGCCACACAGGACCACCAGGCCAGGCTCGGCTTTCAACTGCGTGACGCGCGCGTGCGTCAGCGGACGGCCTTGCGGCGACATGAACACCACGCGGGGCGCCGCCAGTCCCAATTCAGTCTGGCGTTGCTTAGCGGCATTAATTGTCGCTTCGAGGGGACGGGCCATCATCACCATGCCGGGGCCGCCGCCATACGGGCGGTCATCCACGGTGCGGTGATTGTCGGTCGTGAAATCACGGGGATTCCACAAGGACAAGCCACATTTCCCCTGCTCGAAGGCGCGCCGGGTCACACCCGACTGCGTCAGCGCGGCAAACATTTCCGGGAACAGGGTCACGACATCAAATTGCATCGCTCACCATCCTGCAACGTTTGCCCGGCGCAAAGTTATGCGCAGGCGGTTTAATAATCGAGGCCCCAGTCGACCGTGATCTTGCTGGCAGCCTTGTCAACGTTAATGACAAACTGGCCAACAAACGGGATCAGGCGCTCAGGCGCCTTTTCAACGGTCTCATCGGCACTGGCGACGGGCGTAACGCGCAAGATCGACTGCGGACCATTGCTCATCATGTCGTGCACTGTGCCGAGGCACTCGCCTTGCAAATTCTCGACTGTCAGTCCGATCAGATCGGACCAATAAAATTCATCGGCCGACAGCGTCGGGAAATGGCTACGCGGAATTTGCACAGACACGCCTTTCAGCGCTTCTGCGGCATCCCGCCCGACCACACCCACCAGCTGGGCCACGACGTCGCCGCCGTGTAACTTCGCTTGCCTGACTTGAACATCATGCAAGGTCGGTTTATCAAACCACCAGGTTTTGACGCTTAATAATGCATCCGCATCGTCGGAGAAAGGAGTGATCCTGACCCCGCCAGCAATGCCATAAGCACCGGAGACATAGCCTACCTGTACCAGGTCATCGGGGACTTTCACCCCGGATGCAGTCTTGACCGTCAAACCAGTGATCTAATTAAGCTGCTGCTTTGTTGTTGCTGGCTACCAGGCGAGCAACGGTTGGCGACAATTGTGCGCCAACGCCTTGCCAGTAGGCCAGACGGTCTGCGGTGATACGCAGTGGAACTTCGCCACCTTGCGCCATCGGGTTGTAAAAACCGATACGCTCAATGAAGCGACCATCGCGGCGATTGCGCGAATCAGTAGCGACGATGTTGAAGAACGGGCGCTTCTTGGCGCCTCCACGAGCTAAACGAATAACGACCATAATATTTCCAAAAAGTGTGCTGAGGCGGAAAAAGCCGCAAATTATAGCGCGCTTTACCGCCAGGCAGCAAGCGTTATGATGACGGGCGTGTAATTTGGGCTAATCAAACATTATGACCAGTCAGGGCCGAAGACGCAATAGGCGTCTGCGTCTATCGTGCCGGCCATGGCTTGAACTCACGCGAAATCATTGCATAAACGCCACAGGAAAGTGCTATCGTTGTGCGAGGCAATGACCGATACTGGCAATCTTTACTGATGAGCAATTCTGGAGTCCCATGACCACCGCTACCATTTTGCAACAGTCGCACAAGAACAAGGCATTCACCACCCTGCTGGCCTTTTTGCTGGGCACGCTGGGCGCACACCGCTTCTACCTGCACGGCGCCAAAGACCGCTGGGGCTGGCTACACCTGGCCGCCCTGCCCGCCAGCGCACTGCTGCATCAGCTGTTTCCCGAGGCGGACTGGTTTTATCAGATATTGCCGCTGACCCTGTCCGCGCTGGGCGGCTTCCTGGAAGCGCTGGTCCTGGGCTTGATGCCGGACGACAAGTGGGACGCCCGCTACAATGCCGCATCAAGCCGCCTGTCGGACACGGGCTGGCCCCTGGCCGTGGTGCTGGTCGCTACCTTGATGCTAGGCGCGGGCGTGCTGATCGCCACCATGGCGCGCCTGTTCGACTTGCTGTACACAGGCGGCGCCTACGGTTAATTTCCGCATGGAAATGACATCTATCCGTCGCCCCGCACGCACATGTAAGTGTTGGTAAGCAATCATGATTTTCCTCTATACTGCATTCACAATGCCAACATTACTGGCTCATTTAACACCCCCTAGGAGAAGATCATGATTCGTCGCCCACTCATCCTCGCAGTCGCCGTCACGGCCCTGTTCAGCACATCCGCCTTCGCGCAAAACCTGTCGCCGAAGGCGCAATACGCGTACGACACGAAGCAAGCCAACACGCGCTATGCGGACGACAAGAAACTGTGCGCAGAAGAAAGCAGCTCGAAAGCCCGCATGCAATGCCTGCGCGACGCCAAGGGCGAATACGACCAGGCCATCATCAATGCCAAGGCCGCGCAAAAGGCGGGCAACTCCTACGCCAGCCAGCCCTCCAAGCAGCCGCAGCATCAGATTTGCGCCGATTGCGGCAAGGTGCTGGCAGTCAACGTCACTGAAAAAGCCGGTGAAGGCGGCGCACTGGGCATGATCGGCGGCGGCGTGGCCGGCGCCCTGCTGGGCCGCCAGGTCGGCGGCGGACGCGGCAAGGACCTGGCCACCCTGGCCGGCGCCGCTGGCGGCGCCTACGCGGGCAAGCAAGTCGAAGGCCACATGAAGAACGCCAAGACCTGGACCGTCACCGTGCAATACGAAACGGGCGCCAAGGCCGATTTTGCGTTTGACCAGGATCCTGGCCTCGCGGCTGGCGACTTGGTACGCAATTCGGGCAACGGCATCGCCCGCCGCTAAGAACGCAGAGTAAATCTGGGATCAGTCCCTGTGGGATCGGAATGCGCGCCATTGGCGCACATTCCCCCGGCGGGTCTGACCCCGGCATTTGTCTTTGTGGTTTAAAAAAGCGCTGGAGAGCGATCTCCAGCGCTTTTTTTGCCTTCTGCGGGTCTTCAGCACACTGCTGGGGTCAGACCCTCAACAATGCCAACGCCAAACTCGGCGTTAGCGGACGAGGGGGTCTGACCCCGCTTAAAACTGCTCTTCCGACAAGGCCATCACGCCGGCGCTGCCGTCGATGATGGTGGCGCGTAAGCCCGGTGCCTGCGACAGGATGTGGTCAGCAAAGAAGCGGGCTGTGGCGATTTTTGCCTTGTAGAACGATGCGTCGCCGCTGCCCTCTCCCAGCTTTTGCTGCGCCACGATGGCCGCGCGGGCCATTTGCCAGCCGCCCAGCACGATGCCGGCCAGCTTCAGGTAGGGCACGCTGCCCGCGAACACGGCCTTGATGTCCGTCTTCATGTTCGCCACCACATACTCGACCACGGCTTCCAGCGCGGCGCTGCCTTCGGCCAGGTGGCGCTGCATGGCCTGGAAGTCGGCGCCGGTCAGTTCGCCCAGCTGGGCTTCCGTAGCGCGCACCTGGGCGATGATGGCTTTTGCCACGGCGCCGCCGTCGCGCACCGTCTTGCGGCCCACGAGGTCGTTCGCCTGGATGGCCGTCGTGCCTTCGTAGATCGTCAGGATCTTGGCGTCACGGTAATGCTGGGCGGCTCCCGTCTCTTCGATGAAACCCATGCCGCCGTGCACTTGCACGCCGTCGCGCGTGACGTCCTGCGACATTTCCGTGGCCCAGCCCTTGATCACGGGCACCAGGTATTCGTACGTCGCCAGGCTTTCCGCGCGCACGTCGGCGTCCGGATGGTGGTGCGCCACGTCGCTGATGGCCGCGCCCACGTAGGCCAGCGCGCGCGCCGCCTCCGTCTGCGAGCGCATCGACATCAGCATGCGGCGCACGTCCGGGTGGTGGATGATGGAGACCGGACCGGGCGAGCCGGCCAGGTCGCGCGACTGCACGCGGTCCTTGGCGAACGCCACGGCCTGCTGGTAGGCGCGCTCGGCCAGGCCGATGCCCTGCAGGCCCACGCCGAAGCGGGCCGCGTTCATCATGATGAACATGTATTCGAGACCGCGGTTTTCCTCGCCCACCAGGGTGCCGATGGCGCCGCCGTGGTCGCCGAACTGCAGCACGGCCGTGGGGCTGGCCTTGATGCCCAGTTTGTGCTCGATGGACACGCAGTGCGCGTCATTGCGCGCGCCGAGGCTGCCGTCCGCATTGACGAGGAATTTCGGCACGATGAACAGCGAAATGCCTTTTACGCCGGCCGGTGCGTCCGGCGTGCGGGCCAGCACCAGATGGACGATGTTTTCTGCCATGTCGTGCTCGCCGTACGTGATGAAAATCTTCGTGCCGAACACTTTATAGGTGCCGTCATCCTGCGGCACGGCGCGCGTGCGCACGGCGGCCAGGTCGGACCCCGCTTGCGGCTCAGTCAGGTTCATGGTGCCCGTCCACTTGCCGGAGACCAGGTTTTCCAGATAGGTGGCCTTTTGCGCGTCACTGCCGGCCGTCAGCAGCGCTTCGATGGCGCCGTCCGACAGCAGGGCCACCAGGGCAAACGAGATGCTGGCCGAATTGAGCATTTCGATGCAGGGCGTAGCCAAGAGCTTGGGCAAGCCCTGGCCGCCAAATTCCGTCGGATGCTGCACGCCCTGCCAGCCCGCTTCGCCGTAGGCCTTGAACGCTTCCTTGAAGCCTTTCGAGGTCGTGACCTGGCCGTCGTGCCAGAAGCTCGGTTCCTTGTCGCTGGGGCCGTTCAAGGGGGCCACCACGCCGCCGCAGAACTTGGCGTTTTCTTCCAGCACGGCTTCGGCCGTGTCGGGTGTCGCGTCTTCGCAGCCAGGCAAAGTATGGATTTCGGCCAGGCCGGCCAGTTCGTTCATGACGAACAACATGTCTTTCAGCGGGGCTTGATAGCTCATCTATTTCTCCAAGAAAAAAGCCACGCGCGGCTCGCCGTGTGGGGCGGGCCGGCGTGGCTTCGTGATATACAAAACCTGATGGGTTTAAATTAACCCAGTTCTTTGACCAGTTGCGGCACGATCTCGAACAGATCGCCCACGATGCCGTAGTCGGCCACGGCAAAGATCGGCGCTTCCGGATCCTTGTTGATGGCGACGATGGTTTTCGAGTCTTTCATGCCGGCCAGATGCTGGATCGCGCCCGAGATGCCGACGGCGATGTACAGCGATGGCGCGACGATCTTGCCCGTCTGGCCCACTTGCCAGTCGTTCGGCACGAAGCCGGCGTCGACGGCGGCGCGCGAAGCACCCATGGCGGCGCCCAGCTTGTCGGCCAGCGGTTCCAGGATGTGGAAGTTCTCGGCCGAACCCATGCCACGGCCGCCCGACACGATGATTTTCGCGGCGGTCAGTTCAGGACGGTCGGACTTGGCCAGTTCGCGGCCCACGAAGGCGGACTTGCCATTGTCGGCAACGGCGGCGACGGTTTCGGTGGCAGCCGAACCGCCGGTGGCGGCAGCGGCGTCGAAACCGGTGGTGCGCACGGTGATGACCTTGATCTTGTCGCCAGATTGCACGGTAGCAATCGCGTTACCGGCGTAGATCGGGCGCTCGAAGGTGTCAGGCGAGTCGACCTTGGTGATTTCCGAGATTTGCGCCACGTCCAGCTTGGCGGCCACGCGCGGCAGGATGTTCTTGCCGTAGGCGGTGGCTGGCGCCAGGATGTGGCTGTAATTGCCGGCGATGGCCAGCACTTGCTCGGCCACATTTTCGGCCAGGCCGTCGGCAAAATAGGGCGCGTCGGCCACGATGACTTTCGTCACGCCGGCGATTTGCGCGGCGGCAGCGGCGGCGGCCGAGGCGTTCGAACCTGCGACCAGTACGTGCACGTCGCCGCCGCACTGGGCAGCCGCGGTCACGGTGTGGTGGGTGCTGCCCTTTAAGGTAGCGTTGTCGTGTTCAGCAATAACTAATGCGACCATGATATGTCCTGTAATTGTTCTGGATAGACGGCAAAGCCGCTTAGATGACTTTGGCTTCGGTACGCAGCTTGGCGACCAGGGTGGCGACGTCCGGCACCTTGATGCCGGCCGAGCGCTTGGCTGGCTCGACGACTTTCAGGGTCTTCAGGCGTGGCGCAACATCGACGCCCAGGTCTTCCGGCTTGACGGTCTCGAGCGGTTTTTTCTTTGCCTTCATGATGTTCGGCAAGGTCACATAGCGTGGCTCGTTCAGACGCAGGTCGGTGGTGATGATCGCTGGCAAGGTCAATGCCAGGGTTTCCAGGCCGCCGTCGACTTCGCGCGTGACGGTGACTTTGCCGTCTTCCAGCACGACTTTCGAAGCGAACGTGGCTTGCGGCCAACCCAGCAGGGCAGCGAGCATCTGGCCCGTCTGGTTGCTGTCGTCATCGATCGCCTGCTTGCCCAGGATGATCAGTTGCGGCTGTTCTTTCTCGGCCAGGGACTTGACCAGCTTGGCCACGGCCAGCGGTTCCAGGTCGGTCGTCGTTTCCACCAGGATGCCGCGGTCGGCGCCGATGGCCATGGCCGTGCGCAGGGTTTCCTGGCACTGCGTCACGCCGCAGGAGATGGCGACCACTTCAGTGACCTTGCCGGCTTCTTTCAGGCGCATCGCTTCTTCCAGCGCGATCTCATCGAAAGGGTTCATCGACATTTTGACGTTGGCGGTATCGACGCCAGTGCCGTCACTCTTGACGCGGACTTTGACGTTATAGTCGACCACGCGTTTGACGGGTACCAAGACTTTCATAGCTATGCCTTTGGGAAATTATAAAAATGACGGATCAAGTGCTGATTGTGCGTTCGATTATAAGAGAAATTTGAATCCTGAACCGAATTTAAGCACGATCGTGCGATTTTTTGTTAGAGCAATCCATCTAAACTGTCCAGCTTCGGGGATTTCAAGGGGGTCCGCCGCTACGCTGCAGGGCAGCAAAAGGGCTGGTTCGGGAAGGAAAACCAGGCCGCGCCACGGCGGCCCCGGCTGGCAGAATTATTTGCGTTGCATCAGGAAGACGAATTCGGTACCCGTCTGCACGTGCGACAGCAGGGCATTGCCCGTTTGCTTGGCGAAAGCCTGGAAGTCGCGCACGGAACCGGGATCGGTTGCCATGATGCGCAGCACTTCCCCGCTCTGCAGCTCTGACAAAGCCTTTTTCGCCTTCAGAATCGGCAACGGGCAATTCAAGCCGCGCGCGTCGAGTTCTTTGTGAAATTCCATAATCTCGGTATCAAGTAGTGTGTCGCTCATCATCAATATCCCACCATTGTTTTGTTGTACTGATTTTCGACATACTACTCTAAATCAGGGGCATTGACGCGCTGCACCAAAATAGTTCATCGGCTGTTGTGGTGTCACAACGAGATTCCACACGGCAAAACGGCCCGCAAACACCGTCTGCGGGCCGTTTTCAAGGGGCTGTGGGGCGAAAACCCCGCATGCCTTCTAGCTTACGCCTTATTTTGCGCGTTCGCCGACCCAGGCCGGCACGCCGGCCAGGGCGTTCGCCAGGCCGCTCGGATCTGTGCCGCCAGCCTGCGCCATATCGGGGCGTCCGCCGCCTTTTCCGCCCACTTGCTGTGCAACGAAGTTCACCAGCTCGCCCGCTTTGACCTTGGAAGTCGCGTCCGCCGTCACGCCGGCGATCAGGCTGACCTTGCCGTCGGCCACGCTGGCCAGCACGATGGCGGCCGTTTTCAGCTTGTCCTTCAGCTTGTCCATGGTTTCGCGCAGACGGGCCACGTCGGCGCCTTCCAGCACGGCCGCCAGCACCTTGATGCCGTTGACATCGATGGCTTGCGTGACCAGCTCATCGCCCTGGCCCGACGCCAGTTTCGATTTCAGCGCGGCCAGTTCCTTCTCCAGCGCCTTTACGTGGTCCTGCACCTGGACGATGCGGGCCGTCAATTCTTCCGGCTGCGCCTTCAGGGCGCTGGCCGCTTCGACGAGGCGGCGGTTGATGGTTTGCACCAGCGCCAGCGCGCCCTCGCCCGTCACCGCTTCCACGCGGCGGATGCCGGCGGCTACGCCGCTTTCGCCGATGATCTTGAACAGGCCGATGTCGCCCGTGCGCTGCACGTGGACGCCGCCGCACAGCTCTTTCGAGCTGCCGATGTCGAGCACGCGCACTTCGTCGCCGTATTTTTCGCCGAACAGAGCCATCGCGCCATGCTTGACGGCGTCGTCAAACGACATCAAATGGGCTTGCGTGGCGCGGTTTTCCAGGATTTCCTTGTTGACGATCGTTTCCACGGCGGCGATCTGCTCGGCCGTCATCGGCGCATTGTGGCTGAAGTCGAAGCGGGTCTTGTCCGGGTCGACCAGCGAACCCTTTTGCGCCACGTGGCCGCCCAGCACTTCGCGCAAGGCCTTGTGCATCAAATGCGTGGCCGAGTGGTTGCGGATCGTTCGCGCGCGCTTGGCGGTGTCGACTTCGGCCGAGACGGCGTCCCCCACCTTCAGCACGCCCGATTCCAGCACCCCGTGGTGACCGAACACGTCGGCCTGGATTTTCAGGGTGTCGCTGACGGCAAAGCTGCCGGCGCCCGAGGCGATCACGCCCTGGTCGCCCACCTGGCCGCCCGATTCCGCGTAGAACGGCGTGGTGTCGAGCACGACGATGCCGTCCTGGCCCGCCTTCAGTTCAGCTACCTGCGTGCCGGCCGCGTACAGCGCGACGACCTTGCTGCTGAACGTCAACTGGTCGTAGCCGACGAATTTGTTTTTCTCACCCGTGTACTCGACCTTGCTGTCCTTGTGCGTCTTGCCGCCCTTGCGCGACAGTTCCTGGCTTTCCTTCAGGGCTGCGTCGTAGCCAGCCTGGTCGAAACTGATATTGCGTTCGCGGCAGATGTCGGCCGTCAGGTCCGGCGGGAAGCCGTAGGTTTCGTACAAAGTAAAAGCGGTGGCGCCGTCGATGCCCGTGGCATCCTTGGCCAGCTGCGCTTCCAGCACTTTCATGCCCGTTTCCAGGGTTTCGCCGAAACGCTCTTCCTCGGCCTTGAGCATGTTGGCGACGTTGTCTTTCGCTTCTTCCAGCTCCGGATAGGCGCCGCCCATCTCGATGGCCAGATCGGCCACCAGCTTGTAGAAGAACGGTTTCGTCTGGCCCAGCTTGTGGCCATGGCGCAGGGCGCGGCGGATGATGCGGCGCAGAACATACGCGCGGCCTTCGCTGCCCGGAATGATGCCGTCGACGATCATGAAGGCGGCGGCGCGGATGTGGTCGGCGATCACGCGCAGCGACTTGTTTTCCAGGTCCGTGGCGCCCGTTTCGCGCGCGGCAGCCTTGATCAGGTGCTGGAACAGGTCGATTTCATAGTTCGAATGCACGTGCTGCAGCACGGCGGCCAGGCGCTCCATGCCCATGCCCGTGTCGACGCACGGCTTCGGCAGCTTGTGCATGACGCCCGCTTCGTCGCGGTTGAACTGCATGAACACCAAGTTCCAGATTTCAATGAAGCGGTCGCCGTCTTCGTCAGGCGAACCCGGCGGGCCGCCGGGAATGTCGGCGCCGTGGTCGTAGAAGATTTCCGTGCATGGACCGCATGGACCCGTGTCGGCCATCTGCCAGAAATTGTCCGAAGCGTAGCGCGAACCCTTGTTGTCGCCGATGCGGATGATGCGCTCGACAGGCACGCCGATTTCCTTGGCCCAGATGTCGTACGCTTCGTCATCTTCGATGTAGACGGTGACGGTCAGCTTGTCAGCCGGCAAGCCGTACACCTTGGTCAGCAGTTCCCATGCGTACTGGATCGCGTCGCGCTTGAAATAGTCGCCGAAGCTGAAGTTGCCCAGCATTTCAAAGAACGTATGGTGGCGCGCCGTGTAGCCGACGTTTTCCAGATCGTTGTGCTTGCCGCCGGCGCGCACGCAGCGCTGCACCGAGGTGGCGCGCGTGTACGGACGGCTGTCCGTGCCCGTAAACACATCCTTGAACTGCACCATGCCGCTGTTCGTCAACAGCAAGGTCGGATCGTTGCCTGGCACCAGGGAGCTGGAACGGACGATGGAATGGCCCTTGGACTCGAAAAATTTGAGGAACTTGTCGCGGATTTCAGTTGATTTCATGTTTTTTTGGCAAAGAGTGGCGGCAGCTTTAAAGGGAAGATTATACGTGATATGGGGTGCGGCATTGACGGCGGGCACGGGCATTGTTGCGCACGTGCCAACATCGACAGCCTGCCCGCTCAGGCCGGGTCGTGGCCGCTGGCGCAGGCGTGCGAGGCGGCACCGGCGGCGACCGCACTGGCGCCGGCGGCCGCATTGCAATCGGCGCAGCGGCCGTACAGGGTCAGTTCGTGGCGCTCGACAATAAAGCCTTGCGGCGCCATGCGCTTCAAGTCGCCCGGGCAATCATGCACATCGAACACGCGCTGGCACGTGGTGCACTGGAAATGGTGATGGTGGTGATTGGCGGCCGTGTTCGACTCGTAGCGCGGGTTTTCGCCCGGCAAGGTCACCACGTGCACCTTTTCCTCCAGCACCAAGGACTTCAAGTTGCGGTAAACGGTGGCGATGCCCAGCTGCGTCACCTGCAAGCTGGCCTGTTCGAGGATTTCCTGCGCCGACAGGGGGCGCTGGGCCGACTCGATGGCGGCTTGAATAGCGGTTTTTTGACGTGTTGTGCGTTCCATAGCCGACAGAATACACCATCCGCCTGTATCTACTGCCCGGAAAAACTGCCACACATTAATGATAATGGGTTATCATTATCATCTTAGGGCAGGCTATTTCCTGTTCATGCGCTGCCCCAACCCTGCCAACACCGATAGCTGATAAAGGAATTCTTGCCCATGTCCGTCCGTCCTCACCAACCCACTCCCCTCGCGCTGGCCATCATGCTGGCCTTTGCCGCCCCCGCCAGCGCCCTGGCGCAACAGGCCGCCACCTTGCCCGCCGTCACCGTCTCGGCCAGCGCGCTGGCCCTGGGCAGCGACGACATGAGCACGCCCGTGACCATACTGGAAGGCGAGGAACTGGTGCGCGCCCGCGAAGCGACCCTGGGCGAAACCCTGGCAGGCCAGCCCGGCATCACGTCCAGCCATTTCGGCGCCGGCGCCAGCCGCCCCATCATCCGCGGCATGGATGGTCCCCGTGTGAAGATCCTGTCCGATGGTGCCGAAGTGCAGGATGCCTCGACCATCAGCCCCGACCATGCCGTCGCGGCCGAACCGATGCTGTCGGAACAGATTGAAGTCTTGCGCGGCCCGTCCGCATTGGCCTATGGCGGCGGCGCCGTCGGCGGCGTCGTCAATGTGATCGACAAGAAAATCCCCACGCGCGTGCCAGCCAAGGGCTTCGAAGGCAGCGCGGAAGTACGCGCCAACTCGGCAGCGCGCGACAAGGCGGGCGCCTTTGAAGTGACTGGCGGCTCCGGCAACATCGCCTTCCACGCGGAAGGCGTCAAGCGCGACGCGAAGGAATACAAGGTCGGCAGCGGCTGGGAAGGCGGCTCCAAAGTGGCCGGCAGCTACAACAAGACGGACACGGGCAGCGTGGGCGTGTCGTGGGTGGGGCAGCGCGGCTTCCTGGGCCTGGCCTTCACCAGCCAGCATGCGGAATACGGCTTGCCTGGCCACAACCATGAATTCGAGAGCTGCCACCCGCACGGCACCCACCTGCACTGCGGCGGTCATGAAGGCCACGGCCATGGCGGTGAAGACGAGCATGACCACGACCACGAAAATGGCGCCGTGCCCTACGTGAAACTGAAGAGCGAGCGCTGGGATGTGCGCGGCGAATTGCGCGACCCCGTGCCCGGCTTCGCCAAGCTGCGCCTGCGCGCGTCGTTTACCGATTACAAGCACGATGAAATCGAAGGCACGGAAATCGCCACCACATTTAAAAACAAGGGCCACGACGCGCGCCTGGAAATGGAACACCATCCCGTGTTCGGCTGGCGCGGCGTGGTCGGCCTGCAAACGTCGAAGCGCGATTTCTCCGCCCTGGGCGAGGAAGCGTACGTGGCGCCGACGGTAACGAAGAAGCACGCCGCCTTCCTCGTGGAGGAATACAAGCTCGACCAATGGCGCTTCGAGGCGGGCTTGCGCCACGAATGGCAAGACATCGCGGTCGACAGCGCCACCTTGCAGGACCGCAGCGCCAAGGGCACGTCGGTCTCGCTGGGCGCCGTGTGGAAATTCGCGCCCCAGTATTCGCTCGGTTCGACCATTTCGCGCACCCACCGCCTGCCCAGCGCCGAGGAACTGTATGCGCACGGCGTGCACATGGCCACGGCCACGTATGAACTGGGCAATCAAAACCTGGGCAAGGAAACGTCGAACAATATCGACTTGACCTTGCGCAAATATGCGGGCGCCACGACCTTCTCGGCCAGCGCCTACCGCAACAAGGTCGACAACTACATCTTTGGCAGCACGCTGGATAACCACGAAGGCTTCCAGCTGATCCAGTACGCCCAGCGCGACGCCACGTTCACGGGTGTGGAAGGGCAAGTGCGCCAGCAATTGAACCCCATGTTCGGCGCCAGCGTGTTCGGCGACTACGTGCGGGCCAAGCTGGCCAACGATGGTGGCAACTTGCCGCGCATCCCGGCCCAGCGTTTTGGCGTGAAGGTCGATGCCAACTGGCAGGCATGGAGCGGCGTGGCCGAGTTCTACCGCGTGGGCAAGCAAGACAAGGTGGCCGCGTTCGAAACGGCAACCCCGGGCTACAACATGCTGAACCTGTCCGCCAACTACGACACGCGCATCGGCACGACGCCGGCCCAGTTCTACATCAAGGCGAACAACCTGACGAACGAACTGGCGTACAGCCATACTTCGTTCATCAAGAACGCGGCGCCTTTGACGGGGCGCAATGTCACCGTCGGCATGCGCGTGACTTTCTAAGCCGCTTGAAACGTAGGTCGGCTTAGCGCGCAAGCGCGTAAGCCGACAACACCAATAACGTCAACAATGTTGTCGGATTACGCGGGGCTTTGCCCCGTTAATCCGACCTACGCCATGGATGGAATAATATCGATCCTGTCCGTGCAAAAACCATCCACGCCCCAGGCCAGCAGCTCGCTGGCCCGTTCGGGCGTGTTGACGGTGTAGCAGAACAGCCCCAATCCCTCCTCTTTGACAGCCAGCGCCAGCGCGCGCGTCAGTTGCGTGTGGTCGCAATGGAGCGCCACCACGTCCAGTTCCTTCACCGTGCGCGCCCAGTCGTCCGGTATCCATTCGACCAGCCAGCCGCGCGCCAGTTCCGGGGCCGCCTGGCGCGCCGCTTCCAGGGCGGCGATGCTGAACGACGAGAGCAAGGGCAATAACTCTCCTTCAGCAATTTCCTTTGCAAAATAATCGCGCGTGGCCTGCGCCACCGTCTCGCCCGTCGGCACGTCGCAGCCGGGCGCCGGCTTGATTTCGATATTCATCCAGATGCGCTGCGTCTTGCAATAGTCCAGCACGGCCTCGAACGTGGGCACGCCCTCGCCCGCAAACTGCGGGCCGAACCAGGCGCCCGCCTCCATGGCCCCCAGCTGCGCGGCCGTGTAATCGTTGACGTGGCCGCTGCCGGCCACCGTGCGGCCCAGCTCGGGGTCGTGCACGACGACGGGCACGCCGTCGGACGCCAGCATGACGTCGAATTCCACGGCGCGGTAGCCGTAGGCCAGGCCGCAGCGCAGGGCGGCCAGGGTGTTTTCAGGCGCCAGGGTGCCGCCGCCGCGGTGCGCCAGGGTGCGTGGGTAGGGCCACATGAGGTTTCCTTTATAGCAAAGACTGTCTTGCCATACTATCCCGCGCCCATCGTGAAAAGTAAAGCGGCCCCGTTTGGCGGCGCGACGCTGCGAATGGCGACGCGCCGGCCCCGTTTCGTCGCAGCCCTGTTGCGCCCTGGCCTGCGCTGGCACACAATGCCCCATCGCTACCAGCAGACACTTCCATGAACTCCGACGCCCCTTCCGCCGACGCCCCCGCCAGACGCCGCTTTCCCTACTACCGCATGCTGCTCGACTCTCGCTATGCGCTGGTGCTGAACGCGATCTGCGCGCTGGTCATTACCTTCATCCTCAATCCGGGCAGCCATTTCGGACAAAACCTGATCGCCTCGATGTGCATCGGCACGATCGCCTTCCTGCTGATCGACGGCATGCGCCTGACTTTATGGGGTGCGGACCAGCGGCCCAGACTCCTGCCCTTCATGCTCATCATCCTGCTATCCGTGCCCGTGGCGCAAATGCTGGGCCTGGTTCTGTTCGGCTGGCTGACGGGAGTGGACGTGGGCGGCTTCGACAAGCTGTTGCCCACGCAAATGATGGGCACGCTCGTGTTCACCCTGCTGGCCACGGGCGGCGCCGTGCTTTTTTTCTCCAGCCGCGAAAAGATTGCCCGCCTGCAAATGATCGCCGCCGAGGAAAAGGCCCGCGCCGAATCCGTGGCGCGCCAAGCCATGCAGGCGCAGCTGCAACTGCTGCAGGCGCAGATCGAGCCGCACATGCTGTTCAACACCCTGGCCAACCTGCAGGGCCTGATCAGCTTTGATCCGGACCGCGCCCAGCTGCTGCTCGACCAGCTGATCCAGTATCTGCGCGCCACCTTGAGTTCCTCGCGCGCCGGGTCCACCACCCTCGCGCAGGAGTTTTCCCTAATGCAAGCCTACCTGGGCCTGATGTCGATACGCATGGGTGCGCGCCTGAACTATGCACTGGACTTGCCCGAGGCCTTGCGCGATATCAAGGTGCCGCCCATGCTGCTGCAGCCGCTGGTGGAAAATGCCATCCAGCACGGCCTGGAACCGAAGATCGAAGGCGGCCATATCCACGTGCAGGCATCCACAGACGGCAGCGTGCTGATCCTGACGGTTGCGGACGATGGTCTGGGCCTCGACCATCCGGGCCAGACCAAGGGCACGCAGCTGGGCGTGGCGAATATCCGCGAACGGCTGCACGGCATGCATGGCGATGCCGCCAGCCTGTCGCTGATCGCCAATACGCCGGCAGGCGTTGTCGCCCGCCTTCAATTACCGATACACTCCACCACCACGAGCCCCACGCCATGACCAGTTCCACCCCGCGCGCCCTGATCGCCGAAGACGAACCCATACTCGCCGCCGCCCTCGCGCATGCCCTGCGCCGGCTATGGCCGGAACTCGACATCGTTGCCACCTGCGCCAATGGCGTGGAAGCCTTGCAGCAAGGCCTGGCGCTGCAGCCCGACATTCTATTTCTCGACATCAAGATGCCGGGCAAGACGGGCCTGGAAGCGGCCGAGGAACTGGCGGAGCAGTGGCCGGACGGCGTCGCGTTCCCCCATATCGTGTTTGTTACCGCCTACGACGAATATGCGCTGGCCGCCTTTGAGCACGCGGCCGCCGATTACGTCTTAAAACCCGTCAACGATGCGCGCCTGGCCAAGACGGTGGAACGCTTGCAGCAACGCCTGCGCGACAGCGCCGGCGCCAGCGGGAGAGCAACGCCAGCGGCGGCAGCGGCGGCAGCCACTGCGGCGGCGCCGGTGGTGGCAACCGTCACAGCGGCCCCCAGCGACGACAACCTGGCCCGACTGCTGGCCCAGTTGCAGGCCATGGTGCCGCCCGCGCCGCGCCTGCAAATGATACGGGCGGCCGTAGGCAACAGCGTGCGCATGATCGCGCTGGCCGACGTCGTGTATTTCGAGGCGCTGGACAAATACATCAACGTCGTGTGCCAGGACAGCGAAGCGCTGATACGCACGAGCCTGAAGGAACTTTTGCCCCAGCTGGACCCGCAACAATTCTGGCAAATCCACCGGGGCACCATCGTCAATGCCAGCGCCATCGCCACGGCCGTGCGCGACGAGGCGGGCAAGCTGTCGCTGACCCTGCGCCAGCATCCGGCGCAACTGCGCGTCAGCCCTTTATATGCCCATCTGTTTCGGCAGATGTAGCGCGCAAGAGCCGGGTTCTAGTGGAGCTGATGCTTCAGGTCCGATAGTTCATCGTGGACCTTGAGCACGGCGCTCTTCATTTCCGGCGTCACGCTGGTCGCCGTGCCGCACGCCCGTTTGGCGCGGTCGCCCAGCGATTCCATCTGGTCGACGGCTTGGCGGATGCGCGCATCGTCCTGCGTGTCGATGGCTTGCCGCACGGCGCTCTTTTGCTGGTCCAGCTGATTGATGCAATCCTTCAAGTCCATTGGCATGCCCTGCTGCTTGCCGCACAACTGGGCCGCCTGGCCGATCGCGTGTTCGATGGCGCCAAAGCGCCGTGCCACTTCCTTTACCTGCATCATGATCTGTCCTCCCATGGTATCGAGAGTTGGATCGTCAGGCCGGCCCAAGGTTCCCCGCCACGCGCCATGGCCTTGAAATTTCCATGGTGCACTTTTTTGTAAGCGCTTGTGACATTCTAGATAATTATCAAATCCTTCAGATACATTGGCGTACCTGAACCACCATGCCCTCCATGACCTCGCTGCCACCCCTGCCCCGCCGCGCTCCCGGCCTGCTGCTGATCGTCCTGCTGCACGCGGGGCTGGCCTATGTCGTGGTGCAGTCGCGCCCCCGCCTTGCCGCTGACGAGCACTTGCCGCAGGGCCCGGCCATCACCTGGCTGCGCTACACGGCCCCTGCGCCGCCCAAGCCGATAGCCTTGCGCAGCGCAAAACCGGCCGCTGAACGTGTGCCGCGCCGAACCATACCGGCGCCCGTCAGCCGCCCCCTGCCCGCGCCCGCCGCCGAGCCGGCGCCAGCACCGGCAATGCAGGAAGCGATCACGGCGCCGCCAGCGCCCAGCGCCGCCGATATCCTGGCGCAAGCCAAGCGCGACGTGGGCAAGATCGACAAGGATTTACGCAAGGAATTCCCCCAGCGGGGAGAACAAAAACTGGAGGACACGGGCTTCAAGCGCATGCAGCAAGGCTTTGCCGAAGCCTACGCGGCCGTGCCGCCGAAATGGTACGAGGCATCGAAAATCGAGGAAGTGGGCGCGAATGAGGCCAGGGGCAGCCGCACGTATAAAATCACCAGCGCGCTGGGCACCTTGTGCGTGACCACGCGCGCGGGCAAGCAGGGGGAAACGATGATCGGCAACTGCCCCAAATAGCCGCCTCAGCCCACCGCTTCGCGCGCGCCCAGCGGCTGCAGATGGCGCAGGCGCAAGGCGATCAGCACGCCGCCGCCCAGGCATACGCCCAGCATGATGATGACGCCCGTCCAGCCGTCGAAGCCCCACATCATGCCCGAGGCCGAACCGATCAGGCTTGACCCCAAATAATAGAACAGCAGATAGAAGGCCGAGGCCAGTGCCTGCGGCGCGCGGGCGCGGCGGCTAACCCAGCTGCTGGCGATCGAATGCGAGGCAAAGAAACCGAACGTGGCCAGCGCCATGCCGATGACGATCAGCGGCAGCGAGTCGAACAGGGTCAATACAATGCCACTGAGCATCACCGACAGCATGATCCACAGCACGCCCCGCCGGCCCAGCCGGTCCACCAGGCGGCCCGCCCACACGGAACTGAAGATGCCGATCAGGTACAGAAAGGCCAGCAAACCGACCGTGCTCTGGCGCAAGCCAAATGGCGCGGCCAGCAGGCGGTAGCCGATGTAGTTATACAGGCTGACGAAACAGCCCATCAGCACGAAAGCCAGGCAGAACAGCCATGGCAAGCCCCGGTCGGAAAAATGTTGCTTGATCGCGTGCGGCAATGCATTCCAGCCTTTGGTACTGGGCACGAAATTTTTCGACGCAGGCAGGCTGCGCCAGAATTCCGCCGCCGCCAGCACGCCGGCCACGCCCAGCACGCCCAGGGCCCAGCGCCACGACAGGAAATCGCTGAGCATGGAAGCGATAAGGCGTCCCGACATGCCGCCAAACGCGCTGCCTGCAATATACAAGCCCATCGACAATCCCAGCGACGGCCCCTCGATTTCCTCGCCCAGGTAAGCCATGGCCACGGCCGGCATGCCGCCCAAGGCAATGCCCAGCGCGGCGCGGATGGCCAGCAGTTGCGCATAATCCTGGGCGAAGGCGGACAAGATCGTCAATATCGCGGCGGAAAACATCGACGCCACCATCAGCGGCTTGCGCCCGACCCGGTCCGAGACGGCGCTGAGCAGCACCAAGGAGATGGCCAGCAAGCCGCTCGACACGGACAAGGACCAGCTGCTTTGCGCGGGCGTCAAATGAAACTGGTGCGACAGCAGCGGAAACAGCGGTTGTATGCAATACAGCAGGCTGAAGGTGGAAAAGCCGCCAAAGAACAGGGCGCGGTTGCTGCGCTTGAATTCGATCGAGCCCTTGGCGATGGCCGTGCGGGGCGCGGGTGCGGCGGGAGAAACCGGGATGGCAGACGAGGTGGCGGGGGCAAAGGCAAGCGATGAATCAGACATGGCCGTGTTTCGGAAAGGAAGCGAGTCTTCATCTTAGGATTGCCAACTCATATCGTCCAATATATATTCAAGGCCCAACTCATACTTTTAAAATATTACTTATATGGAACTGCGCCACCTCCGTTACTTTGTCGCCGTTGCCGAAGAGCTGCACTTCACACGCGCGGCCGAGCGCCTGCACATCGGCCAACCGCCGCTGAGCCAGCAGATCCAGGCGCTGGAGGCGGAACTCGGTGCGCAGTTGTTCGAGCGCAACAAGCGCTCCGTGCGGCTGACGCAGGCAGGCGCGCTGTTTCTCGACGATGCGCGGCGCATCCTGGCCCTGTCGGAACAGGCGGCCGTCACGGCGCGCCGGGCCCAGCGGGGCGAAGCGGGCGAATTGCGCATCGGTTTTACCTTTTCCACGCCGTTCACACCCTACTTCGCGACCGTCATCAACCGCTACCGCCAGCAATTCCCGCACGTCACCTTGACCCTGCATGAAATGGCGACATTGCATCAACTGGAAGCGATCTCGGCCAGGACGATGGACCTGGGCTTCGTGCGCCCGCCGGAAACGACGTACCCGGACGACATCCGCCTGACGGAATTGCGCCAGGACCCGCTGTTCCTCGTGCTGCCCGTCGCCCACGCGCTGGCGGCCAAGGACAGCATCGCGATTGCCGACATGGCGGGCGAAGGCTTTGTCATGTATCCCAGGGATGCGGGCACGGGGATTTATCCGCAGATCTTCCGCCTGTGCAAGGCCGCCGGCTTCGTGCCCCAGGTCACGCAGGAAGCGGGCGAAGCGTCGACCATCATCGGCCTGGTGGCGGCCGGCTGCGGCATTTCCGTGCTGCCCGCCTCGTTCGACCGCATCCGCATGGATGGCGTGTGCTACCGCCCCATCGCCGACCCGCAGGCGACGACCAGCTTGTTACTTGCACAACGGGAAGAAGAGACGTCGCCGCTGGTGGCGGCATTCGTCAAGCTGGCCGAGGAAGCGGCGCTGGAAGGGGGAGCGTAGGCTGCAATGTCGGCTTACGCTGCGGCTGTGCCGCAGCTAAGCCGACCTACGGAACGCGCGCCGTCGTAGGTCGGATTAGCGGCGGCACGCCGCGTAATCCGACAACAGCGTTGGATTACGAATAATCCGCATCCAGCTCGGAACCCGCGTAATTCTCCAGGTCCTCGAACAGACTCTTCATGCTGGCCCGCGTGAGGATTTTCTGCACCACGGTGCAACTGCGGCGGTAGGACGCGATGCGGTCGAGCAACACCGGATGGTGCTGCACGGGCACCTTGGCCACCAGGGCGGCCCAGCCTTCCTCGAAGTCGGGCTTGTTCTTGCGCACGGAACGCACGAAACGTTCAAACTCCTTTTGCCCCGTGCGCGCCACGATGCGCCCGCCGCCTTCGATGGCGAAGATGATGGCCAGAGCGATGACGCCCTCGGCATTCAAATCGCTGTCGCTGACGGGGCCGTTGTCGTGGTGGCGGCGCAGCCAGCTGGCCAGGCGCACGACGGCTTGCACTTCCTTGCGCTGTTGCAACTGCAACGCATACTTTTCATAGCCGGCCCAGTTCTGGTTCGGGTCGGCCTGGCAAATATCGATGAACAGCTCGCGCAAACGGCGCTGCAGGTAGACGGGGTCCTGGTCGTATTCGCCGACGAGGGCGTCTTCGGGCAGCTGCGACAGGTCCTTGATCAGGCGAAAGCCCACCTGGAACGCGTGCTCGGCGCCGTGCTCGACGAGGAAATCGAGCGCGGCCTGGTCGCCTTCATGCGTGACGGCCTGCTCCAGGCCCAGCGACACGCCGCCTACAGTCAGGTACAGCGCCTTCTGGATGCCGTCGGCCGTGCGTTCATTCGTGAACTTCTCGGCCACCATGGCCGTGATGCCCGTCAATTCGTCGGCCAGGTTCAGCGCCGCGTCTTCGCGCGGGTCGCCCGGCAACAGCTTGATGGCGCGCACCAGGCGCGGAAGATTCTCTACAACAATTGCTGGCAGCATTAGTGATTCCCTGCTTTCATTACGAGAAAATGCCCGTGCCCAGGCTGCGGCGCGTGCTGGAACGCGGCGCGCTGCGCGTGCTCGGCACTTGCTTGCGCAGACGGTACAGCAATTCCTTGGTACTGCGCTGCAACATGGTCGGTTCTTCGTCCGGATCGTCCGAGTATTCCGCGTCGGCCAGGTCGGCGCTGTGGCGGAAGTCGGGGAACAGTTCGAACAGCGAGCGGTCCCAGCCGTCTTCATTCGCTTGCGCCAGTTCGATGGCCAGCGGCACGATGTCGTTGTCGGACGAAGTCACGCCCGTCACGTACGGTCCCTTGATGACGATTTCGCCCGCCACTTCGAGGATTTCCTTCGGCGCCATCGAGAACAAAATGGCGAACGCCGTGGCGCCCCAGTCGGTGGCGGATGCTTCGAGCAGCAGCTCGCGGCGGCGCTCGGCGTCGTCGGTGGAAAACACCACGCCGTGGATGTGCGCGAACAGCGCTTCGGCGATGCGCTCCGGATCATCCTCGATCTGGTCGTCGCTCCAGGTGGCGGCAATGAAGGCCAGGCTGTCGGCCCACGCTTTCGGCGGCACCAGCAGGGTGGCCAGCGACATCTTGCCGCCGTCGAAACCGGCCAGGTGCAGGGCCGTCACCTGCGGCGGGATGGCGCTCAGCACTTCCACCACGGCCAGGTCGCCGTACTGGTCGGCCGCGTCCGCAAACGCCTGCTCGGCGTGGCCCAGCGAACCGGACAGCACCAATTCCGTGACCTGTTTCGTCAGCGCGGGCAGGTTACTTTTTTGTTCATTATCGGCCATGGTCATCTCCATCCTGGTCAAACATCTGGGCGAAATCGTCGGTGGCTTCGTCTTCATCGTGATCGTCGTCGCCGTCGTCATTGGCGGCCAGCTGGTCGAGCGACTGGTCGTCGTCGTCCCACAGGCGCGGGTTCTTGTGCAGGAAGGCCGTGATGATGGCCTGGCGCGCCAGGTCGGGGAAGCTCTCTTCGATGGCGGCGTACATCTTCGCCGCTTCCGGCGCGGCGCACGCGGCCATGGAAAACACGCGGGACGGGTCGCCGAACTCGTAGTCTTCGCTTTCGGCCAGCAAGCCCTTCGGGTCGCTGAAGGTGATGTGATCGACCAGCGCGAAGGCCAGCATGTTCACGTCTTCGATGCCGCCGCCGCTCGCGTACTCGCTCACCAGTGCGTCGACCATGCTTTTGTAGTTCTTGCGGTTCGGCGGGTCGCCGAGGATGCCGTCGATCTGGCCTTCCAGCTCGCGCGACTGGTACGCGAATTCAGGGTGTACTCTTCTCATGCTGTGCTTTCCAATGTGATGCGCGGCGCTGTTACATTAAAAGCGCCGTTGTTGTTGTTTTTAAAATCATCCGGACTGTACCGCGTCTCACAGAACCGTAGCGAGCGGCAGTGAGGCTCGGCGCCCCCGTTGGCCTAAGAAGCGCAACCGTACTTTAGTACGGTGAGCATCGCAGGCCGCAAATCACGACGCGCAGTAGGTTATGTGAGACGCCCTCAATCGGCCGGTAGCACGGTGCCGTGAAGGCGGAACACGCCGCACCACAGGGCATAGGCTTCCGCTTCCGGATCGATGATGATGCGGTGGTTCACGCTCTGGTCGTATTCGGCGCGCTTGGCCGGGTCGGCCAGGATTTCATACGCCTTGGTGACGCTCTTGAAGCGCGCCTCGGCGCCGGGGGCCTGGTTGCGGTCGGGGTGGAAGCGCATGGCCAGCGAACGGTAAACCTTCTTGATTTCATCGTCGCTGGCATTGGGCGCGACACCGAGGACGTTATACAAATTTTCCATAAATGGCTCCGGGGTCACGTTTTGTTTGCTAATTAAAGGCGAATTATCCTATAGAACGGCGCCCGCGTCGCTTGCATGCTGGGATATGGGGCCAAATACGTGCTTATAAAGCGCCTGCGGTACGGTAAAATGCTTTTTACTGTCACTCTTCCGCATTGATCAATGAGCAACGATAAACCGAATACCGCCGCGCCAGCGCTGGCGCCCAATTTCTTGCGTAACATCATCGAAGCCGACCTGGCTGCCGGCGCGCACGTGCGTCCCGGCCTGCCCCAGGTGATCACGCGTTTCCCGCCGGAGCCTAACGGCTACCTGCACGTGGGCCACGCCAAGTCGATCTGCGTCAACTTCGGCCTGGCGCGCGATTACGCCGGCCAGTGCAACCTGCGCTTCGACGACACCAATCCGGCCAAGGAAGAGCAGGAATACGTCGACACCATCATGGACAGCGTGAAATGGCTGGGCTTTGACTGGGAACCGAAGACTGCCGATGGCCAGAGCCACCTGCACTACGCGAGCGACTATTTCGACCAGCTGTACGCGATGGCCGAGTACCTGATCACGGCCGGCTTTGCCTACGTGGACAGCCAGAGCGCCGAAGACATGGCCGCCAACCGCGGCAATTTCGGCCAGGCCGGCAAGAATTCGCCGTTCCGCGACCGTCCGCGCGACGAATCGCTGGCCCTGTTCCGCGCCATGAAGGCGGGCCAGTTCAAGGATGGCGAACACATCTTGCGCGCGAAGATGAGCGAAGATGCCATGAGTTCGCCGAACATGAACTTGCGCGACCCGGCCATCTACCGCATCCGCCACGCGCATCACCACCGCACGGGCGACGCCTGGTGCATCTATCCGATGTACGATTACACGCACCCGATCTCGGACGCGCTGGAAAACATCACGCATTCGATCTGCACGCTGGAATTCCAGGACCACCGCCCGTTCTACGACTGGCTGCTGGAAACCCTGGCCGCCGGCGGCTTCTTCCAGCAACCGGTGCCGCGCCAGTTCGAATTCTCGCGCCTGAACCTGACCTACATCGTCACCAGCAAGCGCAAGCTGCGCCAGCTGGTGGAAGAACACATCGTCGACGGCTGGGACGACCCGCGCATGCCGACCCTGGTGGGCATGCGCCGCCGCGGCTACACGCCGGAAGCGATTCAATTGATGTGCGAACGCACGGGCGTGACGAAATCGGACGGCTGGATCGACTACAGCGTGCTCGAAGGCTGCTTGCGCGAAGACCTGGACCCGAAGGCGCCGCGCACGGTGGCCGTGCTGCGTCCGTTGAAGTTGATCATCGACAACTTCCCGGAAAACGAGAGCGTCGAGTGTACGGCGCCCGTGCACCCGCACTTCCCGGAACGGGGCTTGCGCACCTTCCCCATCTCGCGCGAGCTGTGGATCGAGGAAGACGACTTCATGGAAGTGCCGAACAAGGGCTATTTCCGCCTGTATCCGCCCATCGACGACAAGCCAGGTAGCAAGGTTCGCCTGCGCTACGGCTATGTGATCGAGTGCACGGGCTTTGACAAGGATGCCGAAGGCAAGGTCATCGCCGTGCATTGCAACTATTTCCCGGACAGCAAGTCTGGCACGGAAGGCAGCGCCAACTACAAGGTCAAGGGCAATATGCACTGGGTCAGCGCGCCGACGGCGATTCCCGCCGAAGTACGCCTGTACGACCGCCTGTTTACGGACCCGCAGCCGGACGCGGGCGGCAAGGACTTCAAGCTGGCCCTGAACCCGCTGGCCAAGGAAGTGGTGCAGGCGTGGCTGGAACCGGGCGCGGAACTGGCCCAGCCGGAACAGCGCTTCCAGTTCGAGCGCCACGGCTACTTCGCGGCCGACCGGGTCGATAGCCAGCCTGGCAAGCCCGTCTTCAACCGCATCGTCACCCTGAAAGACAGCTGGCAGCCCGCAAAATAAGGCGCCGGACGACCCACAAAAAAACCGCTGCGGCGGTTTTTTTTCGTTTCAAGAACATATGTCACCCCAGAATATTGCCTGTTGACTACATTCACGATAATTTTGTATATTAGGCAGCTATTGAGCAATTTGCAATTTCAATAGCGCTTGTATAACACAGTCGCCCAGGCGGCCCCCGATTCCTCTTCCTGATGCGGATGGCGATGTCTTCTACTGCCAGCGAACACCCCTTATCTGCTGAAAAAAGACCGCTCTGGCTGCTCGGCTTCGTGATGTCGATGGTGGTGGGCTTGCTGTTCTACATGGCTGCCTCGCTGTCGATCGAAAACGACGCCAGCGACCTGTTCGACAATCTGGCCCGCAATACGCGGAAAAACATCGAATCGCGCGTCAAGTCGTATGCCAACCTGCTGCGCGGCACGGCCAGCCTGTTCCACGCCAACGCACACGTGAGCCGCGAGCAATTCCACCGCTACGTGGCAAACATTGCCCTGCAACAGAACTACCCGGGCGTGATGAATCTCAATTACAGCCAGGAACTCGACGACGCGCAGCGCGGCGCCTTCGAAGCGGCCATGCAGCGCGACTATCCGCCCGGGCGCGACGGCTATCCGGCGTTTGCCATCCATCCGCCCGCCCCGCGCGCCCGTTATTCCGTGCTGGTGTACATCGAGCCGATTGCCAGCGCCCCGGAAAAGTATGGCCAGGACATCGCCGCGCGCCCCCTGATCGCGGAAATGCTGGCGCAGTCGCGCGATTCCGGGCAGATCAGCAATTCCGGCGTGCCCGTGCCGATGGAAGGCCGGCCCCAATTGACGGGCATGGCCATGCGCCTGCCCGTGTACCGCTACGGCATGCCGGTCGATACGGTGGAGCAGCGGCGCGCCGCTTACCAGGGTTCCGTCGGCATCGGCTACGACCTGGTGACAATGATGCGCAGCGCGCTGGCCGACATGCCGGTGCGTAACGTGCGCCTGACCCTGTTCGATATCGGCCCCCAGGCGCGCGAAGCACTGAACTTGCCGCACGACACGCGCCCCATCTTCGACAGCACGACGGCGGGCATGCATGCGCCGTGGTGGCTGCCCGGCAGTTCGGGCCGCTACCTGAGCAGCACGATGCTGATTGAACACAATGGCCGCGTCTGGCAAGCGCTGTTCAGCGTGCGCAAGAGCGACCTGTATACGCGCTTCGACGCCTTCTTGCCATGGCTGGCCCTGCTGATCGGCTTTGCCAGCGCCATGCTGCTGTACATGCTGTTCCACACGCTGGCGTCGTCGCGCCGGCGCGCCATCCAGATGGCGACGGGCATGACGGAGGAATTGCGCGCCAGCCAGATCCGCCTGCAGCTGTCGCACCAGAAACTGCGCCGGCTGGCGGCCCACGCCGACCAGATCAAGGAAGAAGAGCGCAAGCGCATCGCGCGCGAAATCCACGACGACCTGGGACAAAACCTGCTGGTGCTGCGCATCGACGCCGACATGCTGGCCTCGCGCACGCAGCGCCGCCACCCGCGCCTGAATGCGCGCGCCCGCTCGACCCTGGAGCAGATCGACGCCACCATCAAGAGCGTGCGGCAGATCATCAACGACTTGCGCCCTACCGTGCTGGACCTGGGCGTGAATGCGGCCGTCGAATGGCAGGTGGCGCAATTTCGCCAGCGCACGGGCATCGCCTGCGAAGTGCATGAAAGCCATGGCGACATTTGCCTCAGCGACCAGTGCGCGACGGCCCTGTTCCGTATCCTGCAAGAGTCGCTCAGCAATATTTCCCAGCATGCGAATGCCAGCCGCGTGCATGTCAAGCTGGAAAAGTGCCGCGATACGGTATCGATGAGCATCAGCGACAACGGCGTGGGCGCGGCCATCGACGGGCGCAACAAGCTGGGCTCGTTTGGCCTGGTGGGCATCGAGGAACGCATCAAGTTGCTGGGCGGCACTTTCTACATCGAAAGCAGCCCCGGCGCCGGCATGAGCGTACACGTCAGCGTACCGCTGGGCGCGGACGCTACCGCGTTTCCCTACCAGGAAGAAAGCCGGGCCAGCAGTTGATTGGCGCCCGCCCGCATGAAGCAAGCTCAGCTTGCATATTTCGTAATTAGATGCAATATTGATGTTGAACAACTCAGCGCCCGCCCGCCATGGGCAGGCATTCCTCGACTACTTGCCAGGAGTACACACCCGCCGCCTTCCCTTGTTTCACCGTATTTCCCACAACGCTCTTTACAAAAGGACATTCATGGATACGAACGACAGTTTCAAAGCAATTGCCGATTTGAATTTGGACGCGATCAAGGTCAAGCTGATGCACCGGGAGTCAGGCGAAGGATGGAGCCTGGAAAAGGCAAATGCGGTGGAATTTGAATACCGCCGCTTCCTGATCCTGATGAAACAGTTTCCGGAAGAAGAAACGGCGCCACTGATGGATGTCGATACTTTCTGGCACTACCACATCCTCGACACCCTGAAATATGCGGCGGACTGCGAGCAGGTGTTCGGTTACTTCCTCCATCACTTTCCGTACATCGGCTTGCGCGGCGAAGACGACGAAGCGGCGCACCATCGCGTGGGCGAGCGCATGAAGCAGTTGTATGAGCAAACGTTCGGGGAAGATTATATCCGCGCAGAAACGGCGTATTCGGGGCGCGCCGTACAGGCGGCGTATTCGGGACGCGCGGTACAAACAGCATTTTCCAGTGCCGCGGTACAGGCCACCGCTTACTCGGGCCGGGCCGTGCAGACGGCGTTTTCCAGTGCGGCCGTGCAGGCGACGGCGTATTCGGGCCGCGCGACGGGCGCTGCCAGCACCGCGTTTTCCAGCGCGCCGGCTTCTCTGACCGCAGCGGTGGTCAAATCGTCTTCGACTGGCCTGGAAATGGGGCGCTTCTATGTCGATCGTCCGGTACTGAACCGCGACCCGCAATAGAACGGCGGAAAACAGATGTGGCTGCCGCACGCGGCAAGCCTGACTTACCCAGACGGCACCTCTCAGTTTGCCGTCTGTCAGGCGCTCTTAGGCAGCCATCAACTCGCGCAGTTCACGAATGCTGAAATCGCTGATTTCATGCATGCGGATGAGGATCGTGGCGCCGATCGGCAAGGTGTTGTGACGAATCTTGCTGATAACAGGTGGCGCCACTTCCAGAGCTCGCGACAAGGCGGCATCGTTTTTCAGTTGCAGCTTGTCGATGATCGCATCGAGGACGCGATTCGGGTTGTAGGTAGGCAAAGAAGTAATTTGTTTGAGAGACATGATCAAAAATCCGTACTTGTTGTATTAGAGCAAAAAGAAGCCGAATGCCTCTTTCGCTATAATTCAGGGTAAACACACTAAAAAGCGCCATCACTTATGCGGCTTTTACGCCACAAACAATATAATACACGCTATTGTTGATTTTTGCGTAACTTAAAGCAAAATTGTGATAATTGAAGAGAATTGACGCACTTGGAATGTGCTAGAGGATAACCCAAATCGGAAAAATTTGCTGCAAGTCATCAATTTTTACAATGAGGAACGCCGCTGCGCATGAGCCAGGCAATCGCCATGAGGGCGCCCAGGCGAGCGATTTCCGTCGATAAATGCCAGCCTTGCGCGGCCACGCCGGCCGGGGTGGCCAAAAGGCAGTTGCATGAAAAATCGTCGATGCGGCACCAGGCCAGTTGCCGGCGAATTTCATCGGGCGGCGGCGGCGGTTGCAGCGCACGTTCGCGCCGGCGCATATACGCGCGGACCTGCTCCTTGCTGGGGTGACTCGTAGCTCGCATGGCTCGCTCCTGCTGACGGGAAACAGCGTCGCGCTAATTGTAGATGCCGAGCCCGCCACAAGAGCCCGGACGCGTGACGACATTGCTCACCATATCGCCAGCGCGCCATGACACGTTTGCGCTGCATCAAATGGCACGGTCCCGGCGTTGCGCCGCAGCCCGTGCTGCCCCGCAACCTGACGGCCAGAGGCACAGCACACCATTCTTATTTCTTTTGCTGGCGCACGCGCTGTTGTTGTTTTTCCTGCGTTTGCTGACGGTTCTGCTTGCGCTCGAACAGGGCGACCGCATCTTTCTTGGCTTGCTCCACGGTACGCATTTCCTCATGCGCATCGTGCGGGACAAAAAATTCGGCGTCCTGCGCCGCCACGACCAGCTTGATGGCGGCATCGTCGTCGAGGTCGTACAATTCCGTCAGGACGGTGGTGACCTCGTCCAGGTATGCTTCGTAAGTGAGGGTGCTCATGCTGTCTTCCTTAAGTGAGTGGCGCAACGCGGGAACGGCGCGCTGCGCGCCGGCCCAGCAAAGTGCGCAGATAACCGGCCATTTTACCCGATGCGGCCCGCGCCGGCTGCCAGCGCCTGCAAGGCATCGGCCACGCGCGCGTAGCGCAGGCGCACGCCCAGCTCGCGCTTGATGCGCGTATTGTGCAGGCGGCGCGATTCGGACATGAACGACAGCAGCATCGGCGTGACCACTTGCCGCAGCTCGGCACGGGGCAGGCGCGGCGGACGCGGCAGCCCAAACGTATCGGCCACGGCATCGAAATACTCGGCCATTTTGAGTTCGCTGTCATCGCTGGCGTGATACACGCGTCCCGACTTGCCGCGCCACAAGGCCCGTTCGATGATGCGCGCCAGGTCATCGGCATGGATATGGTTGGTGTACACGTCGTCATCCGCGGCCAGGGCCGGCGTGCCTTCGCGCAAGCGTTTCAAAGGCAGGCGGTCTTCCGCATAGATGCCCGGCACGCGCAGGATGGCCACCGTGGCGCCACGGCGCGCGCCCCAGCCACGCAAGACCTGTTCGGCGTCGACGCGCCGCTTCGCGCGCGCATTGGCGGGCACCACAGGCCGCGTTTCATCGACCCAGGCGCCGCCGCAATCGCCATACACGCCGCTGGTACTCACATACACCATGCGGGCATGCTCGGGTAAAATGGCGGCCAGATTGCGCGTGCGCCGGTCCAGCAAGCCCGACGACAGGGGCGGCGCCAGGTGCACGATCATCGTCGCCAGTCCCGCCAGCCGTTTCAAGCTGGCGCGGTCGTCGAGATTGGCCACGATGGGCACGGCGCCGGCCGCGCGCAGCTGCGCGCAGCGGGCCGGCTGGCTGGTGACGGCAAAGACGCGAAAGCGCGCGCGCAGCAGGGGCAGCAGCCGCATGCCGACATCGCCGCAACCGAGGATCAGCAGGCGCGGCAAGCCTGAGGGCTTGCGCAAAGAGTGCTTTAACATATTTTTCATCTCAAGGATTGTATGACTTTTCAAATTACTGTTCAGCCCAGCGGCCACCAATTCAGCTGTGAAACGGACGAAACCGTCCTGTCGGCGGCGATACGCGCCGGCGTCGGCCTGCCGTACAGCTGCAAGAGCGGCGCCTGCAGCTCATGCAAGGGCAAGATCGTGTCAGGCAATGTACAGCATAAGCCATACCAGACCCGCTCCCTGACGGAAGAAGAAGCGGCGGCCGGCTATTCGCTGCTGTGCTGCGCCGTGCCCCAAGGCGATTTGGTGGTGCAGGCGCGCGAAGTGGCGGGCAGCAGCGACTACCCGATCAAGAAAATGCCGTCGCGCGTGACCACCATCGAGAAGGTCGCCCCCGACGTCGTCGTGTTGACCCTGCAGTTGCCGGCCAGCGAGCGCCTCAACTACCGCGCCGGACAGTATATCGAAATCATGCTGCGCGACAACAAGCGCCGCAGCTACAGCATGGCAAGCGCGCCCGTCGAAGGCGGCCCCGTGAGCCTGCACATCCGCCACATGCCGGGCGGCCTGTTCACCGACCAGGTGTTCGGCACGATGAAAGAGCGCGACATCCTGCGCTTTGAAGGCCCGATGGGCACCTTCTTCCTGCGCGAAGATTCCGACAAACCCGTCGTGCTGCTGGCCTCGGGCACGGGCTTTGCCCCGCTGAAAGCCATCGTCGAGCACATGATCAGCGAGCAATCCCCGCGCCCGATCACCCTGTACTGGGGCGGCCGCCGTCCGCACGACCTGTACATGGATGCGCTGTGCCGCCAGTGGGCCGCCGACTTGCCGCAGTTCACCTATGTGCCCGTCGTGTCGGAAGCCTTGCCGGAAGACGAATGGCGCGGCCGCACGGGCTTCGTGCACCAGGCCGTCATCGCCGACTTGCCCGACATGTCCGCGTATCAGGTGTATGCCTGCGGCGCGCCCATCGTCGTCGAATCGGCCAACCGCGATTTCGTGCAATTGTGCCGGCTGCCAGCCGACGAGTTCTACGCCGACGCTTTCACGACGGAAGCCGACCTGGCCAAGTAAGCATCCAGACAGCGGGGTGCTGCTGGCGCGGCATCCGCTGCCGTCACCCGCCCCACCCCGCTGTTTCCTGGAAATGTCATGTCTCTCGCTTCCGCCGGCAACGGCTTCAGTATCCTGCGTCACCGCAATTTCGCCTGTTACCTGTCCGCCCGCGTGCTGGGCACGGTGGCCGTGCAGATGCAAAGCGTGGCCATCGGCTGGCAGGTGTACCAGATCACGGGCAGCCTGTTCGACCTGGGCCTGATCGGCCTGGCGCAGTTCGCCCCCTTCCTCGTCTTGATTTTACCGGCCGGCCACGTGGCCGACCGCTACAACCGCCGCAACATCATCGCCTGGTGCCTGACGGCGCAGCTCGCCTGCGCGCTGGCCCTGCTGGCGTTTACGTTAAGCAATATTTCCATCGTCTGGCCCGTGTTCGCCGTGCTGGTGCTGTTCGGCAGCGCGCGCGCCTTCATGATGCCGGCCACGCAAGCCGTGCTGGTCAACATGGTGCCCACGCAACACTTCAGCCGCGCCCTCGCGCTCAGTTCGTCGAGCTCGCACGTGGCCATCATCCTGGGACCGACCTTGGGCGGCCTGCTGTATTACTTCGGCCCCAAGGTCGTGTATCTGATCTCGTCGGCCTTGCTGGTGCTGTCCGTGCTGCTGATGCGCGCCACCACGCCGGCGCCGCAAGTGGTCAAGCGCGAACCCGTCAGCTGGCATACCTTGCTCGAAGGCTTGCGCTTCGTCTGGTCGAAACCCATCGTGCTGGGCGCCATTTCGCTCGACCTGTTCGCCGTGCTGTTCGGCGGCGCCACGGCCCTGCTGCCGGCGCTCGCGCACGACGTGCTGCATATCGGCCCCAGCGGACTGGGCCTGCTGCGCACGGCGCCCGGCGCCGGCGCCGCCCTGTGCTCGATCGCACTGGCCCTCTTTCCCATCACGCGCCGGGTGGGCGCCTGGATGTTCGGCGGTGTGGCCGTCTTCGGCCTGGGCACCCTGGTGCTGGGCAGCACCAGCTATTTCCCGCTGGCCCTGGCGGCGCTGTTCCTGATGGGCGCCGGCGACATGGTCAGCGTCTACATCCGCCACCTGCTGGTGCAGTTCGAGACGCCGGACGAGATTCGCGGCCGTGTCAGCGCCGTCAACGCCGTCTTCATCGGCGCCTCGAACGAGCTGGGCGAATTCGAATCGGGCTTGACGGCCGGCTGGTTCGGCCTGGTGCGCGCCGTGCTCTTCGGGGGCGCCGCCACACTGGCCGTGACGGGCGTGTGGGCCGTGCTGTTCCCCGTGCTGTCGCGCATGGACCGCTTCCCCCACCACGAAAAGGAAGCGGCCGCCAGGACGCCCACCGCGACCGCAAACTAAAGGCTAAGATGCGCTATTGCCACTGACGAACTTGCACCATGAAAATCACGCTTCCCTTGCACGGCTTCATCCGCAGCCGCCCCCACCTGAGCATGGCCACGGCCATCGGCGTGGCGGTCGGCCTGCTGTTGCCCTCTTCCTGGCAACAGATGACGCGTTTGCTGACGGCGTGGAATGTCGCCGTCTGGTTCTACCTGGCAACGATGGCCTGGATGATGATGCGCGCCAACCATCACAAGGTCAAGGTGATGGCGGCGCGCCAGGATGAGCGGGCCACCACGGTCCTGTCGGCCCTGTCCGTCGCATCCGTGATGAGCCTGGTGGCCATCGTCTCGCAACTGTCTTCGATGAAAGACATGGCGCCCGACGAGCGCGCGCTGCATTACGGCTTGACGATCCTGACACTGGTCGGTTCCTGGTTCCTCGTCGGCACCCTGTTCTGCTTCCACTATGCCCACCTGTATTACCAGGCCGACCCCGCAGTACGCCCCCTGAAGTTTCCCGACGACGAGCAAAACCCCGATTACTGGGATTTTCTGTATTTCGCCTTCACCATCGCCGTGGCCGTGCAAACGTCGGACGTTTCCGTACAGACGCGGCTGATGCGGCAGATCGTGCTGGGGCAATCCGTGCTGAGCTTTTTCTTCAACCTGGTCGTGCTGGGGCTGTCGATCAATATCGCGGCCGGCCTCATCAATGGATAAAGCTGGCGCCGGCTTGAAAAAATTCCGTGAGGAAACTTGACCTGGGTGTAGGGTTAAGCTCATCTTAATCGTGCGCACCCTCTTGAAATACTGGAAAGAGGAGTAAGATAAGTTCCATGCACAGACGTCATGTGCATGAGGCAGCAACCAGGCCGCAGCACGCCTGAGATGGGTTTTTTTTGAATTGACAGGAGTAAGCATATGCAAATCAATATTCATACCGACAGCACCATCGCCAACACCGCTGGACTGAACGAACATGTGCAATCCGTACTTGAAAGCGCACTGAGCCGCTTCCGCGACAACCTGACCCGCATCGAAGTCCATATCAGCGACACGAATGGCCCGAAAGGCGGCGCCGACGATATCCGCTGCGTCATGGAAGCACGCGTTGCTGGCTATCAACCGATTGCCGTGACCGAACAAAACGCCACCGTGCATCAATCCGTTGCCGGCGCCACCGACAAACTGAAACGCGCCATCGATAGCGCCCTGGGCCGCCTGCAAGACAGCAAGCGCCACGCCACCGGCAAGAATGCCGTGATCGATACGGCCGAAGCGGAAGAAACCGCCGAGTAACTCCCCTCCTGCAGGATTTCCAGAGACTGAGGCAGCCGTTCAAGGCTGCCTTTGCACATCTGGAGCCACCTTCCTGCGCGACAACATCCATAGTAGAACAGCAAGCATTTCAACTTATTAACACGGCAATGAAATAATTGTCGTATTTCCCACAGAAAGTGACACCAAGCAAGCCTTTGTCGTTACAGCCAAGGCCGCTTTACGCTATCATGAAGCTACCGGCCCCCTGCTCGCGCGCGCCGGCTTTTTGAAAGTGTGATTGTGGAACAGATCGGCAACTTCGGCGCTTCGGGCTGCAACATCGGCGATTTACAGCTATTTCGCGATGGGGCGGATAGCCAGACGGCCGCCATGCTGGCGCCCTGCCCCGTCATGCGCCTCGAAGCGGGCGAAGCCATTGCCGACACACAGGGCACCAGCCTGTATATCGTCCTGCGCGGTTCGCTGGCCGTGGCCGCCGACATCCACACGGGCATGGATGACGGCACCGTCAGCAAGGTCTTGCCCGGCGAAAGCGTGGGCGAACAATCGGTGCTCGATGAAGCGAGCAACCTGGCCGCCATTTCCGCCCTGGAAGAAACTGACTTGCTGGTGATCGACGCGGCCGTCGTCTGGGAATTGATCGAACAATCGAACGGCCTGGCGCGCAACCTGCTGCGGCTGCTGTCTTTCCGCATCCGCGCCGCCAACGCCCTGCTGCGCCGCCGGCAGAAGCTGGGCGAGTTCTACCGCCAGATGTCGATGGTCGACAGCCTGACGGGCTTGTACAACCGCGCCTGGCTCACCGATTTATTGCCGACCATGATAGTCACGGCCCACGCCAGCGGCTCGCCGATGTCGCTGGTGATGATAGACCTCGACCATTTCAAGCGTTTCAACGACACGCACGGCCATCAGGCGGGCGACCAGGCGCTGCGCATTGCCGCACAAGTGCTGGGCGCGGCCCTGCGGCCCACGGATTTTGCCGTGCGCTATGGTGGCGAGGAAATGATGGTGATCTTGCCCGATACCAGCAAACACGTGGCCTTGCGGGTCGCCGAACGCTTGTGCGAACGCATGCAGCAAGCCGTCATCTTCGCCGATATGCGCAGCGCGCTGCCGCACATCACGGGTTCCTTCGGCGTGGCCAGCCTGGCGGCCGAGCAGGACGACGAAGCGCTGATCGCGGCGGCCGACGCGGCTTTGTATCGCGCGAAGGCCGGCGGCCGCAACCGGGTCATGCTGTAGCTCAGGCAGCCTTGCTGTCGGCCGGCTTGGCAGCATCCGGCTTGGCCGCATCATCCTTCTTGCTGCTGTGCGCAGCGATGAAATCCGCGTAGCCCTTCTGCACCAGCTCATACGTCTTGTCGATATTGCCGGCGATATCGCCGTTCAGCACTTTCAAGCCGCCCAGGATGTCGCGCGCTTCCTTGAAGCCTTTTTCCATGCCGCCGCTGATGGTGTCCATGAACTTGGTCAGGGCCGTATCGTCGTCCATGCCGGGATTCTGTTTCTTGAACGCGTCAAAAAACCCCGTCGACAGCGAGACGATGCGGCTCGCCGTCGCTTCGGCGCTGTTGTCCTGCGACGCCGCGTTCTGGATCGCATCGTCGCCGTACTGGCCTTTCAGCGCTTCATTGATGTTGGTGATGGCCGTCTTGTACAGCAGCGCCAGCGGTTCGTTCTCGGAACCGATGGACACGTTCAACGACGCCTGCATGATGGACGCGTTCAATTGCAGCTTGCTGCGGTCATTCACGCTCATTTCAGCGTTGACGCCGTCCTTTTGCTGGACTTTATCGTCCTTGCCGGCAACGCCCGGACTGACGGAAGTCACGGAAGGGGTGGAATTGCCGCCTGCGGCGATGGGAATTGACACGATAGACCTCCTTGAACGGACAATGTATGCCACCATGCGGGAAACGCGATGATGACCATCCTCTCGTGTAGTATCGGCAGGTTTTCAGAAAACTGAAGCGGCGGCTTGTTTTTAGCGGCCCGGATAACCCATTCAGCAACATTAAGTTACGACCATCAATGACTAACCAGACCTTTCTTTGGCACGACTACGAAACCTTTGGCGCCCAGCCGCGCCGCGACCGCCCGGCCCAGTTCGCCGCGATCCGCACGGATGCCGAACTCAACGAGATCGGCGAACCGATCATGTTGTATTGCCAGCCTGCGAATGATTTCCTGCCCGATCCGCAATCGTGCCTGATCACGGGCATCACGCCGCAGCAATGTCTGCAGCTGGGCGTGCCCGAACACCAGTTCGCCGCCACCATCGAAGCGGCCTTTTCGGAACCGGGCACGATCGGCGTGGGCTACAACACCATCCGTTTCGACGATGAAGTCACGCGTTTTCTGTTCTGGCGCAACCTGATCGACCCGTATGCGCGCGAATGGAAGAACCATTGCGGCCGCTGGGACATCCTCGACGTGGTGCGCATGACGCACGCGCTGCGCCCGGAAGGTATTCAATGGCCGAAGCGCGACGATGGCCAGACCAGTTTCAAACTGGAACACTTGAGCAAGGCCAATGGCCTGGCCCACGAAGCGGCACATGATGCGCTGTCCGACGTGCGCGCCACCATCGCCCTGGCACGATTGATCCGCGAAAAGCAGCCGAAACTGTTCGAATTCTGCCTGGCCCTGCACAAGAAGGACCGGGTCGCCAGCGAAATGGGCATGCACCTGGCCGCCGGCGAGCGCCAGCCTTTCCTGCACGTGTCGGGCATGTTCCCGGCCGAACGCGGTTGCCTGGGCGTCGTCTGGCCGCTGGCCACGCACCCGAGCAACAAGAACGAGATCCTCGTCTGGGATTGCGCCTACGACCCGCGCGAACTGTTCGAACTGGACGCCGACACCATCCGCACGCGTTTGTTCACGCGCAAGGAAGCCATGCCCGAAGGGATGACGCGCCTGCCCGTGAAAAGCGTGCACCTGAACAAGTCGCCCATGCTGGTGGGCAATTTAAAGACCTTGTCGCCGGCCATGGCCGCGCAATGGGGCATCGACGTGGATGCGGCGAAGATCAACGCCCAGCTGGCCGCCGCGGCGCCGAACATGGACGCCATCTGGGCCGAAGTGTTCCAGCGCCCGGGTGCGGCTGCCGCGCTGGACGTGGATGAAGATTTGTACAACGGTTTCGTCAGCAACGACGACCGCCGCCTGCTCGAATCCTTGCGTCGCGAAACGCCGGCCAAGCTGGCCACGGCCCGCCCCTCGTTTGCCGACGAGCGCCTGCAGGAATTGCTGTTCCGCTACCGTGCCCGCAATTTCCCGCAAACCCTGAGCGAGGCGGAAAGCCTGCGCTGGGAACAGCACCGCGCCGCCCGATTATTCGACGGCGACGGCGGCGCCCGCACCATCGAGATGCTGTTTACGGAAATCGACGTGCTGTCGGAATCGGTCGATGAGCGGGGAGAAGAAATTCTGGGCGAGCTGTACGATTACGCGGAGATGGTGGCGCCCATGCGCGACTGAAGGACCAGGCCGGGTAGGTCGGATTAGCGGGGCAAGGCCCCGCTAATCCGACAACATTGTTGACGTTACCGATATTGTCGGATTACGCGGCTACGCCGCTAATCCGACCTACTCATTGAACCACCAATACGGCCGTAGGTCGGATTAGCTCGTAGAGCGTAATCCGACAACATAGTTGGCCCGAGCGTGGTGGTGTCGGATTACGCGGCGTCGCCGCTAATCCGACCTACGCTGCGCGGTGTTGATTGATCGCATCGCGCGTTTCGATCGCCACGCGGCGCGCCGCCTCGGCCCAGTCTTCGCCGTCCTGCGGCGTGGCGTAGATGATGGCGCGCGAGGAGCTGATCATCATGCCCATGCCGTTCGCCGTCTGGCCAGCGCCGACGGTGGCGGCGATGTCGCCGCCCTGGGCACCGATGCCGGGCACCAGCAGCGGCATGTCGCCCACGATGGCGCGCACTTGCGCCAGTTCTTCAGGGAAGGTGGCGCCGACGACGAGCGCGCACTGGCCGTTCTTGTTCCATTTCTCGGCCACCAGGCGCGCCACGCGCTGGTACAGCGGTTCGCCGTCCGTGTCGAGGAATTGCAGGTCCGAGCCGCCCGGGTTCGAGGTGCGGCACAGGATGATCACGCCGCGGTCTTTCCACGCCAGGTAGGGATCGAGCGAATCCTCGCCCATGTAGGGGTTCACGGTGACGGCGTCGGCGCCGTAGCGCTCGAACGCTTCGCGCGCGTATTGCGTGGCCGTGGCGCCGATGTCGCCCCGTTTCGCGTCGAGGATCAGGGGGATGTGCGGATAGTTCTCGCGCACGTAGCGGCAGATGTCTTCCAGCTGCTTTTCCGCGCCCAGCGCGGCAAAATAGGCGATCTGCGGCTTGAAGGCGCAGGCCAGGTCGGCCGTGGCATCGATGATGCGCGTGCAAAAGGTGGTGATTCCATCAGGCAAGTCGCGCAGCTCGGCCGGCAGTTTCGCCAGGTCCGGGTCCAGTCCCACGCACAGCAGGGAATTATTGGCCGTCCATGCGGCGGATAATTTATTGATGAAATTCACGGCACACCTTCTCTATATTCAGTTGCAAACCCCGTATTGTAACGCGGCGCAGGCCAGGGAAGGCAGGCTGAGGCGGCGGCCGGCGCTTATTAAACCGACATGGCGGGCCGTTTCAGGTATATTTGCCCCACCTCCTTTACTCTGCACGGAACCCATCATGCAAATCACCAATCAATTCACCAAATGGCTGCGCCTGGCCCTGAGCGTCACCGTCCTGGCCGGCATCCTGACGGGCTGCGGCTACAACGAATTCCAGAGCAAGGACGAAGCCACCAAGGCCGCCTGGGGCGAAGTAGTCAACCAGTACCAGCGCCGCGCCGACCTGATCCCCAACCTGGTCAACACCGTCAAGGGCTATGCCACGCACGAGCGCGAAACGCTGGAAGCGGTGACCAAAGCGCGCGCCGCCGCCACCAGTTTCCAGATCACGGCCGAAGTGCTGAACGACCCGGCCGCGTTCGAGAAATTCCAGCAGGTGCAGGGACAGCTGTCGTCGGCCCTGTCGCGCCTGATGGTGGTGTCCGAGAAATACCCGGATTTGAAGGCCGACACCAGCTTCCGCGACTTGCAGTCGCAGCTGGAAGGCACGGAAAACCGCATCACCGTGGCACGCCAGCGTTACATCGCCGCCGTGCAAGATTACAACGTGCATGCGCGCAGCTTCCCGAACAACCTGACGGCGATGATCTTCGGCTACAAGGTCAAGCCTTCGTTCACGGTGGAAAACGAAAAAGCCATTTCGACCGCGCCGACCGTCAACTTCGGCAAATAAGATGAAAGCCTGGTCTTATCTGGCGGCGCTGGCGACGGCGCTGCTGCTGTGGACAGCCTTGCCCGCCAGCGCGCAGGGCTTGCAGCCCGTGCCGCCGCTGGCGGCGCGCGTGACGGACAACGCCGGCATGCTCGATGACAAGCAGAAAGCGGCGCTGGAAGGCGTGCTGGCCGACTACGAAGCCAAGACGGGCAGCCAGATCGCCGTGCTGCTGGTCAAGAGCACGGAACCGGAAGCCATCGAGCAATACAGCATCCGCGTGACGGATGCCTGGAAGCTGGGCCGCAAGGGCGTCGATGACGGCGTGCTGCTGATGGTGGCGAAGGACAACCCATCGTCCTTGCGCCGTTTGCGCATCGAAGCGGGCCGTGGCGTGCAGGGCGTGCTGACCGATGCGCAATCGAAACGCATCCTGCAAGACGTGATCGCCCCCCATTTCAAGCAAAACGACTATTACGGCGGCCTGGTGGCCGGCATTGGCGCCATCGCTACCCTGCTGAACCAGGAGCAATTCCCCGCACCGGCGCAAAAACAGGCCCCGGCGACCGTGGAAGCGGCCGGCCTGACCTTCTGGCTGCCGCTGCTGTTCTTCGGCTTTCTTGTGCTCGTGACCGTGTTCCGCTCGCGTGGCGGGCCGAACCGGCTGCAGCGCGGCAGCAACTGGTCCAGCGGCGCCACGGGCGTCGTGCTGGGCAGCATCTTGAACCAGGCGCTGAACAACCGCGGTGGCGGCTTCGGCGGCGGTGGCGGTGGTTTTGGCGGTGGCGGTGGCGGCGGTGGTTTCGGTGGCGGCGGCGGCGGTTTTGACGGCGGCGGCGCCTCGGGAGATTGGTAATGACGAAACAACTGACATTCGGACAACGCTGCGGACGGGCCCTGAAACATTTACGGGGCACGCCGGCGACGGCGCGCCAGGCCTTTCCTGAGCGCACCCTGAAAGCCATCGAAACGGCGATTGCCGACGGTGAAACGATGCACCGGGCGGAAGTGCGCCTGATCGTCGAAGCGGCCCTGACGCCGGGCATGGCCTATCACGGCGTGAGCAACCGCGAACGGGCGCGCGAACTGTTCGCCCAATATGGCGTGTGGGATACGGAAGACAACGTTGGCGTGCTGATCTATATCAACCTGGCCGAACACCAGGTCGATATCGTGGCCGACCGCAACGTGGGCCGGCGCGTGACGCCGGAGCAGTGGCAAGCCGTGTGCCGCACCATGACCAAAGGGTTCAAGGATGGCAATTACCACGACAGCACGCTCGATGCCTTGCAGCAGCTGAATACCTTGCTGCAAAGCCACTTCCCCGCCAATGGGACGCGCGGCAACCAGTTGCCGAACGAACCCATCCTCCTCTGATTCCTGCCCAGGGATTAAAATCTGCCCATTGCCGCGCGGGCTGGTGTTCCTGGCAGCGCGGCCCCCATACCCCGCCGAGGAGCACACATGAAATTAGTCAATAAAACCGCCATCGTCACGGGCGCCACGCAAGGCATCGGCCTGGCTTGCGCCACCCGCCTGATCGCCGAAGGGGCGCAAGTGATGCTGGTCGACATCAAGGAAGATGGCGCGCAGGCGGCGGTCGCCCTCGGCCCGCAGGCACGCTTCTTTTGCGCCGACGTCAGCCAGAAGGCGGACGTGGACGCCATGCTGAAGGAAACCTTGGCGCAGTTCGGCCACATCGATATCCTCGTCAACAATGCGGGCGTCACGCACGCGGCCGACTTCCTCGACGTGTGCGAAGACGATTTCGACCGCGTCATGCGCATCAACCTGAAATCGATGTTCCTGTGCGGCCAGGCCGTGGCGCGCGAGATGGTCAAGCGCAACAGCGGCTGCATCATCAATATGTCCAGCGTGAATGCGGAGCTGGCGATCCCGAACCAGGTGCCGTATGTGGTGTCGAAAGGCGCCATCAACCAGCTGACCAAGGTCATGGCCCTGAACCTGGCGCCGCACGGCGTGCGCGTGAACGGCATCGGGCCAGGCACCATCCTGACGGAACTGGCCAAGCAGGCGGTGCTGTCGAGCCCGCAAGCGCGCCACACGATTTTGTCGCGCACGCCGCTGGGCCGCTGCGGCGAGCCGGAAGAAGTGGCCGGCATCGCCGCCTTCCTGGCCAGCGATGACGCTACCTACATGACGGGCCAGACCATCTATGTCGATGGCGGACGCATGGCGCTCAACTACACGGTGGCCGTGAAAGAGTGAAACAGGCGAGTTATATCAAAAAAGAATAATGCATATCTAAAAAGATCATTAGACACATATCGTGCGACGCAGCATAATGCACCTGTCTCCACTATTCTCCTCCAAGAAAATAGTTTTAAGCCCGCTTTCACCAGCGGGCTTTTTTTTTGCCATCGCTGCTGCAACATGGCCATTCTTGCCATTTCTCACAATCTACCCGTTCATTCTGTCTGCCGCAAAAAAATGTTGCGGCGTGTCATCAGCCCGTCATTTTCGCCCCCTATACTTGCTTCATCTGCTGTACAGGCAACCGATATGCCTGACTACAGACAGGTGTGCCGCCATGGCACACCACTCCCCTTTCATGACCGTGGCGGGCGCCGGCAAGGCGCGCGACAGGGTAAGTACCGAGCAACTCTCAACTCTTGACCCTTTCATTTGGGTTTTTGGCCCGCGCCCCCGCGGGCCTTTTTTTTTCCTGTCCGGCAAGCTCTTGCGCAAAAACACGGTGCCCCGCCACGCCCATGATATTGTGACTGCCTTTCCACCCATCCTGACGCATCATGCCTGCAGCCTTGTCCGAACTTTGTTTTGCCGACCGCTACGAACGCCTGCGCTACCGCACGGCCCTGCTGTTGTATGTGCTGGTGATTTTGATCGGCGACATCCCCGGCGTGCGCGCGGACGTGGGCCAATATGCATCGGGCGGCGTGCTGCACTCGTTCGGCTATGGCGTGCTGGCCCTGATCCTGTTCAGCGGCACGGCCGGCGGCATGGCCCGCCGGGCGCTGCTGTCGGTGCTGATGGTGGCAGCCATGGGCGCGCTGGACGAATTCATCCAGAGTTTCCTGCCTTACCGCCATGGCGCCGTCAGCGACTGGGTGGTCGATATCACGGCCGCCACGGCCGTGGTGTTGCCGCTGTACTTCCTCTGGCCCGGCATGGCCGCCGCCGCGCTGAAGAAGGCGCGCGGCTGATCAGGGCGCCGCGCCATCGCCGGCGCTCAGCGCCAGGGGCAACTGGCCTTGCCCGGCCGCGGCCCGGCCGGCGATGCGGCGCAAGGCCGCGTGCATCTCGCGCCGGCCGTGCGCTCCCGCCGCGCGCGCCGCATCGCGCCGCATTTCCATCAACTGCTCCGACCGTGACAACCTCGTCAAGGCATGCAGGGCCTGGGTCAGCGCATGGCGGGCGCGCATATCGTTCGCCGTGCCCGGCGCACCATACACCGCAATCACCAACTCATTGATCAGCTTGACGCTAGTGGAATCGGAAGCCATTTATTCTCCTGAGATAAGCAGCGGGAAGGACAGCGGGACAGCGCTGACGCTGTGCACATTCGTACAAGAATGTCTTTTATACCAAGCTCGACAATTGAAGCGCTTGATGTATCTCAATGTGAAATAACAAGGATCGAACATCTTTCCTTCCCTGCTCTCTTACTAGCAGTAGTTACGGCCATGCCTGGCATGCGCCATTGACGCTGACCTCCGCCACACCCTGAAAACCGGGTTACCACTTTGTCAGACCAAGAGGAGAACAAGATGAGAGCAAAAAAAACCATGGCGCTGGCCGGCCTGCTGTGTACGCTGGCCGCCTGCAATTCGAATCCGAACAACACCGGCATGAGCAGTACGAATGGCCGCAGCGGTGAAAGCTACAGCAATACGGCCGGGACGGGCAGCACATCGACAGGAACCGGGACCAGCACCAGCAGCACGATGAGCAATGCCGGCACCGGCAGCGCCGACACGCGCACCTCCACGGCCAATAACGCCATGAACATGGACGGCAGCCAGACGGGTGTCCGCATCGCCTCTGCCACGGTACAGTCGATCGAGCCAGTGCCGCGCGGAATGGATCAGCGCAGCGGCGACATGCAATCCGGCAGTTCCGGCACAGCGGGCAGCACCTCGGGCAATACGCAGTACCGGGTCACCCTGCGCCTGGACGACGGCAGCACACAAACCCTCATGCAAAACTCCCAGCCCAGCTACCAGATCGGCGATCACGTCAAGGTGGTCAACGGCTTGCTGCAGCGCTACTAGGCATACCGCGTCGCCATACGCGATAGCGTCCGGGGCTGGCGTTCCGGACGCTGAACGCCAGCGCGACACCGCGCCACCAGCGTGCTGAGACAGGCAAGGCAGATATTTCATTCGCCTTGCCTGTTGTATTTCATCTGCCTTACCTGTTGCCTGTTGCGTGTTGCCTATTGCCTGTTGCCTTTTCTTGTCTACGCCTTTCCCTGCCTTTCCCCATTTGCGCCTTTTCCCTGTTTGCCTATCCATCCTGCGCCGGGAGCGCCGTTCCAGGCTCCCCCGGCGCAAGCGCCTATTCCACCATGCTCACCTTGCGCCGGCTGGCCGCCAGCCCGGCGATCTGTTCCGCCGCTTTTTTCCCGGCCAGGAAGGCATGGTCGGAATTGTAGTATTCCCATTCGCTGTAGCGTCCCGCCAGCACGATATCCTGCGTGGCCAGCCAGGCCTTCACCAGCGCCACATTGGCGGCCCGCGCGTGGTCGTACACGACATAGGCGTAGGGCATGTCCACCTGGTTGGCAGCCAGCAGCCGGTCGTCGTCGCGCAGCAAGCCCACGGCGATGCAATCGGCCATGCAACGGTCGATCAGGGCTTGCCCATCCAGCGGCAACGGTTTCCAGGGCGAATAACTGATCTCGCACGTCAAGCCAAAGCCGCCCGGCGCATTGCAGTGGGGGCTGGCGTTACCTTGCAGGAAAATGCGGTGGAATATCGTCTCTTCCGGGTAGTAAATCCAGTGTTTCTCGCTGATGTTTTCACGTGCCACGCCCAGGTTGACGCAGCGCACGGAAATATGCCGCAAGGCGTGCGCCGCCGCCCGTACCTGCTGCGGCGCCTGCTCGCCGCTCAGGCGCACCAGTTCCGGCAAGGGCATGGTGCTCAGCAAGTGCTGGTAGCGGAAGCGGCGGCCGTCGGCCAGCACGATTACATGCTGGCGCGGCAGTATCTGCACCACCTCGGCGTTGAGCTCCAGCTGGCCTTGCAGATGCGGCAGGAAGCCCGACATCAATGCCTGGAAACCACCGCGCAAGGGATAGCCGAAGCGGGCATTCGGGCCCATCGGCCTGGCCACCGGTTCGAGCGCGCCCTCGATGATGTCTTCCAGGTTCGGCAACGGTACCCGCCCGCCCAGCCACGACGTTTCCATCTCGGCCAGCGGTACAGTCCATAATTTCTTGTTGTAGGGAATGGCGAAATGGCGGGCGATGCCGCTGCCCCATACCTGATGGATGAACTGCTCGAAATTGAGCCCCGCCTGGGGCGGTGCCGCCACGGCATCGTGCGCCTGTTCCAGCCCCGTGCCGCCGTCGGCGCAGCAGTCTTCCACGGCGCAGGCCCCCGCCGCCGCATGGCCCGACACGGCAGGCGCCTTGCCGTAGCGCGCCTCGATGGCTCCCATGATGCATTCCTTGATGACGGCCGGCGGCAAGCCGTACAGCGCGCCCTGGAAAGGATAGCGCGTGTAGACCTGCTTGCTGTACACCCAGGCTTCGCGGTTTTGCCAGTGCAGGTTGGTGCCCAGCAAGGTGCGGTACATGTCGAGCACATAGTCATCGTTGGAAAACATGATGTGGCCCGCATGGTCGAAAGTGAAACCGCGGTCGACGATGGAGCGGCACCAGCCGCCCACCGCAGCATTTTTGTCCAGCAACAAGGTATCGGCGCCCAGGTGATAGGCGGCGCTCAAGCCCGTCGGACCCGCACCGATGATGGCGCAGGCCACGGCTTGCGGCGCACCGGGCGGATGCAGGAGGTTGACGCCGGCGCCCGGTGCGGCAGCCTGTGCCGTGCTGACGGCGGGCACCGCCTGGCGGGCCCCCTGCGCCGGCGGCGTCGTGTCGAGCAAGTGGCGCATCTGTTCCACCGTGGCATCCCAGGAGGTGGCCTCGACGATGGCGCGCATGCCGGCGGCCATGGCAGCACGCTGCTCCGGCGTCGCGGCCAGCGCCGCCTCGCAGGCGGCAACAAAGGCATCGGGCGTGTCGGCGATGGCCACGATGCCGCCATACGGCACGGCCACGTCGGTGATCGAGGTGCTAACGATGGGCAACTGCGCCGCCATGTATTCCAGCACCTTGGTAGGACTGATGAAGCGGGTCGCCTCGTTCCGGGCGAAGGGCAGCAGGCACACGTCCCAGCCGGCCAGGAAGTGCGGCAGCGCCTGGTACGGCTGCTGGCCCAGGTAATGGATATTTTGCCGCTGCGGCAGGCTGGCCGGGTCGATCTTGAGGATGGGGCCGACGAGCACGATTTGCCAGTCGGGATGGGCATCGGCCAGCGCCGCCACCAGGGCAGGCTCGAAACGCTCGTCGATCACGCCGTAATAGCCCAGCCTGGGACGTCCGATCTCCGCTTGCGCGGGATGGCCGTTGTGGCGGTCCAGCGCCTGTTCGAAGTGCACGGTATCGACGCTGCTGGCGAAGCAATGGACGTTCGCATGGCGCGTACGTTTCGCCTCGAACAGGCTGGGGCCGCCCGCGAACACCAGTTCGGCGCGCGCCAGCAGGGCCGTTTCGCGCTGCAGTAATTGTCGCGGAGCATTTTTGAATGCGGCCAGTTCATCCATGCAGTCATACACCACCAGGCCCGCGTGCAGGGCCGGCAGCAGCGGCAGCGCCATCGGCGTATAGAACCAGACGATGGGGTCGTCGGCGGGCGTGATCTGGGCCAGCAGCGGTTGCAGCACGGCCAGCTGGTCGTCGTGAAAACCGGGCGCCCGCACGGCCGTGCGGGGCTGGCACACGGTCACGTTCGGCGCCGGGGTCGACAGCTCCAGCGTACCCGGCCCGTCGTGCCAGACCGGTTCCTCGATGAAGACCACGCGGTAGAACTGCGCCAGCCGCGACAGCAGCTGTTGCGGCCGCTGATACACGAAATTCCAGCGCAGGTGTGAAAAGACGATAATGGTTCGCATGTCAGTTCCTTTCTGCCCCGCCGGGGCAAACGTTGAACAAAGGTGTGCGGTCAGGCGCTGGGCCTGCCGTAGTGCCGCCGCGTAAGGCGGCGAAAGGATGCGCCGCAGCCGCTCCCCTCCCGCCTCTTCCAGGCGGACATCCCACAAGCCGCTGCGGTGCCAGTGGCTGGCATCGTCCCAGTCGGGGCGGTCGATGACGGGATAGATGCAGATGCCGCGCAGATCCGCGCCGTGCTGGACGGCCAGCGCCGCCTCGGCGGCCACGTCGCGTATCCAGGCGCCGCGCCCGCTGCCCACGTGGCTCGTTTCCGCCAGCAGCAGCGGCCGCCCATAGCGCCGCCCCACTTCCAGCAATAGCTGGTACAGGGGCATGCGGCGCGGCTCGCCCAGGTGCCACCACAGGCGCAGGTTGCTGCCGCTTTCCCACTGGTTGCTGTGGTAGTAGTTCAGGCCGATCAAGTCCAGGTAGCGCGGCGCGCCGCCCAATTCCGGCGCCCGGCGGCCGCACAGCATGTCCCAGGCCTCGAACTGCGAAGCGCGCCAGGCGGCCGCCTGGTCGACCCAGTCCGGCCGTCCCGGCGGCGCGATCACGTGGATCAGGGGATCGCATTGCAGGAAACGCGCATGCGGGCTGACGGCGCGGATGGCGTCGCAGCCGGCCACGGTGGCGCGCACCAGCTGCCGCTTGCCTTCATGACCCGCGTCCGGCCGCTGCATGTTCAGGCACTGGAACATGTGCACCGACAAACCCCAGCTGGTAAACGAGATTTCGTTGACGGGCGAATACACGGGCTTGCTGCCCGCATAGGGCGCGAGAAACTGCGCCGCCGCCCTGCAGTAGCGGGCAAAGCGCGGCACGAAGTCCGGCGAGAACAGGTCGACGTCGGGCGGCCAGCCGTAGTGGCAGAAGGTCCAGTTGACCTGCAGCCCCAGTTCCCGCGCCACGGCGGCGCGCTCCTCGATGCAGGAAAAATCGAAACGGCCGTCGCGTTCGGCCAGGCGCCAGCCTATGCTTTCGCGCACGCTGCGGATACCGAACTGGCGCAGCAGCAGGTAGTCTTCGCGCACCCTGTCCAGGTGACCCGTGGCGCGGTTCATGTCCAGCGCCTGGCCGCCGTGCGTGACGTGGTCGGCGCCCTCGTAGCCCGCCTGCCAGTAAGTCAAAAACGGCGCTGCCGCGCCATCGGTATCGGCCATGCCTGCTCCTGTTAATGTAGGGACCAGATGAAACTTGTCAGGCCCGGCTTGCGTTCAATTGAGCCGGATATTGCGGGTGGCCGCGCTGAGCAGTTCCAGCGCGGCCTTCGGCGTTCGGTCCGCCGTCAGCAGGCCATTGGTTTCCTGGAACGTGTCGGCGAACTGCGTGTAGCAAAAGCCGCTGAACATTTGCGCCGTATTGACGACCGTCATCAGGCGCCGGTACAGGTCGAGGAAGGCCGCCTCGTTCCCCACGCGCGCATAGCCCCAGGTATCGGTTTCCCCCTGCTCCCGGTCAAAGGCGATGCCGCCAAATTCCGTGAGGACGATGGGCTGGCCCCGGTGCGGAAAACCGTCGAGCGTGAGGATGCGCCCGCCCGGGCGGCGCTGGTCGAACAAGGTGGTGCGGGCCGAATCGCTGATCGCATAGCGCGCCTGCAGGCGTTCCGGATCGCAGTCGTAATCGTGGATGCCGAGGATGTCGGTGGCCGACGCTTCCCAGCCGTCGTTGCCGATCACGGGCCGCGTGGGATCGAGCGTGCGCGTCAGGTGGTACAGCGCCTCGACGGCGTTGCGGTGGGCCTGGATGGCCGTCAGGTTGGGCACGCCCCACGATTCGTTGAACGGCACCCAGACGAGAATGCACGGGTGGCTGTAGTCGCGTTCGATCACGTCCGTCCATTCGCGCACCATGCGCGTGATGGCCTTGCCGGAAAAACGGTAAGTGGACGGCATTTCTTCCCACACCAGCAAGCCCAGGCGGTCGGCCCAATACAGGTAGCGCGGGTCCTCGATCTTCTGGTGCTTGCGCACGCCGTTGAAACCCATGGCCTTGGCCAGTTCCACGTCGTGCCGCAAGGCCGCATCGGAAGGCGCCGCCAGCAGGGTGTCGGGCCAGTAACCCTGGTCCAGCACCAGGCGCAGCGGATACGGCCGGCCATTGAGCATGAAGCGGTCGCGGTTGATCGCCACCGAGCGCAGCGCCGTGTACGACCTGACCGTGTCGAGCAAGGCGTCGCCATGCCGCAGCGTGACTTCGGCATCGAGCAGGATGGGCCGCTCCGGGCTCCACAGCAGTTCGTTGCGCGAATCGTCGATGCCGGGATCGGACAGGGCGATCTTGCGGCTCGCTTCGTTTTCGATCAGCTTGTACTGGTCGTCGGCCAGCAGATTGTCGCCATGCCAGATGCGCACGCCCACGATGAGATCGTCGTGCAGCTCGCCCATGGCGAACACGTCGCAGCCGATTTCATAGCCCTCGAACACGGGCGTCCAGCGCAGCTTGCCGATGTAGGTGGTGGCCACACGCTCAATCCACACGCTTTGCCAGATGCCCGTGGTGCGCGGATACCAGATGGAATGGGGCAGCAGTTGCCAGTCCTGCTTGCCGCGCGGCTTGGCCAGGTCGTGCGGATCGTCCTCGACGCGCACCGTCAGCACCTGCGGCCCGTCGGCCAGCAGGGCGTGGCTGATGTTGGCGACAAACGGCGTGTGGCCTCCCTCATGCTCGGCCACCACGTGACCGTTCAGCCAGACCTTGGCATGGTAGTCGACGGCGCCGAAATGCAGCAGCACGCAGGGTCCGCCCGGCTGCAGCAGGAAGTCGCGCTGATACCAGCATACGCGGTGAAAACCGCGGTCGCCCACGCCGCTGGCCTGCGATTCCGGCGGAAACGGCACGATGATCTCGTGCGTCCAGCCGATGCCGCCGTCGGGCAGGCGGTAGCGCCGTTCATTGTCGAAGGTAAAACGCCAGGCGCCGTTCAGCGATTGCCAGTTCTCGCGCACCATCTGCGGGCGGGGATAGGCAAAGCCGCCCGCGCCAGGCAGGGCAGTACCGGCCAGGCCGTCATTCGTATGGGGTGGGGAGAGATGGTCATCGAGCATGCCAATTGGATGCATGCGGCATGGGGCAAGTTCCGCCGTATGGGGCTTGGGCGGTGATGCATGAGCAGGATCAAACCATGCTCAGTCGAGCGGAACCAGCATGCGTGCGTGGCGTCCCAAAGCGTTAAAGCGCTGTACCACCGTACGCCCCGCGCTGGCCGCGCATTGCTTGCGGCACAGGGCCACGCAAGCGCCGCCAAAACCGGCGCCCGTCAGGCGCGCGCCGTACACGGCCGACTGCGCCGACAGCAGCGCCACCAGCGCATCGAGCACCGGCAGCGACACCTCGTAATCGTCGCGCAGGCTGGCGTGCGACTGCGCCATCAGCTGGCCGAAGCGCACGGGACCATGCTGGCCGCAAGCCTGCAGCACGCGCAGGTTTTCGCTGACCACGTGGCGCGCGCGGCGGCGGTACGGCTCGGGCAAGCCTTCCACCACGGAGGGCTCGCGCACGTCGCGCAGTGCCGCCACGCCCAGCAGGCGCGCCGCCTGTTCGCACTCGGCGCGCCGCACGTTGTAGGCGCTGCCGGCCAGAGTGCGCGGCACGCCGCTGTCGATGACCAGCACCTCGCTGTCATGGGGCAGCGCCAGCAGTTCATGGCGCAGGGTGCGTGCGTCGAGCAGCAGCATGTGATGTTCGTCGGCCAGACTGCATGCCATCTGGTCCATCACGCCGCAATTGACCTGCGCGTAGCGGATTTCCGCCTGCTGCCCCATCAGCGCCAGCGACACGTCATCGATCTGCAGTCCCAGCAACTGGCGCAGCGCGCGCAGCATGGCGATCTCCAGCGCGGCGCTGCTCGACAGGCCGGCGCCCGGCGGCACGTCCGAATCGATATGGCCGCGCACGGCCGGCACCGCGACGCCGCGCTCCTCGAGCAGGCGTATGCAGCCTTCCAGGTAGCGGCCAAAGCCGGGCGGTGCGGCGCTCTGGCGCTCGAAACGCACGAGTTCGTCAAGGGTGGCGGAATAGAACTGGTGATGCCCGTCGGCGGCCAGCGCCAGCATCACCCGCGTGCGCTGCGGCGTGGCGCACGGCAGCATGTAGCCATCGTTGTAGTCCGTATGCTCGCCCAGCAGGTTGACCCGTCCGGGCGCCGAGGCCACCACCACGGGGACGGCGCCGAAATACGCGTCGGGGGTGATCATTGCACTTCCAGTGTCAGCGGACGCCGCCGTCCCTGCACCGTTGCCGCCGGCCAGTCGGGATCGCAAGTCAGGTTGTGCAGGCGCCCGCCGCTGAGCAGGAAAGTGTCTTCCACCATGCTGCCGGGCAGGCTGGGATGGAAGGCCACGGCCATGCCGTCCTTCAGGGCGATTTCCGTATGCGCGCCGGCGGCCACCTCGGGCGCGCGGTAGCCGGCGATGCCGCCCTGCCGGAATTCCTGCACCGTATCGGGCTGGCCCGCATAGGCATAGGCGCTGTCGAGCGCGTGATACACCATGCTCAGCGCATGCCCCGCCACGCAGGCATCGAGCGCCACCGCTTCGAGCGCCAGGATGGCCGCGTCGGCTTCGCCGATGCCGTCGCGCGCGGGACGGAAACGGCGCTGGCGGCTCAGGCTGGCGCACAGGCCGAAACCTTGCGCGCACAGCGCCAGCACGGCCCGTTCGCCCAGCGGCGACGCAGCGGGTGGCGCGCGCCGGTAGCGCTCGAAGCGCTCGGCGCCGGCCGCCAGCACGTACACGGCATGCAGGCCGCGCGACCACAGGGCGCGGGCGCAGGCGCCGGCCAGCTCCTGCTCGCTCCAATCGGGCCGCGCGGCGCGCAGCGCCTCGCTGGCGGCAGCGGAGGCCAGCCGGCCCACTTCGCGGTAGCGCGCCTGTTCCGGCGCCAGCAAGGGCAAGCGCTCCTCGCGCAGGGCGACGGGCAGGCAGCGCTCGTGCAGGCCGGGCCGGTCGCACAGCACGGGCCTCCCCTGCGCCGCATGCTGCACGAAATGCTCGCGCAATTCGGCCAGCCGGGGCTGCATCCACGGCGTCACTTGCCAGGTCCAGCAGCCGCGCACCTCTTCCTGGCGCAGCCGCTGCGCCTCGGCCGCATCGGTCAGGATGTAGGCCGCATCGCGCGTGACGAGCACCTCGGCACAGCCGCACTCGGCCGTCTGGCAGGTGCTGCCCGACGCGCCGGCCGTGGCCCAGGCGAACCAGTCCACGCCGCGCAGGCGCAACGCGCCGGCCTTTTCCTGTTCCAGCCAGCCACGCATCTGCGCCAGTTTGTGCGCAATTTCCAGTTCGACATTCCAGTTCATGCGATTTCCTCTGCCATTTCCCATGCCACGCGCACTTGCTGCAGCTGCCGCGCCGATTCCTCGGGCAGGGCATCCATGGCGTACATGCCGGCGGCCAGCTCGGTGCCGGCCAGATATTTGAGCCGTTCGCGCGTGCGGTACGGCGGATAAAACTGTGCGTGCAGCTGCGTTTCCGGATGCGCGCGGCCGTCCGGCGGCGCCTGGTACCAGGCCATCAGGTAAGGCATGGCGCGCTGCCACAAGCCGTCGTATTTCAGCAGCACGGTCTTGAGGGCGCGCGCCAGGTCGTCGCGCTGCAATGCCGACAAGGCCGCGAAGCTGTCCGTCTGCCGCAGCGGCATCACCCACGCTTCATACGGATAGCGGGCGCAGGCGGGCACAAAGGCGATCGCCTCCGGTCCCAGGTACAGCAGGCGCGCGCCGCCATCGGCTTCGCGCCACGCCATGTCCACCAGCAGGGCCTGGCCATGGCTGGCGAAATATGCGTGTTCCTGCTCCAGCATGCGCGCCGGCACGGGCGGCACAAAGGGGTAGGCATAGATCTGGCCATGCGGATGGTGCAGGGTCACGCCCACTTCCGCGCCGCGGTTCTCGAACGGCAGCACGTACGCGATGCCTGGCCGGCTGGCCAGCTGTGCCGTGCGCTCCCCCCACACCTGCAGCAACAAGGCGATGTGGCCGGGCGCCAGCGTGCCCAGCGAGGCGCCGGCATCCTGCGCGAACACCACCACTTCGCAATGGCCGCGGGCGGGCGCCGTGGCGACCGTCAAGTCGGGCGGATCATGGGCGTGCGGCGCCAGGGTGGGAAAGCGGTTGTCGAAGACGGCGATATCGTAGTCGCCGGCAGGCAATTCCGTCGGCTGCGCGGCATCGCGCGTGGGCGCCAGCGGGTTGTACCGGGCCGGCGGCAGGAAGGGGCGGCCCTGGCGGTAAGCCGCATACGCCACCCATTCGCCGCGCAAGGGATGCCAGCGCAAGTGCGGATTGGCCTCCTGCGGCTCGGGGAAGGGACTCGGTGCAACGCCGGCGACGACGATGGGACGCCGGCTGTACAGGGTCAGCTGGCGCCCGTCGGGCTTGGCAAGTTGCTTGCAATACATGATGTTTCGCATTCTTAAGACACGAATTCTTAAGACTGGCACTGGCAACAAAAGTTCCACAGTCTGCAAATATTTACCAGGTTTGCTCAACACCGGTTTCCCGTCGTGACGAGTTTTTTACCGATCAGTACGCAAATTCCCGATTCGCATTATCATGTGCACAGCCTGTCATCCCTGCCGCTTTCAAGGCCGACCCTATTGTCGTCAGGGGATAGACAAATCGTCCATTGTGATTTTCCACCACGTCCCGATATCGCTACCATGATTCCATTTTCCATACTCGACCTCGCGCCCATCGCCGAAGGCAGCAACGCCAGCCAGTCGTTCAAGAACACGCTGGACCTGGCGCAGCACGGCGAACGCTGGGGCTACAACCGCTACTGGCTGGCCGAACACCACGGCATGCCCGGTATCGCCAGCGCCGCCACGGCCGTCGTCATCGCCCATGTGGCGGCCGGCACCAAGACCATCCGCGTGGGCGCGGGCGGCGTGATGCTGCCGAACCACTCGCCGCTCGTCATCGCGGAACAGTTCGGCACGCTGGAAGCGCTGCACCCGGGCCGCATCGACCTGGGCCTGGGCCGCGCGCCCGGCTCCGACCAGACGACGGCGCGCGCCCTGCGCCGCGACCTGCAGTCCGACGCGGAACAGTTTCCGCAGGACGTGCTGGAATTGATCGACTATATGTCCGACGAACCGCGCCAGCGCGTGCTGGCCGTGCCCGGCAAGGGCGCGAACGTGCCCGTGTGGATACTGGGGTCCAGCCTGTTCGGCGCCCAGCTGGCCGCCCACCTGGGCTTGCCGTATGCGTTCGCCTCGCACTTCGCGCCGCAAATGATGATGCAAGCCGTGGCCTATTACCGCGAACACTTCAAGCCGTCGAAGCAATTGACGAAACCGTACGTGATGCTGGGTTTTAACGTCTTTGCCGCCGACACGGATGCCGAGGCGCACCTGCGCGCCACGTCGATGCAGCAAGCGTTCGTCAACCTGCGCACGGGCCGTCCGTCGCGTCTGCAACCGCCCGTGCCCGGCTACCTGGAGCAACTGGGCCCGCAGGAACGCGCCATGCTCGATTCCGTCCTGTCCTGCACGGCCATCGGCGCGCCGGACACGGTGAAAGCCAAGATGGCCGCCTTCATCGCCGAAACGGGCGCCGACGAACTGATGATCACCTCGCAAATCTTCGAGCACCAGCACCGGCTGCGCTCGTATGAAATCACGGCGCAAGTGCATGCGGAGCTGGCGCGCGCGCACTAACTTCACTGTCTTCCTCGGTATTTCCCCAAATACCCTTTTCCCGGCCGTCGGCAACGATCGCCGGGATTTTTTTGCTCGCGTCCAGTCACAAAATCGGCCGCGCCCGGCAAGAAATGCGCAGCCCCGCTATCATGCTGATCCAAAAGCATCATTCCAAGAAAGTTGTACCGCATGAAATCCGCACCATCGAATGTCGACGCCAGCACCCTGCTGAGCTCCACCCGCATCCTGTTGTTCGCCCTGTCCGCCGGCGTGCTCGTCGCCAGTCTGTACTATGTGCAGCCGCTCACGTCCATGCTGGCCGCCTCGTTTGGCGTGAGCGTGCCGCAAGCGGGCTACCTGGTCACGGCCACGCAGATCGGCTATGTGCTGGGCATCGTGTTTTTGGTCCCCCTCAGTGACGTACTGAACCGCCGCCAGTTGCTGACGTGGATGCTGATTGCCAAGATCGGTGCCCTGCTGCTGGCCGCCACCAGCCAGAATATTATCGTCTTTGCCGTCGCCAGCGTCTTGATGGGGATCACGGCCAGCGCCTTGATGGTAGTCACGGCCATGGTGGCGTCGTATGCGCCCGACCACAGCCGGGGCCGCATGGTGGGCACCGTCATGACTGGCTTGTTGTTGGGCATCTTGCTCGCGCGTACCGTCTCCGGCACCGTGTCGCAGATCAGCGGCGGCTGGCGCACCGTCTACGTGCTGGCCGCCATCGTCGTGGCCGCCCTGCTCGTCATGCTGCGCCGCATCCTGCCCAACGAAGCGCCACGTGGCACGCTGCAGTACGGCAAGCTGATGGCTTCCCTGGCCGACATCATCCGCCAGGAACCGTTGCTGCGCCAGCGCGCCCTGTTCTCGGGCCTGGGCCTGGGCACCTTCAGCGTGTTCTGGACGGGCCTGACCTTCCTGCTCAGCGGCGCGCCGTACCACTATTCGGAAATGCAGATCGGCCTGTTCGGCCTGGCCGGCGCCACAGGCGCCTTTGCCGCCAACACGGCGGGCCGCATGGCCGACCGCGGCTATGCGCGCCAGGCCACGTGGCTGCTGGCCGTCGCCTCGATCGCGGGCTGGGCCCTGATCGGCTTCGGCGCCCATTCGCTGGCGCTGCTGTTGATCGGTATCGTGCTGCTGGACATGGGCGTGATGGGTTTGCAAGTGACGCACCAGTCCATCATCTATAAACTGGCTCCGCATGCGCGGGCCAGGGTCACCACCGTCTTCATCGCGGGCGGCTTCATCGGAGCGTCGGCAGGCTCGGCCCTGGCCAGCGCCAGCTTCGCCGCTGGCGGCTGGCCCGCCCTGTGCATGGTCGGCGGCGCCATGCCGCTGTTGCTGCTGATCGTGTGGAGCAAGTACCGGCATACGCAGCGCAGGCTGGAACGGGCGGCTTGATCCGGCGCTGCGGGGCTGCGGCGCAAACAATGTTGTCGGGTTACGCGCTGGCGCGCTAACCCGACCTACGCACTTGCTCCAAGCGAACAGGCGTAGGTCGGATTAGCGGGACCGCCGAGGCGCGGCGAGGCCGCGCGTAATCCGACAACGTTGTTTGCACAGACCACGTCTTATTTCGCGGCCGGCCCGCGCGCCTTGCCAAACGCATCGCCCGCCTTCCAGGCCGGCATTCTGGCCGCATTCGCCACGGCTTGCCCCAGGTTCAAGGTGAATTGCGCCTGCTGCGTCATGCCGGACAGATCCCAGCTGGCGTCGTACTCATCGGTCACCTGATGGTAGCGGGGGCCGTAGGCGGCCGCCTTGGCTTTCGACGCGGCCACGTCCTTGATGTACTCGCGTCCGCCATTGATGGAAAACGCGGGCACGCCCGCCTTGGCAAAGCTGAAATGGTCGCTGCGGAAGTAGCCGCCGGCCAGGTCGGGACGCGCGGCAGCAATGTGCATGCCCATGGCTTTGGCCGTTGCCGCCGCCATCGCCCCCAACTCCGTGCGCTCGCTGCCCTGCGCGCCGATGTCATGCGTGGCGCCCACGAAGTTCAGGCTGTCAAGGTTCAGCGCGGCGGCCGTCTTGTCCAGCGGCCACAGCGGATCGGCCGCGTAGGCGGCGCTGCCCAATAGCCCCTGTTCCTCGGCCGCCACCCACAGGAATATCTGCGTGCGCTTCGCCGGTTTCTTGACGGCTTCCTGCGCCATGGCCAGCAAGCCGGCCGTGCCGGAAGCGTTGTCGACGGCGCCGTTGTAGATCGTGTCTCCAGAGTCACCTTGCTTGCCCAGGTGGTCCCAGTGGCCGCTGTAGATGACGGCTTCATCTTTCAATGTCGGGTCGGTGCCCGGCACCATGCCCGCGATATTGAATTGCTCCACCTTGCGCACGATGGACTTCATCTCGCCCGACAGCTTGGCGTTCAAGGCAACGGCCTGGAAATCCTTGCTTTCCGCCTTGGCGCGCAAGGCGTCCAGGTCCTGGCCGCCCGCCGCAAACAGCCGGCGCGCCGCGTCTTCCGCGATCCAGCCCTGCAGGGGCGTACCGGCAGTGCGATCGGCCAACTGGAAGCGTTCGCTGCCGCTCCAGCTGTTCTGCACCACGCTCCAGTCGTACGAGGCCGATGGTTTCGTGTGGATCAGCAATACGCCCGCCGCGCCCTGGCGCCTGGCTTCCTCGAATTTGTAGGTCCAGCGGCCGTAATAGGTCAGCGCCTTGCCGGCGAAGCGGTTCGGATCAAGCGCGGTCGGCTGCGGGTCGTTGACCATCATGACGACGATCTTGTTTTTGACATCGGCGCCCTTGAAATCGTTCCAGCCCTCTTCCGGCGCCGTGATGCCGTAGCCGACGAACACGAGCGGCGCGTCGAAGGTGTGCGCGGCAACGGAGTCGCCCGTGGCCCACACCCAGTCGGGGCCGAACGCCAGCGGCACGGGCTTGCCGCCGGCCACGGCCTGCAGGCTGCTTTCGGCAGGCAGCGACTTCACGCCGGCGATCCGCACGCTCTGGCGGTAGCTGTTGCCGCGCACGGGTTGCAGTCCGGCCATCTGCGCCTGGGTTTCCAAATAAGCCACCGTCAGGTCGGCGCCGCGCTGGCCCGTGCCCCGGCCTTCCAATAAGTCGTTGGACAGGAAGGCCAGGTGGGCGCGCAAGGGCGCTTCCTGCACCACGGGTAAACCGGTGGCGGCCTGGGCGGAAAACGCCAGCGCCGTCAAGGCCAGGGAAGAAAACAGCTTCTGCATAAGATCCTTTGGATAAGAGGAGACATTCAGTCCGGCGGATAGCCGGGCCGGCGATTGTATGCCATGGGGCAGGCGCTGCAAAATGCGGACGAAAAAAATCCCCGCGGCAAGGCGGGGATGTCATGGCCGAGTAAATTACACGAGCAAGGCGGCCGCCAGCGATTCGATCTCTTCGGCCGATTCCTCGAGTATCGTATGCAGGGTGCTGCCGCCGATACCGAAATCGATCTTCGCCGCCGCCTGGCGCCGCGCGGCGCTTTCCGGCGGGTGCAGGGGCGAGCCGACGGGCGACAGATCGTTGGCCAGCACCAGGGTCGCGCCCAGGGTGCGGGGCGGGAACGTGCTGCCGCCGTGCCACATGCCTTCCACGGCCTGCAAGACCATGTCCGGCACTTGCAGCTGGCGCAGCACGCCGCGGCCGATCAGCTTTTCGCCGTATTCGATCCAGTCTTCGGTATTGTCATCGAGCAAGCCCGGATATTCCTCGGCGCGCGACAGCAGATAAAAGCCGCCCACTTCGTGCACGATGGCGGCAAACATGGCCGTTTCCACATCCACGTGCGTGACTTTCCGGGCGATCACCTGGCTCAGCGCGGCCACGTGGGCCGTATGTTCCCACAGCCTGGCCGCCTTGGCGCGCAATTGCGGGTCCGTGATCTGGCTGCCCAGCTGGCGCACAATGACGGATGCCACCATCGATTTCAAGGTGGCAAAGCCCAGGCGCGAAACGGCTGCGCGCACATTGGCGATTTCATTGCCGGAACGGTTGTAGGCGGCCGAGTTGGCCAATGCCACGACCCGCGCCGACAGCAGCGGCTCGGCCATGACCATGCGGGCGGCCGCTTCGATATGGCAATCGGGGTCGTCCAGCGCTTCCTGCAGCTTCAAGGTGGCCTTGACGTTGGCGGGGAACGTCAGCTCGCCCTTGCTCGCTTGCAACGCGATAATCTTGAATACTTCCAGTCTGTCCATGGGTCAATCTCCGGTACGGGCCTATTAGGCTCTGCTGTGTGGGTGGGCCGGGAACGCGCATGTATCCCCGGCCTGGCTCCCGTTTCCGGCAATATTACAGCAAGTTTATACGCAACCCTATTACTTTCCGGAAACTTTCCCTGCCACGCCTTCGACAAAATAATCCATCTTCGTCAATGCCGCATCGTCGAGCACGCCTTTGTCCAGGCGCACCTTGCCATCGTTATCCTTGATCGGCGCGCTGAAAGGATTGAGCTTACCAGCAACCAAGTCTTTCTCGCGCGCCAATACAAACTGTTTCACGTCAGCGGGCACGGCCGCATTGATGCCTTCCAGCTTGACCATGCCATCCTTGATGCCGCCCCAGGTGCTGCTGGACTTCCACGTGCCGTCCAGCACGGCCTGCGCCTGCTTCGTGTAGTAGTCGCCCCAGTGGTGGGTGACGGCGGCCAGCTGCGCCTTCGGCCCGTACTTTTTCATGTCCGAGTGGTAGGCGATCGCATACTTGCCCTTCTCTTCCGCCGCCTGCACCACGGCGGTCGAGTCCGTGTTGTGGGTGACCACGTCGGCGCCCTGGCCGATCAGGGTGATGGCCGCGTCGCGTTCCTTGCCCGGATCGAACCAGCTATTAACCCACACCACTTTCACTTCCGCCTTCGGATCGACGCTGCGCATGCCGCGCGTGAAGGCGTTCACTCCCTGCAACACTTCCGGGATGGGAAACGCCGCCACGTAGCCGGCCACGTGGGTCTTGCTCATCTTGCCCGCCAATACGCCAGCCAGATAGCGGCCTTCATAAAAACGCGCATTCGTGTTGGCCACGTTGACGGCCGTCTTGTATCCCGTCAAATGAATGAACTTCACATTAGGAAATTGTTTCGCCACTTTCAAGGTGGGATTCATGTAGCCGAACGAAGTCGTGATGACCAGCTTGCTGCCCGTTTGCGCCAGGTCGCGGATCACGCGCTCCGCATCGGCGCTCTCCGGCACGTTTTCCACAAACCTGGTGCTGATCTTGTTGCCCAGCGCCTTTTCCATTTCCTTGCGCGCCTGATCGTGCTGGGTGGTCCAGCCCGCGTCGCCGATGGGGCTGATATACACGAAACCGACATTCAGCGGCGCAGTCGCGGGGGCGGCGGCCATGGCGGGCATGGAAGACATCAGCGTGGCACTGCAGACGGCGGCGCACAGTAATTTCTTGGACATGGTTTTCCTTGTGGTCAGTGATTAATTTCCGGGATTGAAATTTTTCCCCAGCGAAGCGGGCATGTTGAGCTTGATGTAATTGGCATTGCTGGAAATGAGCACGAGCACGACGATGGCTGCCACATACGGCAGCATCGACAGCAGCTGCGACGCGATGGGCACGCCCATCGCCTGCGCGTGGAACGTCAATATCGTGATGCCGCCGAACAGGTAGGCGCCGCCCACCACGCGCGCGGGGCGCCAGGTGGCAAAGGTCGTCAGCGCCAGCGCGATCCAGCCCCGCCCCGCCACCATGCCCTCGACCCACAGCGGCGTGTACACGAGCGACAAAAACGCGCCGGCCAGGCCGCAGCAGGCGCCGCCGAACAGCACGGCCGCCAGGCGGATACGCCGCACGGGATAGCCGAGCGCATGCGCGGAAGACGGTGACTCGCCCACGGCGCGCAGCACCAATCCTGCCCGCGTGCGGTACAAAAACCAGGCGATGGCCACGCACAGCAAGAGCGACAGATACACCATCGGATGCTGGCGGAACAGGGCCGGCCCCAGCACGGGAATGTCTTCCAATAAAGGGATGCCGAAGCGGCCATTGTGCAGACTGTTGCCCACATACTTCAAGCCGATATACGTGGACGCGCCCGCGCCGAACAGCGATAAAGCCAGGCCCGTCGCGTACTGGTTCGTGCCCAGCCACACGGTCAGCCAGGCAAAGAAGCCGGACAGGACCATGCTGGCGCCCGCCCCCGCCAGAAAGCCCAGAGTGGGGCTGCCCGTATTGACGGCCACGGCAAAGCCCGTGATGGCCGAGACCAGCATCATGCCTTCCGCGCCCAGGTTCACCACGCCCGCCTTTTCATTCACCAATAAACCGAGGGCGGCGAGCATCAGGGGCGTGCCCGCATTGATGCTGGCGGCAATCAAGGGCGCTATCGTCAGGGCCAGGTTATCCATGTTTCCTCCAGCCCAGTTTGTATTGGATCAGCACGTCGCAGGCGAGCAAGGCAAACAGCAGGATGCCCTGGAACACGCCCGTGATGGCGCTGGGCAAGCCGAGGCGCGATTGCGCCAGTTCTCCGCCGATATAAAACAGGGCCATGACGAAGCTGGAAAAAATCACGCCGACCGGATGCAGCCGCCCCACGAAGGCGACGATGATGGCGGCAAAGCCATAGCCGGGCGAGACCGTGGGCGTGAGCTGCCCCATCGGTCCCAGCACTTCGCACGCGCCCGCCAGGCCCGACAGGGCGCCGCAGATCAGCAAGGACGACCACAAGGTCTTGCGCGAAGAAAAACCCGCATAGCGGGCGGCGGCCGGCGCCATGCCGCCCACGCGCAGGCGGAAGCCGGCAATGCTGCGCGACAGATACAGCCAGCCGCCCAGCGAGGCCAGCAAGGCAAACACGATGCCCACGTGCAAGCGCGTGTCGCTGATCACCATCGGCAACAGCAAGCCGTCCGACAGCAGTTTCGACTGGGGAAAATTGAATCCTTCCGGGTCGCGCAGCACGCCATACACGAGATAGCTGAGCAGCAATTGGGCGATGTAGACGAGCATCAGCGAGACGAGGATTTCGCTGGCGTTGTAGCGGTCGCGCAGCCAGGCCACCAGGCCCGCCCACGCCATGCCGCCCGCCATGCCGGCCAGCAGGGATATGCCGATGATGGCCGCGCCGCCCACGCCATCGTCGAGGTACAAGGCGGCCGCGCCGCCGCAGATGGCGCCCAGGGTCAGCTGCCCTTCCGCGCCGATGTTATAGATGTTGGCGCGAAAGCAGATGGCCAGGCCGACGGCGATCAGCAGCAAAGGCGCCACCTTGATACCCAGCTCGGACCAGCCATGCGCGTCGCGCAAGGGTTCGACAAAGAACACGGCCAGGCCCGCCAGCGGATCGTGTCCCAGCGCAACAAACAGCAGCGCGCCGCACAGCACGGTCAGCAGCACGGCCAGCACGGGCGACAGCCACGACATCAGGCGCGACGGTGCAGGACGGGCTTCCAGGCGCAAGGCAAACTTAGCCATGGGCAGCCTCCTGCGGCCACAGCCCGCTCATCCATTGCCCAACGAGATCGACGCTGGCCTCGCCCACGTCCAGCGACGGTGAAATTTTTCCTTTTGCCATCACCAGCAGGCGGTCGCTGATCTCGAACAATTCATCGAGTTCTTCCGACACGATGAGCAAGGCACAGCCAGCGTCGCGCAGCGCCAGCAGTTCGGCGCGAATTTGCGCGGCCGCGCCCACGTCCACGCCCCAGGTCGGCTGCGCCACCACCAGCACCGTGGGCTCGCGCATGACTTCGCGTCCGACTATGTATTTCTGCAAGTTGCCGCCCGACAGGCTGCGCGCCAGCGCCTGCGGCCCGCCCGCCTTCACCTGGAAGCGGGCGATGATGGCGGCCGCCCGCTGCGCGATGACCTTGCGGCGCAGGAAGCCGTGGCGGATGGTGGCGGGGGTCTGCAAGCTCAATAAGACGTTGTCGGCCAGCCCCATGTCGGGCACGGCGCCGCGTCCCAGCCGCTCTTCCGGCACGAAGCCGAAGCCGAGGGCGCGCCGGCGGCCCGGCGGCAAACGGCCGGCAGGCGTGCCGTTCAGCACGATGCTGGCGGGCGCCGCGCGCAGGTCCTCGCCCGACAGGGCAGCCAGCAATTCCTGCTGGCCATTGCCGGACACGCCAGCGATGCCGACAATTTCTCCCGCGCACACGTCGAAATGGATGTCGATCAATTGCGTGGCGAACGGATGGCTCTTCGGCAAATCCAGCTGCCGCACGCTCAGCATGGCCGCGCCGGGCGCGCGCGCGACGCGCGTGACGGCGGGCGGCTCCGCGCCGATCATCATGCGCGACAGGCTGGCCGCCGACTCTTGCGAAGGGTCGCACACGCCCGCGTTCTTGCCGGCGCGCACCACGGTGCACGTATGGCACAGGGCGCGGATCTCGTCGAGCTTGTGGCTGATGTACAGGATGCTGCAACCTTCGGCCGCCAGCTGGCGCAACGTGCCAAACAGTTTTTCCACGGCGCCCGGCGTCAGCACGGACGTCGGTTCATCGAGGATCAGCAGTTGCGGCTTGGCCAGCAAGGCGCGCACGATTTCCACGCGCTGGCATTCGCCGACGGACAGCGTGTGCACGTGGCGCTGCGGTTCCAGGTCCAGGCCGTACTGGCGCGCTGTGTCTTCGATGCGCTGGGCCAGCTCCGCCATGTTGGTGCCGGCAGGCAAGCCGAGGGCGATGTTTTCCGCCACCGTCAAAGTGTCGAACAACGAAAAGTGCTGGAACACCATGGCGATGCCGAGCGCGCGCGCGGCCGACGGGTTGGCGATCTCGACCTCGCGGCCATTCCACACGATGCGGCCGCCATCGGGCTGCACGGCGCCGTAGATGATTTTCATCAAGGTCGATTTGCCGGCGCCGTTCTCGCCGAGCACGGCGTGAATTTGTCCGGGCGCGACGGTGAGGTCGATGCCGTCATTGGCCACCACGGCCGGATAGCGCTTGCTGATGTCGTGTAATTCCAGGCGTGCTGTCATTGTTTTTTTCGTGCCTCGCTGCGGGGTCGCCGGCATCATCGCCGGTGGAAAAATTCAAGCTCTTGTCTCTATCGTATCGGCATCCGCGGCGCTTGGGGGATGGTGTGGCGGCGCGCATTTCTATTTCCACAAAAAAACAACACCTGTATACAATTTTGAAAAAAATTATCAGCTTTACAGCGGCCGCCTTGCCCCGCAAGGCTGAGAAGGTGCGATGATTATATGCAAGAACTGATAGTAAGTATGCAGATAAGACATATCGCCCAGCGCGGCACTTCTCGCATCATGGATTGAACGGCGCGCAATATCCCATCGCAGCACTTCATGCGCGCCAGTGGGCTCCCCCCTGCGCCCAGCCATTCCCAGTTCCCGTTTTCCAACACCGCCATCAGGAGCCGAAAGTGCCAAAAACCCTACCTTGTCTGTTGCTCTGCCTTACTACCACCCTGGGCATGGGCGCGACCGCCCAGGCCGCCGAATGGAGCGATACCGCGCTGAGCTGGCGCGCCGGCAATGACTACCGCGAGCCGTTCAATCCGGACGACATCAAGAAAAACATCTTTGCCATCACGCACGCCAGCGGCTACAAATACGGCAGCAACTTCGTCAACCTGGACTTCCTGATGTCCGACAGCAAGGACCCCGGCGCACTCGGTAAAACGTCCGGCGCGCAAGAGGCCTACCTGGTGTACCGCAACACCATCGACATCGGCAAGGTGCGCGGCAGCGACATCAAGTTCGGCCCCGTGCGCGGCGTGGGCGTGACCCTGGGCTTCGACGTCAACACGAAGAATGACGTCGGCTACAACTCGCGCAAGCGCATGCTGGTGGCCGGCCCCACGCTGATGTGGGACGTGCCCGGCTTCTTCAACACCAGCCTGCTGTTGCTGCGCGAAAGCAACGCCCCCAGCGGCGCCTTCCCGCCCATCTCGCAAGTGACGGGCCGCTACACATTTAAAACGCACGCCATGCTGACGGGCGCCTGGGCCATCCCCTTGTCGCCGCTGTTCTCGTTCGAAGGTTTCTTCAACCTCATCGATTCCAAAGGCAAGGATGAAGTGGGGCGCGACACGGCCGTGGAAACGAATATCGACATGCAAGTGATGTACGACGTGGGCGCGGCCCTGGGCAGCGCCAAGAACACCTTCCGCGTGGGCCTCGAATACCAGTACTGGAAGAACAAGTTCGGCAACTCGCCCGCCACCACGGGCAACGTGGGCCAGACGGCGAAGACGCCGATGATACGCGCGGAATACCATTTCTAAGAATCATTGTCACGTATCAACACCCACCGTCGCGCCTGATGCCAGCATGAAGCTTTCCTGCTGGCGGAGAGCGCGACCGTGGAACAACTGCTGCCGTATTATGAGCGTGAGCTGGGCCTGTTCCGCCAGTACACGCGCGAGTTTTCCAGCCGCTATCCGAAAGCGGCCGGGCGCCTGCTGATCGCCGGCGAGACGTGCGAAGACCCGCACGTCGAGCGCCTGATCCAGTCCGTCGCCCTGCTCACGGCCAGGGTCGCCAAGCGCCTCGACGACGCCTATCCGCAATTCACCAATTCTCTGCTGGAAACTTTGTACCCGCACTATCTGCGGCCCTTTCCCTCGTGCTCCATCGTGCGCCTCGCGGCAGACGAAGCGCCGGGCGGCGGCCAGCTGTCCCAGGTGGCGCACGTGGCGCGCGGCACCGTGCTGCGCTCGCAGCCGGTGCAGGGCGTGGCCTGCAAATTCACCAGCGCGTATGACGTGACCCTGGCACCGCTGGCTATTTCTCGCCTGCATTTTTCGCCGCTCATCGACGCGCCGCCCGGCCTGCGCCTGCCCGCCGGCGCCAGCGCCTTGCTCAGCATTCAGTTCACCAGCAGCAGCGACATCTACCATCTGGATCAGCCAGGTTTTGCCAGGCTGCGCCTGTTTGCCGATGGCGAACCGTCCGTGCGCGCGGCCCTGCTCGACGCCCTGTTCCTGCGCGGCACGGGCGCGTATGTGGCGCTGGACGAACACAGTCCGTGGCTGGCCGTCGACGGCACGCCGCTGGCGCCGGCCGGCTATGTGGACGACGATGCGCTGATCCCCGTTTCCGCCCGCTCGCACCCGGCCCAGCGCCTGCTGACCGAATATTTCGCCTTCCCGGAAAAATTCCATTTCATCGATGTCGCCTGGTCCCTGCTGGCCGCCTTGCTGCCGAAACAGTGCCGCCAGTTCACCTTGCACCTGCCGCTCAAAGGCGTGCGCAGCGACAGCCACGAGGCGCGGCTCCTGTCCGGCGTCAGCCGCGACAACCTGCTGCCCGGCTGCACGCCCGTCGTCAACCTGTTTGCCAAGTCCGGCGTGCCGATCCGCCTCACGCACACGGAGCCCGACTACGCGCTGGTGGCCGATGCCACGCATGCGTTTGCCTACGACATCCACAGCATCGAGGCCGTCACCGTGGTGCGCAAGGATGAGGCCGGCGAGCGCCTGAGCACCTTCTTGCCGCTGTATGCATCGCTGCAGGGTTCTCGGACTGAGCATGGCCAATACTGGCTGGCGCGCCGCGACGAAGCCGTGGCGGACGTCAGCCCCGGCCATGAAATGCGCCTGAGCCTGATCGACCCGCAGTTTTCGCCGGGCAGCGCCGCCTGCGCCACCATTTCGACGCAGCTGCTGTGCAGCAACCGCGACTTGCCCACGCAACTGCACTATGGCTCGCCCGGCGGCGACCTGCTGGCCGAGGACGTGCCCGACGGCATACCCGCGCGCTTCCTGCGCAAGCCCACACCCAGCATGCGTTTCCCGGCGGACACGCACTGGCGCCTGATCGCGCACCTGTCGCTCAATTACTCGAGCCTGACGCAGGCTGGCCTGGGCGACTTCCAGAAAATGCTGAGCCTGTACGACCTGCCCCGCTCGCCCACCACGCAACGGCTGATCCAGGGCATCGTCACGCTCGAGCACGGCAGCACGCGCGCGTGGATGCCAACCGTACCGTTTCCCACCCTGATGCCCGGCATCGCCATCCGCCTGGGCATTGACGAGCAAGCGTTTGTCGGCAGCAGCGTGTACATCTTCGCGCAGGTGCTGCAGCGCTACTTCGCCCTGAACAGCCAGCTCAACTGCTTTAGCCAATTGACGCTGCTGTCCCATCGCAGCGGCGAGGAAATCCTACGATGCCCAGAACGCAGCGCCGACGCCACGCCAGCGTGATCCAGCAATTGCTCGACGCGCCGCAGCGCTTCGAGTGCTTCCAGGCGCTGCGCCTGCTGCTGGCCTGGCTGGCCGAACACGGCATCGATGAACACACGGCGCTGGTGAAGGTCATGCGCTTCGACAATAGCGTCTCGCTGCGCTTTCCCGCCAGCCAGGTCGAGACGCTCACGACAAGCGGCATCGCCGACGCCGATGCCTTGCTGCAAGCGCTGCTGTCGGGTCATGTACACCATATCCACATCACGCCCGCCTTCATGGGCCTGCTGGGTTGCCAGGGCAGCTTGCCCAGCCACTACTCGGAGCGCATTGCCGCCCACCAGTACAGCGAACGCGAGAATAGCCCGCGCGCTTTTCTCGACCTGTTTTCCAGCCGCACCGTCGTCCTGTTTTACCAGGCCTGGCAAAAATACCGCATCGAGCAAGCCGGCCACAGCGGGGACTTCCTGACGCGCCTGCTGGCCCTGGCCGCATGCCGCCCAAGCCAGGACGAGGCCGCCGCCGGCCTGTACAGCGGCTTGCTCCAGCAGCGCAACATCTCGTCCATCGTCATGGCGCGCATTCTCGCCGACCACTTCGGCGTGCCCTGCCATATCGACGAGGCGACGGGCGCCATGGACGTGCTGGCGCCGCGCGAACAAACGGCGCTGGGCATGGCAAACGCCGTGCTGGGCCAGCGCGCCACCGTCGGCGAGCGCTGCCGCCGCCCCGACCTGGCCGTGCGCCTGCGCCTCGGCCCGCTCACCGCGGAACAGCACGCCGGGTTCCTGCCGCGCGCCCCGGCCAGCGTGGCACTGCGGCACATGCTGATGCTGTTCCGCCAGCCGCTCGTGCGCTACGACATCGTGCTGGTGCTGCGCGCCAGCGATGTGCGGGGGACGACGTTGACGGCCGCCGGGCAAGCTGACCTCGGCCGCAACAGCTTTCTCGGCGATGCGGCAACGCCGCGCCACCGCGACGACATGCATTACGACATGCAATTGATGCCTTCACTCAACGATTGAATCTTGTTGCCGCGCAAAAACGCTTGTGTTCGCTATTGCTACAGTCGGCCAACGATTCCTACCGTGAAGCGATGCGCGATGGGCCAGTTCCCCGATACGACGGCGGCATGGACGGCATTAATGGGCGACATGCAGGGCCAGCGCCTGCTGCGCCTGCACTTTCCGCATGGCGACGGCCCTGCTGGCATCCAGTTTCTGGCCAACAGCCTGGCCGCCAGCGAAAGCCTGTCGCGCGATTTTTCCTAGCAAAGGTGGCACGATCAATCTATTCACTTTACCAACGAACAATATTGACACGCTCAAGAAGCGACTGGAAAAAACTGCTTTTTTCGTCAATTACGTAGAGGCTCCCTACGCAAGTTTTCTGAACGTCGAAGATCCGATGGGGAACAATATTTGCCTCTACCAACCGTGCTGAATCACTGTAATAATTCATACGAGATGCCTCATTCAAAATTCCGCATGACAGAATGAAAAAATTTGAAATCCCAAGCTATATTTTTGATTTCATTGATGGATTACTGCTCGTCAATAGAGAGATTGCATTATCGAAAAAAACTCCAGCAAACTATTTCATAAATAGCATTATCAATACATTCCACACCAAACCCACAACAACAGGGGCTGGAATGTATATTTTTGATATCAATGGATGGGTAGGCGATTACGTTGTCGAGTTGATTATTGTAAAAGAAAATTTCCCCGAAATAGATTACGTAATAATGCATTACTTTGAAAATAATTCTGTAGGCAACGGCGTGAGTGAATCATCGTTAGTCAAAAAAATTCAAAGAAAGTCTGGCATTCCCGGAAAAATGAAAGGGTTATCAGAAATAATATTTCAATTTCCGTGGGGAAGCGTTATCGTACAACATGACATAAAAACATCCTCATCATGCATAATCTTGCAGTACAAAATAGCCAGAAAATCACCCATCCGATTGAAAATGAATGATAATTGTGAATCGCATATCAATATAGATAAATCGATAAAAGTGCAGCAACGAATAATGGAATCCATAAAAAATAGTGATACTTTTTTCCCAAAAACAAGTGAGATACAATGGCTGAATTTATTGAAAAAGCTACCTCGAAGATTAAAAATCTGTCTTCTCAATGAAATTTCTTTTGAAAAAGCATTGATAGCAATATATTCTTCAAACTGGCCAGATGAGGGGAGCGTTGTAGCACTGCTGAGTAACAAGTTCAGAACGAAGAAACTCGACAAGGATTTACATTTCCGAGAGCTGAATGACCCGCATTACTGCAATGAAGAAATTTCATATGTTGAAGATAACGTTACACACTTGATTATCAATTAGGCAGCACCTGGAACAACCCAAGATTTGACTTGCCCATCGCCCTGCACGATACTTGCCGCTGTCGCCAAGCTACCGATCCTGCGCAATAAACCATCAGTGCCTGTCACCACCGCCTACACTTACAGCATGCCGTCTCCGAACTCCCCCACCGCTCCCTACATCGGCCGCTTCGCCCCCTCCCCCTCCGGTCCCCTGCACATGGGCTCGCTTGTTGCCGCCATGGCCAGTTATCTTGATGCCAAGGTGCATCAGGGCACGTGGCTGTTGCGTATCGAGGATCTGGACTACGACCGCAATGTCGAGGGCGCCGATCTGGGTATCCTGGCCAGCCTGCGGCGCTGCGGCATGCACTGGGATGGCGAGGCGACATGGCAGAGCCGCAGGCTGCCGCTGTACGAGGCGGCGCTGAAGCAGTTGCAGGACGATGGCCTTGTATATGCGTGCGGCTGTTCGCGCAAGGAGATTCAGGATTCGGTGCTGCAGGCGGGCGCGCCCAAGAGTGGCGCCGCCGTGTATCCGGGCACCTGCCGCCATGGCTTGGCGCCGGGCAAGGCGGCGCGGGCCTGGCGGCTGCGCGTGCCGCAGGGGCCGCAAGCCGTGTACGGCTTTACGGACCGCTGGGCGGGTCCGCAGCGGCAAGACCTTGCCAGCGAAGTGGGTGACTTCATCGTGCTGCGCGGCGATGGCTTTTGGGCGTATCAGCTGGCCGTGGTGGTCGACGATGGCGCACAGGGCATCACGCAGGTGGTGCGTGGGGCGGACTTGCTCGACTCCACGCCGCGCCAGCTGTATCTGCAGGATGTGCTGGGCTTGCCTCATCCCGGCTTCTTGCACGTGCCTGTCGTCACCAATGACAGCGGCGAGAAACTGTCGAAACAGACAGGCGCCCTCGCCTTCGATACGGGCACCGATGCGGCCGAACTGCTGGCGTCGGCGCTGCTGCCGGCGGCCCGCTTCCTCGGTCTCGACGTGCGCGCCGACGACGTGGAAGATTTCTGGCGGCAAGCCATTCCCGCCTGGGCGCAGCGGCTGGCGCGCCTTCCCGGGCACGCATAAAAAAACCCGCCGCGGCGCGAGCCGGGCGGGTAGCAATGCAGGCGCCAGCACATGGCCGGCGCCTGGAACTGAACACTTAAGAAAACCGTAGCGAGCGGCGGTGAGTTGCGGCCGAGAAGCGCAGCTGTGCTTTAGCACAGTGAGCATCGCAGGCCGCAAATCACGACGCGCAGCAGGTTTGCTTATGTGTTCTTAGAAGTTGCCTTTGAATTGCACCCCAAATTGACGTGGCTCATTAATGAAGCCCGTGCGATTGTTGAAGTCGATGGCGCCCGTGATACGCTGGGTGTCGGTGATGTTGCGGCCGAACGCGGCCACTTCATACTTGCCGGCATCCCAGGTGTAACCCACGCGCAAGCCGCCTTCGACCATCGGCTTGCCGGTGAACTCGGTTGCCTCATACAGGAAGAAGTTGATCTTGCTGCGGTAAGCCCAATCTGTGAAGACGAAGAATTCGCCGTTTTCCATCGGGATCGAATAACGGCCCGTGGCGGTGATCGTCCACTTCGGCGCTTGCGGCAATGGATTGCCGTCGATGATGGCACGGTTGCCGGTGGTCAGCGGGTCCGTCACGGTGCAACGCGTTTGCGCGCAGGTGGCGATCGACAGGCTCGGGTCCTTGATTTCCGTGAAGTTGTAGCTGCCGCCCAGCGACATCTTCAGGCTCGGCGTGACAAAGCCTTCCAGTTCCAGCTCGGCGCCGCGGCCGTTCGTCTTGGCTGCATTGATCAGGCGCGTGATATTCGACGTGCCGCCCACCACCGTCAGTTGCTGGTTTTTCACCTGGTAGTCATACACGCTGAACGCGACGCGGGCGCGGCGGTTGAACAAATCGGCCTTGATACCGGCTTCGTACGAAGTGATGGTTTCCGCATCGGCAACTGTCACGGACACCTTGTCGCTGGCCGGGGCGATACTTGGCGCGCGGAAACCAGTGGCGATACGGGCGTAGAAGTTCACGTCCTTGTTGTATTTATAGGTGCCGCTCAAGTCCCAGTTGACCTTGGCTTTGCTGACATCGGCGCTGGTCGGGTTGACCTGCACGATGTTGGTCGCTTCCACCGTGTTGAAATCTTTCTTGTCCTTGGTGTAGCGCAAACCGGCGCGCAGCATGAAGTCATCGTTGACGGCGTAGTTGACGGAACCGAACGTGGCCCAGGCCGAGTTCTTCTGGCGGCTGGCCAGGTGCGTGGTCAGCACGTGCGTGTCGGTATCGAAGTTGTCGGTGAAACCGTTGGCATCTTCGTTGAAGTAGTACACGCCTGCCTGCCAGTTCAGCGGACCGGCATTTTTCGATTCGGCGCGGAACTCCTGCGAGTATTGTTTCACGCTGGTGATGCCGCCGGCCGTTTCAACCTGGAAAGGAATGAAGCCGGGGCCCGTCGGCGTGCCGCCGTCGATGTCGCCATGCGACACGTAACTGCCGACCTGTTCAAAGCCGGTGATCGAGTACAACTTGACGCCGTCCAGGTCCCAGCTCAGGCGGGCGCTGGCGCCGTTGGTGCGCAGACGCTGGAAATTCGGCGCATTCGTGAACGACTTGTTCGGGTCGAAACCGTCGACGATGTCGTTCGTGCCCTGCTTGATCATGTTGGCGTAGAAAACGCGCGCGCTGCCCGTGGTGTTGCGCTGGTGCACATTGAACAGGGCGTTGAACGTGGTGTTCGGTGCGTACAGCAATTGCACGCGTTCAGCATGTTCGTTGTAGCCGTCCAGCGCGTTTTTCTGGCCCGTAAATGTGTTGTCGACGTAATCGTCGCGGTGCTGGCGCAGGGTCGAGAAGCGCAGCGCCCATTCTTTGCTCAGCGGCACGTTGACGGCGCCGTCGAAGTTGGTCGTGTTGTGCGTGGCGGCGGAAACGTTGTAATAGCCTTCAACCTTGTCCAGCTTCGGCTTGACGGATTCGAACTTGACCACGCCGGCCGGCGTATTGCGGCCGAACAAGGTGCCTTGCGGGCCGCGCAGTACTTCCACGCCAGCCACGTCGAAAATCGGATAGCCCTTGAGGATGGGATTTTCTTGCACGACATCGTCGTAAATCAGGGAAACAGGTTGCGATGCAAAGATGTTGAAGTCGGTATTGCCGTAGCCGCGGATGTAGAAGCGGGGGAAGGTGCGGCCATTCGACGATTCCACGTTCAGGCTCGGCACTTTGCCGGCCAGCACGCGGATATCCTGGCCGCTGGACACGAGCACGTCGAGCTTCTCGTCGCGCAGCAGCGACACGGAGACGGGCACGTCGCGGATATTTTCCTTGCGGCGCTGTGCCGTCACGGTCACGGTTTCCAGCTGGCTGGCGGCAGGGGTCGTATCAGCAGCGACTTCATCAGCATAAGCCGAGCCGATAGGCAAGGCAGCGGACAGTGCCAGCATAGCAGCGCTTTTGGCGCACAAACGCTTGTGCATCTTGGACATCTTGATCATGTGGTTTCCCAGAAGTTTAAAAAAAGAATTGCGAAATCTGTCTTTCTTGCAACCTGTCTCCGGGTTATATACGGCGCTGGACGATCGTTTGCACCATCACGGTGCAGCAGCGCGAGCGGATGTTCCCCCGCTCTCGGCGTCACTGGCTCTGTCCTGGCTGTCACTGAAGTTGACAGCGGTTCCGGCCGCATCTCTCGGATGTCTGATGAACACCAACTTTTAAGTAAGGCGCCAATTTAATTCAAGCGGCTTATGCGCTGCAAGAATATTGTTATGTAAAATATTTATTCACCAACATAAAAGCCTGACTAGTGGTTATTCAGCCACAATACGCTCAGGAGCTTGCTGTTTTGCCCATTTTCCGGCCCTGGCGCCGCCATTGCGCCGCGGCGGCGAAATGCTGCCTGCAAGACAGGCTCCGGCCGGTATTTGACTGTAATATCGCCATACTTGAGCTTGCCGTGCTGCCCCATCCCAGTGCAGCGGCGGCGCGCCGCACCATTGCCGACCTTATCCATGCCAGAACCGAGCCAGCACAGCCACGACATCATTTCCTCCCCCGCCGCCGCGCAGGCCGCGCATAGGCTGCTGGGCGCCCATTGCGACATCGTCTGGAGCACGAAAACCTTCGGCCAGTTCGATACCGACCAGCCGTCCTGGCGCGCCTTCACGGGCCAGACGGAAGCCGAACTGCGGGGCCGCGGCTGGCTCAATGCCCTGCATCCGGACGACCGCAACTTGCCTTACGTCATGCCGTCGCATCTGACGACCGTGTTCGAGGCGGAATACCGGCTGCGCCACGTCAGCGGCAGCTACCGCAACATGCTCGTGCGCATGCTGCCCGTGCTGGCGCCCGACGGCAGCATCGTTGAATGGCTGGGCTCGCATTGCGACGTGACGCAGCAGCGGCAGACGGAACAGCGGCTGCGCCTGGCCATGCAGGGCGGCCGCATGGGCACGTGGGAGATCGACCTGGGCAGCGGCAGTATGGCCGGCTCCGATGCGTTCAAGGCCAATCTGGGCCTGCCACCTGACAGCCACATCGATTATGCGCAGCTGACCGGTGCCATGCTCGACGGCGATCTGCAGCAATGGCAAGCGGTGGTGCACGCAGCCATTGCCAGCGCCAGCGATTTCGAGATCGATATCCGCGTGCGCTGGCCCGATGGCGCGCTGCACTGGGCGCACATGCGCGGCACCTGCGCCAGCGACGGCGCCGGCAATGTGATCGCCCTGTCCGGCATCTCGCTCGACCTGACGGCCAGCAAGCAGAACGAGGAAACCCTGCGCCTGACCCTGGCGGCCGGCGAAGTGGCCACCTGGAACTGGGACATCGTTGCCGACCGCGTGACGGCCGACAGCAATATGGCGCGCCTGTTCCCCGTCAATGCCGATGCGACCACGGCGGCGCCGTTGGCGCGCTACCTGGACATCATCCATCCCGATGACCGCGAGCAAGTCAGCGCTCAAATTGCCCAGGCGCTGCACGCGCACGCGCCGTTCGAGGCCAGCTACCGCGTCGCTGCCGGCGATGGCCAGTACCGCTCGGTCATCGCGCGGGGCCGCGCGGAATATGCGCCCGATGGCACCCCCTTGCAATTGCCCGGCGTGCTGCTCGACATCACGCGCCAGAAACAGGTGGAAGATGCGCTACGGCGCAGCGAGGAACGCTATCGCACTCTGATCGAGCTGATGGACCAGGCCTTTTGCGTCATTGAAATGCTGTACGACGAGCAGGGCCGCCCCGTGGACTTCCGCTACCTGGAAGGCAACGCCGCCTTCGTCAAGCAGTCGGGCCTCGACAATGCCATCGGCAAGACCATCCGCAGCTTCGTGCCCGACCATGACCAGCACTGGTTCGACCTGTACGACCAGGTCGTCAAGACGGGCGAGCCCGTGCGCTACGAAAACGAAGCCGCGGCCATGGAACGCTGGTTCGAAGTTTTTGCGGCGCGCCTCGGCGGCCCCGGCAGCCGCCTGCTGACGGTGCTGTTCAGCGACATCAGCGAGCGCAAGCGCTCGGAACAGCAGCTGCGCCAGCTGGCCGATAACCTGTCCGAGATGGACCGGCGCAAGACGGAATTCCTCGCCACCCTGGCGCACGAACTGCGCAACCCGCTGGCACCGATCCGCAACGGCTTGCAAATCATGCGCCTGGCCGCCGACAAGCCCGCCACCGTGGCGAGAGTGCGCGACGTGATGGAGCGGCAAGTCAATCAGATGGTGCACCTGGTCAACGACTTGCTGGACGTGGCGCGCATCACGCGGGGCCAGATCGAACTCAAGCTCGAACGCACGGACTTGAAAACCATCATCGCCAGCGCCGTGGAAACGAGCATGCCGCTGATCGAAGCGAACCATCACCTGTTGCAGGTGAAGCTCGACGAGCAGGCGTTGCCGCTCGAGGCCGACCCCACGCGGCTGGCGCAAGTGCTGGGCAACTTACTCAACAATGCCGCCAAGTACACGCCCGCCGGCGGCCACATCGCCTTGCGCGCGGTACGCGACGGCAACGAGGTCTTGATCGAGGTGGAAGACAGCGGCATGGGCATTCCCGCCGAATCGATCGCCACCGTCTTCGACATGTTTACCCAGGTGGGCCAAAACATGGGCCGCGCCCAGGGCGGCCTGGGCATCGGCCTGTCGCTGGTGCGGCGCCTGGCAGAGTTGCATGGAGGCAGCGCCACGGCGGCCAGTCCCGGCGCCGGCCTGGGCAGCACATTTACCGTGCGCCTGCCGCTGCTGAAGGAGGAAGCCAACGCCCCCGCCGCACTGGACGCGCCCGCCCCCGCCGCCAGCGCCCGCCATTTCCGCGTGCTGGTGGTCGACGACAATGTCGATGCGGCCGAAACCCTTGCCGCCGTGCTCGACATGATGGGCCATGCCACGCACGTAGCCCACGATGGCGCGCAGGCCTTGGCCGTGGCGCCGCAATTCTTGCCTGACGTCATCTTCCTCGATATCGGGCTGCCCGGCATGAACGGCTACGAAGTGGCGCGCGCGCTGCGCCGGATACCGGCCGGCGCCAAGGTCGTGCTCGTTGCCTTGACGGGCTGGGGCGCCGAAAACGACCGCAGTCAATCGAGCGCGGCCGGTTTCGACCACCATTTGACCAAGCCGGCCAACCTGCTCGCCATCGGCGAACTGCTGGCCACCCTTTCCACTCCAAAAATAGCTACAGACCATGACTGACTCCCCGAACCACGTCCGCCGCACCCTCCTGCTGGCCGCCGGCACTACCCTGCTGTGCCCGGCACCGCTGCTGTTTGCCGCACCCGCCACCAGCATCGCCGCCGCCCACACGCAACTGGCCGCGCTGGAACAGGCCGCCGGCGGACGCCTCGGCGTTGCCGCCTGGCGCCAGGGCAGCGAACTGCGCGTTGCCTACCGCGCCGACGAACGCTTCCCCCTGGCCAGCACCTTCAAGGCCATGCTGGCGGCCGCCGTGCTGGCCCGCAGCGTCAGCCAGCCAGGCTTGCTGGAACAGCTCGTGCGTTACGAGAAAAAAGAACTGGTCACCTATTCGCCCATCACGGAAAAGCATCTGGCCGATGGCATGCGCGTGGCCGAGCTGTGCGCCGCCACCTTGCAGTACAGCGACAATAGCGCGGCCAATTTCCTGATGAAAATATTGGGCGGGCCGCAAGCCGTGACGGCGTTTGCACGCAGCATCGGCAACACGGTATTCCAGCTGGAACGCTGGGAAACGGAACTCAATAGCGCCATCCCCGGCGAAGTGCGCGACACGGCCAGCCCTGCGTCGATGGCGCACAGCTTGCAACAAGTGTTATTGGAAAATAGCTTGCCAGCGCAGCAGCGCCAGCAACTGGCCACATGGATGCGCGGCAACACCACGGGCGACAAACGCATCCGCGCCGGCGTGCCGGCCGGCTGGCAAGTGGCCGATAAAACGGGCTCGGGCGCCTACGGCAGCGTCAACGACATCGGCGTGGCCTACCCGCCCAGCGGCGCGCCGCTGCTCATCGCCGTGTACTACACGCGCGAACAGAAAAACGCGGACACCAACCAGGACATCATCACGGCCGCCACGCGCATCGTGACGGCCGCATTGGTGTAATTACTTGGGCAGGGCGGCCATAAAGCCGGCATAAGTCGACCAGGCGGGATCGGCCGCGCTGCGGATTTCAATCGGAAATTTCGGGCGCGAGGCCAGCGCCGTGTTCAGGCGATTGAAGAATTCTTCACCCGACTGCGTGTAATAAATCCATTCACGCAAGTTTTCACCCGTCGACACGAGCGCCAGGGTGGCGAAGCCGTCTTCTTCCACCACGGGCGCCAGCGCCGCTTCCAGCTCCTCCATGTGCTCGCGCTCGTTCGGCGCGGGCATGCCCGTTTCATCTTCATAACGCCAGGCGATGATGATGCGGTCCGGCTGCGACGACAGGTCCCAGTCGTCATGGAAGGTGTCGACATAGCGGTAGATGATGGCCATCTCGTCGCTATGCGTGACGATGGTGCCCCAGCTGCGGGCGGAAGTGGAATTTTCGTTCATGGTTGCAATAGTCAAAAAATAAATCGAGGGAGCGCAGCTTACAGCACTGGCGGGCAAGTCACATTCCAGGCGTCATACTGGGCGCCGCTCTTGCGCAGCCAGACGCGGGTGTAGCTGTCGCGGTCGCTCTTGAACACCAGCGCGTAGCGCTCTTCGGCGCGCGGGGCGGCGGCGCCCACGTCGACGGCTGCCAGCGTAAATTTCAGCGCCCGTAGCGGCGCGCAGGCCGTGTTACCCGCCATCAATAATCGCGCCCGCTCCAGCAACGGCTTTTGGTACAGCAACACGCCTTCCAGTTCCACATCGGGAATCCGTTGCAGCATGCGCACGGGTTCGGCCACCGCGCGGCAGGTGCCACGGTCGAGCCAGGCGTAATACTCCATGCCCGCCTCCTGCCAGCGCGCCTGCTTGCCTTCGCCATGCAGCACGAACTTGGTGCGCTGCGTCCGGCACAGCGCGCCATGGCCGCGATACGGCGGCGTTTCCACGCTGCCCACCACTTCGCGGCCGCGGCCGCCGACCACGGGCACGCTCTCGAACACGGTGCGCGTGGCCGGCTCGCCCGGATATTGCTGCGCATAAAACTCCAGCAAGGACGCGCGCTGCTGCGCATCCACCGCCACCGCCTCGGCGGCACTGGCAGAGAGACACGCGGCCGACATTACACACAGCGCCAAGGGGCGCACCAAATATCCTGGCATGGCATTCCTTCAATCGACGTTCAGAGGCGGGTATCGCCCAAGCGCCGATTATATAGTTAGCAGGAAATACCGGGAGGACGCGGCGTCAGGACGTGTGGAAGTTGACGCCGCCAGCCAGCAGCTTGGCGCCGCAAGTGGTGGTATCGCCTTCGAAGGCGATGGCGATGCCGTTGATGCTATGCCGGGACGAGCCGCTGGCAATCTTGCAGCCTTGGTGCCCCTTGATGGGGCAACTGCACAAGTCCCCGACGCAGGCGACAGCGATACCATTGACCGTGAAGTGCGTGGCGGCACAACTGAGCACCTTGCCGCCATGCGACGTTGCGTCGCCCAAACGGATGACTTTGCGCATGCTACCTCCCGTTCTACTTGCCCGCCGAGCTTTCCAGGATGGCTTCCACCGATGGCGCCACGTAGTTGGCCGGATCGACGGCCGGCGTGATGCGGCTGCGGAAGATATCGCCATTGGCATCCTGCTGCTGGCGTTTGGCATCCGATGGTGGCGTAATAAAAATGATGCTGGCCTCATTGCTGTCGCGTAAATTAATTGCCGCACTGGCGCCCCCATCGCGATAACTGCCCATCACGCCGATGGCTATCTGCATGAACCACGTGGCCGCGCCCGTGTTGCCCAGGCGAAGATCGGTATTGATGAACTGCATGCTCTTGCTGCTGTCGATTTCGGGGCCACCCTGTGCCGCATAGTCATGCAGCATGCTTTCCAACATCAGTAACTGCTCCGGCTGGTTTCCCGTGCCGGCCACGATGCGCGCAGGCCCCTTGCCGCGCTCGGCTTCCGGCAAGGTCTGCAGCGCTTGCCGCCAGCCCGCGTTAAAAATATTCTGGCGCGCATCGCGCCGCGTGACGGGCTTGCCTTCCTCATCCGCGAACTTGACGAACACGGGCCTGTGCACGAATCCAAACGAAGGCAATCGGTCGAAGGTTTCCATCTGTTCCCGGTTCCACGGAATGGGGAACCACGGCGTCGGCTTCCAGTCGCGCGGCGGACGATTTTCCCAGGGATTGAGCTTGTCGAAGGTGTGCAAGCCGACGCCACGGATGTCGGGCCGCTGGGCGAAAGCAGCGGCAGCGGCGAGCCATTCGGCGACGGTGGGTTGGCGAGGTATGGGAGCAAATTCCGCTCCTAGTTCCTTATCTGGTTTCGCCAGAGATTCCATCAATTGATAATACATCGCTCTGAATTGCTCTTGTACGAACTTATTTCCGGGATCGTCCCATATCGCTGGCCGCAAAAAATCAACACGTTCGCGCCGTGCCAGGATAAATACTGCCGTGGCATCAGGCATATCAGGAATGAAATATCCGTTTACCAATTTCCTTGCAGTGCCTGGCTTCCGGTTGCCATCCCGCGTGCCAACACTGTCCTCGGAATGTAAAACGATGTAGGGTACATCAGGATGCCTATCGAAAAAATCAAACACATCAATCAGCAATTGGTCAGGATGCTCATCCAGCTTCCAGGAAGCAATCGAAAACAAGTGCCAAGCCATTCCAGATGTGCCAGCGCCAGCCACGAGTCCCGCCATCGGCTCAGTTAAGCTCGGTTGTGCCGCCGGGTCAAGGATGGGAGTACCTGCATAGAACGATGGCAGCCCCCAGTATAATGGGGTAAAATTTACACCATTTTCCAGCGCGTCATAGGCCCTGCTGCCACCTTCCCCGTCCTTGTCATCGCCCGTCCACGGGTATTTCTTGGGATCTTGTTCGCGTATGCTGGTGTAAGCACTTCCTTTTTGCAAGGCCTCCCACAATTTGCCCTGACGATATTTATCCAGCGTCACTCCCAATCCGATCACTTCCAGCACGTACTCTTGCTCTGGCTCCATAGGTTTCTTTGGCTGTTGCGCCTGCAACTGTGACGCAATTTCACGCGCCTGGCTCTTCGATAAGGCACTGAGCCATAACAAACCAAAAAATAAAATTACAACAACTATTGATATTCCCAACCAACGAAGCGTCATCATGATTATCACCTTTCGGCCTGCAGTTTCGAAGGAACAATAGTCGGAAGAAAATTATTACCGACGGGGCTACGACAATCCATTTATTTCGCTTTTTTTCAGTCACTATTTTTGTATTTTTTGTTTGTGACACTACAATTTTCCACAATGGCCCTGATAGCAAGGGTAATCCTGCGGGCAAAACTCCAGTGTTGTAATAGTTAATGGTGCCATTGATCACGGCACTTCTCCAGGCAGGCTCGACGGACAAATATGGCGCAAACTCCAATATGAACTTTTCTTTTATCCGTATTCCATTGCGCCCTTTTTCATTGCTCTTTAGGTTCTTCACCCGCCAATCCGCCACCGCAAATAAATACGCATAAAACTGCGGATCCGAACTAGCCTTGCCGCTGCCAATCGCCACGTCATACGCGGTCACTTGACTATGATTCTTCGCGCTACCGATAATAGAACTATGAAAAGACTTGGCGCTGACCTCCCGCTGCCAGCGCAAGCGGGCCTCATTCGGGCTTTCCTGGATGGTTGCCAAGACATTTCCGTCCGTGTAGCGGGTGGCTGCAATGACGTTGCGTTGATCGAGCGGCCCTTTGCCATCGAGTTTCTTTTCCTTGTTATAGGCAGTCGTCATCAAGGCTAATTCGGCCCCGCGTATAGCTTCATCGCGCTCTGGAAAGCGGCGATAGCCGGCCGGATCCGGGCGATCCTCGACGCTTGTGTACAGGCCGCTTCCGCTGGTAAGTGCTACTGATGCATCGCAGGGATCGACTTCTTCCACAGGTCCCTGATCTTCAGGTTTACGGTTTCGCATCATCGAAGTTTTGGGAATATTGGGCGAATCGATTTGCGAGGTGCCGCGCAAATCGGCCGGCACCGGCTGTTTCAATGCTTCGCCAGTGATGGTGCGTATGCCATTACGCTGTTCCGTCTTGCTCAACCTGGTATTGATAGGCCAAGCCACCGCCTTGTGTTGCGCACGATATTTTCGTAATGAAACATCAACGTGTGCCTGTTCGCTTTCTGTTGTAAGACGCAGTGGAAAGTCAAAAGGCGGCGGCTTGCCTACCAACGACACCGTGGTCTTTCCAGTGGCCGGATCCAGCCTGGTCTTGTTGCTGAATATCCGCTGATAAAATCTGCCGCCCAGTTCCGCCAGTGCATTGCGTACCTGCTCGCGTTCCACGATGCGGGAATGTCCAGTAAAAACGCTGTTTCCATCAATGCTGGAAGTTTCCTCTTCCTCCATGAGTTCACTTCCCGATGCATAATCCGGTACGCCATCCCACCCCATGCCCTGGATATTATCCAGTGCCACCGTCATGTCTTCGGGACAAAAATACAGATAAACTTTGCGGCGATTGTCGCGGTCGTCGGCACTCTGCCAGCGGCTGCCGACCATGCCACGATGTTCGTCCTTCTTCAAGTCGGCAAACGGCGGCTGGCAGGCCTGGCCAGTGCCCTTTGCCACACAGGCCACGATATTCGCCAAAGTCTTCAGGCGCGCTCCCATGGTCTGCGCACCACTGAGCAAATGGTAATAAGGCTTCATCGCCGCATCCTCGCCGCCGTCGAACCAGGCGGCGCCTCGCATCAGCAGAGGCAGGCTGTCCACCAGGCTGTACGGCGGATGCGTGAGTATCAAATTATCGGCCGGCGCCAGCCCCTTTTCCATCAGCATGGCTTGGGCCAGCAGCGACAGCAGGCAACCCTGGCTGTGCGCGACGATGCTGACAGTATCGTCAGCATCATAATCGCGGATCATGGAAATCAGTGCGGCCAGACGCTGGGCCGCCAATACCATGTACATGCGGCCAGGCGCCGTCCTCAATGGACGCAAGGCATCGCCCATGGGATCCGCAGGCGCATAGATACCCGGACGCCACATGTCGGGCAAGCTGCTGGTGGCGTTGCCGAAGGGACCGCCTTCCTTGGACAGGTCCTTGTCGAGGCGGTTGCCGTAGCGGTCAACAAACTGGCCGTTGATCGTTTTGCATTTCACTCCCACTTCACGGTAGCCCCAGTAAAACGGGATCACGGGGCTGTTGGTATCCTTGGCGATAGTGCGCTTGAAGAACACGGCGTCGGGATCGTCTTCCAGCCTGTCCTTGTCCGCCGCCACAGGCATGCGGTAAGAAGCTGGCGTAAAGCCGCGGCCCAGCCTTTGCGTCAATCCCTCGCACAAGCCGTGCTCCACCGCCTTGTAGCTGACGCCCACATCGTTGACACCGTGAATAACGATGATATTACCCGGCAAGTTGCGGCGTATTTTCACCTTCTTGCAGACGCTGCGTTCGCAATGCAGGAGCGTCACGTCTTCGCCCACCACGTACGGCACTTTCGGATAGCTGCCCATTGCACTCTCCTGGCGTCATCAATCCTTGTTGTTGAACACTTCGATGGCGGCCAGGTGCATGGCCGCGCGCTCCAGCACCTCCGTCTTGCCGTCCCCGTCGCTGCGGCCATCGGCCGACGAGCCATCTTCCAGCTTCACGGCAAACTGGACTTGCGGCGCCAGCTGGGGGGCTGGCGGCACGCCATCGACGGGACTGTCGTCGCCCTCATATTGAAAGATGAATTGCTGATCGGCCTTGCCTTCGGCAAAGCTTGGCAATTGCACTGCCATGCTCTGCGGGTCATTGAAGACGAAATTGGGTGCATTGAAGTTCAGTGGCGACTTGCTGCCAAAGGTGATGCCGTCGCCGATGCGGATGAAAGCGCCATGCTTGGAAATCAACACAATTTCATCGGCCATGCCCGTCAGCTTGCCCTCGCTGGCGGTGAGCTTCAAATTTTTCGCCGCGTTGAGGTCCATGTCGTCATGCTGGCTTTGCAGCAGGAACTTGCCATGGTGGGCGATGGCGCGGATGCCATCCGCATGGGCAAACAGCGAAATGCCCTTGCCCGCGTTCACACTGTAGCGCTGGCCCGCCACCGCTTGCAGATGCTGCTGCGCCACCGTATCGATGCTGCCGGCGGCATAGCTGATGATGGCCTTCGAACTGGCAAAGCTGATGCCGGCCGGCGCCGTGACGGCAATCGCCGCCGCACCGCCCAGCTCGGCACGGGGCTGCGTATTGCTGCCGCCTTCCCAGCTTTTCAAGCTGTGCTGCAGCTCCTGCTGCGCTTCATCCGTATTCTCCAGCGCCTGATGCGTGGCAGCATAGCTGCCCAGCGAGCGAAACAATTCCAGGCAATTTTCCATCAGCCCCAGATATTCGCTGCGTGCCATGTGCCCGCCGTCGCCGTTCAGGCGCTTCCAGGCCGAAATCAGCATGCCCTTGCCCGCCCGCATTGCCAGTTGCTCATCGGTACGCAGCTCGGCGCCCTCGCCGCGCGCCTCTCCCTGGCCATTGCGCCGGTCCTGCGTCAGCCAGCCCAGGTTGAGCTGGGTGGAGCCATGGTCGCTGGCAAGCTGGGCATTGATTTGCCCATGCACATCATCGAAACGCAGCTGGTTGCCACGTGTGCCCTTGATCTCGCGGCTCTTGATGCCGGACAAATAACGGTTGCCGGGCAAGTCGCCCGCCTTGCTCAATGCGATCGGCAACGCACTGTGGTTGTACAGCTGTCCCACGATGATGGGCCGGTCCGGGTCGCCGCCGAGGAAAGCCAGCAGGACTTCGCTGCCCACGCGGGGCAAGCCCAGATAGCCGCCTGCTGCATGCTGCCAGGCCCGCTTCCCGCCCAGCTCGACGCGACTCTTACCCAGGCCGAATCGGCATCCGTGTCGGAAGCGCCCGTGCCGCCTGCATGCTCATGGTCCACCTTGCGCGTGGCGGGAAAGCGCACCTTGACCCGGCCCATGGCGTCGCAATGAACCTCTTCATTCGCCGGCCCCACCACCACGGCGCTTTGCATGGTAACTGGCGGCAGGTCGATGCGCGTGTCGTAGGCCGGAACGATGGCCACGCCGCGCCGCACAGCGCTCAATTCGATATGCATGCGCAAGGGGCCATCGTCCACCGCCGTCGCCAGTTCGCGCTGCGGCAGCGATGCATCATCGGCCTGCCAGCGATTGCGCGCGAACAAACGCGCCACCCTGGCGGCCAGTTCCCGGGGTAAATTATTCTGCGCCGCCACCTGTAGCGCCGTCACGACAAAATCGCGCTCGGCCGGCGGAAGTGCGTCGATATCGGGATGTTCGGCCAGGCTAAAGTATTCGCCCGGACACAGGTCGCGCACGCTGCCCTCGGCATGAAAACAATGGCTTTCGTAGTCATGCTGCTGCATGGCCAGCATGCCCAACTGGCACAAGGCATCATGATCGCTCCCCGCACGTGGCGGCAGCACGCGGTAATCATCGAGGCTGGCGGCAATGGCATTGCCATGCATGCCTTGCCGGCCCTGCCCCATGGCGTCGGCAGTCATGAACGGCCGCGCGCGTGGATGTTCCTCATTCCAGCTATGGCGCGTCACCTTGCCCACCTGCAACTTGCGGACTTCGTTCCACGACGTCAGGGTGTCGCGCTGTTCCGTCGCGCGGTCCGCGTGATAGCGCACGGTATCGGCCATGTTTTTCCGCAAGCCATCGGCATGGTTGAACAGCACCAGGGTATGTGCCGGCTCGGCATGCGCATCCGCATTGCCTTCCGCTCGAAAAAACCAGGCGACGCCGCTGCGCTTGAGCAGGCGCCGGACGAAGGCCGCATCGGACTCATTGTGCTGCATGACAAATTCGCGCTGTGGATACGTCTGTGCCTCGAAGAAATCGGCAAACACATACTGGAAGGCATGCCCCAGCACGGAATTGCTGCGTATCCATTCGTCGAGCAGGATCTTGATGATCTCGATATCCGTGAGGCGCCGGAAAACACGCGTATTGCAGCGCTTTTCCATGACGGCGAAGGCGTCCGTCAGCACCAGCTGATAGCTGGCCAGCGCGCCATCGCTGTCACCGGCACTCGCTTGCGTGACGAGGCCGCAGATGCTGCGCAACTTCCCCTGGTCGGTGACGATATCGATAGCGGCGGGTAAGGCGATGAAACTGCTCAGCGGCAAATCCGCATGCGTCGAGACGCACAGCACACGGTATTCGATCCCGCCACAGATGGCCTCGCTTCCGGCGACGCGCTGCGGTATCAGCGCACCGGCGGGCACCTTTGGGGATACGCCCAGGCGCAGGCGCAAGGGACGTTCGCCACCCGATATCGAATCATCACCGTCCATGGCGTTCTCCTCATTCTTACTTGCATTTAATCAAGCTGGAGAAACGACAATGCCATGGGACGGCAAGGAAATACTTGATATTTAGTAAGAATTCTCCAAGGTTCCCAATACTTCCATCAATCTTTGCCGCTTCGCCAGCAGGGTGGGATCAAACGCCGTCCACTGCTGCAGCCGCAACGCATACGCGGGCGCCATCATCCAGCCGAACACCTCCGCCTTGTCTTCCTCGGGGCCGTAGGCGGCGTACAGGCTCACCAGCCCGGGCTGCGGGTGGCCCAGGTTCTGGAAACCCTTGCCGTAGGCCGTGGCGCCGCCCTGGCCGTAGGCTGTGCCGGGCGGGTTCAGGGCCAGCCAGGCGGGGTCGCGGTAATAGAAATCGTTGAACAGCCGGTATTCGATGAAGTGGTAATACTCGTGGTGCACGCGCAGCTCCATGCCGGACGGACACAGGGCGGCCAGCAGGTTGTCGGCGTAGACGACGCTGTCGATGTCCGGCGCCGGCATGGCCAGGCGGCGCTGGCCGTCCACGCTCAAATCCTTCACCAGCACGACGTGGCGCAAGCCCGTGCGCGCGAAGACGCCGGCCGGGTAGCGCTCCATGGCTGGCAGGACGATGCTGAGCAGCAATTGCAGCCCGGCACGGTCTTGCGCCGAGTCCGTAAAGGCGTGCGCCTCGCTGCCGGGCATGGACAAGGTCCAGACGGGTGCCAGTTGCAGCGCCGCCAGGCGCGCCGTGGCGATGGCCTGCAATTGCGCCACGCTGGCGTCCTGTGGCGCGACGGGCGCATAACGCACGTTCCAGTCGCACTCGCTGCGCATGCTGTCTTGCTGGGCTGCACGCTCGAACGCTTGCAGGTCGGCCGCCGATGATGCGGACGGGCCGGCGCCGGCGCAAGCGGACAGCAATACAACGGCAAGACAGGACAGCAAACGGCAAGCAGGCATGGGATCTTTCACGGGCATAAAAATGGGGCGCAATTGCTGCGCCCCATTGTACAAGCTGCTAGTTCCTTACAGCATCAGCGCTGGTAATTCTTGAAGAAGTTCCAGCTGATCACGGTGGCGTCCGGGCCCAGCTCATCGCTGAATGGCCAGCCCGGTGGGCCGCCGCTCCACGCGTGGTTCATGCCCTCGACCGTGTACTTTTGCGCGATGACGGCGCCGTTGTGCAGGTAGGTGTCGATGGAATAGCTGCGGCCGTACGGCACCGTCTGGCGCACGATGCTGTCGGCACGGTAGCGCACGCTGTCATTGTCGAGGCCATCGTCGCCGTAATCGCTGGTCTGCAGGAATTGCTCGATGGTTTGCTCGCCGTTGACGGGATTGACGACGATGTCGGAAGTGCCGTGGAACACCATCGTCGGCATCAGCCGGCGCGGCGAACCGGAGCAGCGCCAGGCATCCTTGCCGCGCACTTTCGGGTCGAAGGAGCTGCCGTTGAACAGCGAATCAGCCGCCGTGACCAGGCCGGTGGCGCCCTTGTACATGCCGCCCGAATGCACCATCACGGCAGCGAACACGTCGGAATAACAGGCGGCCATGATGGACGCCATGGCGCCGCCGGCCGAAATGCCCGTCACGTACACGCGACTGTCCTGCACCGCATATTTGCTCTTGACCTTGTTCAAGATGCCCATCAGCACGGCCGGTTCGCCCGTGCCCCGCTCCTGGTTCAGCGGCAACATGAAATTCCAGCAGCGCATGGGGTTGGCCGTGACGTTCTGGCGCGGGTAGACGACGATGAAGTTTTCACTGTCGGCCAGCTGGTTGTAGCGGCTGACGGCAGCCATGCTGTTCGGCTCGGAACCGCAGCCGTGCAGCATCAGCACGACGGGCAGCGGCGTGTTCGGATTGTAATTGCTCGGCAGCCAGACCTGGTATTCGCGCGAGCCCCACAGGCTCGCGTACAGGCCGAAGTCCCACTGCCCGGCGGAAGCCGGCAGCGCGGCCAGCAAGCCGCAGGCGGCGATCAGTGCAGAAAATAAATGACGCAGTTGCTGATGCAGATGTGCCATGCCAGTCTCCTGATTATTATTCACGACGAAAACAGCGACAACGACCCGGCTTGACGCCCGTCAAGCCGGCACTTCCGACCCGCGAGGCCGGACCCAGCGGGTCCAGCCCCGGCAGTGAAGAACTCTAAAATTTGTAACCGGCCTTGGCGATGATCTGGCGCGGCGGTCCATAGAAACCGTCGAGGATGAACACGGCGGGAATGTTGTAGCCATCCGTGCGGTAGCGCTTGTTGCCCAGGTTGCTGCCATGCAAGCTGAAGGTCCAGTTCTTTGGCGCTTCCCACACGACGCCGGCCGTCCAGATGCTGTAGCCGCCCTGCGCCAGGGTTTCGCTCAAGTCCGTCGTCGGGTAGACCTTGCTGCGATAGCCATAGCCGACCATGCTGCGCAAGGCACCGCCGAACACGTCGCGGTCCGTGCGCGTCACGTTCAAGCCCACTTGCCGGGCTGGCGTATTGCTGAACTTTTGCGTATCCGCAATGTTCTTGCCTCCGCTCATGAACTCGTCATAGTTGGCATCGAGCAAGGCGAGGAAGCCGTTGACTTCCCACTGGCGGTTCGGCCGCCACGAGAATTCGAACTCCGCGCCTTTCACGGTGCCCTTGCCCGCATTCGTGAAGTCGCCATAGAAGCCCGGCACGCCGCCCGGCTGCACATAGCTGGTGAAGACGGACAATTGAATATCCTTGTAGCGGTTGTAGAACAGGGCCACGTTGGCGTCGAAGGTGTCGTCGGGCGCCGCATACTTCATGCCCACTTCCAGCGCGTCGAGTTTTTCATCCTTGTAGGGCCGCGCGGAATCGGGCACCACGAGGTTGTTGGCGCGCACGTTGTAGCCGCCCGACTTGAAGCCGCGCGACAGGTTGCTGTAGAAATTCGTCGTCTTCGACGCTTCATAGCGCACGGAAATTTTCGGCGAGGTATTGCTGACGGACAAGGACTTGTCGAAGTCGGCCGCCGTCTGGATGGGCCGCGTGAAGCCCACATCGGCAAAAGCGCGGTTGAGCACGATGGCGCGCTTTTCCTCGCGCGTGTGGCGCAAGCCCGCATTGATGCTCCACACCTTGCCCAACGGCCAGGTCCAGTCCGTGTACAGCGCCGTGCTGTCCGTCTCCACCGTGCTGACGGCGGTCGTAAACTGGCGCCCCAGGAAGTTGTTGTAGATGCCGCCGCCGGCCGTGCCTTCGAAGCGGTACAGGCCGATCACGCCGGCGCCGTAGTCGCCGCTGTACGAGGCCTGCAATTCCAGGCTTTTCTGTTCGTCGCGCGAATCGCCGAACACGTCGGCAATCGGCTGCGGCAAGCCGTCGAAGTCGATGGTTTGCTCGGACGTGCTGCGCCGCTTGGCGCCGATCACTTTCACGGACCAGTCGTTCGACAAGGTGTAGTTGGCCACCAGAGAACCGCCCCGGTTGTGCGTGAAGTTGTTGCCCGGCATGCCACTCTGGATGTCATACGCATCCGTGCTGGCGGGCCGCTTGAGCGGATCGAAAGCGCTCACGCCCATGCGCTGGAAGCCGCGCACACCGGACTTGTCGTCCGTGGCGTCCAGGCTCAGCACGACGGTGAGCGGTATGTCCTGCGGAAAGTAGCCGACGGACAGGCGCGCGGCCGTGCTGTCCTGGTCGCTGACCTGTTCGCCGTTAAAGGTGTTGCGGCCGAAACCGTCGCGGTCCAGCTTGGCAGCGGCCAGGCGCGCGCGCCAGGTGCCGCTCTCGTTGGCCAGGTTGAAGGCGGCCTTGAAGTTGCGCTGGTTGTAATTACCAATGCCCACTTCCGCCGAGGCGCCGTTTTCCTTCGCCAGCGGACGCGAAATGTACTTGATGGCGCCGCCGATGGTGTTCTTGCCGTACAGGGTGCCTTGCGGGCCGCGCAGCACTTCGATGCGCTGCACGTCGAATACGTCGAGCAAGGCGCCTTGCGGACGGGCCATGTAGACGTCGTCAAAATAAATGCCCACGCCCGGGTCCACGCCCCAGACGGGATCGGCCTGGCCCACGCCGCGAATGAAGGCCGTCAGGGTGGTGTTGGTGCCGCGCGAAGCGTACACGGTCAGGTTCGGCACGCGCTCCTGCAAGTCGGCCAGGTTCTGGATATTCGCCCGTTCCAGGGCCTTGGCGGAAAACGCCGTGACAGCCAGCGGCACGTCCTGCAGCCGTTCTTCGCGGCGGCGGGCAGAGACCGTCACGGTTTCCATGCGTTCTTTTGCGTCGCTGGCTTCGCTGGCTTCCTGGGCGCTGACAGCAGTGGCCGGACTGGCCTCCTGCGCCTGGGCCTGGGTGGCAAACGCGCCGGCAACGGCGAGGGCGGCGGGCATCAATTTCAAAGCAAGTTTCATAGCGTCTCCAATGTCAGGCTTGCTTACCACCAGGGAAGACGGCCGGATATCAGGATCGCAAGACGTCACGGTACCCGCGCGCAAAAAGCGTGCACCTGCCCTGCGATGACTGTTTCCCGGCCCCTGCCCGTGTAGCGAGTGGCCTGTTTATTTTGAATGTGTGGCGAGGAAGGACTGCAACAAGGTATTCACACGCTGCGCCTGGTCCAGGGGCGTGGCATGGCGCGAGTTCGCGATGATCTCGATCTCGCACTGCTGAAACTGTGCGGCAAAGGCCCGCTTGCTGGCGACGGGCGTGTAATCCTGGTCGGCCGCCATGATGAAGACGGGCATGGCCAGGGCCTGGAAATGGATGTCGATATCCCAGTGGAAAATGGCGTCCAGCGCGGCCAGGTAGGCGCGCTTGTCCATGCCCGCCATCTGCGTGGCGAAGCGCTCGACCAGAGGCTGCTGGGCAGGATCGGGAAACAGTTTCTTGCCGATGATCTTGCCCATGGCTTTCAAGCCGAAGGTGGCGATCACCGTGCGCCGCAGCCAGTAGGCAAACAGCAAGGACGCGGGTTTGCTGCCCTGGAACGGTTGCGAGTTGATCAGGCACAAACTGGCCACCCGGTCCGGGGCGCGGTTGGCCATTTCCAGGCCCACCATGCCGCCCAGGGAAAAGCCGACGATGTGCGCGCGCGGCACCTCGAGCTGGTCCATCAAATTGAAAAGGTCGTTGGCGAAGTCCCCGATCTGCCAGTCGCCGTTTGGCGCGGGACTGGCGCCATGGCCACGCAGGTCGGGCACGATCAGGCGAAAGCTGCTGCCGAGGGCATCGATCTGCGGACGCCAGTCTTCGGCGCACGAACCGAGACCGTGCAACAGAAAAATAGGCTCTGACTGCGCAGGATCGCCCTGCTCCCTGCCCAGGTCGAGGTAATGCAATGGAACATCGGATGTCGTGTGACGCCGCATTCTGTCTCCTTGCTGTTGAACATGCTTTGTGTTCAGGTGCAGGAATATGTTTTCCTGCTGTTGGAAAACATAATACGGAATCCGAATTCCGATTTCAAGTTAAATCGCTAAATATCTCAAGTCAGGTAATTTAAAGCAACGCGCACCAGCTCATCCTCAAGTGCCGCACCCGACAAAAAGGACAGCGACCCCGTCAAGGTATGCTGGTTCAGGATGCCCAGCAGCACGGGCGGCACGACCATCATCGCCTGCGTGGGGTTCGGGTGGCGGATGCTGGACGACTTGCTGGCCAGCACGGCGACCGTGCGTTGCGAGATCAAATGATTGATCTGGTGCACCCTGTCGCGAAATTGCGCATCCTGCGACGCACGCGTGATCAAGGCCCGCAAGACGCCGCTGCGCCCGCCATTCACGGCCACGAACATGGCCACCATGGCGCGGATGAAGTCTTCCAGGCTGCGCCCTTCCCACTGGCGCAGTTCCGTCAGGGTCTCGACCTTTTCCACCATGTCGGAAAAAAAGCGCTGCAGCAGCAAGCGGCTCAGGGTGTCCTTGTCGCCCAATAAACGGTAAAACGTGCCGACGGATGTTTCCGCCAGCCTGGCCAGGTCGGCCACGCCGATTTCATCGAAACGGTTTTCCGCCAACAACTGTTCACCCACCTGCAGCAGGCGTTCGAACGCCTGCTTGCTGCGCGCCTGGGTGGGCTCCGGGGGAACGATCATCTGCGGAAAGGGCATCGGGAAGGAAGGCATGCGGCGTCGGCGTCTCTCGATAGTGGAACCGTGGTTCCGTTATGGGAGCACGTATTGTAACGCGGGAGACGGCCGATGGGGAGCGCCGCGTGGCGCCCTGGCGTGTGCTACCTGCCCTGCCATTCCATGTAGACGTCGGCGCGCTGGTAATGGGCGTCGCCGGCCGGCCGCGCCACGTGGGTAAACCCGCTGCTTTCGTACAGGCGGATGGCGGGCGCCAGCTTGCTGTTCGACTCGAGGAACAGCAGCGTGGCGCCGCTGGCCTCGAAGGCGTCGAAGGCCCGTTCGATCAGCCGGCGCGCAATGCCCAGGCCCTGGCATTCGGGCGTGACGGCCATCTTCGACAGCTCGATGCTGTCTCCGCCGGCGCGGATCAGGGCGCAGGTGCCGACGATCTTGCCGTCCAAACGCGCGAGGAAAATCTGCCCGCCATCGTCGAGGATCGAGCGTTGCGGATCGGACAGCACCTTGTCGTCGAGCGCCTCGACATAGAAATAGCGCTCCAGCCATGCGATATTCAGGCGCTTGAAGTCGGACGCGTAATCGGCGTCGTAGTCGATGATCTCCACGGCGGCCCGCTCGCGCTGGCGCCGGCACGCGGCGATCGTCTCGCCAAAGCCCTGCGCCTGCAAGCGCGCTTCGGCCCGGTCCAGGCTGGCCATCAGCTGCGGCGTGCCTTGCTCGAATACCGTATCGACGGCGGCGCGCACGTCGTCCCACAGCGGCGCCATGTTGCGCAGCAAGGCTTGCCCGGCGTCGGACAGCGCCAGCAGGCGGCGCCGCTCATCCCTGGCGTCCGGCAGCTCCGCCACCACGCCGGCATCGAGCAGCTTGCGTCCCAGCTGCACCACCACCGGGTGCGTCTGCCCGATCTGCGCGGCCAGGGCCGTGATCGCCGTGGGGCCATTGTCGCGCAGCAGCAATAACAAGGGGAAACAGCGTGACGTCAGCTCGACGCCGGCCGCCAGATAGCTGGTATCAACGCCCGCATACAATTGATCGGAAAGACGGCGCAGGCGGCTGGCCAGCATCAGCGAGCCGTAGGTTTGCAGGTTGGAGGACATGTTGAGCAGAATATAGGTAATTAGTTACGTATACCCTAACGTAAACGGGCTTTCGGCGTCAAGCGTCGGCGTTTGTTGATCGCTTGTTCATCGCTTATTCATCATCATCGTCATCGGCCAGCGCCGCTTGCAGCCTGGCCTGGAACACGTTCTCGACCACCGCCCCCAGTCCCGGCCACACCTGCGTCAGCCAGCGCTTGCCCTCCTCGCTCACCTCCACGTACGGCGCGTCGCGCGTCGCGCAGGCCCGGCCAATCGCGATGACTTGCCCCGCATCGTCCAGGCCGCCCGCGATCATGGCATCGATGGGGAATACGATCAGCCCGGCGGTCAGATGCGGACGCAGCAGGCAGGCTGGCGCGATGATGGCGAACGACGCTTCCACGTAACTCCAGCAATTGGTGGGCCAGTGGGCAGCCTTGACGGCATCGAGGAAGGCAGCGTCGCTGATCGTTTCCGGATGGGCCTGCGCCTGCGCATAAAAGGCGGCCAGGGCGACGAGTTGCGGCGGAGAAGTCCAGGTGGGCATAGCGCATTGATCCAGGCAAAGCCGCACCGGGCTGGCGGCAAAGGCGGACTGTAGCATGTTCAATCAGCACGCTGAAACACCAATGGTCGGGGCATAATCATGGCCGACGCCACTCTCGCCAGCCACAGCCATGCCAACAGCCTTTGAACTCTGGAAAGCCGAATTACTAATTGTGGGGAACATCATCCAGGATGGCGACAAGCACACGCCGCCCGATGAAGCGCAGCGGCGCTTCCAGCGCTACTGCGCCATGCTCGATGCGCTGACGGGGAATGAGGGCGCGCACTACGCGCTGGCGATTGTGCAATCCGTACAGGCCGAGCACGATTACGGCGCCTACCAGACGGCCAGCCGCGCCGCCTGGCGTTTCGGCGAGACGGCGTATTGCACCGCCCTGCTGCACGAACTGCCGCGCCTGATCGCCACCCTGCCCGACTGGGCGGGTGACTTTCTCGTCGGTATCGCCAACGGCGCCGGCACACCCAACGCCTCGGCCATCACCTGCTTCAACACCCTGCTGGCCGCCGCGCCGCCCGCGCAGCAGGTGCTGATCGCGGCATTTATTGCCACGGAAGAAGACGATGGCTGGTTTGAGCATTGCCCGGGCGTGCTGGGCGCCGCTGCCGGCGAACGCTACGCGGGCATCATGCCGGGCCAGGATGGCGCCGCCGGCTACCAGTTGTTCCTGCTGCCCGGCGAGGCCGATGCCCTGCCCTGGCAAGCCGCGCTAGCCTGGGCCGCGGCGCGCGGCGCCTGCCTGCCGACGCGCAGCGAGCTGGCCCTGCTGCACGCCAACCTGGGCCACGCCTTCCCGGATGCCTGGTACTGGTCGTCGGAAGCGGACGCCATCCTGCCCCGCATGGCGTGGAGCCACGATTTCGACAACGGCACCCAGTACAACTATCGCAAGACTTATTCAGGCCGCGCCTGCGCCGTGCGCCGGGTCACATTGGCGCCATCGGCCGACGCGCCCATCGCCCTGCAGCCGGGCGAACGCTATGCCGGCCTGATCCTCGGCTGGGATGGCGCGCCCGATTACCACCTGGTGCTGCTGCCGGACGAGTACGAGCAGGAGAACCATTCCTGGCAAGCCGCATCCAACTGGGCTGCCAGCCTGGGCCACAGCCTGCCGGATCGGCGCGAGCAGACCTTGCTGTATGCGACATTGAAAGAGGCGTTCCGGCCGAACTGGCACTGGTCAAGCGAGCCTGGCGACATCGAGGACGAAGCCTGGTGCAAGGATTTCGACACGGGCGTCGCCTACCAGAACGCGCGCGAATTTGACGGCCATGCGCGCTGCGTGCGCCGGGTGCTTGTCGAGGTCGACGGCAAACACGCGTAAAGCTTGAAGTAAGCTAGAAACGCTCGTCGCGCAGCGCCGGCAGCACCAGTTCGCGCACGAACGAGGCATTCGACAGGTTCAGCAGCATGCGCACGACGGCGACGACGTCATGCACGGGGATCAGCTCGCCTTCGCCCCGCGCGGCGGCGTCCGCCAGCGGCACGGACAAGCCATCGTAGGTATTCAGATAGCCGAGCTGCAGCGCCGTCACGGCCAGTCCCTGTGCACGGAAACCTTCGCGCAAGGCATCGGCGATGCCGTTCAGGGCGAATTTCGAGGCGCTGAACGTCACTTCCGGGCGGCCGCTCTGGCGCAAGCCGGACGTCGAGCCCGTGAGGATCAGCTGCGGCTTGCTGCTGGGCAGCAAGCGCGGCACCAGCCGCTTGAGCAGCAATATCGTTGACGTGATGTTGGTATTGACCATGTCGACGATAGTATCGTCCGCATCGCCGAGAAATGCATAGTCATCGCTGAAGGCTTTTTCTTCCCACACGCCCAGGTTGTAGATCACCGCGTCCAGCGCGGCGGGCGCTGCGTGGGCGATGCGTTCGACCGCCTCGGCGGGTGCGGCCAGGTCCGCCGCGATCCATTGCAGCCGCGTGCCCTGGCCGGCAGGCAAGTCGGCGGGTTGCTGGCGCGATACGCCGATGACGGCATGCCCGTCAGCAAGCAAACCGTCCACCAGTGCGCGTCCCAGGCCCCGGCTGGCGCCCACGATCATGATGTGCATACTGTGTCCTTTCCAATGAAGTCAACACCGATGATAGCGACGTTGTATTAAGCACAGCTGAGGCTGATCCCCGTACGCCCCGCGTTTACTCACGCGGCGGAAATGCGTATGCTAGATCTGGCAATCTCCGATAACACACAAGAACGAGACACATGCCTACTTCCAACACCGCCGCCATCCACGCCGCAAGCCGTCCCCTCACCAAACAAGACTACAAAACCCTGTCGCTGGCCGCCCTCGGCGGCGCGCTGGAATTCTACGATTTCATCATCTTCGTCTTCTTTGCCAACGCCATCGGCCAGTTGTTCTTCCCGCCGGAAATGCCAGAATGGCTGCGCTTGCTGCAAACCTTCGGCATCTTCGCCGCCGGCTACGTCGTGCGTCCGCTGGGCGGCATCGTCATGGCCCACTTCGGCGACTTGCTCGGCCGCAAGCGCATGTTCACCTTGTCCATCCTGATGATGGCCGTGCCGACCCTGCTGATCGGCCTGCTGCCGACCTACGCCAGCATCGGCCTGGCCGCGCCGCTGCTGCTGCTCCTGATGCGCATCTTCCAGGGCGCGGCCGTGGGCGGCGAAGTGCCGGGCGCCTGGGTGTTTGTCTCGGAACACGTGCCGAGCCGCTACACGGGCTTTGCCTGCGGCGTGCTGACGGCCGGCCTGACGGTGGGCATCCTGCTCGGCTCGCTCGTCGCGACGGGATTGAATACCGTCTACACGCCGGCAGAAATCGCCGAGGGCGCCTGGCGCTATCCGTTCTTGCTGGGCGGCATCTTCGGCTTCGGCGCCATGTATTTGCGCCGCTGGCTGCATGAAACCCCTGTTTTTGCGGAAATGCAGCAGCGCAAGGCGCTGGCCACGGAAATGCCCCTGAAATCCGTGCTGCGCAGCCACCGCGGCGCCGTCGCCGTGTCGATGCTGCTGACGTGGATGCTGTCGGCCGGCATCGTCGTCGTCATCTTGATGACGCCTGCCCTGCTGCAAAAGATCCACCACATCGCCCCGCGCACCACCCTGGTCGCCAATACCGTGGCAACACTCTGCCTGGCCTTCGGCTGCATCATCGCCGGCATGCTGGCGGACCGCCTGGGCGGTAAGCGCGTGATCTTCACCGGCTCCGTACTGCTGGCCATCAGTACCTATATCTTCTACACCACCATCGGCAGCCGCCCCGACCTGCTGCTGCCCCTGTACGCGATGACGGGCCTGTTCGTCGGCGTCGTCGGCGCCGTGCCCTACGTGCTGGTGCAAGCATTCCCGGCCCAGGTGCGCTTCTCGGGACTGTCGTTTTCCTACAACTTGTCGTATGCGATTTTCGGCGGCCTGACGCCCGTGGTCGTGACCCTGATGCTGAAAAACAATGTGCTGGGCCCCGCCTATTACGTGATCGGCGTGTGCGTGATCGGCATGTTGACGGCGCTGTTCATCAAGGATCAGCGGCAGACCGTGGGACGCTAGATCAGCCGCCAGCGGCCCAGGCCACCTTCGGGTGGCTTTTTTTTTCGCCCAGATTTTGTCGCGCTGCACCAAATTCTGAAAAGACGTTTCACATCGCGGAATTCCGAACAGCAGACTCAGCAATAAATCCTCTCACTTTTTGAAAATTCATTTCACATCCTGAAAAATCATAATTAAACCTTTGAAAAACAAAGACTTAATTTAAGTTATATGTCTTATATAAGACTTGAAGATCGGCGCGAATCAGCCTACTATTTAGTCATGCAGTTTGCTTCGACAAGACGTTGTGGCGCACTCGGCGATTTTCTCAAACATAGCTTTTCTTTTTAGGAGATTCACATGTCCCAATATCAAGACGACATCAAAGCTGTTGCTGGTTTGAAAGACCAACAAGGCAGCGCATGGAACGCCATCAATCCCGAGTCCGCCGCCCGCATGCGCGCCCAGAACAAGTTCAAGACCGGCCTGGACATCGCCAAGTACACGGCGAAGATCATGCGCAACGACATGGCCGCCTACGATGCGGACCCATCCAAGTACACCCAGTCGCTCGGTTGCTGGCATGGTTTCATCGGTCAACAGAAGATGATCTCGATCAAGAAGCACTTCAACAGCACCGACCGCCGCTACCTCTACCTGTCCGGCTGGATGGTCGCCGCCCTGCGCTCCGAGTTCGGCCCGCTGCCAGACCAGTCGATGCATGAAAAGACCGCCGTCACCAGCTTGATCCGCGAACTCTACACCTTCCTGCGCCAGGCCGATGCCCGCGAACTGGGCGGCCTGTTCCGCCAGCTGGATGCGGCCCAAGGTGCTGAAAAGCAAGCGATCCAGGCCAAGATCGACGGCCATGTCACCCACGTCGTGCCCATCATCGCCGACATCGACGCCGGTTTCGGCAATGCCGAAGCCACCTATTTGCTGGCGAAACAATTCATCGAAGCGGGCGCCTGCTGCATCCAGATCGAAAACCAGGTGTCCGACGAGAAACAATGCGGCCACCAGGACGGTAAAGTCACGGTACCGCACGAAGACTTCCTGGCCAAGATCCGCGCCATCCGCTACGCCTTCCTGGAACTGGGCGTGGACGACGGCATCATCGTCGCCCGCACCGACTCGCTGGGCGCCGGCTTGACCAAGCAGATCGCCGTGACGACTGAACCAGGCGACCTGGGCGACCAATACAACTCCTTCCTCGACTGCGAAGAAGTGTCGGCCGACGCGCTGGGCAATGGCGACGTCATCATCAAGCGCGAAGGCAAGCTGCTGCGTCCAAAACGCCTGCCGAGCAACCTGTTCCAGTTCCGCGCCGGTTCCGGCGAAGAGCGTTGCGTGCTCGATTGCATCACCTCGCTGCAAAACGGCGCCGACCTGCTGTGGATCGAAACGGAAAAACCGCATATCGCACAAATCGGCGGCATGGTCAGCGAAATCCGCAAGGTCATCCCGAACGCCAAGCTGGTGTACAACAACAGCCCGTCGTTCAACTGGACCCTGAACTTCCGCCAGCAAATCTTCGACGCGATGAAAGCGGCAGGCAAAGACGTGTCCGCCTACGACCGTGCCCAGCTGATGAGCGTGGAATACGACCAGACGGAACTGGCAGTCCAGGCCGACGAGAAGATCCGCACCTTCCAGGCCGACTCGGCCCGCGAAGCCGGCATCTTCCACCACCTGATCACGCTGCCGACCTACCACACGGCCGCCTTGTCGACCGACAACCTGGCCAAGGAATACTTCGGCGACCAGGGCATGCTGGGCTACGTGGCCGGCGTGCAGCGCAAGGAAATCCGCCAGGGCATCGCCTGCGTGAAACATCAAAACATGTCCGGCTCGGACATCGGCGACGATCACAAGGATTACTTCAGCGGCGAAGCGGCGCTCAAGGCGGCTGGTAAAGACAACACCATGAACCAGTTCTGAGCTTTTGGCTTGACTGTAGAGTGACAAGGCCCGCTTCGGCGGGCTTTTTTGCGTCTGGCCCGTCGGTAGGCGGCAGTTGCGTAGGTCGGCTTAGCGGAACGCGTAAGCCGACATGCACAGCTGCAGGCACTGATTGCAGCGGCCTGCGATTCACCCAGCAATACCGCTGATACCAACTCACTTACCGGCAATCGATATCGATCTCGTTCTGCCCGGCCTTGCGGCCTTTCCTGTAGGTGAACTCGCACAGGCTGACACTGTCGTCCATCCTCCGCGACAGCGTGACTTCACCATGCCCGCCATAGCTGCATTGCAGCCACTTGCCGTCTGGGTAGGGGCCTTCCAGCCGGTAGCTGAGCGTCGCTCTCCCTTGCTTCGTGCGCTCCCCGCTGGGCACGAGCTGCCCCCTGCGCGCCGGCACGCCGTCGATCGGCGCCGCGGCGCTCAAGTAAAGCGGGCTGCCGATATACGGCGTCCAGCCAGCCGGCACGGCGTTCAGCCTGATCGATGCCTCGGGCACGCTGTCCGGGCAAGCATGGACGGCGGGCATCGCAGCCTGCGCGAACACAGGGAATAGGCAGCAGGCGGCGCCGGTCAACAAACGTCGATGTGGCATCGATGCTCCCTTATTCGATGACGGAAAAAGCATCGGCATTGTTGCTGGGGTCGATATGCAAGCCATTCTTGTACTGGCCTTTGGCACGCAAGGTGCGCGAAGTCACAATGCCCGGGCGCTTGCCCGCCCACTGATCCATGACAATGATCCCGTCCAGCGCCTGCCCCATATACAGGGCCGCGTGATTGCCTTGCTGATGATTCGCATACTTGCCGTTGACGAATGTGGCAATGGCCGTGCCTTTGCGCAGCAAACGATTCCCCAACACTGCCTCGCCCTGCTTCCAGGCCAATGTGGCAGGCGCACCCGCGTAGTGGCGGACCAGCGCGACGCATTGGTGGTTGCCAACCATGGTGGTTTTTTCCAGATCGTCGACTTTGGTGCAGGCATAGGGCACGGGACTCTCCGGGGGTGATGGGAGAGGCTTACGATACATGCGGGAAACAATAGGGGAGTTGAGATGGGATAAGGTTTGCGGGGGAATAACGGCGGTGGCGGCGTCCGTGAATTACGCATCCCGCGTCGCTGTGCAGTACATGGGTTGTACAGGACTTCGGTAAGCCGCATATCGTCGACAAAACAGATTATGTATTTGCGCGTACCTTGCTCCCGAAGATATGGCTGTAGTGTCACGCTCGAGCAGACTCAGCACGACATGCTTATGGCCGGGACTTTAACATAACAAAATAGTCAGGTGACTCTTCAGGATCACATTGTGCCAACCGCCTCTTTTCCGCCGGCTTGCGAGCTGGTTCACAACTTGGATCATAAAGCTGACCCGGCCCCAGCACCTGCGCCCATAATTCCTTCTTTCTTTCAGAAATCTGCGTACCAAAAAGCTGTGCGGCTTGTTGATAATTAAGGTGAATATCAACGTCTCGAATCTGATCATCTATCACTGGGCGTGCAATCACCCTGATTTCCTCATTTGTGGCTGGATTGATAATCCTCAGCCTTTTCCATGCATAGTCTGCACCTATTGGTACATTGACATAAAACCGACGTGGCTGATCTGGACCTATTTTGGGAACGCCTGCCCATAGCTTGAGGCCCAGACGTTCAAAGGGAGCCTCCGTTCGCTCCGCCCGTCTCCGTAGTTCGGCGACAGATGGAGCTGCGTCAATTTTTTCCTGCATTTTCTGCGTTCTCTCAAGTATCCCCAACTTCAACTCATTCTTGTCGAGTTTTACTAGCTCGCTCAGAGCACGAGGCAAATCAGTATCAGAAATAGGATATATCTGATGTCTCTTCAGTGCAGCCACTGCCTCTAGCTTTTGCTGCCCCTCCAGCAGATCCTTGATAGATTGTTCCGCTGGTAATTGATAAATGGCGAAAGCTGACAAAGCAAGCATTCCAAACGCCACCACCATGAACGCAGCAAATGCCAGTTTGAGTTTAAGTGCCCTTCCGTGCAGAAGCTGTGTAGCAATCTCAAATCGCCGCGCCAGAGGTAATTTGTCCACATTGACACGAAGCACCTCCAGCACGCCTTCGAGCAATATGCGCCTGTCAGATTCTTTGGCGCTATTGATTAGTACCTCAGTACGTTTAAGCTGGGTGACATAAACCCATGCCACAACGGCAGCAAGGAATGCTACGAGCGTCAGAGGCGAACTCACATAGGTTATCGCTTTCCATACATCCATGGCTGCACCCGTTCCTTGTTGTTATGTGTTCGAACCTCGGCATCATCAACGATGACATCAAGAAGGCCCTCCCACATCACAAACAGGGATAGATCACCGACGTCTACCCCACATAACTAAAATAGAATTCTTCTTGCAAATAAGGGAAATGGCAATGAGTACTGCTACGTGGGCGCAGCACAATTCATACACTGAAAGGTATGCTCAACACCCACGGCAAGGTATGTGATAGGTCAATAGAAACGGACTTACCTAATTCAACAACCCACGCTTCATGCGGCCTGGACCGATGTTGCAGAGAGCAGCACCTCTCCTCCGAGCTGCCGAGTTCGACCAATATTGCATGAGAAAACAGGCATGAATATCCCCGCTGTCATTTTTAAAGATGCTGCCAGCGTGTACGCATCGTCCAAGCACATGCCTGCACGATCTCAATGATGGGAGGCAGCCGATTGATGACAATGCTTCAACTGCCGCCAACAGAACGCGCCGCAAAATATCGTGCCGGGGAGTCGCCGAAGGAACGGCGAAACATGGCGATGAAGTTGCTCGGTGAGGCATAGCCCAGCGTGTCGGCAACATGCGTGACCGAGTCTCCACGCGCCAGCATTTCCAGGGCGTGCGTGAGTTGTGCCTGCTGGCGCCATTGGGCAAAGCTCAGGCCTGTTTCAGCCTGCATCTGACGGCGCAGCGTTCGAGCCGACATCGCGCCCCAATCTGCCCAAGCTTCCAATGTTCGAATCGAACCGGGATCGTCCAGGATCGCCCGAGCGATGCGCTCCAGCCGAGCATTTGTCGGCATTGGCAAGTGCAGCGACTCATGCGGCGCGCGACGGATTTCGTCAAGGATGACGGTAACGATGTGCTCTTGGTCCAGTGCCAGCTGAGCGGACTGGTCCCATTCGGCGGCCCGGCGCACCAATGCGCGCAACACCTCGGTGATGCCGATCACGCAAGGCTGGCTCGGCAAGCACGCACTGGATTTCGGCGTGATGAACACGCTCCAGCCGGCAAGAGCACCGCTGACACGTACTTGATGCGGTACCCCTGGCGGCATCCAGCCGGCCCGGTTCGGCGGGAGCAACCACGATCCTTGAGCTGTCCGCACATGGATGAGCCCGGCTTCTACGCAGAACACCTGCCCTCGATGATGGTGATGCAAACCGTACTCGCGTGTTCCGAGGCGGTACTCGCTGGCCTGATCGTCATTCCCCAACAGCGCGATCAGACGAGGGCCATCCGACCACTCGCTGAAGTCGTCTTCCGGTTGCTCATGCTCAGGATTCAGTTTGGCCATTTATCACCATTTTAAGTCCATTTACCGTTATATGACTTTTCATACTGTTCAGCATACTTGGCTCCTACCAAACTTTTAGGCGGCAGTTGCCGCCGTCTTCGTGCTGAAAGGCAACAAATGTCTATATCTTCCGTACCGGCGATGCCGCCACCGCTGCTGCGCAGTGGCGTATCGACCTGGATTGCTACCTTCGTCGCCTGCGTGTGTGCCTTCATGGTCGTGGTGGACGGTGCCATCGTGAACGTCGCGCTACCGGCGATGCGCGATGACCTGGGTCTGTCACCTGTCCAATTGCAGTGGGTAGTCGACATCTACCTGCTGTTGCTGGGTGGCTTCATGTTGCTCGCTGCACGCGCCAGCGACATCTATGGGCGCCGGCGCCTTCTGTTGTGGGGTTTGACGCTGTTCACTGGAGCCAGCCTGGCAGGTGGCTTTGCGACTTCCGGGAGCATGCTGCTGGCATCGCGCGCAGTGCAGGGTTTGGGCGCGTCGGTACTGGCGACCTCACCGCTGGCAGTCATCGTCGCCGCCCATCCCAAGGGGGCGAGTCAGGAACGAGCGATCGGCCTGTGGGCGGCCTGCGCCGCGATGGGCTCCGCCTTTGGCGTGGTCATTGGCGGCTTGCTGACGAGCCTAGCCAGCTGGCGCTGGGTGATGTTCGTCAACATACCTGTCGGTATCGTCCTGGCTGCGGTTGTTGCCGGCTGTCTGCGACCACAGCTAACGGACGACGCCCGGGCGAAGCTCGATGTTCTGGGAGCGTCCACTGTCACGCTGGCGTTGGCCTCGTGTCTCTATGCGATCTCAGAATCGGTACATGCAGGCTGGACATCCAGTACCGTGCTCAGTGCCTTGGCTACCGCGCTGATCATGTTCGTCGCCTTCATCGCAGCTGAACGCCGTTCGGCCCAGCCCCTGATCAATTTCGAAATATTTCGCCTGCGAAACGTAACGATCGGAATGGCTATGGTGTTGAGCCTCGGCGCGGTTCTCACGGTGTCGATGTTCTTTCTGTCGCAGGCGCTGCAGCGGATCGACGGGCGCAGTCCGCTCGACACCGGACTGGCTTTACTGCCAATGGCTTCGGCGCTGGCTATCGCATCGATCGCATCACGCTATTTGCGGGACGCTGGCTTTAAACAGTTGCCCTTTATTGGCAGCCTCGTGTCGGCAGCAGGCCTAATCTGGCTCAATTGGCTACCTGTTCACCCATTGCAGGTCAGCGAATTTCTGCTGCCTACATTGCTGGTCGGCGCTGGCAACGGCTTGGTGATGATGAGTGCCACGCAAGCAGTTCTTGCAGGCGTTCCGCGGAAAGACTCGGGTCTTGCAGCAGGACTACAGAACACTGCACGCCAGTTGGGTGGAGCCGTGGGGATAGCAGTACTCGGTGCCGTCGCCCATTCAGTAATGGCGACGCAATTGGCCACGGGGCAACTCCCCCAGGCGGCCGAACTTGCGGGTTACCGGTTCGCATTCTTGATAGCAGGCATCGTCAGCGTTGTCTCGGCAGTTGCGTCGCTCATGCTTCGAAGGACGCAGGGTCAGGTCTGCCATTTGGACACGAACTGATACGCTAGGCGCCGTAAAAGCATGCTCATTCACAAAATTGATTAGAACCACTAATGCGCTGGGCTTCAGCGCAGCGACAGCAGTTGGTCGATTCGAAGCGCACTGCCCTGCGCCTGAGGAACGAAGTGCTTCTCTCCGCGTATAGACGAAAAAAGAAAAAGCTACCCGAAGGTAGCTTTTTTTTTTCGAGAGGGGGATTCGAATCGGTGCAAGACCCTTATAGGTAAAGGCTCTCTGCGAATTTATACAGCGGAGCATGGTCTAAAAAATGGTATTTTTTATAACAAAACTCATCCGCGATATCGATCCGTCCGTCTTCGCGATTTGCATAAAATCAATTAAGAAGCCCCAATAGTCTCTGTCCTGCTGGTTGGACCTCTACCGTTCATCGAGGTTCAATCCCTAGCCATCATAAGACCTAACATTTCAGAAAAAACGTCGGCATGCACAAAGCCCAACTGGCGCTTGCCGGAATCGAACTTTTGCATATGGCCTTTAGGTACAATTCGTATTGCAAATTGGCATAAAAAAGTACCGACGAAATGCAAAATGGAAACAGTATTATTCCACAATATTTCGCTCACGCATCTGCTATAAGAGCACCAAGCCGTCCTGTGAAAATTTATTGGTGACAAACGAAACTACGGTCCCCACCGGGAGCGACTCGAAGTGCTGGCTCAACGGTCGTGCAACACTCAAAAATGCTAATCATTTGCAAGAAGCGGACGCGCCGCTTCCAGCGGCATCATGCCTACACGCTCCGCCAAAGTTGCATCGCTCAACCGGATAGCGTATAGTCAAACCAAGCCGGTACACGTCGGCTTGCACGCTCACCGTGGCGAAGCGCAGTTCTGGCAACGTGTGTAGTACGAGTTTTCCGAAAAAGTCCCTGCTACTTTTTTGGTGTGTGGGCGCGCTGAAGTCTGGTAGCTGTAACTTTTTACGGAGAGCGTTATGCCCACCTCGTTTACCCCTGCTCAGATTGAGCATCTCAAACTTCAAGCAAAAATCACTGCCCGAAACAACGACATTGTTCGCGCAAAAGCTTTAGATAGCATCGCCCATTCATACGGATTCAGTAACTGGTCCTTGCTAATGAAGCACGCAGCATTACCTGAGCAAACCACACCCGCTCCAAAGTACTTCCGCTTCTCCCGTACAAACGAGGCGATGCGTGCCGCCTTTAAAAAGGTCAAGGAACCACTAGACCGTTTTGTCGGCCGCCATGAGGAAGCAGAACGCCTGGCAATAGACATATGGGATGAGTTCGGCTCGGCATCCAACGCAGTGGACTTTGCCGTCGACTACATGACTTCAGCGCTTCAGGTACCACGATTCCATGTACACTCCGCCGCAGTCGTATACTGGGAGATGCGTCACTGGCTTCCATATGAGGCCAGTGAACTAAACGGAGAGACCCAGATACTGGTGAATCGCCGCTACAAGCCTGTTGGGAAAGGTGGCAGCGCGTGGGTCAATTACGAAGAGTATCAGCATCTCAATACCCATCTCACTGAAGTCGAGTTACTCGAAATCGCACATCGCCCTCAGAGCGACGGGTACTTGTATAACGATGGTACGGCCCCTTGGCTATCTCGAGACGCCGCAGAGAAATACCTTTCGCGCCTAAAGAAATTGCAGAAATTTCTAAACAAGCAAGCTAAGGGTTAAGTTCTTCGCACTTCATCAGGCTCGCCCATCCAACTGGTCGAGCCTGAATCTGAAGTACATGTGCGTTGGAGCACCAAGTCCTTAGTGCAGTCAGAGCATTTAGTTGCTTCCGTTGACTCAGCGGACCAGTCACAAATTCCTGCTTCAGCCCTGCCACCGATTCTTACTGGCGCTGTTCTGGCTTGCTTTTAGGTAAAGCACTTCTCCAAACAATTCACATCAGTGCGTACCTTAACAATCAGTACAACCCCATGTCTACGAATTCTCTAAAAGCTGGCCCTGATGTGCCACCAACTCGCTACGCGCATTACTAACAGACCGGTGCTGCACATGAGTCAGAAAAGCATCCTGTGATGCTAGCGCTTCGTCAAGCAGCCCTCGCTGCCGCAAGGAGACATAAAGTGCTACAGAGTATGCTTGGCAATTTACAGATCGTTCCGGATTGAACTCAATGTCAGTGAAAGCCGTATAGCTTGTGAGACTCTCGTTTAGTTCAGGATGTTTTGCCAAAGCATTGAGGTACAACCAATCGTAGAAAGCCGTCCTTGGCTCAAGCTTCCAGTCCGCTCCAAAAAACTGAAAGCCGGTGAGGCGTCCTGAAGTAGTCAACCGTGAATCACGCTTGGCTTCCCTTGCCGTCATGAAAAATAGATCGCGATACGGCCCACCAAACTCAAATACCTTACTTCCCTGATAAGCACACTCCACGCAGAAAACCTGATTTCTCTTCACTGTCCGAAACGTTAAGTTAAACGCGCTAAGTGCAACACCTAACTCCACGCGTGACTTACTCGACACTTCCAACACTCTAGAAATTCCTGGCAAACATAGTGCCGCTTCCTGAAGCGAATCTGACGACTTCTGACGTTGACTTGCAGACATACCCGGACTCCATTGAAAGGAGACATAGGTAGTACGGACGAGCGTATCGCCGTCGAGAACGGGAATAAAAATTGGACGTTCAGCCATCAGACATCTCACTGGTACTTGCGGCGGTAGCTTCTCGATGCAAACAGTCCTGTATCGCCGCGATGATGGTAAAGTTTACGCTCGGCAAAAGCATCTCGATATTGATCCAAGAGAGCCTGTGTCTGGAAAGCAGCACCAAGGATGTACCGCGGCTCTATCACGCCAAACACCATCACTTCAGCCTGTTTATCTGTTGGATCGAAGGATTTCAGATGCTCTTGTTCCTCGCGCGAGCCGTCTCCTTCAGCATCATCATACATGCCGCTGAGAGCATTTGCATTACTCAAGGCAGCCAGCGGAGTATCCCTCATTTCAGCAGTAGCTGCGTTGTGTTTAAAGAACGCGCACGGCTTTTCCCAAAGAAGCGACTTTGAAAGGACAAGAACCGTCCAAGCCACTCCTGGATTTTCCTGGCGGTATTTGTAGAACATTAAGGCATTGGGGTGCGCTATCGAAAGACACGTTCCATTTCTTCGGTTGTCGTAGCGATTCTCATCATTCACCTGCGCCTCTACATTGATACGGTGAAGTTGATCCCTGGGAATGATTCCGTCCACCAAGATCGAAGAAATATTGACCGCCCGAGTGAAGTGAACCAAGAATGGTATTTTTAATGCATCAACACTGTCTTTGATGGCTTGATTCATAACCCGTCCTGTATTTGCGCACATGACACCATGTTGGTAAATCATACAGGAAATTTCCCGGAGGGGAAAAGCCCCCTCGGGTAGCAGCCGAGGCTACCATTGCACCAGCATCTAGCGAGTTCTGAAGACTGGAAGTTGCGAATTTTTCAAATTGAATCAGACTGTTAATTAATCAGTTAACCAACCAACTGCAATACAGGGCGATGCACTAGTTTATTGCTTCCAGGTGGCTTAGCAGGCAGATCAAACCCAACCAAGTTCCTCAGAAGTGCAGGAGAAACTCGCATTGCGGCCGCTATATCTTCCGCGTAAATCGATTTTTTCTCAGCCAACAATCTAAAAGCTCGTGCAACGAGCTCTGGCCCCTCTGAAGGAACCAAATGGTCCTCACGCTCCCCGGTTGCTTCACCGGTTCGGCGTAAGGTGATAGCACCTGTCTTGTACTGATCCTCACTAATTAGCTCAAGCTGCCGTGCCCTATAGAGAATAGCTGCCTTGCTGACTTTCCAAGAGAGCTTAAATTCAGAAAGCCCCTGCCAATCCAAGCGTGCCCCGCGTGGACGAGGGAAATGCTTTGCCATCATTGTGCGAGGTATCAACAACGCTCCGGAGAATCGATTAGCCTGTCCCTCTGTCAATCTATCGCCAGTGACAACTCCCGTATGAAGCACAAAGTGACCGAGCTCATGTCCAACGTCCCAGCGTTGGCGACATATACTTTCTTTAGCTTCGTTACGGACGATAGTAGGGCGAGGGACAGCAACTGACAATGCGTCAATTTCCTTAGAGAGCGATTGGAAGCTTGTAATTACTGCCCCAACATTTTCCGCTAGCATATGCATGTTAGCTATTGGCCCAAGTCCTAACTCCCACTCTCTTCGACATTGCTCCGCCGCACGCTCTATGTCTTCTACAGACTGGACGTCAGCAACTTCAGGGATACGGATTTTGGGCAGCCGCAGCTCTTTGTCTAAGTAACGTACTAGTCTCCCTGTAAGTTCGCCTCGTGCCATTACTACATTTTTCATCATTGCCCGAGTCGTAAACAGCTTACGGAAATGAAAGCTGTCCTCCTCCAACATTCGGGTGTGTTCACACAGTAAGAAATCAGGAGCCACATCCAACACAGTGGCAAGCTGTTCAAGCAACGCCGGAGTTGGAGTTGCTTGCCCGGTCTCCAGCTTATGTAAATACTGGCGAGTCTTATCCACTCGCTCAGCGACTTCATCAAGTGTGAAGCCATGAAATATTCGAGCGAGCCGAAGCTCGCTCCCATTGAATTGGTTTTGCATCACTTAATTTGAATTATTCGTACCAGTTCCGCGAACTTCTGGAGGGGAATCAGATTCGCCGGGCTTTGAAACCTCATCATCTCCGTCCTCGCGAATTTCAATTTCAGCAGGCCCCATGTTTGCTGCTGGCGGAATTACTTGATCCACAGCATACAGCGGAGCCGCCCCTGCTTCATAATGCCACTTAGAAATCATTTCATTGAATTTATTATAACCAACAAAATAAATTTGATCTTCATCTTCCTCAGTAAGTGCACGCTCAATTACAAATCGCCACAACACTGGAACGTTATCGTCTTCCTCGAATAAGCAAAGGAAACCATCACGTTTAAAAAAACCTGCTTTCTCAGGGTTTTCCAAGTCATCCCTGAAGAACTTGCACGTCACGTTTCCAATGAAAATGTCAACACCCATTCCCATGCATTTGACGTTGAACCAATGCAACGTTTTGCCGCGGGCCAAAAGGATTAACATCTTCCTAGTGCGTCCGTAAACCGGGCACTCGCGAGTGTAATTGTCGTCGTATTCTGTATCCATCTGCCGGATGGTCAAGTAGCGAACATCCAACATCTTTGCAGCGATAGTGCTAAGCCGCTCGTCGGTAAGATCAGGTTGAAACGTACTCGGATGAGGGTAGTCCACAGAGCGGCTCCTTGCAAAAAGTGAATTTTGTAAACCGAATCATCCTGCACTTTTCCAAGTTTGTCAACCTAAGTCCGCCTGCCAATCACCTGCCTGCAGCCAACATAGTCTTCCCTCGCGCAGTGCCGATTCTTAGCTAGCTACGCATTCGTGATCTTTGCCAAGCGCGCATCATCAAGCACCTTGGCCTTGGAGATATTGGTGACAAAGGTGCGCTTGTCGATATCGTAGCTGCCTTTGTCGCGCGCGATGATGTTGTCCTTGGCGATCTTCTGCGCCCACCATCGCATGGCGCTCATACGGTTCTTCATCGTGCCGGCGCTGACGCCATCGGCCTTCCACTACTGCACCAGCGCGTCCACATGCTTGGGACGCAGACTGTCAGCATTCATACGGCGATATCCGAGATCATGCAGCTGGTTGACCAGGTGCGAGAGTATCCGCGCGCGGCCGGACTGCGTGGCATAGCTGCCATCGCGATTGCGGTCGCACAGCTGCTTGAGTTGATAGTTCAAGTCGCGCATCGCATGCTCCTACATTCAAACTTGGTGTGATCGAGTCAAGTAAGTGTTTCTGGCCACCGTGCTTGCCGCAGCAAGGACGGTTTGTAAAGGCCCCGGGACACCACTCCCGTGTATGCGGTGTGTTTACTGCTTGCCCGCGCCGCATGTACCGTAGCAGGGTCATACCGTACCATGGTCACGTACCAGGGTCAGGTCCGCCATTCGCACACGGACTGATGCGCTGAGCGCCGTAGAAGCCGGCTCAGTCGCAACCTAATTAGAACCACGAACGCGCGCCGCAGGCGCGCGGGGCTGCCGCGCAGCGGCAGCAGCCAGTAGATTCGGAGAGGGCCGGGCCGGTAGGCCCGACCCTTCGAATCCCCCGCGCACGCCCCGCAGGGGGCGTGCTTCTCTCCGCGTACAGACGAAAAAAAAGCTACCCGAGGGTAGCTTTTTCTTTTTCGTCTGTGGCGGAGAGAGGGGGATTCGAACCCCCGATAGGCTATGAACCTATACACGCTTTCCAGGCGTGCGACTTCAACCACTCATCCACCTCTCCTGCAGGCAATGCGTCTACTTGCTCGCATTGCGTACTATTTCTCGCTTGTCGCGAAGCCGCAGATTATAGCAAAGATTCTACGGACTGCCAAAGTTATTTACCGTGGGGTAAAACATTCAGGCATCGAAAGTAAACCCGGAAGGAGTAGGGTCGGACCCTGAGGGGGCCTGCGTCCCAGTGGGGCGCAGGCCGATCCAGAAGGGACTGACCTTGTTAAGACGCTTCCTTCAACTGCTCCAGAATCGCCGGGTTTTCCAGCGTCGACACGTCTTGCGTAATCGTCTCGCCCTTGGCCAGCACGCGCAGCAGGCGGCGCATGATTTTTCCGGAGCGGGTCTTTGGCAGGTTGTCGCCGAAACGGATTTCCTTCGGTTTCGCGATCGGGCCGATTTCCTTGCCGACCCAGTTGCGCAGCTCCAGGGCCAGCTTCTTGGCTTCCTCGCCTGTCGGACGCGCCTGCTTGAGCACCACGAAGGCGCAGATTGATTCGCCTGTCGTGTCGTCCGGACGGCCGACTACCGCCGCTTCGGCCACCAGCGGGTTGGCCACCAGGGCCGATTCGATTTCCATCGTGCCCATGCGGTGGCCCGACACGTTCAAGACGTCATCGATGCGGCCCGTGATCGTGAAGTAGCCGGTGTCCTTGTTGCGGATGGCGCCGTCGCCGGCTAGGTACATCTTGCCGCCCAGCTCTTCCGGGAAATAGCTGGACTTGAAACGCTCGGGGTTGTTCCAGATCGTGCGGATCATCGATGGCCATGGACGCTTCACCACCAAAATACCGCCCTGGCCGTTCGGCACGTCCTGGCCCGCTTCGTCGACGATGGCGGCCATGATGCCCGGCAATGGCAGGGTGCAGGAACCGGGGACCATCGGCGTGGCGCCCGGCAGTGGCGTGATCATGTGACCACCCGTTTCCGTTTGCCAGAAGGTATCGACGATCGGGCATTTCTCGCCGCCGATATTTTTGTAGTACCACATCCACGCTTCCGGATTGATCGGCTCGCCGACCGTGCCCAGCAGGCGCAGGCTCGTCAGGTCGTAGTTGCTTGGATGGACTTTCGGGTCCACGTCGGCCGCCTTGATCAGCGAACGGATGGCCGTTGGCGCCGTGTAGAAAATGCTGACGTTGTGTTTCTTGATGGTTTCCCAGAAACGGCCCGCGTTCGGGTAGGTCGGGATGCCTTCGAACACCACTTGCGTGGCGCCCACGGCCATCGGGCCGTACGCGATGTAGCTGTGGCCCGTCACCCAGCCGATGTCGGCCGTGCACCAGAACACGTCGTCGGGCTTGATGTCGAAACTCCACTTCATCGTCAGCGCGGCCCACAGCAGGTAGCCGCCGCTCGAGTGCTGCACGCCCTTCGGCGTGCCCGTCGAGCCGGAGGTGTACAAGATAAACAGTGGATGCTCGGCATCGACCCATTCCGGTTCGCATTGCGCGCTCTGGCCTTCAACCAGGTCGTGCAGCCAGGTGTCGCGGCCGGCCACCATCGGCAGGTCGCTGCCCGTGCGTTGATACACGATGACGTTTTTCACGGAGTCGCAGCCGCCCAGCGCCAGCGCTTCGTCGACGATGGATTTCAGTGGCAGCTTTTTGCCGCCGCGCAATTGCTCGTCGCCCGTGATGACGGCCACGGCGCCCGCGTCGATGATGCGTTCCTGCAAGGACTTGGCCGAGAAGCCGCCGAACACGACAGAATGGGTGGCGCCGATGCGCGCGCAGGCTTGCATGGCGGCCACGCCTTCGACGGACATCGACATATAGATGATGACGCGGTCGCCCTTGGCGATGCCTTTGGATTTCAGGCCGTTGGCGAACTTGCAGACTTTTTCGTGCAGTTCTTTATAGGTTGCCTTGGTAACGGTGCCGTCGTCCGCTTCAAAGATGATGGCCGTCTTGTCGCCCAGGCCATTTTCGATGTTACGGTCCAGGCAGTTGTAGGACACGTTCAGCTGGCCGTCTTCGAACCATTTGTAGAACGGGGCGTTGTCTTCGTTCAGGGTGCGGGTGAACGGCTTTTTCCAGCTCAGGTTCTCGCGCGCCAGCTTGGCCCAGAAGCCTTCGTAGTCGCGTTCGGCATCGGCGACCATGGCGCGGTAGGCGTCCATGCCGGAAATCGTTGCCTGTGCGGCAAACGCTGCCGACGGTTCAAATACGCGCGACTCTTCCGGTCCCTGCTGCTCAGTGCCCTGCCCTTGGTTCTCTATAGCGGCCATGCTAGTCTCCAGTGTAGTAATTGTTTATTAACACAATATTCCTGCTGTCTTACGGACGCCTTACATGCAGCGTTTTCCCCGATCCATTCTAACCATAATCGCCACCGGCGACGGGCGTCAAGCGCGTGCCGCCCAGCATTCTGGATGGAAAAACTGATAACAAGTCAATTAGTTGGCGTCGCTTTGTGTTTCATCAAGCCCAAGAATCCAAATCGAGGGCATGCGCAGTGATCAGCAGCAAGTGTAAAATGTCGGGCATACCAAAAATTGGTATTTACCCCCAGGAAACTCCAGATGATCGACCACTTACAAAAGCCCAAACATAGCAAACTGCATCCCCTGTCCGCCTTCATCTTCATGTCGCGCTGGCTGCAGCTGCCGCTGTACCTGGGTTTGATCCTTGCCCAATGCGTGTATGTATTTCATTTCTGGGTGGAACTGTCGGACCTGATCGGCGCCGTGTTCGGCAATGATGCGGCCCTGCAGCACGTCTTGACGGCCGTGGCCGTACCAGGCGGCGCCCTGCCGACCAAGCTCAATGAAGCGACCATCATGCTGGTGGTCTTGGGCCTGATCGACGTGGTCATGATCTCGAATCTGTTGATCATGGTCATCATCGGCGGCTACGAAACGTTCGTGTCGCGCATGCACCTCGACGACCATCCGGACCAGCCGGAATGGCTGTCGCATGTGAATGCGTCCGTGCTGAAGACGAAGCTGGCGATGGCCATCATCGGCATCTCGTCCATCCACCTGCTGAAGACGTTTATCAACGCCAACTCGTACAAGATCGAAGTGATCATCGCGCAAACGGTGATCCACATGGTCTTCATCCTGTCGGCGATGGCGATTGCGTACACGGACCGCATCATGACGGTGACGCAGAACCAAGCCAGGGCGCCCCACTAAGTTCTGGCGCTCCCATACTGATTAGCAAACAGCAAACAGCAAACAGCATCAAAGTCTTACCCTTCTTATCCACCGCGAGAACACCATGACTGTCATAAAGCAAGAAGACCTGATCGAATCCGTCGCCGCAGCGTTGCAGTACATTAGCTACTACCACCCTGCTGATTACATCGAGCACCTGGCGCGCGCCTACGCGGCCGAGCAAAGCCCGGCGGCAAAAGATGCGATCGCGCAAATCCTGACCAACTCGCGCATGTGCGCGGAAGGCAAGCGTCCTATCTGCCAGGACACGGGTATCGTCAACGTCTTCCTGAAAATCGGCATGGGCGTGCGCTTCGAAGGTTTCAGCGGCACGGTCACCGACGCCGTCAACGAAGGCGTGCGCCGCGCGTACAACTTCGACGACAACAAGCTGCGCGCCTCCATCGTGGCCGACCCGCATTTCGACCGCAAGAACACCAAGGACAACACGCCAGCCGTCGTGCACATGGAACTGGTCGAAGGCAATACCGTCGACGTGAAAGTCGCTGCCAAGGGCGGCGGCTCGGAAAACAAATCCAAGATGATCATGATGAACCCGTCCGATTCGCTGGTGGACTGGGTCATGAAGACCGTGCCGACCATGGGCGCCGGCTGGTGCCCGCCCGGCATGCTGGGCATCGGCATCGGCGGCACGGCCGAAAAAGCCATGCTGATGGCAAAAGAAGTGTTGATGGAAGACATCGACATGTTTGAGCTGAAGCAACGCGGCCCGCAGAACAAGCTGGAAGAACTGCGCATCGAGCTGTGCGACAAGATCAACTCGCTGGGCATCGGCGCGCAAGGCCTGGGCGGCCTGACGACCGTGCTCGACGTCAAAATCATGATGCACCCGACGCACGCCGCGTCGAAGCCTGTCGCCATGATCCCGAACTGCGCCGCCACGCGCCACGGCCACTTCGTGCTGGACGGCTCCGGCCCTGCCTACATGACGCCGCCGTCGCTGTCGTCGTGGCCGGAAGTGCACTGGACGCCGGACACGGAAAAATCCAAGCGCGTCGACCTGAACACCCTGACGAAGGAAGAAGTCGCTTCGTGGACGCCGGGCCAGACCTTGCTGTTGAACGGCAAGATGCTGACGGGCCGCGACGCCGCGCACAAACGCATCCAGGACATGCTGGCCCGTGGCGAAGAATTGCCGGTCGACTTCAAGAACCGCGTGATCTACTACGTCGGCCCGGTCGACCCGGTGCGCGACGAAGCCGTCGGCCCGGCCGGTCCGACGACCGCCACGCGCATGGACAAGTTCACCGACATGATGCTGGAAAAAACGGGGCTGATCGCCATGATCGGCAAGGCCGAGCGCGGCCCGGTCGCCATCGAATCGATCCAGAAGCACCAGTCGGCCTATTTGATGGCCGTGGGCGGCGCCGCCTACCTGGTGTCGAAAGCCATCAAGCACGCCAAGGTGCTGGGCTTTGCCGACATGGGCATGGAAGCGATCTACGAATTCGACGTCGTCGACATGCCGGTGACGGTGGCCGTCGATGCGAAGGGTACGTCGGTGCACAACACGGGCCCGAAAGAGTGGCAGGCGAATATCGAGCAACTCAATAGCGTCAGCAAGATTCCCGTGACGGTTGCTTAAACAAGCTCTACCATAGACGCCGCGCGGCAACACCAGCGCGGCGTTTTTTTATTTTCATCGGCTTCGGCTTTATATGACTTTTACCTTAAGTAATAGCGCAAATCTGGGGTCAGACCCGACGGGTCTGACCCCGGCAGTCAAGCTGCCTGTCGGCATCTTTGACTCCGGCGTGGGCGGCCTGTCCGTGCTGCGCCATATCCGCGCGCAGCTGCCGCAGGAAGATTTGATTTACTTTGCCGATTCCGCCTACGCGCCGTATGGCGACAAGACGGAACAGCAAGTGATCGACCGTTCGCTGGCGATCACCGCCTTCTTGTTGCAGCAAGGCGCGAAAGCATTGGTGGTGGCGTGCAACACGGCCACCATCGCCGCCATCAAGGCGCTGCGCGCACGCTATCCCGACCTGCCCATCGTCGGCGTCGAACCGGGCTTGAAACCGGCGGCCGCCATCAGCCGCAACGGCAAGATCGCCGTGCTGGCCACGGAACGCGCCTTGCGCGGCGACAAGCTGCTGGCCCTGCGCGAGCAGGTGAGCGCAGCCACGGGCGCCACGTTCATCTTGCAGCCCTGCATCGGCCTGGCCGACCGCATCGAGCAGTGCGAACTGGGCCACGACCCGTTCGACGCCACCAGCGCCATGCTGGAACGCTACATCGCGCCCATGCTGGAACAAGGCGTCGACACCCTCGTGCTCGGCTGTACGCACTACCCCTTCGTGCAGGACGCCATCGCACGCACGGTGCGCGCGCATACGCAGGAAACGATCACCCTGGTCGACACGGGCGAAGCCGTGGCGCGTCAGCTGGCCCGCTTGCTCGACGCTGCCAGCCTGCGCCGCACCGGCAACGATGCGCCCCAGCTGCAAGGCTACACGACGGCCAAGGTCGAATCCCTGGCGCAAGCCTTCGCCGGCTTGCTGGACTTGCACCCGCCTGTCGAACACCTGTCCGTATGAGGGAAAACAGGCGTTTTCATGCAATCTTTCGATTCTTGAAAAAAGACTGCATTTAGATTTGCCACTTTGCCGAGTTCTTTGTATAATTCGGCACCTGTTCAGCAAAACAGCTAAACAGGCAAGTAAGACAGTGGTGGCTGTAGCTCAGTTGGTAGAGTCCAGGATTGTGATTCCTGTTGTCGTGGGTTCGAGCCCCATCAGCCACCCCACAGAATAAAGAAGAGCCCGGTTTTCGAACCGGGCTTTTTCTATTTCAGAGCAGGTTTTTATGGCGTAAATCAAACACCATGACTATCTGCACAGGATGGCGATGTTGCGCTCACCGACGTGCTCACCTTGCCGATAAGTAAAAGTACAGCTGTCGATACTGTCGTCGAGCCGCATCGCCAAAGTCAGCTGACCCGTGCCGCCGTAACGACAGGCCAGCCATTTCCCCTCCGGAAACTTGCCATCGAGCCGATAAGTATCTACCCAACCTTTTTTCAAGCGCTTTTGCCGGAAGTCCGACAGCTCGCCCAACTGCTCCGGTGGCCCGTTCATCGGCGCCGCCGCATGCAGGTAAAGTGGCGAACCGACATAGCTGGTCCAGCCTTGCGGTACATCGGCAAGCTGCAGCGAGCCCTGGGAAATCGACACTGGGCAGGCAACGGGCGCGGCGCTGGCTGTCGATTGCAGGCACGATATGGCCAGCAGTGCCATTGCAGGCCAGCAGATCCGTGCTGCCATTGTCGTTTTTGAGTATGCCATGACCAACCTCATTCAATCACGGAAAATGCATCGGCGTTATCGCTGGCGTGGATGTAATTACCGCGCTTGTCCTTGCCTTGCGAGCGTATCAGCCGCACCGAAATTTCGGTCTTGCCGTCGGCTTTCCATTGGTCTGCAATATAGATGCCGCCTATCGCCTGGCCGATGAACAAGGCGGCATGATTGCCATGTGGTCGGTTCGGGTAACGCCCCCTGACAAATGTGGCGATCGCGGTTCCCGGTTTGATGATGGCGTTCCCCAACACCGCTTCACCCTCGCGCCAGTTTGCCGTGACTGGCGCGCGAGCATAGTACTGCACCAAAGCGACGCAGTGGCGACTACCGACAACGGGCCTACCTTTCAACTCGGCGACATTGGAATATATATAGGGCATGAATCATCTCCTTGAGATAGATGTCATGCCACTCTATGCCGGATCAGGGACGGCGCTTTTAAGCAAGCACAACTGTTTTTCCAATCCCAGGCGCATTCTTGCAAAAAAGCCGGCATGCAGCCGGCTCTCTTCGTCTTTTACTGCAGGATACCTATCCCGCCAGCACCGACTGCACCGTCGTCGCCAGGTCGTCCAGACGCACGGGCTTGACGAGGAAGTGGCGGAAGCCCACGGCCAGCGCGTCGTCCATGTACATGGGCAGGCTGTGGCCGGTGACGGCAATCAGCACGGCGTTGGCCGTCTCGGGATTGTGGTGCAGGCGGCGGCCGATTTCGATGCCGCTGATGCCGGGCATTTCGATGTCGAGGTAGACGGCATCGGGCACGCACAGCTTGACTTGCTCGACGGCCATCTGCCAGTTGCGCACCACCACCGCATGGTGGCCCAGCGCTTCGAGCAGCATGGCCAGCGATTCGCCCACTTCCTGGTTGTCGTCGACTACCAGCAGATTCAATTTGCGCGCAGCACTTGCCGGCTGGTCGCCCTGGCGGCGTTCCACGGAGGAATCGCCTGGTGTCGTTTCAGTTGTCTGGCTCATTGTACGTTCACGTCTGACGGCTGCAAAAGCGGCAGTATACAAGAGCACGCAGAATGCCGCCGCACCCCAGCAATGGTGCCAAGCGGCAATCCGAACTCCTTCCTGTACCGCGCCAGCAACACTTCCCGCCTTTCTCCAGGCAAAGCCCATCCTACGCAGTTTGCGCAATTGACGGATAAAATGAGAATCATTATCATTCTTATCCCCTTGCGCCGGATGTCCACGCCACGATGTTGTCGCGCCGCCCGATTGCCCGCGCAAACATTGTCATTACGGAGATCCATGCATGGCTGCCACACCTGTCACACTGCCCTTTTCGCTGCGCCCGTGCGCGCTGGCCATCGCCCTCGCCTGCCTGGGCGCCCCGCTTGCCGCGCAGGCGCAGGACGCCAATACCGCTGAGAATGCCGGTCCCATCCTCGAATCGATTCAGGTCAGCAGCAACTTGCTGGGCACCAGCATGGCCGCCAGCACGAAGAATTTCGCGGGCGCCCGCACCGTGGTGCAGAAGGATGACATCGAGAACTCGGGTGCAACCAGCCTCAGCGACGTGATGCGCCGCATTCCCGGCGTGCAGATCAGCGACAATTCGGGCAGCGCGGGCAGCGCCATTTCGCTCAACATCGGCGTGCGCGGACTGGCCGGACGCTATTCGCCGCGCAGCACGGTGTTACTTGACGGCATTCCGATGTCGGTCGCGCCGTATGGCCAGCCGCAACTGTCGTTCGCGCCCGTCAGCCTGGCCAATGTCGAGACGGTCGACGTGGTGCGCGGCGGCGGCGCCGTGCGCTTCGGCCCGCAAAACGTGGGCGGCATCATCAACTTCAAGACGCGCCGCGTGCCCACCACGCCAGGCATCACGGGCGACGCCACCGTGCGCTACAACTCTTACAGCGAAGTGGGCCACAACACGCAGGCCAGCGTGTTTGCCGGTACCCAGCTCGACAGCGGCCTGGGCCTGGCGGTGCTGTATTCCGGCATCCGCGGCAGCGACTGGCGCGTGGGCAGCGATGAAAAAGTCAACGACTTCGCCCTGAAATTCCGCTACGACCTGAGCCCGACCGCCGAGGTGTACGGCAAGCTGTCCTACTACGACGTGACGTCGCGCACGCCGGGCGGCTTGACCGCGGCACAATACAAGCAGGACCCGTTCCAGAACACGCGCCCCACCGACTTCTGGAGCGGCGAGCGCAAGGCCTTCGACATCGGCTACCTGAATGCTATTTCGAACACGCAGGAATTCGAAGTGCGCGCCTACTACAACAAGAGCTCGCGCGAAAGCACCCTGATCAGCGGAAAAAACCTGGGCCACCAGCCGCGCAACTATGAAACGACGGCCATCGAGCCGCGCTACACGCAGCGCTTTATCACAGGCAAGGTCACACAGGACGTCACCGTCGGCTACCGCTACCTGGCCGAGCGCGCCGACGAGGCCATCTACAATGTGGTCATCGCCAGCGGCGTGCGACAGGCGCCGACGCGCTTTGCCGACAATGCCACCGATGCGCAGGCCGTGTATATCGATGACAAGATCGCCATCGACGCCTGGCGCATCACACCGGGCGTACGCTACGAGCACATCAAGACGGAACGCTTCAACCATTTGCCGGTCGACCAGAAGATCGAACTGCTCAACAACAAGGCCCTGCCCTCGCTGAACGTCGCCTACTTGCTCAATAACAACGTGACCCTGTTCGGCAACTACAACAGCTCGTTTGGCGCCGTGCAAAATACGCAGCTCAATGCGCAGTCGAGCAAGAATCCGCTGCAGCCGGAACTGGCGAAAACAGCCGAGCTGGGCGCACGCTGGAAGAGCGGCCAGCTGTCGGCCGAAGCGACCTTGTTCAACATCAAATTCGACAACCAGATCCAGTCCGTGGGCAGCGGCGAAAACGTCGTCTTCTACAACGTGGGCGCCACGCACCACCGCGGCCTGGAAACGGCCGTCGACTACCGCTTCGACAAGTCCGGCCCTCTGGCCGGCTTGAACGCCTACGCCACCTACACCTACACCAAGGCAACCTTGCAGGATGGTGCGAACGCGGGCAACGACGTGCCCTTCTATTCGCGCACCACGGATACCGTCGGCGCCCACTATCAGCTGGGCGCTTGGGGCTTCGACCTGTCGAGCAGCCACCAGAGCCGCCAGTTCGCCGACGAGGCGAATACCGTGGCGGAAAACGCGGCCGGCAGCCTGGGCGTCATTCCCGGCTTCCGCACCTGGAGCACGCAGGTGGAATGGACAGTACCGGGCCAGAAGGGCCTGGAACTGGTCGCCGGCGTCAACAACCTCGCCGACAAGCGCTACTTCACGCGCACCTCGGATGGCAACCTGGGCAAGCTGGTGGGCGCGCCGCGCATGGTCTACCTGCAGGGCCGCCTGGCGTTCTGATGCCTGCGCACGCAGGTGCCTATCAAATCGATATGCCGCTACGCACGGCAGTTACCTGAAAAAACCTGCATCGTTGTTGTTACGATGCAGGTTTTTTTACGTCCCGATGTCACAAAAATACCGTGACGCAAGTAACTCCAAGCTTGCTTTCGCCTTGGAGCTTCACAGCAATTCATTCATCGAGGAAATTAATTTCCATGCAGACACAAATGATTTCACAATTGCAAATAATTTTAGCGAGCGCGTGTTCTTTTTGTGAGTTTTGGTGATATTCTTTAAATGTCATTTAAGAAATTAAATTATCTTTTAACCAATCAAACGAGAGCCCATGAAAACGTCAGCCACCCTTCTGAAGATCGCCGCACTGGCCACCCTGGTCACCGCTGGCGCCGCCAACGCCGCGACCGAACTGGTGGTCAATGGCAGTTTCGAAAACAATGTCATCGCTTCAGCCTGGGCCCCGCTCAGCAGCGTTACAGGCTGGACTTCATCGGCCAGCGGCAATTCGGCCTTTGAAATCCAGAAAGGCGCCACGCAAGGCGGCCAGGGCGGATTCAATCCCGTCGCCGCCAGCGGCACGCAATACCTGGAACTCAATACCGACCGCCTGACGTCGGTATCGCAAGCGATCGCGACCACGGCCGGCGGCACCTATGCGCTGTCGTTCGCCTACTCGGGCCGTCCCGATACGGCTGGCGGCGCGAACAGCCTGATGAATGTCTATTGGGGTTCGACCCTGCTGACGCCAACGGCACTGGTCGGCACCACGAGCGGCGTGTGGCAAACCTACAGCCAGAACGTGACCGCACTCGGCTCTTCGAGCCTGCTGCGTTTCGAATCGATCGGCCCCGTCTCCGCACCGACCTATGGTTCCTACCTGGACAACGTCTCGGTGACGGCCGCCGTGCCGGAACCTGAAACCTACGCCATGATGCTGCTGGGCCTGGGCTTGCTGGGTTTCATGGCACGCCGCAAGACAGCCGCCTGAGTCCGGACAGACGCCACGCAACAGCCGTCCCGCCGTTTGGCCGGGCGGCTTTTTCTCGTCCGAAGAAGCGTGCACTGCAGCATTAAATGTTGCCCAAAAGAATTAAATTAGCGCTACAATAGCGGGGTATCAAGCAATGCCAAGCATCGCTCCGCCAGGGCCCCTACCCCGCCCTGATCATCAGCACGCATTTTTTGAACAGGATGACTGGCGCTGCCGGACCCGATTGCGCTCCCGGCACGGCCACCACACACGCACCATGTCCGCAGAAAACACCATTACCGAAACGAGTTCCTACGGCAAGGAAACACCCGTGGGACGTCCCGACATCGATGGCCGCGCCGGCATTTTCGTGCCCACGGCGGAATTCGACATCAACAACACCACCACCATCCGCAAAGGCGCGGGCATTGTCGGCTTCGGCAACCTCGACGGCACCCTGACCGTGTACTTCGAAGCGAACCGCTTCGACGAAAGCAATCTGCACAAATGGGAACACAAGGCGCGCAAGGCATATGACCGCATGGTCATGGGCGCACCCACGGTGTCGAAGGCGAAGATCGACGCGCGCATGCTGGAACAGGTCGGCATCATCGATGGCATGGGCATCAATCTCAAGCATCCGGAACGCCTGACGCACTGGCTGGCGATTTCGAACGTGCCGGACACGGCGCCGGAAGAGCCGGTGCTGCGCTGGAAAAACCGCTAAGTAATCCTCAGGAAATTATTGTGAAGTTATGACGAATAGAACCGGATGCTATGCAAGGCGCCCGCTGCGACGCAGTGCGAGCACTGCTAGCAGTGGGCAACACTGCAGAGCGCCGGTTATAGAAGTCAGAAATCGCAATAATTTATTGGGGGTTACTTAGGCCGCCGGAGAGCGAGGCGGGGCCTCAGCGACGAGGTGTTGTCCTACATCGTGGCGGACATTCATCCGATGCCCGAGAGCATTTATTCGACCTATGATGAAAGCCTGACAACCCAACTCACACCATTCAGGAGTACGACATGTCCCGCCTCATCCCGATCAGCTTTGGCGCCTTGCAAATAGGTCTGGCAGCGGCGGCGATGTATATCCTGTGCTCGGCGGACGTGCTGCACCAGAGTTCGGTATATTTCCACTGATTCAGCTTCGCGGCGCTGCTCGTCATCGCCAATGATAAAGCGCGCCGTGCTTTACGAAGCACGGCGCGCTTTCTCACGCCAGAAGGACTACGTCCCGCGTCTAGCGGCGGCCGTGGTAGTGTCCATGCCCGCCCCAGCCGCCGCGGCGTCCGCCATAGCGCCCAAAGCCAAACATGAAGTCCAGCCCGATCGATACGGGCGGATTGTAATAATACGGTTGCGGCGCGTACACGGGCGCCGGCACATACACGGGCTGCTGCACGTAGACAGGCGACTGCTGCACGTAGACGGGCTCATTCGTGTATTCCACGCGCGGCGCGCTCATCACGCGGCCCGACTGCACCGGCTCGGACGAGACCGTATGCCATTCATAGGGATTGTAGGCCCCCTGCGGCGCGCGCGAACCGTAATACGCGGGCCCCGGCGGGGCCACGACGCAGCCACCCAATGCGGCCAGCGAAATTACTGCCAACAGGGTTTTCATCGCAATTCTCCTAATATGTACTACCTCGAGTAAGTACTATAAGAAATTACGCCGTGCTTTGCTGTGCTTTTACCGATTGTTACACCCCGACGCACGCCGCAACATGAAATGTGGCAATGGCGCCACAAGCGGCCCATGCGCCATGTTTCCTCAGATAAATGGAATGTCGCACGTGTCGATGGCCTTGCCTGCCGCATCGTAGCGCTGCACACACACCTGGTAGCGCACGCCGTAATCGAGCTCGACCTGCTCGACCTTGCCATACTTCAATTTCCAGCTGGGCTGCACACGCTGCTTGCCCGCCAGGGCCGCCACGTCCTGCGGTATCGCCATCGCCGTTTGCGTCTCGCCCTGGCGCGCATCCTGGCGCCGCGCCACGTCGATCGCAACGTTCACGGCCAGGTCGACGCCGCCGTCCGCATAGGCCAGCTTCGGCGCGCTGCGCTGCGCCCGCATCACACCCCAGCTGCAAGCCTTGCCGCCGGCCTCGCATCGCTTCAATTGCGCCAGCGGAAAATATTCAGGGGCAATCTTGCCATCCTTGATGGGCCAGCTGGTGCGCACGCCGTCGCGCTTGCCCGTCAGGGGATTGTCCCAGCTCAAGCTGTTGACGACGGCGACGGTCTGGCCCGCCTGCAAGCCCACAGGCGTGCCCAGGGAAGCGCAGGCGGAAAGCAGCAAGCCGGTGGCCGCCAGGGAAGAAAGTGTCAGGATGCGCTGCATGGTAGGCCTCTTGTGGTGGGATATCCCGAAGGTATGTTTCGAGGGTAACAGAATCGGGGGCGGCAGCGCCGTTGGCTGCCGCACATAACAATACGGGCGGCACCCTCGCAGGCGCCGCCCGTAGCGGATACGGTCATGCCGGGAGCAGCGCTCCCGGCAGTGCCTGGATCAGTCCAGCTTCCAGGCGTAGTCGACCTTGGTCCAGGTTTGCGCAGGGGAACCATCCTTGGTGCCCGGCTTGAACTTGCATGCGGACAGGGCCTTGATGGCGGCCTTGTCCAGGTTCTTGAAGCCGCTGCTCTTCTCGACTTTCGAATCAGCAACGCTGCCATCGGCATTGACCAGGAAGGACATCGACACGGTGCCCTGCTCTTCGTTCATCAACGAGGCTTTCGGATAGTCGGCCTTGCAGTTCTTGGCATCGAACGACGCCGGCACCTCGGCAGCGAAGGCTGCGGAAGAAACCGACACCAGCAAGGCTGCTGCAACACTCATCAAACGCTTATTCTCAAACATGTGCTTCCCCATGATTATCAGATACGGTAATTACAACTTCCTGTGCGCTGTTGACCGCGCTTAAAACTCTTCCCACTCGTCATTGCTGGTGCTGCCGACCCCTGCCGCCTTGCGTGGCGCCGCGGCAGCCACGGGCGCGGCCGCTTCGGTCTTGCGGGTCAGCGACTTGATCGGGCGCAATGCGGGCGCCGGCTTGCGTACGGCAACGGGGGCGGTGGCGACGGGGGCCGGCACATATGCCGCCGGCTTCTCTTCACCCTCGACCAGTTTGAAGATGCTGACGACGTGCGCCAGTTCGGCCGCCTGGTCCTGCAGGCTTTGCGCCGCGGCGGCGGCCTGCTCCACCAGGGCCGCATTTTGCTGCGTCATGCCGTCCATCTCGATGATCGACAGGTTGACCTGTTCGATGCCGGCGCTTTGTTCCTGGCTGGCACTGGCGATCTCGCTCATGATGTCCGTCACGCGGCGCACGCTGTCGACCACTTCGCCCATCGTCACACCAGCCTGGCCGACCAGACGCGTACCGCGTTCCGTCTTCTCGGCCGAATCGTCGATGAGGATCTTGATTTCCTTCGCGGCGCCAGCGGAGCGCTGGGCCAGGTTGCGCACTTCGGACGCCACCACGGCAAAGCCGCGGCCTTGCTCGCCGGCACGTGCCGCTTCCACGGCCGCGTTCAGCGCCAAGATATTCGTCTGGAAGGCGATGCCGTCGATCACGCCGATGATGTCGACAATCTTCTTCGCCGACTCGTTGATCGAGCTCATGGTGTCAACCACTTGCGACACGACGGAGCCGCCCTTCAGGGCCACGTCCGACGCGGTCGCGGCCAGCTTGTTCGCTTCGCGTGCATTGTCCGCATTCTGTTTCACGGTCGAGGTCAGCTCTTCCATCGCGGACGCCGTTTTTTCCAGCGCGCTGGCCTGCATTTCCGTGCGCGACGACAGGTCGATATTGCCGTCGGCAATTTCACGCGATGCCGTGCCGATGGTTTCCGTACCGACGCGCACCTGGCCGACGATGCCCACCAGGCTGTTGCGCATTTCCTTCATTTCCGCCAGCAGGCTGGAATTGTCCGATGGCTGGGTGTGGATGCCGATCGACAGGTCGCCATTGGCGATGCTGCCGGCGATCGATGCCGTGTAGTCAGGCTCGCCGCCCAGCTGTTTCAGCAGGCCGCGGGTAATCACCAGTGCCGCCGCCACGCCCATCGCCACGGCCAGTACGCCGAGGATGATCATGAACAGGCGCGCGCTGTCGAAAGCCTTGCGGGCATCCGACTGCATCTGTTCATTGAGCTTGTCTTCCAGGGTGGCCAGCTGCTCCAGCGCTTCCATCCATTTTTTCTGCACCGGGCGGATTTCCTTGATCATCACGCGCGTGGCGCCTTCCGCATCGTTGGCCATCCACAGTGCGGATGCCTTGGCGATGGCCGGCATGGCGGCCGCTTCGTATTCCTTGATCGAGGCGAGCAGGGTTTTTTCTTCGGCAGTCGACTCGACGGCGAATTTCTCTTCGAGCTTCTTCTGCGTTTCCTGATAGGTGCTCGTCTGCGTCTTGATACGCGCCATTTCCGGCTCCATATCGCTCGCGTCGGTCATCAGGGTGAGGATGCGCAGCGAGGTGATGCGGTCGCTGACGTTGCCACGCATATCGATCACCAGGCGGGTGACGACATTGTTGACATTGATCACGTGATCGAGACGTTCCTGGATTTGCGCCATGCGCGCGATGCCGAGGACGGTCACGGCCACCAGCAGAACCAGTACCAGGGCGAAACCCAGGCCCAGGCGGGTACCAACCTTCATTTTTGCTAAATTCATTTCGGCTCTTCGTAAATGAAACTATTGATAAGGATTTTTTGCCCGGCACGACAAGACGAAGGCTGCGGTACACCGGTATCCGCCCTTACCCATTGGTATGCTGGCGGTATCCGGCTGCACGCAGCCTGGGGTACTTCCTGGTCCTTCGCCAGCCCTGAACCAGCCAGTGACTGCGAATGCAAACTTGCTCCACACGCTGAATTTTTGACACTGATGATATGAGATCAACATCAAACATTCATATGAGAAATATTTGTCTATAATCAATTATAGGTGTAAATTTTGCCTCAAAGCAAGCAATAAGTACCTGAATAAATGGCAGATTAACTTTCTTCGGGGAAATGGCAACAACGCCGATTCTTGCCTCTTAGAAATGCCCCATGGCAGTGCGGGCGTGCGCCGAAACAGCGCATTTACAACACATGGCGTAGCCATATTGCATCGTTTTGGAAGAGGTGCTCAGAGGAAGGGGGAGTACGGACAATACCACTGCGCAGAAGCAGCGGTATAGACAAGTTGGCTCAGCTGTCCCAGCTGCAATGCATCACATAGGCGTGGCACTCTGTGCCAAAGACAAAGACGCTCCAGATGGCGCCCAATTGCCCGGTCAGGCTGATCTGGCCAGATGATACCAATTGATACCAGCGGGGCTCGCCGCGCAGCAGTTCGGCCAGTTCTCGCTCGAAACCGTCATATAAACGCGCATCGAGCGGCTGGCGGTCCGCCTCGCTCATGGGACGAAACCGCTCCAGCAACCACTGGCGCGGCGTGCAGGCGATGCCGCTGCACACTACGCTCTCGAGCGGCTGCAAGGACAAGCCCGCCGGCGCAATCCGCAGCGCGCGGCACAGCGCGTCGAGCGAGGCCTGCGGCGCAACGGGTCCCAGATACTCGCAAAGAAACAAGCTGCCGTCATCCTTCAGGGCGCCGACGGCCAGCAAGTAGCCCTCGATCACGCGCGCAAGGCTGTGGCAGTCGCCGCTCATCAGGCAGGCAGCGACAAACGCGCCGCCGCTTCCAGCAGCAAACGGGGGTCGCCCGAGGCCAGCTTCTTCGAGTCCGACAGGGTCTGGCGAAAGCCGCGCGCGCCGGGCAGGTTTTGCATCAGGCCCAGCATGTGGCGCGTGACGCTGTTCAGTTTCAAGCGCCCCGCTTCTTTCTCCAGCTGCGCGCTAATGTACGGAATCATCGCCTCGAGCACCTGTTCGCGCGTTTTCACGGGCGTCTCGTCGCCGTAGTAGCGCTGGTCGAACTGCGCCATCACGTACGGGTTGTGGTACGCCTCGCGGCCCAGCATCACGCCATCGAGGTGCTGCAAATGCAGGTCGATCTCGTCCAGGGTCTTGATGCCGCCGTTGATGATGAACTCGAACTGGGGAAAATCGCGCTTCAGGCGGTAGGCGTAATCGTATTTCAGGGGCGGCACTTCGCGGTTTTCCTTCGGACTCAGGCCTTTCAGGATGGCATTGCGCGCATGCACGATAAACGTCTTGCAGCCGGCGTCCGCCACTGTACCGACGAAGTCGCGCACGAAGTCGTACGATTCGCTGTCGTCGATGCCGATGCGGTGCTTGACCGTGACGTCGATGTCGACCACGTCGCGCATGGCTTTCACGCAGTCGGCCACCAGTTGCGGTTCGGCCATCAGGCAGGCGCCAAACGCGCCTTTTTGCACGCGCTCGGACGGGCAGCCGCAATTGAGGTTGACCTCGTCGTAGCCCCACTGCTCACCGAGCTTGGCGCTGGTGGCCAGGTCCTTCGGGTCGCTGCCGCCCAGCTGCAGCGCCACCGGATGCTCTTCCTCATTGAAGCGCAGATGGCGCTCCACGTCACCATACACGAGCGCGCCCGTCGTCACCATCTCGGTGTAGAGCCAGGTGTGGCGCGTGATTTCGCGGTGGAACTTGCGGCAATGGCGGTCGGTCCAGTCCATCATCGGGGCGACGGACAGGCGGCGGGAAGGCAAAGAAGAGGAAGTCATGGTGTCTACAAAAAACAGGGGCTGCAAATGACAAACCCGCTGCGCGCCCCACCAGTGATGGTGACGCGGCGCAGCGGGCCGGAAGCGGCATGGCCCGCAGGCCATGCTCTACAACAGATTACGCATCACGCGACGCTTTTTTACGCTCGTGCTCTTTCAGGAAGCGCTTGCGCAGACGGATCGATTTCGGGGTGATTTCCACCAGTTCGTCGTCCTCGATGAATTCGACTGCGTATTCCAGCGACATCTGGATAGGCGGCACCAGGCGCACCGCTTCGTCGGTACCCGACGAACGCACGTTGGTCAGCTGCTTGCCCTTGATCGGGTTGACGACCAGGTCGTTGTCGCGCGAGTGGATACCGATGACCATGCCTTCGTAGACTGGGTCATTGTGCGACACGAACATGCGGCCGCGGTCTTGCAGTTTCCAGATAGCGTAGGCAACGGCGGCGCCGTCATCTTGCGAGATCAGCACGCCGTTACGACGGCCAGCCATTTCGCCACGGGTGTTGTCGACAGGCGCGTATTCATGGAATACGTGGCTCATCAGGCCGGTGCCGCGGGTCAGGGTCATGAATTCGCCCTGGAAGCCGATCAGGCCACGCGCCGGGATCAGGTACTCGAGACGCACGCGGCCCTTGCCATCCGATTCCATGTTTTGCAGGTCGCCGCGACGACGGCCCAGTTCTTCCATGACGCCGCCCTGGTTGGCTTCTTCCACGTCGACCGACAGGTTTTCAAACGGCTCGTGGCGCACGCCATCGACCATCTTGAACACCACGCGTGGACGCGATACGGCCAGCTCGAAGCCTTCGCGACGCATGTTTTCGATCAGAATCGTCAGGTGCAGCTCGCCGCGGCCCGATACTTCAAAGATCGTGTCGTCGTCGGTCGGCGCTACGCGCAGAGCAACGTTGGCTTTCAATTCTTTTTCCAGACGGTCACGCAGTTGGCGCGAAGTCACGAACTTGCCTTCGCGGCCAGCCAGTGGCGAGTTGTTGACCATGAAGTTCATGGTCAACGTTGGCTCGTCGACGGTCAGCATCGGCAGCGCTTCCGGGGTGTCCAGTGCGCACAGGGTCGAACCGATGCCGATTTCGTCGATACCGTTGATCAGGCAAATGTCGCCGGCAACAGCTTCGTCCACCAGCACGCGCTCCAGGCCCTTGAAGTTCAGCACCTGATTGATGCGGCCTTTGATTGGCGTGGCGCCTGGGCCATTGATGACCAGCACGTCTTGACCAACTTTCACGGTACCGCGGTTGACGCGGCCAATGCCGATCTTGCCGACGTACGACGAGTAGTCCAGCGAGGTGATCTGCATTTGCAGCGGGCCTTCCGGATTGTCGTCACGTACTGGAACGTGTTCCAGGATGGCGTCGAACATCGGCTTCATGTCGCCGCCGCGCACGTCTTCGGTCAGGCCGGCATAGCCGTTCAGGCCGGAAGCGTAAACGATAGGGAAATCCAGTTGCTCGTCGGTTGCGCCCAGCTTGTCGAACAGTTCGAATGTCTGGTTGATGGCCCAGTCAGGACGTGCGCCGGGACGGTCGATCTTGTTGACGATCACGATAGGCTTCAGACCCAGTGCCAGCGCCTTGCGCGTGACGAAACGGGTTTGCGGCATCGGGCCTTCCTGTGCATCGATCAGCAGCAGAACCGAGTCCACCATCGACAGAACACGTTCCACTTCGCCGCCGAAGTCGGCGTGGCCTGGGGTGTCGACGATGTTGATGTGGGTGCCTTCGTACTCAACAGCGCAGTTCTTCGACAGAATCGTAATGCCGCGCTCCTTTTCCAGGTCGTTCGAGTCCATGACTCGGGTGTCGACCGCTTGGTTTTCACGGAAGGTGCCGGACTGGCGCAGCAGCTGATCCACCAGCGTGGTTTTGCCGTGGTCAACGTGGGCGATAATGGCGATATTACGAATTGCGCGTTTTGTATTTGACATGGTCGTAGTAGTTACTGAAAAACTGCGGAGTGCGTACAAGGTGTACGAGATACCCGAATGCTAATCTATTTCCGGAACCGCGTAGTATAGCATGTTGCGTTGCAACGCTATCTAAAAATGCTGGCGGCTCCCGCAGTCGGGGACGGATTGTTTAAAAAAGCGACACTGTTTGAAGAGTGCATGCCGGGGTCAGACCCTCAATCCCGCCAACTCAGAGGCTTGCGCCAACGGTCGAGGGGGTCTGACCCCAGCTTTTATTGATGTGCCGTGGCAATGAGACGCTCGGGGGCCAGGATGCTGTATTCCTGCAACTGGCCCGTGCCCAACAGCTTGCTGTCGTGATACACGCGCACCCTGCCCGGCTCGTTTGGTACGGCAACGTCTTCCTTGCCCAGCGCGATGCGCTGGCCATGCAGGAAACGCCTGGCCAATTCTTCCGTCAGCTGGACGGCGGGAAAGCTCGACAATAATGCATCGACGGGCGCCAGCAGACTCAGCGGCGCGGCATGCGCCGTCAGCTCATCCAAGGTGACGACGCCGTCAAGCGTCAGGTTGCCCACCTGCGTGCGGCGCAAGGCGTTCAGATGACCGCCGCAACCGAGCGCGTGGCCGATGTCTTCGCCCAGCACGCGGATATACGTGCCCTTGCTGCACATCACGGACAATTTCAGGAACGGGGCTTCATAGCCGAGGAACTCGAGCTTGTGGATGGTCACCGGGCGCGCCTCGCGCTCCAGGGTGATGCCTGCCCTTGCATACTCATATAGGGGCTTGCCGTCCCTTTTCAAGGCCGAGTACATGGGCGGCGTCTGCAGGATAGGCCCGCGGAACCGCGCCAGCACGGCTTCGATCTGCTCTTGCGTGACGTTGACCTCGCGCGTTTCCAGCACTTCGCCCTCGGTATCGCCCGTATCCGTCGTCTGCCCCAGGTGCACCAGGGTTTCGTAGGTCTTGTCGGCTTCCAGCAAATCCTGCGAGAACTTCGTCGCCTCGCCAAAGCACAGCGGCAGCAAGCCCGTGGCGAACGGATCCAGGGTGCCTGTATGGCCCGCTTTTTTCGCGTTCAGCACGCGCTTGGCCTTGATCAGGGCGTCGTTGCTGGACCAGCCCACGGGCTTATCGAGCAGCAAGACGCCATCGACCAGGTCGCGCACCCGCTTGATGCCCGGTGGTTTCTTCGGACCCGCCACTGTTATTGCTCGTCCGCTTCTGGTTTGACATCCGGCTCGGCGTCGGCCGCGCGCGTGGCATTGGCCTTGTCGATCAGGAGCGACATTTCCATGCCGCGCGAGGTCGAGCTGTCGTGCACGAAATGCAGCATCGGCAGGGTGTGGATGTGCAGGCGCTTGCCCAGCAAGCCACGGATGAAGCCCGACGCGGCCATCAGGCCTTCGGTGGTGTTCTTGATGGCTTCTTTGCTGTCTTTCAACATCGTGAAAAACACCTTGGCGTGCGCGTAATCGGGCGTGATCTGCACTTCGGTGATGGTGATCATCGTGCCCACGCGCGGGTCTTTCAATTCGTAGGCGACGATTTCAGCCAGATCGCGCTGGATCTGGTCGGCCACGCGCAAGCCGCGCGCTGGCATGGTTTTGCTATGTTTAGCCATGATTTTATGCTGTCCTAAGTGCCGCAGGGCGCATGGGTCAAACGGTTGCCCGTTGACCAATGCGCCCCACGTGTTTGCGCGGACAACGGTATGTCCGCGCGGTTTTCATTGCTGCTGCGATTACAGGGTACGAGCGATTTCCTGGACTTCGAACACTTCCAGCGTGTCGCCAACCTGAATGTCGTTGTAGTTCTTCAGCGACAGGCCGCACTCCAGACCGGCGCGAACTTCTTTCGCATCGTCCTTGAAGCGTTTCAGGGAGTCGATCTCGCCGCTCCACACCACGATGTTGTTGCGCAACAGGCGGACGGAAGAAGCACGCTTGACCACGCCATCGGTGACCAGGCAACCGGCAATCGCGCCGACCTTCGAGACCAGGATAACCTGGCGGATCTCGACCTGGCCGATGACGGTTTCGCGTTTCTCTGGTGCCAACATGCCCGACAACGCCGATTTGATCTCGTCGATCGCATCGTAAATGATGTTGTAGTAGCGAATGTCCACGCCATTCGACTCGGCCAGCTTGCGTGCCTGGGCATCAGCACGGGCGTTAAAGCCGATGATGACCGCTTTCGAGGCGACTGCCAGGTTGACGTCCGATTCCGTGATGCCGCCGACGGCCGCGTGAACCACTTGTACGCGCACTTCGGAGGTCGACAGTTTCTGCAGCGAACCGACCAGCGCTTCTTGCGAACCTTGCACGTCGGTTTTGATGATCAGTGGCAAGTTTTTCACTTCGCCTTCGGCCATCTGGTCGAACATGTTTTCCAGTTTCGCAGCTTGCTGTTTCGCCAGTTTCACGTCGCGGAACTTACCTTGACGGAACAGACCGATTTCGCGCGCCTTGCGCTCGTCAGCCATGACGACGACTTCTTCACCGGCAACCGGCACTTCCGTCAGACCCTGGATTTCGACCGGAATCGAAGGACCCGCTTCAGCGATGGACTTGCCGTTCTCGTCCAGCATGGCGCGAACACGGCCATACGAAGAGCCCGCCAGAATCACGTCGCCGCGCTTCAGGGTACCGGACTGCACCAGGATCGTCGCGACAGGACCACGGCCCTTGTCCAGACGCGCCTCGACTACCAGGCCGCGTGCAGGCGCATCGACCGGTGCCGTCAGTTCCAGCACTTCGGCTTGCAACAGCACTTGTTCCAGCAGGTCGTCGATACCCTGGCCCGTTTTGGCCGATACCGGCACGAATGGCGATTCGCCACCGTATTCTTCCGGCACGACTTGCTCGGCGACCAGTTCCTGCGTCACGCGGTCAACGTTGCCGCCTGGTTTGTCGACCTTGTTGATCGCCACCACCAGCGGTACGCCGGCTGCTTTCGCATGGGCAATCGCTTCTTTCGTTTGCGGCATCACGCCATCGTCGGCGGCAACCACCAGAATCACGATGTCGGTTGCCTTGGCGCCACGGGCACGCATCGCGGTAAACGCTTCGTGGCCCGGGGTGTCGAGGAAGGTGATCATGCCGCGTGGCGTATCGACGTGGTAAGCGCCGATATGCTGCGTAATGCCGCCCGCTTCGCCGGAAGCCACCTTGGCGCGACGGATGTAATCGAGCAACGAGGTCTTGCCATGGTCGACGTGACCCATGACGGTGACCACCGGTGCGCGTGGCTTGGTTTCGAAGTGCGCGTGTTCGCCCACATCGGCCAGCAGCGCTTCCGGATCGTCCAGTTCGGCGGCGAACGCCTTGTGGCCCATTTCTTCCACCAGAATCATGGCGGTTTCCTGGTCCAGCACCTGGTTGATCGTGCACATCTGGCCCAATTTCATCAAATGCTTGATGACTTCGGATGCCTTGACGGACATTTTGTGCGCCAGTTCGGCCACGGTGATCGTTTCTGGCACGTGCACGTCTTTGACGACGGCTTCCGTAGGAGCCTGGAAGTTCGATTCACGGTCGTCATGGTGCGTCGGGCGACGGCCCTTCGCGCCACCGCGCCAGCTGTCACGGCCGCCTGGGCCGCTGTTGCCGCGTGGCTTGGGACCACCGGTGGTGCCGCGTTTTTTCGCGTCATCGGACCAGGTGGACGACACATTGGCCGACTTGATGGATTTCTTGTCTGCAACAGCAGGCTTCTTGTCGCCCGGCTTGTCGCCAGGTTTCTTGTCAGCAGGCTTGTGCAGGGTGCCTTCCGGCGCCTTCGGCTTGACGGGAACCGGTACGGGTTCCGGTGCCTTGATGGCGCGGCGTGGCGCGTTCATCATGGCCTTGATCTGGGCAACTTCGTCGGCAACAGCCTTGCGTGCACGCTCGGTGGCTTCCGCTTTGTCAGCGGCTTCCTTGGCGGCAACAGCAGCGGCGGCGGCTTTCTTTTTCGCTTCTTCAGCGGCAGCGGCTTTTTTCGCTTCGGCGGCGGCGTCGTCAACGACAGGCGCAGCGGCGCTGGCGGCAGGCGCGGCGGCAGCTTTGGCTGCCGCTTTCTTCGCTTCCGCTTCCGCTTCTTTCTTCGCAGCCAATTCAGCCTGTTGCGTGGCTTTCGCCTGGGCTTCTTTTTCCGCGTCGAGCTTGGCCAGACGTTCTTGTTTTTCGCGCAGATCGGCTTCCTGGCGGGCGATCAGTTCAGCCTGTTTACGGGCTTCTTCTTCACGGCGCGCCACGTCGGCGGGATCGATCACCGGTGCGGCAGGCGCGACCGGTTCTGCCGCGACCGGCGCAGCTTCGTCACGCTGGACGAAAGTGCGTTTCTTGCGCACTTCCACCTGGATCGTGCGCGATTTGCCGGTGGCGTCTGCTTGCTTAATCTCAGTCGTTTCCTTGCGGGTCACGGTGATTTTTTTCTTTTCTGTGTCAGCCGCTGCGCCGTGTGTGCGGCGCAGATGATCCAAAAGCTTGTCCTTATCATCTTTCGACAATGGATCTGACGTCGAACTTTTCTCGACGCCGGCAGAACGCAGCTGCGTCAGCAGCAAATCTGCAGGCATCTTCAGTTCGGTGGCAAATTGGGCTACGTTGTTACTCGCCATTCAGTCCTCTTTTCTATGTGTCGCGGAGATGATAAAGATACTCAAATTAAGCCTTTGCGGATTCGGCCAGACTCCATGCCTTGGCTTGCAACGCCTTGGCACGATCGTCGTATTTCGAGTCAACCAACTTCATCTCATCGTCGGTCACATCTTTAAATTCACTTGTAATCAGTTCACGCGCACGGTCCGCAGACAAGGCCAGGATTGCGCCAAATTCGTCGTATGCCAGTGCTGCAAATGCTTCTACGGTCTTGATACCAGCCAGACCCAGCTTGCCGGCGGTGATGCGATCCATGCCTTCCAGATTCACCAACGCCTCGTCCATGCCTTCCAGACCCTCTTCCGAAGCGATCGCTTCGGTCACGAGCGCATCACGCGCACGGGTACGGAGTTCATTGACGGTATCTTCGTCAAACGATTCGATTTCCAGCATTTCGGAAATTGGCACGTAAGCGATTTCTTCCAGACTGGCGAAACCTTCTTCCACCAGAATATCGGCCACTTCCTGGTCGACATCGAGCTTTTCCATGAACAGGATGCGCACGGCAGCCGTTTCCTGGGCAGCTTTGTCAGCCGATTCTTCGGCCGTCATGATGTTGATCTTCCAGCCGGTCAGGTCCGAGGCCAGGCGCACGTTCTGGCCGGAACGGCCGATCGCGATTGCCAGGTTTTCTTCGTCCACGACGACATCCATCGCGTGTTTTTCTTCATCGACCATGATCGACGACACGTTCGCCGGCGCCAGGGCGCCGATGACGAACTGCGCCGGATCTTCCGACCACAGCACGATGTCGACGCGTTCGCCGCCCAACTCGCCGGTCACGGCCTGCACGCGCGAACCGCGCATGCCGACGCAAGTACCGATCGGGTCGATGCGCTTGTCGGCCGTGTAGACGGCGATCTTGGCGCGCACGCCGGCATCGCGGGCTGCGGATTTAATTTCCAGCATGCCTTGCTCGATTTCCGGCACTTCCAGCTCGAACAGCTTCATGATGAATTCCGGCGCGGTGCGCGACAGGATCACTTGCGGGCCGCGCATATTGCGGTCGATGCGCAAGATGTATGCACGCACGCGGTCGCCGATACGCAGATTCTCTTTCGGGATCATCTGGTCGCGTGGCAGACGTGCTTCGATCTTGCCCGATTCGACGATGGCGTCGCCGCGTTCCATGCGCTTGATGGTGCCGGTGACGAGCGAATCGCCGCGCTCCAGGAAGTCGACCAGGATCTGTTCACGTTCGGCGTCACGCACGCGCTGCAGGACGACCTGTTTGGTATCCTGGGCGAAACGGCGGCCGAATTCAACGGATTCGATCGGTTCTTCGATGTGGTCATCGACTTCGATATCGGGAATCTGTTCTTTTGCCTCGAAATGCAGGATCTCCTGATCCGGCAATTGCAGGCCCGCTTCATCGGGCACGACGTGCCAGCGGCGGAACGATTCGAATTCGCCCGTTTCGCGGTCGATCGAAACGCGGATGTCTACTTCACCCTCATACCGTTTCTTCGTGGCTTGCGCCAACGCGAATTCGAGGGCGCCGAAGACGACATCTTTATCGACGTTTTTTTCGCGCGCCAGCGCGTCAACCAATAATAAAACTTCGCGGCTCATGCTTTGCGTCCCTTAAAAACCACCTGCGGCACCAAGCGTGCCTTATCCACATCGGCGAGCGTAAACTCCAACATCGCCGGACCATCCTTACCTTCAAATTCCAACGACAATTTATCGCCCACGGGTTCTTGCAAGATCCCCTGGAACGATTTCCGGTTGTTCGTACCCGGCATCGCCACCATCAGCTTGACGATGATTTCCTGGCCTGCGAAACGGACGAAGTCTTCCAGCTTGCGCACCGGACGATCGAGACCCGGGGAAGAAATCTCGAGACGCTCGTAAGGAACGTTCTCTACCGTCAACACATGCGATAACTGGTGACTGACCGTGGCACAGTCTTCGACCGTGATCGGACCTTTTTCAGCGGCATCGGCGGCGCTGAAATCAATAAAGACGCGCAGCAGCCCGCGCTCGGCACGTTCGACATCAACGAGCTCATAGCCCAGACCTGTAACTGTCTTTTCAATTAATCCCAACTGCTGCAAGAAATTCTCCAGAAATAAGGCCCGTTTTCGGCATGACAGCGCCGCAATAAGCGCCGACAACATGCAAAAACACGCATTCAAGTCATATATGGCCCCTTGCGGAGCCATTACAAACGGTTCAACAAAAAAAAAATGGGCATCTGCCCATCTTCTTGTATTTTCCCAACCAGATGAAAGCACTCCCCACCAAACAACCCTGCGGAGAACTTTTATTAGGCTGCAGATTATAACCTCTTATTAACTTCGCCGCAATGCCGCACACGAGGAGCGGCCCGGCTTACAACAGTTACAAGAGCGCGCACCCGCGGCAGATCGGCGGGCGCGCAAGAAGAAACTCTTCCCGATTAACCTTTGCTGCGGCGGCGCGGCATGCCATCCATGCCGCCGCGCGGCTGGCCGCCGGAACGTGCTTGCCCACCGGCACCACCGCCGGCATTGCGGCGCGGACCCGTGTTGGCGAAGCCGAAGGCCGTTTGCAGCGGATCGGGCTGGCGCGGACCGCGCTGCGGCGCGCGGCCTTCGCCACCCGGACGGCCCTGGCCTGCCGCACGCGGCGGACGGCCCTGGCCTTGGCCTTGCGCGCCTTCGAACGATGCCGACGAACGGGGCTGGCCGCCCTGGAACGGACCTTGCGGCTGACCGCGGCCCGGACCACGCGCGTCGCCTGGACGGCCGGCGCCGCCCGGGCGGCCCTGGCCTTGCGGACGGGCAAACTGGCCTTGCGGCTGGCCACGGCGCGGCGCGACGGGGAAAGGATCGGCGTTGCGGTTGCTCACATCGATGCGGTTGCCATTCGGCTCGTCATCGCGGCTGGCCTTGCGCGCTTCGCGGCCCTTGGCGGCGCCAGCGGCACGGGGGTCGCCCGATGCCGGCATTTTCTTTTCGATGCCGTAGGCGGTCAGCAGGTCGCGCACGGTGTTTTCATCCATCTCTTCCCAGCGGCCGCGTTTCAGGCCGCTCGGCAGGGTCATGGCGCCGTAGCGGGTACGGATCAGGCGCGACACGGTCAGGCCGATGGCTTCGAACATGCGGCGCACTTCGCGGTTACGGCCTTCGCCGATCACCACGCGGTACCACTTGTTGATGCCTTCGCCGCCGCCATCGGCGATCTTCGAGAACTGCGCCAGGCCGTCTTCCAGCTCGACGCCGGCCAGCAGCTTCTGGCGCATACCCTCTTCCAGCTCGCCCAGGGTACGCACGGCGTACTCGCGGTCGATGCCGTAGCGCGGGTGCATCAGGCGGTTGGCCAGGTCACCGGACGTGGTAAACAACAGCAAGCCTTCCGTGTTGAAGTCGAGGCGGCCAACGGCCAGCCACTTGCCCGCCTTCATGGTCGGCAGGCGGTCGAAGACGGATGGACGGCCGTCCGGGTCGTTGTGGCTGACGATTTCGCCGGCCGGCTTGTGGTAGACCAGCACGCGCGGCGGCTTCTTGCTGACGCGGCGCTGGATCAACTTGCCGTTGATGCGCACATGATCGCTCGGCAAGATGCGCTGGCCGATGTGGGCCGGCTCGCCATTCACGGACACGCGGCCCGAAATGATCAGGTCTTCCATGTCGCGGCGCGAACCGAGACCGGCTTCGGCCAGTACCTTGTGCAGCTTCGGCGCATCGTCGTCGGACGTCAGGTCGCGGCGCACGGCCGCTTTCTGTACACGGCCCGTGCCGCCTTCTTCGCTGTCGAAGGCGTCGGAAGTAACGAACGAGAAGACGGCATCAGCGTCGCTGAGCTTGCCTGGCGCAGCCTGGCGGCCCTTGCCCTTTTTACGGCTCTTGCCGGCATTCTTGCCGGCGCCCGGCACGTCGTTGCGGGGACCGCGCGGCAGGCGCGGGCCGGACACGAGGTTGCCTTCGGCATCGAACACGTCGGCGACAGGCGCGGCAGCTTGCTCTGCGGCAGGCGCTGCGGCAACGGCATCGGCCGCCTGCGGCGCTTCGGCGCGCGGCGGCTGGCGCAATGCGCGTTCGGCCTGAACACCGCGCATCTGGCGCGGACCGCGGGTCGGGCGTGCTTCGGCCGGCTTGTCGACGACGGCTTCCGGCGCCGTTTCAGCGACGGCGGCAGCGGCCTTGGCGGCGGCGCGGGCGCGCGGCGGACGCGGCGCCGGGGCGGCAACCGCCTCGGCTGCGGCTTCCGCGGCGTCGGCCACGGCCTTCAGGGCCGGCTTGGCGCGGGTTTTCTTGGCGGCGGGCGCAGCGTCGGCGGCGACAGCTTCCGCGACGGGCGCATCGGCGGCCACGTCGGCTTTCGTGCGGCGCTTCGGCTTGGCGGCGACAGCGTCGCCAGCCGTGCCGGCAGCAGCCGCGTCAGCTTCGATCTGGGCCTTGGTGCGGCGCTTGGGCTTGGCAACGATGGCTTCGTCGCTGGCGGTTACTGTCTCGGGGGTGTTCGGATTATTCATTCTTCGTTTCTTGGCTGTGCTGACCTGGCGCAGCGTCAACCGTTAGTTCTGGCGCAGGGTCGTGAGTGTAGGCTTCGTCCATGGGCGAAGCATCGGGGCCGGCATCAAGGCTTGCTGTCACATCTACATCTGTCACAGCCGTATTGCTACCTGCACCAAGCTGGGGGACAAGCTCATTGCTTGCCTTGTCAAAATTTTCCTGCAGGGCCGCTTCCAGGGCTTCAAGCCCATTGCCCTGCATCTCGCTGATTTGCTGCAAAGGCGGCAGCTGGGACAGCGATTGCAAACCCAGATCATCCAAAAACTGCTTGGTGGTGGCCAGCAAGGCCGGCCGCCCCACCACGTCGCGGTAGCCGATGGCATCGACCCAGCCACGGTCTTCCAGCATCTTGATCGTCTGCGAATTGACGGCAACGCCGCGAATTTCCTCGATATCGCCGCGCGTCACCGGCTGGCGGTAGGCGATGATGGCCAGGGTTTCCAGGGTCGCCCGCGAATACTTGGGCGGCCGCTCGGGCGTCAACCGGTCGAGATACATCTTCATTTCCGGGCGGCTTTGAAAGCGCCAGCCCGAAGCCAGACTGACGATCTCGATGCCGCGCCCTTCCCACTCGTCGCGCAACTCTTCCAGCAATTGCTTGATCGTGTCGGCGCCAACGCCGACACCGCGCACACGACCATTCTCGTCCGCATCGACGAACAGCTTTTTCAGGCTGTGGATCGCCAGCGATTCACGAGCGCACAGCAACGCGGTTTCGAGGACTTTTTTAGCCTCAATTGTATTCATAGCAATTCTGTGCGGATGTGTGTTGCAATTCGTATGCAGAGAAAGAAATCAAAAACGTTCATTTCAACGTAACAGATGGCAGACATCGATAATGACGCCGTGCTGGGTTACTAGTTGAGGCTGTTTTTCCGACGCCTTGGCCGATGCGCGCAAAGCGGGATTAAAGCGGATGCAGTGAAAGTCCTGCCATCCATGGTGCTGGCCTTAATTAACCTTCACTAAGTAACCAGCAATGAAACGATCTCCGGAGCAGCTGCTTTTCCCGTGGCGGCGAACCAGCCAGACAGGAGAGCGACAGTCGTCGTTTCATCCAACGATGCCAATTGTACCTGATAAAAAGCGGAAAAGCGCAAAACCGGGCAAAACACGCGTTTTACCCGGCCCTGGCGCGACACATCGCCCGTACCTCGCGCATCACAGGGAGGCGAGTTTCTCCGAGAGAATGGCCGATGCGCCCAGGAAAGCTGGGTACTGCGCCGTGATGACGAAGGTCGGCACTTGCGAGACATAATTGGCGAAGCGGCCCTTGCGCTCAAAGCGGGCGCGGAAACCGGAACGGTCGAAACGCGCTCCCAGGCGTGGCACGATGCCGCCGCCGATATAAATGCCGCCGAGCGCGCCCAGGGTGACGGCGACGTTGCCCGCCACCGTGCCGAGCATGCAGCAGAACGCTTCGATGACATCGTCGCACAGCTGGGATTCGCCGGCCAGCGCGCGGCGCGTGATTTCCGCCGCCGGCAACGCTTCGGCCGGCACGCCCGCGCGGTCGGCCAGGGCGCGGTAGATCAGTTCCAGGCCATCGCCGGAAATCAGGCGCTCGGCCGAGACGTGCTCGTATTCGCGCCAGGCAAATTGCAAAATGCTCACTTCCGTTTCATTGAACGGCGCAAAGCTGACGTGGCCGCCTTCGCTTTGCAGGGCGATCCAGCCGCCGTGCGAAGGAATCAGGCCCGACACGCCCAGGCCAGTGCCGGCGCCGATCAGGCCGATGGCCGTGTTCGGACGGGCCGTGCCCGCGCCCACCTGGTGCTTCTGTTCGCTCGACAGCTGCGGCAAGGAACGCGCCAGGGCCGTGAAATCGTTGACCACATCCAGGGTCGTGAAACCGCACTCTTCGCGCATGGCGCGGATCGAGAACGACCAGTGGTGGTTCGTCATGCTGAGGAAGTCGCCGTCGACGGGGTTGGCAATGGCGATCACGGCATGGCGCACGGCTTGCCCGCCTGCGGCAGCGATGTGCGGCAGGGCCAGGTAGGCTTGCAGGGCGGCGGACAGGCTCGGGTAATCGGCACAGGGCAGCACTTCGACCAGGGTGATGTGGCCGGCGGCCACTTCCAGGGCGAAACGGGCATTGGTGCCGCCCACGTCGGCCAGCAGGCGCGGTCCATCGGCAAAGGCGGAAGTCGGCAGTACGGGAGAAGACGAAGCGCTCATGATTTTAAATGATGAAGTGGGACGCATGGGACGCCAAGCTTAAAGGATGAATGCGCCCGGAGGCAAGCAAAGTTTGTAGTTTAAGTACATCAAAACAAGCCTTTATTGGTAGTTCCACTCCAAATGCAACAGGCAAGGCCAAAGTTACTCGAAAACAATGATTTATAGTAAGTACCTACACTCATCAGACGCACCAAAATCATGCTGCATAGCAGCAGGAATCGCGTAAAAACAAGAGTATGCCGCAGTTTGCGCAAAGCCGCTCTGTAGGGGGCGGCCCAGGCGTTGCGGCGCCGTCCCGGTGGCCCGGCGACAGTATTTACGTATTATTACTACCGGTTTTTACTGCTCAGGAGGGCAAGCCTTCGCCCAGCAGGCTGGCGGGTGCCGGCTGGTCCGAGCGGTAGGCGGCATTCCACGCGTCGAGGCCGCCATGCAGGGGCTTGGCCCGGTGAAAGCCGTGCTGGTGCAGCAGCTTGGCCACTTGCGCGGCCGTCACGTCGTTGGGGCAGCTGCAATACACGATGATGTGGCGGTCCTTGTCCATGGCGATCATGGCGGGCACCGGCTCCTTGCCATTGAAGAACAAGGCGCCCGGCACGGCCGGTTCCAGCGCTTGCGCCGTGGCGCTGCGCGCGTCGACCATCAGCGGCTCCTCGCCCTGCTCTATGAGTTCAAGCAATTCATCGATGCCGATGCGCTCGATCTGCAAGGCCTGGCGGAAACGCCGGCGTTCGAGGAATTTGTACAGCAGGAACAAGCCCAGCAAGGCGGCCAGCATCAGCAAGGCCGTACTGCCCATGGTGCTGAGCAAGTCCAGCACCTGCTGCACGCTGGCGTGAAAGATCACGCCGACGGCGATGCCGGTGCCGCTCCACAGCAAGGCACCCAGGCCCGCATACAGGAAGAACAGGCGCGGCGGCGTGCCCAGCGCACCCGACATGGGCGCGGCCACGGTATTGAATCCCGGCACGAACTTGGAGACGATCAGGGCTTTCGGCCCCCAGCGCTTGAATTTGTCTTCCGTCTGGCTGACGCAGTAATCGGGCGACAGCGAGATGCGGCACAGCAGCCGCAGGATGCGCTTGCCGAAATGGCGGCCCGCGCGGAACCACGTGAAGTCGCTGATCAGGCAGGCGCCCAGCGCGGCGGCCAGCACCAGCCCCCCATTCATGTCGCCATCGACGGCCAGCGCCCCCGCCACCACGAGAATGGGAAAGGCGGGAATCGGCAGGCCGAGCTGCTCCACCAGCACGATGCCAAAGACAATCAGGACACCGTAATGTTCGAGCAGATAAATGAGGTTGGGCATGGCCGCTATCTTACCGTAAAAAGCCCCCTACAACTGCACGCCCTTCGGTATGGCGCTTAATAAGGTGCGCGTGTACGGATGCACGGGATTGCGGTACAGCTCATCCGAATCGGCCAGCTCCACCACTTGCCCCTTGTGCATCACCATCACTTGGTCGGCGATGTATTTCACCACTGATAAGTCGTGCGAAATGAAGATGTAGGACAGGCCGAATTCATCCTGCAAATCCTGCAGCAGGTTGAGCACCTGCGCCTGCACGGACACGTCCAGCGCCGACACGGATTCGTCGCACACCAGAATCTCCGGCTGCATGGTCAGGCAACGGGCAATGGCGATGCGCTGGCGTTGGCCGCCCGAGAACTCGTGCGGATAGCGGTGGAAAGCCTGTTCCGGCAAGCCGACTTTATCGAGCAGCCAGTAGGCCTTGGCGATGCGTTCCTTGTCATCGACGCCGATCTTGTGGATGCGCATGGGTTCCAGCAAAATCTGCCCCACCGTAAAGCGGGGATTCAAGGACGCGTACGGATTCTGGAAGATGATCTGGATGCGGCGTTTATAGGGCAAATACTCTTTGTTCGGCATGGCAATCAGATCCTTGCCGTGGAACATGGCCGTGCCACTAGTTGCCTGGTGCAGGCGCAGCAGGGTCAGGCCCACCGTCGTCTTGCCGGAACCGGATTCGCCCACCACGCCCAGGGTTTTTCCGCGCGGTAAAGTGAACGACACGTCCTTGACGGCCTGGAATTCGCGCTTGCCGAACAGGCCCTCGCGCGTATAAAAGCTTTTACTGAGATTATTCACCACCAGCACCGGTTCGTCGCCCGGCGTATAGCCGCGCGTGCGCTGTTTCACCTCCACGCCGGGGCCCGCCTTGCCTTCCATATAATCGGCGATGACGGGCAAGCGCCATGGGCGCTCGTCCAAGGACGGTCGGCAATGCAGCAGCGCTTTCGTGTAACTGTCTTGCGGCGCTTCGAACACTTGCCGTACCTCGCCCGTCTCGCGCACTTCGCCGTGGCGCATGACGATCACCTGGTCGGCGATTTCCCCCACCAGGCCCAGGTCGTGGGTAATGAAGAGCACGGACATCTGGTGCTTCTTTTGCAGCGCCGCGATCAGGTCCATGATCTGCTTCTGGATCGTCACGTCCAGCGCCGTCGTCGGTTCGTCCGCGATCAGCAGTTTCGGCTCGCAGGCGATCGCCATGGCGATCATCACGCGCTGCTGCTGGCCGCCCGACATCTGGCTCGGATAGGCGTCGATCTTGGTGTTTGGATCGGGTATGCCCACTTCCTCCAGCAATTCCAGGGTACGCGCGCGCGCCTGCTTGCGGTTCATGCCCATGTGCTGGCGCAGCACCTCGGCGATCTGGAAGCCGACCGTGAAGACGGGGTTCAGCGACGACATCGGCTCTTGGAAGATCATCGAGATATCCTTGCCGCACATGGTACGGCGCTCGGCGATCGACAGTTGCAGCAAATCGCGCCCGCCGAAATGGATGCGCGATTGCTTGTCGATGATGGTGTTATCCGGCGGCAACAAGCCCATCACGGCCAGCGAGCTGACGGACTTGCCGCTGCCCGACTCGCCCACCAGGGCGACGGTGCTGTTGCGCGGCACGTTGAACGAGATGCCCTTGACGGCTTCGAACGTGGTCTTCTTGTCCAGGCGGAAGGTGACGCGCAGATCGCGCACTTCCAACAGGTTATTCTGGTCCATGAGCAACTCCTATTTCACTTTGGGGTCGAGCGCATCGCGCAAGGCATCGGTAAACAGCGAGAACGCCGTCACCAGCACGGCCATCGCCGTGGCGGCGGCTGTCAGCTGCCACCATTTGCCCAGGATCAGTTCATTTTGTGCCTCGTTGAGCATGCTGCCCCACGAAACGGTGCCCACCGGCACGCCAAAGCCGAGGAAACTCAGGATCACTTCCGCCTTGATGAAGCCCACGACGAGAATGGACATCTGCACCAGCGCCACGTGGCTCACGTTCGGGAAGATGTGCGAGAACATCTTGCGCCAGTGCGAGGCGCCGATGGCGTCGGCCGCCATCACGTATTCGCGCGCCTTGTGCTTGATGTATTCGGCGCGGATCAGGCGGTATGGCCCCGTCCAGCCCGTCAAACCGAGGATCAGCACGATGGTCAGCACGCCCTTCTGCTGCAGCACGGCCGCCACCGTCAAGATCATCAAAATCGACGGAATCGACGTGAAGATGCTGTAGAACCAGTTGAAGAAATCATCGACGATGCCGCCGAAGTAGCCGGACACGGCGCCAAAGATCGTGCCCAGCACCACGGCCAGCAAGGCCGCCACCAGGCCCACGACGATCGACGTCTCGCCGCCCTTGATGGTTTTCTGCACGATATCGTGACCCCACTTGTCGGCGCCGAACGGCAGGGTCGCCGCCTTGTGCGCGATCAGCTTTTTCGTCTTGCCCATGCCCGCGCGCAAGGCCGTCAAGTCGTCGGCCAGCGGGTCGATGACGCCGTACATCTCGACGCCGGCAGATGGATTGCTGCCCATCTGGGCGCGCAGTTCGGCGATGTCGTCGGCCAACGGGTCGAGCACGTTGACGGGTGTCGGCGCGCTGCGCTCGTCGGACTGGGGAATGGCGCCGTCGGCGGCGCCGGCCGCATCCTTGTCGGCACCGACAAACGTGGGCGGCGCATAGCTGACGGCCACTTCGTCTTCCCAGTTCGCCGCCACCAGGCCGCTGGCGGACGCCAGCACCAGCAGGAAAAATGCGCCGACCACGGCCAGCGATACCATTGCAATCTTGTCGCCGCGCAAACGGCGCCACGCCAGGGCCCACAGGCCGGGCGATGTATGAGGTTTCGACATCGTCTCTTTCTACTTCAGTTGTACGCGAGGATCGACCGCCTGGTACAGCAGGTCGGTGAGCAGGTTGAAGAGCATGGTGGCGGCGGCAACATACACGGTGATCGCCTTGATCACCGGAAAGTCGCTGCGCTCGACGGCCAAAATCACTTCACGCCCGATGCCGGGGATGCCGAAGAAACGTTCCAGCAGGAAAGCGCCGATCAGCAGGGCCGGCAAGTTCGACATCACATAGGTAATGATGGGAATGCCGGCGTTGCGCAGCACGTGGACCCACATGATGCGGCCTTCCTTCAAGCCCTTGGCGCGCGCCGTGCGCACGTAATCCTGGTTCGCCTCGTCCAGCACGAAGGTGCGGAACAAGCGCAGGGTCGGTGCGATGGACACGGCCAGGCCGATCAGGATGGGCAGAGTCGAATAGCGCAGCAGGTTTTCCCAGAAGCTGTCGCCCCAGCCCTGCACGGGGAACAGGCCCAGCTTGTAAGCAAAACCGTACTGGAAGACGATGATGTAGACGAGGATGGAAATCGACATGCCCACCGTGCAGGCGATCATCACCATGCGGTCCGTCAGCGAACCGCGCACGAACGCGATGGCCAGCGCCAGCGCCACGCCGAAAAACGTTTCCAGCACGGTCAGCGGGATCAGCACCATCATCGACGGGCCCAGGCGCGAGGTGATGATGTGCGACACGGATTCACCCGTGGCCCAGCTCTGGCCGAAGTCAAACGTGACGATCTGCTTGATGAAGATCCACAGCTGCACGTAGTACGGCTGGTCGACGCCGAGCTGGCGGCGGATGTTGGCGATGCTTTCCGCACTAGACATCTTGCCGGCCAGGATGTAGGCGGGGTCGCCGCCCACCCAGTTGAACAGGATAAACACCAGCAGGACCACGCCCAGCATGGTGGGCAGCATCTGCCACAAGCGGCGCAGGATATAAGCAAACATAATGATTCCTTGTTGTTATAAGCGTCGCTTATTTATTGGCCGAGGCCGCAGGGGCTGGCGCCGCTGGCGCGCCCGTGCTGTCGATATCCATGTACGCCCATTCCTGGAACAGGATAGGGTGCTTCTTGTAACCGAGCACCGACTTTTGCGCCAGCATGTTGCGGTAGCGCGCGTAGCCGATCAGGGCGCCCGCATTGACTTCCAGGCGGCGCGCCATCTTGTGGAACAGCTCGTCGCGCTCGGGGCTGGCCGGCATGGCCTGGCTGGCCGCGTACCATTTATCGTACTCGGGGTCCTGGTAGCAGCCGTTGTTGTTCTGGTGCGTGTTGGGGCCGTAGAACAGCTGCATGAAATTGTCGCCGTCCGGATAGTCGGCCAGCCACGGCGCCGTGCGCGTCTGCATCTTGCACTGCTTTTCCGTCTTCAAAATGTCGGAAAAGATCATGCGGTCGTTTTCCATGCGGATGCCCAGCGAGTTGTACGTCTTGCGCCACATTTCCGCCTGCAGCACGCCATTGGCTTCGTTGCGCGAAGCGTAGCGGATCAAGAGCGGTTTGCCATCCGGCAAGGTACGCCAGCCATCGGCGCCCTTCTTGTAGCCGAATTTATCGAGCAGCTTGTTGGCCAGCACGGGATCGTATTGCAGCAGGGATTTATAGTGCGGATCGTAGCCGACGACGCCGGGCGGGATCGGATAGTCGAGGCGTTTGGCCTGGCCATTCCAGATGATGCGGATTTCCTCATCGATATTGTGCGCCATGGCAATGGCGCGGCGCAGGGCGATCTTTTCCTTGCTGAAGCCGCCCAGGGTCGGGTCTTCCATATTCCAGTAGTAATAACTGATTTCCGGGTCCAGCAGGCGCGACAACTGCACGCCCTTCTCCGCCAGCTCGGGACGCAGCTTGCCGTTCAGCAATGCCTTCGGCGCCAGCGGGCCGTCGAGCCAGAACACGTCCGTGCCGCCGCTCTGGAACGACAGCCAGCGCGACTGGTCTTCGATCATCACGGAAATTTCGATGCGGTCGATGGCGGGAATGCGTTTACCCTGCATCTGGCGCACGATGCGCTGGTCGTCCGGATCGTCGCCAGCCATGAAATTCCACGTTTCCGGCAAGTGCTGCGGATTGCGGTTCAACACGATGCGGTTGCCGCGCGTCCATTCGCCCAAGGTGTAGTAGCCGGTGCCGACGGGATTCGAGCCCACCTCGCCCTTCACGTCGCCGTATTTGTCCACCACTTCGCGCGCCACGGCGGCCGTCGGCACGTAGGCGAGGATCATGGGGAAATTGAAATCGGTCTTGGTCAGCGAGATGCGCAGGGTGTACGGGTCGAGGATTTCCAGTCCCGCCACCTTCTTGCTGTAATCGAGCTTGTTCGACTTGGCCGAGTCCTTGGCCAGGTCGTCCAGCCCCACCACCTTGCCTTCGAACAGCCAGCTGTGCGGCGACGCCAGGCGCGGGTCGAACAGGCGCTTCCACGAATACACGTAGTCGGCCATCGTCAGTTCGCGGCGCTTGCCGCCGAACGCGGCGTCAGGCGTGTACAGGATGCCTTTTTTCAGGCGGATGGTATAGGTCTTGCCGTCGGCCGACACTTCCGGCATGGCGGCCGCCGCGCCGGGCACCACCTTGACGGGGCGCGCCAGGTAGTCATAGGTGTACAGGGTGTCGAAGACGGCCTGCGTGATGTGGTTCGAATACAGGTCGCGCGCGGTGGCCGGATCGAAGCCCGTCTCGGCGGCCGGCAGGATATAGCGCAAGGTTTTGACCGGCGCGGCCGCGGGGGCAGCGTCAACGGCCACGGCCGCCAGCGGCAGGGTGGCCAGGCAGGCGAGCAGCGCCACGCGCCGCATCCATGGTGACTTCATGTAATACCCTTCATCTCGATTATCTGTCGCACCGTATTGGTGCGCTTGTACTGGCTTCCCCCTGGGATACAGGATTCCACCGCCAAAACCAGTCCATCCTCGCAAGATCTATGCCTTGTTCATCGCCAGCCGGACCTGCAAGCAGGCGAGCCGGAAAAAGGCGTAACGATAACGCATATTCCGTTCGCCGGGCGAAAAGCCGCAGCACTGGCGTGGCGTGGCGCCACGCTCACCTGCCTCGCCGGGAGAATCTTGCGCAGCGCAACAAAGACAGGTCGCCGCCATGAAAAACCGGCCTGGCAGTAACCCTTACGGCTTCGAATGACAGCCGTTTTTATCGCAGTACGGAAAATGCGCATCGCAGTGCAACATTAAAATAATTGCAAATATTGAAACACGTCAACATTATAAAAAACACTGTTGTTTCCATGCTGAAAGCGGGTGTGTGTGCGTTGACAAGGTTTCTCGACAAATGGTCTTATCGATCACGACGGCTCACACGATATGCCGTTTGATCCATAGCGATTGCCGACGCAGCAATCTTTATCACCCTGGCAAAGCTGTGCCGCACAAGGGCCGGCCGAGCATACTTTCGGAGTTCTGAGAATGATGATGGAAACAGTGATGTCCCGCTCCGTACGCCTGATTTTTTCGGGTAGCGTAGCAGCGCTCAGCCTGGGCATGATGGCTGCGCCGGCAATGGCGCAAGACGCCAATGTACAACGTGTGGAAATTACAGGCTCGAGCATCAAACGGGCTACGGCCGAGACCGCGTCGCCGGTACAGCTCATCACCCGCGACGACTTGATGAAATCGGGCAAGGCCACCGTGGCCGAATACCTGCAAACCCTGACCGCCGATGGCGCCGGCTCCCTGCCGACGGGCTTCGGCAACGGCTTTGCCGCCGGCTCCACAGCCATCTCGCTGCGCGGCCTGGGCGCCACCTCGACCCTGGTCTTGCTCAATGGCCGCCGCATGGCGCCGTTCGCGCGCGCCGATGACGGCCAGAAGAGCTTTACCGACCTGTCCACCGTGCCGATGCAGATCGTCGAGCGCATCGAGATCCTCAAGGACGGCGCCTCGTCGACCTACGGCGCGGACGCCATCGCCGGCGTCGTCAACATCATCCTGCGCAAGGACTTCGAAGGCCTGACCCTGAAAGGCGACACGGGCATCTCCGGCGACAGCGACGCCAAGCAGCACCGCGCCTCGCTGACCTTCGGCAAGGGCAACCTGGATACGGATAAATTCAACTTCGTCCTCAATGCCGAGTACAGCAAATCGGACATGCTGATGAACAATGACCGCGCCGGCCGCAAATGGATAGGCAAGGCCGACCTGCGTCCGTATGGCTATGCGATCAACACCCAGTTCGCCGGCGGCTACATCAATGGCAACAACGATGCGAATGCCGCACCGACGGGCCTGATCCGCGACCCCGTCACCAACAACTATGTGTCCCTGCCCGGCTGCTCCAGCTTGTCCGTGTCTTCGCCGCAAGATCCGAAGGGCGGCTGCCTGTGGCACCACGACCAGTTCCGCTCGATGCAGCCGAAGATCGAATCGATCAACCTGTACACGCGCGGCACCTGGCAAGTCAATGCCGACACCCAGGTGTATGCGGAAGCGGGCTACTCGAAGCGCGATACGGCCTTCACCCTGATCCCGCCCTCGATCACGCCGACCATCGCCTTCCCGCCGAATGCCACCAGCCCGACTGGCGTCGTCAACTACGGTTCCGGCGCCGGCACCACCATCGTGCTGGCCGCCAACCACCCGCAAAATCCGTATGGCGTGCCGGTGCGCGTGCGCTACCAGGCCTTCGACGTGGGCGCCAGCACGCGCCAGGCCAACAATGAGTTCAACCGCATCGTGCTCGGCGTCAAGGGCAACGCCATGGGCTGGGACTACGATGCCGGCTATACGCACTCGGAATCGAAGCTGCACCTCGATTACAGCAATATGCTGAACATGGCCGTCGTCAAGGATGCGCTGGGCAATCCGAACAGCCAATATTTCCCATACTACATCGGCGCGCAGGCGGGCAAGAATCCCGCCTCGCTGTACGCGGCCATGGTGACGAACGCCACCTCCGATTCCACCACCAAGCTCGACATCATCGACTTCAAGGCCTCGCGCGAGCTGATGCAGTTGCCGGGCGGCGCCCTGGGCCTGGCCGTGGGCGCGGAACACCGCCGCGACAAGCTCGACAATCCATCGCTGTCGGGCACGCAGGACGGTTCCATCAACTCCAGCTATGTGGCGGCCAAGGGCGACAGCAAGGTCTCGGCCGTGTTCTTCGAAGTGCTGGCGCCCGTCATCAAGACGGTGGAGCTATCGGGCGCCTTGCGTTACGACAAATATGACCGTTTCTCGTCGACCACGCCGAAACTGGGCGCCAAGTGGACACCGGTGAAAACCTTCGCCGTGCGCGGCACGTATTCGGAAGGCTTCCGCGCGCCAGGACCGGCCGAAAGCAATGCCGATTCGCAATCGACGGGCACCTCGACCGTCAGCGATCCCGTGCGCTGCCCGGGCGGCACCCGCCTGCCGGGCGCCAATGCCAGCGATTGCGAACTGCAGGTGGCGGCCGTCAAGATCGGCGACCCGAGCCTGAAGCCGGAAAAGTCCAAGGGCTACACCCTGGGCCTGGTGTGGGATCCGTTCAACGATACCAGCCTGTCGCTCGATGCCTGGAAGATCAAGCGTGAAAACGAGATCAACCCGCTGCCCTACAACGAAGCGGCCGCCCTGCCGACGGCCGTGCGCGCCGACAACAACCTGACCATCAATGGCGTGGTGGTGCCGAACACGGGCACCTTGCTGATCACCAAGGCACCGTACCGCAACTCCAGCTACACGGAGATCAAGGGTATCGACCTGGACGTCAAGCAGCGCGTACGCCTGGGCGACTACGGCCGCGCCACGTTCGGCCTGACCTGGACCCACATCGCCTCGTGGGTGCGCGCCGAGTCGGCCACCGTGCGCTACCAGTTCGCCGGCACGCATGGCAATTGCGATACCTCCAACTGCGCAGGCACGCCGAAGGACAAGATCAATCTGACCGGCTCGTGGGACATGGGCAACTGGAACGTCAGCGGCGTGCTGAACTACCGTTCGGATATGAAAAATATCAAGTTTGAAGGCGATCCTTGCGCCTCCAAACTGGCGAACGGCACGCCGGCGCCGAACGGTTGCAAGCTCGCCTCGTTCACCACGCTCGACCTGTCGAGCCGCTGGAACGTCAACAAACAGTTGCAATTGTTTGCCTCGATCAACAACGTGACCGACAAGATCGCCCCGCTCGACCCGCTGACCTACGGCGGCATGAGCTATAACCCGATGGATGCCAGCGGCGCCATCGGCCGCTACTTCAAACTGGGCGCCAGCTACAAGTTCTTCTAAGCTGACACCCGTATCCTGACGCAAGGCGGTGAGCAATCACCGCCTTTTTTTCGTCCGCGACTGTGGCGCAAGGCACTCATCCACACGCCTATTGCGCCAGCGCAAACCTGACCTGCTGTGCGCCTGTAAAACTCCCTTGCAGGCCACTTGGCCCATGACCAAGCCACAGGAGTGTCAGATGACGCAAACCCGCAGTCCCTCCCCTACCTTGCGCCTGTTGTGCGCTGCCCTGCTCGGCGCGTATGGCCATGCGGCCATGGCGCAGGACACCGGCGCCGCCGGCGAGCCTCCCGCCATGCAGCGCGTCGAAGTCACCGGTTCCTCGATCAAGCGCCTCGTCTCGGAAACGGCGACACCCCTGTCCATCTTCAAGGCCGAGGATTTCGCCAAACAGGGCCTGACGACGGCCCAGGAAGTGCTCAGCAAGATACCCTCGAATGCGTCCAGCATGGGCAGCGGCAATGCCGTCGGCGGCAATACCAGCGGCTTGCCCACGGGCGGCCAGGCCAGCGCCGACTTGCGCGGCCTGGGCGGCGACAAGACCCTGGTGCTGCTCAATGGCCGGCGCATCGCCAACCATCCGTATGACGGCGCCAGCGTCGACCTGAACATCATTCCGATTGCCGCCCTCGAGCGCGTCGAAGTGCTGCGCGACGGCGCCTCGGCCATCTATGGCACGGACGCCATCGGCGGCGTCATCAACTTCATCACCAAGCGCTCGGTCAACGTCACGAACATCACGGCCGAAGTGGTCGCCCCCGAACACAAGGGCGGCGGCGAGCACCGCATCAACCTGTCGACGGGTTTCGGCAAGCTCGACACGGACGGCTACAATATCTTCGGCGTGCTCGACTACCACAAGCAAAACGTGCTCACGTCGCAGGACCGTGCTTTTTCAGCCACCGGCATCGTCCCCTCGCGCGGCCTGTCCATTACCAGCGGCACGACGTTTCCTGGCAACTACTTCGATGCGGCGGCCAACGGCGGCAATGGCCTGGCCGGCAACCCCTACGCGGCCAGCGGCTGCCTGCCGCCGCTGTCGGTGCCGGCCGTGCCGGCGAACGGCACCTGCCGCCAGGATTACACGCGCCAGATCGACGACTTGCCCGCACAGCAGCAAATAGCCTTCTTCGGCAAGGGCGCCTTCAAGCTGGGCGGCGGCCACCTGGCCACGGTGGAATACCTGCATTCGGAAAACAAGGTGAAGGCACGCACGGCGCCGCCGCCGCAAACGGGCCTGATTCTGCCCATCAGCAGCAAATATTATCCGGGCAATGCGGGCGGCGTACCGGCCCAGCCGGGCTTGTCGGGCCAGCCGCTGAGCGTCAACTGGCGCCCCGTCGAGGCGGGCCAGCGGCAGATCGATTCGGACGGCAAGGCGGACCGCCTGGTGCTGGCCCTCGAAGGCGAGCTGGCCGGCTGGGACTACAAGACGGGCCTGAGCCATGCCATCAGCAAGTCGTCGGAAAAATTCACGAACGGCTATGTGCAGGATGCGGGTTTTGCCGCCGGCGTGCTGAACGGTATCCTCAATCCCTTCGGCGAGCAGGATGCGGCCGGCAAGGCTTACCTGGCCAGCACGGCACTGCGCGGCGAAGTGCAAAGCGCCAAGGTCACCACCACGGGCTTCGACATCAAGGGCAGCCGCGAACTGATGCAGCTGGCCGGCGGCCCGCTGGCCATCGCGCTGGGTGGCGAGGCGCGGCGCGAAAAGGCCGACTTCAACGTCAACCGCGACATCGCCGGCCAGGCTGCCAGTTCCGGTCTGTCGGGCTCGCTGTCGAAGAGCGGTTCGCGTACCATCGAAGCTGTCTTCGGCGAAGTCAACTTGCCGCTGATCAAGGACCTGGAAGTGCAGCTGGCCGCCCGCTTCGACCACTACAGCGACGTGGGCAGCACCACCAATCCGAAACTGGCCCTGCGCTACCAGGCCAGCAGCGCGCTGGTGCTGCGCGGCTCGGCCAGCACGGGTTTCCGCGCGCCCACCCTGTTTGAAAAGAATGCGCCGCCGTCGAAGAACGATACCAACGATACCTATGACGACCCGATTTTGTGCCCCGGCGGCGTGCCGCAGCCCGGTGCCAACCCCTTGCGCGATTGCGACCTGCAGCAATTCAAGCTACAAGGCGGCAATGAAAAGCTGAAACCGGAAAAATCCACGACCTTTGCCGTCGGCCTCGTGCTCGAACCCATCAAGGAAGTCACGCTCGCCATCGATTACTGGAACATCCATTTGAAGGACAAGATTTCGTCCTTGCCCGAGCAATCGATCTTCGGCAACTACGAAAAATACAAGGCCTTGTTCCTGCGCAATCCCGATGGTTCGCCCTACGCCATCCTGGACTTGAACGACAATCTCGGCGAAGTGAAAACGGACGGCATCGACGTCAGCCTCAATGCGCGCCTGGCCCGTGGCGCGTATGGCGATGTCAGCGTGTCGGTCGATGGCACGTGGACCCACAAGTATGACTACCAGAACGAACGGGGCGGCGCCTTCATTGCCAACGTGGGCCGCTACGCGGACAACAATCCCGTGTTCCGCTGGAAACATACGGCCGCGCTGAACTGGCGCATGGGCAACTGGGGCGCCACCGTGTCGCAATCGTTCAAGTCCGGCTACACGGATCAGAATCTGGTGGATCCGCAGTTCCGCCACGATGTGCCGTCGTACAGCCTGCTGAACGTGTCGGGCAGCTACGCGTGGAAAGGCTTGCTGCTGACGGCCGGCGTGAAAAACCTGTTCGACAGGGAACCGCCGTTCTCGAACCAGGGCACCTTGTTCCAGAAAGGTTACGACCCGCGTTACACGGACCCGATCGGGCGCGCCTGGTACTTGCGCGGCAGCTATACGTTTTAAGGGGAATTTTCAGGTCAATAGATAAAACAGGCAGCGCTGGCAACAGCGTGCCAGCAACAGAAAAGCGGCGCCATCAGCGATGATGTGCGCCGTTTTATTTTACGCATCTGAGCAAGGCTGACAAGGGTTCACGATACTTTATTGCTGAAGGATTACAAAAAAAACAGGGAAATGTTGCATTTCGTCCAAAAAGTCCGCGTGAAATTGACAATCTGAATCGTGAATGTTTTGATGAGGGCCCAGAAAATTTACAGAATTTTCATTGGTGGATTTTCAAAAAGGCAAATAAATTGTTGGCAAGCAACAAGTTATTTCAAAATAATTGCCGCCTTTATCACAATAACAAGGAATTTCAGATGATGATAGAAAATGTAATATCGCGGTCGCTGCGCCTGATGTTTGCAGGCGGCATGGCCCTGAGCATGCACGCCGCGTACGCACAAGAAACAACAGATGGCACCATGCAACGCGTGGAAGTCACGGGTTCGAGCATCAAGCGCATCGCTTCCGAAGCGTCGCTGCCGGTGCAGTCGTTCAACCAGAAAGACATCAAGAAAACCGGCGTCACCACGGTGACCGATTTCATCCAGCAAATTCCTGCGATGCAGGGCTTCTCCGTGGCCGCCGATTCGGTGGGCGGCGGCGGTGGCGGCGTCACCACGGCCTCGATCCACGATATCGGCGCGGCCTACACGCTGGTGCTGCTGAACGGCCGCCGTATCGCGCCATCCAATTCCGGCACCACCATCGACCTCAATTCGATCCCCCTGTCGGCCATCGAGCGCGTGGAAGTGCTGACGGACGGCGCCTCGGCCCTGTACGGCGCCGACGCCATCGCCGGCGTGGTCAACTTCATCCTGAAAAAAGGCGCATCGCCGCTGGAAATCAATGCCAAGTATTCGCGTCCTGAAGAAAAAGGCGGCGCCAGCAACTCGATCTCGATCAGCAAGGGCTTCGGCGATATCGACGAAGACGGCTACAGCATCTTCGTGTCGGCCAGCCATGACGAACAAAAATCGCTGAAGGCATCGCAGCGCAGCTTCGCGAAAAGCGGCATCATCAATTTCAACGATCCGAAGACCGGCAAGGCACTGCAATTCATCAACGGTTCCTCGCGCTCGGCCCCTGGCAATGCCACGGTCGATTACAAACGCACCGATGCGAACGGTAATGTGGTCATCAACCCAGAGACCAACAAGCCCTTCATCGACAACGTCAATCTGAACCCGTACGCCCTGGCCCATGGCGGCAAATGCGCCGCCAGCAACATGGATTTCTATGGCGACGGCAACTGCTATTTCGATTCGCCATCGACCATCGAAATCAATCCCGAATCGAAGCGCGACGCCATCTTCAGCTCGGGCACCGTCAAGCTGGGCAAAACCGGCTTCCAGGGTTTCTATGACCTCGCCTACACGGAAGCGCGCGTCGTCGCCAGCATCGCGCCGTACCCGGCCGATTTCTCCGTCGATGTCGGCTCGCCGCTGTTCAACAAATATCTGGCACCGAACCTGACGCCGGCGCAGTTGGCCAACGCCACGGGCGCCGTCGCCAAATACCGCCTGTCGGAAATGGGCAACCGCGTGTACGACTACGGCACCAAGGCCACCCACATCGTCGCCGGCATCGATGGCAATGCATTCGGCTGGGACATCAACTCGGCCGTGACGTACTCGAAAAACAAGCAGACGCAGAAATACGTCAGCGGCTTCCCGCTGGCCGACAAATTCGACGCGCAAGTAGCCGCCGGCAATATCGACCCGTTCGCCTACCCTGTCGGTTCCATGCCGGACGCCATGCGCCAGGCCCTGCTGGGCACGGGCTTCAGCGGCACCTACAACACGCAAACCGTGGAAATGAAGGGCATCGACGGCCGCGCTTCGCGCCCTGTGTTCTCGCTGCCAGGCGGCACGGCCATGCTGGGTGTGGGCGCCGACTACCGCAACACCTCGTACAAGGTGAAGCAGGCCGACGTCGCCAGGCAGGCGCAGATCCTGTTTGACAATGCACAAGTCGACAGCGAATACGCGCGCGACAACGCGGGCGCCTACGCCGAGCTGATGATGCCGATCTCGAAAAAACTGGAAATGACCGGCTCGCTGCGTTATGACCAGATCGGATCCATCGACGACAAGCTGACAGGCAAGACGGTAGGCAAGAAAGAAAACGCCACCACCTGGAAAGTCAGCGGCAAGTATTCCGCCACCAAGAGCCTGATGTTCCGCGCCGCTGCCGGTACCGGCTTCCGCGCCGCCAGCATGCAGGAAATCGCTGGCCCACTGGAAGACTGGGGCGTCACGGGCGGTAACTACCAATGCCCATTGACGGCAGCGAACGGCATGGGCGGCCACCCGCTGGCCGGCTACTGCAGCGGCGTCGGCCGCCAGCAGTTCGAAGCCTTCCAGGGCGGCAACCCGGACCTGAAGCCGGAAACGTCGAAGCAATGGAGCATCGGTACCGTGTTCGAGCCGATCGACAGCCTGTCGATGTCGTTCGACCTGTGGAACGTGGAAATCCGCGACCAGGTCACCGCGGTTTCGGAAGGCCTGATCTTCAACGATCCTGCCAAGTACGCCAACCTGTTCACCACCAAGCACATCAGCTCGACGGGCAAGGACGTGCTGGCCATCAAGCTGCTGCCGATTAACATCGGCAAGGTGGAAAACCGCGGTATCGACTACGACTTCACCCACAAGATGAAGCTGCTGGACGGCCGCCTGACGAGCCGCCTGATGGGTACCTACCTGCTGCGTTCGCGCTACACGACGCCGGGCACCGATGATCAATGGGAAACCAGCCTGAATCGCTACGGTTCGAACGACAAGGTCAGCTTCCGCAACATCATCCGCGCCACCACCTCGTATGAGACGGCCAAGTTCACGCATACGCTGAGCGCCAGCTACCGCAACGGCTACACGGACAAGGAACAGACGGCTGACGATTGCGCCGTGATCGTGGCCGGCAGCCCTGGCGAATGCTATGGCATCCAGCTGGAAGTGCCGAGCTACACCACCTTCGACTTCCAGACGGCTTACCGTCCGCTGAAGAACGTGGAAATCACGGGCGGCATCCTGAACCTGTTCGACCGCAATCCGCCGTTCACCCTGCGTAACACGGGTTCGCATCAAGTAGGCTACAACCCATCGTACTCGAGCGCCCTGGGCCGCCAGTTCTACCTGAGCGGTTCCTACAAGTTCTAAGCTTCCTGTCAGCTGAAAACTGAAAAAGCCCGGAAAGCTTAGCTTTCCGGGCTTTTTTTCATGCTGCGCGCCATGTTAGTCCGCGTCGCCCTGCAAGCGGCGCTGCTTCACGGCCGCCGCCAGGTTTTCCAGCACGGCCACGCTAGCGCTCCAGTCGATGCAGCCGTCCGTGACGGACTGGCCATAGATCAATTCCTTGCCGGGGATCAAATCCTGGCGCCCCGCCACCAGATGCGATTCCACCATCACGCCGACGATGCGGCCATCGCCGCCCGCCACCTGGCTGGCGATGTCGGCGCACACGGGGATCTGGTTTTCCGGTTTTTTCGAGCTGTTCGCATGCGAGGCGTCGATCATCAGGCGCGCCGCCAGCCCTTGCGCGGCGATGGCCTTGCACGCCTCGTCCACGCTGGCCGCGTCATAGTTCGGCGTTTTTCCGCCGCGCAAGATGATATGGCAATCCTCGTTGCCGTTGGTCGAGACGATGGCCGAGTGGCCGCCCTTCGTGACCGAAAGAAAATGGTGCGGCTGCGAGGCGGCCTTGATGGCTTCCACGGCGATCTTCACATTGCCGTCCGTGCCATTCTTGAAGCCAACCGGGCACGACAATCCCGACGCCAGCTCGCGGTGCACCTGCGACTCCGTCGTGCGCGCGCCGATGGCGCCCCAGCTGATCAGGTCGGCGATGTATTGCGGGCTGATGACGTCGAGGAACTCGGTACCGGCAGGCAAACCCAGCTCATTGATATCGCGTAACAATTCGCGCGCCATGCGCAAGCCGTCGTTGATGCGGAAGCTGTTGTCCATGTACGGGTCGTTGATCAAGCCCTTCCAGCCCACCGTGGTGCGCGGCTTCTCGAAGTAGACGCGCATGACGATTTCCAGTTCGCCCGCGAAACGCGCGCGCTCCTTGACCAGCAGGCGCGCATATTCCATTGCCGCCTTGGTGTCGTGGATGGAGCAAGGCCCGATCACCACCATCAGGCGGTCGTCCTGGCCATGCAAAATGCGGTGCAGGGCGATACGGGCGCTGGCGGCGGTCTGTCCGGCTTGCTCCGAGCAGGCGAATTCGCGGATCAGGTGGGACGGCGGGGTCAATTCCTTCATTTCGCGAATTCGCAAATCATCGGTGCGGGGCATCATTTTCTCCAAAATTTAAGGATGGGTAAAACATCTGGGTAAAAAAAAACCGCCATCAGTGGCGGTTTTTTAGAATGTGCTGGGGTCTCGTTTTTTGCTGCTACGTGAACCGACCGCTACTCCACCGCCTTTGGGGTAGGAATTGCTAAAGTAAAAATAAGCGGTAAAAAAGTGGCGAGCGAACATGCGAGTCATCCCTAAGTGATGATCGACTATAAACCTAAATCGCAAGGGTTGGCAAGCGTATTTGTCGGCAAAGCCGCATGCCGCTGCCGTTTCACACTGAAAAACACGCCAAAAAGCGTAAAAAGTTGCGCGCTGCAGGTCCGCACCGGCTGGCCAACAACGCTGGGGCCGCCGTGGCGCGCACGCCACGCCAGCCCGTTTTGACCTTGGGAAGCGACGCACTACTGATGTAGATCGAATCCCCGCCAGGCCGCACGGCCAAGACTGCAAGGTGTACCTCACCTTTTTCTGTCTGACCTTCCGGAGACTCGCATGATCTACAAACAATCTGTCCATCCATTTTCACCGCCACGCATGGGCCTGGCTCTGGCAAGCGCCCTGCTCGCCCTGCCCGTCCTGGCACAGGAAGCGGCTCCCATTGCCCGCGTGGAAATCACCGGCTCGAACATCCGCCGCGCGCAGGCGGAAACGGCGTCGTCCGTGCAAACCCTGAACGCGGCCGACATTGAAAAATCGGGCAAGTCCAGCGTGGCCGAACTGCTGCAGACCCTGGCCGTCGACAACCAGGGCTCCGTGCCCACTACCTTCGGCAACGGCTTTGCCGCCGGCGCTTCCGGCGTGTCGCTGCGGGGCCTGGGCACGGCCTCGACCCTGGTGCTGCTGAACGGGCGCCGCGTGGCGCCATATGGCCTGGCCGACGATGGCCAGAAGGTATTTGCCGACCTGAACATCATTCCCCTGGAAGCGGTGGAACGGGTGGAAATCCTCAAGGATGGCGCCTCGGCCATCTACGGTTCGGACGCCATCGCCGGCGTGGTCAACGTGATCCTGCGGCGCGACTACCAGGGCACGGCCATCAAGGGCAATTACGGCAAAACGAAAGAGTGGGACGGGCGCGATGCGCGCGCCGCCATCACGCACGGCTTCGGCGACATCGACAGCGACCGCTACAACGTGCTGCTGAACCTCGAGTACAGCGAAAAGGCCGCCATCTGGAACCGCGACCGGGCCGGACGGGGCGCCGTCGGCCGCAGCGACTTGCGCGACCAGGGCTTCAGCGCGCAGGAGTCGCTCAGCGGCGCGGGCGCCATCACCACCAACAACGCGGCCGGCAGCGCCGTCAACGGCAATGTGCGCAATCCCGACACGCTCGACTACTACAACCGCGGCAACCTGGCCGGCGTGGGCTTTACGCGCACCTTCCCCGGCGCGGCCTGCGGCAACTTCACCACACATCCGCAGGGCGACCCGGGCGGCGGCTGCCTGACCGATGCCGCGCAGCAATACGGCCAGATCCAGCCCAAGCAAAAGAACATCAATTTCTTCGGCCGCGCCGCCTGGCAACTGACGCCGGCCCTGCAAACGTATGCCGAATTGAACGTGTATCACAGCGAATCGAATTCCGTCACCACGCCCTCGACGGTCAGCGGTTCGGTCGGCTATCCGGGCGGCCCCGTCAGCAATGCCGGCGTGTCGCTCGGTGCTGCGCACCCGGACAACCCGTATTTCGGCACGGCGGCGCGGCTGCGCTACCTGGCGGCCGACGTAGGGCCGCGCCTGTCGGAAGTCGACTCCACCTTCACGCGCTTCGTGGCCGGCATCAAGGGTAGCGTGGCGGGCTGGGATATCGACAGCGCCTTGCTGTACTCGCAGAACAAGGTCTCGAACGACTTGAACGGCTATCTGCAGCGCGACGTCGCCTTCGCCCTGCTCAACCCGACAGCCGCCAATGTGGCGGCGGCCAGCCTGAACCCCGCGTATGCGGCTTTGCCGGCGGGCAGCCTGTGGCGCATCGCGGAAAACGCGGGCCTCAATTCGCCCGCGCTGTACGCGGCCCTGTCGCCGCGCATCTCGAACGACGCCAAGACGCATATCGCACAGATCGACTTCAAGGCCAGCCGCGAGGTGGCCAAGCTCGACGGCGGCGGCCTCGGTGTGGCCGTGGGCGCGGAATTCCGTCACGAAGCGACGGAACTCAAACCCACCACGGGCACGGAACGGGGCAATATCATTGGCCTCGGCTATTCCGCCTACAAGGGCAGCCGCAACGCCTCGGCCATCTATGCCGAAGTGCTGGCGCCCGTGCTGAAAACCGTGGAACTGTCGGGCGCCCTGCGCGCCGACCATTTTACCGACGTGGGCAATTCCTACACGCCGAAAGTGGGCGTGAAATGGACGCCCATACGCGAACTGGCCCTGCGCGGCACCTTTGCCAAGGGCTTCCGCGCTCCAAGCGCGGCGGAAAACGGCGTCGGCGGCCTGGCCGCGTTCTCCACCGCCAGCGATCCGCTGCGCTGCGCGCTGGGCGTCGAAGTGGCCTGCGATCCGGCGCCGATCGCCGTCATCACCTCGCCCAATCCGAACCTGTCGCCCGAACGTTCGCGCAGCTATTCCGTGGGCGCCGTGTGGGACCCGCTGCCGCGCAGCAGCATTTCCGTCGACCTGTGGCAAATCCGCCGCAAGAATGAAATCAACCAGGAGCAGACGGATGCGGCCATTGCCGCCGGCAACGTGGCGCGCGACCCGTCCACGGCCACCGGTATTCCCGGCGATCCGGGCGCCATCACGGCCGTGCTGGCCAACTATGTGAATTCGGCGCAAACGACGGTGCGCGGCATCGATATCGACGCCCGCCAGCGCTTCAACCTGGGCAGCGACTATGGCAACCTGGTGTTCGACCTGAAGTGGACGCACCTGTACAAATGGCTGCGCACGGAACAGGATGGCACGCAGCGCGATTTTGCCGGCACGCATGGCAATTGCGACGTGTCCAACTGCATGGGCACGCCGGACGACCGCATCAACCTGGGCGCCACCTGGGAACGCCAGAACTGGCGCGTCACGGCCAACGTCAACTACCGCGCCCCGCTCGACAACGTGCGGTTCAAGAATGACCCGGACGGCTGCGCCACGCATTTTGCCGACGGTACGGACGCGCCGCGCGGCTGCCGCATCGCCTCGTTCACCACGGTGGACCTGACGGCCCGCTGGCTGGCCACGCCCAAGCTGGAAGTGTTTGCGACGATACAAAACCTGTTCGACAAGATCGCCCCGCTCGACCCGCTGACGTATGGCGCCACGGGCTACAACCCGCTCGACTACGCGGGCGCGGCGGGACGCTTCATCAGTGCGGGGGTGAAATACAAGTTCTGAAAAATCGGGAGCGTAGGCCGGATTAGCGGGGCGCAGCCACGCGTCATCCGACAACCGTGTTGACGCGGCCGGCAGTGGTGTCGGGTTACGCACTTTGCGCTAACCCGACCTACGCGAGCGCCATCTCGGAAAAGTAGGCCGGATTAGCCCGGAGGGCGTAATCCGACAATCGCGTTGACCTCACAGCAGGTAGGTCGGATTAGCGGGGCGCAGCCA
>NZ_JACYMK010000032.1:0-1543 GCF_020858135.1 Janthinobacterium sp. FW305-128 | reverse complement strand
GTGGCACCACCAGGGGGAGCGCGGCCACCAGGCCCAGCGATCACCAGGGCGGCGCCGGCACGGTGCTGGCCACCGACACGCGCAGCGATCGGGATCATTGAGCCATGTGTGAATAGAAAAAGCCGCGTATACGCGGCTCTGTATCTTGCAGTCTATTTACTGACGATCATAATCTGCGCGCAAATCATTTGCGTCAATATCGAACTTCACCGAAGTTTTAAATTCAGCGTCCGGGTAATCAACGCCATCAGTAATCAATTTTTCCAGGTATTCCATCGCTTCGCTCATCCTGTATTTCTCCCATTTAAACACGCGAAAGTTGCGTTTTCATAGGTAATATTATATCACGAAAGACAAAATAGAATACTTTTTTGTCTTTCGATGGACAATATATGCTATAATTAACTCCTATCTAGATCAAAGGAAATGATATGACTATCGTTTACGGAGCTGGTATTGAACCTGGGGGAATGGAGCTAGATTCGCAATCAGATTTAGATGATTGTCCAAAATGCCCAGGTCAAGCCCACTATCGCTATTGGGAACAAGCCGAAGGTGGAAGCATTAACCAATATAGCTATATACGCTGCTCATGCTGTGGGTACTTTGAGGGCGACGATCCCCCCGAATTAAACTAAGAAGGAGTCTAAAAATGCATAAAAATCCAAGATTTAATATTGTGCAGGCTAACGGAAACTGCAATCCTAACTTTGTCGTAATTGATGGCCAGCGTACTAACAGCGGTCATGCAGAATATGGAGCAAAAATTGTCTCCGCAGAAATTCCAAGAGACGAAGCAATCATTCTAGCTGACAACATGCAGGCTTTAACTTAAAGCAGTTACGCGCCCCGCTGGGGCGCAACTAACAGGCGCAAAAAAGAATACTTGCCATGAAAATCCAAGACCTAGATGCCCGCCGTGACGGCGAAGAGTTGACTATGACAACAGATAAAATTGGCATTCTTAATGCTGATGGGCGCGTGTTGTATGTAGTCACGTTGCTTGTTGATGGTTCCCTTAGCGTGGAGTGCGGTGAGCCTGTGCGCGTAAATAATGCATGGCTTGACAATCGTTTGTGCATTGCCCCCGCCAGCTTTAACCGAGTATCCCTGTTTCGTCCACAGGATCAATGCCATGATTGAGCAAAAAAATCGACAGCGTTTTTTACTTCCCGAAGATCAAGAAGCCGAAACATATTGGGAGGGAAAAGAGTTCAAAAAATATGCAGTCGTTGTTTCAACGGGGCCAGTAAAACGACCTACTTTTCAAGACGTCATTTATGTACAAACGAAAAACCCTGATCGAGCAATCAAATGCGCAAAAGATAGATTACCGCAAGGCGTTCGCGGTGCAAGATTTAGCGTGAAATTGGCGACAGCCCGTGAACTTGGATGCGTACCTACATGAGTTATAAATAAGGTTTCGCCAACCATCAAACATTCCTTCTATGCCAAGCTGGTTTTAGGCACGTCAGCAGGCCACTAGAGAGCCTGCCGCCGCGTCCCGAGAGGGCGCGGGGTTTCGGCTGGCGCATGCGGTGAG
>NZ_JACYMK010000002.1:0-610260 GCF_020858135.1 Janthinobacterium sp. FW305-128 | reverse complement strand
CAAGATTTTGACAGCGGTCGATACCGTTCGCAATACCACGAACGGCATGAGGGGAATAATACAAGGTCGGATTAGCGCCTAGGCGCGTAATCCGACAACCCTGCCAGCTCCCCATCCCCGCCCAAAATCAAGCACCCATGTCAATTTTTCTTTCCTTGCGTCAAAAATCGGCATAAAATGAAACCGTACAGTACAGTTTCACTACGTAGATTTAAAAAACCAGCCATCCCCGGCGTGCTTGCCTGGGCAGGGGAGGCGTCATGGATAAAAAATGGACACTTCAGTAAATAAAGGCGCGCCGGCGATCCCGGCGGTCTTCAGGGGCAAGCGGCTTGCCCTGACGGCTTTCGGTATCTTTCTTGGTTTTTCCGGCCTGGCCCTGGCGGCGGGCGGCATCGAACTCATCACCCTTGGCGGTTCCTGGTATTACCTGCCGGCCGGCCTGGGCCTCATCCTCGCCGGTGTGCTGTATCTGCGCCTCAAACCGCTGGCCAGTGCCGTCGTCGCCGCGCTGGTCGTCGCGACACTGATCTGGGCCGTGTGGGAAATCGGCTTTGCCTTCTGGCCCATGGTGCCGCGCCTGGCGCCTTTCCTCGTCATCGGCCTGGTGGCCGCCTTGCTGCATCCGTGGCTGGCGGGGCGTTCACACAGTGGCCAGTCGCGCGGTTTCGCTGCCCTGTTTGCCGTCGTGCTGGCGGCCGGTTTCGCCTCGATGTTCAAGCCGCATGGCGTGACGGAGGCCACGGCGCAGCCGCAGCAGGATGCGGTGGCGGCCATCAATGACGGCAGCGCCAACTGGGCGCATTACGGCTATGGACCGTCGGGCACGCGCTTCGCGCCGTACACGCAGATCGACAAGGCCAACGTCGAGCAGCTGCAAGTGGCGTGGACCTACCGCTCGGGCGAACTGGCCGAAGGGGCATCCGAATCGCAAAACACGCCGCTGCAGATCGGCGACACCATCTATACGTGCACGCCGACGAGCAAGGTCATCGCGCTCGACGCGGACACGGGCAAGGAACGCTGGACCTTCGATCCGAAGCCGGCCAACACGAAGACGTGGAACCGCTGCCGGGGCGTGGGCTACTACGAGCCGGCGAAAGTGACAAAGCCGTTCCAGTTCGAGGGCATGCAGGCGGCCAGCGCGCCGGTGGCGGGCGCATGCGCCAAGCGCATCGTGCAGGTGACCATGGATGCGCGCCTGATCGAGATCGACGCGCAGACGGGCAAGCGGTGCGAGGGTTTTGGCGACAAGGGCTCCGTCGACCTGACGGTCGGCCTGGGCAAGGTCAAGATGAACGTGCCGTACTACGCCTATACGTCCGCGCCCACCGTGGCGCGCAACCTGATCATCCTCGGCGGCTGGGTCTTCGATGGCCGCTCGACCGATGAACCGTCGGGCGTCGTGCGCGCCTACAGCGCCGACACGGGGGAGCTGGTGTGGGCGTGGGACCTCGGTAATCCGGCCATCACGAAGCTGCCGCCGGAAGGGCAGACCTACACGCGCAGCACGCCGAACATGTGGTCGGCGCCCGCGTTCGACGATGCGCTGGGCCTGGTCTACCTGCCGACGGGGAACGAGCAGCCGGACTTCTGGGGCGGCAAGCGTCCGCCGCTGACAGAGAAGTATTCGTCGGCCATCGTCGCCCTCGACATGGCCACGGGCCGCGAGCGCTGGACGTATCAAACCGTTCACCACGATATCTGGGATTACGACGTGGCCGCGCAGCCCGCCTTGTACGACGTCCCGGACGGCAAGGGTGGAAAAACTCCCGCGCTGGTGCAGCTGACCAAACAGGGCCAGATCTTCATGCTGGACCGCCGCACGGGCAAGCCGATTGCGGACGTGGTGGAAAAGCCCGTGCCGCAAGAGCATGCGGCCGGCGACTGGGTCTCCAAAACGCAGCCATATTCGACCGGTATGCCGGCCCTCGGCGCGGAAACGCTGACGGAACGCGACATGTGGGGTGCCACCTTCTTCGACCAGCTGGCTTGCCGCATCAGCTTCCGCAAGCTCAATTACAAAGGGGAGTTCACGGCGCCAAGCACGCAAGAGACCTTGATTTATCCAGGCTACTACGGCGGCTTCAACTGGGGTGGCGCGGCCGTCGATGAAAGCAACGGCTATATGTTCGTCAACGATATCCGCATGCCGCAGGTGGTCAGGCTGGTGCCGCGCGAAACGGTGGACGTGGCCAAGCTGACGGCTGGCCACGGCGTGGGCAGTACCTATCCGATGGACGGCACGCCGTTCGTCATCGACCACAAGGCCTTCAATTCGCCGCTGGGCATACCGTGCCAAAGCCCGCCCTGGGGCGTGTTTGCCGCCATCGACCTGAAAACGCGCACGAAAGTGTGGGAGCGCCCGGCCGGCACGGTGCGCGATGCCGTCATCCACGGCGTACGCGCAAGCCTGCCCATCCCGCTGGGCATGCCGACCCTGGGCGGCGGCGTCAGTACGGCGTCCGGCCTGGTGTTTTATGCGGGCACGCAGGATTACTATTTGCGCGCCATGGATATCGCCACCGGCCATGAAGTGTGGAAGGCGCACATGCCCGTCGGTTCGCAAGGCACGCCGATGACGTATGTGTCGCCCACGTCGGGTCGCCAGTACGTCGTGGTGGTGGCGGGCGGCGCCCGCCAGAGCCCGGACCGGGGGGATTACGTGATAGCATACGCGCTTCCCAAGACACAGTAAGAGTTTGCTTCATGCCCCAGTTGCGCACCGTTCCCGCTTCCCCGAGTACCCGAAGCGAGGAGCGGCGGCGCAAGCTGCTGGTGGCGGCGGCGGACCTCTTCCTCGCCTCCGGCTACGACGGCGTCAGCATGGACGCCATCGTGGCCGAGGCGGGCGGCTCGAAAGCCACCGCCTACCGCTACTTCGGCAGCAAGCAGGAATTGCTGGTGGCCGTGGTCGAATACCTGTGCGCCGACTTCATCATCGCGCTGCGCCAGCTCGATACGTCGCAAGCGGGCCTGGAGCAGGGTTTGCAGCTGATCCTCGATGAATTGGTGGCGGTCGTCACCAGCCCCCGCCACGTGGATTTCTACCGCCTCGTCGTCACGGGCGCTGCCGCCGTGCCGGCCGTGGGCCAGACCTGGTACGAGCACGGCCCGCAAGTGTGGCACGCCCTGATCCTGCGCCTGCTGGAACAGCAGCGCACGCAGGGCCGCATCGCGCCCGACACCTCGTTTTCCAATCTGCCGCAAATCTTGTTCGACGCCGTCTTCTCGCACCTGACCACGCGCACCGTGATGCTGGGGCAGGGCGGCGATGCCGCCACGTTCCGGCCCTTGATCGCGGAGCTGATCGAGCTGGTGGTGGCGAGGGTGGAGCGCAGGTAAGCGGCGAAAAGAGACTTGAGCCCATCGGGCAGCATGCTTTTGCCATAGCATCACTCCTGCCAAGAACCCGCCGGTTATCCTGTCGCTGACTGTCGTGTCGCTGACTGCCGTGTACGTCCGCTATCGCCCCACAGCGACCATTCGCACCATCGTGACAATGTGTGAATTTTCTTTGTGAAAAATATGCTACCGTTGACCGACTTACGTTGAAAAGTGAGCACAAACTGAAATTTTTGAACTACAAAGGAGAGCATTCATGGCACTTAAACCAGGACCAAAGCCGATAGCAAAATCAACAGGGGAACCGGATCAGCGTCGCCGTGATAACAAAACCACACCAGGGAATACACCGTCCCTCAAACCTAGCAAATCTAGCAATCCCCCCAAAAGTAAATGATAGGGGGGCGTTAATTTACACTGCTAACCCGGCAGTCGGCGCGTCGATAACAACGGCGGCTTCACCACCGTGCGGGCGTTCATGGCCTCGGATGTCGCCTAAAAGATCGTCATGCTGCCAGCGCCAAACAAACGCGATGCGCTGAACTATGAGTGCCCGAGTAAGCTGCGGCGCATACCTGACCGTCCGCTCCTGGCCTGTTGCCGTCGTTGGCAGGTTACGCCCTGAAGAAGACATATGAGCTATGCGTTTAAAACGAGAAAGTCTTTGCGGGAACGTCTCAGGAACCAGGTCGGCCTTATTTGAAAGTCTTTTTTGCGTGTTCTGGCAAAATGAAAACACCCAGCAATAGGTGGTCAACTACATCGAATGCAAGACCAAGTTCTTGAAGCGAGTGAGGCTTCACCTCGTGAGCTGCGTCATTTCCAAGAGTACGAAGCTTATGTAGAATGTCGGCGCCATCCTGTGTCAGTACGCCAAGTCCGACAAGCGAATTGATCTTCGAGTATAAATCGCCTCCAGTCGCATTCTTGTCTTTGCAGACAGTCTCGATGATTGCACGCGTTCCTATTCCACAGAGCACTGGCTGGGTATCGTTCAAAGATTGGAGCGTTTCTTCATAGATCCGTTGAATCTTATCAGGTAGCAGTCCTACATCAGCGAGTGGTTGACGTCCCTCGCGAGGGTTAGGATATACATTTACGATCGGTTGATATTCATATTCGTCCTCGCCAACTTGCACAAAGTCGTGCTCTGAACCCGCAACTTTTCGAAACGAGAACGTTTCACAGCCAAGGCATCTTATGATTTGATGCTCAGTCGACCAATCTGTGGAATACCCCCCGCTAGAATATTCAGTACCGCTCAGAATCGCTTCATTGACGATTTCATGCTTCGTTTCACGATGGCAGTCACGACAAAAGCTAGTAATTTTTTGACCTTGATTTTTGTTTAGTACAAGTTTTTCTGCCATTTTCAACCTCATTTTTTTCATGCGCGATGAAGCGCACATTGTTAGCTCAACTCAGCTATAACATCTTCGTGTACTAGCCGACCTTCGCAATTTTATTCACTTTGTCAGGTTGTAGGCACAAAAGTCTATGAACTGTAAGAATCGGAAGTTGTGATTTCCCTATCTTTCACAAAGCTCTTCATTAACCGATTCACGTATTTTTCTTCCTGCGCACTCGACAAACGCTAAGGTTAGACGTCCGCTTTTGGCCGATAACGGAAGCACTATGCGGCTCTCCAAATTGATTCGAACTCTTGATGGGAAATCGCACTGTACCCTGACTCCGATAAATCGAGAGGCTTTTCTGAGATCCCGCCAAATTCGTCGCTCTCATGCTCGGCACTATAGCAAAGCAGCGGACCAGAATCATACTGTTCTATTTGTCGGGTAACCCAGCCTGCACCATCGACTTCAAAGTACCACCAGGACGTACCCCATGCATCGTACCTGTCACCTCTAGTCTCGTCCCAGTGTCTTTTTACGTAACTTGGCATACTTAAATTGAGTAATGAAGGGTAACGTCAGTCGTCCGCTTCTGGCCGGTTGCCGTCTTGTTATATCTTAACCTCTGATGATAAATTGGAGCTCGTATCAACCCATCGTGGGCGGAGTCCTTTCGCAAACTCCTCCCTTACCTTGGTTAACGAATACTCGTCGCCCATGTCTGCTTCAATTTCACCGATGCAGCCCCAACAGTCGCCACCACAGTCAACTGATAGAGGGTCATCTTTCTGGTCCAGTTTTCGACTGCATATACTGCATGTATCTCGCATCTTCAAACCTCTATACGACTACACGTTGTTTGCGGCCACGGCGAGCTTCGGCTTTTGGCCGGTTGCCGTCGTTGGCAGGTTACGCCCCAAAGTGGACTCTCAAATCCTACCAGCGAGCTATGCAATCATCAGCGTTGCGTTGTCAAACGACTCATCGTCCAATGCTAAAATCACTGCACGCATCAGTTCACAATGCGTAGGCGGCAATTCGTGGCCTTTGTGTGATGTATTCCAGTGTTTGTATAGCATCTCCAACTCCACCTTAAAAGCAGTAAGCGTGGCACCCGAAAGGCAGAATCCCGCCTCAGAATCAGCTCGTTCTGTAATTGTACTAATCGTTGGCAGCCCGATATCGAAGCTAGCGGCTTCCCAATAGAGATACACGGTCTGAGCGGAACCCAAGTACAGATTGATGGTTGGCTCAATCGCTGTAGACTGTTTAAATATCATCAGATGATAGGCCACTTAGTTCCTTTAAGTCGCGAGTTGGGCGTCCGCTGCTGGCCGCCAGCGGCCCACGAGCATAACGAATTATCAAGCGAGAAAAGTCACGCATTGTCACCTCAACGTGAATGGCCGTTTGTGGCGGCGGATTCTATCGGTGGTCGCAGCACCTTGGAGTACGCTAAAGTCAAGCGGCCAGCGCAAGCTTCTGCTTGGGCCAGACGCCAGACGCCATGTCGCGCCGATTCTGATGGCAACTGCATCATCAGCATGCAAAATCGCCGGTCCCATCGAGCGCTCCCGGCAGAAGATGGGCCAGGCTGTTGTCGCCAACTGTGACGTTATCACGCGCAGAAGCAGGCGCTCTGCCGCGGCTGCTCCGGCCGGGGCGATGGACTCGTTCCGCCCCCGGGTCGCGTTGCACCAGGGGCGAATGATATAGTGGCGGAAATGTATACACTGAAAGAAACTACCATGAAAAACGATGCAAGCACTCGCCCGCAAGCCAGCCAGGCACCTGCCAGGCTCAGCAAAGGGGACTTCGTCACCGCACTGCGCAAGCAGCTGCAAGAAGAAGGAAAGACCGGCAAGTCCAGCGTGGACGTACGCGCTGCGACCCTGCACACGGACGTTGGCGTGTATCCGGCGCGCGGCCACTCGATGCCGACTTGTTGCACGGTGATGTATGAAGAGATGCAGCCCGGTGACGAGATTCTGCTGACGCCATCCGGCGGCAAGGGACCGACGCTGCTGGTACGGTATAAACTCCCGCGCTGATCGAACCTTGCCCTGTGCCGTGAACGGGTGTACACGGCACCGCTCTGGCTTGCGGCGGCGAGCGGCGGACAGAGGCCGCTCAGCGGATGTTCAGTGCCGGTACCTTTGAAAACGCTTCCGCCATGAAGTCCATGAACACGACGGCCCGCGTTGGCAGCAGCCTGTTTGCGACATAGACGATTTGAACCGGGACGGGCAGGGCAGTGTGCGCCGTCAGGAGCAACTGCAAATTGCCATTCCTGAGTCCTTCCTCGAACAGCCACTGCGGCCCATGTCCGATACCGAGTCCCGCATTGACCAGTTCGCGCACGGCCTCGGGTGAGTTTACCCGTACCTTTCCCGATACTGCTACTTCCGTATCGCGGAAGCGCCATGTGGCACCCGACGACAGCAGGGTGTAGATCACACAATCGTGCCCGCGCAGATCGTCGGGCGTGACCGGCACGCCGCGTTTGGCGAGATAGCCCTTGCTGGCGACAAACACGCGCTCGAACAGGCCGATGCGCCGCGCGCGCAGGGCGCTGTCTTCCAGATGGCCGATCCGAATTGCCAGTTCCGCTCCTTCATCGACCAGACCCACATAGCGATCATTGATCTGGAGATCGAGCGCCAGGCCGGGATAGCGCTCCAGGAAGGCGGGGACATGCGGCAACACAAATGCATGCGCCAGAGCGGTCGGGCACGCGACGCGCAGCAATCCGGACGGATCGACGTTCTCCCTGAAGGAAGATTCGGACTCGTCGACGGCGTCAAGGATGCGCCGCACTTCCGCATAGTAGCGTTCCCCTTCGGGCGTGAGGGCAAGCTTGCGCGTTGAGCGGTGCAGCAGCCGCGTCTGCAGATGCTCTTCCAATGCCGCCACATGACGGCTGACGTTGGGCTGCCCCAGGCCCAGGTCGCGGCCGGCAGCAGAGAAGCTCCCCGTCTCCACAGCGCGCGCGAAGCATGTCATCAAAAGAAACCGGTCCAAAGTTACTCTCCCCGATTCATGCAATTGGAGCATGAATTATATGCAAAGATACGATCTTATAGAATTTCAAGCATGGGCGCATAGTTCTTCCCACGGCAGGTCAGCCAATGCTGGTTGACCCTGAATCACCTACAGGAGAATTTTATGTCCCGCTTGCAAGGAAAACGTACTCTTATCACCGGCGGCACCAGCGGCATCGGCCTCGAAACAGCCAGGCAGTTCCTCGCCGAAGGCGCACGCGTCATCGTCACCGGCGTCAATCCGGAATCGATCGAGAAGGCCAGGAAAGAACTCGGCGCCGAGGTTCTCGTGCTGCGCGCCGATTCCGCCAGTGTCGCCGCCCAACAGGAGTTGGCGCAAGCCGTCCAGGCGTACTACGGCCAGCTCGATATCGCCTTTCTCAACGCTGGCGTATCCGTCTGGACGCCGATTGAAGCGTGGACGGAGGAAATGTTCGACCGATCGTTCGACATCAACGTCAAGGGTCCCTATTTCCTGATCCAGGCGCTGCTGCCAGTGTTCGCGAACCCCGCATCGGTGGTGCTCAACACATCGGTCAGCGCGCACGTGGGCTCGGCGCATTCATCGGTATATGCCGCAACCAAGGCCGCATTCCTGAACTTGTCGAAAACGCTGTCGGGCGAACTGCTGGCACGCGGCATTCGCGTCAACGCCGTCAGTCCCGGCCCCGTCGAAACGCCGCTGTACGACAAGCTCGGCATCCCGGATGCCTACCGCGATCAGCTCAACAAGGACATTGTCGCAACGATTCCGTTCGGCCGCTTCGGCACGCCGGAGGAAGTGGCCAAGGCGGTGTTATACCTCGCTTCCGACGAGTCCCGCTGGACCGTCGGCTCCGAAATCATCGTTGACGGCGGCCGTACGCTTAACGGCTGACGTCACACAACTGCCGAACTATACGGATGCGCCCGCTCCGAATGCGTGAGCGGGCTTCATTTTGAAAGAGAGTATTCAATTGCGCAAACGGCGGCGATGGGACGGCCCACCTTGTCGAACGGCTTGTTGTCGATTGACAGGCAGGGCACAGGCAAGAGTCAGGTCGCAATACCATACTTGTGCTGCGTAGCCGCATACTGCTGCTTGAGCGACTCCAGCTGCGGATGCCTGGGGTCGATCTTGCGGATCACCTGCATCTGGTGCTGCGCCTGTTCAGCGAGCGGGGCTTCCCAGCCCAGCATGTTGAGCTGGCGCAGGATGGCCTCGACGGAGGCGAACAGCACGGGCAGGTTGCCCGGCGTCTTGCGCAGGGCCTGGCGCAGCACGAAGACGGCGCCCTTGAGTTCTCCGCTTTCCGCCTTGCTGGCCGCATCCTGCATCAATTCCTGCACCTGGTTCGTGATCTGCTGACCCATGCCTTGCGCCAGGTCGTGGCGGCCCGCTTTTTCAAAGACGTCGACGGCCGCTTCCATCGTCACGTCGCTGTCGGCTTCGTTGACGAGTTTCATCATGACGTCGGACGCGGCCTGTTCCAGGTTGTTCTTCAGGCAGCTTTGCACGAGGCCTACCTTCAGCTGCGTCGACAGGCCCCGCGCGTCGTCCAGGGCGGCGGCGGCCAGTTGCAGTTCGGTGGCGGCGGCGATGTCGTTGCCCGACAGTTCATGCAGCATGGCGGCCGAGATGGCGCGGCATGCTTCCACGTTGGCGCTGCCCCGCAGGGAGCGCTCCATGTCGCGCAGCACGCCGCTCGCTTGCGGCGCGTCGCCCTTTTTTACCAGCGTTTTTACCAGGTTGACGTGGTCTTCCGGGTCGCGGAATTCGGAGTACTTCGCTTTCGTCACGACCTGCTTGTAGGCCCGTTCGGCCGCGCCGATGTCGCCCGTGTCGAAGGCGATGCCGCCCAGGTGGCGCAAGCGGCGCACCATGTGCGGCGAGATGGCCACCGCGTCCTCGAGGATTTTCTTGGCCTGCAGTTGCTGGCCCATGGCTTCGTGGTTTTGCGCCAGCAAGTCGTAGGCGGCCATGAAGCGGGGATAGGTCTCCACCAGTTCCAGCAGCGCTTCCTGCGCATCCTCGTGGCGCTGCTGTTCGAACAGGGTGCGCGCCAGGCCCAGGTGCGCCCAGGCCATGGGCCGCGTGGCCAGCATGTCGGCGTAGAGCTGTTCCGCTTCCTTCCATTCGTCCAGGCTGATGTGCAGTTCGGCGCGCAGGCGGGCGAAATCGGCCGCCAGGCGCGGGTGCTGCAGTTCGGCCGCGCGGCAGCTTTTCACGGCTTCGCGCAGGTCGCCCTTGTCGATCAGCTGATACGTGGGCAGAAAAACGGCGCGCCGCTCGATGGCGCGCGCGATGCGGCCGCTCAGCACGTCGACGGTGAACGGTTTTAATATGTAGTCGGACGGGGTCAGCTCCGCTGCGCTGATCACCTTGCTGTGGATGGCTTCCGAGGTCAGCATGATGAAGATCGTCCACAGGCCGATCAGCTTATGGTGGCGCAAGTCTTCCAGCAATTGCTGGCCATCCTGGCCATCCGTGCCGCTGCCAAGGTCGTATTCGCACAGGATGATGTCGAACGGTTTCTTCATCAGCAAGCGGATGGCCGTGCCGGCATTGACGGCATATTCCACCTTGGTGATGGCGGCCTGGTTCAGCATATTGTGCAGATTGCCCCGCATGCTGGGGTTCGGGTCGACGATCAGGACAGATAAGTCGCTAGTTTCTGGCATGGTTCAGCTCTCGTTCATCTGTTCGGTCATTTGCGGGAACTCTTCTTATATGTAGCTGCCTGGCAGTATTGTTTTTTATCAGCATACTGCAAAGCCGCCCGACACTGCCAGCAAAATGCATGCAATCGGGTGCCGTGCGCAAGGGCAGGCGCGTCCAGCGCCGTCCGGCGTTGTATTTCATGACACGAGCGCCCCTTGCGACGGTGCGGGCGCCTGTTTTTCCGGCCATTCCTTGACTACCGTGATAGTATTCTAAAATGCAACACCTGTTGCATGCCGCACCACGTCGCGGCAAGGCATGCGCAAGGCTTTAACGGGCGCTTTATCCCTCTCTGGTGTCGATACCCGTCATGCGCGTTCCTGAACTGTCTACCTTGCGGCGCATTGCCGTTCCCCTTGCCTTTGGCGGCAACAGCGAACAGCAGCATACGTATTTTGCGGAATTGCACCGGGTCGGCCTGATCACGCAAGTGATGGGCATCATCGCCTTCAGCCTGGCCTGGCTGCTGATGCCGCCGGCCTACCATCCGAACCTGACGCACGCCGTGCTGGCCTTGCTGGGCATGTTGGCGAGCCTGGCCGTGCGCGCCCGCTGCACCACCTTGCCCGTGCTGACCATGACGGGGGCCTGCGCCGTGCTGGCACTGACCTTCGGCTTGCGCACCATGGCCGATGCTGTCCACCACGCCAGCTTCTGGGTCTTGCCCGTGGGTGTCTTCATGACCCTGGCCATCGCTTCCATCTTCAATGGCGGTCTCAGCTACTTGGCCGTGGTGGCGGGCGTGTGGTGGAACGTGGGCCACGGCCTGTATCCCGTCAACGCTGGCTTGCCCGACCAGCCCTGGGTGCCGTTGATGATCGCCGTCAGCGTGCTGTTCGGGCTGGCGCTGAACGTCAGCTTCAGCTTATTGCGCCTGCGTAACTATCACGCCAAGGTGGAATTGACGCGGCTGGCCTTCCAGGACAGCCTGACGGGCTTGAACAACCGCCGCATGTTCACGCAGCGGGCCCAGCAGATGCATGGCGCAAGCCACGGCGGCATGCTGCATTTCCTGATGATCGACATCGACGATTTCAAGATCATCAACGACCAGCAGGGCCACGATGCGGGCGACGCGGTGCTCATGCGCACGGCCGCCATCATCGCGGATAAGGCGCAAAGCCATCTGTGCGGACGCCTGGGCGGCGAGGAATTCGGCATCGTCTACGCGGGCGACCGCGAGGCCGTGCGCGCCTTCGCCGGCGCCCTGGTCGCCGCCGTCAGCCAGGCTTTCCATGCGGCACAGTTCGTGTCGATCAGCGTGGGCGTGGCCGAGCTGGACCGGGACAAGGAGCTGAGCCACAGTTACCGCCTGGCCGACGAGGCGCTGTACCTGGCCAAGCGCCAGGGGAAGAACCGCTATGTGATTGCCTGATCCTGTTGTTGCAAGTTGGCAAAAACTGCCGGTTTCAGGGGCAAAATGGCCGCAAAGCCATAAGTTCCGGTAATAAAGCAGGGGTAAAACGGGTATAATGCGCGCAAAGGAAATTTGCCGTACGAAAGATATTGTCATACCTACCTTTAACCCGCAGCCACGCTGCATCAACCACCTTCCAATCATGTTGATACTGCCGGGTTCCAATGCCCTGTCCCATTTCCGTAGCCACCGTCTGTTAAGCCAACTGCAAGCCGTCTCGCCTGCGATCGTTGCCGTGCAAGCACGCTATGTCCATTTCATCGATGCCAGCGCGCCGCTCACGGCCGACGACAGCACGCGCCTTGGCGCCTTGCTGACGTACGGCGAGCCGGCCCAGGCCGACAATACGGAAGGCGCTGCCGAAGAATTCTTCGTCATCCCCCGTTTCGGCACGATTTCGCCGTGGGCTTCGAAAGCCACCGACATCGCGCACAACTGCGGCATGGCGCACATCAAGCGCGTCGAACGCGGCATCGCTTTCCGCATCAACCTGAAATCGGGCATCCTGGGCAGCGCCATCGGCGCCGGCAAACTGACGGACGAGCAAGTACAGGCCGTGGCCGACCTGCTGCACGACCGCATGACGGAATCCGTGCTGCGCAGCGCCGACGACGCCAAGGACTTGTTCCGCACGCTGGAAGCGCGTCCGCTCGAATCGATCGACTTGCTGGGGCAGGGCAAGCGCGCGCTGGAAACGGCGAACACGGAACTGGGTCTGGCGATGTCGGAAGACGAAATCGACTACCTGGATGCCGCCTTCACCAAGGCCGGCCGCAATCCGACGGACGTGGAACTGATGATGTTCGCGCAGGCGAACAGCGAGCATTGCCGCCACAAGATCTTCAACGCCGACTGGACCATCGACGGCGTGGCGCAGCCCAAGTCGCTGTTCGGCATGATCAAGAACACGCACGAACTGCAGCCGAAGGGCACCGTCGTCGCCTACAGCGACAACTCGTCCATCATGGAAGGCGCCACCGTCTCGCGCTTCTACCCGCGCGGTGCGAACCACGAATACGCGGCATCGACGGAACTGACGCACACGCTGATGAAGGTGGAAACGCATAACCACCCGACGGCGATTTCTCCCTTCCCTGGCGCGTCCACGGGCGCGGGCGGCGAGATCCGCGACGAAGGCGCGACGGGCCGCGGCGCCAAGCCGAAGGCTGGCCTGACGGGTTTCACCGTGTCGAACCTGTCGCTGCCGGACGCCGTGCGCAGCTGGGAAACGGCCGCTTCCGTGACGGCGCCGCTGGCTGGCCGTGCGGACGCGGAGCAATACGGCAAGCCGGAACGCATCGCGTCGCCGCTGCAGATCATGATCGAAGGCCCGCTGGGCGGCGCCGCGTTCTCGAACGAATTCGGCCGTCCGGTACTGGGCGGTTACTTCCGCACGTATGAGCAGAACGTCGGCGCAGACAAAGATTCCGTGTTCGGCTACCACAAGCCCATCATGATCGCGGGCGGCATCGGCAATATCTCGGCGCAGCACACGCACAAGAACGACATCCCCGTCGGCAGCCTGCTGGTGCAGCTGGGCGGCCCGGGCATGCGCATCGGCATGGGCGGCAGCGCCGCCTCGTCGATGACCACCGGCAGCAACACGGCCGACCTGGACTTCGATTCCGTCCAGCGCGGCAATCCTGAAATGGAGCGCCGTGCCCAGGAAGTCATCAACGCCTGCTGGCAAATGGGCGCGGACAATCCGATCATCTCGATCCACGACGTGGGTGCGGGCGGCTTGTCGAACGCGTTCCCGGAAATCACCAACGACGCCAAGCGCGGCGCGATTTTCGACTTGCGCAAGATCCCGCTGGAAGAGTCGGGCATGGCGCCGAAGGAAATCTGGAGCAATGAATCGCAGGAACGCTACGTCCTGGCCATCGCGCCGGAAAGCCTGCCTCTGTTCAAAGCCATGTGCGAACGCGAACGCTGCCTGTTCGCCGCCGTGGGCGTGGCCACCGAAGAGCGTCAACTCAAATTGATCGACCCGGAACTGGGCAATGAGCCGGTCGACATGCCGATGGACGTCTTGCTGGGCAAGCCGCCAAAGATGCAGCGCGACGTGGTCCACGTGGCCAACGATTTCCCGGCGATTGATTTGACCGGCATGGACCTGGTGGACGTAGCGCAAAAAGTGCTGCTGCTGCCGACCGTGGCCGACAAATCGTTCCTGATCACCATCGGCGACCGCAGCGTGGGCGGCATGACCGTGCGCGACCAGATGGTGGGACCATGGCAAGTGCCGGTGGCCGACTGCGCCGTCACCACCATGAGCTTCGAGGGCTACCTGGGCGAAGCGATGGCCATGGGCGAACGCACGCCGCTGGCCGTCATCGACGCGGCAGCTTCCGGCCGCATGGCCGTGGGCGAAGCCGTCACCAACATCGCCGCCGCAGCGATTGCCGACATTTCCGACATCAAGCTGTCCGCCAACTGGATGGCCGCCTGCGGCCAGCCTGGCCAGGACGCGGCCCTGTATGACACCGTGAAAGCCGTCGGCATGGACCTGTGCCCGGCGCTGGGCATCAGCATCCCCGTCGGCAAGGATTCGCTGTCGATGCGCACGACCTGGAAAGACGAGAGCACGGGCGCGGCGAAATCCGTCACCTCGCCGGTGTCCCTGATCGTTTCTTCGTTCGCGCCAGTGACGGACGTGCGCAAGTCGCTCACGCCGCAGCTGAAAACGGACCAGGGCGATACGTCCTTGATCCTGATCGACCTCGGTCGCGGCAAGAACCGCCTGGGCGCCTCCGCCCTGGCGCAAGTCATGGGGCAGCTGGGCAATGAAACGCCGGACGTGGACAGCGCGGAAGACCTGAAAGGCTTCTTCGCCGCCATCCAAAAGCTCAACAGCGACGACAAGCTGCTGGCCTACCATGACCGTTCGGACGGCGGCCTGTACGCCACCCTGACGGAAATGGCCTTCGCCGGTCACACGGGCATGTCCGTCAACCTGGACATGCTGACCATGGAAGGCGAGCACTCGAGCGACTGGGGCGACGCCAAGAACTGGACGGGCCAGGTGGCGGAACGCCGCAACGAGCTGACCCTGCGTGCCTTGTTCAGCGAAGAGCTGGGCGCCGTCATCCAGGTGCGCGCGGAAGAAAAGTCGCTCGTCATGGACGTGCTGCGCACGTTTAATTTGGGCGCCTGCAGCCATATCATCGGTAAATTGAACGACCGCGACGTGATCGAATTCACGCGCGACGCCAAGCTGATTTACACCCAGCCGCGCGCGGACCTGCACCGCCTGTGGAGCGAAACGAGCTGGCGCATCGCCCGCCTGCGCGACAACCCGGCCTGCGCGGACGCCGAATACGACCGCCTGCTGGACGTGCAGGACCCAGGCATGTCGCCGATCGTCACGTTTGACCAGAACGACAACATCGCCGCGCCATTCATCGCCACCGGCGTGCGTCCGCGTGTCGCCATCCTGCGCGAGCAGGGCGTCAACTCGCACATCGAGACGGCCTACGTGATGCACCAGGCAGGTTTTACCGCTGTCGACGTGCACATGAGCGACCTGATTGCGGGCCGCGTGAAACTGGACGATTTCCAGGGCGTCATCGCCGTGGGCGGCTTCTCGTACGGCGACGTACTGGGCGCGGGCGAAGGCTGGGCGAAGACGATTCTGTTCAACGCCAGCCTGGCGGAACAGTTCGCGCGCTTCTTCAACCGCACGGACAGCTTCGGCCTCGGTATCTGCAACGGCTGCCAGATGATGAGCAACCTGAAATCGATCATCCCCGGCGCCCACGCCTGGCCGAAGTTCACGCGCAACAAGTCGGAGAAATTCGAAGGCCGCTTTGCCATGGTCGAAGTGATGGATTCCCCATCGATCTTCTTCAACGGCATGGCCGGCACCCAGGCCGGCATCGCCATCGCCCACGGCGAAGGCTACGCAGACTTCTCGCAAACGGGCGACATCACCCAGGTCACCAAAGCCATGCGCTTCGTCGACAACAAGGGCGCCGCCACCGAAGCGTATCCGTACAACCCGAACGGCTCGCCGGAAGGCATCACCTCCGTCACCACGCCAGACGGCCGCTTTACAGTGTTAATGCCGCACGCGGAGCGCGTGTTCCGCAGCGTCCAGCAGTCGTATCACCCTGAAGCATGGGGCGAGGATTCGCCATGGATGCGCATGTTCAGGAATGCACGGAAGTTTGTGGGGTAATTTACTTAGCTATTTACGGCGCGGCGCCTTGGTTCAAGGCGCTGTTGCTGGGGTAGGGATGAGAAAGCCGCTGTCGGGAGACAGCGGCTTTTTCATTGTAAAAAATAAATTAATTTATATCAATAAGGTGGTTTGGTGTGCGTCATGTTAATCGAGCATTATTTGACAGTGCCAAGGAAAAAACAGAACGTCCAATAGATAGCCATGCCACATCATCACTTATGTCGATAAGTTTTTCAATTTCTCTCTTTGAACCCTTCTGCATAATTTCAAGTGTCTTGTCTAGCATTGTTTGAATTATTGGCGGGCTGATAAATCCAGTGCAATTTTCATTGCATTTGCATGGCCCGATGATAGGTGTGTCGGTATAGTGTATTTTTACATCTTTTGATTGTGAATTTATCCATGTGAAGCACGTTCCATTTTTAAGATCAATATGTTCGTATATATTTTTTTTTGTTCTTTTAATCAAAAGTAGTTTATCTATATTTGCAAGTATGTCATCTCTGTTGCTTGTGTTATCCATTTCCTGTATTGCTGCTCGTACATAATTTAGAGGGAGTATATTTTCAAATTCACGAGCGTCAGTAGAACGAAATACTGCAATTCCCGGCTTGTTTTTAATTAATGTTTTACATTTTTTAATTGCTGCTGATCCCGCATGATTTTTTGTTAGCTTGTCACTATCTATCGCGCATAATATTGGCGCTGTTGCATCTGTTAATCGCTCCCCTAAAACTATATTTGCATTTCCACAACCTCCTGACATTTCAACAGTGGCTTTTTGCATTTGGTGCGGTAAGGAATTTAACATGGAATAATGTTTGGCTGCTTCCAAGCAGGTTTTTCCATCAGTTATATGTTCTCCTATAATTCTTAATGGTTGAGAGCACCATTGATTTACATATTCTATACTGCATACCCAGCAAATATTATTTTTGGTCTCTTCAATTATTAGGCCAATAGGATGGCAGAAGCGGATTTCTATGTAGTATTCTATGTTTTTTAATATTGCAATGGAACTGTCGGACTGTCCCGATATTTGGGCAATGCTTACTTTTGTTCTTTCACTGATTCTATTTCCTATTTCTTCAAGTATTATTTTTGATGTTTTTCTTGATATTGAAACGTAGTGATTCATTTTTCTGTGAATTGATATTAATTCCTCAAATTCATTAATAAATTTCTCGTCTACGTTTTTTAAATTTTCTGTAAAGCTTTGGGCTATATTTATAAGCATTTTTCTCACCAATTTAGACTGAAAGAAAGCCAATTGGCCAATCAATTAGTTGTCCGCTGCTATCGAAATTGGTTTTTGAAATAATTGTTTCTTTTTTTTCGGCTTGATCAAAAATTAATATCTGAATATCTTCTGCTAAAGTCTCATCTTCAATTATCAGATCTCCTAATTCATTAATTATTGACTGGCTGTGAGTCTCAATAATAAAGGACACCTTTTTCTTTGCATCTACTTCAATGGTCTTGGCTATTAAACGAGCCAATTTTCTCTGCATAGCTGGATGCAAGTGTAATTCAGGTTGTTCCCAAACTAGAATCATATTGTTGCTTGTTACTCTGCCAGAAGTCTTTGCATAAGGTGAGGAAGATATCCACGCTTGAACAGCTAATGGTAGAACTTGGGAGAATCCGAATCCCATGTCTGCCATGTTATCAACTCTTCCAGTGTTAATGTCTTCTAGAGTAACCATTACGTGACCTTGTTCTCCATCTAGCTTAACTCGAACGTCTATCGTTTCTTCTAGCCATTCATTTAGCTTCTCAAGTTTCTGCGAAGACAATGATGCAAGAAAAAAGGCCAAATTTGCGCCTTCGGAGTCGATGTTGTCAACTGCTAGATCTTGTCTTCTATAGTAGCGTTGTGCTGTTGCTCTTAAAGGACGGATGTAGTTGACTTGTGAGAAATGCTGATGTAAGTCTAAATCTATGTCTCTAATTAATAATTCGCTCACAGAAAGGAATACACATAAATGAAAGTGGGTTAATGTTGTTGAGTTTGCCTCAATTAAACTTATAAAATCTTGCCAGGTTTTGTATTGGTATGGCAATGACTTGCAATAATTCAATAAATCTCTTTCGCTGCCACATACGTTAAGCTTCCCACATATTTCATGTACTCGTTCATCTGCAAGGCGGCCATGTAGTCTTGATCGCAAAAAGGAGTAGAGACGAGATCTCATTGGGGACCATGCTAGCAAAACTTTATCATTGCTCTTAATGAAAAATTCAGTTATTGGGATTAGGAATCCAACACTTCTTTCTTGAGTGTACTGTGATGTGAGTTTTATGTTTATTGCGTCGCAGGACGTTTCTAGGAGTAATCCTGCATCATTGAACTTGTAGATTATTTTCAAACCATTTATTGAGATGCTAAACTCGGCACAAATTGTACTTGAGTCGTCTGCGCCAGCAATTAACTTCATCTGAAGTATTATTTCTCCTGCTTTTAAGTGTCTAACTCGGTTCCTATATTTCAACATGTTCTTCCGCGGTAAAGCATCAACTTCCTCTACCTCAATCTTGAATTCGAAGATTATTTCCTTTTCGTCGGTGTGCCTCGATAAGACATTGTTGAATGAGCCAAAATCCACTAAATTGCCATTCCAAATAACTGGCGACCTTTTTTGAAGTTTTGAACCTTGATTAAATATTGGCCATAGCCTAGCAAATGAACTTTTCCCTATGCTATTTTTTCCGACAAGAAGGTTTATCGGCTTTAATATGATATGGCCGGTATCAATGAATCCGCGAAAATTTTTTGCTCTAAAACTTTTTATTTTCATTGTTTCAATTCCATTCAATTGTATGTTATAAATTTTTTATGCGGATCATTCTTAGACTATATTACTTTAACAAGGTTGAACGGTGAGATGCCCTAAATTGTACGAGCCAATTCTCATCTACAACCCCTTAGCCCCCCCACACACAATCACCACCGCCGACGGCACCAGCAAAAACTGCGCGATCAGCGTCCCCGCCAATCTGCTCCCCACCCACCAGCCACACCACCGCCCGTCTAAACTGCGATTCTTCGATCTTGCCCTCGATGACGTCATCCGTCATGCCCGACACCACGGGTCGATGAAGACGGCCATCATGATGGTGGCGCCGCCGTTGATGATCGATGAAAGCGTGCTGGAGGTGACGCGCACGCTGGGGGCCAGCACTCCTGCGTACAGCGCCGCGGTGTAAGGTGGACAACGATGCGCCCACCGTCCTCGGGGCCGTGGCGAGGACGATGGAGACGGAGACGGAGACGCCGGATTTTTCGCGCAGGCCAGTGACGTTGGCGGGCTTGGGCAGGCTGGCGGAGGTCTTGAGGCAGGACAAGCCGCCCTTGAAGACGGCGTGCAGCAGCAGTTTGTGTACCGACCTGTGCACCTGGAAGTGCTCGACGGCGCGGCAAAAGGCGCACTGGAATGAATTTAAGGGGTGCGACAGCAGCATTGGAATGCTGAACAGGGCGAGCCGCTGCGTGCGGATGTCGGCGATGCATACGAAGTAGGCGAGGGTGCCGATGAGGTGGATGATGAACGTCAGTGCGCAAATCAGCAGCAATTGCTTGTCCATCACAACCTTGCAGTATGGAAAATGTAATTCCATGCTGCCATGAAATTATTTATTTTTCAACTGCAAAGAAGTTAATTTTCGTGTTAATTGGGTTTCGTGGTGTTTTGTGTGTTTGTAGGCAGTCGGCTGTCTTTCACCCCAAGGCAGAAACTGGGGTCAGACCCTTAGGGTCTGACCCCGGCCCTTGTTCTGGGTTTTGCCATGCTTTCATCGGAGGCAAGGCTTGTTCCCGCCGCTTGCAATTCAGGCATGTGCCCTCAGTTGGGTGGGAGTGGCAACGTAGAGCGCTGCCGCACCCACACCAACCCGGAGGTACACCATGAGTTTCGATTCCTTTCTGTCCAAACTGAAGACCAAAGCCAGCGAACTGAAAACCGAGGCCTTGAAGTACAAGAACAAGGATTTCCTGAATGCCGCGATGGCGGGCTCGGCCCTGATCTCCATGGCCGACGGCAGCGTCAGTGCGGAAGAGAAGCAGAAGATGGTGAAGTTTATTGAAAGCAATGACGCGCTATCCGTATTTACCACCACGGACGTGATCAAGGCTTTCCAGGACTATGTCGGCCAGCTGGAATTCGACAAGGATATCGGCGAAGCCAAGGCGTATCAGGCGCTGGGCAAGATGAAGTCGAATGTGGAGGCGTCGCGCTTGCTGGTGCGCATGATTATCGCCGTCGCTTCGTCAGACGGCAATTTCGACGCCAATGAGCAGCGCGTTGCCAGCAAGATCGCGCGCGAGCTGGGCTTGACTCCGGCGGAGTTCGAGTTGCAGTAAAGCCAGGCCAGCCGGCCCCGGCTGGCTTAACTCTTGTCCCACCACGGCGGCGTGCCCGACGACCAGGGGCACGCCATGTCCACTTCGCGTATCCTGTAGCGGATCTCGATCACCTGGCCGGGGCTGAAGGGACCGCGCTTCCAGTCGCCGGAATCAAAGACGTAGCCTTTGCCCTTGATGCAATGCGTGGTCGGATTGTTGCCGATGGGGCCGGTCGAGTGCAGGGTGACGCGCACTTCGCCGTTGGCGTCCAGCGGGGCGTCGCCGCCCATGAACAGTGGATCCGAGCCGACGTCGCAGACAGTGGTGCTGCCTATCTTGCTGCAGCGCTTGATGTATGTTTCCTGGCGCGCATTGGCCAGGTAATCGTCATGCCGCATCGGCTTGCCGTCGTCATAGGTAAAGCGCAGGACGACTTGCGTGGGCTCGCTGGCCGGATGGCGCGTGGTGTTGGTGCAGGCGGCGCTGACCAGGGCCAGCAGGGGCCAGGCCAGCAGGCGCAGGACGCCGCGCAGCAGCGTCGAGATCGGGTTGTTGCCGGGTGAGTGTTGCATGTGCCGTTGCCATCTGTCTCATGATCGGGGCGCCGATCATAGCATGTGCCGGCAGCGGTTCGGCTAGGGCGCGCCGCGATTCAATTCCTGCAGCACTTTCTTGCACAACACCCCATAGCCCACGCCCGTGCCGCGCTTGTGTGCGGCCAAGTCAACTCTGGCGCTGATGTCGTCCCACGCCACGCTGCCAGGCAAGGGACGCAGGTCGTCGTCGAGGTCCATTTCGAAATGGATGAAGCGGCCATCGGCGCTCAGCAGCTTGCCGCAGACGAGGGGGAGGTCGGGGAAGGCCAGTTGCAGGTCGAGCATGATGGCCGTGTCCAGCGCCACGCCATGGCTGGCCGCGCACTGGCGCAAGGCGTCGGGCAGGGGGCGGGCGCGCCACCAGGCCGCCGTCTGTTTGATGGCGGCCAGGGTCAGCGCGTTTTGCTGTTGCACAGAATATTGCTTGCTCATGGCTGTCACCCATGCGGAAGGCGGCTTGCTGCATCAACGCGATGCCAGGCTCATGCTTTGAACATGGGCGGGCACGATGTCGCCGCTGGCCAGTTTTTCGGCCGGCACCACCATCAGCACTTCGCCACCCACGCTGCCATCGTCGCGCAAGTCAATGCGCATGGCCAGTTGCCGGTCGAGCGCCACGAAGCTGTTGCTGCCGCTGGCGACGATGCGGTGTTCTTCCTGGTCATCGATGCGCGCATACATCATGGCGCCGATGCTGCCTATATTGCGCAGGTACAGTACCTTGCCGTTCGACAGCTCATAGCCGCCGCGGAACGGAGAAAATTCTTGCGCGCTCATGAAGTGCCTGTGGGCGGGCAGTTCGATCGTCTGCATGCGCCCGCCTGGAATGACGACGGTCTGGCTGTCGGGAAGCGTTTGTGCATTTGCCAGCAGGGCGCAGATGCCCAGGGTGCCGGCCAAGATCCATGTTTTCATTTTTTTACCCATCCTTGAACTTTGATGCCGTCCGCTGCCGGCGCGGCGATATTGTTGTCGATGCCAGGGAAATCGCGCCGGGTGGCCCGCGTGCGCCGTGGTGACCTTGGCAAGGCGGGGGCGCCCGGTCTTGCCAGTGTAGGCAGGCAAGATGCCGCGCACATCATCCGATCGGATGACACGGCCTCAGGCATCCAACACGGTCAGGTGCGCCGTCGCGCCGTGGATCAGCGCGATCAGCTCGCCCTGGCGGCGCGTGTCGGTCTTCAAATAGGTGTGGTGCAGATGCGTCTTGACGGTATTGACGCTGATGCCGCCGCGCGCGGCGATTTCCTCGATGGTGGCCCCTTGCGCCAGTGCCTTGCCCACTTGCGCTTCGGCTTGCGTCAAGTCGAACAGCTGCCGCAAGGCAGTGACAGACGTGCTCGCTTGGGTGGGATCGCGCGCGATCAGCAGCGCGCATGGGGGCTGGCAATCGGCAAGCGGTGTGACTGTCAGGGCCAGGGGGCCTTGCTGCCTGCGCGCCAGGCGCAGCGACTGGCATTGCGCTGCGCCGCCGGTGCTGCCGATGACCATGCGCACGGCACGTGCCAGGTCGGGCGGCGCGGCGTGCGCCAGTTGCGCCGCATGCAAGGCGTGGCCGGCGGGCGTGGCGAAACGTAGTCCGAGGTTGGCGTCGAGCACCAGCACGATGGCGCCCATGGCGTCGAGTGCCGCCAGCGCGCAATGGCTGGCCAGTTGCGCTTCGCGCAGGCGCCGCTGCAGGCACAGGGCGCGTTGCAGATGCGGCAAGAGTTCCTGCCATTGCTGGCCGCTCAGGTCAAAGCTGTCGAGCTGCGGCCAGTCGCCCGCGCCGCAGGCCGAGTCGTACATGGCGGCGATCAGTTTCCCCACATCCGCCGTTGCTGTACCTGTGTCCATGCTTGCCCCCAATCCTGACTACATCAATGTGCCGCAGGCGCGCAGGTGCGGAACTGGGTAAGGGCGGTGTTGCGCAGCGATTCGTCCCACCTTTGTGAGGAAGGTCGGGTCGTTGCCATCTGTCCTGGGCAACTATCAAGATAGTACAAACGCTGCCCCACCGCAATGCGCCGCCGCCGATGTAATCGTGCTCCCGGATTAACATTCCCCGATACAATAAAATATTGTCATAAATATAAACTCAGGGCATGGGACGGGAGTCGCATGCCATGCTGATCGAGGAAGTCATATGACCAGCAGTATTTTTTCGATGAGACCGCTTTTGATCGGTTTCCTGTGTCTTTGCATGGCGGTTTCACAGGCGGCAATGGGCAAGGAAAGCCATGAGTTGACGGTGAATTTAAGCGGCTACAACCATACCGATCACGGGATAGGCAGTTATGAGGTGACCTTGCAGAATGGCGCCACTGCGGAAGCGGGCTATCTGGACGCTGGCCAGGGCGGCGGCGGCTATACCTGTGCCTTGCCATTCCCCGCGTGTGGCAAGCGGGAATGACGGCGAATATCGTCATTCATACGGTAAAAGACGGCAAGGATGTCCGCGTCGAGCAAAACGTGGAGGTTCCCCCGTATGCTCCCGCCGATGCTGGCCGGTTCGTCGTAATCTTCTGTTTCTCGCGGACAGAATTTAAGTTCCAGCAACGCAACGGTTTTCGCTGTCAAAGCACGCCGTTGCATTTCGGACAGGAGCTTGACACTTTCCCTTAACGCCCTGGCGAAACAGCTCTTGATGCGTTTCCCGAAGGGCATGTTCGTCCAAGTTGGCGAGAGGTATCATCATCAAGTTTGCTTATTGCAATGGCAGGCCAGGAGAGGCCGGCACTGCAGCGGTCTTGCGCCGTATCACCACCGTATCAGCGATCTTGTCATGCCACCCCTGCTTGCGCGAGTCCTTGCCAATCCAAAAGAACCCCAGGTAAAGCGGTAGCGCGGACAGGTAAGAACTGAGACAGCGTTTGACACACTGGCCGGCAGAAGGCTTGTTGCCCGTCTTCGCATCGACAATGATCGCGCCGATGGCCATCTTGCCAGGTGTTGTAGACAAGGTAATCCAAAACGCCAATTGAATCAGTGGCGGCATGACACATGAAATCATGAAGTGGGCCGGGCCACGAAACAAGGAATCGGTCGAAAAGTAGCTTCGGCCATATATGGCTATCAGCATCGGCATGATGATAATCAGCAAGAGCAAGCTGTCGATCAACGTCGCGCCAACGCGTGGCCAAAAGCCGACATAGTCCATTTCAGGATTCTGTTGCATTATTTTTCCAAAACGTCAGTAAATGGGTGGCCGCCAGCGTCGGGGCAGAATGGCGCAGTGTACGACCTTGTTGCTTTCATTGCAAGCTAGAGCTTTTGTCAGGTATTTGATAGCGCAGGGTGTCATCCGCAGCAATCGGACGCATGGAAAACATATCCATAGGGTAAGCTTCGGGCCTAGGCTATTTCGCAACTCTATCAAAAGTACATGACATCCATAATGATCCCTGACGTCGCCCTAGTCGACAACACCGAACAACGCACGCCGCTGGTGCTCGTGCTCGACTGCTCCGGCAGCATGGCGGGCGAACCCGTCGCGCTGCTCAACGATGGCCTGGCCTTGCTGGAACAGGAACTCAAGTCCGATGTGATCGCCGCCAAGCGCGTGCGCATCCTCGTGATTCAATACGGCGCCCACGATGAAGCCGTGGTGGCCAGCAACTGGTGCGACGCCATGGATTTCACGGCGCCCCAGCTTGAAGCGAACGGCACCACGCCGACCGGTGCGGCTGTCGAACTGGCCCTGGCCGAGATCGAGCAGGAAAAGCAGCGTTTCCGCGCGGCGGGCGTGGCGTACACGCGGCCATGGCTGTTTTTGATGTCGGACGGCGAGCCGACCGATCCCTGGCAGCGCGGCGCCGAGCAGGCGCGCGCGGCTGAACAGGCGAATAAAGTGGCGATCTTCCCCATCGCCGTGGGCGACAATGCGAATACCGATACCCTGGGGCAGTTTTCCAGCCGTGGCGAACGGGGCGTGAAGCAGCTGAAGGGCTTGCAGTTCCGCGAACTGTTCCTGTGGCTGAGCGCCAGCATGCAGGTGGTGTCGCAATCGCGCCCCGGCGCGCAGGCGCAGCTGGCATCGACGGACGGCTGGTCCGTCGTGAATACGTGAAAGCCCGCTGATCCATGGCGATAGCAAAGCAGCAGTGGCGCGTGTTCGGCGCCTCCGTCACGGGCAAGGCGCACCTGGATAAAGACATCCCTTGCCAGGATGCGCACGCGCACGCCGTCGTGAACGACGTTTTGGTGGCCATCGTCTGCGATGGCGCCGGCTCGGCCCGCCTCAGCGAGCACGGCGCGCAGTTTGTTGCCGCGCAAACCGTGCAGGCGCTGGCCGGACGGCTGGAGCAGGGCGCCACCGTGCAGGATCTGCGTGACGGCGCGCTGGCGGGCACCCTGGCGCAGATCCGCGCCGCGCTCGACGACATCGCCCGCGCCGCCAATGCCACCCTGGACGACTACGCCAGCACGGTGGTGGGCGTGGTCATGGGGCAAGAGGCCGGCTTCTTCTTCCACCTGGGCGACGGCCTGGGCGTGGCGCAACTGATGGACGGTGGCGAACTGATCTCGCTGCCTGCGAATGGCGAATACGCCAACGAAACATATTTCATCAGTGGCGAGCGCTGGCGCGAACAGCTGCGCCTGCTGGCGATTCCGCAAGCCGTGCGCGGCGTCGTGCTGATGTCGGACGGCTGCATGCCCTTTGCCATGAGCAAGAACAATGCAGCGCTGTACGCGCCGTTCATGGATGCCGTGCAAGGCTATCTGCGCACGGTCGAGAGCAGCGAGCTCGGCAATACGGCGCTGGCGTCCACCCTGGCCGACCCGCGCACGCACCAGATCACGGGTGACGACAAGACCCTGTTGCTGGCCTTGCGCGCATGAGCCGGAAGCAGGGAGTCACGCCCGGTCTGAGTCCGGGCGGCAAGATATGGCTCGATAAAGTCCGCAGCCTGGTGCTGGGCAAACTGATTAAAAGCGGCGGCGCGGGCAGCGTGTACCTGTTGCCCGGCGCGCCCGCGCAGGTTGCCAAGCTGTACCACCCGCACTTGGACCGGGCCGCCAACCGGCGCAAGCTCGAAGCGATGCTGGAACTGTCGCCCGAATTGCCCGACCAATTGGAAAACGGCAAGCGCTACGTGCAGATCGCCTGGCCGCAAGCGGCCGTGTTCGACGGCCAGGGCGGCTTCGCCGGTTTCGTCATGCCCCTGCTGGACATGGCGCAGACGGCGGAACTGGAACAGATCATGCAGGAGCGGCAAGCGCGCGCGGCCGGCTTGCCCACGGGACTCGGTCCCAAGCTGACCCTGGCCGCCAACCTGGCCGCCGTCCTCGACGCGCTGCACCAGCAGCAGCATTACGTGGTCGACTTAAAACCCGTGAACCTGCGCTTTTACCGCGATTCGCTGTACATCGCCATGCTCGATTGCGACGGTTTCAGCATCCAGGGGCATGCGGAGCGTTTTCCTGCCGAGCAATTCACGGCCGACTACCTGGCGCCGGAATTCCAGCGCAAGGGCATGCCTGCGGGCACGGAGCTGGCGCAAGACCGTTTCGCCCTGGCCGTCGTCATCTTTCAGTTGCTCAACTTCGGCATCCACCCGTACAGCGGGCGGCCCGGCAATGCGCAGGCACCCACCGACATTCCCGGGCGCATCCGCGATGGTTATTACGCGTATGGCGTGAAGCGCCACAAGAACATGGCGCCGAACGCCACCAGCGGCCACGCGCTGATGCCGCCCGAATTGCGCGCCATGTTCGACCGCGCGTTTTCCCAGTCGCCAAACTCCCAGCGGCCATCGGCGGCCGACTGGGCGCAATTGCTGCGAGGCTATGCGCAGCGCAGCGGCGGCAAGTTGACAGTGTGCGCCGTGAATCCCGAACATCAGCATTTTGCGGGCCAGGGCTGCGCGGCCTGCGCGCGCGACAAGGTCATCGCCTCGGTCGCGCAAGCGTCCGTGCAGGCGCAGCAGATGCAACTGCAACAGCCATCGTTGCCGCAGCAGCGCGGCGCGCACCATACGGCGCCGGGCCAGGCGCCGGTCTTCATCCCCGTGGCGGGCAACACGGGGGGCGGCATCACGGGCAAGGGCTGGGCCGTTGTGGTGCTGCTGATCGTGCTGTTCCTGATCGGCTTTACGGCCTGGACCTCGTCGCCCGACGAGGCGAAGGACAAGGCCGCGATGCAGGCCCAAGCCGAGCAGGCGGCCGGCCTGGAAGTATTCAGCTGGCGCCCCCGCAAGGCGGCCGGTTTCCAGCCGTCCGATGCGCGCAAGGCCGTGCGCAGCCTGTCGCAAGCGGTCAGCAAGGGCGACGATGACGCCGTCACGCGGGGCTTGCAACTGTTGTACCGTGCCGGAGAGCAAAAATCGTCTGTCTACGGCGGCGACCCCGTCCAGGCGCAGCTGCGTGCGTCCTTGCTGGAAGGCCTGGGCTGGGTGCCCGGCTATGAGCCGGCGCTGGTGGCTAACTACCTTGACTTGCTGCAAGCGAACCCGCGCGACCATCTGGTGGCGGCGGCCATGGGGCGCATGCACCTGAGCCTGAACGAACCGCAGGCGGCGCGCCAGTACTTCGAGCAAGCCTTGTGGGCACGCCCGACCGATGGCACGGCCTGGCTGGGCATCGCGGCGACGGCGCTGCTGCGTGGCGGCGACGAGCGCGATGCCGTCAACATGGTGGCGCTGGCGCAGCTGACGGCCTACCGTTATGCCGTGCAGAACGCCGTACCGGCGGAACCGGGCGAACCGGCCGACAATGGCGTCGTCCGCACGATGCAGCGCATGGACCTGAACGCCAAGATGCTGCGCCTGGTTCAGGGGTGGGATTACCAGAAGCGCTGGGACAAGGCGCTGGCCGATGGCGCGCTGCTGGCGGCCAGGCTCAAGGCCATGCCGCCCTTGCGCGACCAGGCCGGCGGCGTGCAGCGCGAGACGATGACGACCGTGACTTACGGCGTGCTGGACGAACAGCATGCAACGGGTGAAAACCGCCTGACCCTGACCATTGCGGCCGACGGCACGCTCAGCTATGCGGCGGCCGAGTTGCCGATGGAGCCGATGCTCAACAAGGTGCTGCTCGACAGCGTGAAGCGCTGGACCTACTTGCCGGCCGTGCAGCACGGTCAATTGCGGGAGGCCAAGGTGGTGGTGCTGGTGCGCTATCGTAACGGCCGGGTCAGCTTCGTGCCGGCCGGCGTGGCCGCCACGACGGAAAATTAAAGGAATAGCATGAAAATCAAGACCTTATGTGCGCTGCTTGGCGCTTGCCTGCTGACCCCGGGTCTGGCGCAGGCGGACATCGTGCAGCGTCAACTGCTGACAAGCATGGCCGTCGAACCCGACAGCGAAGGCGGCGACGTGTTCACGATTGCCGGCACGACGGCCTGCGGCGGCAAGCAGATCCGCATAGATGCCCGCTCGGTCAATCTGGACGAGGCGCCGTACGACGCGCTGAAAGCCGATCTGGCCCGGCACATCCGCAGCAAGACGCCCATGCGCGTCACCCTGAAAAAATGCCCCGAGGATGCAAGCGTGCCCATCGTGCGCCAGATCGCCGCCTGCACGCCAGCCGCCTGTGCCGATGGCCGGGCGCGGCTGTACCTGCACGAAGGTTTCTACCCCATCGAGCAGGAAAAAGCGCCCAACGTGCTGCTGTTGCCCTTGCCGAAAGGCAAGCTGCCAGGGACGTGGAAGGTCGATATTTATAGCGTCGCCGACCACAAGCTGCGCCTGTCCGGCCAGGTCAACCGCGCCGACTATGCCTCCGGCGAGCTGGTGGGCGGCTATGTCACGTATTACCCGAATGGCAAGATCGAGAAACAGGTGGCGCAGGATGGGCAAGGCCGGCAACACGGTATCGGCAGCAAGTACTATCCCGATGGCACGCTGGAGCTGCGCGGCAACTGGCGCCATGGCATGCCCGAGGGCGAGCACAAGCGCTATCACGCGACGGGCAAGCTGAGCGAGACGAGCAGCTACCGCGACGGCCAGCGCCTGGACGGGCCCGTGCAAACCTTCGATGAAAATGGCAAGCCCAGCACCAGCTACACTTTACGCAGCGGCAAGATGGAAGGCGAGATGCTCACGTATTTCCCGGATGGAAAAATCTCCAGCCGTTCAGAAATGAAGGACGGCAAGTCCAATGGCTTGACGACGAATTACTACCCCGATGGCGCCGTGCACGCCAGGATGACGCAGGTCGACGATTTGCCGGTCGGGGAAGCGCTGGAGTTCTATCCCGACGGCAAGGTGCAAAGCCGCCAGCGGTACGGCGCCAAGGGCGGGCTGCTGAGCCTGCAGCGCTACAGTCCGCAGGGCGTGCTGGTGCTGGAACGACGCTGGGATGCGCAATGGCGCGAGCAGGGCACGTCGCGCTCGTGGTACGAAAATGGCAAGCCCGAGCAAGCCATCGAGTATGTGAACGACCGGCGCGACGGCTGGAGCCGCAGCTGGCGCGAAGATGGCAGCCTGAAAAGTGAATGCCAGTATGTGGCGGGCAGGGCCCAGGGCGGCTGCGGCGAGGCGCCGCCGGCGCCGGAACTGCAGCGCAAGGAGCAGGCATGGCGCGCCTTGTGAAGCATATGCTGCTTGCAACGCTGCTGTGGCCGGCGCTGGTCCACGCCGAGATCGAACAGCGGCAAGTGGTCAGCGCGATCAAGGCCGAGGCCGGCAAGGGCGGCGGCGATGTACTGACACTGGCCAGTGACAACGGTTGCGGCGGGCGCCAGGTGCGCATGGATGCCTTGTCCGTGCACCTGGACGCAGCGCAATACGCGGCCATGAAGCAGCAGCTGGCGCCGTTGATACGCGAGGCGACGCCCTTGCTGATGCGCATCCTGTCGTGTCCGGCGCCGGGCGCAGCGGCGGACATGCCCGAAGTTAGCAAACTGGGCGGCTGCGAGCCGCAAGCGTGTGCGGACGGCAAGGCGCGCCTGTATTTGAATCACCATCTGTCGCGCGGCGAAGTGAAGGAACATGCGCGTTATGCGCTCGTCGTGCCGCTGCCGCCCGGCAAGACGCCGGGCACCTGGCAAGTCGAGATCTATCACGTGCGCGAAGGCGAGCCGAAGCGGCTGACGGGCCAGGTCGACGCCCCCGATTACCTGCGCGGCAAGCTGGTGGGCAACTACAGCATGTATTACCCGCATGGTCAGCTGGAAATGCTGGTGGAGCAGGACGGGCGCGGCGTGCAGGAAGGCGTGCAGACCCGCTATTACCCGGACGGCCAGGTTTCCATGCGCGGCAGCTGGCGCAATGGCGTGCAAGAAGGCGAAGAGCAGACTTATCACCAGAGTGGCAAACTGATCGAGTCGCGCACCTACCGCAACGGCGCCCGCGCCGATGGTGTGGTGGAAACGTTCGATGAAAACGGCAAGCTGCGCACGCGCATGACGCGGGTCAAGGGCGAGACGCACGGCGAGCTGCTGCTGTTCTATCCCGACGGCACCGTGGAAAGCCGCAGCCAGTATGTGAATGGCATCATGACGGGCCCCAGCACCGGCTATTTCCCGGATGGCAAGGTACGCAGCACGGTAAGCTATGTGGACGGCAAGCCCGCCGGCGACAGCGTCGAATATTATCCGGACGGCAAGGTCGCCAGCAAGCGCACGCACAGCGGCCATTACGTGCTGCGCAGCGAACAGCGCTTCAGCCCCCAAGGCGTGTTGCTCGTGCAGAAACAGTGGAACGAGGGCGGCCGCGAGGAGGGCGCATTGCGCTCTTGGTACGCCGATGGCAAGCCGAAGCAGCTGATCGAATACGTCGATGGCGAGCGCCAGGGCTGGACGCGGCATTGGAACGAAGATGGCAGCCTGGAAAGCGAATGCCGCTATGTGGCGGACGAGCCGCAGGGGGAGTGTATGGGTGCGTCTGCCAAGATGTCGTACACGGAGGATGGGATTGAGCCGCTGATGCCGGAATCTTGAGCGAGGTAACCGGATGGCGGATGGCATCCACAGTTCTTCCGGTCGCAGACTGTGCTGCTGGCGTCAAACACCGCTGCCAGCCCGGACGGGACCTTGGCACATGGCCGTTTGTGCTGGACCGGGCCTTTTGTGGTCGGCTGCATTCGCCCCGAAGCGGACCTTCCCAACCGCAAGATCCGGATGGTTGCGTCTCATCTCTCCGCTCGTTCAAAGCGTTGATCGACCAACCGGTTCTACCTGCCCAGCCAGATACTCCGTAATGCCGCACCAGGCGGATGGAGTGAAGCTTAGTTTGCTGCGCCCAACTAATCCTGATCCCAAAGGAAAAATAGTCAAGCACTGCTTTTCCACAATAAAGCCAATCATACCGATCCAACCTTCAGGTATAAACCACCATGAGTCACCTTCAATTGAATAAACTCAGGTCGCACTCGACCGGTCGGCCAAGGTGCCGCTGTAACGCTCTGACGGCTTGGTCGAGCGAGTCTTTCGAATTGTGACCAACGCTTCCGCGTCGGCCATGAAGAGAATATCGTTCAAGGAATTCTGATTCGCGCTGCTGAACTTTTCGATCAGCTTCGATGGCCCACTTTTCACAAGCCGGATGAGCTCCTTGCATCCCATAGATTTCGCACACGCCTCAACGAAGAGGCCGCAGACCTCGACTTCTTCCAAATATTGTTTGTCCATTGTTCAGGCTTGCAAGTCACGTAAATATGTCTGCTTTTGGCCGGATTCAGCCCGACGCATATTGGTTGCCTTTAGGCCATTCGCCATTTGCACGATACTCGTTAAGGATTTTCCACACAGCTTTTTTAAATCTAGTTCCGGAGTCATCGCCGGGCATTGGTAATAGAAGCTACGCATCGAGAGTGTTGCTTTGCACCACAGATTCGCGATGAAAAAATAGTCGACGAACCCATCGGTCTCTTTGTCTTTCAGCATGCCGATTGACTGTTCGTCGACTCGCATATCTTCAGTAAGCTTCAGATCATAATTCTATAGGCAACGTCTGCTAGTGGCCGATTGTTACTATCAAATAATGGCTCCTTCCCACAAACTTACGCGCGTCCAAACGTTTCTAGGGAGCCAGCGAGTTTGTAGTCGGTAAGTCCATAAAGTTTCTTTAGTAATGCATCGATCGCTTGAAATAGCATGTTAGGGTCAGCTAACTTGTACTGAACACATGCCAGCCGGCCGGGCGACCAATCGATGATCTGTGCAGGCTGAAGTCCTGCAAAAACGTCGGTGATGAGGGAGACCGGTGAAGAATTTTCCGTATAAGAGAAATCCATGTAGTCGCCGTAGATTAGTATCCATACGTCAGGACGCCCAACAACGCTTAGTCTCGCGTAAAACTCCCTTGATGGAAGCTCACTATGGAGATTTAGGCTGCCAAAGGCTCCCTGCAAGATCCGGCGAACTTCTTCTTTTGATTCCTCTCGCATTGCTAATCCTACTCAGCTTATGAATGACTTTAATGCGCTGCATCTCGCATGTTTGCACGAACGTCCGCTTCTGGCCGCTTGAAGCCACCTCAAATTCCATACCTGTTCCGAGCAGCGGCCTCAAGCTCAGCTTGCGCCAAGCCTGCTTGCCGCCAAAATTCAAAAAATACTCCAATGTTTCGGCAGTAGCGCCACTATCCATAGGATGCAAGACGAAGATGGCCGTTCTTATTTTCAAAACGTCCGGCTCGTCCGATTGGTCTCGCCCTTCAATTGCTCGCCAGAGGCGTACACGCTCAGCGATGACTTCCTCAGCCGTCGCCGCACCGGTCATGTATCGATTCGCCACCGCTGCCGCTGACCTGGCAACCGCAGGCAATTGCGCATTCACTCTTCCGATAGCATCAATCATGAATCGCTGCGCTAAAGATTGTTCTGCAGGGTCATCCAGGTCCACCGCGGATGCAATGGCATCAAAAAGTCTCTTATTCAACATTTGCATTCAGTTTCGGTGATTGCGCGATGCCTGCGGCGGGGCCGCCTCTGGCAAATGGCGTGCCCCCAAGACACAGACTGGGGTCCTACCCGCGGTACGACCCCGGACCTTGCATGGGTTCCATGATGGAAGCGCCTGGTGGCTTAGCGGTGCGGCGGCGTCAGCACGCTGGCGATGGCCTTCGGCAAGGTTTCCGGATAATCGCGGCTGAAGTGCAGGCCACGGCTTTCGCGGCGGGACAGGGCGCTGTTGACGATCATCGAGGCCACGTCGACGAGGTTGCGCAATTCCAATAAGTCGTGCGTGATGCGGAAGTTGCGGTAGTACTCGTCGATTTCCTCTTTCAGCAGGGCGATGCGGTGCTGGGCCCGCTCCAAACGCTTGGTCGTGCGCACGATGCCCACGTAATTCCACATGAAGCGGCGCAGCTCGTCCCAATTGTGGGAAATTACCACTTCCTCGTCCGCATCCGTGACGCGGCTTTCATCCCAGTCGGGCAGGTAGGGCGTGCCCAGCTTTTCCTTGCTTTCGATATCCTGCGCGCAGGCGCGGCCGATGACGATGCATTCCAGCAAGGAATTACTCGCCAGGCGGTTCGCGCCATGCAAGCCCGTGCACGCCGTCTCGCCGACCGCATACAGGCCCGGCAAGTCGGCACGGCCGGACAGGTCCGTCACGACGCCGCCGCACGTGTAGTGGGCGGCGGGCACGATGGGAATCGGCTGCTTGGTGATGTCGATGCCCAGTTCCAGGCAGCGCGCGTAAATGGTGGGGAAGTGTTCGATGAGGAATTCGGCCGGTTTGTGGCTGATATCGAGGTGCACGTAGTCGAGGCCCCGCTTCTTGATCTCGAAGTCGATGGCGCGCGCCACCACGTCGCGCGGCGCCAGTTCGGCCCGCTCGTCGTGGGCCAGCATGAAGCGCTGGCCGGCAGCCGCGCCCGCTTCAGGCGGCAGTTTCAGCAAGCCGCCTTCACCGCGGATGGCTTCGGTGATCAGGAACGACTTCGCATATGGGTGGTACAAACAGGTCGGGTGGAACTGGATGAATTCCATGTTCGACACGCGGCAGCCGGCGCGCCAGGCCATGGCGATGCCGTCGCCGCTGGCCGTGTCGGGGTTGGTGGTATATAAATACACCTTGCCGGCACCGCCCGTGGCCAGCACGGTGTGCTCGGCGGCAAACGTGTGCACCTTGCCCGTTTGCTCATCCTGCACGTACAGGCCGTGGCAATGCGGTTGCGCATTGCGCTGCGTGGGCTTCATGCCCAGCTTGTCGGAGGTGATCAGGTCGATCGCGCAATGGTGCTCGAACAGGCTGATGTTCGGGTGGGCGCGCACCTTTTCTTCCAGGGTCACTTGCACGGCGTGCCCGGTGGCGTCGGCCGCGTGGATGATGCGGCGCTGGCTGTGGCCGCCTTCGCGGGTCAGGTGGAAACCCAGCTCGGCCGAGGCGTCGCGCGTGAATGGCACGCCTTGCTCGATCAGCCATTCGATCGCTTCGCGGCCGTGCTCGACGATGTAGCGCGTGGCGCTCTCGTCGCACAAGCCGCCGCCGGCGATCAGGGTGTCTTCGATGTGCTGCTGGTGGCTGTCGCCGGAGTCCAGCACGGCCGCGATGCCGCCCTGCGCCCAGTTGCTGGCGCCATCGAGCAGCGCGCGTTTGGAAATGATCGCGACGGTGCGCGTCTCAGCTAAATGCAGTGCAACCGATAAACCCGCCAGGCCACTGCCGACAATCGCTACATCAAATTTCATGACATTTATCTTCTTTTAGGGGAAGCATACTATATGCCATTTCCCCTCATTCGGTAATGTATTGAGATAAATTCTGCCAGTGAAAGATCGCTGGGGCTGTAGCTTGTGGCGCATCAATGTCTTCTTGGAACAGTTCGCCATCATGGCAAGACCAGCAGCGGCCCGCCTTGCGCGCCGCCTGGTGCTTTTTGCCGCAGGGGGAACCATGATCCGCATCTTCAGCCATTATGTCTCGAAAACAGCGTTTATCTTGCTGTTGCTGGAAATCCTGCTCCTGCTGCTGTCGGCCACCCTGACGTCCTTGCTGTGGCTGGCGGACGGCAGCCGCGTGCTGCGCGTGGGCGATATTTACCTGTCGTCCGCCATCTTTGCGCTGGTCATCGTCCTGAGCATGAGTGCGCTGGGCATGTACCAGCACCGCTCGCGCGAAGACATCCGCAACACCTTATTGCGCATCCTGCCTTCGTTCGCGCTGGGTTTTGCCGTGCTCAGCGTCCTGATACGCTTCATTCCGGCGCTGCAATTCGGGCGCGGCAGTGCGATGATCTTCGGCCTGGGCGCCATTGGCGTGCTGCTGGCGCGCCTGGTGGTATTCAAATCCTCGCAATCGGCGCTGATGGAAGGCCGGCTGATCCTGGTGGGCGGCGGGGCGCTGGCGCGCGAATGCATGGACTTGGCGGCCAGCAAGATTGGCTTCCATCAATTTACGGTGGTCGGCTGCATCGATGTGGCGGGCGAGCAATGCTGCGTGCCGGCCTCGGCCTTGCTGCCGGCCGGACCGTCGCTGCTGGCCACGGCGCAGCGCCATGCCGCGCATGAAATCGTCGTGTCCGTCAGCGACCGGCGCAATGGCGCGTTTCCTGCCAAGCAATTGCTGGAATGCGCGCTGGGCGGCGTCAAGGTTATCGACGCGGCCACGTTTTTCGAGCGCGAAGCATGCCAGATCCGCATCGATTCCTTGCAACCGAGCTATCTGATCTATGGCGGCGGTTTCGACCAGAGTTTTTTCCGCGCCGCGTCGAAACGTTTGTTCGATCTGGCGGCCAGCGCGGTTATCTGCCTGGCCACGCTGCCCGTGATGCTGGTGACGGCCCTGTGCATCCGCCTGGAAGACGGCGGCCCCGTGTTTTACCAGCAGGAGCGGGTGGGGCGCGATGGCCTGCCTTTCAAGGTGCTGAAATTTCGCAGCATGCGTTGCGATGCCGAGCACGACGGCAGGCCCATCTGGGCCCTGGCCAATGATGCGCGTATCACGCGCGTGGGTAATCTGATCCGCAAGCTGCGCATCGACGAACTGCCGCAGATGCTCAATGTGTTTCGCGGCGAAATGAGTTTCGTGGGCCCGCGTCCCGAGCGCGCGTATTTTGTCGAGCAATTGAAGGAGCAGGTGCCGTACTACAACATTCGTCACAACATCAAGCCTGGCATCACGGGTCTGGCGCAGGTGCGCTACCAGTATGGCGCTTCCGTCGACGATGCCGTCAAGAAGCTGCAATACGATCTGTATTATGTGAAAAACAATAGCCTGTTCCTCGACTTGCTGATCCTGCTCGACACGGTGCAGGTAGTACTGTTTGGCAAGGGCAGCCGATGATGCGGGCGCAGTCGGACTGGCTGGCGGCGGCCGATGCGGCGGCGCTCAGCCATGGTCTGGCATCGCTGGCCTTTTTCGTGCTGGCGCTGCTGCTCATCAGCAATTGGCGCGCGCGGCAGAACGTGCGCGCCTTGCTGGTCGCGTGCCTGGCGACGGGAGTCTGGGCCACGGGCACGGTGGTGCTGGTGCTGCTGGGGCAACGCATCGCGCTGGCCGGCGACGCGCTCGAATTGCTGCGCACCCTGGCCTGGCTGGTGTTTTTGCTGCTGCTGATCGAACCGTCGCGGTCCCGCCTGCGCCTCGTGCTGGCCGGCATCGTTCTCACGGCGCTGGCGCCCTGGCTGCTCTCCATGGCTTCCTCCTGGCTGGCGCTGCCTTTGCCGGCGCGCATCATCGCCAGTGTCTGCCGTTTGCTGCTGGCCGTGCTGGGCATGTTGCTGGTGGAACAGTGGTACCGCAACACGCCGCCCTTGAAACGGTGGGGCATCAAGTTTGCGTGCCTGGGCGTGGGCGGGCTGTTTGCCTACGATTTCTATTTGTACAGCGACGCCTTGCTGTTCCGCGCGGTCAACGATGACATCTGGGCCGCGCGCGGCATCGTCGACGCCCTGTGCGCGCCGCTGCTGGCCGTCTCGGCGGCGCGCAATCCGGGCTGGGCGCTGGGCTTGTCCGTCTCGCGCCAGATGCTGTACCGCTCGGCTGCCTTGCTGGGCTCGGCCATTTATCTGCTGGCCATGGCGGCCAGCGCCTATTATTTGCGCTATTTCGGCGGCACCTGGGGTTCCTTGATGCAGATGGCTTACCTGGGCGGCGCGGCCCTGCTGCTGGCGGGCGTGCTGTTTTCGGGCAGCCTGCGCGCCAAGCTCAAGGTGACTATCAATAAACATTTTTACAATGCCATCTTCGACTACCGCGAAGAATGGCTGCGGTTTACGCGGGCCTTGTCGGAAGACGGGCCGGCCCTGGGCGAGCGCACGATACAGGCCATGGCGAAACTGGTGGAAAGCCGCGCCGGCGCGCTGTGGATACTGCGCGAACCTGGCCTGTTTGCCCCGGCCGCCAGCTGGAACTGGCCGCCGAGCACGTGGAGCGAGCCGGCGTCCGGCAGCCTGTGCCAGTTTCTGGAGGCGCGGCAATGGGTGATCGACGTGCCCGACTGCGAGCACAACCCGCGCCAGTACGGCGGCTTGCTGTTGCCGCCCGCACTGCTGGCGCTGCCCGACGTGTGGCTGCTGGTGCCACTGATGCTGCATGGCCAGCTGTTCGCCTTTGTCGCGCTGGCGCGGCCCCGCACGCACATCGGCTTGAACTGGGAAATCCTCGACGTGCTGAAAATTGCCGGCAGCCAGGCCGCCAGCTATCTGGCGCACCGCGAATCGCTCGATACGCTGACGGTGGCGCGCCAGTTCGAGTCGTTCAACCGCATGTCGACTTTCATCGTGCACGACCTCAAGAACCTCGTGTTCCAGTTGTCGCTGTTACTGAGCAATGCGGAAAAGCACCGTGCCAATCCCGCCTTTCAGGAAGACATGCTGGGCACCTTGGACCATTCCGTGCAGAAAATGAAGACCCTGCTGCAGAAACTGGCGCGCGGCGAAGCGCCGGAAGCGCCCGCGCCGCTGCTGCTCGACGGCTTGCTGCGCCAGGCCGTGGCCGCCAAGGCGAGCCTGGCGCCGGCGCCCCGGCTGGAAATCGTCGATGGCGAACTGACGGTGCTGGCCAACCGCGCGCGGCTGGAACGGGTGCTGGGCCACTTGATCCAGAACGCCATCGAGGCCACGGCCAGCGATGGCAAGGTGGACGTGCGGCTGCGGCGCGAGCAGCACACGGCCGTGGTCGAGCTTGACGATACGGGGCAGGGCATGAGCGAACAGTTCATCCGCGAACGCTTGTTCAAGCCGTTCGACACGACCAAGACGGCGGGCATGGGCATCGGCGTGTTCGAAAGCCGCGAGTACCTGCGCGAAGTGGGCGGCAGCCTGGAAGTGCGCAGCGAACCGCAGGTGGGCACGACGTTTCGCGTGATCCTGCCGCTGCATGCGCCTTTGGGGGCAGCGCCGTCGGCGCTGACCCCAGACTTCCGTTGCCCTATTCACTGACAGGAGCTGATACGCATGGCCAAGCAAAAGTTGCTAGTCATCGAAGACGATCCCGGCCTGCAAAAGCAGCTGCACTGGAGTTTCGACGGTTATGAGGTCTTGCTGGCGGGCGAGCGCGAGGCGGCGCTGGCGCTGGTGCGGCGCCACCAGCCTGCCGTCGTGACGATGGACCTGGGCTTGCCGCCCGACCCGGACGGCGCCACGGAAGGCCTGGCCACGCTGCAGCAAATCCTCGCGCTGGCGCCGGACACGAAAGTCATCATTTTGTCGGGCAACCAGGAGCGCGCGCATGCCTTGAAAGCCATCGCGCTGGGCGCCTACGACTTCCACCAGAAACCGTTCGAGGCCGACATGCTGGGCCTCGTCATCGCCCGCGCGTTTTACTTGCACGCGATGCAGCAGGAAAACCGCCGCATGCTGCAGACGCAGGCCGACTCGCCCCTGGCGGGCATCGTCAGCCGCGATCCGGGCATGCTCAAACTGTGCCGCAGCGTGGAAAAAGTGGCGCCTTCGTCGGCCAGCGTGATGCTGCTGGGCGACTCGGGCAGCGGCAAGGAACTGATCGCGCGGGGCTTGCATGCACTGTCGAGCCGCCATGCCCAGCGTTTTGTCGCCATCAATTGCGCGGCCATCCCGGAAAACCTGCTGGAAAGCGAGCTGTTCGGCTATGAGCGGGGGGCGTTTACGGGTGCGGCGCGGCAAACGCTGGGCAAGATCGAGCTGGCCCACGGCGGCACTTTCTTTCTCGATGAAATCGGCGACATGCCGATGGCGCTGCAGGCGAAACTGCTGCGTTTCCTGCAGGAGCGAATCATCGAACGGGTGGGCGGACGGGCCGAGATCGCCGTTGACGTGCGCATCGTCTGCGCCACGCACCAGGATGTAAAGGTGCTGGCGGAACAGGGCCGTTTCCGCGAAGACCTGTTTTACCGCCTTAGCGAAATCGTGCTGCGCATTCCTCCGCTGCGCGAGCGGGCTGGCGATGCGGCCTTGCTGGCCCATCATTTCAAGAACAAATTCTGCGCCAGCGAAGGGCGCGGCAACCTGCATTTCAGCGCCGGCGCGCTGCAGCTGATCGAAAGCTATGGCTGGCCCGGCAACGTGCGCGAAGTGGAAAACTGCATCAAGCGGGCCGTCATCATGAGCGACGGGCCGCAGATCGCCGCCGACGATCTGGGCTTGCCCGCCAGCGCCCAGGCGGCGCCCCAGGACGAATCGCTGAACCTGCGCCAGGCACGCGACGGAGCCGAATACAAGGTCATGGTGCGCGCCTTGGCGCGGGCCGACGGCAATATCGCCAAGGCGGCCGAACTGCTGGGTGTCAGCCGGCCCACGCTGTACGACTTGATGAACCACCACGGCATCAAATAGTGTCCGTGCACTGATGTGTATCAAATATCAAGATTGTGTAAGGCGTCGCACATACGCAGGCGCCGCCGTGGAGCATCCTAGCCTCATCAACAACGAGGAGGCGTCATGAATGCGATCAGTTTATTAATGCAGGACCACAAGGCCGTCAAAGCCCTGTTTGCCCAATATGAAGGCTTGAGCGACCGCTCATTTGCCACCAAGAAAAAGCTGGCCGACCAGATCTGCCAGGAATTGACCGTGCACACGCAGCTGGAAGAAGAAATCTTCTACCCGGCCGTGCGTCGTCCCATCCACGATGGCGACCTGATGGATGAAGCCCTCGTCGAGCACGCGAGCGCCAAGGAACTCATCGCGCAAATTACCGCGATGGACCCCGCCGACGACCTGTACGACGCCAAGGTCAAGGTCCTGTCCGAGCAGATCGAACACCACGTCCAGGAAGAAGAGGGCGATATGTTTCCCAAGGTACGCGATACGGCCGTCGACCTCGACGCGCTGGGCAAGGAAATGGCCGCGCGCAAGGAACAGCTGACGGGCGTCGCCGCCTGAACGGCATAAAAAATCAACAATCAAGGGAGTATTTCATGCAAGCTACACAATTGTCCGTATCGGACCTGAACAATCCGGGCGTGTCCTGGGGCGCCGTGCTGGCGGGCGCCGCCGCGGCGGCCGCCTTGTCCTTCATCCTGCTGATCCTCGGCGTGGGCCTGGGCCTGTCGTCCGTATCGCCGTGGTCGTTCAACGCCACGGCCATCGGCGTGTCGACCATCGCCTGGCTGGCCTTCATGCAACTGGCCGCCTCCGGCATCGGCGGCTACATGGCGGGCCGTCTGCGCGTGAAATGGAGCGCCATTCATACGGATGAAGTGCATTTCCGCGATACGGCGCACGGCTTGCTGGCCTGGGCCGTGGCTACCCTGATCACCGTGGCCGTGCTGGCCGGCGGCACGCGCGCCGTGCTGAGCGGCGCCATCGATGCGGGCAGCGGCGTGGCGGCGGCAGTTGGCCCGGCCGTAGGGGCGGGCGCAGGTGCTGCAGGTGCCGCCAGCGCCAGGCAAGGCGAGGGCGGCGGCGCCAATCCGCTCGATTATTTCTCGGACATGCTGCTGCGCGCGGCCCCAGCGCCAGCTGCCTCCGGCACGCCAGCGATGGCGAATCCTGGCGCGACCGTCGCCGACCAGCGCATGGAAATCGGCAAGATCTTCGCCACTAGCCTGTCCACGGGCAGCCTGGCCGCCGATGACCGCGCCTACCTGGGCCAGGTCGTGGCCAGCCGCACGGGCGTGACGCAGGCTGAAGCGGAAGCGCGCGTCGACGCCGTCTATGCGCGTGCCGTGAAAGCTGCCGCCGATGCGAAGGCTGCCGCCCAGCAAGCGGCGGAAACGGCCCGCAAGGCCGGCGCCCACACGGCACTGTGGATGTTCGTCGCCTTGCTGCTCGGCGCTTTCGTTGCCAGCCTGGCGGCAACGTTTGGCGGCCGCCAGCGCGACCATGAGCGCGTGCTGCGCCACGTCACCATCTGAACCCCTACCTATTAGTTAAATCAAGGAGTCTGCCATGCGTTCCATCCTCTTGCTGCTGTTGGGTATTCCATTACCCATCGTCATACTGATCGCCCTGTTCGTCCGCTAAGCGTGCCAACATGAGAAAAACCGGCGCCCGCTGCAAGGTGGGCGCCGGTTTTTGCGTGAAAGCAGGCGCATGTGTAAGATGACGCCATCTTTCCACCGAGACTATCCATGAACGTGAGCACCATCCGTCCCTTGCTGAAAACCGCCGCCATCGCCGCCTTTGCCTGCAGCGTGCTGGCCTCGTGTTCCACCCTGATCGGCCCGCGCGACGTGAATGTGTCGCTCAGCAAGATGCAGCAAGGCCTCGAGCGCCGCTTTCCCATCGATAAACGGGTACTGTCCGTGCTGGACGTCAAGCTGACTCATCCGCAGCTTTCCTTGCAGCCCGAGCGCGAACGGGTCGCCTTGAGCGTGGACGCCAGCGTGATGCCGCCGTTCATCCGCCAGACCTGGCGCGGCAGTCTGGCCATGTCGGGCCGTTTGGTGCTCGACGCGCAGCGCAACGCCGTCTACCTGAGCGAAGCGAGCGTGGACAAGGTGAGCATCGACGGCATGGACGAGGCGCAGCAGCGCCAGTTCGCCAAGGTGGCCAGCCTGGTGGCCGACCAGCTCATGCATGAAACGCCGATCTACACGTTCAAGCCCGACGAATTGCGCTATGCGGGCGTGCAATTCGTGCCCACGCAGATCAGGACCACGGGCAATGGCTTGACGGTGACGTTCGAGCCGGTGAAGTAGGGGCGCATTGCATCAGCATGCTATTCCGGGCAAAAGTAATGACGGCTATCGGCAGGCGGATCTATCCGCTCAAGAACCACCCGGGCGAGCAGCTTTTCGATGACTGCCGCGTCGCGGACATTCTGCTCTGACACTGCATATCCATCATGTAAAGAAATTTTCACCACCCCGGCGTGGCACCAGATAAACACCTCGATACCCGTGATGGTGCACTGACCTGGCTGTTGCCACAATGTATCATCAATTAGTGATGGAAACTGCAGGAACAGATCGCCCTGGTAAGCGACGCCCGGCACGGGCTGCGGTGGCAGTGCGTCAAATTTCACCAGGTCGACGCCCAGGTCCGCCAAAAATGTGTCGAGTTGCGCCAGTTCCTTATAGACAAAGGAGATATCCAATGAGTCGCCGTCATTGGCATGTCCTCCAAGTGCCCTGAAAAAACGGAAAAACTTCAGCCGTTGTGCCCATCTGCGTAGCTTTTTTTCGCTATGTTCCCTGAACAGGTATTCCATCCATCTATTCACGGCGATCCTTCAGTGCGAGTGATGCTGGCGGGCATACAAGATATCTGTGTCGTTGTGTTATTGCGCGGCGTCGCTTCTTCATGGAACAGGTCGGCCAGGTATTCGCATAGCGCATCTGCTTGAATATCGTCCGGAATAATGAAATCGGCGGGGCGGCGCTTGCCTTCCGCACCCAGGTAGAAGGCGCGCCATGCTCCCGGATTGCCACGGATGGCGATCAGCGTGCCGAAAATATTGAATCTGTATTCCTGCATCAAGCTGCTCCATTCCCTTGCTCAGGTTTGACATTTGTTGTGCTATAGTAATATTTACTTATATAGTAACATTTACTGATCCAGGGGCGGACAATGGTCAATATCAGCACGGCGGGAATCCAACCAGGGGCACTGTCTGCCGCGGAAGGCAACAAGGTGTCATCAGGCAAGGCAGCATCGGACAAGGCTCAGACAACCCAGGCGCCAGCCGGCGTCGGCGCCGTCGCGGACGAGGTCGTGATTTCGACCCTGGCCGGGCGTTTGTCGACGGCCGCGACAGCGACCAGCGCCGCTATCGAGGGACACGATCATCGATCGCTGGGCGCATGGGTCAATGACAATATCAGCAGCATCCTGTATCCGCTGGACGCCGGACACAAGGCGGCCGCCGCACAGCAGCTGCCGCAACCGAATGACGCGGCATCGGCCAGGTCGGCCGCCGCCGCGACCGCGTTTATCGATAACAAGGGTCCCAATCCGTTTGCGGGCTTGTCGCGCGAGCAATTGGCCACCATCACGCACGACGACAGCGGGACATTTACGGTCAACGAGCGGCGCGCTGCCTATACGCAGGCCTATGATGAAGAGCAGGCGTGGCGCAGCCAGGTCGTGGCGCAAGCCATGCAGGAATACAATACCACCGGCAAGATGACCAATTTCTTCAAGTCGGCGCTGGCGCATTTCAATGCATTGCCGCAGCTGGAACAGGCACAGTATCCTGAGAATTACGCGAGCGGCCTGCAAGATAAAATCAAGCTCGATTTTAACTATTTCAATCACGCGGCCGGCGATGGCGCGCCTACGCCGGGTTCGCTGGCCGACATGCAGCGCAATCAGGGCGCCAAGCAAGGCGCAGACCTGTTTGAGCTCCTGAGCCGCTGATCACTGGAATTGTTCAACGGACATTGTTTCCACGAAGGCAGGCCGACTATAATCCTGCCTCGCATGCCTGGACACAGCATGTTCTCCAACATGAAGTGAAAACAATTAAAGGAATCTTCGTGAAACGTTCGCTTATCAGCGCCGCCTGCTGCGCTTTGTTCGCCTTATCCTCGCCATCGCTGTATGCTCAGCAAGCCCCCGTCTCCGGCATCGACCTGAAAACGCTGGACCCGGCCGTCAGTCCCAGGGATGATTTCTACGGCTACGTCAACGGCGTGTGGACCCGCAATACGGAGATCCCGGCTGACAAATCCGTCTGGGGCACGTATATCGAATTGCGTGAAATCGCGCAAGGCCAGCTGCGCGGCCTGATCGATGCCACCGTCAAGAACCCGGGCAAGCCCGGCAGCGAGGCGCACAAGATCGCCGACCTGTACACGAGTTTCATGAACGACAAGGCGCGCGATGCGGCCGGCTTCAAGCCCCTGAAGGCCGAGCTGGCCCGCGTCGCCGCCATCAAGGACAAGAAGGACTTGCCGGCGCTGTTTGCTTATTTGCAAGGCAATGGCATCCAGACGCCGTTTTCCGCCTATGTGGCGCCCGATGCGCAAGACCCCGAGCGCTACACGGTCAACATCAGCCAGTCCGGCCTGGGCTTGCCCGACCGCGATTACTACCTGAAGGATGACGACGCCAAGTTGCAAGCCGTGCGCGCCAAATACCTCAAGCATATCGAGACCATGCTGGCCATGAGCGGCGACAAGGCCGCGGCCGAACACGCGGCGCAGATTCTCGACATTGAGACGCGCCTGGCGGCCGTGCAGTGGACGCGCGTGCAGATGCGCGATCCCGTCAAGTCGTACAACCGCGTCGATTTCGACAAGTTCGCGGCGCTGGCACCCGCCTTCGACTGGAAAGCCTACTTTGCCGCCGCCGGCCTGGCGAAAAAGGAAAGCTCGGCCGTGGTGCGCCAGCCCAGCTTCATGACTGGCTTCTCCGAGACCGTGGCCGCCGTGCCGCTGGCATCGTGGAAGAGCTACCTGAACTGGCGCATCATCGAAAGCTATGCTTCCTACCTGGACAGCGCCACCGTCAAGGAGCGTTTCGCCTTCGACGGCACGGTGCTGCGCGGCGTGCCGCAAAGCGAACCGCAGTGGCAGCTGGCGCTGCGCTTCACGGATAACGCCATCAGCGACGCCGTCGGCAAGCGCTACGTGGACATGTATCTGCCGCCGGAAACCCGGCCCCGCGTGATGGCCATGTTCGACAATTTCGTCGCCTCGTTCAAGGATGGCATCGAGCAGCTCGACTGGATGGGCCCGGAAACCAAGAAGGAAGCCCAGCTCAAGCTGGCCGCCCTGAAGCCGAAGATCGCGTATCCCGATACCTGGCGCGACTACAGCAGCATGCAGACGCAGCCGAACGACCTGATCGCCAACGTGCGCGCCTCGCGCGCGTGGAGCCGCCAGCAAAACCTGGCCAAGCTGGGCAAGCCGGTCGACCGCGACGAATGGTCGATGACGCCGCAAACCGTCAACGCCAGCTACAGCCCGGCGCTGAACGCCATCACGATCCCGGCCGCCATTTTGCAGCCGCCATTTTTCAACGTGAAAGCGGAAGACGCCGTCAATTACGGCTTGCTGGGCATCACCTTCGGCCATGAGATCAGCCATGCCTTCGATGATTCGGGCAGCCAATACGATGCCAAGGGCCGCCTGCGCAACTGGTGGACGGCGCAAGACCGCGCGGCCTTCAAGGCGCTGGCAGCAGGGCTCGTCAAGCAGTACGGCGCCTACAGCCCCGTGCCGGGCTACCACATCAATGGCGAGCTGACCCTGGGCGAAAACATCGGCGACAATTCCGGCCTGTCGATCACCTACAAGGCTTACCAGCGCTCGCTGGGCGGCAAGCCGTCGCCCGTCATCGACGGTTTGACGGGCGAACAGCGCCTGTACATCGGCTTTGCGCAGAAATGGCGCGCGAAACTGCGTCCCGAAGCGGCGATCGCCCAGATCAAGAGCGACCCCCATTCGCCGGGCGAATTCCGCGCCAAGGGCACGGTCAAAAACCAGCCCGGCTTTTATGAGGCGTTCGGCATCAAGCCGGGCGACCCGATGTACCTGCCGCCCGAGCAGCGCGTGATCATGTGGTAAGCATGGTTTAAGCGGCTCGCCGCGCCGGGGACTATTCCTTGGCGTGGTTGAGCGTGTACCTGGGCAGTTCGACCGTCAGGTCTTCGTTTGACACGCGCGCCTGGCACGACAGGCGCGAGTGGGGCTGCAAGCCCCAGGCCTGGTCGAGCATGTCTTCTTCATTGTCGCCCAGTGCGTTGAGCGAGTCGAAACCCCGCACCACGACCACGTGGCAGGTGGAGCAGGCGCCCACCTGGCCGCAGGCATGTTCGATGTCTATCTTGTGAAGCAGCAAGGCGTCGCAGATGCTCATTTGCTCGGGCGCGTCGAGGACGGCGCCGTCGGGAGCGAGTTCGGGATGGGGCAGGACGGTGATTTTTGGCATGCGGGATTCTCCTCGGTTATCTTGCAATACCGTCACCTTGGGCCTTCCCGCCTTGGCAAGGTCAAGCCCCTGCGCGATCCTGTGCGACGATGCACGCGTCGAGATGATCGAGCAATTGCAAGAACACGCGTTTATCCGCAACGTGATTCATCGTGGCGCTCGTCAAGACATCGCTGGCCACCGCCGTCACGGCGGCCCTGGCCTGCGCGCAGGCGGCATGCAGCTGCGCGCGATCGAGTTCCAGCAAGGCCGTATCGATGGCTGCGCGCGTAAAATCGTAGGCATCCATGCCGCAGCAGCCGGCCACGCAATGCGTTTCCAGCCGGCAGATCAGCTGCCACAGTTCCCCCAGCAAGGCATCGATGTCGATCGCCTGGTCATAGCGGCCGTCAAGATCGATGAATTCGATCCAGGCGTCGTCGCCGATCTGGATATCGTACTGGCGGTCGCGTTCGGTCATTTTTCAACATTCTCCGGGTCGGTGGCATCGCATTATAAAAAAAACCGCCCGAAGGCGGCTTTCCCATGCGGTGCAAGCAAGGCGCTTAAATAAAATAGATCAGCGCGATGATGCCAATCACGAGCGCCACGCGGGTGACCTGGTAGGCCGTCTTGTTCCACGCCTTGAAGCGGCGGCGGTACTGGCCCATGGTCCAGGAAATCTGGAACAATTTACTCACGCCGCCCACCTGGTCGCCCAGCTCGTTGGGCGAGGCGGCGGCCGTCATCAGCGTGCGGCCCAGCCAGCGGTTCAAGCCTTGCGCCCAGCGGTAGCGCATCGGGCGCTCGATGTCGCAGAACAGGATGATGCGGTCGCTGTCGGCGTCGTTGCGGGCCCAGTGGATATACGTTTCATCGAACATCACGGCCTGGCCGTCGCGCCAGCTGTGGCGCTCGCCATCGACGTCGATGAAGCAGCGGTCGTCGTTCGGCGTCTGCAGGCCCAGGTGGTAGCGCAGCGAACCGGCGAACGGGTCGCGGTGCGGGTTGAGCTTGCCGCCTTGCGGCAGTTCCGCGAACATGGCCGCCTTGATGGACGGAATCGATTGCAGCAGCGCATAGGTTTGCGGGCACATCTGCTGTGCCGACGGGTGGTTCGCGTCATACCATTTCAGGTAGAAACGCTTCCAGCCATACTTGAAGAAGGAATTGAAGCCCACGTCATTGTTCTTTTCGGCCGCCTTGATCTTTTTCATTTCCTGCATGCGCAGCGCTTCATCGCGGATGATTTGCCAGTTCTGCTGCAGCGGCGCCAGTTCCGGGAATTGATCGACGGACAGATAGGGCGTGGCCGGCACCTTGGAAAAGGTGTGCATGAACAGGTTCAGCGGCGCCATGAACGAGGAGTGATCGAAGATCTGGCGGCGAAACGGCAGGCGCACCTTGCCTCGAAAATGAATATGTAAAACAGAAAACACAAAAATGCCCAGCAAGGCCCACTTCATACACAACCTCGTTTTGAAAGAATGGGGCAATTATAACCAGTTAATGCCCCGGCTACCCCGTGCCACGGTGAAGGAAAGATGAAGCGGCGCGCGCTGGCGCTCTGTCCTACAATGGCTTTATTTCATCACTGAAGGGGTAACAATGGAAATCTGGCACGCACCGCTTGACCTGGCCGCCCTCAACGCCGCCAGCGAGGGCACGGCCATGCGCCACCTGGGCATCGAATTCTCGGCCTTCGGCCCCGACTGGATCGAGGCGACCATGCCCGTCGACCACCGCACCATGCAGCCTTTCAAGCTGCTGCATGGCGGCGCGTCCGTCCTGCTGGCCGAAACCCTGGGCAGCATGGCCGCGAATGCCTGCCTCGACAGCAGCAAGCAGGTCAGCGTGGGGCAGGAAATCAACGCCAACCACGTGCGCGGCGTGCGCGGCGGCCACGTGACGGGGCGCGCCACGCCCATCCACCGGGGCCGCACCAGCCAGGTCTGGGAAATCCGCATCAGCGACGACGACGGCAAACTGTGCTGCATCTCGCGCATCACCATGGCCGTTATCGACACTCCGGGCGCAGGCTGACGCGGCGGTTCTTGACTTGCATCAAGGCACTAAAAGCGAGCGCGTGGAATCATCCATAACGCTGTTCGCTTATAATTCAGTGTGCTGTTGTATTGCGCGGGGTTTCCAGCCGCGCAACTACATTGCCCGAAATTAAAAGCTGACTGCCCAAAAAACGCCAGTTAGATACCCATCCTGCGCCATGCGGGAAAGGCAACACGACGGCGAGCAGATCGCTGGTTCCAAGTAACTTCCAGTGGATTACTTGACGTAACCGGCAACAATCAACTTTATACAGGGCAATAACAACAATGATGTCATTCAATCGTTTGACGATAGGCGCGCGCCTGAGCGCAGGCTTCGGGCTGCTGGTCTTGCTCATGCTGGTGCTGGCCGCTTTCGCGCTGCTGCGCATCGGCGCCATCTCCGGCGCCATGGACGCGCAAGAAAAAGTGCAGCTGGAAAAACTCGAACCGCTGTACGTGGCGCGCGAAGCGCTCGACCAGACGGGCCTGGCGGCCCGCAACGCGTATATCTTCCATGACCAGGCCGCCGCCGAAAAAGAGCTGGCCATCCTCGACACCCAGAAAGCGCTGTACCTGGACGCGCTGGCGAAGCTGGCGCCGCGGTTCGCCGGCGATGCGCAATTCGAGAAAGTCAGCACGGGCCTGAAAGCCATGGCGCAGGAATTGCAGCGTCCGCGCCAGTTCCGCGCCACGGGGCAGATGGAGCAGTACGGCACCTTCCTCGTCGAGGAATGCAGCCCCCTGCGGCGCCAGATCGTGTCCGACATCGATGCCGTCCTGAAAAACGTGCAGCGCGAATCGGAGCAGGCCAGCGTGGCCGCGCGCGCCATCTACGGCCAGTCGCTGCGCTGGATCGGCGTGCTGGCCGCGCTCAGCGTGCTCATTTGTATTGCGGTCGCCACCGTCATCACGCGGGGATTGCTGCGCCAGCTGGGCGGCGAACCGGCGTATGCGGCCTCGATTGCCGGACGCATCGCGCTCGGGGAACTGGCCATCGACGTGCATACGCGCCACGGCGACGACAGCAGCCTGCTGTTCGCCATCAAGACCATGCGCGACAATCTGGCCGCCATCGTCGGCAAGGTGCGCCACGGTACGGAAAGCATCGCCACAGCCTCGACCGAGATCGCTACCGGCAACCGCGACCTGTCGCAGCGCACGGAGCAGCAGGCCGGTTCGCTCGAGGAAGTGGCGTCATCGATGGAAGAACTGATATCCGCCGTGCGCCAGAATGCGGACAACGCCCAGCAGGCGAACCACCTGGCGCGCGAAGCGTCGAAGGTGTCGGAGCAGGGCGGCAAGGCCGTGGCCGAAGTGGTGCACACAATGGGTCTCATCAATGCCTCGTCGAACAAGATCGTCGACATCATCGGCGTGATCGACAGCATCGCCTTCCAGACGAATATCCTGGCCCTGAACGCGGCCGTGGAAGCGGCGCGCGCGGGCGAGCAGGGGCGCGGCTTTGCCGTGGTGGCAACGGAAGTGCGCAACCTGGCGCAGCGCTCGAGCGCCGCGGCGCGCGAAATCAAGGCCCTGATCGACGATTCCGTCAGCAAGGTGGGCACGGGCACGGTGCTCGTCGAGCAGGCGGGTGCCACCATGCATGAGGTGGTGGCCGGCATCGGCCGGGTGACGGGCATCATGGCCGAGATCAGCCATGCCACGCAGGAGCAGGGCGCCGGCATCGAGCAAGTCAACCGCGCCATCGTCGACATGGACCGCGTAACCCAGCAAAATGCGGCCTTGGTCGAGCAGGCGGCCGCCGCCGCGCACGAATTGCAGCAGCAGGCGGCGCAGCTGGAACAGGAAGTGGGCATTTTTAAACTGGCCCCGCCGGCGAACGGCCCTTTGCGCCTGGCGGCCTGACGCCGATGGCACGGCGGCACGGCGCGCCGGCAGCCATGCGCCAATAGTCGTATTCCGCGCTACAATGAGCGCTGGATCACCGCCAGGACTACTCATGCAAGTGCGCAGCAGCCATGATCTATCCAGCCCGGACGACGACAAGCCGGCGCCGCCCGTGCTGCAGCTGGCCCTTGCCGGTCTCGGCTGGGGCTTGCTCACCTGCATGCTGTGCTTTGCCATCCTGTTCCTCACGAAATGGCTGCTGCCGCCCGAATACTGGGGCGCGCACACGGGCCTGTCCAAGTTCAAGCGCGAAATGTCGCTGCCGCTGCTGGTGTTCTGGGTCGTCATCTATTCTCCCATCCTGGAAACGTTTCTCGGCCAGTTGCTGCCGCTGGAAATCCTCAAGCGCCTGGGCGCCACCCGGCAGCTGAGCATTTTTATCGGCGCCATCCTGTGGGCCATCGTGCATTTCATCAGCGGCGGCTTGCTGCACGCGATTGTCGCGCTCGGTTCAGGCGCCATGTTCAGCTTTGTCTACCTGCGCTACCGCGCGCCCACTGTGGCCGTGGCCTACGCGACAACGACCTTTTCCCGCGCCTGCAACAATATCGCCATCCTTGTCGCGGTGTTTTACGGCCTCGACGCCTAGACGCCTGCCGAAACCTGCTGCGCAGCATCGCGCCGCTGCCGCCGCAGGAAGCGCTGACGGCGGCCCTGCGCGACGACTGGGTGCGGCCCTTGTACATGGGTCTGCACCAGCCCCAGGCAAGCGCATGCGTGGCCCGGCTGGCGCAGGTCGACGATGCCCTCATCGCCCGCCTGCTGGGGCAATTCGACTGGCGCAGCCGCACGACAGGTGCCTACCTGGCCGCATTAACCGGGCAGGGCACCTTCACGGACCAGCTGGGCGGCCTGCTGCTGGTCAGCGAGGTCTGCTACGCGGGCAGCGCGTATTGCCTGGCGCTGGCCGTTTTCGACACCCCCGCCAGCCGCGACTACCTGCACCGCTATCTCGAACATTACCTGCGCCAGCCGCAGTTGTACTTTGATCAGGAACAAGCCATGGCTGTCATCGCCTGGCTCGATGGTCAGCACGGCCGGGATGAGGCGGCGCGCCACGCGCCAGCCTGGACCGGTTTTGCCGCCAGCCGGCCGGGTCTGGTGCTGGACGATGCGCTCGCGGCGTTTGCGGCCAGTATGGACGCTTGCGCACCCTGCAAGCTCTCAGGGCGCCCGCTAAGTAATCCTCAGGAAATTCTTGTGAAGTTTTGAAAGTCAGAAATCACAATAATTTCTTGGGGGTTAGTTACTTAGCATCGCTCCAGCCTCCGACGTCCCATCCCCACGCCGTACGGCCACTCCCTCCCCACATCCCGCTTTCATGACATTTGCGTGACAAATGGCAGTGTTTCCCCGCCTGATCTGTCACTGCAGAGTGCATGCCGAAGCTGCCTTTCGACGCGGCACGACTTTGTCTTCCATGCCGGCTTGCGCTGGCATATCCACGCGTGATTTTTTTTAAGTTTAACGACAGGAAACTGCAATATGACTAAGAAATTTGAATCCGCCGCCTTCGCGCAATCTTCCGAAGCGGCCGGCGTGTCCGCCATTGACGCCTATCTGAACAGCCTGGCGGCCCCGCAGCGTTTCGTGGGCACGGCAAACGCCGATGTACTCACCGGCACCACGGGCGCGGACATGCTCGAAGGACTGGCGGGCGACGACACGTATTACGTCAACCATAGCGGCGACGTAGTCGTCGAGCTGGCCAACGGCGGCACCGATACCGTGTACACCAGCGTCAACTACACGGTGGCCGAGAACGTCGAGAACGTCCACCTGACCGCCGCAGGTCTGACGGTGACGGGCAGCGCCACGACCAACAACATCTTTTACGTCGATGTCCCTGGCGGGCACGTGATTGATGGCGGCAGCACGGGCAACGTGGTCAACTACGGCGGCGCAAGCGCGGGAGTGACGGCTGTCTTTGCGCCTGCGGACGGCCCACTAGTGGCGCGTCCTGGCGCTGACGTAGTGAGGAATGTGGCCAGCATCGTCGGCAGCAAGTTCAATGATGTGCTGACCGGCAACGAACTCAGGAATTTCCTTGCCGGCGGTTATGGAAATGACATTTTGCAGGGCGGCAAAGGCGACGATGGCCTGTTCGGCGCGATGGGTGACGATACCTACATTTTCGCCCGCGGCGACGGCGCCGATAACATCACCGAGATGGTGGAGGCGGGCAGCCGCAACGTCGTCTCCTTCCTGGCAGGCGTCAGCGCCGACCAGTTGTGGTTCCGCCAGGTGGGCGCGAACCTTGAAGTGAGCACTATCGGCACGGCCGACAGGATCACCATCAATGGCTGGTATAACGCCGGCTCGCCTCCTCGCATCGATGAATTCCGCACAGCCAACGGCCGCGTGCTGCTGGGAAGCGACGTGGAAAACCTGGTGCGGGCGATGGCCGTCCTGGTGCCGCCGCCGGCGGGCCAGCTGACCTTGCCGGCCGGCATCGCCGCCGCGCTGGCACCAGCGCTGGCGCAGAACTGGCGTACGGAAGGGCCGAACCAGCCGACCAACGGCACTTTCACCGGCACGGCGAACCCGGACATCATCAAGGGCACGGCGGGCGCCGACGTGATGGCCGGCCTGGGCGGCGACGATATCTATTACGTCAACCATGGCGGCGACGCTGTCGTCGAACAGGCGGGCGGCGGACGCGACACAGTCTACACCACCGTCAATCACACCCTGGCCGCCAACGTCGAAGAGGTGCATGTCAGCGCCGCCGGTCTGACGGTGACGGGCAACGGCAACGCGAACGTCTTCCACGTCGATGCCGCCGGCGGCAATGTGCTGCGCGGCGTCGGCGCGAACACTTCGGCCACCTATGCCGCGTCCAGGGCTGGCGTGACGGCCGCCATGATCGCCGTCAACGGTGACGCCACGGCGCGCCCGGGCAGCGATGTGCTCGTCAATATTTCCAACGTGACAGGCAGCGCCCATGACGACGTGCTGTCAGGCAACGAACTGGCCAACACCCTGTCCGGCGGCCTCGGCAACGATACCTTGCAAGGCGGCAAGGGGGACGACGTGCTGACCGGCGGCCTGGGCGACGATACCTATGTCTTTGCGCGCGGCGACGGCGCCGACGTCATCGCCGAGCCCTCGGCCGACGCCAATTACGACAGCATCGCCTTTTTGGCCGGCGTGAACATCGACCAGCTGTGGTTCCGCCAGGTGGGCGCGGATCTGGAAGTGAGCACCATCGGCACGACGGACAAGATCACCATCCGCAGCTGGAACGCGGCTGCGCCGAACATCGAGGAATTCCGCACGGCCGCCGGCCACGTCATGCGCGGCGCCGACGTGCAGCTGCTGGTGCAGGCGATGGCGAACCTGGCGCCGCCGCCGCTGGGCCAGCTGACCCTGCCGGCCGCCACGGCCGCTGCCCTGGCGCCCGTGCTGGCCCAGGCCTGGCACTTCAACGGTCCCACGCAGCCCACGGGGCAGCACTTTGTCGGCACGGCGAACGCCGATGTCATCAACGGCACGGCCGGCGCCGACCTGCTCGAAGGCTTGGGCGGCGACGACACGTATTACGTCAACCACAGTGGCGACTTCATCGTCGAGCGGGGCAACGGCGGCAACGATACCGTCTACACCAGCGTCGATTACACGGTGGCCGACAATGTCGAATACGTGCGCCTCGCCTCTGCCGGCCTGAAGGTGACTGGCAGCGCCTATAACAACAACGTCTTTTATGTCGATACCCCCGGCGGCAATGTGCTCGATGGCGCCGGTGCCGGCAACTCGCTCACTTACAGCGGCGCCAGCACAGGCGTGACGGCCGTCTTCGCGCCCGTTGGTGGCCCCTTGACCGCGCGTCCCGGCGTAGACGTGCTGTCCAATTTCGGCATGCTGTTCGGCAGCAAGTTCGACGATGTGCTGATCGGCAATGAGCTCAAGAACATTCTCTTTGGCGGCTTCGGCAATGATATCTTCCAAGGCGGAAAGGGCGGTGACACTCTGGCCGGCCTCGCGGGCGACGACACCTATATCTTCGCCCGCGGCGACGGCGCCGACATCATCGCTGAGACGGAGGAGGCGGGCAGCCATGACGTCGTGTCCTTCCTGGCCGGCGTCAGCGCCGAGCAGCTGTGGTTCCGCCGGGAGGGCGCCAACCTGGAAGTGAGCACCATCGGCACCACGGACAAGATCACCGTGAATAACTGGTTTGCCGATACGGCCGTGCGCATCGAGGAATTCCGCATGGCCGATGGCCGCGTCTTGTTGGGTAGCAATGTGCAAAACCTCGTGCAAGCGATGGCTGGCCTGACGCCGCCGCCGGTCGGCCAGCTGACCTTGCCTGCCGGCACGGCCGCCATCCTGGCGCCGGCGCTGGCGCAGAACTGGCGTGCCGCGCAGCAATTTGGCGCGGCTTGCCAGGGCGGTTCCGCTGCCTGGCAAGCCGATCCGGCGCAGCTGGTGCAAGCGATGGCCGGCTTTGCCGTGCCCGCGGCCGCATCGGCGCCCTGGTCCGGCCACGGCAACCCGTCAACGCAGATCCAGCTGGCGGCAGCGCAATGATCGCTTACGTTGATCGCTTGAGCACGTAGTTCCACCTCCGCGCAGCCGGGCCGGCCTTGCACGTGCCGGCCCGGCTGCGCCATTGATTTCCGACATGATCCGATGACCGTACTTCCCTATCGCCACGCCACTTCGTCCACAGAACCCGCGCCCGACACGGGCCTGCTGTCGCTGCTGCTGATGGCCAGCCTGCACGGCATCGCCGCCGACGGCGCCCAGCTCAAGCACGCTTTCGGCCAGGCCGTGTTCACGCGCCAAACCGTCCTGCTGGCCGCGAAAGGGCTGGGCTTGACGGCCAAGCTGGTGCGCCAGGCGCCCGAACGGCTGGCGCAAGCGCCGCTGCCCGCCATCGCCATCGGTCACGACGGGCGTTTCTTTATTCTCGGCAAGGTCGACAGCAGCGACGGCGCCGTGAGCAAGGTGCTGATCCAGCATCCGGGTCAGCCGCCGCAGATCCTCGGCCGCGACGCATTCCTCGCCGCCTGGTCGGGCGAACTGATCTTTTTTACCAGCAAGGCCAGCTATGCGGGCGAGACGGCCCGCTTCGACTTCAGCTGGTTCATCCCCGCCATCGTCAAATACCGCAGGCTGCTGGGCGAAGTGCTGCTCATTTCCTTCGTGCTGCAGCTGATCGGCCTGGCCACGCCCCTGTTTTTCCAGGTGGTGATGGACAAGGTGCTGGTCAACCACGCCATGCAGACCCTGAACGTGGTGGCCATCGGCCTGGTCTGCGCCATCGTCTTCGAGGCGGCGCTGGGCATCATCCGCACGTATGTTTTCGCGCGCACCAGCAGCAAGATCGACGTGGAACTGGGCGCGCGCCTGTTCCGCCACCTGCTGGCCCTGCCGATCGCGTATTTCCAGGCGCGCCGCGTGGGCGATTCCGTGGCCCGCATCCATGAACTGGAAAACATCCGCTCATTTCTTACCGGCAACGCGATGACCCTGGTGCTCGACGTGCTGTTTTCCTTCATCTTCATCGCCGCCATGCTGTGGTACAGCGCGGCGCTCAGCGTGGTCGTGCTCGCGTCGATCCCTGTCTACGCGGTCCTGTCGATGCTGCTCACGCCCGTGCTGCGGGGGCGCTTGAACGACAAATTCAACCGCAGCGCGGAAAACCAGTCTTTTCTGGTTGAAACCATCAGCGGCGTCGACACGGTCAAGGCCATGGCCGTGGAACCGCGCTGGCAGCAGCAGTGGGAAAAGCAGCTGGCCGGTTATGTGTCGGCGGGCCTGTCGGCAAGCAACATCGGCATGCTGGCCAGCGGCGGCGTCACTCTGGTGAGTAAACTGGTGACGGCGGCCATCATGTGGTGGGGCGCCACGCTCGTCATCGACGGCAGGATGACGGTGGGCGAGCTGGTGGCCTTCAACATGCTGGCGGGGCAGGTGGCCTCGCCCATCCTGCGCCTGGCGCAGCTGTGGAACGATTTCCAGCAAGTGGGCATCTCCATGAGCCGCCTGGGCGACATCCTCAACGCCCGCACGGAAGCGGGTAGCCAAGACGCGGGCAACCAGAAGGCGCGCCTGCCGCGCATCGCCGGCGCCATCGACTTCCAGCAGGTGGGTTTCCGCTACCGACCCGACGCGGCGGAGGTGCTGCGCGAGGTGTCGATCGCCATCGCGCCCGGCGAGGTGATCGGCATTGTCGGGCGTTCCGGCTCAGGCAAGAGCACTCTGACGCGGCTGGCGCAGCGCCTGTACATCCCCGAACGGGGCAAGGTGCTGATCGACGGGCAGGACATCGCCGTCATCGACACGGCGTCACTGCGGCGCCAGATCGGCGTGGTGCTGCAGGAAAACATCCTGTTCAACCGCTCCGTGCGCGACAATATCGCCCTGAGCGACCCGGCGCTGCCCATCGATGCGGTCATTGCCGTGGCGAAACTGGCGGGCGCCCACGATTTTATCTGCGAGCTGCCGGAAGGCTATGACACCATGGTGGGCGAGCACGGCACGGGCTTGTCGGGGGGCCAGCGCCAGCGCATCGCCATCGCCCGTGCCCTGATCGGCGACCCGCGCATCCTGATTTTTGACGAAGCGACGAGCGCGCTCGACTACGAGTCGGAAAAGATCATCCAGGACAATATGCGCGGCATTTGCGCGGGACGCACGGTACTCATCATCGCCCACCGCCTGTCGGCCGTGCGCGAAGCGAACCGCATCGTCGTCATGGAGCGGGGGCAGGTGGCGGAACTGGGCAGCCACGACGCGTTGCTGAAGCGGCCGGGCGGCATCTATGCCCATTTGTACAGCCTGCAGCAGGGTACGCACGGAAGCGCAACAGGGGACGCAACATGAGCGCCGGCCACCGTCTCGCCGCATATGGCGAATTGTTGCAACGCTATGGCCAGGTACTGCGGCACAGCTGGCGCAACCGCGCCGCATTGAGCGGCCCCGTGCTCAGCGAAGACGAGGCGGCCTTCCTGCCGGCCGCGCTGGCGCTGCAGGAGCGGCCCGTGTCGCCGTCGTTGCGCCTGACTGCCAGGGTGCTGATGCTGCTCGTCGGCTGCGTGGTGCTGTGGGCCGTTTTTGGCAAGGTCGACATCATCGTCCATGCGGCGGGCAAGATCATTCCATCCGGTAACACCAAGACCATCGCCTCCGTCGACGTGGCGGCCGTGCGCGCCCTGCACGTGCGCGAGGGGCAGGCCGTGCAGGCGGGCCAGCTGCTGGTGGAACTCGACAGCCGGGGACCGGACGCCGAGCGCGACAAGGCGGCCGGCGACGCCGTGGCGGCCGCGCTGCAGGTGGCCCGCGCGCGTGCGCTGATCGCCGCCGTCGACACCCTGACGATGCCGAAGCTGGCGGCGCCGGACGCGATCCCGGCCCTCGAGCGCGCCGCCGCGCAGGCGCACGTGGACGGGCAGTACGCGAGCTTTCGCGCCCGGCTGGCGCACCTCGACGGCGAAATCGCCCGCTACGCCCAGGCGCTGCCATTGGCGGCCCAGCGGGCCGGCGATTACCGGGCGCTGCTGGCCACGCGCGACGTGGCCGAACACGCGTGGCTGGAGAAGGAGCAGGCGCGCATCGACCTGGCCGGCCAGCTGGCGTCGGCCCGCAGCGAACGGGCGGCCCTGGTGGCGCAAACGCGGAAAGATGCGTACGACGCGCTGGCGGAAGGGGCGCGAGTGGCGGCCGCCAGCGGCCAGGATGCGCGCCGCGCGGGCGCCCGCGGCAGTCTGCTGCGCCTGACGGCCCCCGTCGACGGCACGGTGCAGCAACTGAAGGTGCATACGGTGGGCGGCGTGGTGCCGGCCGCGCAGGCGCTGATGCAGATCGTGCCGCGCCAGGGCAAGCTGGAAATCGACGCCATGCTGGAAAACCGCGACGTCGGTTTCGTGCAGGCAGGGCAGGCGGTGGCCGTCAAGATCGACGCTTTCGACTACACCAAGTATGGCACCGTGCCCGCCGTCGTCAGCAGCGTCTCGCGCGACGCCATCGAGGATGAAAAAAAGGGGCCCGTCTACGCCGTCAGGATCACCTTGCGCCAGCCGTCCATCGTCATCGACGGCAGATTGGTGCCGCTGTCGGCCGGCATGGCCGTGCGGGCGGAAATCCGTACGGGCACGCGCAGGGTGGTCGAATACGTGCTCTCGCCGCTGGTGCGGCACCAGAAGGAGGCGCTGCATGAACGCTAGGCACGCCGCCATTTTCTTCGCCGCCGGTTTGTTCCTGGCCGCCGCGCCAGTCCGGGCGCAGATGCTGGACGCCGCGCCATGCCCGTCCACGTACGAGGGCGATGTGCCGTTGACCCTGCCGGCGGCCGTCGACCTGGCCCTGTGCCGCAACGCGCAGGTGCACGGCGCCTGGGCCGGCATCCGGCTGCAGGCGGCCGGCGTGGGCGAGGCCAGGGCCGCCTACCTGCCCACCCTGAATGGGGGCTTGAGCCGGGTGCACGACCGCACGGCCTATCCGGGCGCCGGCACGCCTTCCGGCAGCCTGGCCAGCAATACGGGCTCGCTGAGCTTTTCCTGGCGGCTGTTCGACTTCGGCGGGCGCGCGGCGGGCCAGCGTTCCGCGCAAGCCATGCTGGACGCGGCCCTGGCCAACCGCGACGCCGTGCTGCAAAAGACCCTGGCGGCGACGGTCAGCGCGTATTTCGAGGCGCAGACGGCGCGCGCCAGCGTGCGCATGCGGCAGGAATACCAGACGCTGGCCAATGAAACGGTGCAGGCCACGCAGCGCCGCGCGCAGCGGGGTCTCGGCTCGCACAGCGACACCCTGCAGGCGGCCAGCGCCCTGGCCAAGGCGGCCCTGGGCGCCAGCCGCGCCGACGGCGAGTTCCACAAGGCGCGCGCGGTGCTCATTTACACCCTGGGCTTGCCGGCCGATGCGGGCGTGACCCTGGACGACGACGCGGACGGCGCGGCGGCGGGCCTGCACGGGGGTTTGCAAGATGAGCTGCACGCCTGGCTGGCGCTGGCCCAGGCGCGCCATCCGGCCATCCTGGCGGCGCAGGCACAGCTGGCGGCGGCGCGCGAACGGGTGGAGATTGCCCGCTCGGAGGGCCGCCCCAGCATCGACCTGACGGCCAATCTCTACCAGAACGGCCGGCCCAACCAGGGCTTGTCGCCGGCTTCCACGCGCGAAACGCTGGTGGGCATCTCGCTCAACATCCCCCTGTTCGACGGCTTTGCGCGCCACTACAAGGTGCGCGGCGCGCAGGCGCAGGCGGGGCAAAGGGAGGCCGAGGCTGAAGAAGTGCAGCAGCAGACCCTGATGGAACTGGTGAAAACCCATGCGGAAGCGAGTACGGCGCTGGCCAACCTGGCCGCGTCGCAAGCGTGGCTGGATGCGGCGCAGGACGCGCTGGCCAGCGTGCGGCGCAAGTTCGGCCTGGGCGCGGCCGATATCCTGGAAATGCTGAACACGCAGTCGGCGCTGCTCGAGGCGCAGCAGGAGCGCATCCGTTGCCAGGCGGAATGGCGATCGGCCCGGCTGCGGCTGCTGGCCAGCGCCGGCATGCTGGCGCGCGACGACGTCGCGCAAGGGGGAGGCAAATTGCGCGCCCCGGCGGCCCAATAATGACTATATTGGTGGCGGTCCTTCCCGCACAGGGAAGGCGTTCCTGTTTCGGACTAGGGAGACATCATGCACAGCGTACAAAAGATTACCCCATGTTTATGGTTCAACGGCAACGCCGAGGCGGCGGCCCGGTTTTATACGGAAATATTTCCCAATTCGAAGATCGGCCAGATCCTGCGTTATGGCGAGGAAGGCAAGGAAATCCACGGCCAGGAGCCGGGCAGCGTGCTGACGGTGGCCTTTGAACTCGATGGTCAGACGTTTACGGGCTTGAACGGCGGGCCGCAATTCCAGTTTTCCGAAGCGATCTCGTTCCAGGTCAATTGCGAAACCCAGGACGAGGTCGACCACTACTGGAACCTGCTGTCCCGGGGCGGGCCGCCGGAAGCGCAACAATGCAGCTGGCTCAAGGACCAGTTCGGGGTATCGTGGCAAATCGTGCCCACGCTCATGATCCGCCTGCTGACGGACCCCGATCCCGTCAAGGCCGGGCGCGTGATGAAGGCCATGATGGGCATGAAAAAGATCGACATCGAGCAGATCAAGCGGGCGTACGCGGGCTAGCCTGTCACGCGGGGCAGGGGGCGCACGCCAGCGGCGCACCCTGTCCAAGATGGCCGGCATTTGCTATAGTTCCGGCCATCTTTCCATTGCCAGATTGACCCTGCCCATGACTATCAGCACCAGCAGCACCATCGCTCCCCGCACTTTCGGCACACCGCTGTCTTCCACCGCCATCAAAGTCATGTTGCTGGGTTCCGGCGAACTGGGCAAGGAAGTGATCATTGCGCTGCAGCGCCTGGGCGTGGAAGTGATCGCCGTCGACCGCTATCCGAACGCGCCGGGCCATCCCGTGGCGCACCGCTCGCACGTGATCGACATGAGCGACGGCGTGGCGCTGGCCGCCCTGATAGCCCTGGAAAAGCCGGATTTGATCGTGCCGGAAATCGAAGCCATCGCCACCGACACCCTGGCGGCGCTGGAAGCGGCCGGGCAGATCACGTGCATCCCGAACGCGCGCGCGGCCGTGCTGACGATGAACCGCGAGGGCATCCGCACCCTGGCGGCCGAAACCCTGGGCGTGGCCACGTCGCCATACCGCTTCGCCAGCAGCCTGCAGGAGTTGCAGGCCGCTTGCCAGGAGATCGGCTTCCCGTGCGTGGTGAAACCCGTGATGTCGTCGTCGGGCAAGGGCCAGTCCAAACTCGATGGCGCCGCTGACGTGGACGCCGCATGGGCGTATGCGGCCAGCGGCAGCCGGGTCGATACGGGCCGCGTCATCGTCGAAGGTTTCATCGACTTCGACTACGAAATCACCCTGCTGACGGTGCGCGCCGTCGGCGCTTCGGGACAGATCGAAACGCAGTTCTGCGAGCCGATCGGCCACTTGCAGGTGCACGGCGACTACGTCGAATCGTGGCAGCCGGCCCGCATGGCGCCGCTGGCCCTCGAGCGTTCGCGCGAGATCGCCCGCAAGGTGACGGACAACCTGGGCGGCCTGGGCCTGTTCGGCGTGGAGCTGTTCGTCAAGGACGACATGGTGTGGTTCTCGGAAGTGAGCCCCCGTCCGCACGACACGGGCATGGTCACTATGGCCAGCCAGGTGCAGAGCGAATTCGAGCTGCACGCGAAAGCCATCCTCGGCTTGCCCGTCAACGTGGCGCTGCGCTCGCCCGGTGCCTCGGCCGTCATCTACGGCCAGCTGGAAGCGAAAGGCATCGCCTTCGAAGGCGTGGCCGACGCCTTGAAGGTGCCGGGCGTCGATTTGCGCCTGTTCGGCAAGCCGGAATCGTTCGCCCGCCGCCGCATGGGCGTGGCGCTGGCCACGGCCGACGATATCGACACGGCCCGCCAGCGCGCCGTGCTGGCCGCGTCCAAAGTGAAACCGGTGGCCCGCTGATGGCCCTGGCGGCGCACGCCAGCCTGCCGCTGGCTGACGCCGGCGGCGACGACATCAAGCGCAAGCTGCGCCGCCACATCGCGCGGCGCAACCTGGCCGGCGCCGCCAACGACTGCAAGTGGAACGAACTGCTGGCCTTCATGCGCGGGCGGACCGACTGGGTGCCGTCGTACCGCTACGGTTCCGTGTCCGGCTACGTGTCGCGCTGGGACACGGAGTGGGATTACCACCCGCCGTTCCCGTTCCTGGGCGTGGAATGGTTCGACATCAGCCTGTACTCGGAAGAACACGTGGCCATGCTGCTGCCGAAGAAAATCATCGACCATGGCGTGTGGATCGTGCCGGAGCTCCAACGCATCGGCTTCGATTTCGAGGTGCGGGACCGGGTGGCGCGCATCTGGGGCTATCTGCCCCGTTCTTACCATGACTTCCCGCCTGCCGACTAATTCAATGAGTATTGATATGCCTGACAACGATATTCCACAAGTACCGCAACCGGACGACGCCGTCGTCGGCAAGGAAGCGGGCGCGCAGATGCTGGCCGCGGCCTGCGCCGCGCGCGACGCCTTTTATGCCACTCTGGGCACCGTAGACACCGACGTGCTGGCGCCGCTGGTCAACCCGGCCTTCATGGGAGGCCCCCGCTGGCCATCGCTGCGCCAGGCCTGGAGGGTGATCCGCCGGGCCGATACCATCATCATCGCCAGCGATGGCTTGAGCGATCCGTTCGAGGATGACGACGACGTGTTTGTGCCGCGCGGCCACCTGCTGGAAGTGTGCATCGAGGCGCCGCTGTCCGCCTTCGACGGCGATGCGGTGCAGGCATCGTGGCTGTTCGACCTGATCTACCAGGTCAGCCAGAACGTGGCTGACCATGGCTCCATCGACTTGCTGGTGCAGCGCCACGGCAGCGTCTCGATGGTGCTGGACGTGCGCGATGCGCCGGCAGGCCTCGAAGACGAGGACGAACAGGTGGGCGTGCTGCTGGCCCAGGGCGCAAGCAGCATCGCGCCATCGTTCGATACGCCATATGGCGAAGTGATGCTGCTCGCCGTCACCGCGCTGCAGCCGGCCGAACTGGCGTTCATCAGCGAGGCCGCCGACAAGGCGCAATCGCGGCGCGACCTGGCCGCCGCGCTGGCCGCCTCGCCGACGGGGCATTGGAGCGTGGCCCAGCGGCCGGCCGTCATTCCCCGCTAGGTTCTTCGACCGGCGGCACGGCCGGTTCCTCGGTTTTCCGTGCTTCCTTCGCTTCAACGACGGCCGGCGCCGGCGGCGGCTCGCGCCACTTGCCCGCCGCCTTCAGCTTGTTCTTCAGCCCCGGCAAGGGGAAGCCCAGCGCATAGGCTTTTTGCGCATGCGCGCTGGCCTTCTCGTATTCCTTCTTTTTCACATACATCAAGCCCAGGTTGTACTGAATGGTGGCCTGCTCGGGCGCCAGGCGGCTGGCCGCGTCCAGCTGTTCCAGCGCCATCGCATCCTGGCCCGTGGCCAGCAGGTAGTTGCCAAACACCATGCGCGCCGTCACGTCCTGCGGCGCGAAGGCGATCGCCCGTTCGAAGTAGCAACTGACCGTGTAGCGGGCGCCCACCGGCTGCGCGCTTTTCAGCCGCAATCCCAGCTTGGCCATCGACGCCAGCGCCCGGTGGTGGTTCGGGAAGTGCTCCAGGGTGTAGCTGATGTCGGCGCCCAGGCTGCCCGTCATGCCTTGCGTGAGCGTTTCCACGGCACGCGAAAAATGGAATTTCTCAATCACGGACAGACCGTCGCGGTCTTCCGCGCTCGTGTAGTCGCCGCCCGGCGTACGCTTGACGTAGGGCGGACATTCGGCCGCCGCCATGCCGCAGCAGGCGGCCAGGGTGCAGGCAAGTATCGGGTGCTTCATGCTGTTCTCCTGTGGCTGACCTGGTCCAGCACATCGGCCAGGGCGTTGCTGCGGGCTTGCCGCGATTGCAGGGCGATGGCCGTGGGGCTGGCCAGCGGCGCGCGGCCCTGGCGGGCCAGCTCCAGGAAGCGCAGCAGCGCGCGCGCGCAGTCGCCGCTTGAGGCCAGCTGGCCGATGGTGTCGATGCCGCAGTGGCGCAGCTTGGCCGCGCTGTCGCCCGCCAGGTCGGTCAGCGCCAGGATGGGGCGGCGGCAGCGCAGGTATTCATACAGCTTGGCGGGAATCTGCGCGTTGCAGTTGGCCGCCTGCAGCAGCAGCAAGCCGTCGGCGGCCAGCATTTCCTGCAGCGCCGCGCCGTGCGGCTGCAACGGTTCCAGGCTCACCAGGTCCTGGATGCCGTACTTCGCCAGCAGGCCCGCCAGCCACGCATCGTGGCCCGTGGCGCGCAGCACCAGCTGGAAATTGCGTGCATGCAGTACGCCGTCGTGGCGCAGCCGGGCCAGGGCTTCGAACAACGGCTGCGGGTCGCGCTCCGACGGGTAGATCACGCCGCTGTGCAGCAGCAAAAAGCGGCTGCGGTGGCCCGTGTGCGCAGGGCTGTCCGGGTAACCGTCTTCATCGTAGCCATTTTCGATCAGATGGAAACGCTCGCGCGTGACCTGCGCCAGGCGGCGCCGGTGCGCATCGATGGCGCCCGGCGTGGTGCAGACGATGGCCGCGCCGCGCGCCGCGATGCGCTGTTCGATCCACGCATGCATGCGGTGCAGGCGCGGCTCGGGCGGATACGGCGCCAGCGGGTCGCTGTCATCGAGCATGGGATCGCGCTGGTCGGCGACCCACGGCAGGCCGCTGAGTTTTTGCAGGGTCAGCGCGATCAGGTGCGCCGTGGCGATCGGATACGTCGACCAGATGGCGTCGGGGCGGTATTCGCGGATCATGCGCAGGCCGGCCGGCACGGCGCTCAGCCACCAGGAACTCCAGCGGTCGGGCAGGGCCAGGCAGCGCGGATAGCGTCCGGCGATGGCCAGATGGCGCGCCGCATCGAGCGCCAGGGTGCGCCGCACGGTGGCGTGCTCCCCGATCCGCGCCAGCTGCGCATCGCCACGCTGCGCATACGCGACAGGACTGGGGCTGAGCACCAGCGGCTGCCAGCCGCAGTCGGGCAAATGGCGCGCGAAGCCCAGGGTGCGCAAGATGCCGCTGCCGCCGGCCAGTGGCGGAAAATGGTAGGCCACCATCAGCACCCGTTTTGGTCGGGCCGCGTTCGGTCGGGCCGCGTTCGGTGAGGTCTTTACCATGACTGCAGCCACCGTGCGCACAGCTGTTCCACTGCGCCGCGCCAGGCGGCGCTGGCGAACGTGTGGTTGGCGCCCTCGACCTGCGCCTGCGTCCATTGCACGCGCGCGGTGAGGCCGCGCCATGCCGGGTCGCCAGCGACCAGCGCTTGCCACTCGCGCGCGCCGAGGTCGTCGCCGCTGAGAATCAAGAACACCTTGCCCTGGAATTCGGTCAGCGCCCGCAGCAGGGCCGGCGCTGGCGCATCGTCTTCCTCCGTTGCCGGTGTCTGCGTGGCGGCCGCCACCTGCCGCAGCGACGCCAGGCTGGCGCCCAGCTGCAGTCCGCCGCCCGCCAGCTTGCGCCAGAACGCGCCTTGCAGCAGGCGCGGCAAATAATAGTGGCGCAAGGTGGCGCGCGCCAGGCTGGCGCCGCTGCGCACCCAGGGGTTGAGCAGCACCAGGGCCTTGACGCGCGCGTCGCGCGGCGCATGGCAGGCGGCCGCCGTGGCACCGTCGCACAAGCCCCACAGCGCCACTTCGCGCAACGATGGCACGGCATCGAAGAATTGCGCCAGCGCGCCGGCGATGTCGGGGCCGGCTGCGCGGTAGTCGCGCGCGCTGCCCTCGCTGTCGCCCATGCCGCGCAGGTCGAAACGCAGCACGGGCCAGCCTTGCGCGGCCAGGGCGCGGGCCAGCAGGACGAACTGGCGGTGGCTGCCGACCCGGTACTGCGGCCCGCCCGTGACGATCAAGACGCCGCGCGGGCCGGGCGCGGCGGGCAGGCTGAGGATGCCGACCATGTGCGCGTGCGCCTCGTCGTCACCGGGGCCGCCAGCCGCGCTGCGAAAGCGCAGCGCCAGCTCGCGCACGCTGTGCCCTGCGAGGTGCTGCTGGCTGCTGTCGCGCTTCATGGCGGCTGCCTTTCCTCGTCGAGCCAGTCGCGGCAGAGTAGCCGCGTGGCGTGCAGCAGTTGCGGACACGCCAGCAGCTCGCCGCTGTGCCAGAACGGCCCGTCGCCGAAGCTGGCCACGTGCACGGCGGCGCCGTGCTCGCGCCATTCGCGCGCCAGCGGCGGCAAGGGCGGGGCGCTGTGTTCCGGCGCCTGGTAATCGAGCCAGTAGACGGGCACTGACGGCAGCAGGGCGGAAGCGCTGACACTGTCGATGGCGTGCGCCAGTTCTGGCGCCAGCAGGTAGCCCGCCACTTCCACAGGCTTGCCATTCGCCAGCACGGCGCGCGCATGTCCGGGCGCTTCCCGTGCGCCTCCGGCCAGCATGCCCGACGCAAGGCGCAGGCGCAGGAAGCGGTCGATGACGCGCCGTCCATCGAGTTCCGGTTGCCACAGCAGCAGACGGGCCAGCGGCAGCGGCGCGCGGCTGGCGAAATCGAGGGCCAGCAGGGCGCCCAGGCGCAAGCCCCAGACGGTCAACGGGCCGTCAACGCGTTGCGCCAGCCACGCGCAAGCCAGGTGCAGGTCGTTGTGCCAGATGTCCCAGCGCGCCTCGCCAAAGTCGCCGCTGCTGTCGCCGCAGCCGAACAGATCGATCTGCAGCACGCTGTAGCCGGCGGCGGCAAAGGCGCGCGCCTGCGCGGCGGCCACGTGGCGGCTTTTATTGAGTTCCTCGGCGAACGGGTGGACATACACGATGCCGCCGCGCGCGCTGCGGCCCGGCGACGGCAGGTGCAGCAGGCAGTAGCGCTGGCCGCCGCTGGCGGGCAGGAAGAAGGGCAGCAGCGGCAGGGGGGCGATGGCGGCGCTGTTCATGGTCGCAGCTTGGCAAACACGAAATCGTGCAGGGTGCCGACGGTGGCGAAGTGGCGCGCGTGGATGTCGTCGTCGGCGACGAGGATGCCGAAATGGTCTTCCAGCGCGGCGATCACGCTGATCACGGCCATCGAGTCGAGTTCCGGCACGCTGCCCAGCAGCGGCGTGTGGGCTTCCAGCGCGCGCCCGTTCAAGCCCAGGGTGGTGTCGAGGATGCGTTTTACTGCTTCAAGATGCGGCATGTCAGCTCCAGGGAAGGGTAGTGCGGCAGGGACGACGTATCGAAAGCAAGGCAGGGAATGTCGTCGGGGCGGCGCGACAGGTGCAGATACGGCGGCAGGCTGGCGGCCATCCATTGCCAGCGCCCGCAGCGGAGAAAAGTGGCCGTGCCCAGCGCGTGCGTGCCCAGGCGCGCATGGGCGCCCAGCGAGGCGCGGTTGAAGCGCGAGATGCGGCTGCACGACCAGCGCACGCCCTGCGCGTGCAGCACGGCGTTGGCCTCTTCCCACAGGCGCGCGAAGACCAGGCCGCCGCGCTGCTCGGGATGCACCCACACGTCCAGGTCCCACGACGATTGCTGCGACGCCAGCGCATAGCGGGCGCGCACCTCGTCTTCCTGGCAGCCGTGGCGCAGCAGCCAGATCCAGCCAACCATGCCGGACTTGTCCCGCGCCACCAGGCATTGCGCGCCTTGCCGGTAGCGTTCGGCCAGCACGCCGGGGCGGCGTGCGGGACCGGGCGGCAAGTCCGCTTCCGCCAGGCAAGGCGCGACGGTAATCGACCGGCCGCGCCCGCGGCACAGCGAGCCGGGCGCCACTGCTTGCGCCACGAATTGATAGCGGTACAGCGCCCAGCGCCCGCCCGGCACGCTTTCCAGCAGCCGCGCCACGGCCAGCCACGCGCTGTCGCGCCAGCCCAGCTGGCGCAGGCTGGCGGCAAGTCCTTGCAAGCGGGAAAAATGGAGGAAATGGGCGAGGCTGGCCATGGCGATCAACGATGGGGCGGCTATGCAGCCAACGCTGTCCATTAGAGCGCAGCGGCCAGTGATCGATGTTGCGCGGCCTCAAGCATTGCGCCAGATAGGCCGCCGCCGGTCGGGAGAGGTGCTTACTTGATAAAAATCAACACTGCCGCCTCCGTTTGTCCCAATCATAGGGGAATGCATGGCAATCATGACAACCCGGGATGAAACGATGGCGACACTGATACACGATCTGATCTTCGAAACGGCGCAGCGCATGCCACACGCGCCGGCCCTGTCGTGGCAGGGCGAGCAATTGAGCTATGACGCGCTGGCGCAGTCCGTGCGCGAAGCGGCCGCTACCCTGCTGACCCTGGGCTTGCAGCGTGGCGCGCGCGTGGCCGTGTACCTGGAAAAACGCCCGGAAAACGTCAGCGCCATGTTTGGCGCGGCGGCGGCCGGCGGCGTGTTCGTGCCCGTCAACCCGCTGCTCAAGCCGGATCAGGTCGCGTACATCCTGGCCGACTGCAACGTGGCCATCCTCGTCACCTCGCGCGAACGCCTGGCGCAGCTGGGCCCCGCGCTGGCCGCCTGCCCGGACTTGCAGACGGTGCTGCTGACGGGCGAAGGGGCGGCGGAGTCCAGCCTGGGCAAGGTCCGCGTGCTGCCGTGGAGCGCAGTGCCGGCCAATGTGCCCGCTGCGCCCGCGCCCAGGCTGCACGCGGCGATCGACATGGACATGGCCGCCATTCTTTATACCTCGGGCAGCACGGGGCGGCCGAAAGGCGTGGTGCTGTCGCACCGCAACATGCTGGCGGGCGCGCTCAGCGTGTCGGGCTATCTGCGCAATACGCCGGAAGACCGGATTTTGTGCGTGCTGCCGCTCAGCTTTGATTACGGCCTGAGCCAACTGACGACCGCGTTTGCCAGCGGCGCCTGCGCCGTGCTGATGAATTATCTGCTGCTGCGCGATATCGTCGAGGCCGTCGAGCAGGAAGCCATCACGGGCCTGGCCGCCGTGCCGCCCCTGTGGGTGCAGCTGTCGCAGCTGAGCTGGCCCTTGTCCACGCCCCTGCGCTACATCACCAATTCAGGCGGCGTGATGCAGCGCTCCACCTTGGACAAGCTGCGCCAGTCGTTGCCGCGCACGCAGGTCTACCTGATGTATGGCTTGACGGAAGCGTTCCGCTCCACCTATCTGGTGCCGGAACAGCTGGAGCGGCGCCCCGATTCCATCGGACAAGCAATTCCCAACGCGGAAGTGCTGGTGCTGCGGCCGGACGGCAGCGTGTGCGACGCCGACGAGCCGGGCGAACTCGTGCACCGTGGCGCGCTGGTGGCGCTCGGTTACTGGAACGATGCGGCGCGCACGGCCGAACGCTTCAAGCCGCTGCCGCCGCAGGCCAGCGGCCTGGTGCTGCCGGAACTGGCCGTCTGGTCGGGCGACACCGTGCGCCGCGATGCGGAGGGCTTTCTGTATTTCGTGGGGCGCAGCGATGACATGATCAAGACGTCGGGCTACCGGGTCAGCCCTGCCGAGATCGAGGAAGTCGTGTATGCGAGCGGATTGGTGGGCGAGGCCGCTGCGCTGGGCTTGCCCCATGCCGTGCTGGGCCAGGCCATCGCCTTGCTTGTCACGCCCGCGCCCGGTGTGGAATTGCTGCGCGACAAGGTGCTGGCCGCCTGCCGCGCCCGCCTGCCCAGCTATATGGTGCCGCAGTGGGTGGAAATCCGCGACGGCGTGCTGCCGCGCAACCCGAACGGCAAGATCGACCGTCCCTTGCTGGCCAGGGAACTGGCGCAGGCGTATGCGGTCCAATCAGGAGATGCGGCATGAAGGACTTGATTCGCTCGAACAATACGGAATTACCGTTGCACGCGGCCCTGGGCCAGCAGTTCGCCGTGGAAAACGACATGCTGCAGGTCGGCGGCGTGCCCTTGCGCCGGCTGGCACAGCGGGTGGGCAGCACGCCGTTCTACGCGTATGACCGCGCGCACATCACGCGCCGCGCGGCCGAGTTGCGCGCCGCCTTGCCCGCCGGCGTGCACGTGCATTACGCGATGAAGGCCAATCCCATGCCGGCCGTGGTGCAGTGGCTGTCGGGCCTGGTCGATGGCATTGACGTGGCCTCGGGCGGCGAACTGGCGACGGCGCTCGATACGCGCATGCCTGCCGAACGCATCAGTTTTGCGGGGCCGGGCAAGAGCGATGGCGAGCTGGCGCGGGCCGTGGCCGCCGGCGTACTGATCAACTTGGAATCGGGCGCCCAGCTGGAAAAGACGGCGCTGGCCAGCGAACGGCTGGGCGTGACGGCCAGGGTGGCCGTGCGCGTGAATCCCGATTTCGCCTTGCGCCGCACGGGCATGCGCATGGGCGGCGGCGCGCAGCCGTTTGGCGTTGATGCGGCCCTGGTGCCCGCGTTGCTGGGCCGCATCGGCCAGCTGGGCCTGGATTTTCACGGCTTTCACCTGTATGCGGGGTCGCAAAGCTTGTCGGCCACCGCCCTGGCCGACGCGCAGGCCATGAGCGTGCAACTGGCCCTGCAACTGGCCGACAGCGCGCCGTCGCCCTTGCGCACGCTGAATATCGGCGGCGGCTTTGGCGTGCCGTATTTTCCCGGCGACCAGGCGCTCGACCTGGCGCCCGTCGCGGACGGCTTGCAGCGGCAGCTCGATCTGCTGGCCCAGGCGGCGCCGGGCGTGCGCCTGAACCTGGAGCTGGGCCGCTATTTGGTGGCCGAGGCGGGCGTGTATGTGTGCAAGGTGCTTGAACGCAAGGTGTCGCATGGCCAGGTCTTTCTCGTCACGGACGGCGGCTTGCACCATCACCTGGCCGCTTCCGGCAATTTTGGCCAGCTGATCCGCAAGAATTACCCGGTCGCCATCGGCAACCGGTTGCATGGCGGGCCGCGCGAAGTGGTGTCCGTCGTGGGACCGCTGTGCACGCCGCTGGACTTGCTGGCCGACCAGATGGAGATGGCGCGCGCCGAGGAGGGCGACCTGGTGGTGGTGTTCCAGTCGGGCGCGTACGGCTTGACGGCCAGCCCGACGGCGTTTCTCGGCCATCCGCTGCCGGCCGAGGTGCTCGTATGAGCGGCCTGTGCGGCTGGCTGGCTGCGGCGGGCGGCGCAGCGGGCCCGGCCACCGCCGATGCCGATGGCGCCGCGTCCACCGCGCTGGCCGGCATGGCCGCGCCCCTGTCGCGCTTCGACAATGCGCCGCAGGCCGCCAGCCTCAGCGAAGTGGGCGGCGTGGCCGTGGCCGCCATCGACGGCAGCCGCCACGTGTATCAGCAGGATGGCTTGCAAGTGGCGATCTGGGGCCGGCCCATGCTCGACGGTTCGGCCGATGACGTGGCGTGCCGCCTCGCGTCCCTGTGGCTGAGCCGGGGCGTGGCCGCCTGCGCCAGCCTGTCCGGACCATTCTCGCTGGCCATCCTCGACGCCTTTTCCGGCTCGGCCCTGCTGGCCGTGGACCGCGCCGGCATGCATCCGCTCAGCTATGCAAGCAATGCGCAGGGTCTGTTCTTTGCTTCCTCGCTCGATGCCTTGCTGGCCCATCCGTCCGTGCGGGGCGCGCTCGATCCGCAAGCGCTGTATCATTATTTGTACTTCCACATGGTGCCCGGCCCGGCCACGGCCTATCTTGGCCAGCAGCGATTGTTGCCCGGCGAATACCTGCATGTACGGGGCGGCAAGCAATGCAAGGGCAGCTACTGGCAACTGGCCTTCCACGAGCCGGCATCGTGGCGCAGGCGGGCCACCTTCGCCAACAACAAGCAGGAATTCCTGCGCCTGTTGCGCCTGGCCGTGGAAAGCAGCCTGGGCAACGATAGCGCCAGCACGGGCGCGTTTCTCAGCGGCGGCACGGACAGTTCCACCGTGGCCGCCATCATGGGGCAAGTGACGGGCCGGCCCGCGCGCACCTATTCCATCGGTTTCGACGCGCCCGGCTATGACGAAATGGCGTATGCGCGCCTGGCCGCCAGCCACGCGGGCAGCATCCACCACGAGCGTTACGTGACGCCAGGCGACGTGCTGGCCGCGATTCCCGCCATGGCGGCCATCTTCGACCAGCCTTTCGGCAACGCCTCGGCCATTCCCGCTTACTATTGCGCGCAGATGGCGCGCGACGATGGCATCACGCGCCTGCTGGGCGGCGACGGCGGCGATGAATTGTTTGGCGGTAACGAGCGCTATGCGTACCAGGCCTTGCTGTCGCAGTACGAGCGCTTGCCCGTCATGCTGCGCCAGGCCATCCTCGAGCCGCTGCTGTTCCGCCAGCAAAGGGGCAAGCCTTGGCGGCTGGGCGACAAGGCGCGCCGCTACATCGAGCAGGCGAGCCTGCCGCTGCCGGCCCGGCTCGACGGCTACAACTTGCTGCTGCGCCATGGCTACCGCACGGTGCTGGAAGCGGGCTTCATCGACACCATCGACCCGGGCATGGCGCCCGGCTGCGTGAATGGCGCGTATTGGGAGCGGCAAGGCCAGGGATTGAGCCAGATCAATGAGCTGCTGGCCCTGGACATGCGCTTTACCCTGGCCGACAACGACCTGTTCAAGGTGCGCAAGGCGTGCGAGCTGGCCGGCGTGGAAGCGGCGTTTCCCTTCCTGCACGATGCGATGGTGGCGTTTGCGTCGCGCCTGGCGCCGCGGGACAAGCTCGACGGCAGGCGGCTGCGGCCCTTCTTCAAGCGGGCGCTGGCGGAAATCCTGCCGCCGGCCATCGTGCGCAAGCAAAAGCACGGCTTCGGCTTGCCTTTCGGCCTGTGGCTGCACAGCCACAGGCAGCTGCGCGAGTTTGCGTTCGACAACCTGGCGCAGCTGCGCGGACGCGGCATCGTGCGGCCCGCCTTCATCGACGACCTGCAGTGCCGGCTGCTGGCGGAACACCCGGCCTATCACGGCACCATGGTGTGGCTGCTGCTGATGCTGGAACAGTGGCTCAGCCAGCATCCGGGCGCGCTGGGTGCGCTTGCCGGCGGTTTTGCCGCAAACGCCACAGAAACGCCAGGCGTCCTCGATCCCACGGCGTAAAGCGGGGCAGCTGCAGCAAGTCAAGATTCGCGCCGGGGCGCGCCACGCCCCAGTCCGTCGCCACGGCCGCCTGGAAACCCAGCTTTTGCACCATCGCCACGTGCGGCGCGCCGTAATCGCGCCCGGCCTTGCCGTTCGGATACGCAAACACGGTGACGGGCGTTTGTATCAAGTCTTCCAGCCGGTGCTTGCCATCGGCGATGTCGCGCTGCGCGGCCTGGTCCGGCAAGGTGGACAGAATCGGGTGGCTGGCCGTGTGCGCGCCCAGCCCCATGCCGGCCGCCTGCAGCTGGCGCAGTTGCGCGGTGCTCAGCATGGCTGGCGGCCCGGCCGTGGCGCCCGCCTGGCGGCGGATCTGCAGGGCCAGTTGCTGGCGCCGGTCGAACGGCAGGTATTTGAGCTGGCCCAGCAAGGCGGCGATGGCCGCCTGCCGCTGCGCCAGGCTGGCGACGGGCAGGCAGTCCAGGCCGAGTTCCCGCAAATCCAGCTGGGGGCCGGCCGCCTGGCGCACGGCCTCGATCACCGTGTCGTTCCACATCTGCCCGCCATCGAGGTAGTCCGTGGCGATAAAAAACGTGGCATGCAAGCCGTGGCGCAGCAGCAATGGCAGCGCGACTTGCGCATTGTCCGCATAGCCGTCGTCGAAGGTGATGCAGGCGGCGCGCGGCGGCAAGTTGCCATCTTGCAGGCGTTGCACGGCCTCGCTGAGTGGCAGCGGCGCATAAAAACGTTTTACAAGGCGCAGCTGGCGCTCGAACAGCGCCGCATCGACTTCGCCGGGAAACAGCGGGTCGGGCCGCGCCAGCACGCGGTGGTAGATCAGGATGGACAAGGTGGCCGTCATGGCTGCTCCGCGATGGCGGACGGGGTCTTGACCCTGGCCTGGCGCGATGTCGGGGCCGGCGCGCGCAATTCGCGCTCGACGACGATGCGCGTGGCGATCAGGGCGGCCATCAGGTAGTACGGCATGTCGAAATACAGCAGGCTGAGGAAGGCGCCTCCCACGGCAAAGCCGATCAGGCTGGCCTGGCTCATGGTGGCCAGGCCGTGCGCCCAGCGCAATTCCGGCTGGCCCCGCGTGCGGCGGATGATGACGGCCGCCGTGCGCCAGGTAGCGACGCCCAGCGCGAGATAAATGAGCAGGCCGACGAAGCCGTGTTCGCCCAGTGCCTGGAAATAGATGCTGTGCGCCGCATGCACGTCCATGGGGTTCGGTGCATAGCGTGCAAAGATGGCGGCGTCGGAGACGTCGAAGCCGCCGCCGGGAAAGCGGTCGCGCGCCAGGTTCCATGCCATGCGCCAGGCATTCAGGCGGCCCATGGCGGACACATCGTCCTGGTAGGTATTGATGGTGTCCATGCGTTCGGCCCAGCGCTCGGGCATGAAGGCCAGCAGCAGCGGCGTGACCGCACCGAGCAGCGCGCCCAGGACCAGCTTGCGGTCGCTTTTCAGCCACATGAACAGGCCCATGGCCGCGATGGCCAGCAAGCCGCCGCGCGAATACGAGCCCAGCGCGGCCAGGGCCGACAGCAGCATGGCGCCGGACAAGCCATGGCGCACCCAGCGTTTCTCCGTGTTTTGCTGCAGGTAATACATGAGGGGGATGGTGATGATCAGGGCCAGGGCCAACGCGTTGTTATCGCCAATAAACGTTTCTTCCGGCCCCCATACCCGTTCCGTGCCGCCGCTGCGGATGGTGAAGATGCCGCCTTTCACGCCATAAAAGCCGATCGAGCCCACCAGCACCCAGACCAGGCGCACGATGTCGCGCCGCGTGCGTATCACCATCATGATCACAAAGCTCATCAGCATGATCTTCATGACCTTGTTCCACTGCACCCACGATGACTCGGGCAGCAGGGCAAACGGCGCCGTGACGTTCATCCACGCGACGAACAGCAGCAGCAGCACGCTGACGGGCGTGAGCGGCAGGTTTTTCGGCTCGCGCGTCATCGCAAGGCTGATCAGGGTGGCGATGGCGATGATGAAGGCGAACGGCATGTGGGTGGCAAAGCCCCAGCCCTGCGTGTGCGGGTTCATCACGCTGACCCAGACCCACATCAGGCCGCCGATGGCCGGCGCCTTCAGGATGAAGGGCAGGGAGCCCAGGATGATGATGGTAATCAGTATGTCGCGCATGAAAGGGGGCGCTCCTGGTTGTGCCCGGGTTGGCAAGGTCTTGATGCCTGTCAACGGGCTGGCGGACAGGCTCAGTACACTGGATCAACACTGCTGTAGTACATAGTTTTGTCATGGTAAGACCAAGGAGGCATGTCCTTGTTGACCGTTCTCATGGCGACCTACAATGGCGCCGGCACCTTGCCCCAGGTATTGCGCGCCTACATGGGCTTGCGACCGCCCGTGGGCGGCTGGCGCCTCATCATCGCCGACAATGGCAGCACGGACGCCACGGCCAAGGTGATCGCCGCCTTCCGCGGCCGCTTGCCCCTGAGTTCCGTCCACGTGGCGCGGCGCGGCCGCAGTCCCGCCCTGAATGGCGCCGTCGAGTATGCCTTGCGCCTGGGCGGCGATGGCAGTGAGCTGTTCGTCTTTGGCGACGACGACGCCATGCCCGCGCCCGACTGGCTGTGCCGCTTGCAGGCCTGCGCGCGCGCCCACCCCGGCTATGCCCTGTTCGGCGGCGCCATCGTGCCCGCCTGGCGCGAGCAGCCGGCGGACTGGCTGCTGCGCCTGACCCCGGTCGGTTTGACGTGGGGCATCACCAGCCCCGATTTGCGCGATGCCCCCATCTATCCGGGCCTCGTCTGGGGCGCCAACATGGCGATCCGCCGCCGCATCTTCGAGGCGGGCGCCCGTTATGACGAAAGCATCGGCCCGCAGGGTGCCAATTACGCCATGGGCAGCGAAACCCGGCTCAACCTGGAGATGCATGCGGCCGGCAATCCGTCCTGGTTCTGTCCGCAAGCGCGGGTGGCGCACATCATCCGCGCCCCGCAAGTGCAGCGCGCCTGGATACTGCGCCGCGCCATGCTGTTCGGCCGGGGCCAGTGCCGGCTGGCGACCCTGGCGCCCAGCGTGGAATTGCTGGGTGTGCCGCGCTGGATGCTGGGCAGATACGTGCGCGATACGTTGGGCGCCGTGCGGGCCTGGCTGCGGCGCGACCACGCCGACCTGTTCCTGCGCCAGTGGGAACGGGCCTGGCTGCGGGGATTTTTCCATGAAGCGTGGCGCGGACGTAGAAAACGCTTGCCGCGCATCGTCATCAGCAGTTATTCGGGCGAGCTGGGCGGCATGGAGCTGCGCATGGCGCAAGAAGCGAAAGTGCTGGGCGCGAGCGGCTACGACAGCGTGCTGGCGCTGCGGCGCTTTCCCGGTTTTACTGCCTGGGTGCAAGGCTTGCGTGCGCAGCATCTGCAGGTGCGCGTGTATGAACCGCCGCTGTTTCTCGAACACTGGGCGTGGCGGCGCTGGAATTGGCTGCGCGCCAGGGTCACGGGCGCGTGGCGGCTGCGGCGGCTGCGGCCGGACCTGGTCCACGTGGCGTTCTGCTGGACCAGTTACGGCGCGTCCATCCTGTGGCTGGCCTGGCAATGCCGGCTGCCGGCCGTGATCAGCGTGCACAATGCGTTTCCTTTGGAAGCCTTCAGCGCCTGGCAGCGGCCCCGGCTGCAGGAAGCATTCCGCACCGTCAAAGGCGTATATGCCGTATCGCCGTCGGCCATGCGGCATTTCCTTGACCTCTACCGCGACATGCTGAGCCCGGAAACGCGGCTGGCCGTCATTCGCAACGGCGTCGATACGGACACGTTCATCGTCTCGCCCGAGCGGAAAATACTGGCGCGCAAGCAGCTGGGGCTGCCGCCAGACGCGCTCGTGCTCGGCTGCGTGGCGCGATTGTCTGCGCAAAAGCGTCCGCAAGCGCTGCTGGACCTGTTCGCCAGGCTGGCCGCGCAATTTCCCAACGTATATTTAGTGCTGGTCGGCACGGGGCCGCTGGAAGCGATGCTGCGGCTGCAGGCGCAGCAGACGGGCTTGCAGGACAGAGTCGTGTTTGCCGGTTTTCAGCAGCGCGTCGAGCTGCTGATGCCGGCCTTCGACCTGCATGTACTGCTGAGTAAGAACGAGGGCTTCGGCATCGCCACCATCGAGGCCATGGCCTGCGGCGTGCCGGCCGTGGGGACGGACGTGCCGGGTACGCACGATATCCTGCACGATAGCGCAGGCGGACTATTGCTGCCGCTTGAAGACGAGCACGCCGCCTGCGCGGCCGTGGCGCAGCTGCTGATGGACGCCCCCCGGCGCGCCCGCATGGGGCGGCTGGCGCGCGAGGAAACCGTGCAGCGCTATTCGATGCCGCGCCTGGAACGCCAGCTGCGCGCATTTTACGCCGGCCTGGTGTAGGCGCGGGCGGCCCGCATGAGCGCCACCCGCCATTCGTTTTTCTTTTCGTTTGCCGAAAAATACACGGTGCTGCTGCTGGGCATCATCGCCACCATGGTGCTGTCGCGTCTGCTGACGCCGGCCGAGGTCGGTGTGTATTCGCTGGGCGCCGTGCTGGTGGCCTTGGCGCAAGTGGTGCGCGACTTTGGCGTGGGGCAATACCTGATCCAGGAAAAACAGCTCGATGCCGTGAAACTGCGGGCCGCGCTGGCCACCAGCCTGCTCGTCGCCTGGCTGCTGGCGGCCTTGGTGCTGCTGGCCAGCGCGCCGCTCGCGCATTTCTATGGCGAACCACGGCTGCCCCTCGTGCTGCGGCTGCTGTCGGTCAATTTCCTGTTGATTCCGTTCAGCGCCTTGACCTTGCCCATGCTGCGCCGCCAGCTGCGCTTTCGCGCCATTTACGCCATCAATGCGGCCAACAGCGTCGTCAACCTGCTGGTGGCCGTGCTGCTGGCGCTGCAGGGCTACAGTTATATGAGCATGGTGTGGGCGGCGCTGGCCGGTTCCTGCGCTTCGCTGCTGGTGAGCCTGCTGGTACGGCCCCGCGAACTGCCGTGGCTGCCGGGACGGCGCGGCATGGGCGATATCGCCCGCTTTGGCGCGTATGCGACGGGGGGCGGCCTTGTCGACGAGGCGGGCGTGGCGGCGCCGGACCTCATCATCGGCAAGCTGATCGGCATTGAAAGCCTGGCCCTGTTCGGCAAGGCGCAAAGCGTGCTCAATATCTTTAACCAGGCCATCACCAGCGCGATTTCTCCCGTCGTGTTTCCCCTGTTCGCCGCCCGTGCGCGGGAAGGGGGCGGCCAAGGCGGGCAGGGCGGGGCGGAACGCGTGTATTTGCGTACGATCAGCTACATGACGGCGCTGGCGTGGCCGTTTTTTCTCTTTCTCGCCTGCATGGCTTTGCCCCTGGTCAAGGTGTTGTACGGCACGCAATGGATCGGATGTGTGCCCTTGATCCGCATCATGTGCCTGTCCTCGGCCGTGTATAGCATGTTCAGCATGGCCCGCTACCTGTTCGTGGCGACGGGCCAGCTGCATGCGCAGGTGCGGCTCGATGCCTGGGCTGGCGCCATCAAAGTGGCGCTGCTGCTGGCCGCGGCACCGTTCGGCCTGGTGGCGGTGGCCTGGGCCGTGGTGCTCAGCAACGTGCTGCGCAGCTGGCTCAATTACTGCTGCCTGCGGCGCTTGAGCGCACTCGACTGGCGCATCCTGGCGCGGGCCTTGCGCAAGAGCCTGCTGCTCTGCGGCTTTAGCGCCGTCGCGCCCGTCGCTTCGCTGCTGTGGCTGCCTGCCGATACGCCGGCGTTGCTGGCGCTGGCAGGCACGGCGCTGGTCACCTTGCTGTGCTGGCTGGCCGGTCTGTTCCTGTTGAAGCATGAGCTCGCTGGCGAATTTCTGTTATTGCAACGCAAGCTGGCCGGCCGTTGGCTGGCCGTCAAATGCACGAAAGGATGACCATGCGTGTCGGTATCTTGTCCTACCCGATGCTGTTCCAGCGCGACGGCGGCTTGCAGATTCAGGTACGCGAAACCATTGCCGCGCTGAACCGGTTGCCCAAGCAGCCGGCGCGGCCCCTGGAGGTGCAGCTGGTGGACGCCAACCATGAGCGGCTGGCCGATTTCGACGTGTTGCACGTGTTTTCGGCGAGCAATGGCACTTACCGCATCATGGAAATGGCCAGTGAGCAAGGCGTGCCCGTGGTGCTGTCGCCGCTGATGGCGCCCAGCTGGAACCGCGCCAGCGCCTGGCGCGCGCGGCTGGCCGACCGCCTGGCCGGGCGCCTGACGGAATGGATGGTGCAAACGAGCTATGCGCAAACGCGGCGCGCCTTGCAGCTGGCCGACGTGGTGATCGCCCTGGGCCAGGCCGAGCGCGACGCCATCGTGCAAGGCTTTGGCTTGGGGGGCGACGCCATCCACGTCTTGCCGAACGGGATCAACCCGCATTTCTTCACGGCCAATGGCGACCTGTTCCTGCGCGAGACGGGCATCGCCGGGCCGTTCGTGCTGATGGTGGGCAGCATTTCGCCGTATAAAAACCAGCTGGGCCTGGCCCAGGCGCTGGCCGGCGCCGGCTTGCCGCTGGTGCTGATCGGCGCCGCGCCGCGCGAACAGCAGGCGTATCTGCAGCAATTGCTGGACTTGCCGCACGTCAGCTGGCTCGGCGCGCTCGACCACGCCGACCCGCTGCTGGCCAGCGCCTACCATGCGGCGGCCGTGGCGGCCTTGCCCAGCCAGGGCGAAGTGTTTCCCTTGAGCGTGCTCGAAGCGCTGGCGGCAGGCACGCCCGTCGTCATGACGGCGCAAAGCGCGCTCGACTTGCCCGATTCCGCGTTTGCGCTGCGCAAGGTGCGCTGGGACGACGGCGCCGCGCAGCGCCAGGCCATCCTCGAACTGCTGGCGCAGCCGCCCGAGCGCGCGCGCGTGCAGGCGCTGGTGGAGCGTTTTACATGGGAGCGGGTGGCGGCGCAGATCGTCGATTGTTACTACCAGGCGCAGTCGCTGCCTGCCAGGAGGCAACATGCTGTTTAACTCCTTCGCCTTTCTGTTCGGCTATCTGCCCATCGTGCTGGCCGGCTATTTTCTGCTGGACCGCCTGGCACCTGCCGCCGGCACGTCCGCCAGCTGGCGCCGCCTGGCCCCCGCGACGTGGCTGGCGCTCGCGTCTTTGTTTTTCTATGCCTGGTGGGACGTGCGCTATCTGCCGCTGCTGCTGGCGTCGATCTGCGTCAATTACGGCGCGGGGCGGCTGATCGGCGCGCACGCGGGCGCGGCGCGCAAGCGCGTGCTGGTGGCGGCGCTGGCACTGAACCTGGGCCTGCTCGCGTACTATAAATATGCGAATTTCTTCATCGACAGCATCAATGCCGTCGCCGTGGCCACAGGCGCCGACGCCGCCAGGCTGCCGTGGCACGGTCTCGACATCATCCTGCCGATCGGCATCTCGTTCTTTACCTTCACGCAGATCGCCTTCCTCGTCGATTGCTACCGGGGCGAGGTGCGCGAATACCGCTTCATCCATTACGTGCTGTTCGTCAGCTATTTTCCCCACCTGATCGCCGGCCCCGTGCTGCACCACCGCGACATGATGCCGCAGTTCGCCGACCCGGCCAATGCCCATCCGCGCGCCGCCAATTTCGCCGTCGGCCTGTCGATCTTCACCATCGGCCTGGCAAAAAAGGTGCTGATCGCCGACAACCTGTCGCCGCTGGCCATCCCCGTCTTCGCGGCCGGCGCCCAGCCGACCCTGATCGAGGCGTGGATCGGCGTGCTGGCCTACACCTTCCAGCTGTATTTCGATTTTTCCGGCTATTCCGACATGGCCATTGGCCTGTCGCGCCTGTTCGGCGTGAAATTGCCGCTGAACTTCAACTCGCCGTACAAGGCGGCCAACATCGCCGACTTCTGGCGCCGCTGGCACATGACCTTGTCGCGTTTCCTGCGCGACTATTTATACATCCCGCTGGGCGGCAGCCGGCGCGGCGAAGTCATGCGCTACCGTAACCTGATGCTGACCATGCTGCTGGGCGGCCTGTGGCATGGCGCCGGCTGGACCTTCGTCATCTGGGGCGGCTTGCATGGGCTGTATCTGGTGCTGCAGCAGGCGTGGCAGCGGCTCTTCGGCGCGGCGCCGGAGTACTGCTGGCTGCGCTGGTGGCCCGGCGTCCTGACTTTTCTTGCCGTCATGCTGGCCTGGATCTTCTTCCGCGCGCCCGACGTGGCCACGGCCTGGGATATAGCCGGCGCGCTGGTGGGCGCGAATGGCGTGAGCCTGCCGCGCGGCCTGGCCAGCCACGCGTCCAGCCTGGCGCAATGGGGCTGGCAGCCCGCATTCGACGGCATCCGCTGGATCGAACTGGCCGGTCCCGGCTTGCCTGTGTTGCTGGCGGCGATGCTGCTGGCTTTCAAGGCGCCGAACACGCAAGAAATATTCTTTCTCTACGAGCCTGCCATTGAAAGAATCTTTCAGCCTGCGGGGCGCTGGGCGTTCAGCTGGCGGCCCACGTCCCGCTGGAGCGTGGGCCTGGCCGCGCTGTTCGTCGCCTGCATCTTCGGCATGAACCGCGTCACCGAATTTCTTTACTTCCAGTTCTGAGCATGGACACCGCCGCCCGCCGCTACGTCATCGGTTTCTTCGCCTGCGTCTTCCTGGTGCTCGGCGCCGTCTCGCTCCTGAACTACCAGGTCGACCCCTACCTGCTGCACCAGTGGGACAGTCCCTTGGTGCAGCGCCCGCGCCAGCTGAACGAAAAGCTCGGCGCCTGGGCCAAGACCTATGCCGTGGCGCGCTACCGGCCGGCCATCATCTACATCGGCAATTCGCGCACGGAACTGGGCTTGCCCACAGGCGTGCGCGCCCTGTTTGACGGCAAGAGCATCTTCAACAGCGCGGTGTCCGGCGCCTCGATCGGCGACGCCATCCGTCTGGCCGAGCATGCGGCCAGGGTCAGCCGCGTCGAGACCATGGTGTGGGGCATCGACGCGCCCACGTTTTCCCTGGATATGGGAGCGGCGCGCGTGGAGGACAGCCTGACGGGCGCCCGGCACGGCTTTTTCGCCCGGCGCGCCCTCGTCAACCTGAAGCGCGGCCTGACCCTGGACATGACGGAGGACAGCGTGCGCATCCTCACCGGCAATGCCGGCGATGTCTGCCGCTCGAACCTGGCCTTGTATGGGCAGCGCGACGAGACGTGCACCATCAAGGGGATAAGGCATTGGCTGGGAACGGCGGAAGCCATTCCCGTGCGGCTGCAGGAATTCAGCGATGGCCTGGGGCCGACGCCGCCCTCGACACCAGCGTTTGATGCCAGCGTCGGCAAGCTGTGCCGGGGCGGCCTGCGCCTGCGCATGTACATCAACCCCACGCACGCATTGACCTTGTACGCGCTGCACTGGCGCGGCAAGTGGGATGCCATGCAGGCCTGGCAGCGCGGCCTGGTGCGGATCGTCGAGCGCCACCGCCGGCAGGGCTGCGACGTGCGCCTGGTTGATTTTTCCGGCTTTAACAGCATTACGACGGAACCGACCCCGCTCGTCAGCGGCAAGCCCGACATGCATTATTACTGGGAAGTGTCGCATTACCGGGACAATGTGGGCCGCTTGATCCTGGCGCGCCTGTTCGGCGGCGGCACGCCGGCGCCCGCCGATTTCGGCGTGGAGCTGACGCCCGCCAACGTCGACGCCCACCAGGCGGCCATGCGCGCCGCGCGCGACCGCTATCGCGTGGAACACGCGCGCGAGGCGGCCTATACGCAGCGGGTGCTGGACGGACCGCTGATCCGGCGCTGATGCAAGACGCCACGTACGCCATTTCTCTACTTTCAAAGCTGACCATGGATACCACCGCCCGCCGCTACCTCGCCACCTTCTTTGCCTGTGCGCTGGCCGCGCTGGCCCTCGTTTCCGCCGTGAACTATCACGTCGATCCCTACTTGCTGCATCAATGGGACAGCCCGCTGCTGCAGCGATTGCGGCCGACGACGGAAAAACTCAGCGTGTGGGGCAAGACGTATGCCGTGGCGCGCTACCGGCCCGCCGTCGTCTACATCGGCAATTCGCGCACGGAAATGGGTTTGCCGGTGAACAGCATGCGTACTTTGTTCGATGGCAAGAGCGTTTTCAACAGCGCCGTCTCGGGCGCCTCGATCGGCGAGGCCATCCGCCTGGCCGAGCACGCGGCCAGGGTCAGCCAGGTCGACACCATGGTATGGGGCATTGACGCGCCCTCGTTTTCGCTGGAACTGGGCTCGGCCGGCGTGGAGCCGGGCTTGACGGATCCCGCTCCCGCGTTTTTCGCGCGCCGCGCCTTGCTCAACATCAAGCGTGGCCTGACCGTGGACATGACCCAGGATAGCTGGCGCATCCTCAGCGGTACCTATGATGGCGTCTGTCTGTCCAGCCTGGCCCTGTACGGCCAGCGCGACGAGTCCTGCCTCACCAGCCGCAACCGCGTCTGGGTCGGCACGGCGCGCGCCTTCAAGCCGCGCCTGCAGGAATTCGGCGACGGCCTGGGCCCGACCGCACCCGCGCTGCAAGCCTTCGATGCCAGCGTCGACAAGCTGTGCCGTGGCGGCACGCGCCTGCGCCTGTACATCAATCCCACGCACGCGCTCACGCTCGACGCCCTGTACTGGCGCGGCAAGTGGGACGCCATGGAAGCCTGGCAGCGCGACCTGGCGCAGATGGCCGGGCGCTACCGGCGCCTGGGCTGCGACGTGCGCCTGGTTGATTTTTCCGGTTTCAACAGCATCACCAGCGAACCGATCCCGCAGGTGACGGGCGCGCGCGAGATGCGCTATTACTGGGAAGCGTCGCACTACCGCGACAATGTGGGCCGTTTCATCCTCGCGCGCCTGTTTGGCGGCGAGGTGCCGCCGCCGGCGGACTTCGGCGTCGAACTGACGGAAAGCAGCATCGCGGCCCACCAGGCGGCCACGCGGGCCGCGCGCGAGCGCTATCACGCGCAGCACACGGAAGAAACGGCCTATCTGCGCCACGTGCTGACCTTGCCCCGCGAACCCAAATAGGACGTCGTTGGAACCAGACGTACGCCGCGGGGCAGGGGGCTTGCGCTATGATGATGTTTTGCCATCCAGCAAGTTCCAGGACACACCATGAAAATCGCCTTCTTTGCCAGCCAGCCCTACGACCGCCGTTTCTTTGATGAAGCCTTGCCGTCCCAGCCCGACGCGGCCGGCATCGAACTGGTCTACCACAGCGCCTTGCTGAGCCAGGAAACCGCGATCCTGGCGCAAGGCGCGCAGGCCGTCTGCGTCTTCGTCAACGACGTGCTCGACGCGCCAGTGCTGGAAGCGCTGCACGGCTACGGCGTGCGCGCCATCCTGCTGCGCTGCGCCGGCTACAACAACCTCGACCTGGAAGCGGCCCGGCGCCTGGGCCTGTTCGTTGCCCGCGTGCCCGCCTACTCGCCGGAAGCCGTGGCCGAATACACCTTGGCCCTGGTGCAGACGCTGAACCGCCACACGCACCGCGCGTATGCTCGCGTGCGGGAAGGCAATTTCTCGCTCGACGGCTTGCTGGGCGCCACCTTGCACGGCAAGACCGTGGGCATCGTCGGCACGGGCAAGATCGGCCTGGCCACGGCGCGCATTTTCAAGGGCTTCGGCTGCACGGTGCTGGGCCACGACCCGTATCCGGCGCCCGCGTTCGCGCAACTGGGCATGATGGTGGAATTGCCGCAGCTGCTGGCCGAGTCCGACATCGTCTCGCTGCATTGCCCGTTGATGGAGAGCACGCGCCACATGATCAGCGAAGCAACGTTGCCGCTGATGAAGAAGGGCGCCATGCTGGTGAACACCTCGCGCGGCGGCCTGATCGACACGGGCGCCGTCATCGAAGCGCTCAAATCGCGCCAGCTGGGCTCATTGGCCATCGACGTGTACGAGCAGGAAAGCAATCTGTTCTTCCAGGACCGCTCGTCCGACATCATCGACGACGACATTTTCCAGCGCCTGATGACCTTCCCGAATGTGCTGGTGACGGGCCACCAGGGCTTCTTCACCATCGAGGCGCTGCGCGAAATCGCCGCCATCACCTACCACAACCTGGCGTGCTTCCGCCAAGGCAATGCGTGCGAGAACAGCGTATTAACTGCTTGATGCCGGTTTCTTTGGCTTGGGCGGCGGCTTGGGTTTCGGCTGCGGCAAGGCGTCCGCCGTGCGCCGCGCCAGCTGGGACAACCAGTCGCGCTCGTCCCACAGCCCGCCATCGATGAGGAAATACGGCTTGGCTTGCGGGTAGGGCGGCGCTTCCTGCAGCGTGCCCATGGTGCTGATCCAGGCGCGGCCCGCGTCCGTCGGCTTGATGAAGAGCTGGTCGTCTGCGACGATGGCGAACATCTTGCCGTCGCAATACAGGCCGTACTCGCCAAACATTTTTTTTGCGCTGATACCGCCCGCGCCCGTCATCTGGTCGAGCAGGAAATCCACCGTGCCTTGCTGTGATGCCATGTTGTCCTCCGTATCAAGGAATAGTGTAACGCACTGGCCAGGACAGGGTGGTGCGGCTACACTACGGCCATTGATTTTTTCGCATGAATTATTCTTCCATGACACCCCACCATATTATTCACCGTGGCATCACCATCGCCACCCTGACGGCTGACCAGGCCGTCGAAACCCATTGCGCACCGGGCCATACGGCCATCCGTGAGCAGGCCGATGGGTGGTGGCTGTATTTTGTCGACGAGGACGGCAACGTCGACGGCTACGACAGCCCGTTCGCCAGCCACGCCGAAGCGTTGTGGGCGGCCAAGGCCGCAGCCGAGTTCAGCGCGCAATGAAGGCCAGTCCCTGGGCCTTCCTGGGCTTGCCGCAAGCGCCCGTGCCGGAAGCGGAGAGCGCGGAATACGGCGCTTGCCGCACCGAACTGCACGGCAAGCGCCTGGTCTTGCGCGTGGCCAAGACCACGCCGACGAAAACCGGCCAGTTCGTCACCGTCTGGAAGCGCCCCCATCCCGACGCCGACATCGCCCCGCTGGACGAAGCCGACCCCGTCGATGCCGTCATCATCGCCGTGGCCGATGCCGACGGCGACGGTGCGCGGCACGGCTTTTTCATCTTCCCGCGCAGCGTGCTGATCGAGCGCGGCGTGATGTCGCGCGCCGGCCACGGCGGCAAACGGGCGCTGCGCGTATATCCGCCCTGGTGCGCGCCGGAAGCGCCGCAGGCGCAGCGCACGCAGCGGTGGCAGGGGGAGTGGTTTGTGGCGCAGGAGGATGTATCCGGGATTGCTTGCTTGCTGAAAGGCTGAACCAGACCTTAATATTATCTAGTCGAATATTGATATATACATGCCATCGTTGCGGATATATACTCAATGTAAGCGGCATGGAGTCCAATAAATGCCGGGGAATATGCTCTTTCTGAAAAATATAATATGAAGAAATTTAAAATATATGGTTTTTTCCTTGCTTTGGTATCGCTATGTGGCTGCTCTCCAGATCCCGGAAAAATTGCAGGGGAGTTGAATGGCTACGGAAACGAAGTCGCTGCTTCGTTCGAAGCAAAAATGAGTTATGACTCCTTGGTGCAGACCTTAGAAAAGCCCAGGCTCTCCTATGTGCTGAAATTTTCGACAGATGCCGTCGAATTCATGTCGGCGCCTGGCGCAGATGTCGACAGGGCGAAGTTCCTGGCAAACCTGGCGCGTACTGAGATTTGGCAGGCCAGGGTGTGCACTGAAAAAATAAAACAGTTAATGACAAAGCATAAAATGTTTCTTGTTTCATTTAATCTCACAAATACGTCAGGCGAGACACAGGCAATGGGTGTCTGTACGGCTAACTGAGCCTGCAATGTGTTTTCATCAATAATCAAAAAATGGAAGATTTGTGGAAAATGTAACGAAATTAAAGAAGTTAATTGAGGTTGCATTAGTTCTTATTCCACAAACCACGCCAGAGATATAAAAAAAGTGATCTGCCTGGTCGATGCCATTACTACGCCAGAAAAGTCGGAAGTATGGAAAAAGCTGGGGGACAGCTTACTTGAGGAAGCGGAAAATACCAGCACATCAGATGTGGACTCATACTCTTTCCTTGTGGTTGGTAGTGGATGCGTAGGGCTGTCGATAGGCTTAAAGCGTGAGGAAAATCAGAAGGCATCACAAGCGTGAGCCTGTAACATGCACGTGTGCTCCTTTCAAGAGAACGCGATCATATTTACCGTTTCAGACCTGCTGCGGTTAGCAAATGGACCATCAACGCAAGGCGGACAACATCACGCAGCAAGCGGATTTAGCGGAGAATTGGCGATATCACGCAGGAATGATATTAAACAGTCGCATGGCATCCGGCATTTCCGGTGCCGCTATAAGCTGGACAGGTCCGCCAACGGCCGTGAGATAGGACCTGGCGCGATCAAATAGCACGACCGCCTTTTCGTTGGTGAAATGACGCGACGTATACAGGAAGCCATCGACCTGGAGCGGATTGCGATACACGGCCAGCGCCCATTGTTGCGGCAGCGTGTAACTTGAGGTGCCGGTCAGGCCAGCATGTCCGCCCATCTGCTTGAGCAAATGGCCGGTCAGGTCAAACAGTCGCAAACTACCAATGAATTGATGTACCCACCGGCGATCAATCTCGGATTTGGCGATAGGAAATGCGCCCTTCACAGGCACTGCATCGTGCAACAGGGACTCGGCAAGAGCAACATCAAAGCTCGGCCCCAGATAGCAAGTGTTGTATTCGGGATGGCCTTTCTTGCAGCCAGGTGCATCAAACCGGTTCCCTCCGCTGGAGCCAAAATAGGGTTCGCCAGTCGCATGTCCCGAGATACGGTACAGGCCGGGCACCGGCAACCCGACGACGGGAAGCGTCGCGCTCGTTGCCAGCACCTTCGGAGGTGGTTTCAGCCTGGTCGCGGTCACATCATGCCTCCCTGAACGCTGTCGCTGCGGCGATGACGTCGGCAAATTTTCCTTTCCGTAAAGCATTGAGCGGACTGCTGCCGTTGAGCGACATCCGCGCAGTGGTGAAGAATTGCCACTTGCTGGACCCAGCCAGCTGTCCCAATTCCTTGTTCACTTTGCTGAGCTGGCGACGGTTCAAGGTGGGATCGGCGAAGAAGGCAGGGTACAGCTTCTTGCCGGAGACACTATCCATGGAAAACATTCGCTGTTCCGTCACAGCCTTGCTGATCGCCTGCCGCGTCACGCCCATTTGCTCGGCCAGTGTTCTTGAATCGACCAATTCGCCTTTCTTTTCCAGGCTCGCATATCTTTGCATTTCCTGGCGGGAAAACTGATCGAGGAATGCCTGGTTTTCTGGCGGAATCGTGCTTATACCGGCTTGCATTGTATGTGTGCGCTGGAATCGCTGAATCAATTCCTGGAGATCTGCACTAGAAACCACAGGCACTCCCGGCAGCTGTCGCGGTACATACGCCGTATCCTTTTCACGCGCATGATGCGCTAGCTGTTTGGGGCGTCGTATCTTGACCAATACGTAGCCCTCGCCAAGGTCGATGCCTTTTGCGCCGATCTTTCGGAGCGAATCACCCAGGGCCTTGCTTGCGTCAGGCACTGTTATTCGATGCGCGCTCTTCACTTTTGCTGGCTTTGAGACTTCCAACTTTGCCATGACACCCTCCAGTTACCATACCAGATTCTACTCCATAAGCTGATATTGACAACCAAAGCAACCATATTCGGTGGCGTTTCGGCGTTAAGCCACCTTGCTCACCACATACCGGTACTTTCCCGACGCCTCCGCCGCGATTTCGTCGACTTCCTCGATGGCGATGTCGACCTGCGTGCCCAGCCTGGCCTGGAAAGCGGCGACGATGGCGCTGCGCGTGGCGTCGTCCAGGCGCGGCAGGCAGACGAGCAGCACGCGCGTGCGCAGCAGGGTTTCCTGGATGATCTTGAAACTGCGCACCTGCGGCAGTTCGCGCACGATGTAGACGAGGGCCAGGCCGTGCATGACGGTGCCGTCGACGGCCGTGAGGAAATCCGTGCTGCGCCCTTCGATTTTCTGCAGCAGGGGCAGGCCGCGGCCGCAGGTGCACGGCTGCGTGCCCAGCGCGCCCACGTCGCCCGTGGCGTAGCGGATGAAGGGGTAGTCCTGCGTGGCCAGGTGGGTGACAACGATGTCGCCGGTGGCCCCTGGAGGCAGCGGCCGGCCCTGGCCATCAACAATTTCCACGATGATGTCTTCGGCCGTGATGTGCATGCCGCCGTCCGGGCATTCGTGGGCGATGAAGCCCGCGTCGCGCCCGCCGTAGCCGTTGGCGACGGGGCAGCCGAAGGCGGCGGCGATCTGCGCGCGCTGTTCGTCGTACAGGCGTTCGGCAGTGACGAACGCCACTTTCACGCCCAGGCCGTCGAGCGGCAGGTCGCGCGCGCTGGCGTGGCCGGCGATGCGGCACAGGGCCGACGGATAGCCGAACAGCATGCGCGGGCGCCAGCGGCGCAATTGCTGCACGTAGCCGTCGAGGCGCGCGGGCGACATGGCAAACGCGGGCAGCAGGGTGGTGCGCAGCAGCGCGTCGCGCAGGCGGCGCAGGCGGTCCTGCGCATGCAGCTCGATGGGAGAGCCCCACAGCACGGCTTCGCGGTCGCCGATGTCGACGCCCCACCAGCGCGTGGCGCGCCACTTGGCGGCGATGTCGTGGCTGACCCTGCGCCGTCCCAGGAAAAACTGCAGCGGCTCGCCGCTGGAGCCGCCCGTGGCGAACGGGCGCAAGCCCACGGCGCGGGCGGACTTGAAGCTGTCGCGCGCGCTGGAGATATCCGCCTTGCGCAGCAGCGGCAGGCGCGATAGATCGGCCAGTTGCCGCACCTGCTCGGGGTCGAAACCGCTGCGGGCGAACAGGGCGCGGTAGTAGGGCACGTGCGCGCCCGCGTGGCGCAGCAGCGCGCGCAGGCGCGCCAGCTGCCACTCTTGCAGCTGCTGGGCGCTCCACCACTGCGAGCGTTCCAGCCGGCGCAGCAGGCGCGCGCTGTGGTGGCCCTTGAGCCATTCATGCAGGGGAAACAGCCAGCGAGCGACGCAGCGCGTGTAGACGCCGGGGCGCGGCGCGGCGCGGATGCGGCGGTAATGGGCGGCCAGCCTGGGTGCGATACCGGGCCAGCCGAAGGCGGCGGCGTGCGCCAGGCCCGCCTCTGCCAGCGCGCGCGCGCGCTGCCGGTCGCGCAGCAGCGCCAGCATGGCCTGTGCCATGGCGGCCGGATCGCCGGGCGGCACCAGCAAGGCCGTCACGCCGTCCTGTAGCAGCGCGGGGATGCCGCCCACATTGGTGCTGACGACGGGCACGCCGCAGGCCAGCGCCTCGAGCACGGAATTGGGCATGTTGTCGGCCAGGCTGGGATTGAGGACGATGTCGCTGGCCTGGTACAGCGCCGGCATGGCCGCGTTGTCGACGGGGCCGGCGAAGCGCACGGCATCTTTCACGCCGAGCGATCTGGCCAGGCGCGCCAGCGCCGCGCGCTGCGGTCCGCCCCCGGCCAGCACCAGGCGCGCCGCGGGAAAAGCCTCGCGCACGATGGCGAAGGCGCGCACGGCGCTGGCATTGTCGTACAGCTGTTCCAGATGGCGCGCCACGAGGATGCACGGGCCGGCATCGCCTGGCGCACGCGGCGCGGCCGGCGTAAAGCGCTGCAAGTCCACCACGTTCGGCACGATGTGGGCCGTATGGCCGTACTGCTCGAAGACGCCGGCCAGGTAGGCCGACGGCACGACGATGGCGCTGGCGCGGCGCAGGCTGAACGCCACAAGGCGCGGCGAACGGGCGAAAAAGGCGGCCGCTTCGCCACCCCGGTAATTGAGCAGGGCGGGTTTGCCTTTCCAGCTGGCGATCCACAGCGCGGGGGCGGCCTGCAGGTGCCATGACCAGCCGGAATTGGCCATGATGTGGAACAGGTCGACCGTATTGGCGGCGCGCCACAGGCGCCATAGCAGCAGTGGCAGGCGCAGCGCGGCGCGCAGGTAGCGGATGCGCGCCAGCCAGGGCGGCAGCACGGGGCCGTTGACGGCCAGCAGCTGCACTTGCGCGCCGTCCTCGCGCAGCAGCCGCGCCAGCTGCGCCGTTTGATTGGCCATGCCGCCGGCCGGCGGCGGCTGCGGGCCGACCAGCGCGATGCGCAGGCCCGTGAAGATCATGGCACGGCTCCGGCCGTACCCGCCGCCACGCGCGCATACACGGGCGCATAGCGGCCCACGCTGGCGCTCCAGCTGCGCTCCGTCTCGACGAAGGCGCGCGCCTGGCGCCGGAGCAGCGGCCAGCTGGCCGGTGCCAGCAGCAGGTTCAATATTGTCTGCGCCAGCGCCTCGGCGTCGCCGGCGCGAAACAGCATGCCCGTCGCGCCATGCTCGATCAGTTCGCGGTGGCCGCCCACGTCGGACGCCACCACGAGGCGGCCCTGCGCCATCGCCTCGAGCGGTTTCAAGGGCGTCACCAGCTCCGTCAAACGCATCGGCAGGCGCGGATACACGCAGATGTCGACCAGCTGATAATAGCTTGCCACCTGCGCATGCGGCACTCTGCCCGCGAAGACCACGGCATGGTCTATGCCCAGCTGCGCCGCCAGCGCCTGCAGCGCCGCGTCCTGCGGCCCGCCGCCGGCCAGCAGCAGCCGCAATGCCGGCTGCGCCGCCAGCATGCGCGGCATGGCGCGCAGCAGCAGGGCCAGCCCCTCGTAGGCATAGAACGAGCCGATGAAGCCGATGACCAGATGGCCATGCAGGCGCAGTTTGTGCGCCAGCCAGAGATCGTCGGGCGCGGTGATGCTGAAGGCCCCGGCATCGACGGCGTTCGGGATCACCGTGATTTTATGCGCGGACACGCCGCGCGCGCACAGTTCGCGCCGCAGGCCCTCGCAGATCGTGGTGACGGCGTCGGCGCGGCGCAGCGCATAGGTTTCCAGCGCCCGCGTGAGCCGGTAGCGCAGGCCGCCGGGCCGGCTGCTGCCATGGTCGGCGGCCGCGTCTTCCCAGAAGGCGCGCACTTCGTACACGACGGGAATGCCCAGCGCGCGGCCCGCGTTGAGGGCGGCGATGGCGTTCAGCGCGGGCGAGTGCGCGTGCAGGATGTCGGGCTTGAGCCGTTGCGCCAGCCGGCGCAGTCGCACGGCCAGGCCGACGATGACGGCCACCTGCCGCAGCACGGGCAGGTGTGCCCACCAGCGGGCATCGGGCGCCGTGCGGTAGAAATGCCAGCCGTCGACCAGCTGCTGCGCGCCATCGGACGGCCCCTGCTTGGCACTGGTGAGCTGCATGGTGAACCAGCCCAGTTCGCGCTGCTGCCGCAGGATGGCCAGGGTGCGGAACGTGTAGCCGCTGTGCAGGGGCAGCGAGTGGTCGAGGATGTGCAGGATGCGCATGGATTCACTCCATCGCCATGGCCGGCGCGGGTACCGCCGCCTTGCGGCCGTCGACGGGCAGCACCTGGCGCAAAAAGGCTTCGAACATCAGCAGCGACCACAGGGGCGCGCTGTAGTCGCGCCGGCCGCTCGCGTGCTGCTCGAGCAGCAGGCGCACGTAGTCCATGTCGAACAGGCCGCACTGCGCCAGGGTCGGGCCGAGCAGCCGCTGCTGCAGGCGCTGGCGCAGCGGGCCGCGCAGCCAGTCGGCCAGCGGCACGGAAAAGCCCATCTTCTGGCGGTACAGCAGGGTGTCGGGCAGCAACGGGCGCAGGGCTTTTTTCAGCAGGTACTTGCCTTCGCCGCGCCGCAGCTTGAATTGCGGCGGCAGGCCCGACATCCACGCCACCAGTTCATGGTCGAGCAGGGGCGAACGCACTTCCAGCGCATGCGCCATGCTGGCCCGGTCGACTTTCGTGAGGATGTCGCCGGGCAGGTAGGTTTTCAGGTCCAGGTACTGCACCTGCGACAGCGGATCGTGCGCGGGACTGGCCAGCGCGTGGCGGCGCAGCACTTCGACGGCGCGGTAGCCGTGCAGGCTGCGCCGCAGCTCTGGGCTGAACAGGCGCGCGCGCATGGCGTCGCCCAGCAGGCTGACGCCGTGAAAATACGCGTCCGTCGTGTCGCGCGCCAGGCCTTCGAAGGTGGTCTTGGCGCGCAGGAAGCGCGGCGCCCAGTCGGCCTTCGGATACAACCGCCCCAGGGTGCCGAACAGCGACTGGCGCAAGCCGGCCGGCAGCAGCGGTTCCATCGCCTTGCGCACTTTTTCCTCGCGCGTGTGCAGGCGGTAGCGCCGGTAGCCGGCCAGGCTTTCATCGCCGCCGTCGCCCGACAGGGCCACCGTGACCCGCTGGCGCGCCAGCTGGCACACCCTGTAGGTGGGCATGGCGGAACTGTCGGCGAATGGTTCGTCGTACAGATTGGCCAGCAGGTCGATCAGCTCGAAGTCGTCCTGCTCCACCTGGCGCGCGTGGTGCGCCGTGCCATAGCGGCGCGCCACGAGGTCGGCGTAGCGCGCCTCGTTGTACGCGGGGTCGCCGAACGAGATGGAGCACGTGTTGACGGGCGTGCTGCTGGCCCCGGCCATCAGCGCCACGACGGCGCTCGAATCGACGCCGCCGGACAGGAATGCTCCGAGCGGCACTTCGGCCACCATGCGGATGCGCACGGCCTCGCGCAGGCGCGCCAGCAGTTCGTCGGCCGCCTGCGCCTCGCTGGCGGGCGGGTTCGGCGTGAACGGAATATCCCAATAGGATTGCGGCGCGGGCAGCGGCTGGCCGGCGCGGATGGACAGGGTATGCCCGGGCGGCAGCTTGCGCGCGTGCTGGAAGATGCTGCGCGGCTCGGGCACATAGCCGTAGGCGAAATACTCTTCCAGGGCCAGCGGGTCGAGTTCACGCGGCATGGCCGGATGCGCGAGCAGGGCTTTGAGTTCGGAGCCGAACAGCAGGGTGCCGTCCTGCGCCTCGCCGTAGTACAGCGGTTTGACGCCCAGGCGGTCGCGCGCCAGGAACAGCACATGGCGCCGGCGGTCCCACAGGGCGAAGGCGAACATGCCGCGCAGGGGCCGCACGCATTGCTCTCCCCATTGTTCCCAGGCGTGCACGATGACTTCCGTGTCGCTGCTGGTGCGGAAGGAGTGGCCGAACTGGCGCAATTCCGCCATCAGCGCGCGATAGTTGTAGATTTCGCCATTGAAGACGATGGCGATGCTGCGGTCGGCGTTGAACAGCGGCTGCTGGCCGCTGGCCAGGTCGATCACGGACAGGCGCCGGTGCGCCAGGCCGAGGCCCGGCTCGCGGTGCAATCCTCCCTCGTCCGGCCCCCGGTGGCGCAGGCTGTGGTTCATGCGCGCCAGCAGCGGCACGTCGATGTCGCGCTGGCCCTGCAAATCAAAGATGCCGCTGATGCCGCACATGGAAGGCCTTTCAGGGATAAGTGGACAGGTGGGACGGCTGGCGCGCGCCCGTCAGGCGGTCGTACACGGCCAGGTAGGCGCCGGCCATGGCGGGCAGGCTGTGCTCGGCCAGCACCTGGCGCCGCCCGCGCGCGCCGTGGCGCGGGCCCAGTTCCGGCATGCTGTAGTAGTCGAGCATGGCGTCGGCCAGCATCTCGGGCGAACCTGGCGGCACCAACGTGCCGCTCCAGCCCGACTGCACCAGCTCCGCGTTGCCGCCCACCTGCGTGGCGACGACGGGCAGCCCCGTCGCCATCGCTTCGAGGATGGTGTTCGAGCTGCCTTCGGCCAGGGACGGCAGCACGAACAGGTCCATCGCGCGCAGCAGTTGCGCCACGTCGTCGCGCGCGCCGGGCAGCCAGGCCAGATGGGCCACGCCGGCCTGCTGCAGCAGCTCCAGGCACGCCTGGCGGCACGGCCCGTCGCCGACGATGATCAGGCGCAGACGCGCGCGGGCGCCCGGCTGGGCCAGCAGGAGCAGGAAGGCCTGCACCAGCGAGGCGTGATCCTTGACGGCCGCCATGCGCCCCACGCTGCCGATGACGAAGGCGCCGTTGCACAGGAAACCGGGCGGGCCCACAGCGGCGGGAGGCCCCAGGCGCGGATGGAATTGCACGCTGTCGACGCCATTGCCGATGTGCGACACCTGCGCGGGCGCCGCGCCGATGGCGTCCACCAGCCAGTGGCCCAGGTCGGCGCTGACGGCGATGAAGTGCTGCACCAGCGGCAGCATCAATTTGCGCAGCAGCCGGTATTTGCGGCGGGTGCCATGCAAGTCGCTCATGTCGCGTCCGTGTTCGCCATGCACGCGCAGGCGCACGCCGGCCAGCCAGGCCAGCAGCTGCGCTTCGAGGCAGCCCAGGTTGCGCGTGTGCACCAGCGCCGGCTGCAGCTGTTTCAGCACGCGGTACAGGTGCAGATAGTGGCGCCAGTCCTTGCCTTCGCGCTTGTCCAGGCTGATCACGTCGACGCCCGGGGCAGTCAGGCGCTGGCGGAACGCGGTGGCGTTTTTCATGCAGACGATGGCGTGCCGGTAGCGCCCGGGCGGCAAATGGTTGATCAGGTTGACCAGGCCGTTTTCCAGCCCGCCCACGTCGAGCTGGTGGATCACGTGCACGATCAGGGGAGCGCCGCCGGCCGCTGCATCAGCCTGGCGCGTGCCGCCGGTATCGAAGTCAAGGGCCATGCGGCAGCTCCTGCAAGCGTTGTTCGATGACGGGCAAGGCCGCCCGCAGGAAGGCTTGCAGGCGCGCGCGCGGCGGCGGCGCCAGCTCGTCGTAGGCGGCAAAGACGATGATGTCGGCGCCATCCTGGCGCCTGCCCAGCAGCTTGGCTTGCGCCAGCAGCAGTTTCACCAGCACGGGCCTGGCCGTGACGAAGCCGCCCTGGCGGTAGACGCGCCATACCAGCAGGCGTTCGCCCCCTTGCGCCAGCACGCTTTCGCGCACGGCCAGCTCGCCGCCGGCCAGGTTGACGTCTTGCACGTGCTGCGCCAGCGGCATCCAGCGGGGGCCATACGGCAAGGCCTGGTGCGTCAGCAGTTCGGCATCGCGCGCCTGGCGCGCATACCAGTGCAATTGGAGGCCCACCGGCGCGCCGTCGCCATCCCTGCGCGCGTACGTGGCGGCAAATCGCGCGGGCGCGCCCGCATATGGCGCTTGCCACGCGGCTACCGCGTCTTGCAGGCGATGCCAGCCGGTCGGATCGGCCAAGCCCAACACGGTGGGGGAGCCAGTTGCCGCCGGGCCGTCGTCGCGGTGGCTGGCCAGGGCCAGTGCCGGCCACACGGCCGCCAGCAGCAGGCAGGCGATGCCGGCGCGCACGACGGCGCGCGGGCTGGCCGCGCTGGTGGCGCTCAGGCGTATGGGCTGAGCGGGCGGCACGGCGCGTGGCGGCGGCAATTCGCGCCAGCGCGCTGCCAGCCAGAACAGCAGCAGCGCCACCAGGCCGAAGAACAGCCAGCCATAGATCAGGTGGTCGACGCCCACGGCCAGACGCATGTCGCTCAGGTGGCCCAGCATCACGATCAGGTAGGCGCGCACGCCATTGGCGAAGATGGGCACGAGCAGGGCGGCGGCCATGACGGCCAGGCGCCGCCGCGTACTGTGACAGTTGACGTGCGCGAACAAGGCGCCCAGGGCCAGCGCGGCGATCAGGTAGCGCAAGCCGCTGCACGCTTCCACCACCGACCAGTTGCCGGTGGGCAGTGAAAAATTGCTGCCATCGCGAAACACGGGCACGCCCGACCATTGCAGCGCGGTGACGGTAAAGGCGGCCGTGAAGTCGATCAGCGGGTCGAGGAACACTTCGCCAAACGGCACGGCGAGAAACAGATAGGCGAGCGGAAACGCCAGCAGGCGCACGGCCGGCCAGCCGAGGATGGCCAGCACGCAGGCAGGCAACATGCCCGTGGCCGCATACTGTTCCACCACGGGCACGTTGGCGGCGTCGGCCAGCAGCCATGCCAGGCCCAGCGCGCCCAGCAGCAGCAAGCCCTGGCGCGACGGCTGGGGCGCCAGCGCGGCCAGGCGGGCGCGCTGGCGCCAGGCCAGCCAGCAGCTGATGGGCACGATCAGGAAGCCGTGCGCGAACGTTTGCGAGCGGGACCACAGTTCCACCATCGACCAGAAGGTGGGGTGATACAGCAGCACGACGGCGGCCAGCGACAGCAGCAGGGCCGCCAGCGCGGCATGGCGCCCGTCCTGCGGCAGGACGGACGCGTCCGGCAAACGGGCCACCTGGTCGAGCTGCAAGCTCATGTGGACGGCTCCCGCACCGGCTGCAAGGGCGTGGCGGCGCCGCTGACCGGCGCATCGGCCTCGGCAGGCAGACCCAGCATGGCGCCCAGTCCGCGCAGATTGCGTTCCCAGTCGTATTCCTGCAGGACCAGCTGGCGCGCCGCCGCGCCGATGGCCGCGCCGCTGCCTTCGGCCGTACCATTCTGGACATTGCGGAGCACGCGCGCCGCATGGTGGATGAATTCGGCGTCGTCGCGCGCCAGCAGCAGTTCCAGGCCCGGCTGGGCGGCGATGCCTTCGAGCGCCTGCGGCGTGGCCAGCACGATCTTGCCCATCGCCATCGCTTCGAGCACCTTGTTCTGCACGCCGCGGGCGATGCGCAGCGGTGCCACGGCCAGCGCTGCGCCAGCCAGGTAGGGCCGGATATCGGGCACCTTGCCCGTCACCACCACGCCAGGCATCCTGGCCAGCGCCGTCACGGCGGGCACGGGCGCGCTGCCGACGATATAGAACTGCAGCTGGGGAAACTGGCGCCGCAGGGCGGGCCAGACGTGGCGCACGAACCATTGCACGGCGTCGACGTTCGGCCAGTAATCCATGGCGCCCGTAAACACCAGCGCCTGCACGCCCGGTGGATACACGCCGGGCTGGGCCGCCATGGGCGAGAAATACGCCGTGTCGACGCCGTTGTTGAAATACCCCGTCTTGCGCCGCGCCATCGGGGCGCACTGGCGGAACAGGGCCGCCTCGGCCGGCGAGACGAAGCTGGCGGCCGTGAACTGCTGGGCGATATGGCGTTCGTACTGCAGCAGCAGCTGCGCTTCGCGCCGGTACAGCAGCGACATGGGCCAGGGCTTGCTGTCGCTGTATTGGCGCCACTTGTCGGAATCGACATCGACGAAATCGATCACGCGGTGCAGGCCGCGGCCCGCGCTGCCGTCGATGTATTGCGCCATGGGTCCGGAGAAGGCCAGCGCGTGACGCACCTTGTCGCCCGATAACAAGCCGTCGACCCATTGCAGCAGCCGTGCATCGCGGTAGTACTGCACGCTCATGGCTTGCCTCGACAGGAGCGCCTGCATGGCGCGCCAGCGGGCCGGGCCGCGCCGCAAGTCGATGAAGCGCGTGCTGGCGCACAGGGCGGCCACGGTTTTCGCATGCTGCCAGTCGTCATCATCGTCGATGAAGCAGCCCAGGTGCACGCGGAAATGCCGGCTCAGGTATTGCAGCATGTGCCACGAGCGTATCTTGTCGCCCTTGTTCGGCGGATACGGCAGACGGTGGGCGAGGAAGAGCAGTTCGCGCATGGTGAGTCTCCTTGCTTAGCCCAGTTGCCGCACGATGTGCGGTCCCAGCAGGTTGGCCAGCGGCAGCGGCAGGCGGCGCCAGGCGCGGATGAACAGCGCGTATTTCGGATTCAGCGGATTGACTAATGGCAAGACCTTGGCGCGCACCAGCTGGTAGGCATAGGGCAGCGGCTGCGGCGTAAAACCCCAGTTCTTCTTGAAGTCGAAGGCGCCGGTGCCCAGCTTGCTGCGGCCGAAATCGAACAGGCGGTAGCCGCGCGCGCAGGCGCGGCGCATCGCTTCCCAGTACATGAAGTCGTTGGCGCCCGTGCTGCGCGCCACGACGTTGCCGCCGCCGTAATAGGGCAGCACTTCGTCGCGGAAATAAAACAGCAGCACGCTGGCCTGCGGCTGCTGGCCGTGATACACGGTGAGGATCTCGCAGGCGCCGCCAAAAACCGTGCGCAGCAGGGCAAAATGGCGGCGTGCGAAGACGGGCGTGCCCAGCCGGTGCACGCTGGCCGCGTAGATCGGGTAGAAACGGTCGATGTCATAGTCGATGGCGCTGTGCAGGCCGGCCGCGATAGCCTTGCGCACGACGGCGCGTTGCTTGCGGGGAATGGCCAGCAGATTCTGTTCTGCATCGGGGCTTAACGGCCTGCGGAAGGTCGCGTACAGGGGTTTCTGCAGCCAGGAGGCGTCCATGTTTTCCGGCACTTCGCGCCAGCGGTATTCCAGGTGCCCCACGCCGAGGCGCCGCGCCAGCGCCAGCGCGGCGCTGTCGAGCGCCTGGCGCACGGCCGCGCCGCCGCCGGCGCCGCCGCCGTAGACGCAAAACGGCAGCGAGACGAGGGAAGAACCGAACAGGCGGCTGCGCAAATGGGCCAGCGGCAGCACGCCGGCGATGCATCCTTCCTGTTCTGCGTACAAGAAATAGCTGTCGTGCTGAAAACCTTGCTCCATGATGGTTTGCCAGCCGGCCCGGTGAAAAAAGGTCGCCTCCGGGCACGTGTCGACAAAGGCATCCCAGCGCGCATGCTCGTGCCCCTGCAGCGAGCGCACGGCGATGGCGGTGCTGGACTGTGCCGGAACGGGAGCAAGGCTGGCCTCGTGCATCATGTGCTTTCCAGAAAAATACGGTCCATGCGGTCCCAGGCAAAGTCGCGGGTCAGGCGCCCCAGCCGTGCTTCCATGCGCCCCAGGTTCAGGTAGTGGCGAAAGCGCGTCCTGGCGCTGAGGCCTGGCGGGCGCGGCTGGCCGGGATCGAGTTCCCAAGGATGAAAATAGAATATGCCAGCTTGCCCGTCGCGCGAATTGATGCGTCGCAAAAGCCAGCGCGACAGTGCATACGGCATCAATCTGAAATAACCGCCGCCGCCGGCCGGCAGGTTGCGCCCGCGCAGGCGCACGGTGCTGACGGGCAATTCCAGCACGCCGTGCGGGCCGCGCGGGCGCCAGCCGAAGCGCGGGGCATCGGGCATGCCGTAATGGTCGTGGCGGATCGGGTAGATGCTGGAACTGTAGCGGTACCCGGCTTCCTGCAGCACGTCGAAGGCCCACAGGTTGGCCGCGCCGATGGAAAAGCTGGGGGCCCGGTAGCCGCGCACGGCCAGGCCCGTTATTTGCTCCAGGATGGCCTTGCTGCGGCGCACATCGTCGGCGAACTGCGCGGCCGACTGCTCGCTGGCGCGCAGGTGCGCATAGCCGTGGCTGGCCACTTCGTGTCCGGCGTCGGCCACGCGGCGCAGCATGGCCGGATAGCGTTCGGCGATCCAGCCCAGGGTAAAAAAGGTGGCGTGGATGCCGCGGCTGTCCAGCAGCATCAGGATGCGCTCGATGTTCGCCTCGACCCGGCATTCCAGGCGCGGCCAGTCGGCGCGCGCGATGTGCGGCGCAAAGGCGGAGACCTGAAAATAGTCTTCGACGTCGATGGTCAGCGCATTCTTCAGCGCCGGCAGCAGCGCAGGCGCCGTCATGGTTGTCCCCGGCGCGCCGCCAGCCAAGGCGCGATGACGGCCGCGATGCGCGTGGCCGCGCGCCCATCCCACAGCGGCGGAATGCGGCCACGCTTGCCGCCCGTGTCCAGGATGGTGCTGGCCATCTCCAGGATGGCTGCCGGGTCCGTGCCGGCCAGGGTATTCGTGCCATCGGTCACGGTGACGGGGCGCTCCGTGTTGGCGCGCAGGGTCAGGCAGGGCACGCCCAGTGCCGTGCTTTCTTCCTGGATGCCGCCCGAATCCGTCAGCACCAGGCGCGCCTCCTGCATCAGGCCCAGCATTTCCAGGTAGCCCAGCGGCGGCAGGCGGACGATGGCGTGCCGCGCCAGCAGCGGTTCCAGGCCCGCCAGGCGCATGCCGGCCAGGGTACGCGGGTGGATGGGAAACAGCAGCGGCAGGCGGGCTGACAGTTGCCCCAGCGCCTGCAGCAGCGCTGCGAGCTGGGCCGGATCATCGACGTTCGAGGGACGGTGCAAGGTCAACAGTCCATACGCGGGCGGGCAGGGGTGGCCGTGCGCGCGCAGGGTGGCGGCGGGCTTGGCTGCGCGCGGCAGCTGCTGCCGCAGGCTGTCGATCATGACATTGCCCGTGAAATGGATGCGTTCGGGGGCGATGCCTTCGCGCAGCAGGTTGGCGCGCGCGCTTTCTTCGCTGGTGAGCAGCAGATCGGACAATTGATCCGTCAGCACGCGGTTGATTTCCTCGGGCATGCGCCGGTCGCCGCTGCGCAGGCCTGCCTCGACATGGATCACGGGCGTGCCGCGCTTGGCCGCCACCAGCGCGCAGGCGAGGGTGGAATTGACGTCGCCCACCACCAGCACGGCATCGGGCGCCAGCGGCGGATGCGCGTCGAGCACGGCGTCGAAGCGGCGCATGATCTCGGCCGTCTGCTGCGCGTGGCTGCCGGAGCCGACGTCGAGGGCGATGTCGGGCGGGCGCAGGTACAGGTCCGTAAACAATTGCCCATTCATGGCCGTGTCGTAATGCTGGCCCGTATGCAGCAAGGTCACGCGGACGGCGGGCGCCTGTCGCGCCAGGGCGGCCAGGATGGGTGCCATCTTCATCAGATTCGGGCGCGCGGCCACCACGCACAGCAGGTGCGCCGGCGCGGCGGACGCAAGAGAGGGGGCGGACATTGCGGGCTCCTTAGAATTGCATGTTGAGGGTGGCGCTGACGCCGTTTTCGCGGTAGTCGCCGCCCCGGTTGCTGGCGTGCCGCGTATGCCGCACGTCGATGCTGGCCGTCATGTTCGGTTGCAGGATACGGGTGTAACCCGCCGTCACGGTGATGTTGTTGTCGCGCCGGGGCACGGTCAGCGAGCGCACGCTGGCGTAGCCGGCATTGACATTCACGCTGGTGCGCGAACTGGCTTGCCAGCTCCAGCCCACATTGCCGCCGATCTGGCGCGTGCGGTCTTCGCTGCCGAATTCCACGCCGGGCAGCAAGCCGCTGTCGATGCCGCTGGCCGTTTGTGCCGTGCGGTCGACGGCCGTGATGCCGGCGATCATTGTGCTTTTCGCCGTGGCGCGCGCCATCGTCAGCTTCAGCTGCTTTTGCAGGAAATAGCGGTGGCTGAAGTAATTGATGGCGCCCCGTTCCGGCCCCAGGCTGTTGGCGTAGCGCAGGAAGGCATCGATGCGCAGGCGCCGGTCGCGCGCGTTGGGAAAGATGCCGCGCCACAATTGATCAAGCAACTGGCCCGCGTCGCGGTTTCCCAGGCGCGAAAACTGCGTCGGCATGGTGGTGATGTTTTCGCTGTAGTTCAGTTGCCAGTTGGTATGGCGCTGCAGGAAATTGGCGTCCAGACTGTAGGTGGTGCCAAAAAAGCGCTTGCCCGTGCTGAAGGCGATGCTGGTGCGCGGCGACGGCGTCCACACGCCGCCCAGCGACCAGAAGCGGCCCTCAGGCGCCTTGCCGCTGGTAGAGATATAACCTTCCTTTTCCATGCCGCCGCTGGCCGTGGCCGACCATTTGCTGTTGAACGGATAGCGCAGGCCCACGCTGCTGCGCTGCATGCGTACGGGCGCCAGCTTGCTGTCCTGGGTGCGGCGTACGTCGTGGCTGGCGTTCCAGGTCCAGCCGTTGCCGCGCGGCTCGCCGCTGAGCAGCAATTCCATTTCATCGCTGTGTACGGACAGCAGGTCGCCGCCGCTATCGACCGTGTTGCGCGTGTAGCGCAGCTCGGCCGTGGCCAGGCCGCGGAAACGGTGGCGCAGGTAGGGGCTGATGCCCGTGGTGCGCACGGTGCTGGTATTGTCCGTGTCGGGCAGGTCGTCGATCAGCTGCGGGCCGAACGGCGAGATGTTGCGCCGGCTTACGCTGGCGTCCGCATCGATGAAGAACCAGTCCTTGACCAGTTCGGCGTCGGCCGAGGCGTGCAGTTCGTGGTTGTCCGTATCGGCGCGCTGTCCCGACAGGTATTTATGCCAGCTGTAGTCGAGGTGCACGCGCAGCCGGGGTCCCGTACCGATGAGGGCGATGGCGGGCGCGATTTCCGTGATGAAGTCCGATTGCGCCTGGCCCGGCGGCGCGCGCAAGGCGTTGTCCGTATAGCTTTCGCGCAAGCGCAGCGACGGTTTCACCAGCCAGTCGACGGCGCCGGCCGGCGCCGGCAGCAGCAGGGACAGCAGCAGCGGCAGCGGCAGCGAAACCCGGCGGCTAATCGTAATGGCCATAACCGTAGTAGTCGTTGCCGGGGAACGATTTGGTCTTGTTGTAGATCAAATGAATGTGTTCGCACGACTCGATCTGGCGCAGCGCCTCCTTGACGGCGTGCTGTGTCGTCGTTTCCGCCTCGACCACCATCACCACTTGTCCCATCTGGCCCACCAGCGCGTGCGCTTCGCTGGTGATCAGCAGGGGCGGCGAATCGAAGACGACGATGCGGTCGCCATAGCGGCTGGCGATTTCGGCCAGCAGCCGGCTCATGGCCCGGCTGGCCAGCAATTCCGTCGCATGCTTGTTGCTGCGCCCGGCGGGCAGGATGCTCAGATTGGCCACATTGGTTTTCAGGATCACGTCGGCCATCGCCAGTTGCGGGTCGAGCAACACGTCCATCAGCCCTGGTTCCGGCGGCAGGCCCAGCACTTTCAGCACGGACGGGCGCGCCACGTCGGCATCGACCAGCAGCACCGTGATATCCATTTCCATGGCGATGCTCATGGCCAGGTTGATGGCGCAGTAGGTCTTGCCTTCGCCGGGCATGGCGCTGGTAACGACGATCAGGTTGCCGTGGCGGATGGCCTCGGCGCCGCTGGCGCGCGCCTGGCGCAGCAGCGGGCGCTTGATGATGCGGAAATCCTCGGCCACCGAACTGCGCCCGCCATCGTGCGTGAGCATGCCTTGCTCGGCCAGCCGGTCCAGGTTCAGGGCCCGGTACTGGGGCGACCGGGCCGCCTGCGCGCCATCCACGCCATAGGGTACGCTGGCCTCGGCCACGCCGAGGATCGTGGGTTCCTGCTTGCCGCTGTCCTTGCTGCTCATCGTCGCTCCCTTGGTGGCTCTAGAATTTCAGCAGCGCGGCCGTCATGACCCCGCCATACAGCACAAACAGGCTGCCCAGGCAGGCGCCGAAGCCATAGCGGGCGCGGCGGCGGCGTACCTGCTGCAGCGGCGTCCAGTTCATCGATACCGTGCCCAGCACGTTCAAGCCCGTCGCGTCGCGCAGTTCCGAGGGGCTGAGGAAGGTGGGGCGCACCTGGCTGATCAGCAGGGCCGTGGCGACGCCGGCCACCAGCGCCGCGCCCAGCGCCGCACTGAACAGCAGCGGGCGGTTCGGGCCGACGGGCGCATATTGCACCGTGGGCGGGTCAATGATCTTGAAGGCCATCATTTCGGTGGTGGAACTGAGTTCGCCCGACAGCTTGGCCGCTTCGCGCCGGCCGATCAGCTTTTCATAGTTTTCCTTGTTGATGATGTAGTCGCGGTTGAGCTGCGCCAGCTGCGATTCCACCTCGGGTACGGCATTGCTCTGCGCCAGCAGCCGTTCGTTGCGCGCCGTGTATTCCTGCACGCGGGCGCGGATGGCGGCCACCTTGGCGTCCGCGTCCGTCAGCGCCACCTTCAATTGCTGCAGCATGGGGCTGTAGTTCTTGCCCGGGTCGCCGGACGCCGTTTTCAGCTTGCTTTCCTCGATCTTGCGTTCTTCCAGCTGGGCAATGAGCCGCTTCGAAGCGATGATATCGGGGTGCAATTCCGTAAATTGCATGCGCAGGTTGTCGAGGTTCTTGTTGAGCGAGGCGATGCGTTCGTCGAGTTCGGGATTCGTGATGGACGCCGCGTTCGGCTCCATGTCGAGCACGGGCTCGTCGCCCTCGATCTGGCTCTGGATGGCCTTGCGCGCCTGTTCCGCCTCGACCAGTTCCAGCTTGGCATTGTTCAGGCTATCGGACGACATCAGCAACTGGCTGCCATAGTCGATGCCCTGGCGTGGCAGCAGCAGGTTGTTGCGGATCTTGAATTCCTTCACCAGGTTTTCCGCCGCGCTCAGCTTGTCCTCGTAATTCTTGATCTGCTCGTCGATGAATTGCACCGCCTTCTGCGAATCGCCTTTTTTGCCCTGGAAACTGCCTTCGACAAAGATGGTCAGCAGGCTTTGCACGACGTCGCGCACGAGCTTGGGATCGCGTCCGCTGTAGCTGATGGTGTAGATGTCATAGGCATTGGTGCCCGTGATCTTGATGCGGCTCATCAACTCGTCCAGCTGGGCCTCGTGCTCGCGTGCGGTCTTCGAGTCCAGGTCGAGGTCGACCATGCGCATGACCCGCTCCACGTTCGGGCGGCTGAGCAGGGTGCGGCTCATGATGGCCACCTGCTGCTCCGTGTTCGGCACGCTGGTCATGCCGGCCATCAGCGGCTTGAGGATGGTTTGCGTATCGACGAACACGCGCGCCGACGTCTGGTAGTCATCGGGCAGGGTGATCACCTTGATAAAGCCGCCGATGGCCACCAGCCACGCCACCAGCACCGCATGCCAGCGGTACTTCCAGATGCCTTTCAAGCCGGAAAGCAGTTGCTGTATCAATTCTTCCATGTCGCTTCCTTCAGGTGACGGTGCTGCACGGTAGATGGGCTGGCGGCGCGGACAACGACGACGTCTTGCAAAAAATACTTGCTTGTTGAGTAAGCAAGTATAGGGCGGCTGCGGAGCAAGATTTCCCAAGATGATTGCTTCTTGATACGCCTCAAGGTTCACTTGCCGGGTTTTAATAATCATAGGAAGTTCGCGGCCCAGGCTGGTTCTGCGGGGCTGCCCATGGACGCGCATCGACTCGAAGAGGCTCCGCATGAATCCATTTCGCCGTGTATTTCTCTGCAATACGCTGGTCCTGGCCGGCGCCGCCAGCCTGCTGGGCGCCTGCCGCACCCGCTATCCGCTGGCGCCTTCCGACGACAGCGCTCCCATGCACGATTACCTGATCGGTCCGGGCGACTCCGTCAACATCATCGTCTGGCGCAATCCGGAAGTGTCGCTGACGGTGGCCGTGCGGCCGGACGGCAAGATCACCACGCCGCTGGTTGAGGATCTGGCCGCCAGCGGCAAGACGTCGACCCAGCTGGCGCGCGACATCGAGCAAGCCTTGAGCAAGTTCATCCAGCAGCCCGTGGTGACGGTCATCGTCACCAATTTCTCGGGGCCATATAGCGAGCAGATCCGGGTGATCGGCGAGGCGGCCAAGCCGCAGGCGCTGCCGTACCGGCAGGGCATGTCGCTGATGGACGTGCTCATCGCCGTGGGGGGCATCACCGACTTCGCGGCCGGCAACAAAGCCAGCATCATCCGCATGCGCGAAGGCAACCAGCAGCAGCTGGCGGTGCGGCTCGACGATTTGCTGAAGGAGGGCGATATTTCGGCCAATGTCATGATGCGGCCGGGCGACGTCTTACTGATCCCGGAGAGCTTTTTTTAGCAGCGGCCTCGGCAGTGTCAAAACAGCACTTATATTTGTCATTTTGCACTTTTCGGCAAATTTCAGCGTGTTATTTTGCTATCTAAAGACAGATTTCTTCTGTTTTTTTAGCTAAAGGTGGGAACTTCTCCCGTTTTTGTCTTGTCACAAGGCATTGGCTTCAGTCCGTCTCGACGGCTGCCGATGAACGTGAGGACAAGATGAGCTTTGAAGATGAACCCATTATTTCTTTCGACACGCCTGGTACTTTCAGCGACCTGGTGGTAGGCGAGGGGCAGATCGACCCGGCCATGGAGCATGAGCTCGACCTGCAGCGCTTTCATATCCGCATGGCCAATTCGCGTGGCCGGCGCGAAGCGGCCAGCTTGCTGATCCGCAAGATGTACGGCTGGCGCGGCTATGCCGTCGATCCCGGCACGGCCCATGCGCTCAATAAGATCACACTGTTTGCGGAAACGGCCGGCACCACCGTCGGCACCATGACCTTGTGCCTGGACAATGACGAGACGGGCTTGCCCGCCGATGAAAACTTCCGCGACAAGCTCGACGTCCTGCGCGAGCAGGGCCGGCGCCTGTGCGAACCGTCGCGCCTGGCCATCGACAAGGGGGTGAGCAAGCGCGTGTTTGCGGCGCTGATTCATATCTCTTATATCTATGCCCACAATATTCACGGCTTTACGGATTACGTGATCGAAGTCAACCCGCGCCACGTGGTGTTTTACAAGCGCATGCTGGGTTTCCAGGACTTCGGCGGCGAGCGCGAGTGCACGCGCGTGGGGGCGCCGGCCGTGCTGCTGCGGCTGGACCTCGATTACATGGGGGCCCAGATCCGCAAATACGGTGGCCTGATGGAACAGCATGGGGGTGAACGGTCGTTTTACCCCTTTTTTTTTCCGACATGGGATGAGCCCGGCATTACCGACCGGCTGAGGCAGGGGCGCAACTGATTATTCATTTATTTTTCAGCAAGATCGCCTGCATGTAGCCTCCTGGAATCGCGTAAGTGATGCCGCTCGGCGCGCTGATGGCCGCCTCCTTGAGGCCCTTGACGTACACCATGTTGACGATGCCGTAGACGAGACCGGTCTCGGGATCGAACAAGGGGCTGCCGCTGCTGCCCGGATACGCCGTCGCGTCCAGCTGGAACACGGTGTAAGGCGCTTTTTGCAGCTGCGCCAGACGCCGGACGTCGAGGCGCTGCGCGTTTTCGCTGGGCATGACCACGGGTGTCAGCGATGACACGGTGGCGCGGTGGGTCACGTGGTGCAAGCCCAGCAAGGTGCCGAGCGGAAACCCCGTAAAGGCCATGGCCTGGCCTTCGCGCACCGTGGCCGCGTCACCCAGCGCGAGGGCAGGCAGGGGCGCGCCCGCCAGGCGCAGCAAGGCCAGGTCGTGTTCCGTGTCCAGCGCCTGGACCTTGGCGGGGCGAAATTGCGCTGCCTCGCCCTGGCCCGTGAGTATGCCGATGACTTCGTTCGGATTGGCGTCGAGCAGTTTCTGGATCACATGGGCGCAAGTGAGCACGCTCAAGCCGTCGCCGGCGACGAAGCCCGTGCCGATGAAATTCATCGGCGGCGTGCGCGTCTTTTGCAGGCTGCCCACGCCGACGATCGATGGTTTGATGCGCGCGATGGTTTGCGCCAGCGGAGCATCGGCGCGGCAAGGCGCGCTGGCCAGGGCAAGGCAAAACAGGAGGGCGGAAAAGCATGTCAACGGCAGGGCTTTCATGGCGGTGCACTTTCAACGTGAGGAGGTGGCACGGGCTGCAGCAGCGCGCACAGCAGCATCAGATAGCACAGCAGGGCGATGCGCGGCACGTCGAGCAGGCTGTCGAACAGGCCGACGACGAGAAAACCCAGCAGGGCGGCGGCGCAAGCGAGCGCACCGGAATCGCCGCGCGCGGCCTGGCGCAGCAGGCGCGTGCCGGCCAGAACCAGCAGGGCCAGCATGGACAGGGCGCCGCACCAGCCTGTTTCGATCAGCAAATGCAAGGCCATGCTCTTGATATGCCACGGCAAATGATGGTGGTCGCTGCTGAAAAACCAGTAATTATTGGCTTGCGTAAAGCTCCCGTTGGCGATCAATTCCTCGCCGCCCGGGGCGCGCAAGCTCAGATTGTCGACTTCGAGCACGGACGAGTCAGCCGCCCCGCTGGCCGCCAGTTCCAGCTGCACGGGCGGGCGCAGCAGCCAGGCGCCCGCGCCCAGCCAGGCGCTGTCGAACGGTACTTCATAGTGTTGCCAACCGCTGGGCTGGGTGCCAGGCGGCACAGGCCGCAGGCGCAGCGGAACGTTCACGCAGCCCTGGGCGTACAGCAATTGCCGCTGGCACAGGCGCACCAGCAGCACGGGCATGGGTCCCGTGCGCCGCACGTCGACTGCCAAAGTGTAGTGCGCGGCGGGCTGCACGGGCAGGCGTTGCAGCAGCCGCAGCAGCTCGCCATAACCGGCGCTGTAGCCGGGGCTGGCCAGGCGCACATACCGGTTTCCCCCTTCCTCGGCATACGCGATGCTGGCCGGCACTTCGCGCTGGGGATTGTGCCAGTAATAAGTAGCGGGAAAGCTGCCGCTACCCGTGCCGAACAGCCGGCTGGCCAGGTCGGGCGGCTGCATGGCCAGCGCTTGCCGCCAATGGCGCAAGCGGCCTTGCATGTCGAAGGCCGTGGTGGCGAAACGTTCGGTGGCGTAATAGCTGGCCGACACGGGGATGGCCAGCAGCAGCAGGATGCCGGCCGCGCCCGCGATGCTCAGGCTGGCCCGGTCCAGCCGCCACAGCGGCGGGTGCAAGCGTCCGTTGCACAGCATCAGCATGGCCAGCAGGACGACGAGGCCAGCCGGCAGCAGGGCGGGCGGACCGGCCCAATGCCAGCCTATCCACGCCAGATTGCACGCCAGCATGGTCCACGCCATCATCGCCAGGCCCAGTCTGACAGGCCCTTTAGGGGCGCCAGCGCCGGGCCACAGCACGGCCGCCAGCAGCACGGCCGCCAGCAGGAACAGGAAATACGGGCCTTTCAGCCAGCCGGCCGTGTACTGGCCGGCCGGCTCCGGCCACCAGGCGGCCAGCAAGCCCTGCAGGCACAGCGCGCACAGCAGGCTGGCCGGCGCCAGACGCCACGGCAAGGGCCGCGCCGCCAGCACGAAGCTGGCCGCGAGCAGAACGACGGCGGCGAGCAAGCCCCGGTAGCCGGCCAGGCTGAACATGTACACGAGCAGGACCGTGCCAAGGCCGGCCAGCAGCAGCCGCAGCAGCACACCGCGCACGGGCGGGCGGCCAGCCGGACGCCGCGCCGCGCCGGGCGTCGCCCGCAGGGTTTGCCAGAATGCCAGCAGCATGGCCGCCGCCAGGGCCGCGTACAGGCCGCGTGAAAACGTGGTGAACGCCGCGTGCAAGGCCAGGGCCAGCAGCAGCAAGGCCAGTGCCGCCTGCCAGCGGCTGCGGGCGCGCGCCAGCCACAGTGCGGCAAACGGCAGGCTCAGCGCCAGGTAGCCGTCGAGCGCGGCGCCGCCCGTGTGCATGGCGGAAAACGGCGCCGTGATGCGGTAGTCGCTCGACAGGTTCGTCAGGCCGGGAAACACGGCCCGTTCCCATAGCGCGAACAGCGACACCATGGCCAGTCCGGCCAGCATGCCCGGCAGCGCGTAGCGGCGCAGGGCGGAAGCATTCCCGTCGCGCAGCAGCAGCGGCAGCAGCAGCATGCTCCAGGCCCAGGCCTTGCCCAGCCGCAGGCTGTTGTAGGGACTCAAGTAATTATCCCAGGCGTTCAGGTCAAGGGGCGCCAGCGGCAGGACGCCGCGCAGCAGCGCCGCCAGCCAGGCCAGGCTGCACAGCAGCAAACAGGCGCGGGCGGCGGGCGGGAGCGTGGCCGCGGCGCTCTGGACGGGGCCGCCCAGGCGCCAGTAGCCGCAGGCCACCGTCAGCAACAGCAGCACGTCGATTTCTTCGAGGAAGAACCAGCCCGTCCACGGCGCCAGGTCCAGCACGGGCAGCAGGGCGGGCACGCAGAACAGCCAGCAGGCGGGGCGCCAGCACAGCAGCAGGAAATACGCGGGCAGCAGCGCTGCAAACAGCAGGCCGGGCCAGCCGTGACCCAGCGGATAGTGGCGCAAGGCCAGCGCGCAGGCCACGCCCGCCAGCAGGGCCAGCGGACGCGCTGCCAGGCCGGCCACGGCAGCTTGCACAGCCATGGCCTACAGCTGGGTCAGCAAGGCCTGTGCCTCGGCCCGCTGCGGAAAGTCCTTGTTTGCGGCAAGCAATTGTTCCAGTTGCTTGCGCGCACCGCCCTTGTCCCCTGATTTCGCCAGGGCCGCGCCCAGGTGGTACTGCACTTCGGGCGACTTCGGCGCCAGCCCCGCCGCCTGGCGCAGCAGGGCCGTGGCGCGCTTGACGTCGCCTTGCTGCAGCACGATCCAGCCCAGGGTGTCGAGCACGGCGGGATTGTCGGGCGCCAGCTTGAGCGCCTGCTCGGCCGTCGATTGCGCGCGCGGATCTTTTTCCTGCTGATACGCCCAGGCCAGGTCGTTCAGCGCCACGACATTGCCCGTGTCCTTGGCGACGACATACTGGAAGTGCTCGATGGCAGCGCGGTATTGTTTGGCCGCCAGGTAAGTACCCGCCAGGTACGTGCGCGTCGGCAAGTCTTCCGGATGTGCCTTGAGCCAGGTGGCCATGCGCGCATCGGCTTCGCGCGTCTGGCCCGACGCCTGCAAGGCGCGGTACAGCTGCACCTGCAAGGGGCCGATGGGGCTGATGTCGAAGGCGTGCTGGTACAGCTTGACGGCTTGCTGCGGCAGCTTTTGCTCCATCAGCACGTCGCCTTCGAGCTTGTAGCCGGCCGCCAGCTTCGGCTGCTGTTCCTGTACTTGCCGCGCCACGGCCAGCGCCTCGCGCTGGCGGTTCAGGTTCAACAGCAGGGCCACTTCGACCACGCGCGCTTCGAGCAGGGCCGGGTCAAGCGCCTGCGCCCGCTTGACGGCTTGCAGCGCGTTATGATGGTCGCCCAGCGCCAGGTGCAGGCTGGCGATGCGCATCTGCAAGGGTGCGGATGTCGTTTGCAGGCTGGCCAGCTTGTTGTAGCTGTCGAGCGCGGCCGGCGCCTGGCCGGCGCTGTACTCGACCTGGGCGCGCAGGGCCAGCGCATCGGCGTCGCCCGGATGGCCCGTCTGCAAGGTGCGCGCCAGTTCCAGCGCCTTGTCGGGCGCGCCCGTCTTCAGGTAAAAATTACTTAATAGCAGGGCCGGCGCGACGGCGTCGGGATTGTCGCGGTGGGCCCGTTCGAGCCAGCGCCGCGCCTCGTCCGTCTTGCCCTCCGATGCGGCCAGCTTGGCCAGCGCCGCGCACAGGTCGGCATTTTTCGGCGCCTTCGCCAGCGCCTTCTCGAAGCGCTGTTTCGCCTGCTCCGGCTTTTTCTCGGCCAGGTCGATCTGCGCCAGGTTGTTCAGGGCGGGCAAGTACACGGGGTCCATGCTCAATGCTTGCTCGAAACTGGCGCGCGCGGCGGGCAGATCGCGCAGGGCCAGGTAGACGCCGCCTTTCAGGTTCAGCAGCAGGGGATTCGTGCCTTTCTGCTGCTGTTCCATCATCTTGACGCTGGCCAGGGCCTTGTCGTTCTGCTTGTTGCGCAGCAAGGTCATCACCAGCATGGTGCCCGCCTGCGGCGTGCTCTTGTCGAGCATGCTGGCGCGTTCCAGTTCATTGATGGCGCGGCTGTTCTCGCCCATGCCCAGGCGGCTGATGCCCAAGGCCGCATGCAGTCTGGCCGTGTCCGGCGCCAGGGTGCTGGCTTTTTCGAAATATGCCGTCGCCTTGTCGTACTGGCGCGCGCGCAAGTGGGCTTCGCCGGCCAGCGACAGCAATTCCACGTCGTCGGGGAAGGCGGTCAGCATCGGTTGCAGCAAGCCGATGGCGGCGTCGGTCTTGCCGCGCATCAGTTCGATCGAGGCCATCATCTTGACGGCGTACAGGTGCTGGGGATACACGGCCAGGAAGCGGCGCAGATAGCTTTCCGCCAGTTGCGGCGAACCGAGCGCCAGTTGCACGGCGCCGGCCAGCAGGATGGACGGCATGTGATCGGGCGCCGCCTTGAGCACCAGCTGCAAGCCCTGCAAGGCCGCCTTGTTCTTGCCCTGGCGAAAATCGAGCAAGGCCTGCGCCTGCAGCAGGCCCAGGCTGTTGGGTGCCGTCTTGCGCGCCGTGGCCAGTTGGGCCGCCGCTTCCAGATAGCGGTTGTCGACGATGTCGAGGTTGGCCAGGTCGATGTGCGCCTGGGTATTGTCCGGTTTGATCTTGAGGATCTGCATATAGGCTTGCCGCGCCGCGCCGTTCTTGCCTTGCAGGCGCAGCAGGTCGCCCTGCAGGCGCAAGGCGTCGAGGTTGGCGGGCGCGCTTTTCAGGGCTTGCGCCAGCAGCAGCTCGGCCGCCGGTACCTGCTGCTCCAGCGCCGACAGCCGCGCCAGTCCCAGCAAGGCCTCGACCTGGTCGGGATGGGCTTCGAGCAGGCGCGCAAACAGGGCGCGCGCCTCGTCCTGGCGGCCCAGGGCCAGCAGGGCGTCGCCGCGCAGGGCCAGCACGCTGGCGGGCTGCGCCGCGTCGTCGGGGATCTCGGCCAGCACCTTGTCGAACTGGCCCAGCATCAGCCAGGTCTTGCCCAGCAGTGGCATCACTTGCTGCGGCGCCAGGCCCAGCGATTTTGCCTTGCGCAATTCTTTCTCGGCCGACAGCGCTTCGCCCGTGTCGATATAGATGCTGCCCAGCAGCAAGCGCGCGGCCGCATTGTCCGGTTCCTTTTGCAGCAGGTTTTTCAACTGGATGATGGCGGCCCGCGCTTCGCCTTTCTGCCGGTACTGCTGCGCGTCGGCCAGCAGGCTTTCGCTGCTCTGCGTGCCGTGGCAAGCCGTCAGCAGGGGCAGCAGCAGGGCACAGCACAGCGCGGCGGCCGGCAGGCCAGGGAAAGGACGGGGCAGGGAAAGGGCCATGGAAATCTCCGGTAGCGGCATGCGTGGACGATTAGCCGATTCGCGATGGGCGATAGGCATGGCCTAGCTTAAAAAGATGGCAGCCGGTCTCCTTGATTGCGCTCAACAAGCCGCCGATTGTCCGCACGCATGCTTGCCGGCGTCCCGGTTTTCTTGTTCTCGCTCAAGAATGGACAAACCGGCAACCGTAGAATTTCCCGGACGGTGATGCGCAGGCCGCAACCATTCGGAGCACATGCATATGGACAGCAATGTGAATAGCAATATCAATAGCAAGGCGGGCGTGGTGGCGGTGGTGGGTCTCGGCTACGTGGGCTTGCAGCTGGCCGTGGCGTTTGGCACACGCCAGCGCACGATCGGCTTTGACTTGTCGGCGCGCAAGGTGGAAAGCTACCGGCGCCACATCGACCCGACGGGCGAAGTCAGCCATGAACAGTTGCTGGCCGCGCAATGGCTGAGCGTGGGCTGCGACCCGGCCGAGCTGCAACTGGCCGATTTCATCGTCGTGGCCGTGCCCACGCCCGTCGACAGCGCGCACAATCCCGACTTTTCCGCCCTGGCCGGCGCCAGCGCGGCCGTCGGGCGCCACATGCGGCGCGGCGCCATCGTCATCTACGAATCGACCGTCTATCCGGGCGCCACCGAGGACATCTGCATTCCCATCCTCGAACAGCATTCGGGCCTGCGCTGGAAGGACGACTTTCATGTGGGCTTTTCGCCCGAGCGCATCAACCCCGGCGACAGGGATCACACCCTGCACAGCATCCGCAAAGTGGTCTCGGGCGATGACGCCACGACACTGGACAAGGTGGCCGCCCTGTACGAAGGCGTGGTCGGGGCGGGCGTGCACCGGGCCTCGAGCATCAAGGTGGCCGAGGCGGCCAAGGTCATCGAAAACACGCAGCGCGACCTGAACATCGCGCTGATGAACGAGCTGGCCATCATCTTCGACCGCATCGGCATCGACACCCTGGAAGTGCTGCAGGCAGCCGGCACGAAATGGAATTTTTTACCATTTCGTCCGGGACTCGTGGGCGGCCACTGCATCGGCGTCGACCCATACTATTTGACGCACAAGGCGGAAATGCTCGGCTACCACCCGCACGTGATCCTGGCGGGGCGCCGCATCAACGACGGCATGGCCAAGTTCGTGGCGGAAAAGACCATCAAGGAAATGGTGCGCGCCGGCTTCAAATTGAAAGGGGCGCACGTCAACGTGCTGGGCCTGACCTTCAAGGAAAACTGCCCGGACCTGCGCAACTCGAAAGTGGTCGACATGATCCATGAACTGCAATCGTACGGCGTGCAGGTGCACGTGCACGACCCCGTCGCCGATGGCCGCGAAGCGCTGGAAGAATACGGTTTGGCCTTGGAAAGCTGGGAACAACTGCCGCGGGCCGAGGCCATCATCAGCGCCGTCTCGCACCAGGCGCTGCTGGCCCGCCCGCTGGCCGACTTCCAGGCCAAGGTGCTGGAAAATGGCTGCTTCATCGACATCAAATCGCATTTCGACCCCCGTCCGCTGGAGGACGGCGGCCTGCACGTGTGGCGGCTGTGATGGCGGCCGATGCCTTCGATCGGGCCGCAAACGCGGCGCAAGGCGCCACCGCTGGCGGCCCGGCTGCCGGCGCGTACGCGCAAGCCTGCGCGCAACTGGTGCAAACGCCGCGCCGCTGGCTGGTGACGGGCGTGGCCGGCTTCATCGGTTCGCACCTGCTGGAAACCCTGCTGCAACTGGGACAGGAAGTGCGCGGCCTCGACAACTTCATGACGGGCCATCGCCACAACCTGGAACAGGTGCGCGCCAGCGTGGGCGAGCAAGCGTGGCGCCGCTTCACCTTCATGGAAGGCGATATCCGCGACCTGCAGGCGTGCGCACGCGCGTGCGGCGTGCCGGTACAGGCCGCCCGCGGTGGTAATGGCGATGGCGAGGCGGACGGCGGGACTGATGCGGCCGATGGTGCCAGCGGCGCTGGCGGCAGCCTGGCCGGGCGCGGCCCGGCCGATACGGGCGGCGCTGTCGACTACGTGCTGCACCAGGCGGCGCTCGGTTCCGTCTCGCGTTCGCTGGAAGACCCGCTGCTGTGCCACGCCGTCAATGTCAACGGCTTTCTGAACATGCTGGCCGCCGCGCGCGAGGCGGGCGTGCGGCGCTTCGTGTATGCCGCGTCCAGCGCCACGTATGGCGACCATCCGGCCTTGCCGAAAGTGGAACAGCACATCGGCGCGCCCCTGTCGCCGTATGCCCTGAGCAAATACGTCAACGAACTGTACGCGCAGGTGTACGCGCGCTGTTACGCCATGCAGACGGTGGGCTTGCGTTACTTCAATGTCTTCGGTCCGCGCCAGGACCCGCTGGGCGCCTACGCGGCCGTCATTCCCCGCTGGATCGCCGCCATGCTGGACAATCAGGCCGTGCGCATCCATGGCGATGGCGCCACCAGCCGCGACTTCTGCTTCGTGCACAATGCCGTGCAAGCCAATATCCTCGCCGCCACGCGCACCGACCCGGCCGCCGTCAACCAGGTCTACAACGTGGCTGTCAACGCCCGCACCAGCCTGACCCAATTGCACGCCACCATGCAGCAGATGCTGCTCGCCGTCCGCCCGCAGCACGTGCCGCAGGCGCCGCACTACGGCGAGTTTCGCGCCGGCGACGTGCGCCATTCGCAGGCGGACATTGCCAAGGCTTCCCGCCTGCTCGGCTATGTGCCCACGCACACTCTGGCGCAAGGCTTGCGGCAGACCATCGCCTGGTATGTGGCGCAGGCTGGCCGTGCATGAGAACCTGGCCCGCCAGGTCTGAGGCACAAGCTGGCCAGGTACACCCGATATCCGTCCGATCGCCGGCCTTTCAGCGTTGCACGGGCGGCGCTGTCGGCGTTGTTGCTGACGCCGTCGGCGCGGGCGGCTCCGGCACGCCATCGGCCTTGCTGCGCAAAACCCGGGGCGTGCCGCGGAAATCGGCCGTATGCAGGGTCACGGGGCGGCGCCAGATGCGGGCGATGTACGCCAGCACCCGTTCCGCCCGCTCCAGGTCGAGGCCGCGCCCATCGCGCTGGTGATCGTGGCGCAGCACCAGGCTGCCGTCGTCGTTGAGCAGCGTGACGGCGATGCACGGCGCGCCATAGTTGTATTTGGGCGCCAGGATGGCTTCGCGGATGGCAGGCAAGTCGCGGCTGGCCAGACGCGTTTCGCCATCGCGGTGGCTTTCATGCACGAACAGGCCCAGGCGCTCAGCCAGTTCGCCATCCAGATAATTGCGTATGAAACTGCAGTCGTCGTCGTCGCGGCAAATCTGGCGCGCCCGTGCCAGTCCTTCACGCTCGATGATGTGTTCCCACATGCAAAAGCCCAAATGATAGGGATTGACGGCCAGCGCCTGCTGGTGCTCGCCCGCGTAAGGGCGCACGACGTCCGAATGGGACTTGATGGCGGACAGGTACAAGGCCGGCGGCAGGAAGTCGGCTTCGCGCAGCAGCCGCGCATGCCAGTACGAGGCCCAGCCTTCGTTCATGATCTGGCAGGCGTACACAGGATAAAAATAAAACGACTCTTCGCGCACGGCCAGGAAAATGTCGCGCTCCCAGTCCGCCAGTTCCGGCCCATGTTGTGCGATAAACCAGAGTAAATCGTATTCGGGCTGCGGCGGCAGGAGCGGGCGCTGCGCCAGCCTTGCCCGGGCCGCCTCATGCGCCGCCAGCGCGGCCGCTTCGCCGGGCAAGCGCCGGTAGCGTTGTGCAAAAGGATCTTCCGCGCCGGGTCTGGTTTGCGTGCCGGCCACGCCGGCTGGCGCCGCATACGGAGGCCGGTGCAGTTCGGCGTGCACGTCCACGTGCTGCTCGAGCGCCAGTGCCGCGTCGAGCACGGCTTCCACCTGCTCTTGCCCATGGCGTTGCAGCGCCAGTTCGAGACGCTGCGCCCGCGCCGCGCTTTGTTCCAGGATGTGCTGGCCCGCCATGTCGCCGAAACGCAGGAACAGGGCATTGCGGCTGGCAAAGTCGGCGTGGCCCAGCACGTGCGCTGTGACGAGGGTGTTTTCCGCCACGGAATTGTGTTCGGCCATGTAGGCATGGCAAGGGTCGCCGGGAAACATGACTTCGAACATATGCGAGTTGCCCATCTTTTGATGCACGAGCTGGTGGATGTAGCGCACGCCGAACGACCAGTGGCGCATGCGCACGGGCAAGCCATAGATGGCGATCTCGGCCATGAAGCTGTCCGGCACCAGCTCGAACTCGACGGGGGCAAATTCCAGCCCCAGTTTCCGCGCCAGCGCTTCGATGCGCGGCGCGTAGGCGTCCAGGCCGGCCAGGTTTGCCGTGCCGCCATGGTGCTGAGCGTCATGCCGCGTCATGCCGCGTCCTCCGTCTCGGCCGCTTCGTGCTGGAAAAAGGTGCGGATGGCCGCCCAGATATCGTCATTCCTGCTCAGGATGCTGCTGTGCAAGGGCAAGCCCCGGCGTTCCTGCTCGGCGCACAGGCTGTGCATTTCCGTTTCCAGGCTGCGCGGTACGCCGGGCACGGTTTCCACATAGCCCATGTAGTTGACCAGGGCGGCCAGTTCACCGAGGGCCAGGCTGGCCGCCGCCCGGTCTTCGCTGAAATTCTCGCCATCGGAGGCATAGAACAGGTAGGCGTTGTAGCGGCCCGGCGCATAGTGTTCCTGCAGCAGTTCGCGGCTCAGGCGAAAGGCGGTGGACGCCATGGTGCCGCCCATGCCGTTGACCTGGAAGAACTCGGCTTCGGAAAACTCCCAGGCCCGCGTCGTATGGGCAATAAAACGTGTTTCCACGCGCGCATACCTGCGGCGCAAGCCCTGCAAGGCAAAGAAAAAGAAGGATTTGGCCAGTTTGCGTTCGGCCTGCGCCATACTGGCCGACACGTCCAGCACGAAAAACACGACGGCGTTCGTGCTGGGCCGGGGCTGTGGCAGGACCTGGCGGTAACGCAAGTCCTCATTGGTGAAGGGCACGGGCTGCGTTTGCAGCGCGCGCCGCTTGATCGCTTCCTTGACGGTGCGCCGGCGGTCCAGGCGCGACCGGGCGCCATGACGGTCCAGTCCGCTACGCACGAGCTGTACTTCGTCCATCGGCCCTACGTGGCGGGGCTTCAGGTGCGGCAGCTCGAAGGCGTCCCACAGCCAGTCGAGAATGTCGTCGATGGGAAACTCCAGCAGCAGGCGCACGGCTCCCTCGCCATCGCCGCCTTCGCCTTGCGTTCCAGCCCCGCCCGTGGCGGCAGGGTCGGCCGCGCGCAGGATATCGCCGGGCTGGCCGTCTCCCTGGCCCGCGCCCATGCTGTTGCGCGCGGGCGCCAGACGGAAACGCGCATGTTCGAGCAGACGCATGGGTACTTGTACCGTGCGCTGCTGCGGCCCGCCGATCAGGTCAGGCGTGGCGATCAGCTCGGGCAAGTGCGCCTGCACGGCGTCGCGCACTTTCTGGTTGTGGCGCAGCCAGTCGCGCGCGCCGCGCGAGAACAGCCCGTACCAGGGCTGGGCCAGGTCGGGCGCGGCGGCTCCCGCAGGACCATCCTGCTTGCCTTTGCCTGGCGAGGTCGTGGCGGACATGGCTATTCCTGCGCCAGCAAGGTGGTCACATAGTTGAGCGCTTCGCGCGCGCTGTGGGCGTCGTAGCCGTATTCGTCGACCAGGCGCTGCTCGACGGCGGAAATCCTGGCCCGCACGTCGTCATCGGGGCGCTTGGCTGAACCCACCAGGCGCAGCACGTCGCGCCGCTGCTCGAACAGATATTGCTGGATGGCGTCGTGCAGTTGCGCATGGCTGCCCAGGCCGAACGCCTCGCCCCGCTTAAAGGCGCTCATGGCCTTGCGCACCACTTCTTGGCGGAACGACTGCTTGCCCGAGTCGCTGATGTGGATTTTTTCTTCCACGGCGCGCAGGAAGCGTTCGTCGGGACGGCGTTCTTCGCTGGTGATGGGGTCGCGGATCTGGCGGTTGTCGAGCATGGCTTCGACTTCATCGAGATATTTGTTCAGCAAGTCTTGCGCCTCTTGCTCGAACGACACGAACAGGGCCTTGTGCACGTCGGCCTTGACCCAGCGGTTATAAAAGTCCTTGCGCGTGAGCACCAGGTAATCGACCCACTTGCGCTTGCGCCGCGGTTCGATGCGCGCATCGCTTTCGATGCCGTCTTTCAGGGCCAGCAGCACGTCCATGGTGGACAGGCTGTTGCGCTGGGCGGAAATGATGGCGTGCGACAGGGCATTGATGACGAAACGGGGCGACACGCCCGCCAAGCCTTCGTCGGGCGCCTTGTCGCGTTCGCGCAGGCGGCGGATGTCGGCATGCTGCAAGTCGTCGACGTCTTCGTCGGCGTACACGCGCAGTTTCTTGACCAGTTCCGCTTCCTTGTCGTCGCCCTCGGGCAAGCGGCTCAGGATGGCGAACACGGCCGCCGCATGCAGCACGTGCGGATCGAGGTGCACGTCGCGGAAGGCGGGCGCTGCCGCCTGGATCAACTTGCGGTAAATGCGCGCTTCTTCGCGGTAATTGAGCGTGTACGGCACTTGCACGATGACCATGCGGTCGAGCAGGGCCTCGTTTTCGCTTTCTTGCATGAACTTGCGAAATTCCGCCAGATTCGTGTGCGCGACGATGGTTTCATCGAGGTAAATCAAGGGGAAGCGCGATACCTTGACATTCTTTTCCTGCGTCAGGGTCAGCAGCAGGTAGAGAAATTCGCGCTTGACCTTGAGGATTTCGATCATTTCCAGCATGCCGCGGCTGGCCGCATACACGGCGCCCGACCAGGACCAGGCGCGCGGATCGCCTTCGTCGCCGTACTGCGCCACTTTCGACAGGTCGACGGAACCCACGAGGTCGGCCAGGTCGGCCGTGGTGGGATCGTGCGGTGCATATGTGCCGATGCCGCAGCGGCCCGCCTCGGACAGGTGGATGCGTTCGACGGGCATGCGCAGGAAGTCGCCGCCGTACTGTTCTTCCAGGCGGGCGCGGCAATGGGGACACAGTTCGCCGTGCAGTTCGGCATCATAGCTGGCGCGAAAGTCGGCGCGCATGCTGTGCGGCACCAGATGCAGCGGCGATTCGTGCACGGGACAGCCGGCGATGCCATATAGCGCGCCTTCACTGCTGTGGCTGTATTCTTCCAGCCCCCGCTTGAGCAGGATCACCATGGTGGACTTGCCGCCCGATGGCGGGCCCAGCAGCAACAGCATGCGCCGGCCCACTTCGGAGCCGGCGGCGGCGGCCTTGAAGTAGGCGGCGACCCGGTCGATCGCCTCGTCGATGCCGAACAGCTCGTCGTCGAACAGGCGGCAGCGGAAGCGCCCGCTGTCGTCGGTCTGGCCGTTCCAGCGCATCATGTCCCACAGATACTGGTGCGCGCTGCGCGTCAGCAGGCCCGCGCGGCCGGGCAGGATTTGCTCGATGAAGTCGGCAAAACTGCCACGCCACGGACTGATGCGGTGTTTTTCCGCCCAGGCCGCCATGCCGTGCACAAAACCCGCATGCTGGCCTTGCTCGCCCGCAGGCACGTCGTCATCGGATTGGTGTGGCCTACCAGGAATCGTCATTATTTCCCCATCCATACCGTTGCTGCCGTGTGCAGGCCCAGTTCCAGCCTGCCAGTCAAGTATACGACGCTGCCTCTGCCCGCACGACTGATCTCGCTCAACCTTGACGAGGGAACTATTTTTATCCTCGCTGCGCCCATTGAGACAAGGCAGCCATGCGTCAGCGCGGTTCAATCCAGATCAATACTGGCCTGCGCGGCACGTCCACACTGGTCTTGCGACGACCCACGAGGAGAACATAATGATAGGTAACGAGAATGGTTTCAGCGCCCCGCCTGGCGGCAGCGGCAGGGGACAAAGCGCGGACGATGAAGAGGCCGTCGGCCAGTTTGCCGCCCCCGGCGAAGACGACCATACGATCGAGAGCGCGTCCGTCTCGGAGGTACCCGACGCCCTGAGCGGCGTCAGCATGGAATTGCTGGAAATCAAGCGCAGCATCGAAGACGGCATGCGCCAAAGCATTTCGCAGGCGGGCGGCGTGCGCGCGGCCGATGCCTTCAGCGACGGCGGCAATATCCAGGGCGTGTCCATCGGCCTGGGCGAGGGCGCCAGCGACAGCTCGTCCGGCGAGCCGGGCTTGCCGGCCCTGACCCTGTACGTGGCCGAACCCACCTCCGTCGACCGCGCCAAGGCCGCCATCGTGGGGGCCATGGGCGTGCGCGCCGTGGCCAGCGACAAGGTGCCCGTCAACATCGTCGTCACGGGCGTGATCGATGCGCAACCGCACCGTTTCCGCTTGCGCCCGGCGCCGGGCGGCGTGTCGGTCGGGCATTTCCGCATCACGGCCGGCACCATCGGCTGCCTGGCCGTGGGGCGCAGCGCGCCGCGCAGCGGCCGCTTGATGATCCTGAGCAATAATCACGTGCTGGCCAATTCCAACGGTGGCGTGTTCAACGATTGCATCGTGCAGCCTGGTCCCATCGACGGGGGACGTTGTCCGCAAGACCAGGTGGCCGTGCTCGAGCGTTTCGTGCCCATCAATTTCAGCGGCGGCGTCAATTACGTCGATTGCGCCACCGGCTGGGCCTGGCCTGACCGCGTGCGGCCCGAACTGGTCTACCTGAGCGGCGGCGTGCCCGCCTACTTCCGTATCAGCAATGCGCTGGTGGCCCCCGCGTTGGGCATGATGGTCGGCAAGTCCGGCCGCACGACGCAATTGACGCAGGGCCGCATCACGGGCCTGGGCGCCACCATCAACGTCAATTACGGCGGCGGCAGGATCGCGCTGTTCCAGGACCAGATCGCCATCACGGGCGTGAGCGGGGCGTTCAGCGCGGGCGGCGATTCGGGTTCGTCCATCTGGACCTGGAACCAGCAGCGCAATCCCGTCGGCCTGCTGTTTGCGGGCGGCAACAACATCACGTTTGCCAACCAGATGCGGCGCGTGGTGGCGGCGCTCGACATCAATTTGTACACCTGAGCACGCTGCCAGGTGCCGCCTTGCATAACGCTGCTTTTTGCACGATGATGATTGTATGAGAGGCCGCAGCCATGCATGGTTGTGCCCGGCGAACGGCGCTGCAGCGCCGGATGGCCGGGTGTATCATGGAATGCCTCAGGAGGGTTGTCATGTCAAACAGTAAATTCGTACCATCGCCATATGCCGTCTTCGAAGACGCTGCCATGCCGTACTTACCGGATGAAATTCCTGGACAGGGCATGGGGCAGTACACCCCGGCCGCGCCCCACGGCCGATTGGAAGCGGCAAAGCGGCGCAACGAGCGGGCGCTGATGGCCATCGACGGCGTGGAAGGCGTCAGCGTGGGACACACGGCCGTGGGCAAGGACGCGCTCGTCGTGTATTTGCGCGACTCGTCCGTCAAGCGGCGCGTGCCGTCGCAGGTCGAGGGCTATCCGGTGGAAACGAGCATCACTGGCCAGATCGATATCCAGCGCTGGTAGGCAGGCAGGCAGGTCTGGCCGCCTGGCCGCGGATCGTTGCGGCGGAAGGCCTGTTGCCAGGCCTTCCGGGTTCCTTTCAGCCGGCCCTACTTGCTCAGGCGGCTGATCGCTTCGGCCACGCCCGCGCCATAGGCGGGGTCGCACAGCGTGCAATTGCCGATGTGGCGTTGCTTGACTTGCTCCGAGGCGCCCGAGATGGCGCGCGCCGTGTTGTCGAACAAGGCTTGCTGCTGCGCCGCCGTCATCAGGCGGAACAGGGCGCGCGGCTGCGAATAGTAATCCTCGTCGACCCTGTGGTTCCAGTGGTCGGCCGCGCCCTCGATGCTCAATGGCGGTTCGCGGAAGTCCGGCTGCTCGGCCCATTCCTGCTCGCTGTTCGGCTCATAGCCCAACGTTCCTCCCTGGTTGCCGTCGACGCGCATCTGGCCGTCGCGGTGGTAGCTGTGGAACGGGCATTTCGGCGCATTGACGGGGATATGGCTATGGTTGACGCCGAGGCGGTAGCGCTGCGCGTCGCCATACGAGAACAGCCGGCCTTGCAGCATCTTGTCCGGCGAAAAGCTGATGCCGGGCACCACGTTGGCCGGGTTGAAGGCCGCCTGTTCCACTTCGGCAAAATGGTTGTCGGCATTGCGGTTCAGTTCCAGCACACCCACTTCGATCAGCGGATAGTCGCCGTGCGGCCACACTTTCGACAGGTCGAACGGGTTCAGGTGATACGTGCCTGCCTCTTTCTCCGGCATGATCTGCACGTACAGGGTCCAGCGCGGGAAATCCTTGTTTTCGATGCTTTCATACAGGTCGCGGTGCGAGCTTTCGCGGTCCTTGCCGACCAGTTCCTCGGCTTGCGCGTCGGTCAGGTTTTGTATGCCTTGCTGGGTTTTAAAGGTGAACTTGACCCAGAATCGCTCGTTTTGCGCATTCAGGAAGCTGAAGGTATGGCTGCCGAAGCCATGCATGTGGCGGAAACTGCGCGGCAAGCCACGGTCGCTCATCACCACCGTCACCTGATGCAGCGCTTCGGGCAGCGAAGTCCAGAAATCCCAGTTGCTGTTAGCGCTGCGCAAGCCCGTGCGCGGGTCGCGCTTGATGGCGTGGTTCAGATCGGGAAATTTCAATGGGTCGCGCATGAAAAACACGGGCGTGTTGTTGCCGACCAGGTCCCAGTTACCTTCTTCCGTATAAAACTTCAGGGCGAAGCCGCGGATATCGCGTTCCGCATCGGCCGCACCCCGTTCGCCGGCCACCGTGGAAAAGCGCGCAAACATCGGCGTTTGCTTGCCCACTGCGCCAAAAATCTTGGCCCGCGTGTAGCGCGTGATGTCGTGCGTGACGGTAAACGTGCCGTGCGCGCCCGATCCCTTGGCATGCATGCGGCGCTCGGGAATCACTTCACGGTCGAAGTGGGCCAGCTTTTCCAGGAACCAGACATCTTGCAACAGGGCGGGGCCGCGTGGGCCGGCCGTCTGGATGTTCTGGTTGTCGACGACAGGCGCGCCAAAGGCGGTGGTCAGCTTTTTCATTGGACTCTTTCTTTCATGGCTAGGCAGAGCAATGGACGCACCGGCGCTACTCAAACACTGGCTGGGCTGAATGCACACTCACCGGGGCTGGTCCAGAGTAAAATTTCTAAAATGCAAACCAGTGTAAACTTTTTGGTACGGGATGGCTTGCCACGCCGTCCGAGCAAGCTCAGCCGGCGTACTTGCATCATAAGCGCTCCATCGCTGCCGCTCCCGCACGCTTGCAAGTTGCCAGTATATAAAGGCAGGCGACGATCACGCCACTGGCCTTTTGCCCAGTTCTTAAAACTTGTTCCAGTTGTTATGCCGGTGCTCCGTCGCTTCCTTCATCAGGTGGCCCGCGCGCAGGGCGTCGTCGGCCTGCAGCGTCATGGCCAGTTCCTGGATGGCGGGCGGATAGTCGTGGTGGGCCGCTTCCTCCAGCAACTCACGGCCCTTGGCCAAGTCGCGCGGCACGCCGCGGCCTTCGCGGTAGGCGTTGTACAGCAGGAACATGGCGTGTGGATTGCCCAGTTCGCTGGACTTGGCCAGCCAGTGCGCCGCTATGACGGGATCTTGCGGCACGCCTTCGCCATTCGCCGCCAGCAGGCCCAGCATCAGAGCCGCCTTCGCATGGCCTTGCTGCGCCGCTTGCCGGTACCACAGCCAGGCTTGGGCCGGCGTGGCCGCGCGCAACATCTGGCCCAGCTCGAACGCCGCTTCCGTGTCGCCGGCGCGGGCCGCCTGTTCGAACAGACTCAGCGCCTCGGCGCGGCGCTCAGGGCGTGGCTGGTAAATCAGCGCCAGTTCGCGTTCGGCGACGGGCATGTCCTTGCCGGCCCAGCTGCGTACCTTGCGTTCGGCCTGGTGGTCGCCCGCCTGGCGCGCGAGCATGGCCACGGCTTCGATTTCCGCCGCCGTGGGTGGTGGCGACGACTGGCAGGCGGCCAGGACGGTAGCCAGCACGACGGCGGGAAGGGAGAGGGCGTGTTTCATCTGGATGAACTTTCATCAAAACAGGCCGGAACTGACGCAGTCCCGGCCCATGGACCTTATTTGCTCAGGTCGATGCGGTACTTGGCGAAACCGCTGGCATCGAGCCCGCCTTCGGCCGCCACGCTGGCGATGCCGCTGCCTTGCGCCAGCGCCAGGTGGCCCGGCGCCGAGCGCAGGATCACGGGGCCGGCCGTGGCCGTCTTGACGAAGCTCCAGCTGCGCGCGCTGCCATTGGCCGCCAGCGTCACCTTGCCGCCCTTGGTGCTGAGCGACGCCAGGTAGTTGCTGACCACGGCCTGGTTCGCATCGGGCGACTTGATGATGGTCTTGCTGCCATCGATGCCCGGCACGGCACCGCCGCCGCCGGCGCGGTAATCGTTGGTGGCGACGATGAAATCATCGCCATCGGCGACCGGCGCGCCCTTGTACGTGAGGTTGACGATACGGCTGCCGACCTTTTTCGTCACGTCGATCTGGTACGTGAGGGCATTGTTTTCCGCGTAGAACACGTCGTAGTTGTAAATCGTGCCATACGACGGCACCAGGTCCTGCTCCGCCGTGGCGCTCGGATCGATCTGCGCGAATTGCTTGGCCGACGTTTCCAGCCACGCCTTCAAGTCCGCGCCCTTGATCTTCACGGCTTGCAAGTTGTTATTGCTATATAAATACAGGTCGCCCGGATTGCGCACCTGCAAACCGATTGGCGCGGCCGGCGTCGCGCCCGCGGCCACGTCCGTGAAGTCCGACGGCCCGTTGCGGCCCGCCTTGAATGGCGCGCTGCACGAGATGACGGGGATGTTCTTGTAGCTGGACAAGGTCGCATCCGTGCTGGTGGCGATGAAGTTTTTCACATAATCGAGCTGTGCCTGGTTCACCAGCTGGATGGCGCTCACGTCGCCCACCAGCGCGAAATAGGCGGACATCTCGAAATCCGTGCTGATGCCCAGCGGCTGCTTGGCGTAGGCGATGGTGGCCGCATGCTCGGTGGCTACCAGCGGGGCGATGGCCGGGTCGGCTTTCACGAGGGTCGTGCCATCCGTGTACTTGAAGCCGCGCGATTCCACCGTCGTCTTGGCCGGCTGCACCACCCACTTGCCGCCCTGATAGACCATCGTCAGCTTGATGATGCCCAGACGGCGGCCCCAGCTTTGCGCCATGACGGTGGGCACGCCGTTCACAAAGCCGTTGACGGCGTCGATCTTCGCGCTGGCGGGGAAGGCGGCAAACGAAGCGTCCAGCGCGGCCGCGCCCGTCTCTTTGCCTTTCGGGAAGATCAAGTGCGAGTGGCCGATCATCAGGGCGTCGATGCCCGTGCTGGTCAAGTGATAGCTGCCGTTTTCCATCTTCGGGCTGTAGGTGCTGGTGTCCAGGCCGCCATGGGACAGGGCCACGACGAGGTCGGCTCCCTTGTTGCGCAATTCCGGCACATATTGCTTGGCCGCTTCCTGCACGCCCGTCACGCTGACTTTGCCGGCGAGCACTTTCTGGTCCCATTCGAGGATTTGCGGCGGCACAAAGCTCAGCACGCCCACATTGATTTTCACGGTCAGCTTGCTGCCGTCGGGCGCCGTGGCGGCGAAATCGCGGGGCAGCAGGGCGTAGGGCTGGAAGATGGGCTTGCCGCTGCTCACGCCGACGACATTGCTCAGCACGGAAGGGAAGGCGGGCGCGCCGCAAGTGCCCGTCGGCTTGGCCACGCCGGGGATGCCGAAATCCGTGTTGGTGATCTGGCTCAGGTAGGGCAAGCCATAGTTGAATTCATGGTTGCCCATGCCGCCCGCGTCGTATTTCAGCGCGTTCATGGCCTTGTGCACGGCCAGCGTGCCGCTGCACGGCACGGGCGCGGCAACGGCCTGCAGGTCGGCCAGCAAGGTGCCCTGGATGACGTCGCCATCGTCGAGCAAGACGTTGTTCGGGTTTTCCGCGCGCGCCGCCTGGATCAGGGTCGACGTGCGCTCCAGGCCCAGGCTCGTGTCTTCGGCCAGCGCGTAATAGTTGTAGCTCAACACGTTCGAGTGGATATCGGTCGTTTCCAGCAATGCCACGGTGACCGTCGTGCCCTCGGGAATGGCTGGCGCCGTACTCGAACTGCCGTTGCAACCGACGAGACCCGCACTTGCCAGCGCCGCCAGCATGACCCAATTTGTTTTCATTACCGCCCTCGGAAAGATTCAAAGGACGCGACTGTAACGCCGCCATATGACGCGACGATGACAGCCGTGCAAGGCGCATGGATGCAGCGCTGCGCGCGATGGCGCGCCTGCCTGTCAATGTGCCGGCAGTTTTTTCAGCACTTCATTGCTGAAGTAAGGCTCGTCTTCCACCCAGAAAATATAGTCGAGGTCCAGGTAATTGCGGGCAAAGTCGAGCAAGTCTTCGACTGAATTCTTTTTCCCGGTACGGGGATTGATTTGGCGCAGGTTGCCGTCCTGTACGGCCATGCCCTTGACCAGGTTCGCCGGATAGTCCTTGATAAAGCCGTAACTCTGGCCCATATGGCTTTTCCGATACGGCATCAGGTCAGGACCGCCGACGCCCATCCGCAGCGCTTGCGCTTGCGCAAACAGGCCGCGCATATAGCCCTTGTCGGTCCACGGCAGCCATTCACCGGGCAGGAAATTCAGATACACCATGGTGGTGGTGTGGGGAAAAGCCGCGGCCAGTACCTGCATGTTGTCCTTGATGGCATCGACATAGTGTTGCGGCTTGAAATCATCGGGGAACGTCGTATTTCCCTTGCCGTCTTCCACGCCAATGTCGATCGAGCTTTCGCTGAAATTGATGCCCTCGATTTTCCCGTCAAATTCCTTGCCCAGCGCCTGGATCAAGCGTTGATAACGCTCGCGTACCGGCGCTTCCCACATTTTTGGCGACCAGCCATATTCATCATCGGTGACCGCTTTATGCGGGTCGCGTTCCGGTGCGGAAAGCATGCTCTGCTTGATGATGCCGCCCTGGTAGCGAGGATCGCTGAGCAAGTAGGCCGGCACATTGTGGCGCGGCGTGAAGGATTTTTCCTGCAATTGTATCCACAGCTTTTTCCCGATCGAGTCGAGATAGGCGATGTCGTGGCGGATCGGCGCAAAATCGTAACGGTCCTGTTCCGGCTCCAGGCTGCGCCAGGTGTACACGATTTGAGCACCGCTGAAGCGCGGATCGCTTAATGCCTTATCCGCGCGGATGTTTTCCCCGTGCGGTTCACGGTGATTGAAGTAAATATAGTGCTTGATCGGGTGCTTTATTTCCGCGGCAATCGCACTGCCCATCATCAAAATAACTAATGCAAAAAACGTTGTATGGCTGCGTAAGATCATCGATTCCTTGGGCACTGTGAGAATTTAGCCGTTCAGTCGCCAGGCGCTTGCTTCGATAGCAGAGCCGGTGCGATTCCACTATAGCACCTTGAGGAGGTGGCCTGGACTGCGCGGCGTGTTCAGGATGGCAGGTGATGATTAGCATGCTAAATGCAAGTAAGTTGCATTATAATTCGCAAATGCAATTGAACTGCATTTGCTTCCGCCATCACGCACCCACCAATTCGAAGGATTCCCCATGCCCCAGCGCAAACTCCCCGTCACCGTCCTGTCCGGCTTTCTCGGCGCCGGCAAGACCACCTTGCTCAACCACATACTGCGCAATCGCGAAGGCAAGCGCGTGGCCGTCATCGTCAACGACATGAGCGAAGTCAATATCGACGCTTCGTTGGTCAAGGATAGTGCCGAAGCGGCCGGCGCGGCGCTGTCGCGCACGGAAGAAAAACTCGTGGAAATGTCAAACGGCTGCATCTGCTGCACCCTGCGCGACGATCTGTTGCTGGAAGTGCGGCGCCTGGCTGCCGAAGACCGCTTCGATTACCTGTTGATCGAATCGACGGGCGTGGGCGAACCGATGCCCGTGGCCGCCACCTTCGACTTCGAGGACGAGCACGGCGACAGCCTGAACGACGTGGCCCGCATCGACTGCATGGTCACCGTCGTCGACTGCGCCAACCTGCTGGCGGATTTTCACAGCGAAGACAGCCTGGAGCAGCGCGGCGAGATCGCGGGCGAGGGCGACGACCGCCAGCTGGCCAACCTGCTGACGGAACAGATCGAGTTTGCCAACGTCATCGTCCTCAACAAGGTCGACATGGTGGCGGCGGAAGAGCGCCGGCGCGTGCTGGCCATTTTAAAAGCCCTCAATCCCGGCGCGCGCATCATCGAAACCAACCAGTCCATCGTGCCGCTCGACGCCATCCTGGGCACGCACTTGTTCGACCTGGAGCAGGCGGCCGCCATGCCGGGCTGGGCCCAGGAGTTGGCCGGCAGCCACACGCCGGAGACGGAAGCCTACGGCATCGGCAGCTTCGTCTACCGGGCGAAGGAACCGTTCCACGCGCAGCGCCTGCACGATTTCATCTCGCAGCCGATACCGGGCGTGGTGCGCAGCAAGGGATATTTCTGGCTGGCCAGCCGCCCCGAATGGGTGGCCAGCCTGTCCGGCGCGGGCAAGCTGATGAATATCGAGCCCGTGGGACTGTGGTGGGCGTCCGTACCGAAGGAGCGCTGGCCCACGGATGCTGCATCGCTGGCGGAAGTCAAGGCGGGCTGGAGCGAAACTTACGGCGACCGCTACCAGGAACTCGTCTTCATCGGCCAGGACATGGACCAGGCCGCCATCGAGGCGGACTTGAAGAAGTGTCAACTTAACCATACGGAAACGCGCCAGGGCATGGCCGCCTGGCGCCAGCTGCCCGACCCGTTTCCCCAATGGCAACGGATGGAAGAACTCGAAGACTAACTTGAACAGGAACACACTATGACAGAACTGATCCCCGTCACCATCATCACGGGTTTTCTCGGCAGCGGGAAAACCACCTTGCTCAAGCGCATATTGCAGGGCGATCACGGCGTGCGCATTGCCGTGATCGAAAACGAGTTCGCCGCCGAAAGCATCGACCATGGCTTGCTGGTGCAGGACAGCGACGAGCAGATCGTGGAAATGAACAATGGCTGCATCTGCTGCAGCGTGCGGGGCGACCTGATCCGCATCCTGGGCGAATTGCACGCCAGGCGCGCGGCGGGAAGCATCACGTTTGATCACGTGATCATCGAAACGACGGGCCTGGCCGCGCCGGGCCCCGTGGCGCAAACCTTCTTTGCGGAGCCAACCGTCAGCGAGTGCTATATGCTGGACGCCATGTTGACGGTGGTCGATGCGCGCCATGCGCAGCAGCAATTGACGGCCCACAAGGAAGCGCAGGAGCAAGTGGGCTTTGCCGACCGCATCCTGCTGTCGAAGACAGACCTGGTCGGCAAGGATGAACTGGCCGCGCTGCGCCAGCGCCTGGCCGCCATCAATGGCCGCGCCAGCATACAGAAAGTGCGCTTTGGCAATGTGCCCTTGCGCGACATCCTGAACATTCGCGGTTTCAACCTGAACGCCATCGTCGAACTGGAGCCGGATTTCCTCGGCGAACTGGGCCACCGCCATGGGGACGGCGTGCAATCGTTCGTGTACCACCAGGCCCAGCCCCTCGATCTGCTCCAGGTGGAAAACTTTCTCGATGCCGTGGTGCAGCTGTTCGGCGCCCAGCTGATGCGCTACAAGGGCATTTTGTATGTTGCTGACTTGCCATGCCGCGCCGTGTTCCAGGGCGTGCACATGCTGATGGGCTCGGAATTGGGCGCACCGTGGCGCGACGATGAGCCGCGCGCCAGCAAGATCATTTTTATCGGCCGCGACTTGCCGCAGGAGATGCTGATCCGGGGCCTGGACCGCTGCGTGGTCAAGGCGGATAGTCCCGTCGGGGTGGCCGCATGAGCGTGGAAGCGGGCTTGCCCGCCCTGGCGCTGATCTTTCTGCTTGGCATGCGGCATGGCCTGGAACCGGACCACCTGGCCGCCGTCGATGGCCTCACCTTGCGCAGCCAGGCGGCCCACCCGCGCTGGACGCCGTGGATGGGGGCGCTGTTTGCGCTCGGCCATGGCGTCTGCGTGCTGGCCATCGTGGCCGTTGCCGCCCTGGCATCCAGGCAATTCGCTCCTTCGGAAAGCGTGTTCGGCTGGCTGGAATGGCTGCCCATCGTCTTGCTGCTGGTGATAGCCGCCCTGAATGCGCGCAGCTTGCTGGCCGGCGCGCAACTGGCCGAGGTGCGCGGCCGGCTGCTGCCAGGCTGGCTGCGGCGCGCGTCCGGGCCGCTGGGCGCCATCCTCGTCGGCATGCTGTTCGCGCTGGTGTTCGATACGGCCCTGCAGGCGGCAGCCTGGGGCTATGCGGCCGTGGCGCTGGGCGGCATGGGGCCGGCCTTGCTGACGGGGACGGTGTTTGCCGTCGGCATGGGCGTGACGGATACCTTCGATGGCTGGGTCACGGCAAAGGTCATGCGCACCGGCAAGCTTGATGTCGTGCGGGCGTTCCGCCGCCGCCTGGGCTGGCCCATCGTCGCCATCTGCGTGGCGATGGCCGCTTACATGGCTGCCGGCAAGCTCGATCCGGCCTGGTCGCTGCCGGAAAGCTGGACGGCGGCGCTGGGCGCGGCCATGCTGCTGCTGATGGCGGCCCTGTACGGCTGGACCTTGCTGGGCTTGCGCCGCGTGCGTGTGTAAGGGAAGGGCGTGGGTATAATGGAAAAAAACTGCCGAGTCTTCCCATGCCCGCACCCGATATCGTCATCCGCCTGCTCACGCCAGCCGACACCACCGCCTTTTGCGCGCTGCGCCTGCGCGCCATCCTCGATTCGCCCAGCTCGTTTTCGGCGTCACGCGAGGATGAGCTGGCGCGCACGCCGGAAGAACACGTGCAGCGCATCGCCGGCGGCACCCTGCAGCGCGGCTTTGGCGCCTTCGATGGCGATCGTCTCGTCGGTTTTGCCGGCTTGCGGCGCGAATCGCTGCGCCAGTTGTCGCACAAGGCCGTGCTATGGGGCGTGTTCGTCGATGTGGCGCAGCGCGGCAAGGGCGTGGCGCGGCGTCTGGTGAACGCCTGCATCGAACAGGCCGAGACGGACCCTGCCATCATGCAAGTGCACTTGAGCGTGAATGCGGAAAACAATGCCGCCCTGCGCCTGTATGAATCCCTGGGATTTATCGCGTATGGCACGGAGCCGCGCTCGATGCGCGTGGGCGACCTGTTTTATGACGAGCATCACCTGGCCTTGCTGCTCAAGTGATGTCAGAAGAGTCTTACTTGCAGCGCGGGCACAGGCCCTTGATCAGGTAATCGACTTCGCCGCCGCTGAAACCTTCCGGCAAGAGCACGGGCGGCGGCAGCTTGACTTCGTTGAAGCAGGTGACGTTCGCGCATTTGGTGCACTGAAAGTGCGCGTGCTCGTGCGCCTGGTGGCCGGCACCGGCGCTGAAGCGCCACACCTGGTCGGCGCCCGCGATGCGGTGCACCAGTTCATTTTCCGTCAGCCATTCCAGCACCCGGTACAGGGTGACGGAATCGATATCGCTGTCCTGCGACAGCGCTTGCTGGATTTCATGGTGGGTCAGCGAACGGCTTTGCGCCATTAAAAAGTCGAGCACCTTCACGCGCGTCTTGGTGACGCGGGCGTTGGTGTTGCGGATCAGCGATTCGGCGTGCGGTGTAGAAGATGATGTCAACATGATAAGCCTGCTTGCGGGGGATCGGCTGGCGGCGTCATCGCCGTGCCCGTTGCCACCCTATGGGCCGTATCTTAGCATGCGTGCCGCACCGGATGGAACGGCGTCATGGTTTGAACGTCCAATAGCGGCCGGCGGCCGTATCGACGGGCTCGAGAAAGCGCTGGTCGGCGCGCGCATGGTTGCGTATCAGATAAAACATGTCGGACAGGGCCGAGCGTTTTTCCGCAAAGTAGGAGTGCTTCATGAAGCTCGTGTCGACCCCGGTGGCGTCGATGGTTTCCACGCCCGCCACGATCAGCATGCCGGCGCCGCTGTCGCCTGCCCGCGCGTAGCCGTGCACGGCTTTCGAGGCGGCCAGCGCCAGGTCTTGCGAAGAGGCATATAAAGTGACGGGGTTGCGCGCGCCGGCCAGTTTGGGCGCGATATCCTGTTTGAAGATGGCGGCGTCGATGTCGGGCGCGGACAGGATGATTTCCGTGATCTTTTGCGCCAGCTGCGGTTGCGCGGCCAGCAAGTCGGCCACGGCGCGCGCCAGGCCCCGGCTGCCCATGCTGTGGCCTACCAGATAGACTTGCGCCGCCTCCGTGCTGGCGAGAAAGTCGCCCAGGAAGGCCGTGATGTGGGGCGTGCTCCATTCGATATTGTTTTCATCGATGGTGTAGCTGGCCACTTCACCGCGCGACGGCCAGCTGTAGAACACGGGCGCGCCGTCGAAACCGAGGTCGTAGGCCATTTGTCCCGTGCGCCGCGCCGCATCCTCGAAACTCACGTTGTAGCCGTGCACGAAGATAAAGGCGCTCTTGCCGGCCGACGCGCGGATCTGGGTTTTCAGTGCGGCAAAGAAGTTGTCGCGGTCCTGCACATCGGCCGACAGCACCACCACATGCTTGGCCGGGTCGTCGCGAAATTCCAGGCGCCACAGCGACGGCGATTCCAGCTGGCCCATGCGGTGGTCGCGCGGGATGCTGATGTCGCAGCTGCCATAGTTGAGCGGGCCATTGCCTCCCATGACGTTGCGTTCGCCGCTGAAGCGCTGGGCCGGCGGCTTGCCCACGTCGCGCTGGCGGTCCGTGGCGAAATACACTTTGACCACCGCGTAGTTCGACACGACGGCGCTTTTGTCGGCCGGGGCGGGCGCCGTTTGCGTCGCAGGCGCCGCAGGCGCTGCCGGCGGCAGGGCTACGGGCGGACGCAGCGCATCGAGCAAGCCTTGCGCGGCGAACAGGGTTTCCATGTCATCGGGTACTTTCGCCGCGGAGAGGGCGGCAGACAGGGCCAGTTGCAGCTGGGTATTGGCGGCTTCGGCCTCCAGCGCGGCGATGGCGGCCAGGATGGCGGCGGCGCTGTCGAACTTGGCGATGGCCAGCTTCAGGCGCTGATAGTGGCTGGCGACGGCTTCCGGGGCGTGGCCGGGCGCGCCATGTTCGATGGCCGCCACGACGGCGGAAGTAATCAAGTCCATGCGCTACCTGCCTCTCTGATCAGTATGAATTAAACATCAACTCATATTGCCATAAAAGCACGCGGAAAGCGACTTGTCCAGCACCGCGCGCACGCGGTGCGCGGCAGGTCAATGCTGCTTGTCGTCGCTGAACTGCTGCGCCAAGGATTGCAGAGGGGCCACCGTCAGGCCGCCGCGGCTCACATGCTCGGGGATGGCCACGCGCACGGGCTTGCTGTGCATGTTGGCGGACGACAGCACGTTCGTCGTGGTCTCGGGCGCCGCGTTCCACACGGGATCGACGATGCCTTCGAACACATGTTTCAATTGCTCGCCCCAGGTGTCGCGGATCATGCGGAAATACTGGTTCTTTTCATCGATGGTGACGAAGCGCGTGACGGCCAGGCTGCCCGTCTCGTAGACGAGCAGATCGAGCGGCAAGCCGACGGAAATGTTCGAGCGCAGGGTGGAATCCATGGAGATCAGCGCACACTTGGCCGCTTCGTCCAGGCGCGTATGCGGATTGATGACCCGGTCGATGATGGGCTTGCCGTATTTGGCTTCGCCGATCTGGAAATACGTGTTTTCATCGTGCGATTCGATGAAATTGCCGGCCGAATACACCTGGAACAGCCGGCAGCGCTCGGCGCCTATCTGGCCGCCCACAATGATGCTGACGTTGAAATCGATGCCGCAGTCGGCCAGGGCCTTCGCTTCGCGCAGGTGCACGGTGCGCACGGCTTCGCCCACGATGCGCGCCGCGTCGTACATGCTGGCCACGTTCCAGATGCTGCGTCCGTCCGCATCGACGTGTTCGGAGACGATCTGGCGGATCGCCTGCGAGATCGACAGGTTGCCGGCAGTCATCAGGACCAGCATGCGGTCGCCCGGGTTCTCGAACACGCTCATCTTGCGGAAGGTGCCCACCTGGTCCACGCCGGCGTTGGTGCGGGAGTCGGACAGGAAGACCAGGCCTTCGTTCAGGCGCATGCCTATGCAATAAGTCATCGTCGTAAATCAAATCCAAAGGGAGAGCATTCTACATCAGCCGGGGCTTGAGTCTCCGCCGCAAGCCCCGGCCAGCCTCATTCCTGCCCATTTACACGGGCACGATCTGTACATCCACGTGCAGCGTTTCCGTGCCGCCGCCCTGGCGCACGCCGCGCACGGGCGCGGCCGAATCGTAGTCGCGCCCGATGGCCAGGCGGCAATACGCATCCGTCATCAGCCGCGCGTGGGTCACGTCGATGCTGACCCAGCCTGCGAAATCCGTGTCTTCCGTCCAGGCGTCGACCCAGGCGTGGCTGGCCGCGTGGCCCGTCGTGCCTGGGTCGATGTAGCCGGACACATAACGGGCCGGGATACCCCAGGCGTGGCAGCAGGCGAGGAACAGATGGGCGTGGTCCTGGCACACGCCGCGCCCCAGTGCCAGGGCGTCGCCGGCCGTGGTGGTGACCATGGTGGCGCCACTTTCATAGGCCACCTTGCCGACGATGTGCTCGGCCAGGCGCAGCAAATCGCCCGTGCCGGCCGTCACGCGGCGGTCTGGCAGGCTGGCGGCCGCCAGCTCCACGATGGCAGGGTTGGCCTGCGTCAGCGGCGTCGGCATGGTAAACAACAGCGGCGAGAGGGTATCGACCAGGTTCAGCCGCCCCTTGTGCGGGTAGATGGTTTCCACCACGCCCTGGGCGACCAGGCTCAGCGACTGATGGCTGCCGTTAATGGTCAGCATGTGCGACAAATTGCCGTAGGCATCCGTATAGGCGTGGCACTGGCCCGGCGTCGTGATTTGCCAGGACAGGGCCCGCTGCTGGGGTTCGATACGCGGCGTCAGGTGCAGCTGCTGGATGGTGTAGGCCAGCGGCGCACTGTAGGCGTAGTGGGTAGCGTGGCGGATGGTGAGCTGCATCAGGCCGCCAAGGGAACGAGGAAGTCGCGGCTGACCCGGTTGCCCAGCTCATAGATGTTTTCCAGAAACTCCGTCAGGGTATGGTGCAAGCCCGCCTTCATGATGTCGTCGATATGGCCGAATTTCAGTTCCGCATGCAGCTTGCCGGCGAACCGCTCCGTATCGGCCGACACGTCGTTGCGGATATGTTTCAGATTTTCCACCACGTCATCCATGCAGGCAAGGAGCGACCTGGGCATGTCGCCGCGCAGCATCAGCAATTGCGCCACCCGTTCCGGGGTGATCACGTCGCGGTACACCTTGCGGTAGATTTCAAAGCCGGACACCGAGCGCAGCAGGGCCGCCCAGTAGTAAAAGTCGCGCTGGGTGATGTCCTTGGAGGTGTCGCGCGCGCCGTGGAACTTCACGTCGAGGATGCGCGCCGTGTTGTCGGCCCGCTCGAGAAAAGTGCCCAGGCGAATGAAGTGGATGGCTTCGTCCTTGAGCATGGTGCCCAGGGTCACGCCGCGCGACAGATGCGAGCGGTATTTGACCCATTCGAAGAAGGCGCTGGGGTCCGTTTCCAGCAGATTGCTTTTCAGGCGCTTCTGCATGTCGAGCCAGGTGGCGTTCTGGATTTCCCACACTTCCGTCGTCAACGTCCCCCGCACGGCGCGGGCGTTTTCGCGCGCATCCGTCAGGCAGGCCAGGATGGACGAGGGGTTGTTCGGGTCGCGCACCATGAAGTCGAGCACGTCGCGCGTATGGAAGCGGCCATATTGGTGGTCGTACGCGCTTTGCAGCTCGGAAATGCCCAAGGTGGCGCGCCAGCCTTGCTCCGCGTCCTGCTCGGACTGGGGCAGCATGGACGTTTGCATGTTGACGTCGAGCATGCGCGCCGTATTTTCCGCCCGCTCCGTGTAGCGGGCCATCCAGAACAAATGATCGGCAGTGCGGCTCAGCATGTTTTCTCTCCTGCAAAAGCTGCTTTTTCTTCTGATAATGTGGCTTCCAGTACCCAGGTATCCTTGGTGCCGCCTCCCTGCGAAGAATTGACCACCAGCGAGCCTTCGCCCAGCGCCACGCGGGTCAAGCCGCCCGGTACCATGGAAATCGTCTTGCCGGACAGCACGAACGGACGCAAATCGATGTGGCGCGGCGCGATGCCGGCCTCGACATACGTGGGGCAGGCGGACAGGGCCAAGGTCGGCTGGGCGATGTAGCCGTCCGGATTGGCCAGCAGGCGCTGGCGGAAATCCTCGATCTGCGCCAGGCTCGACGCCGGCCCCACCAGCATGCCGTAGCCGCCCGCGCCATGCACTTCCTTGACCACCAGTTTCGGCAAATTCGCCAGCACGTAGGACAGGTCGGCCGCCTTGCGACACTGGTACGTCGGCACGTTGTTGAGGATCGGTTCCTGCGACAGGTAGAACTTGATCATGTCGGGCACGAACGGGTAGATCGACTTGTCGTCGGCCACGCCCGTGCCGATGGCGTTCGCCAACGTCACACGCCCGGCGCGGTAGACGGACAGCAGGCCCGGCACGCCCAGCGAGGAATCGGAGCGGAAGGCCAGCGGGTCGAGGAAATCGTCGTCGACCCTGCGGTAGATGACGTCGACGCGCTTGGGCCCGCGCGTGGTGCGCATGTAGACGGAATTGTCGTTGACAAACAAATCCTTGCCTTCGACCAGTTCCACGCCCATCTGCTGGGCCAGGAAAGCGTGCTCGAAGTAGGCGGAGTTGTACATGCCGGGCGTCATGACGACGACCGTCGGGTCATCGACGCCCATGGGCGCGACGGAGCGCAGGTTGTCGAGCAGCATGTCCGGGTAATGGTCGACGGGCGCGATGCGGTTGCGCGCGAACAGTTCCGGGAACAGCCGCATCATCATCTTGCGGTCTTCCAGCATGTAGGATACGCCGGACGGCACCCGCAGATTGTCTTCCAGTACATAGAATTCGCCCTGGCCCGCGCGCACGATGTCGACGCCGGCGATGTGCGCATAGATGTCGGAAGCGACGGCAATGCCCTGCATTTCCGGGCGGTACTGGGCATTCTTGTAGATTTGCTCGGCGGGAATGATGCCCGCCTTGATGATGTTTTGCTCATGATAGATATCATGGATGAACATGTTCAAGGCTTGCACGCGCTGCACCAGGCCCGTCTGCATCTGCGCCCATTCGGCGGCGGGGATGATGCGGGGGATGGTATCGAACGGAATCAGGCGTTCCGTGCCGGCATCGTCGCCGTAGACGGCAAACGTGATGCCGACGCGGCGGAACGTCAGGTCGGCTTCGGCCCGCTTGCGGGCGATGGTCTCGGGCGATTGCTGTGCCAGCCAGTTGTTGAATTCACGATAGTGTTCACGTACCTTGCTGTCCGTCCCCACGTCATTTGCAGTCATTTCATTGAAAAAATTTGCCATGTTGTGATTTCCCTTGAGCCGTGTCTGACTATAGCTCAGCAGGAAGCGTGCCAATGGCGCACACCCGAAAGTATGTAAAAAATGACCACTTTTGTGGCGTAAAACCGTCATCCGCACCGCTTTGGTGCGCTACGGCAGCGATTTTGCCGGCAGATAGGGCGCAGGGCAGGTGAGGTCAGGCGCCTGGCGTGACGAAGGGCCGGCAATCGATCGGCAGGTCGATGGTAAACGTGGTGCCCGTTTCCGGCGCACTGTCGACCAGCGCGCTGCCGCCGTGGCTTTCCGCCACGTTTTGCACGAAGGGCAGGCCGATGCCCCAGCCGGGCGCGTTGCCTTCGTGCTCGCGGCGCAGGTATTCGAAGATGCGCTGCGTCTGGTCTTGCGCGATATTGCTGCCTGTGTTGTGCACGCTCAAGATCATGCGTTCGCGCAAACTGTCGATATGAATATGGATGGGACCGTCGTCGCCATACTTGACGGCATTGACGACGAGGTTTTCCAGGGCACGGCGCAGCGAATTTTCGCACCACCAGCCCGTCACGGAGGTGCCGCTGACCACGCATTTGCCCGGATGGCCGATATTGACGCTGTCGGCAACCTGCCGTGCCAGCGGCAGTACGTCGAGGCGCCGCAGGACGAGGGGCAGCTTTTGTCCCCGGTGGTAGCTGAGCGTATCGAGCAATTCCTGGATCATGTCGTCGAGGCGCTTGCCGTGCTCGATGATTTTCAGCGCCAGCGCCGCCACGTCCGGCTGTTGCGCGCGCCGCTGCAGCAGCTGTGCACTGTTGAGCATGACGGACAGGGGATTGCGCATGTCGTGCGACAGCCCGGCGGCGATGCGGCGCTGAAAACTTTCGTGCATGGCGGTAAATTCCAGGATGGCTTCGCGGATGCCCGTATCGATCGAGGCATTGATCACCTTCCAGTCCTTTCGCCGCAGCGGCACGCCCGCCTCCAGCGCGGCGGCGGCGAAGCAGTCGCGGAAAATCTGGTATTCCTGAATTACCTGTTCCGGGCCATAGCTGGTCATGCGCGCCCGTTCGTTGCCATGCACGGCAGGCGCGTTGGTGTTGCTGGTGGCGTCGTCGCGCGGGTAGCCTGGCGTGAGCGCTTCGGCCAGGTTGTCGAAGAAGGCGGGCAAGGTGTTGATGAGGATGGGCGTGAGCAAGGCATCGGCGCCGCGTACCTTGGCGCGCACCTCGTGCTCCCACTGCGTCAGCACGGCATCGCGCATGCTGAAGATGCGCCGCGTGCGGGCGGGCATGTCCAGCGCGTGCATTTTCTGGTCAGAGGCATAGGTCATCGCGGCTCCCCATCGACATCCCGGCATCCGCGCGATGCAAGGCGGGAGCTAAAGTATCCTCCAAATCGGCGCGCAGGTGGCGTTCAATTTGACGCGTGGGCGCCCGTCATGACGGCGCTCAAATGGCTGAGGGCCGCATCCCATTGCTCCAGCGAAAAGTTTTGCGGGTCGTCATGACCGTTCGCAAAGCCCGTATCGAGCACGGCGTGGAAGGCGGGAATCAGCCACGTGCCCTTGCGCACGCTGGCGGCGATATACAGCAGGGCCAGGCGGTCGTATTGGGCCGGCGTAAAGCCCGGATCGGGCGCCAGGCCATCGTTGCCCTTGCCGCCGCCGGGCACGGAGTTGCGCGGCTGCACCAGTTCCACGTGCAGGAACAGACCCGTCAGCGACGGCTTGTCCTTTTCCAGCTTGCTGGCATAGCCGGCCGTGCCAAAGTCGCGCACGGCCAGGGAATCGCCGAGGCGGTTCACGTAGACATGGCCCTTCGGACCGCCGCCCAGCGCCGGATTGCGCAAGCTGAAGTCGTTGAAATCCCAGTTGGCGTCGTTGATGTGATCGGGAATGGTTTCGTTGAGAAAATTCGGGTAGCTGGTGTCGTGGATGACGAAATAGCGGGCCATGGGCGCGGCCAGCCGGCCCACGGCGCGCGACAGCGGTGCATCGACGGCGCCGCCCGCGTCCGCTTCGCTGATCGATTGCTGCGCCAGCCAGGCGCGCAGGGCGACGGGGGCGATGCCCGTGCGCTGGCCGACGTGGGCGGCAAGAAAGGCCGGCAGCGGCGCACTGTCGCCCAGACGCGCATACAGTTTCACGGGGCGCAGCAGACAGGTGGCTTGCGCCCGCGCATCGCCCTTGAAGCCACTTTTCCAGGCGGCGTAAGGGCAGGCGGCCTGCTTTTGGGCAGCGGCGGGCAGGGACATGCAGAGCAAGAGCAGCAGGGCAGGGAGTCGTTTCATGCGGGCATTGTCGCCGAAGCACGGCTTGCGGCACAGGCGCACACGTGAAAAAAACTGCCAGAAGGCAGCTTTTCTTGTGAGGCAGGGACATGCCAAGTTAGAACGCCACGCTGCCCGATACGACGAAGGTGCGCGGCGCTGCGAGCACGAGGCTGCCCGCGTCGAACGAGGAGACGGCCGAGGCCCAGTAGCTGCGGTCGGCCACGTTGTCGATGCGGGCGCGCAAGGTCACGTCATGGCCCGCCACCTGCGTCAGGTAGCGCGCGCCGATGTCGACGCGGGTCCAGGACGGCAACTGTTTGCTGTTGGCCAGATCCGCATACTGCGTCGAGGTGTAGACGGTGCGGGCATTCAGGCTCAAGCCTGGCGCGCCGGGCAAGTCCCATTCGCCGCTCACGCTGAGCTGTGTTTTTGGCGCGCCGATGGCGTTCTTGCCATTGTTGGCCGGCTTGTCGGTCTTGCGCTGTTCCGTATCGAGCCAGGTCAGGCCGCCCAGCAGGCGCACCCCCGCCATCGGCGTGCCGAAGACGGACAGTTCCAGGCCCTGGTTGCGCTGTTCGCCCGACAAGGTGGCGCGCGAGCCGACCACGGCCGGCAAGGGCTTGGCGGTCGAGAACAGCGCGGCGCTCATGCCCAGCCTGCCGCCGTCATATTTGACGCCGATTTCCTTCTGCTTCGACTTGTAGGGCGAGAAGACTTCGCCATGGTTGCTGACCAGCTGGTTATCCTTGCCATCGAAGTAGGTGCCGCTGGCCACGGGCCCCTTGACCAGCGCCTCGATGTAGTTGGCGTAGACCGACACGTTCTTGCCGGCCTTGTAGACGATGCCGGCCACGGGCGTCGTGGCGCTCTTGTCATAGCTGGAATATTGCACAGCCGTGCCATAGGCATATGCCGCATCGCGGATCTGCTGGCGGCGCAGGCCCACGGTCAGCAGCAGCCGGTCGTCGAGGAAGGCCATGGTATCGGCCACGGCGTAGCTGTTGAGGATAGTCTTTTGCGTCAGGCGCGGGTCGCTCATCACGCCGCCCGAGTTCGCGGGCACGGTGGGCGGCATGGCCACGTCCAGCGGATGGTAGATATTCGTCGGCAAGCCCGCATAGTCGCTGATCGCATACGCATTTTTCGCCTCGTTCCAGTGCCCGGACCAGCTGGCCACCAGGGTGTGGCGGACGGCGCCGGTATGGAGCTTGCCGCGCACGCCCAGTTCGCCCGTGCGGATTTCCTGCTTGCGGGCATTGTCGAAGCGGTACACGCTGGCATCGCCATTGAGCGCGCTCAACGTCGGCTGGGCCAGGCTGTTCGCTTCCTTCGTCGAGCGGCTGCCGAACGCGGCCCAGGCCACGACATCCTTGGCGAGGTCGACCTCGGCGCGTGCCGTGCCGAACACGTCATGCTCCTTCGAATAGCTCCATGGCTGGGCAAAGTTCTTCGACGCATCGGGTGCGCCTGGCAAGGCCGTCAGGCTGCCCGTGTTGATGGAGGGCCGGGGCGCCGTCAAATCGAAATTCTGGTAGCCGGCGTCGGCCGACAGGCGGTAGCCGCGGCCCCGGTAGTCGAGGCCGACCGAGAACATGCCCACGTCGTGGTCTTCGCGCTGGATGCCGGTTTCGCCCTGGCGCTTGGCGGCATTCACGCGCACGCCGAATTCCTGCTGCTCGCCAAAGCGGCGCGCCACGTCGATGGCCGCGTAGGCGTGGCCGCCCGATTCCACGCCCACGGTCAATTCCGTCAGCGGCGTGTTGCCGGCGCGCTTGGGCATCAGGTTGATGGCGCCGCCGATGCCGCTGCCGCCCGGCGCCGCGCCGTTGAGGAAGGCGCTGGCGCCGCGGAACACTTCCACGCGCTCGAGTAATTCCGGCGAGACATATTGACGGGGCAGGACGCCGTACAGGCCGTTGTACGCCACGTCGTCCGAATCGAGGGCGAAGCCGCGGATCACATACACTTCCTGGAAGTTGCCGTAACCGCGAGACATGCGCACGGCGCCATCGCTTTGCAGCAAGTCGCCCACGCTGCGCGCTTGCTGGTCGGCAATGAATTGCTGCGTGTAACTGGTGCTGCCGAATGGCGAGTCCATCATGTCCACGGCACCGAGGATGCCCATGCGCCCGCCGCGCGCCACCTGGCCGCCCGCATACGCTTTCGACAGTCCTTGCGCCGACGCGTCGGCCGAGGCATTGACGACTACCGTGGGCATGGTTGGCGTGTCGCCGGCCGCTGCTGCGGTGCTGGTTTGCGCGTGGGCGGCGGCGCTGGCCAGCAGGAAGGCGGCCAGGGCGAACGGGGTAGGGACGAGGTGGAAGGTGCGCATGGAGTTATCTGGATATTAATGAGAATGATTATCATTATATTCCAGCGCGGTGCGGCGCGTGGGAAAGTGTGAGCAAGCGATGAAAAAGTCGTCATTTGTGCAACATCCGATACCCCAGGGTGCCGGAATCTGGCGAGAAAAGGCGCGCCAGGCGATACCTTGTGGATTTATTAATGCCTATGGTCAAGTTTCGCTAAAATAAGCCATCGCGCCCGGCGCCCACAGGAAACCGCATGCCATTGCACCGCCATCTACAGTCCGCTTCCATGCGCCTACGGGGCGGCTTGAGCTTCAAAGGCGCGGCCGTCGCGCTGATCCTGGCCATGCATGTGCTGGGCCTGTACTTCCTCCTGCTGCCGGCGCGGCAGCTCAAGCAATATACGGAAGTGGCTTTCATGACCTTGCTGCCGCCCCGGCCCGCGCCGCCGGCGCCGCCGATGGCCATGCCGCCACCCATGCCGATTCCCGTGCCGCGCGCGCGGGCTCAGGTTCCGTCCGTCGTGCCTGACATGCCGCCCGTGACCGCAGAAGCCATCACCATGCCCGCCGAGGAATTGTCCGCCGCGCCCCCGAACGCGCCAGCTGGCCCCGATTTGCGCACGCGCGCCAGGCTGGCTGCGGGCGCCGCCGACAAGGCTTTGCGCGGCGAACTCATGCAACAACAGCCTTGGCTGGCCGCGGCCGACCTCAAAGGCGACAGCGCGTTCCAGAAACAGGTCGCCTCCGCCTGGCGCGGCGGCCCCGTCATCCGCGTAGAGGAATACCTGACGGCCGATGGGCGTCCCGCCACGCGCGTCGTCAACCCCGGCGGTGCCACGTGCTTTGGCATGGATGCGAACCCGGGCGCGGGCGCCGATCCGTTCAAGACGGGCGGCAAGATCAAACGCGTGCCTTGCCCTGGTTGAGCCGGATTGAATGCTATGTAGGTCAGATTAGCGCAGCGTAATCTGACAGGTTGCGTGGCGGCGCTTGTCGGCTTACGCCCGTTGGGCTAAGCCGACCTACGATGGAATCGGGTGGCTCCACGTAGGAAAAGACCGCGCGGCATGCAGTTGTAGGTCAGATTAGCGCAGCGTAATCTGACAGGTTGCGTGGCGGCACCTTGTCGGCTTACGCCCGTTGGGCTAAGCCGACCTACGATGGAATCGGGTGGCTCCACGCAGGCAAAGACCGCTCAGCGTGCAGTTGTAGGTCTGATTAGCGCAGCGTAATCTGACAGGCTGCGTGGCAGCGCTTGTCGGCTTACGCCCGTTGGGCTAAGCCGACCTACGGCCGAATCGGACAGCCCGACGCAGGCAAAGACCGCGCGGCGTGCAGGGTTTTAGGGGGCGTATTAGGGTATGCCATCCCCGGCTGGGTCTCAAATATGCTAAGTTGCGTCTGCAAATCTTGTCGACACGACCCAGGACGCCCATGCCACCCGAACTCCTCATCCTCGCCCCCAGTCCCTCGGCTGCCGTCAACGCGCAGCTGGAACAGCAATATACCTGCCACCATGCCTGGCAAGTGCCGGCGGATGAACGCCACGCCTGGCTGGCCGAGCGGGCGCCGGCCATCCGCGCCGTCGTCACGACGGGCGCGCTGGGCTTGAACGCGGCCGACATGGGCTTGCTGCCCGCATTGGAAATCGTTGCCGTCAATGGCGTGGGCCTCGATGGCGTGGCGCTCGACGTGGCGCGCGAGCGCGGCATTGCCGTTACCACCACGCCGAACGTGCTGACGGACGACGTGGCCGACATGGCGCTGGCCTTGCTGCTGGCCAGCGCGCGGCATGTCGTGGCACTCGACCGTTTCGTGCGCGATGGGGGCTGGGAACGCCGTGAGGCCATCGCCCCCGCATCTACCTTGCGCGGCAAGACGGCCGGCATCTTTGGTTTCGGCCAGATCGGGCAAGCCATCGCGCTGCGCCTGGCCGCCTTCGGCATCCATGTGCGCTACTTCCAGCCGCGCGCCATTGCCGGCACCAGCGTGCCGCGCGCGGAGTCCTTGCTGGCCCTGGCGCAGGAAAGCGATTATTTGATCGTCTGCGCGCCTGGCACGCCGGCCACGCGCAAGATCGTCGACCGCACCGTGCTGGACGCGCTGGGGCCGCAAGGCACCCTGATCAATATCGCCCGTGGCGCCCTGATCGACGAAGACGCTCTGATCGCCGCCTTGCAGGATGGCCACCTGGGCGCGGCCGGGCTCGACGTGTTTGCGGACGAACCGCGCGTGCCAAACGCCTTGCGCGCCTTGCCCAACGTCGTGCTCACGCCGCACGTGGGCAGCCTGACCGTGGAAACACGCCATGCGATGGGTCAACTGGTCGTCGATAACCTGGCCGCGCATTTCGCCGGCTTGCCCTTGTTGACGCCAGTAAAGTTATAAATACCCACCCGGGACGTACCGTTTTAATCAAGCATGAATGAAAGAGTCGCTATGGAATTAAGTAAATCGCTGTTGCGCACGCGGGGCGGGCTGGACAGCGGCAAGGTGGGCATGATCGAGCTGTTCTTCGATCTCGTGTTCGTGTTTGCCGTGACGCAACTGTCGCACGGCTTGCTGGCGCACCTGAGCGCCATGGGCTGGCTGCAGACGGGCTTGCTGCTGATGGCCGTCTGGTGGGTGTGGATCTTCACCTCGTGGATCACCAACTGGCTCGACCCCGAGCGCATTCCCGTGCGCATCAGCCTGTTTGCGCTGATGCTGGGCGGGTTGATCATGTCGGCCTCGATACCGGAAGCGTTCGGCACGCGGGGCCTGGGCTTTGCGGGCGCCTACGTCGCCATGCAGGTGGGCCGGCCCCTGTTCGCCTGGTGGGCCGTGCGCCATGAAGCGCTGGCGCGCCGCCGCAATTTTCAGCGCATCGCCTTGTGGGCCGTGCTGTCCGGCATCTTCTGGATCGCCGGCGGCATCGCGTCGCCCGAGCAGCGCATCTTCTGGTGGGCCGCGGCCCTGCTGATCGACCTGGCCGGGCCCTGGATGCTGTTCGGCATGCCGGGCCTGGGCCGCTCGACGACGGCCGACTGGGACGTCGATGGCAGCCACATGGCCGAACGCTGCGGCCTGTTCGTCATCATCGCCCTGGGCGAATCCTTGCTGGTGACGGGCGCCACGTTCGCGGGCCTGGAATGGACGGCCGGCAACTGGCTGAGCTTCTTGTCTGCTCTGGTCGGCAGCATCGCCATGTGGTGGATTTATTTCGACACGGGCGCCGAAGCGGGCCACCACCGCATCGCCCACTCGAAGGACCCGGGCCGCATCGCCCGCAAGGCTTACACGTATATCCACGTGCTGATCGTGGGCGGCGTGATCGTCAGTGCCGTGGCCGATGAACTGGCCCTCGTGCATCCGGATGAAGCAAGCTTCGCCGGCATCAGCGCCTTGCTGGGCGGCCCGATCCTGTATCTGCTGGGCAATGCGCTGTTCAAATGGGTCAGCAGCGACCGCACCGCGCCGCCGCTGTCGCATCTGCTGGGCATTTTGATCATCCTGGCGCTGATCCCGATGGCCTACGGCCGCCTGTATTCGCCCTTGATCCTGGCCTGCATCACCAGCTGCGTGCTGGTACTGGTGGCCGTGTGGGAGCACATGGCGCTGCGCCGCCCGCCGCCGGAGATTGATCCTTGACGTCTGTTTGACCTCAACCGGCCGGCGCGATGTCGTCCGGATCGCTGCGCGCATCGAGTTGCAGCTGCAAGAACGCCAGGTCCAGCCAGGCGCCGAACTTGGTGCCCACCTGGCGCATCAAACCGACTTCCTCGAAGCCCAGCTGCTTGTGCAGGGCGATCGAGCCGGCATTGCCCGCCTCGATGCCCGCCACCATCACGTGCTTGCCCAGGCCGCGCGCCCGCATAATCAGTTCCCCCATCAAGGCCTTGCCGACCCCGGCGCCACGGCTGTCGGCGCGCACATACACGGAATGCTCGACCGTATGGCGGAAACCCTCGAACGGGCGCCAGTCGCCGAACGAGGCGTAGCCAGCCACCTTTTCCTCTGCATCGATGGCGACGAGCACGGGATAGCCGGCCCGCTCGCGATCGGCCAGCCAGGCGGCGCGGTTGGCCGCATCGACCGTCCGTTCATTCCAGATGGCCAGGGTGTTGCTGACGGCATCGTTGTAGATGGCCGTGATGGCCTCGATATCGCCCGCGTGGGCATCGCGTATGTGCATGTTGATCTCCTTGCTAGTCGTCTACTATAATGGACAAATAATAGAGTGCCGCCCACGCCTTGTCCAATAAAATCCGAATGGAACCCGATACATGTCCACTAAACCAGACGAATTGAACCAGCGCATCGGGGCCCGGGTGCGCCTCGAGCGGGAAAGCCTGGGCTGGTCGCTGACGGAGCTGGCGGCCCGCTCGGGCGTGTCGCGCGCGATGGTGCACAAGGTGGAGCGCGGCGATTGCAGCCCCACGGCCACCTTGCTGGCGCGCCTGTCGGGCGCCTTCGGCCTGAGCATGTCCGAACTGATCGCCCGCGCGGAAATGCGCGAGGGGCGCTTGCTGCGCAAGCTTGAGCAGCCCGTGTGGGTCGACCCGCAGAGCGGCTATGTGCGGCGCCACGTGTCGCCCGCGTCCGACATGCCGCTCGACCTCGTGCACATTACCTTGCCGCCGGGCGCCGTGGTGGCCATGCCGGCCGCCGCCTATGTGGCGCGGCGGCAGCTGATCTGGGCGCTTAGCGGCAGCCTCGTCTTCATCGAAGGCGAGACCCGCCACGTGCTGGACGAGGGCGACTGCCTGGAACTGGGGCCGCCGGCCGACTGCGTGTTTAGGAATGAAACGACTACGGCCTGCACCTACGCCGTGGCGGTATTGAAAGGCGCTTGACCTTAAGCCAGTGCCGCCGCGCGCAGCTGGGCGATGAAGGCGCGCGCGGCAGGCGCCTGTTCGTGGCGGCGGAAGGCCACGGCGATTTCCGAGCTGATCTGCGGGGCCGCCAGTTCGCGGAACACCACGCCGGGCAATTGCACGCTGGCCATCACGGAGTGGGGCACGATGGCGCAGCCCACGCCCAGCGACACTTCCGTCAGCACGGCCACCAGGCTGCCGGGGCGCGACACCACCTGCGCCGCAAAGCCGCCGCGCCGGCTCACCTCCAATGTCCCCAATTCCTGTTCCGGCACGATGAAGGCCTGCTGCGCCAGCGCGGCCGGTGCCGCCACCTCCAGCCGGGCGAGCGGGCTGTCCGCCTGCACGGCCAGCACGAAGCGGTCGCGCAGCAAGATTACGCTGTCGATTCCTTCCGGCAAGTGCAGGGGCGGGCGCACGAAGGCCAGGTCGACTCTGCCCTGGTCCAGCAAGCCGGGCAGGGCATCCATCGCGTATTCGCGCGCGCCGATGCGGATGCCGGGGTGGCTGGCGCGAAACTGCGCAAACTGTCCCTGCAGCACGCCGGCATAGGCGGCCGAAGCCACGTAGCCGATTTCCAGCCGTCCCAGTTCGCCCCGTCCCGCCCGGCGCGCCACGTCCTGCGCCTGCGCCAGCTGCTCCAGCGCGCGCGCCGCTTCCAGCACGAACAGTTCTCCGGCCGCCGTCAGGGACACGGCGCGCTTGCTGCGCTGGAACAGGCGCGTGCCCAGCAGCTGCTCCGTTTCCTGCACCTGCTTGGTCAGCGCGGGCGGCGAAATGCCGAGTTCCGCCGCCGCCCGCGCGAAGTGCAGGCTGTGCGCCACGGCCAGCACGCAGCGGAAATGCCGCAATTCCATGTCTTTGTCTGTATTCACCATAGGTAAATTATAAGGCGCTCGTCTTATAACAGGAAATAACAGCAGCCTGCTTAAAATACAGGCATGAAGAATACCAACTGGACCCTCTATACCTGCTCGGGCGTGTGCGCGCTGATCATGCTCGACACCAACGTCGTCGCCGTCTCGCTGCCGTCGATCGCCCGCTCGCTCAACGCCAGCTTCGTCGACGTGGAATGGGTGGTCAGCGCCTACATGCTGGCGTTTGCCTCGTTCCTGTTGCCGGCCGGCAGCATCGCCGACCGCCTGGGACGGCGCAAAGTGATGCTGTATGGCCTGGCCGTGTTCGCGCTGGCCTCGCTGCTGTGCGGCCTGGCGTGGACGCCGTTCGTGCTCAACGTGGCGCGCGCCGTCAAGGGACTCGGTGCCGCGCTGCTGCTGACGTCCGCGCTGGCCGTCATCGGCCACACGTTTCATGCGGAAAAGGAGAGGGCGCGCGCCTGGTCCGTGTGGGGCGCGGCCATGGGCGTGGCCATGACGGTGGCGCCGCTCTTGGGCGGCCTCGTCACGAGCGCCATCAACTGGCGCTGGATTTTCTACCTGAACCTGCCCGTCGTCGCCATATTGATGTGGCTGGTAGGCAGGCACGTGGACGAATCGAAGGACGCTTCCAACGCCAGTTTTGATCCATTGGGCGCACTGCTGTTTTCCGCCGGCCTGTTCTGCATCATATGGGGCTTGATCGACGCCAGCGTGGCGCTCTGGTCCAGCCATGCCACCATGCTGCGCTTTGCGGCGGGCGCCGCGCTGCTGGTAGTGTTCGTGCTGGTGGAACGGCGCCAGCGCGCGCCCATGGTCGATTTATCGCTGTTTGGCCGGCGCGTGTTCGTCGGCGCCGTGCTGGGCATGTTCGGCTATGCCATCGCCGCGCAAGTGATGATGACCTTCTTGCCGCTGTACCTGCAGAACGCCTTCGGCTTTTCCGCCGTGCTCGCCGGCTGCGCCATGCTGCCGTTCGCCGTCGCCATGGTGGTGTTGTCAAGGCTGGCGCCGCGCGCCATGCGGGTGCTGGACGACCGCGGCATATTGGTGACGGGCTTGCTGATCGTCGCCGTGGGCAACGTCGCCACGGCGCTGGCCGCCGCCAGCCTGCAGTACGGCTGGGTGGCAGCCGGCATGGTCGTCACGGGCGCGGGGGCGGGATTGCTGAACGGCACCACGCAGAAGGCCATCCTCGCCTGCATCCCCCGCGAACGCACGGGCATGGGCTCGGGCATCAGCACCACCACGCGCTTCGTCGGCATCGTGCTGGCCGTCGGCGCGCTGGGCGCCGTGCTGGCCATGCGCACGGCCGCCTCGTTCGAGAAACTGGCGTGGCTGCACGGCTTGAAAGCCTCGCCCGAGATGATCGGGCGCATCGTGGCCGGCAACGCGGCCGACGCCTTCGGCCAGCTGCCGCCCGCGCTGCAAGCCGTGGCGCAGGAAGCGGCCCGGCACGCCTTCATCGACGGCTTTGCCAGCGTGCTGTATCTGGCTGGCGGGCTGGCGGCCGTGGTGGCGGCGCTAGTGTTCGTGCTGGCCAGGCCGCTGGAAAAAGTGTAACTCTTCAGCAATATGCGCGTGCGCCGCCCGCACTTGTAATATGATGCCATCGAGAAATACATGGCAATCATATAACACGATCAATCAAGAGCGTCGAACAGAACCGTAGCGAGCGGCAGTGAGTTGTGGCTGAGAAGCGGAGCTGTGCGAATGCACAGTGAGCATCGGAAGCCGCAAATCGCGACGCGCAGTAGGTTATGTTCGGTGCGGAGAGTCGCATGCGCAGAAAACGCATTATCGTGACCAGCGTGCTGGTCGCCGTCATCGGCGTGGCCGCCCCCCTGAGCCTGGCCTTCTATTTGTCGTCCGTGCGCGCCGAGCAGGGCGAGCAGGAACGCCTGCGCCTGCTGGCCGGCTACGCGCTCGAGCGCGCCCACCGCTCCATCGCGTCGGCCGGGCTCGCCTTGCGCAGCGCCGATGCGCTGGACCTGGCGCCGTGCTCGGAGGCGCATATCCTGCAGTTGCGCCGCATCACCATCACCACGCGCAGCATCGACGATATCGGCTACGTGGAAAATGGCTTGCTCAAATGCACGTCCACGGGCATCGAAGAAGCGCGCATCGCCGTCACGCCTGCCGGTTTCACCCTGGCCAACGGCATGGGCATCGATTTCAACCTGCGGCCCGTCGTCAGCGGCGGCAAGCGCATGGTGGGGCTGTCCCACCGCGCCTACAAGGTGCTGATCGATCCCGTACGCTTTTCCGACGTCATCGTCGACAGCGATATCCAGATGGCCGTGACCATCGGCAAGCAGGGCGTGCTCGACACCCTCCATCATCCCGACCCGGCCGTGGTGCAGGCCCTGCTCGCCGGCCAGCCAGCGGCGGACGGCCACATCCACGCGACGCTGTACCGCGACGGCTTGACGGCCGTCATGATCGAGCCGCGCAGCAAGCTGAACGACAGGCTGCGCCGCGAACAGCTGCTGCTCCTGCCGCTGGGCCTGCTGATGGCGGCCTTCATCGTCGGCATCGTCATCTGGCTGTCGCGCCGCCGGCTATCCTTGCGCGGCGAACTGGAAACGGCGGTCGAGCGGCGCGAATTCTTTGTTCATTATCAACCGATCATCGCGCTCGACACGGGCGTGTGCGTGGGCGCCGAGGCGCTGATACGCTGGCGCCGTCCCGACGGCAGCATGATACGGCCCGACCTGTTCATCCCCGTGGCCGAGGAAAGCGACCTGATTCTGCCCATCACGGACCAGGTGATCGCCTGCGTCATCGCCGACATGCGCGCCGCGCTGCTGGCCGACCGCGAACTGCACATCGCCATCAACCTGTGCGCCAGCGACATCGAAACGGGCAGGGTGCTCGACGTGCTCGAACGGGCGCTGGCCGGCACGGGCATCGAGGCGCAGCAGATCTGGCTGGAAGCGACGGAACGGGGCTTCATCAACGTGGAAGCGGCCCGCGCCACCATCGAAAAAGCCAGGGCACGGGGCCACGCCGTGGCCATCGACGACTTCGGCACCGGTTATTCCAGCCTGTCGAGCCTGCAAAACCTGCCGCTCGACGCCCTCAAAATCGATAAATCCTTCGTCGACACCATCGGCACGGATGCGGCCACCAGCAGCGTCACGCCGCACATCATCGACATGGCGCGCACTTTGAACATGCTGATCGTGGCCGAAGGCATCGAAACGCAGCAGCAAGCCGATTATTTGCTGGAACGCAAGGTCGAATTCGGCCAGGGCTGGCTGTTTGCGAAAGCGTTGCCGGCCTTGGACTTCCTCGCCTTTTACGCAAGCCGCCGCTTGCCATCGCCCCCATGAAACAGCCACGCTTTCCCTATCCCTTGCAGCCGCTGCGCGTCCCGGGCGGCTGGCACATCACCGTCAACACCCTGTTCGAGGTGGAGCCGGGGCCCGACACCATGCAATGGTTCAGCAGCGCACTGCTGCTGTGGGGCAGCTGCCGCGACAGCGGTTACTGCTTCAATTCGCACTTCGAGCCGGAAGACGATCCGCAGGGTGAGTTCGTGCTGGAAATGGGCAAGGTGGCATACGACCGCCACGGCAAGATCGTCCAGGGCAGCGACGCCTTCCTCGGTGAATTTCGCACGCGCAGCAAGGCGCAATTCATCGCCCGGGTCGAGCAATTCATGCAGGACCCGGCAGCCTAGGTGTTACTGCTTGCGCGGCAACACCACGTCCTGCCCGCCTTGCGTGAGCACGGCACCGGCGATCTTGCCCGCGGCATCGCGCGTAAAGGCCAGGTCCGCCTCGATGGCGCGGAAGAAAAATTGATCTTTCGCGCTGGCAAACAAGGGGGCTGAGCCGACGCCCGTGCCTGCCGCTTCCAGTCCCTGCTTGCCCAAGGTCACCGTCAACGTGAAATCCTTGTCCAATGGATACTCGCCCACGTACTCGGCCAGCGCGGCGCGCGGCAATTCGATGGCGGCCGGCGGCTTTTTCAGCGGCGGCAAGGGCGTGCCGGGCAGCAGGGCGGACAAGCCCAGCGCGTCGATATCGCGCGCCGCGTTCGTCAACACCACCACGCCCCGCTTGCCATCCGTCGTGAACGCCGCATAGCTGGTGTAGCCGCCCGTCTGGCCGCTGTGCCAGGCGTAGCTTTGACCCTGCCGCTGCTCCAGCAGCCATGCCAGGCCGATTTTCGTCTCGCTGTCCGGTGCCAGCTGCCGCTGCGGCTTGAGCGCCAGCGCATACGGGCGCAGCGGCTTGAACATGTACGCTTGCAGGTAGGCAACCATGTCGCGCGCGCTCGAATATACGCCGCCGGCCGGCGCCACCACGTTCAAATCCCAGGCGGGTGTCGGCTCGCCCGACAGCAAATGGCCGGGCGCCAGGCGCGCCAGCATGCCATGCGTGGGCGTGTTCGACGTCGAGCGCATGCCCAGCGGTACCGCGATGCGCTTTTGCAGCAGCGCTTCATAGCTGGTACCGGCCTGTGCGGCCAGGGCCGTGCCCAGCACGGCATAGCCGATGTTCGAGTAGTCAAATTTGGTGCCCGGCGCGCGGGGCAGATGGTAGGCGGCGAGAAATTGCCGCTGCTTCGCTTCCGTGTAGTCCGCATACGGATTGGCGGGGTCCTTGGGCGCGAAATTATCGGGCAGGCGCGGCAGCGAGGAATAATGCGTGGCCAGGTCCAGCAGGCTGATCTGCTTGCCGTCGAAGGCCGGCATGCTGTACCCAGGCAATACTGCCGCCACCGGTTCGTCGAGTTTGACCTTGCCTTCGACGACGGCGTCGGCCAGCAGCAAGGCCGTCATGGTCTTGGTGACGGAACCGATCTGGTAGACGGTGTCGGCGCCCGGCTTGGTATTCTTGCCTGCATGCACGCTGCCAAAGCCGTAGACGGCGCTGGTCTTGCCGTCGATCACGGCGATGACGATGCTGGGGAGCATGCCCGTGCGCGTGAGTTCCTCGGCGCGCTGGCGCACGGCGTCGTCCAGGACGGGCGCGGCCAAGGCGGCGCTGCCGAGCAGGCAAAGGGGGAGAAGGGCGAAAGTGGGTGTCATGGGTAACCTTGTCCAGGGTGGGCCGAATGCACGCCGGCACCTGGATAAGATGGCTGGCATGCCTTGGGAAGCATACGGCGCCAACATGAAGGGCGTCTGAGTTTTATGCCACTTTTGCTGCTTTGCTAAGGTTTGCGCTTGCCCGGCATGGCCTGGCCGTTCTGGTGCAGGACGACGCCCGTGATGGCACCCTGGGCGTCGCGCTGGAACACCAGTTGCGCTTCGACCACCTTGTAAAAGAAGGTGTCCTTCGCGCTGGCATATACGGGCGCTTCGGGCTGGCCCGTGGCGCCCACCAGCAAGCCGTCGGGACCCTGGCGCACGCTGAGGACAAACGTGGGCGCCAGCGCATACTGGCCCGCATATTGCGCCAGTTCGGACGGGGCGATGGCGATTTCCTTCGGCGCCGGGGCATTCGGCGGCGGCAGGCTGCCGGGCACCAGCACGCCCACGCCCAGGGCGTCGACGTCGCGCGCCGTGCTGCTCAGCACCACCACGCCCCGCTTGCCGTCCAGGGTGTAGCCGGCAAAGCTGGCATAGCCGCCCGTCTGCCCGTTATGCCAGGCGAAAGGCTGGCCCTTGACCTGGTCGAGCATCCACGCCAGGCCGATCTTTTTCACGCCGTCGCCATCGCCTTCGCCCGCCAATACCCGGCGCGGCTGCACGGCCAGTTGCTGTGCTGGACTGGCCGCTCGCATGTACGATTGCATGTAGGCAATCATGTCGCGCGCGCTGGAGCGCACGGCGCCGGCCCCCGCGATGGCCTGAAAATCCCAGTTCGCTGCCGGCTTGCCATCGGCCAGGTGGCCGGGCGCCAGGTGCGCGCGCAGGGCGGGCGTCGTCACTGCCGAGCTGCTGGCCATGCCCAGCGGACGGAAAATGCGTGCTTGCAGCAGTTCTTCGTAAGACATATTGGCTTGCGTGGCCAAGGCCGTGCCCAGCAAGCCATACGCGAGATTCGAGTATTCATACGCGGCGCCCGGCGCGCGCGCCAGCGCATGGCCGGCCAAAAAGGTGCGCAGCTGCGCCTCGCCATAGCCGGCGTAGGGATTGGCCATGTCCGCCGGCACCAGGTTGGCGGGCAGGCGGGGCAAGCCGGAAAAGTGCGTGGCCAGCTGGCCCACGGTAATTTTCTGGCCCGCCAGCGCGGGGATGGCGTAGGCGGGCAGCAGTTCGGCCACCGGCTGCTCCAGTTGCGCCTTGCCTGCCACGACGGCGTCGGCCAGCAGCAAGCCCGTCATGGTTTTCGTCACGGAGCCGATTTCATACACGGTGTCGGCATCGGGCACGCCCTGGTCGCCGGGCCGCACGCGGCCGAAGCCGTACACGGCGCTGTCCTTGCCGTCGATCACGGCGATGACCAGGCTCGCATGCTTGCCGTCACGCACCAATGTTTCCGCCCGTTCCCGCATGGCCGCGTCGAGGGTGGGCGCGGCCAAGGCGGCACCGCCGGACAGGGACAGGAGGGGCAGCAGCAGGGTGCGTAAACGTGGAGGCATCGTCGATTCCGTCAGGAAATTGATTGGTGGGAATACAGCATAACAGCATCACTGGCAAGATAGCCGTTTTGGCAAGATGGTGCGGCGATCATGGCCGCCAGCTGCGCGCGCATGTCGGCGGCCATGCCGAGCAGCAATTCGCCGCGCCGGCGCGCATCGGCGCGTTTCTTCGATGGCACCCCGGCCAGATCCGGCACGCGGTAAGCCGCGCAGGGCAAGTGATAATTACCGTCGCGCATGCGCAAGGCATGCAATTCCTGCCACGCCTGGTCGTAGTCGGCGGCGATATGGCGCCGCCGGCGCGCATTCAGGGCGATGCGGTTGTCGTTGCTGATCAAGAACAGGTTGGTACAGGCAAAGAAATCGCCGAAATCGCGCAAGGCCGTCACCATCAGGTTTTTCGGACGGCAACCGTGCAGCGCCCGCGTGGCTTCCTTGACGGCCAGCTTGCCCGCTTCCGAGCGCAAGCCTTGCAGCGCGCCCAGCTGCAGCGAGACGCCATCGGCGCGCGGCACGAACAGAAAGCTGGCCAGGTACAGGGGCAGGCCGTCGCGCGTCAGCCGCAGGCACAGTTCGCCCTCGCGGTAGCTGTCGTGGATGGCCGTCAGCTGCAAACGGTGTTGCGCCCCATCCTTGCCGTCGAACGCGGCCAGCACCACGGGTTCGCGCGCGGCCCGTTCGACCAGCGCACGCGCACCCGCTTGCCACAGGAAGCGGTAATGTCCTTCCAGCAAGGCCAGGCGATCCGCGCAACCGAGCCGGCGCGAGGCGTATGGGCGGTAAATCTTGAAGCGCAGGCAGGGATGCAGCTGCGCCAGCGAGTTCAAGCCCGGCATGCTGCCCAGGAAGGCGTGCCAACGCGTGCGCTGGCGGGGAAAGAAGAGGGCGCCCAAGGCCGCTTTCAGACGGTGGCCGCTGGCGGAATATAGTGGCACTGCGGGTGGCGTGGCGGGCGGCACGGCGGCGCCGTGGTGCAAGGTCAAAGCGATGTCATTCATGATTCTGCCGGAAAATGGCAGGCGCTGCACAATGAGAGCCTTGCCAATTTGAATGCTACGCGGGCCAGGTGAATTTCATATTAAGAAGCTATTCCCACGGGGCTGTAGAGGATGGCAACTAAACATTTGCCTTTTGGCAATATGACCGGTTATGCTCGCGGCACTGTAACCCGATGAAATGATTGCACGCCATGAAACTCCGCCATTTGCTTGCCATCCCCATGCTGCTCGCCGCGCAGGCCACCCACGCCCAGGACCGCACGGCCGATCCTCTGGCGCCGCTGGCGCAATGCATCAACCGCAGCGAGTTCCAGTTCAAAACGCGGGACCGCTTGCCCGCCAGCGCGACCACGCGCGTCGTCAAGATGGCGGCGGGGGAGCGCCGGGTCTCGACGGCCGATGGCTACCGGCTGATGCTGTTCCGCAAGAGCAGCTTGCCCCTCGCGAATCTGAAGATCGAGCGCAGCGCCGCAGGCCAGTTTGCCGCCGACCGCGAGACCATCGTGGCGCAAATGCAGGAGATGTCGGCCAGCAGCAAGCCGCCGCATCAGGTGCCGCTGAAAACGGACGCGCGCCAGGGCGTGGAAGTGCTAGGATTGAATAACGCCAGCATCGCGGAGACACCGGGCATTATCAGTTTCTATACGCTGCTGCATGCCGCCAGCGGCACGGTCGCCAGCGCCTACGTGTTGAACCAGCCGGCCGACCCGCGCGACTTTGCCACGGACGCCCAATACCAGGCCTTGCGCGACCAATTCATTGCTTCGCTTGCCAACTGCATGGCCGATCCTGCGCAGTAAGACAAGCGCACAGGAAGGAGACGTGAACCATGAAAAAAGCCGCTGCAAGCGCGCCGCCCGCCGGGGAAGCGGCAGGCACCGAATCGCCCGCCCGCCAGATCGACGCGAAAATCGCCTCGCTGGCGGACTGGCGCGGCAAAACCCTGGCCGCCGTGCGCGCACTGATCCACCAGGCGGACCCGGAGGTGGTCGAAGAAGTCAAATGGCGCGGCGTGCCCGTCTGGTCGCATGCGGGCATGATTTGCACGGGCGAAACGTATAAACTGGCCGTGAAACTCACCTTCGCCAAGGGCGCCGCCTTGCCCGATCCGGCCCACCTGTTCAATTCCAGCCTGGACGGCAACACGCGCCGGGCCATCGACATCCACGAAGGCGAGCATCTCGATGCCGCGGCGTTCAAGGCGTTGATACGCGCCGCCGTGGCCGCAAATACGGCGCCAAAACCAAAGCGAACGAACACTTGAGACATTATCTGTATATCTGGCACGACCCGGCCGCGCGCATGCTGGTCGCCTCCGGCATCGAATTCAACGATGTCATCCCCGCGCTCCTGGACGCGGACGGCATCGTGCTGCGCAAGGGCAGCGCCGGGACGCCCAGGAAACCTGCCGGCTACCAGACCCTGGCGCGGCAGCAATTGCCAGCGCTGGCGCATGAAGATATCCATGCCTGGGGCAGCCACGCCTGGGCCGATTGGCAGGGCGCGCCGCCGGCCCCCGGCGATGCGGACGTGGCCGCGATGCTTGACCATCGTGGCGCGCTCACGCCGCCTGCCGCCTTGCGCAGCCGCTTTCTCGCCTTTGCGCACGACGACGGCTGGTACCTGAAACTGTTGTATGCGGCATGGGACGACGCGGCGGCCTTGCTTGCCGGCGCCATCGCGCCAACCTTGGGCGCGCTCGACATGGACGCGCTGCAACAGGGAAGCGAAGGCTACTGGCTGCAGGATGGCGCGGTCCAGGCCGAGCTGAAAACACACGATATCGACAGCGTGTTGAACCGCCGTTTGTAGCCCATGAAAACGCCACAAGAAAAGAAACACCTCAGTTACGCCAAAGACCGCCGCAATACTTATGGCGAAAACAGTAAATCCTCGCGCAAGGCGATTCACGCCGCCAAGGCACGGGCGAATCGCATGGAGAGACATACGCAAGAGCAACTATTGGCGTCCACCCTGAAAGCGGACGACGCCGAGCAGTTGGCAGCGGTCGAGAATCGCGTGCGTGCCACGCCGCCCAGGCGATGGCGCAAGTTTCCCGATACGGCGCTCGGCCTGGTGCTGGCGCGCCGCCGGCCTGCTTGATACTCTCGGCACGGCTTGGTCTCGGCGGCATCCAGGAAAAGATGTAAAAAGTGGCGCGCAGCGCGGCTTTGCCGCAGCAGCGGCACCAGGGCAGCCTGGATGGCGTCCTCGAGCGCATCCTGGCGGACGTCGACGCCACGGTGTCCGCGATGGCTGTCCAGTGCGACGGTGCCCGTTTGAAATTGCAGCTCCCAGCGGCGGAAGATGTCTCATTGCTCAGTTGCCAGCGCCAGCAGCGTCGCGTTGATTGGCGTTAAGGTGAAATGCTGTGCGTACTCGTCCCGTCGGCCGTCATCTGGCAGGCGAAATACTGGGGCAAGCCTTGAGCGCTGGCCAGGCCCGTTCCGCGACCGTCATAGAGATCCCATACCATGTAGACAAGCTCAAACAGCGCGTTTCTCCTGGCTATCCATGAGCAGTGCCAGCCTTGCCGCCATGCCGGCATTGTCGCGCAGCAAGGTATCGCGTTCCAGCGTCAGCGCTTCGGCGCGCTGCTGCGCTGCCTGGGTATTTTCCGCCAGCATGTCGAGCTGTCTGTCCTGTGCAGCCAGCGCCACCTTGGCGTCGTTCAGCGCCAGCAAGGCCGTGTCCAGCTTGGCCAGCAGGGCGTCGGCCGAGGCGGCCGCCTGCAAATATTGAAATTCAAACTGGTCGCGCTCGGGACGCACGGTGGCCAGCGCCTCGCGGTCGGCGGCCGCTTCATCAGCCAGGCGCGTGTGTTCCGCCTGCAGCTGCGCCAAACGCATGTCCTGCTGCACCAGGGTCGCCTGCTGGCCTTGCAGGCGCTGCTGCAGCTGCGCGTTATCCTGCTCCAGACGGCTGATCCGTTGCTGCGCCTGGGCCCGCTCCTCGCTGCGCTGGGTCGCGGCCGCTTCCTGGTAATGGTCGAACTGCGAGCGCACCTGCGCCAGCTGGCGGTTCAGGGCCGCGATTTCCTCGCCGCGGTCGGCCAGGCGCTGCGTCAGGCCCGCGTTGTCGCTGTGCAGGGTGGCCAGGGTGACGGCGCGGAAATGGTGTTCTTCCTTCAGTTGCGCCAGCGCATGCTGGGTGGCGCGCAATTCCTGGGTGAGGGCGGCGCGCGCCTCCGTCAATTTCAACCGTTCACTTTCCGTCTTCTTCAGCTTGTCCAGCGCCGCGTCCAGTTCGGCGCGGTTCTGCTGCATGCCCGTTTCCAGTTGCTGCGCCACGTCGCGCTGCTGCTTTTCATAGACGCCGCGCATCGCTTCCATCAGTTCGGCCGGCAAGCCTGACTCCGTTTTCACGGCGCCCGTGCCCTGAAACTCTTCCTTCCAGCGCTTGAGCAGGGGTGCGATGGTGCTCTTGCTGCCCGTGCTGCCCAGCGCTTCGCGCACATTGTCGACCGTGGGATTGCGCCCATCGGCAGTGACGATTTGGGCTGCTTTCATAACATCAGAGTACAGAATGCCGGTGCGGGCCATGAAATCACCTATGAGCGAAATTTAGTAACGTATTACATGATACGTAATATCGCATAATATTACGATATAAATTTTCATCGTTTTTGAAAAATATAAAGCACGATAAGATCGCTTATCGCGTGTTATAGGGGTGCTTTGCATGCTATTCTGTGTGTCTCCCAGTACAAAACCGCGATTTCGCCGCCGCCATGCCCGATTTGCCTGTCCCGAAACGCCGCCTTGCCGTGACAAAAAGCGCCGCCTTGGCTCCTGTACCGTTACGCGGCGCCCTCGTCGATGCCGGGCTGGCCGCGCGCCACCAGGCCTTTTTAGCCGCCGCCACGTCCGACAACACGCGCCGCACCTACCGTTCCGCCATCCGCCACTTCCAGGCCTGGGGCGGGGCGCTGCCCGCCGACGAGTCCACCGTCATCCGCTACCTGATGGCCTATGCGGACAGCCTGAACGCGCGCACCCTGGCCCTGCGCCTGACGGCGCTGTCGCAATGGCATGTGTACCAGGGCTTTGCCGACCCCGCGTCCACGCCCACCGTGCGCAAGACCCTGGCCGGCATCGCCCGCCTGCATGGCAAGCCGAAAAAGAAGGCGAGGGCGCTGCCGCTGGAAGACCTGGAGTTGATCGTCGCCAGGCTGGCCGCCCTAGGCACCAACAAGGCCTTGCGCGACAGCGTCTTGCTGCAGCTGGGTTTTTTTGGCGCTTTCCGCCGCAGCGAACTGGTAAGTTTGAAGCTGGAAGACATCCGCTGGGAGCCGCAAGGCCTGGTGATCACCTTGCCCCGTTCGAAAACGGATCAACTGGGGGAAGGCATCGTCAAGGCGATCCCGTTCGGCGACGGCATCTGCTGCCCGGCTACGGCCCTGCGCGCCTGGCTGGGCGTGGCGGGCATCGCCGCCGGGCCGCTCTTGCGCACCGTCAACCAGTGGGGCCATGTGGGAGGAAAAGGATTGCACGCGAGCAGCATCAACACGATATTGGAAGGCTGCGCCCGGCTGGCCGGGCTCGATTACGTGCCGGAACTATCGAGCCACAGCCTGCGCCGCGGCATGGCCACCAGCGCGCACCGCGCCGGCGCCGATTTCCAGGCCATCAAGCGCCAGGGCGGCTGGCGCCACGACGGCACCGTGCATGGCTATATAGAAGAGGCGGGCCGCTTTGAAGAAAATGCTGCGGGGAGTTTGTTGAAGGGGAAGAAGGCGGCGGGCTGAGGGCATCCGGCAAGACCTTGCAGTGCGCCTTCAGCGGACGTCCATGCGGGCGCAGCGCCCTGGGGGATTACGCAGGGGCTACGTCGACACGCTCAATTTCCAGCTCGGTGGCGGAGCTTAACTGCGCCGCAATAAGAGCGCTCAGATCCACGTCCGCACCGCCATCGGATACGTCCGCGCAGCTATCGATAATTAGCTGAAAACAGTTGTCGCGGATATCCCGCGTATCTATATCCGGCGGTGGAGGCGCCAACAGAGCGATTTCCAGTCCAAGCGCGAAGGCGCGATACGCCGGATATTCTTCGTATTTCCCTTCCTCGTCAGGCGAGAACCTGATGCCAAGTGCCTCAGCCAGAATGACAACCGTGGCTTCGAATGGCAGCGTTGGCCGAATGTTCAGACAAGCCGTAAAGTAGCTTCCGCTTTGACAATTTCGCATGCAACCTCTGGTATAAATTTAAAATAGATGATCTCTTGCCACGTCAGGTTTGGACGTCCGCTCCTGGAAATTCCTGGCATTCGAATTGAACAATCCGGGACTTTCCCGAATATGTTCGTTCAGAACTTCGAAGTTAATTCTTTTCAACGGGACGATACGAGAAACTTGGACATTGAATTCGGCCGTTCAGACAATAGGACTGCACTAATTTAAGCTGCCCAAACAGTTCGTCAATTGTGTCAATACGGGCAACATCATACTGATCACAGTCCCGCTCACACCAAACTTCAAGTTGAGGAAATTGGGTCAGCAAACTTACCATTGCAGATGCATAGGAATCGGCACTTGGCCAATGATAATTCCTCTGACGATCCAGCTTGGGTAGCAACTTTGCAAACCTCAAATTATCGTTGGGAGTGGCTTGGCCGAACAATATTCCATCCCAATAGCAGAGGATTTCATCCGTAGGTCCCCATTCTGATTCAAACGCTTGAATTTTCAATCGTGCACTGTCTTTCGGCAACTCGATGACCAAGACATCTGGGGTTAACTAAACGGAGAAAAAATTTCGAGCATAGAGGTCAGGAAAATATTTTTGTCCCGTATCGGGGCCGCTAACAATGGATGGCCGCTTGTGGCCGGTCACTGTCATCCTAAGGCGTTCCATCGAAAGATTAGCGCGGCAACGGGCACAGTCAACAATATCACCGGAACCGCCGTGAGCCAGAACTGCTCTAACTCGCCCTCACGCAATAGCCTGCGACAAATGTCAGCTCATGGCCGAACTCTGCAGTAGCGCCTAAGGATAACATGTTGCCAATCTGGAAGGTACGTGGAATTTCACATGCCTTGCGGGGCGGCGGCAAGAACATCCACATCATGGTCGTCAGCAACGGCGACTTTCAGTGACTGTCCGGCTAAGAGAAATGGTGTCCGGGTTCAAATGCCATTCGGTGTCCAGCTTGGTGTAAGAATCGGTGTCCGGTTTGATGAGAATACTCATCGCTACGCCGACGACGGTGGCTATGGCCTAATTCCGTCTGGGGTGAGGGGCTATTACACTCTCAGTTTATTTGTGCAACAAAGCCATTATTTACGGTCCTTTTTTTGGTTTTGCATTCTCTTGTGATCCAAGAGGGTTATCCACAATGCAAATATTGTTGCGTAAAATAAGATTGCCCGTCCGGCATTTCTTTTTTGAAATGGAACTCCGGTAAAAAAGCCGCCAACGCGATCAAGAAAATCCATTATCTGGAAGAAAAATGGTTCCTTATTCCCGTTGGGACCTAGCGCAAGAAATCCTGAGGAAAGGTCCAGCAGGTAATAAACGAAGGCAAATGCGATAAAACTGCCAACGAATGTTATTAAAAGGGAAATGCATTGATTCCATTTCATCGTCGATTTTTTGCGCAGCACCACGGCCTTCATACCGTGGAGGCGAAGCGGAGATCCGCTGCGGTGGCTTGCCTGTCGCTCCGTTGTTGCCACCAGTAAATACTCATATCAGTCTGCACGCTGGGTAAGTTTGCTATGCTGGCCGAAGCCGGCCGTTCGGACCAGCATAGCAGGTTGTCGAATGGAAAATCTAGCGCGCCCTACGACAGACCAGATTCGCCCCAAACCGATCTGTTTTGCTTTGCCAAAGCGCACGCTCAACGACCAAATTCAGTGACGCAGAATACCAGTGTGCAACGACGAGTTAGAATGAAAAACATCTATTGACGTGCTCCTGGAATACATCGGATCAGCATAACGAGAAATACACAAAATCCGAAGCTACCAACAGCCATTTGGTTATGCGGTTTGCCAATTGGAGGTGGATAGCGATCTACCGTAATTATCCGCAGTAGTAGCCATCCCGGCCAATAAAATATACCGACAATGATTACTTCGGCGACAGCTCGCAATGCAATCTCGATTAATCCATCAAGTGCCATGGCTTTGTCTCGCTGAAATTTAAGTTGACTGGCACGAATATTGAAGAGGGGAAGTTAGTATCCGATTAGTTTAACTAGTTCATGCTCGTATTGCAAATAATCAACTTTTCCCGGAAGTGGCGGCAATCAGATTATGGCCACCAGTGGCCCATGAGCACCACGAAATACCTAGCGAGAAAAGTCAGGCATGCCACGTCAACGCGAATGGCTGTTCTTGGCTGCGGATTCAATCGATCAATGCAACACACTGTTCAAATCGTTGAGCCGGTGTTTGGTAGTGTAGCGTCTTCCAGCAGGCGCTGCGCCAGGCCCGTTTTGCGGTGCGCGGGCAGTACGCCGCCTAGCCAGCTATACAAGGAGCCATCCTCGGCGGCATATCCCAGCTTGCAGCCGGTCCTGCAGCTGTGCCAGGCTTCCTCAATAGTGCCGGACCGTATCACGCGGCCGCTTGCTCCCGGGGACGGATGATCATGCAGGTGGCCGTCGCGTGCGCGTACACTTTACCGGCTTCATCGCGGATCGTGCCTTCGGAAATGACCAGGTTGCGGCCTGCATTGATGACCTTGCCTTCCGCAAAGACCGTCACGTTGAAGGGCAGGGGGCGGCACATCTTGATGTTCAGGTCCGTCGTGCCGTAGCTTTCGCCGGCCGGCAAGACCGTGTGCGTGGCGCAGCCCGTGACCGTGTCGAGCACGGTGGCGGCGAAACCGCCGTGCACGCCGCCCATGGGATTCGTGTGGTTTTCATTCGCCGTGGCCGTGAAGATCACGCGGCCGTGCTCGATCGTGTGCGCATCCATGGGCATGGTCTTGGAAATGCCGGGCCGGGGGAACAGGCCTTGCGCGAATGCTTGCATCAGTTGCAAGCCGTTCATGTCGTTGGGGTGCATGGGTAACTCCTGTGGTGGTGATGGGGGGATGAATCAGACGTCCTGCGCAAAACGCAGGCGCGAGGCGTGCAGCAGGAAGCGGGCGACGACGGCCAGCTCTTCCTCGCTGAAACCGGCTTTCAGTTGTTCGTTCAGGCTGTCGAGCAGGGGCAGGGCATGCGCCAGTACCTCGCCGCCCTTGGCCGACATGTGCAGGGTGCCGGCGCGCGCGTCGAGCGCCGACTGGCCGCGCACGATCAGGCCGTTTTCTTCCATGCGCGCCACCAGGCCCGTTACGGCCGAGTTTTTCAGCTGCAATGCCCGCCCCAGATCCTTCAATTGGCAGCCTTCTTCGCCCTTCAGGGCAAACAGGGCGACCACTTGCGTGCCGGAAAAGCCCAGTTCGCTGGTGAAAACCGCATCAGCCGAGCGGAACAGGTTCTGGCGCGCCAGGTTGAGCAGATTGAACAGGCGCGGCGAACGCTCGCCCAGCGGGCAGGCGGCGGCATCGGGAAGGTCTGGCTGGGGGGAGGTATTGATACGCATGCGAAGTATACTACTACGTATGCGTAATAAATCAAGCGACTATTTTCAGTCGCGCTGGTGGCGCCCCACGTAGCGGGCGCGGGGCCGTATCAGTGCCGCGCTGGCGGCTTGCTCGGCGGCATGCGCGATCCAGCCGGCCGAGCGGGCCAGCGCAAATACGCTCATGCCCGCGCCTTCGGGCCAGCCGAACGCCAGTTCCATGGCGGCCAGCGCCAGGTCGGCATTCGGGCGGGCATCGAGCAGTTCGCTTGCTGTGGCGCAGACGGACAGAATGGCGGACAGATGGGGGTGTCCGGGCGACAGCACCGACAAGCGGTCCAGCAGATACGCGGCACGCGGGTCGCCGTCTGGATACAGCGGATGGCCAAAGCCGGCAAATTCCGGTGCGATGGTCTTGTAATACTGGCCGATGGCGGCCCTGGCGTCCGGTGCGGCCAGCGCCTGCGTCAACATGCGCCTGGCCGCCGCGCTGCCGCCGCCGTGCTTGTCTCCGGACAAGGCACCCAACCCGGCCATCAGCGCGGCGGGCAGGCTGGCGCCCGTCGAAGCGACGCAGCGTACGGCAAAGGTCGAGGCATTCAATTCGTGGTCGGCCAGCAGCACGAGGGCCGCGCGCAGCAATTCCGTTTGTTCCGCATCGGCATGCCACGCCCAGGCCAGCTGCAGGTGCAGCGGCAGGGCGGACGGCGGCGTCCGGAGCAGGGCGGCGGCCAGCAGGCGCATCTGGGCGGGACCGGATGACAGCATGCTTGCAGGCAGATTCGCGGACGTGGACGCCAGCATGGCCAGGGCGAGCATGGCGCGCGCCAGCGGCGGCGCGTCCGGCGCGCTGGCCAGTCCTGGCGGCAGGGCCGGGGCGTCCTGCTGAAAATAGTCGCTAAGGTTATCGTCCCACAGCAGGCCGGCAGTCGCTTCCAGTGTCGCGGACTCGGCCAATGCCGTCGCATCGCAGGCCCGGTACAGCAATCGTCCATCGAGAATGTGGGAAATGCGCGTCTCCAGCACGGGCAAGCCCCAGTGCATGGCGGCCACGGCCGTCTGGCCGCCGCGCTTGGCGTCGTTCTTGCGGGCCGCCAGGCGCAGCACGTCTTCCTGCGGATAGCGCTTGCGGCGCGATGCACCGTTGCTGACGGAGGCCAGCAAGCCCCGGCTCACATAGGAATACAGGGTGGGCAGGCTGACGTTCAAGAGGCGCGCGGCCTCGGCAGCGGACAGATCGTTGTTCATGGCGGCCATTGTAGCGGCTGTCACTTTATATTGATTGGTGGAATCAAGATTGACGGGCCGGGCGGCGCGTCACTAGACTCATGCCTTTCCAGGAGTCTCCTTGAGCACACACACCATTCGCACCCTGCGCCCCGATGACGCCGCGCCCTTGCTGGCCTTCGAGCAAGCCAACCGGGCCTGGTTCGAGCACCATATCGACCGGCGCGCCGATGATTTTTACAGCCTCGACGGCATTCATGCCCACGTCGCGCAATTCCTGGACCGGCACGCACAGGGCCGCATGCACCCCTGCATCATCGTCGATGAACACGGACAATTGATCGGGCGCGCCAACCTCAAGGATATCGACGGGCAGACGCAAACGGCCGAAGTCGGCTATCGCATCGGCGCGCAGCAAGCGGGCAAGGGCCTGGCCACGGCCGCGCTGCGCCATCTGATTGATCTGGCGCAAAACGAATGGCAGCTGGCCAGCCTGTGCGCCTACGCCATCGACGGCAATGCGGCGTCGATCCGCGTGCTGGAGCGCTGCGGTTTCATACAGGGAATGGCTGTGCCCGATATCGCCATCGTGGAAGGCAAGGTTGTCGATGGCCATGCCTATGCGCTGCAGTTGCGCTCGGCTGGGGTAGACTCTGCCAGGTAATAGATAAGCAACGTTGACAGATATGAATCATGAGGACCCAAAGCGCGCAGAACGCATTGGCATCGTCGGCGCGTCGCTCGCCTACCACCGGACCAGCAAGGGCCACAAGTCACCGTGGTCGAGGCAGGCGGCATCGCGTCCGGCGTGACGGGGACCTGATTTGCCTGGCTAGCACCACAGTTGCGGCAAACGCCGGAACAGGCTGTCCACGAGCCGGAGCAGGGCGCCATCGACGCCGTTGCCGCAACCCACGCCGTGCTGGCAGCGGCCGGGACGCTCGGCGCCACGGTCAGCACGCATACCGTTAATGCGACAGCACCGAATCGCGCGACCTGTGCCCGAGGTAAGGCAACAAGCTGATTAATCCAAGCACTGCCAGCGCGACGCCGACCCACAGTGGGGAGCGCAAGCCGTAGCCGGCGGCAATGCCGAGGCCGCCGAGCCATGAGCCGGCGCCCAGGCCGATGTTGATGACGGAGGTATGGACGGTGTTGACCAGGGGCCCGGGATGGGCGGTTTTCATCACGCGGGCGATGATGGCGGGATTCATCGACATGCCCACGAGGCCTGTGACGACCAGCAAGGCGACGCTGATGGCCTTGTCGTGCGCAAAGACCGCGAACAGTGCCAGACTGATGCTCAGGATGACCATGCCCCAGACCATGATGGGCGTGGTGTAGCGGTCCGCATAACGGCCGACCACGCCATTGCCTACCACGTTCGCGATGCCATAGACGCCCAGCAGCCAGGGGATCGAAGACGCTGGAAAGCCGGTAATTTCCGTCAGGATGGCCGCGAAGTAGCTGAACGCCGCGAAAATCGCACCGATGATGAGGCCGCTGCTGGCATACGCTGCCCACAGATGGCGGTTGCGAAACTCCCCCAGTTCCTTGCCGAGGCTGACGATTTCGGACGGCTTGGCGCGCGGCACCAGCACGGTGATCAGTGCCAGGCACAAGAGCGCCAACAGTACCACCAGCCAGAAGCTGGCGCGCCACCCCAGGTGCTGGTCGATGAGCGTGGCGACCGGCACGCCGACCACCGAAGCGAGCATGAGGCCGCCGATCACGACGGCGGCGGCGCGTCCGCGCGCGTTGGGGTTGACGATGTCGGCACAAATGGCCAGGGACAAGCCAAAGCAGGTGGAGGCCGCCACGCCCGTGACCACGCGTGCAATGGCCAGCATGTCATAGCTGGTGGCCGACGCGGCGACGGATTGGGCAAGGATATAAAAGCCCAGCAGCCACAGCAGTCCCTTCTTGTTCGGCACGCGCAGTTTGAGCAAGGCAATGGTGCTCAGCGGCCCGCCGATGACCATGCCCATGGCATAGAGCGAGATCAGGTAGCCGATCCGTGTCACCGGTTCGTCCATGGCCAGGGCCAGCGACGGCATCATGCCCGCCACCATGAATTCGGATGTCGTTAACGAAAAGATCGTCAACCCCAGAATGTAAACAACCAGCGGCATAGCAATATCCTTCGAGATTAATAACTAAAACACTCGCCAGGCGGGCGCGCGCCCTGGCCGCATGGGGCTCGGGCGCGCGCCACATCCTGGTCAGGTGTTGCAAGACGTAAAGACGCTATCCGGAATGTCGCCGACTAGCAGGTTGGGGAAGTCGCGTACCGAAAGGTGCTGCGGGTCATTGCCGGTGACCATGCGCAGCAGGCGGTTGCCGCCGGTCTCCAGGTAAAAGACCGATGGCGGCTTGCCCGCACGCTCGACTACCCAGGCGTCCGCCTCCTGGCCCAGCACGGTGTGGCGGCCGTCGTGACGCGCGCCGCCGTCCAGCAGCACGGCTTGCGGCAGGAACAAGTCATGGAATGGCGTGACCTCGTCGGCCAGCGCCGTGCCCTGCAGTTGCTCGCCAGTTGCCTCCGCCTGCCTTGCGTAGGCCACTTTCTGCTTGCGGCTTTGTTCGCGCCTGGCATCGCCGATTTCCGACATCCACAGCAGGTGCCCATGTTCCTTTTCCGACCAGGGATTGAACAGGCCATCGATGCGGCAGATGTTGCGTGCATAGTCGAACCAGCAATAGCCGGACGTGACCTGGTCGTCCTCCTGCATCGGTGTCCAGTAGGAAATATAGGCGCTGCTCCATTGCAGCGGCAGCAGCGGCGGGGCGAGGTGTGTCGGCATGGCGGCTCCCTAGCGGCCCAGCGCGTAGCCGAGGCTGGCCATCAGCGCTTCCTGCAGCGACGGCAAGTCCTTGCGGCGCGCGTCGAAGCTGGCGGTCAGCTCTTCATTGCTCAGTCCGATACGCTCGCCCACGCTTTCAAACCACAGGCGGCTGCTGTTGGCGTGGTCCTTGAACAATTGCATCAGGGGCACGGCGCGGGCGTTGAAGCTGTCCAGGGCGGCCGCCGTGCCGGCTTCGGTATGGAGGATCTTGACCAGCAGCAGGGCTGCCACCACCGCCATGGTGGTGCCATGGCCGATGGAAAAATGCCCCGATTGCAGCGCATCGCCGAGCAGCACGAACTTGCCGTCGCAGGCCCGGTCGCGGCTGAGAGTCATGAAGTTGCGCCAGCCCTGGCCCGGTTGGCTCTGCAACCCGTGCTCACCGAGTTCGGCCTTGAAGGTTTGGGCGATATACGCGGCGGCGTCGCGTTCGGACAGCGCCTCCAGCCCCGCCTTGGCGTACGTTTCTTCGCTGCATTCGACGATAAAGGTGCTCATCGTGTCCGAGTATTTATAGGCATGGCCGATGAAAATCCCTTGGTCATTGCTGCGGAACACCAGGTTCATCTGGTCGAACAGCTGGGTGGTACCATACCAGATGTATTTGTTGCGGCCGAAATCGATGTGCGGCGCCAGCGCGGGCGGCAAGTCCAGCGATTTGTAGTTGACGCCATTCGACACCACCACCAGGTCGTACTCGGCTTCCAGCTGCGCCTTGTCCGCCGGCGGCGTTTCATAGCGGATGGCGATGCCGGCCGCCACGCACTTGGCGCGCAAGGCCTGCACCAGGGCCTGGCGTCCCACGCCGCACAGGGTCACGCCGGTGCTCATCAGGTTGGGCTGGTCGTGATGCACGAGCTTGAATTCTTCCAGGAACTGGGGATTGAGCCGTTCCGGCTGCTCCAGGTAGGAGAGCGGATTGGCAGGATGGCGCGGCGGCCGTCCCGGCAGCACCACGCCCCAGCCCAGCACTTCTTCCGGGGTATTTTTTTCCGTAATGCTGATATTCCAGCCCGGTTGGGCTTGTTTCATCTGACTGGCAAAGATCAGTCCTGCGGGTCCTGCGCCGATAACGAGAATGTTCATTAATTTACCCTTCCAAGTTTGTACCAAACGTTTTGTTTCTTCTGGATTTGCTGCAGTTCATCGTAGGGAACCGATGTGAAGTACAGTTTCTCCGCCATGTCTGGCGGATAAACACGGGGGAATTTCTTGTGCATGTAGCGCGTGTAGCGCGTCTGCAGGAAGAAAATCAGATTCGGATTGCTCAGTGCTTCATAGTTGGCGATCGCCATGTCCTGCATGGCGTCCGCCTGCACCTTGCGCTGCTGCGTGAATTCGGACAGGGCGGGGCCCAGGGCATTGCCATGCTTTTCCAGCAGGGAAACGAAGACGTGGACGTCTTCCAGCGCCATGTTCATGCCTTGTCCGAGGAAGGGGGCGGTGGCATGCGCCGCATCGCCGATCAGCAGGATATTGGCCTTGTAGTGGAAGGTGCTGGAGCGGACATTGATGAGGTCGTTACTGGGCAGCGTCATGAACTGCTCCAGCATCTCCTTGCGGTGCTCCGGCGGCAGGCTGCCGAAGTAGCGGCTGAAGAAGTCGGCCATGGCTTCGCGGTTCAGCGTGCCCAGGCTCGGTGTGCCGGTGTAGGGCAGGCACAGGGCAAAGCTGATGCTGCCGTCCGGAATGGTGGCCGCGCGACCGGCAAACAGCCCCTTGGAATCCATGCCGAAGAAGTACAGCAAATCCTTCCTGAAACCCAAGTCCGCCGCGTTCGGCAACACCAAGGTTTTGTAGCCATGGCGGAAGTAACTCTGCCTGAATTCAAAGCGGCGCACGCCGCTTTGCATGGCGCGCCGTACCGCGGAATGGGCGCCGTCTGCGCCAATGATCAGGTCGCCATCCAGCTGCCGTACGGCGCCGTCCGGGGCCTGAATCAGTACGCTCTTTCTTTCCAGGTCGACATCCAGGCATTTATGCTCAAAGTAATACTTCACCTCGTGCTTGACGGCATGCCGGTTCAGCAGGCGCTGGAAGGCCGTGCGATCCAGCGACAGGGGAAACAGGCCTTCGAGCGGGGTCAGCTCGCGTATGCGGTGCCGGCCGCCCACGCTGAACGCCATGCCGACGATGGGCTCGCCGCACTGGTCGAGCTCCTGTTTATTGATGCCGGCTCCCAGGACGGCCTTGATGCCGCGCACGGTCATGCTCACGCCGATGGCGCGCGAGTTGACCGGGTCGGCGTTTGCGGCATTCTCCAGCAGCGGATCGCCGCGTTTTTCGACAACGTGGACATCGTGTCCCCGTTGCGCCAGATAAATGGCGCTGAGGCTACCTGCCAGGCCTCCGCCGACGATAATGATTTTATGCATTTCAGGCCTCTCTTGACATCTTTCCCCGAGATAAATCGGTAAGTTGCTGATTGAAAAACTCCAACATGTCTATCGGCGCCATGCCGATGACATCGCTCTCAAGGCTGCGCGCGTACTGCGCCAGCGCCAGGCATTTCTGCGCCAGCATGTCGCAGCCCAGGCTGTAGTCGCTGCTGACCCGGCTGCCGACCGGCTCGGGCACGGGCGGTCCCGCGTGGCGGCCGGGCAAGCCGGACGGCATGTTCATCAGGGCCGCCGACAGGGGGCGCAACAGGCCGGTCATGATGTCGATCGAGGCGTTCATCAGGCGCGAGCGGCGCAGGCTGCCCAGCGGCTGCTGCGCGAAATGGTGCGCCATCAGCAGGAAGGTCAGTTCGTAGCACCCCTGATACAGCCGCATCAGCGCGCGCGCCTTCGGGTCGGTCACCACGCTGCAGTCCGCGCGCGCTTCCAGCACGGGATTCTTCAGCGCCGGCAGGGCCGGCTCGAACGGCTTGTCGCAGGCTGAAAACTTGCCGGCGACGGCACGCAGGCGGTGGAAATGGGACGAGGCGAAATGTGGCGAATCGACAGCCACGCCTTCTCCCTGCTCGGTGACGAAGTCGATGGCGAACAGCGCGCTGTCGCGGTCGGACACCTCCAGCTGGTAGCCGGGATAGGCGCGGTTGGTCAGTTCTTTCAGGAACAGGTGGTGTTCGCCGCCGCGCTTGCCGCCGCCGCTCTCGAACAGGCCGGGCAGCTCGGCCACGGCCTGGCGGATCGCCGTATAGAAGGTCGCGATGGATTTGCCCGGCGTGGGAATATAGTCGGGCCATTCGAAACGCACGAAGCGGGCCAGCACGTGTTCGGAAAATGGCTCGAAAGCAAATTCCGTGTCCAGGCCAAAACGCTGGCGCGCCTGCTGGCCCAGCACCGGGGTGCCGCTATAAAACGGTTCGCCCAGCGCCATCAACACATTGTTGACTAATAAGTAGTGAATCATTTCTTCATGGGCGATTTCCAGCAGCGCGCCGCGCGTACCGCTGTTGCGGCGCCGGTCTTCGCCGCCGCAGGCCAGTTCCAGCTCGGCCGGCAGCCAGCGGCCGGCCCGCACCAGCGCCGCCCCCTGCGCGTAATTGGGAATCGAATACGCGGCATACAGGTACTGCAGCATCAGCGACAATTCCAGGTCGATGGCCTTCTTCAGCTCGTCGATCAGCTCCGCCTTGCCGCCGATGACATGCTGTGCCGCCGGTTGCGGCAGCGCCGCCTTGGCCTTTGCCTCGACCTGGGTCAGGTATTTGAGGAACAGGCGCGACTTCGGCAGCGACAGTTCGCGGGTGCTGGGCATGTAATAGCTCTTGTCGCGGTTCTGCGGATCGCACATCTGCCACATCAGGCGCGAATACGTTTCGCACTTGCACTGGTCCGCCAGGCTGAAGACCTTGTCCGACATGAAGGGGTACACGAGCTCGTAGTAGCTCATCACATGCCGGTAGAGGAAGGCGTAGTCGACCTGTTCGGCCGGTACGTCGTCGAGGTCCCAGTCGTCGGGCAGCACGCGCACGCCGAGGTACTGTTTGTCGTTGCCGGTCCCCAGCACGATCCTGGTCGCGCCCGGCTGGCGGCCCGTCAGGGTCAGCGCCGTATAGCCATGCCCGAGCGGCGACGGCTGCTGCTCCACGGCCAGCAGCGCACCGTGTTCGGCCTGCGCTGACAGGGACGCAGGCGCCGCCAGCGCGCCGCGGAAGCGGCTTTGTACGGTGATCGTCTGCGGAAATTGCTCGTGCTTTTTCCGGTTCGGCGCTTCCAGGTACAGCTGGTTGCTGTCCGATTGCAGCACCCAGTCGGCTTCTTCCCACTGCGCCTGTGCGCTGCCCAGGCTGAGCGAACCCGAGGCGGCGGCATGTTGCAGCGGCACATCGAAGACGCCGTGATGGCGCCAATAGTCGCGGTACAGCTGCTCGGGAATCCGGGCCAGCAAGGTGCCGGCGCCGTCATGCAGCAACAGCTCGCCCAGCGCCTGCTTGCCGCCCAGGGCATGCGTCGGATGCTGTTCCGAGACGGCGCCCGTGCCGCGCGTGGTGAACGGAATGGCGGTCGGCATGTTGAACGAGACGCGGTCCGCATGTACTTTTATCAGCACCGGCCCCAGGCTGCCCTGGCGCGGCTGCAGCAGGCGGCCGGCCGGATAGGTGGCCAGTTCGTCGCGCCGCCACAGGCCGATGCTGCCGGCCAGGTCGTAGAACACGGGCGAGTCGGGTTTTTGCGGCGTGGACATATTGAACAGGCAATACTGCACCGTCAGTCCCAGCACCGCGTCGTCGGCCAGGGCTTGCTGCAAGGCATGCATGCTGGCCGGCAGCGGCAGGTCCGCATTGAACAGGAAATGCGGGTCCCCCTTTGCCACGGAAAACTGGAACAGCCTGGAGCGGCCGAATTCATCATCCAGGAAATGCCCGCTGCGTTCCGCGATATGGCCGCTGCCGAGCCAGCGCACCGAATGCGCCTGCGCGATGTCGGCGGTGAACAAGGTGGGCGTGTTTGGCGTGGCCAGTTTGTCGCTCAAGGTGAACTGGCCGGCGTAGATCAGCGTGGTGTCCGGCTGGGCCGGGTTGTTGTCGATCCACCTGGCGCGGTTGAACGTCGTACGCAGATACTCGTTGTAGTGGCCCCACAGCGCCAGCTTGGCGCCCACCAGCGCGTCTTGCGTATCGACCTCGCCATCGCGCAGCTGGACGCCCGTGATCCTCGCGTTCTCCCACGAGAAATGATTGTTGCCGCAAAAGTTATAGCCTGCCGCCTGGCTGAAGATACCGTCCGGATCGGGCTTGCCCTCCGCATTGAAACGGGGGGCAAGCTGTTTCAGGTGCGCATGGAATTCGGCCGGCGGCCGGCTCAGGTCGACAGCTTCGCCCGCCATCGATACCGCATTCGTGGCGATATCGATGTTGCCATGCGTATTGCGATTCCCGGTCGGCACATTGGCGCGGGCAAAACCCCGAAAATGCAGGCGGGGGAAGTCAAGTAGGCTCATGCGCGCTCGGTCGAGGTAGTGATGAAGGTATCGTTGGCGGCGGCGACGTCTTCCAGCTGATCTAGCCGTTGCAGCAACAGGCCGCTGGCTTGCTGGGCACTGATCAGGCTGCCTTCCATCCAGCCGCAATGCGCGGTATACGCATCCGAACAGGAAATGATGCCGTCCCGGTGCAGCAGGACGGCCGGGTGCTCGGCTTCCGGCTCCACGCAAAACTCGACGCCATGGGGCCAGAACTTGTGAAAGTGCGCCTTGATCTGCGGCAGCGGCTGACCGTCGAGCGGCAGCACTTCTTCCAGGTGGCTGCGGACACGCTCGAGGTACACGTCTTCACCGAGCTCGAGGCTGTCCCGCCAGTAGGCGGCGCTTTTGCTGTCGGTATAGAACAGCACATATTTGTCGCTCTTGAAGTAGATCTTGCGCAGGGGATTTGCCGCCATCAGCACCTTGTCGGTCAGCCCGAGCGCGTCCCACCAGGCCGTGTCGAACGTCAGGAAGCCCTTGAACAGGGGCAGCGAGTCGTACTGGAACGGACTCCAGGCGTGCGGGAAATCCAGGTTCAGGCGCGGCATGGCGGACGGCGGGATGGCCATCACCAGATGGCGTGTGCGGTGCATCTGCGTGTCGCCGTGGTGGCTGAAGGCGAGCACATGCTCGGCGCCGGATTTTTCAACGGACAGCAGGCGGTGTTCGAGCCGGAATTCCACCCCGGCGGCCTGGGCCTGGTGCTGCAACTGGCACAGCAACGCGTGGTAGCCGTCGGTCGCATAGTGCCACTGGTTGGCGGCGTTTTCCGTAAAATGCTGCGTTTCCGGGTGCTTCTTGATGATGTCGTAGGCCATGGCCGCCGACACCATCGGCAGCAGCAATGCGTCATAGCCGGTCGCCTTGATGATGTGGGTGGCCTTGGCGGCGCCCAGGTAATGGCTGACGAACGCGAGGAAGGAGTCATTCGGATGCTCTTTCAGCATCGGGCTCAGGTCATCCAGTGTTGCCTTCAGCTCTTCCAGCACGCTATCGTGGGAGATGACTTCGGTGAACGGGTAGACCGCATGCGGCAATCCGCTACCCTGCATGAGTTGCTGGAAATGCGGATGCAGCTGCGGCGAGTAGCGGGCGGCGCCCAGTTCGGCGATTTCCTCGCCATCTATTTTCCGCGACTGGATGCGGCCGCCGACGGTGGCGTTCAGGTCGAAGACCCGGATGCGCAGCTTCCTGCCGGCGGCGCCGTCGATCAGCCGATTGGCGCAAGTCAGGCCGCCTATGCCGGCGCCGATGATGCAAATATCAGAATACGTGCTCATACGAAATTCCTTTTTAACGTTCATTAAAAAAGCTGCAAAATCGTTAGCAAAAGTTTCCCCCGCCCGTGCAGGCAAGAGAGGGGGGAACGCTGGGTGTTACCGCACTTGGCGAGCGTTATCGGCTGGGAAATGAAGAGCCTGGCGAGAACTGGCGTTGCGTCTGGTATGGTCGATTCTTGGCAGCAGAGTTTCTGTTTCAAATCAAAGATGGCACCGACAATAGCCCGGGTATCGGGCTGTCAGTTTGATAAATATCAATGTAGTTGTCGTCTGCAAGGCGCGCGCTGATCAAGCGCGAATGTTGCTACGCTCATCGAAAACAGGAGGCACCATGTCCGAATTCATCGACTTATTGCAATGCTCCGCCATGGCTGCTTCGCTGCTGGTGGCGTGGCTGGTGGGTTCGCGCACGGCTGCGCGGCGCCTTGCCGGGTTCTAGATATCGCCATCGTGGAAGGCAAGGTTGTCGATGGCCATGCCTATGCGCTGGAGTTGCGGCGCCTGTGGTAGACTCGGTCTTGTGATAAATAAGCAACGTTGTCAACTATGAATCAAAGTGCTCCAGAACGCGTCGTCGTCATCGGCGCCGGCATCGTCGGCGCGTCGCTCGCCTACCACCTGGCCAGCAAGGGCGCACAAGTCACCGTGGTCGAGGCGGGCGCCATCGCGTCCGGCGTGACGGGCACCTCGTTTGCGTGGATTAACACCTCCTGCGCGGGGATTGATCCCATCGCGGCCCTGCGCGGCGGGGCCATCGCAGCCTACCGGAAGCTGGAATCGCAGGTGCCGGGCTTGACGATGCGCTGGCACGGCGCCTTGTCGTATGGCACGCAGGATGGGCGCGTGTCGCCTGAATCCATCGTGATTGACCGCTCGCGCATCGCCCAGCTTGAACCTCAGCTGCGGCAGCCGCCGGAACAGGCCGTCCACGAGCCGGAGGAGGGTGCGCTCGACGCCGTTGCCGCCACGCACGCCTTGCTGGCGGCGGCCCAGGCGCTCGGTGCAACGGTCCGCACGCACACGCCCGTGCTGGGTTTTACCGTCCGGGACGCACAGGTGACGGGCGTGGAGACGGCCGCGGGCCTCATCGGGGCCGATATGGTCGTGCTGGCGGCGGGCACGGGCACGGCCAGCCTGGCCGCGCAGCTGGGAGTTGACTTGCCGATTCACGCCTCGCCCGCCATCTTCCTGCGCTACCAGGCGCCGCCCGGCCTCGTGCGCGGCATCATTTCCAATCATGCAATGGAAGTGCGGCAAGCCGAGGACGGGACCATGCTGGCAGCGGAAGACTATCTGGACGACGCGCCGGAAAACCAGCCCGCCGCCATCGCGCTACGCACGGCCAGCGCGATACGGGAAGAACTGGAGGGGGCGGAGGCCATCGCGCCGGAATTCGCCTGCATCGGCCTGCGCCCCATGCCCGCAGACGGCGTGCCCGTCATCGGCTATCTGCCAAATATCAAAGGAGTGTACGTATGCGCCATGCATCCGGGCGTGGTGCTGGCCGCCATCGTGGGCCAGCTGGCCAGCGGGGAGATTGTCACTGGCGAGCCAGCGCCGGCCCTGGAGGCTTGCCGGCCCGCGCGTTTTCAGGCGCGCTGATTCCTAGGGCACAGGCGCCACGAACACGGGCAGCACGAACGGCGCCGGCTCCTGCGCATCGCCGTCCTCCGACGGGGCCTGCACGAAATCCTCATTGCGCCAGTCGCCGTTGACCACGCGCTCGGCGATCAGCGCCAGATCCTGCGTTTCGCGCAGTTCGCAGCGAAACGGCAGCCGCCCATGCGAGCGCGACACCAGGCTGAAGCGCAACTGCCGGCATTGCGCATCGTGCCAGCAATAGAACAGCATATCCTCGCCAGCGAGGGCACTGCGGCGCGCCGCGATCACCTTGCCGATGAAGGCGACGATATCGGCCGCATGGATCTGCGGTGTTTCCTCGTCCGTGGGCGAAAAGCTCCACATATTGGTCCTGGCTTCGTGGTTGATGTCGTCGGGATCAATCTCCACAGGATCGTCTTTGGCCATGGCGAGCCAGTTGCTGAACACCGTTGATAGCGTCATGTCAATCTTTCTATTTTCGTGCGTGCAAGCGGCTAGCGGGCAATGCGGTGGCGGCGTAGCCACTCATCGGCAACATCGCCCATGGTTTTCGCGGCGCCGTCGCGTATCCAGGCCATGAAATCGCGCTGGAACGTAAATTTCGGTCCGCATTGGGCAAGCAGGAAGCGCCTGACGTTCTGCGTATTCCTGTAGTGCACATCAACGACAGTGTGGCGGGAAATAATGCCGCCGTGCCAATCGAATTCCATGCTGTATTTCCTTTGCTGTATTACCTTGAATGGCCAGAGCGTGCCATTCTAGATCATGGGCAACAGTTCAGCGACCGTCCAACTGTCTCACCCCCTAGGCCCATCCGCCAACAACTCCGCCAGCCTGGTCGTCAGCCACAAACTCGTCTCGCTCAGCTTCTTGCCATGGATAGCCAGCCGCCGCACCGGTAGCCTGGATAAAGCCAGCGCAGGGCAGGGCACTTCCTGCAGGTAGCCCTTGTAATTGTCGTAATTGGCGATATTCAGCGGCAAAATCGCCCAGCCCAGCTCGTCCGCGACCATTTCCGCGATGCTGTAAAAACTGTCGGAAAACCAGACGGCGGGGCTGAACGCATGTTCGCGGTTGAGCTCGGAATCCATGATCAGCTGGCGGTAGCGGGTCAGCTCGTTGCGGCTCACTTCGTGGCCGTGCGCCATCGGGTGGCCCTTGGCCACGAACACGCCTTGCGCCACGCTGCCAATGTGCTGCTGTTCCAGCACGGGAGAAATCGGGCCGCGGTCGAAGTGGAAGGCCACGTCGGCTTGCTGCTGCTCCACGTATTGCGCCACTTCCGACGCCGTGGCGTTGAGCATCACCAGTTCCAGCGCCGGGTAGCGCGCCGCCAGTTCCTTGACCAGGGTGCCGATGGCCAGGTAGGGCAGGGCTTCGTCCAGGGCCAGGGTCAGCTGCGCTTCGGGCGCCTCGCTCAGCAGCTGGGCGCGCAGCTGCAAGCGCTCGGCCTGGCGCAGCAGTTCGCACGCTTCGAGGTGCATCACCTTGCCCGCCTCCGTCAGCACGGCGCTGCGGCGCGAACGGTCGAACAGTTCCACGCCGAATTCCGCTTCCAGCAAGCCGATCGAGGTGCTGACCACTGATTGCGCGCGGCCCAGCCGACGCGCCGCGCCCGAGAAAGAACCGGCCGCGACGGCCGCTTCGAAGTAACGCATTTGTTCCAAAGTCCATTGCATGGCATCCACCTATCTGTTTTGCAGATGGATTTTAACTTGAATGCCATTCAGGGGCGACATAAAATGCTTTTACTAATTCAATAACACGAGATCCGCCATGAAAAACGCCCAAGCCCATACCCCCGCCATCCGCTTCAGCTGGTGTCACGACGCCAGCGCCGAAGATGCGCTGTGCAAGCTCTATCTTGACAACGTCAGCGCCGACTATATCTCCCATTCGGAGCTGCAGGGCGAACGGGCCGATGCGCCCGGCAACTGGCGCGCGGACTTGCCTGAAGTGATACGCGGCGAAATCCGCGCCGCCCTGTCGCACGACTGGGCACATGGCGATTCGACCCTGCTGGCCGTCGCCACTGCCGGAGACGCCATCGTCGGCATGGCCCTCGTTTCCATCGATACGCGCCAGCGCGCCTCGAAATCGTTCGCCGCGCTGGACGACCTGGTCTTGCTGCCTTCCGTGCGCGGCAGCGGCATCGGCAGCTTGCTGGTGGAGTGGGTGGCCGACGAGCTGCGCAGCCACGGCATCGCCCGTTTGTTCCTCGAATGCGGCGCGCACAACTTGAAAGCACAACAATTCTTCCAGGGCCGCGGCTTCAAGCAAGTGTCCGTCGTCATGCTGCGCGAACTCGATGCGCCGGCAGTGTCGGCCGCCGTGGATGACAAGGATGGCGACCGTGGCTGACGCCCGCCGCCCCCGACAAGGCCAGGCCCGTGGCAGCCTGGAACGTAAATATTTGCGCAGCACCAGATTTATCCAAACCGATAGTTGTTAAAAGTTACACTAAAATCCATGAGTTGTTTATGCATCCAATGAAAAAATGGCTGACGCTGGCCATCGTCTCCAGCGCCCTGTTCCTGATCGTGGTCGACATGACCGTGCTCTACACCGCCTTGCCCGCGCTGACGCGCGACTTGCAAGCCACTTCCTCACAAAAACTGTGGATCATCAACGTCTACGCGCTGGTCGTCTCCGGTCTGTTGCCCGGCCTCGGCACCCTCGGTGACCGCTTGAGCCACAAACCCGTTTTCCTCGCCGGCCTGACCGTGTTCGGTATCGCCTCGCTGTGCGCCGCGTTTTCGCCCGCCGCAGAATGGCTGATCTTTGCCCGCGTGCTGCTGGCCATCGGCGCCGCGCTGATGATGCCGGCCACCTTGTCCATCATCCGCCTGACCTTTACGGATAACCGCGAGCGCTCGTTCGCCATCGGCGTGTGGGCGGCCATCGCCTCCGGCGGTGCCGCCTTCGGCCCCGTGCTCGGTGGTTTCCTGCTGGAACATTACTGGTGGGGTTCCGTCTTCCTGATCAACGTGCCCATCGTGCTGCTGACCCTGGTCTTGGCCACTGTCATCCTGCCGAAACGGGCCGGTAACCGCGACAAGCCATGGGACTTGAAGGGCTCGCTGCAAGTCATGATGGGTTTGCTTGGTGGCGTGTATGCGATCAAGGAATTGGGCAAGTCGCAGCCCTCGTATGCGCTGGCCGCCGCCTCGTTCGCCGTGGGCGCCTTCTTCATGCTGAAATTCGTACGCCGCCAGAAGCGGCAAGCCAAGCCGCTGATCGACTTCGCCCTGTTCCGCGAACTGCCGTTTTCCAGCGCCGTGGCCGCCGCCATGGTGGCGTCCGCCGCGCTGATCGGCATGGAACTGGCGCTGAGCCAGCACATGCAGCTGGTGCGGGAACTGTCGCCGCTGGAAGCGGGTCTGCTGCTGTTGCCGCTGCCGCTGGCGTCCGTGTTTGCCGGTCCGTTGACGGGTTTCATGCTGCCGCGTGCCGACAAGGCCAAGGTCTTGTGGGGTTCGCTGTTGCTGTCCGGTATAGGTATGGCATCGTATCTGGTGCTGCATGACGCCGCCGTCTCGGCGCAAGTGGCTAGCCTGGTGATCCTGGGCCTGGGCCTGGGCGCCGTCATGACGGCCGCATCGAGCGCCGTGATGCTCAACGTGGCTCCCCAGCAAGCCGGCATGGCCGCCTCGATCGAGGAAGTGTCGTACGAACTGGGCGCCGTGATCGGCGTGACGGTGCTGGGCACCATCATGTCGGCCGTCTACAGCGCCACCCTGGTGATCCCGGAAAGCGCGGGCCTGCTGCCGAACGCCCATGACACCTTGGACGCGGCGCTGCTGGCCGCCGAGCAATTGCCGGCCGAACTGGGCATGCAAGTGTCGGAACTGGCCCGTTCGGCCTTCGACAAGGCATTTATTGTCGTGCTAGCAACGGCTTCCGCCATCCTGATGGCAGCCGCTGCCACCATCCGTTACCTGCATCTGCGGGCGCGCCGCGCGATTTAATGAATCAGCGGCACCACCTGGTCGCGCAAGACCGTCCATTGGGCGTCCAGCACGGCCTGGTTGGGGTCGTGTCCGGCCCGTTTTACCAGGGTAAAACTCTTGACGGGCGCCGTGATGCTGTCGAAATACGTGCGCGCGATGGCGGGCGAGGTCAGCAAGTCCGCTTCGCCCATGATGAAGAACACGGGCAAGTCGAAACGCGTGCCCAGCGCGGGCAGGGTCACGCCTGAGAACATGCCGTCGCCGCGCAGGCCGATGAACTGGAGGTACGAGTAGTCATCGGCCGCCTCGGCATCGGCCAGCGCTTGCGGCGTGGCGTAGAACGGCGCCGGCTGCCACCAGTGTTTTGGCGGCGCATCCGTTGCCAATCCCTCATATTTGCGGTCGAAACGGCGCAGGATGCCGAAGTTGCGCGGATCGGTCCATGGCGGCGGCCCCAGCGCCGCCAGCTTGTCCACTGTAGGGGTATCGCCGGCCGCTTGCGCCAGCGCAAGCACTTCGCGGTACATGCCGGCCTCGTTGTCGCGCGCATTGACCACTTGCGCCGTGCCGATGTACGCGTGGAACAGCTCCGGCTGCGCCCTGGCCATGTGCACGCCCAGGATCGATCCCCATGAACTGCCCATCAAAATAACTTTATCCTTGCCCAGGTGCTGCTGCAGATAGCGGGCCACGGCGATGCCGTCGTCGCGCATCTGTTCCACCGTCAATGGGATATCTTCCGTCGGTCGCTGTTTTGCATACGTCATGCCCGCGCCGCGCTGGTCCCACTGCACCAGGGTGTAATGGCGCTCCCAGCCGGCGTAGATGGCGTCGGCAAACGGACTCAAGGCATTGCCGGGACCGCCATGGATAAACAGGATCACGGGATTGCCGCAGGCGGCGCCCGTGACCGTGATCCATTGCTCGATGCCATTGATGGGCACGTAGCCCTGTTCGCGCACGGCTTGCGCGGGCGCGGCGCAGATGGTGCCAGCGGAAAAAGCGGGTTCGGCTGCCTGGACATGCCCCAGGCAGGACAGTAGTGAAAGTACTGAGCAGATTTTGCGCATATTATCCTGACAGAATGTTCCATAACGACGATGCATCGGGAAAACGTCCAACCCGAAAGCAGAAACTGGGGTCGGACCCTGAGGGTCCGACCCCAGACCTTGCCTTGGGGGTTAATACTTACAGCGTGCTCTTGGCGGGCTTGCCGGCAGGCACATCGGCGGCAAACTTGCGCACGAAGACGTGCATGGCATCCGCGTCGCCGACGGCGTGGCCCTGGGCATCGTAGCTGCCGGGCACGTTCAAGCCCGAGCACAGGCTGCCGGGGGCGGCCGTATCGGAGCAGGGCGTGAAGAACATCGGTTCGGCGTGCAGGGAGGCGCCAGCCAGCAGGGTGGCCAGCAGGGACAGGCGGGGCAGTAAGGTCATCGGCTACTTTGGCGGTGGTGGGGACCAGCCGCCAAAGTAGCGTTTTTTACAGCAATTGTCCAGATGGAAATATTTCTGTCCGGGACTATGTTTGCTTGTTATTGCGCAACAAGCGCAAGCCGTTCGCCACCACCAGCAGGCTGGCGCCCACGTCGGCAAACACGGCCATCCACAAAGTCGCCATGCCGGCCAGGGCCAGACCAAAGAACACGGCCTTGATGCCGATGGCAAAGCTGATGTTTTGCACGAGGATGCTGCGCGTGCGCTGGCTCAGGCTGATGAATTCAGGCAACTTGCCCAGTTCATCATCCATCAGGGCCACGTCGGCCGTTTCGATGGCCGTGTCGCTGCCGGCCGCGCCCATGGCAAAGCCGATGTCCGCCTGCGCCAGGGCCGGGGCGTCGTTGACGCCGTCGCCCAGCATGGCCACCACGCCAAACTCTTGCTGCAAGGCCTTGATTTCATCGAGCTTGTTTTCAGGCAACAACTCCGCCTTGACCAGGCTCACGCCCACCTCGGCCGCGATGCGCTGCGCCGTCAGCAGATTGTCTCCCGTCAGCATGACGGTGGTCACGCCCAGCGCATTCAGGCGGGCAATGGCGGACGCCGCCGTCGGGCGCAGCACGTCGGCCACGGCGATCACGCCCAGCGCACCGGCCGGGGTGGCCAGCACCATGGCCGTGTAGGCTTGCTGTTCCAGCCGCGCCAGGATGGCTTGCAGTGCCGGCGTCAGCACGTTCAACTCCGTCATCAGGCGCGCATTGCCCAAGTAATATGTCTGGCCATCGATATTGCCTTGCACGCCGCGTCCATGCAGGGCGGCAAACTGGGTGACGGGCAAGTGGCTGCCGGCGGGCGGACCCGCCTTGACGATGGCGGCGGCCAGCGGGTGGGCCGAGTTGGCGTCCAGGCTGGCGGCCAGCAGCAGGATGGTGTCGCGGTCGCTGCCCTCCAGGGCCACCACATCCGTGACGGCCGGTTTGCCCATGGTCAAGGTGCCCGTCTTGTCGACGGCGATGGCCTTGATCCGATAACCCGTTTCCAGGAATTGTCCGCCTTTCACTAAAATGCCGCGCCGCGCGGCCGCCGTCAGGCCGCTGACCACCGTGACGGGCGTGGAAATGACGAGCGCGCAAGGGCAGGCGATCACCAGCATCACCAAGGCCTTGTAGACCCAGGCCATGAAGGGCTGGCCCAGCAGCAAAGGCGGCAGCACGGCCACGAGGATGGCGAACACGACCACGGCGGGCGTGTAGTAGCGGGCGAACTGATCGACAAAGCGCTGCGTGGGCGCCTGCTTGCCCTGGGTTTCCTCGATCACCTTGACGATCTTGGCCAGGGTGCTGTTGCCGCTGTTGGCCGTCACGGTGACGTCGAGCAAACCCCGTTCATTGATGGTGCCCGCATACACGACGTCGCCCACGGCCTTGTCCACCGGCATGCTTTCACCGGTGATCGGCGCCTGGTTGACGGACGACTCGCCACTGGCCACGACGCCATCGAGCGCGATGCGCTCGCCCGGTTTCACGCGCATGGTCGCGCCGATGGCCACGGTGGCGACGGATACTTGCTGCCAGGCGCCGCTGGCGTCGGCGACGGTGGCCGTGTCGGGCGCCAGCTGCATCAGGCTGTGCACGGCGTTGCGCGCGCGGTTCAGCGACAAGCCCTCGATCAGCTCGGCGATGGCGAACAGGAAGATGACCATGGCCGCTTCCGGCCACTGGCCGATGGCGATGGCGCCGAAAACCGCCAAGCTCATCAGGAAATTGATGTTCAGGGTGAATGTCTTCAGGGCAATCCAGCCCTTTTTCAGGGTCGGCCAGCCGCCCGTGGCGATCGACAGCAAGGCCAGGGCGATGACGAGGGGCGAACTGTCTGCGTGCGTGGTCCACGCCAGCGCTTCGGCGCCAGCAGCAGCCAGACCGGAAACCACCAGCAAACCCTTTTGCAGGCCGGACAGGCTGCCTTCGTCCGGGGCACGCGCAACGGCAGCGTTCGCTTCCATGGGAATGGCCTGCATGCCGATGCCGTGCAGGGCCGCTTCCACCGTCGCCAGCGAGGGCAGGGTGTGGTGCACGTCCAGCACGCGGTTCATCAGGTTGAAATCGAGGCCCACGACGCCCGCCATATTCGCCAGCTTGTTGCGGATCAAGCGTTCTTCCGTGGGGCAATCCATGTTGGCGATGCGGTATTTGGCCGTGCTCGCGCCCGCGATGGCCGCGCTGGGCAGCGCTGGACCAGACGGGGCGGCAGGCGTGGACGAGCACGCATGCTGGCTGGAACAGCAACTGGCCGCCTTGGGTGCATGCTGATGCTCATGGTCGTGCTTGTGCTCGTGGGTATGATCGTGGCTATCGTGCGGCATCGCATTCGTCCTTCCGGTTTCGTGTATGCTTCCATTAGAAACCCTGTAGCCGCTACAGGGTCAAGCGGAATTTGCACGAAAGAATGAAAAGGGGATGCCATGCGTATCGGAGAACTGGCCAAACGGACAGATTGTGATGTGGAAACCGTGCGTTACTATGAGAAAGCGGGCTTGCTGCAGGAACCGGGGCGCAACAGCGCCGGCTACCGCGAATACCGCGAAGAACACCAGGAACGGCTGCAATTCATCCGCCATTGCCGCTCCTTGCAGATCGGCTTGACCGATATCCGCGCTTTGCTGGAATTTAAGAACAATCCGGCCGAAGGCTGCCAGAGCGTCAACGAATTGCTCGACCACCATATCCTGCGCATCGCCGAGCAGATGGCAAATTTGCAAACCCTGCAGCAGCAGCTGGTGACCTTGCGCCACCAGTGCGACCAGCCGCAGCCGTCGCAAGACTGCGCGATTCTGCAAAACCTGTCCGAGGCGGCCAGCGGCCACGACTGCGCCTGCCATACCGAACTCCCACAATCCCATTGATTCATGCTGAAACTGTTACCTGCAAGAGCTTTATTCACCTTGTCCCTGCTGTCGCCGCTGAGCCATGCGGCAGATGTTCCCGCCGCCGCCGGCCACTACCTGACCCTGTACGCCGCCCCCGGCGTGCCGCAAGACGATGATCCGTACACCTGGAGCACGGTGGGCGGCAAGCAACTGACAAAGGGCGTGACCAAGGCGGACGGCCAAGCCTATCTCAAGGCAGAAGAGGGCGAAGAGACGTATGTCCTGGAAACGGTCAGCATGCGCTGGACGTTCACGGTGCCGGCTCGCTGCTGGCAAGAAGCGCCTGCCGCCTTCCAGTCATGCCTGAAACTCAAGCAAAGCGCCAGCCAATACGATATCCAGCACGATGCGGAAAAACTGGCCAGAGAGAAAGATCAACAGGCCAAGGCGGTAGCCTACGAGCTGGCGGTGCGGGCCAACGACGATGCGCTGGCCTGGCTGGGCAAATTGCCGCCGCAGTGGTCCGTACAGGAACACGCCAGACGCCTGCTGGCCATCGGCGACAAGATCGAGCGGCATATCGCCAGCGGCTTGCGGCAAGGCGGCCCCGATGCGCGCCAGTTTGTCTGCAAGGCGCCCACGGCCTACGGCGCGTTGCCGCAGCAGCAAGCCGTGCTGGCCTATCAGCTGCAGCCGCGGCCCGTGCCGCACGCCGGTGCCGCCTGGGACCAGCTGCTTGCGGCTGCCGCGCAGGGCAACTGGATGGCGCGCCTGGAAGTGTATGAGGCGCTGGCGGAGCGCAAGGTGAGCGAACTGAGCTATGTGGAGCAGGCGCGCCTGGTGCAATTGATGGAATGGCTGCAGCAACGCGAAATCGCCGGCCTGTACAGCTTTTTCAGCGCCCGTACCCTTGGCGATGGTGCCACGCAAGACCGCGTGGCACGCCTGGCCGCCATGCAGGGCAGCGTTGCCGACCAGAGCGTCGTCGGGACGCTGCTGCAGGACGAGGACGATCCGGCACTGGCGGCGGCAGGCAAGCGGATGCTCGACTGCGCGGCAGCGGCCATGCAGTCACCGCGCTAACGGGGCAGCAGCGGCGGGCCACCGTCGCCCAGGCGGAAGGCGTCGACCACGCGCAATAGATCATGCGCTTGATCCTGCATGCTTTGCGCGGCGGCGGCCGATTGCTCGACCAGGGCAGCATTGCGCTGGGTCAATTCGTCCATTTCCGTGATGGCATTGTTGACTTCCTCGATGCCCTTGCTCTGGCGCTGGCTGGCCGCCGTGATGTCGTTCATGATCTCCGTCACCTGCTGAACGGAGGCGACGATATCGCCCATGGTGCGCCCGGCGCTGTCGGCCAGCTCGCTGCCCGTTTCTATTCTGGCAACGGAATCCTCGATCAACTGCTTGATTTCGCGCGCCGCCGTGGCCGAGCGCTGCGCCAGGCCCCGCACTTCCGTGGCGACGACGGCAAAACCGCGCCCCTGTTCGCCCGCGCGCGCCGCTTCCACGGCCGCGTTCAAGGCGAGGATATTGGTCTGGAAGGCAATGCCGTCGATGACGGCGATGATGTCGACGATGCGCCCGGAACTGGCCTTGATCGACCCCATCGTCTCGACCACCTGGCCCACGACGCGGCCGCCTTCCAGCGCCACGTTCGAGGTCGACAGCACCATCTGGTTGGCCTGGTGCGCATGGCTGGCGTTTTCCTTCACGGTATCGGTCAGCGCATGCATGGACGAGGCTGTTTCCTGCAAGGAATGCGCTTGCGACTCCGTACGGGCCGACAGGTCCGCATTGCCGAGGGCGATTTCGCTCGCTTCTACCGTGATGGTGGAGCCCGCCTGGCGTATCTCGCCCAATAAAGTGTTCCAGTTTTTCAAGACGGTAGCCAGCGCCCGCGACAGCTTGCCCACCTCATCGTCGCTCCGGGCGTCGATGCGCGTGGTCAGGTCGCCGGCCGCCAGGCTTTCAGCGGCGCGGCACGCCTCGTCGATGGGTCGCACGACGGAGCGGGCCACCCAGGTGGCGATCAGGGCCAGCAGGGCAAAGCCGACAGCCATGGTGCCCAGCGACAGCCAGCCGGCGCGCTGGCCCGCATTTTTTGTCTCTTGCAGCGCGTCGACCGTGCGGTGGTCGAGGTTGAGCAGCACCTGGCGCAGTTGCCCGCTCACTTGCTGGTAGTGCCCGGCGGCATTTTGCATCGCCGCCACGCCCGTATTCGGGTCCATCGAGGCCAGATCCAACGCCTGCGCCACGCTGGCACGGTAGCGCTCGACGCCGGGCAGCGCCTGGCCCGCTTCCGTGGCGGCGCCCGAGAATTGCTTGAGTTCCTTCAAGCCTTGCGCGATGGCATTGAGCTGGCGATCCGTTTGCGCGCCGAACTGCTTGAACTGTTCGTCAGACAGGCTGGCGGCGATGGCGATCTTCGCATACACGTCGGCGTGTACCTGACCCAGGGCAATGGCTTGCTGGTTGGCAAGCCGCTCGGCCGTCAAGGTGACGTCTTTCAAGTCGCGCATGCGGCTTTCGTTTTGCTGCATGGCGAAATAGGACAAGGCCCCCATGGCCAGCAGGCAAGCCAGCGCGACCACCGGGACGATCAACATCTTCTGTGCGATTTTCACATGAGGCCCATATCGTTGAGAAATTCGTTGAGAGATCGGTGTGCCATCCCGGCGCTGGCGGCGCGGCGGCAGGCTACAGGTAGATGCCGCCGCAGACGACGGTCTCGGCGAGTTTCTCGCAATACATCACCTTCGGCTCGATCTTCTTGGTTTCCGGATTCGTGAATTTGTATTCCTGCCAGAACGTGCCCTTGCTCTTGGCCAGGTCGACTCGTTCCTTCACAAAAGCCTTGCCATCAATATCCTTCAGCTCGATCAAGTTCTTGCCGACCATTTTCGGATTGGCGCCATGCGCAACCACCGTCCCGTCGAGTTTATAGACGACCAGGTACAGGTCGTGCAGGATGAATTGCGGCGACTTGGCCGTGATGTCGCCATACGCCTTGGCGTCGCCGGCGCTCTTGATGTAGGACACGCCTTTCTTGACCATGGCTTCCGCGTCGGCGCGCGTGGCGCCGCCTTCGGCAGCGCTGGCGATACAGGGCATCATGCCGGCGGCAAGCATGACCGACAGGCAAATGGCAGGGGCGAACTTGGGCATGAGAATCTCCTTCACATTGCAGGGGAAAGCCGGCGGGGAACCGGTGCGGTGAGGCGGCGCCTATCGAAGTGCCGACGTTTCATAGTAGCGCGATGCCAGCAGACATGCGCTGGTGCAACAGATTTTTTTTGAATGGGGCGTTTTTGCAACGATGCGTGCAGACGGCCGCAATCGCGTCCACAGAGGGAAAGTGAGAGCGTAGACTAGCGTATCGATAGTGTGGTGCGGGCGCCGCGTTACCAGCTGGCCGGGTCTTCCGCCGCCGCGCGCGCCAGGTCGTCGTGCCAATCTTGCTGCACCAGGCGGTAGATATCGGCAAAGAAGGCGCGCGGATCGGCCATTTCATCCCACAAGGCAGGCAGGGCATTCGTGCTTTCCGGGTCATGTTCGAGGATGGCCTGGAAATCGTAGCCGGGGTCTTGCAGCGCCTGCGCCAGCACGGCCACCAGCGCATGGCGGTGGCGATAGCTGAGTTCCTTGTATTGCGACGTGATGTCGCGCCGTATCAGGGCAGCGCGCTGGAGCGGGTCGTTCATGTCCCAGCGGTCCAGTTCCACGCCCAAGGTTTCTTCACGGTCATACACGTCGAAAGGGCCGAGAAAATGGTGGAGTGTAGGAATGTAGGGAGCATCGCTCCAGGGGCCGCGCAGCATGGGACTCTTTCGTTTGATTGCTAAATGATCACGCGCATTCGGGCAAGGTCCAGCTTTCGTCGCCCATGTCCGTCGGGTAGATGGCGCGCGTTTGGTTCTGGCCCCAGCGCGCATGGTCGAGGATACCGTCTTCATGCATGTCCAGCACCCATTCCGTGCTTTCCAGCAAGGTGCCATCCTTATGGTAGACGCGGAAAAAGGTGGACGTGCTCAGCGCGCGCACGATGTTCTGCGGCACGCCGTTGCCGTAGTGGGGTACGTAGGTATTGATCACGCACGTGCGCTGATCGTTCCATTCCTGGGCATATACGCTGGCATTGCGCGCCGCGCTGACTTTGATGAAGAGCCAGCCTGCCAGCACGAGGATGAGCAGGAAGGCGGCGGCGATCAGGCCGGTTTTCTTGAGTAGCTGCATGAGGTCATGGCATGGCCAAAAACGAAGTTGCCGCATTGTATGTCAAGAGCAGATATGCTTGCCGTACGGCACGTACAGCAAGCATATCCCCGCTAATTGCCGGTAACTTGGCTATTGACTTGGCTATTTCCCCACCGCCGTGTGCAGGGTATTGGCCATGTCCAGATGATGTTGCAACGCTGGCAAGGTCTTCGCGGCAAAGGCCTTGATGTCGGGATCGCTCGCCTTCTGGCTGGCATCCGTGAACAGTTTCACGGCCTCCTTGTGCGCCGCCACGCCGATGGTGGCCGCATATTCCTTGTCAAACTGCGCGCCTTCCAGGCGGCTCAGCTTGTCGATCTGCGCCTGGTGCTTCTTGCCGGGCTGGTCGCTGACCTCGATCTGCTTGCTGCTGGCCAGCTGTTTCAGCTCATCCGCCACTTTCGTGTGATCGGTGACCATGGCATCGGCGAATTTCTTCACTTCCGCATTGCTGCTCTTGCTTTGCGCCACTTTGCTGGCGGCAATTTCCGTGCTGCCAGCGTCGGCGGCCTTGCTGAGGAATTGCTTGTCGTACGCGCCCGGCGCCGCGGCGGCGATGCTGTTGATGGCGATGCCGCTCAATAAAGCAACGGCGGCGCCGATGGCTACGCTTTTGAAGGACGGGGCACGGGAGCTGGTGGTCGGGATAGGCATGGGAAATCCTTTCGAGTGTGGTTTTTTCTACAAGCTGATGACAATGTTAAGCCAGCAGCCTGCGCACACCCATAGGACAGTCGCGATCATGCCCGTAGGATTAGTCCTGTTCGTTAGCGCACAGTTCGACTTGCTTCAGGGCAAATAAGGCGGCAATGCCGGCATCGCGGCGCCACGCGGGCATGCCGATATCGAGCCATTCCGCCATCGCGTCCAGGTGCGACGGTTCCGAGACGCTGTGTTCGAGTTCGTCAAGCACCGTGTCGCGGTCGATATACAGGCTGTCCAGCCACGCGTCGAATGAAGGCGCCAGTTCCATCAGGCCATGGGCGCGCTTGCCCGTCCAGTCCGGTAACTCCTGCACATACGCCAGCACGCGGCCGCCGCCTTCCTCCGTCAGATCCAGATAAACCATGGAATTGCCGCCATCGCGGGCGAACGGCAGGATGCGCACCGGCATGTCCGTATGCTTGCGCGCGGCGCGGATTTCGCCGACCAAGGTTTCGTCGCAGAAATCGCCTTCGTCGGCGCTGAAAAAGGTATTGAAACCCATTTTTTCCACGCCGCCATTGCCGTCCGGCACATCAGTGGTGTAGTCGAACCAGGCGCCGTTGGCCGCTTGCAGGAAGGCCAGGAAGGCGGGCGGCAACGGCGCTTCCAGCAGGGCTTCGATGGCGGCGATCTGCTGTGCCGTGGGGGCGGGCTTGGCGCCCTCGAGCGCCAGGTGGCGGTATTGCGTGTAATAAGTCATTGATTATCCTTGTAGTTTCCTGCGGCCGCCACGCCATCCTTGCAGCCCGTCTCCACCTTGGCCAGCGCATCGACGAGTCCGGCCCGCAGCACGGCCATCGAGCGGGCCTTGTCGTCGATCTGCGCGATTTTCGTTTCCAGCATGGCCCGCTTGGTTTGCGCATCGAGCGCATTTTCCTGCCATACGGCAATGACCTCGGCGATTTCCTTCAAGGTAAAGCCCAGCGCCTTGGCGTGGCCGATCAGCTCGATGCGGCGCAAGGCTTGCGCCGAATATTCCTTGTAGTTATTCGTCAGGCCCGGCTGCGGCGCTTCGTCCAGCAGCCCCTGGCGCTCGTAAAAGCGCACCGTATCCTTGCTGACGCCCGTCAGGCGGGTGATTTCTCCGATACGCATCGATTCCCCTTGACCGTGGACTAAAGTCTACAGTTTACAGTAGAAACACTTTCAACTACACACCGCTGCCATGACCGCCTTCAACTACACCAACCAGACCGTGCTGATCACGGGCGCCTCGTCCGGCATCGGCCGCGTCTTTGCGGAAACCCTGGCCGCGCGCGGCGCGCATTTGCTGCTGCTGGCCCGCTCCGGCGCCGTGCTCGAAACGCTGGCCGCCGACCTTGCCAAGCGCCACGGCATCCGCGCGCACGCGCTGGTGGCGGACCTGAGCCTGCCTGGCGCCGCCGCACAAGCCCATGCGCAGGTCTGCGCGCTGGGCATGCCGCCCGACGTGCTGATCAATAACGCGGGTTTCGCCACGCATGGCCGCTTCGAAAGCATCGATCTTGCACGGCAAGTCGGCGAAGTGACCGTCAATTGCACGTCCCTGATGGAAATGACGCACTGCGCCTTGCCGCACATGCTGGCGCAAGGACGGGGCGCCATCATCAACGTGGCGTCCACGGCGGCCCTGCAGCCCGATCCCTACATGGCGGTCTACGGCGCCAGCAAGGCTTTCGTGCTGTCGTTCTCGGAAGCGCTGTGGGCGGAAAACCGCAGCCGCGGCGTGCGCGTGCTGGGCTTGTGCCCGGGCGCCACGGACACGGCTTTCTTCGATGTCGTGGCCGCGCCCGAAGCGGCCGTGGGCAAGCGCATGGATCCTCAAACGGTCGTCGACGAAGCGCTGCGCGCGCTGGACCGGGGCCGCAGCAGCCACGTGGCGGGCCGCCCGAACCGGCTGCTGGCCTGGCTGCCGCGCTTGCTGCCGCGCCAGACCGTGCTGGGCATCGTGGAAGGCATGCTCAAGCCGAAGGCGGCCTAGGCATCAGAACGCCATGGTGGCGAACATGGCCAGCACGGCCGTCGCCATGACGATGGTCGACAGCCAGCCCAGCGCCCGCAGGCGGCGCGAAATGGTCAAGGTGCCCATGATGGCGGGGCGCGAGGCCATCACCATCATCAGGGCCATGATCGGCACGGAAATGACACCGTTGATGACGGCGCTCCAGTACAGGGCCTTGATGGGGTCGAGTGGCGAAAAGCACAGGGCGGCGCCGATCACGGTGGCCGTGACGATGATGCCGTAAAACTTCTTGGCGGCCCGGGGCGCCAGTTCCAGGCTGTTTTTCCAGTGAAAGGCGCCGGCCATGGCGTAGGCGGCCGAGCCGGCCAGCACGGGAATGGCCAGCAAGCCCGTGCCGATGATGCCCAGGCTGAACAGGGCGAAGGCGAAGTCGCCCGCGATGGGGCGCAGGGCGGAAGCGGCCTGGGCGGACGTATCGATGTGCGTGATGCCTTGCGCGCCCAGGGTCACGGCCGTCGTCAGCATGATGAAGAAGGCCACCAGGTTGGAAAAGCCCATGCCGATGGCCGTGTCCATCTTGATGCGCTGGAATTGCCGTGGCGCCTGTTCCGGCGCGCGGCGCAAGGCTTGCGCGCTGGCATCGGCCTGCAAGTCTTCCACTTCCTGCGAGGCTTGCCAGAAAAACAGGTAAGGGCTGATCGTGGTGCCGAACACGGCCACGATCATGGTCACCGAGGCGGCCGACCAGGCGAACTGTGGCCAGACCGTGCGCAGCGCCACTTCGCCCCAGGGAATGTGCACGGTCAGCACGGTGGCCACATAGGCCAGCAAGCCCAGGGTCAGCCATTTCAGGATGCGCACGTACTGTTGATAGGGAATGAAGACTTGCAGCAGCAGCGACAGCAAACCGAAGCCCACGGCGTACAGATGCGTGGGGCCGCCGATGATCAAGGTCAGGGCATCGCCCATGGCGGCCACGTCGGCGGCGATATTGATGACATTGGCCAGCAGCAGCAAGCTGACGATGGCGTACAGCAAGGATTTCGGATAGTGGCGGCGGATGTTCGTTGCCAGCCCGTGGCCGCTGACCCGGCCGATCTTGGCGCTGATGACCTGGATGCCCAGCATCAGGGGGAACGTCAGGCAGACGGTCCACAGCATGCCGAAACCGAACTGCGCGCCCGCCTGCGAATACGTGGCGATGCCGCTGGGGTCGTCATCGGCCGCGCCTGTGATCAGGCCGGGGCCCAGCTTGCCCAGCCAGGTGTCGGATGGGTCGGCCCGGCCGCTGTCGGTCTGCATGCGTCGCTCCTGCGTGATGGAGCGAGCAGCGTATCACAGGCGGGCGGCGTCCAGAAGGGCGCCGCCCGGAAAATTCACGCGTCAGTAGCGCGCATCCTTGGGCTTGCCGCCCTTGGGCCAATCCTTGACCTTGTCGGGGAAGTCCGGACGGGGCATGTGCGTAAAATATTCGGCCACGTCGACGGCGTCCTGGTCGGACAGGTTGCCTTGTCCCAGCGGGAATTTCTGGCCATGGCCCATCACCATATTGGCCTTGACGAAGCCGGCCGCCGTGTAGGTGCGGGCCATGCCGGCGCCAATGTTGAAGGAACGGTCACCCCACAGCGGCGGGAAGGCGACGACGCCGTTGGCGCCACGGATGCCTTCGCCATTCGCGCCATGGCAGACGGCGCATTGCTCGGCATACACTTTTTTGCCATGCACGGGATCGGGCAGCAGAGCGCGGTCGATCTTCGCCACGCCGCGTCCCGCCACCTTGTCGCCCGCCTGCGTGGCGCCCTTCATCCAGTCGATGTAGGCGACCATCGCCTGCAAGTCGGGGCCGTCCACGGGCAGAGGCTTGCCGTGCATGGAGCGGCGGAAGCAGCCATTGATGCGCTCTCCCAGGCTGATGACCTTGCCGGCGCGCGGCGCTTCCGACGGGAAGAAGGCGGAAATGCCGAGGAAGGGCGAACCGCCGGCCACCGTGCCGCCATTCAGGTGGCAGCTGCTGCAATTGAGGTCGTTGCCCACGTTTTGCGGCAGGCGGGCGCGCGTTTCCGTCATCAGTTGCATGCCGTGGATTAACTGACTGGCGTTCGGATCGGCCGTCAGGGCGGCGAAGCGGGGCGTGACGAAGCCGCCCGCGTCCGGCGCCTTGAGCTTGAGCTCCTTGCGCACCTTGGCGATCTGCGCGGGCGTCACCGGTGCGCCCTGGTTGCCCCACTTGCCGCGCACAAAGGTGAGGATTTCCGCCAGTTCCGTGTCCGACAGGCGGTCATACGCGGGCATGCCGAACGAGCGGGGCGAGTGCTGCGTGACGGCCGACTGCCAGCCCGTCAGCGCGATATGGATGACGGTGGTGGCGTCCTTCGACTGCACCGAGTCGTTCTGCGCCAGCGGCGGGAAGATGTTGTCCACGCCACGGCCGTCGCGGCGGTGGCAGGTGGCGCAAAACTGCAGGTAGCCCAGGCCGCCCCGCGTGTTGTACAGGGCATCGTTGCTGGCCGCCACGACGGGCGCCGTTTTCTTCGGCGGCGCGGCCGCCCCATCCTTGGCCGGCAAGCCGTGCAGGTAGTGCGCCAGCGCGTCGAGGTCGGCATCCGTGAAGTATTGCGTGCTGTGCGTGATGACTTCCGTCATGCTGCCGGCCGCCGTGCCGAAACTGTTGCGGCCCGTTTTCAGCAATTGCACGATGTCGCCCGGCGTCCACAGATTGCGCAGGTTCACCGCATGCCAGCCGTCGAAGGTAAAACCGGACAGGTAATGCTTGCCGCTGCCGCCATCCTGGCCCATGGTTTTTTCCTGGAAAGCCACGCCGCGCGGCGTGTGGCAGGAGCCGCAATGGCCCAACCCTTGGGCCAGGTAGCTGCCCCGGTTCCACTGGGCTGACTTGGCGCTGTCGGGCTTGAATGGCGCGTCGTCGAGGAAGACGGCGTTCCACAGCGACAAGCCCCAGCGCATGCTGAACGGCCATTTCATGTCCGTTTCGCGGTTTTGCTGCGCCACGGGCGCCACGCCGCGCTGCAGATAGGCGTACAGGGCCTGCATGTCGTCGGGCGTGATCTTCGCGTAGGAAGGGTAGGGCATGGCCGGGTACAGATTGTGGCCGTCCGCAGCCACGCCCTTGCGCATGGCGCGGTCGAACTGGGCAAACGTGTACGTGCCCAGGCCCGTCTTCGCGTCGGGCGTGATATTCGTGCTGTAGATGGTGCCGAACGGCGTTTTCAGTTCCAGGCCGCCGGCCATGGCGGCGCCGTTCGGGCTCGTGTGGCAGGCCACGCAGTCGCCAAGGCGGGCGACGTATTCGCCGCGCTTGATCAGCTCGGCCGAGGCTGCGGGCATCCTGGCGGGCGCGGCGGCGGGTGCCGCCCTGGCGTTGGCGCAGAACGCCAGCATGCCCAGGAGCATTGCCGCCAGCCAGGCAGTGATCGAAAAGGAAAAAGCGGGAGGGCGGCGCGAACCGCGGTGCAGGATGGAAATGGCGTTCATGGTGACCCTTTATTATTACGCGCAAGCTTACGCAGTCGTCACCACGGCGAACATTGGGAATTTCTTTCGAGCAACTAGGTAATCTTCCCTAGTGTTTTATAGCGGGAAATCGTGTAGCGGCGCCTGCAAGCTGGCCAGGATGCGTTCGCGCAGCCAGCGGTGCGCCGGGTCCAGGTGCATGCGTTCGTGCCAGACCATGGCCATTTCGTAGTCGGGCAGGGCGACGGGCGGCTCCCATGTGCGCAGCGCGCCCAGCGCATTCTTCAGCAGGCGCGACGGCAGCAGGGCCACCATGTCGGACGCTGTCAGCAAGGGCGGCACGATCAGGAAATGCGGCACGGACAGCACCACCTTGCGCGTGCGCCCCAGCTTTTCCAGTGCCGTATCGACGTTGCTGCGGAAACCGCCGCCGTTGGGCGAGACGACGACGAATTCCAGCGCGCAGAACTGGTCGAGGTTGGGCGGCGATTGCAGCAGCGGGTGGTCGTGGCGGCCCGCCAGCACGTAGTGTTCAGTGAACAGCGTGCGGTGGCGCAAGCCGGGCGGCGCTTCTTCCTGCGCCAGGAAACCCAGGTCGACCTGGCCCGTTTCCAGGTCCTGCGCCATGCGCGCCGGCACGGCTTCGAACACGGCCATGCGCGACAGGGGCGCCTGCGCGCGCAGGGCGGGCAGCATCGGCAGCAGGATCGCATATTCGGCGGCGTCGGCCGCCGCCAGGTTCCAGCGCACCTGGGCCGTGGCCGGATCGAAGGCCGCTTCGGGCTGCAAGACCTGTTCCAGCTGGGCCAGCACGGCTTGCAAGGGCGCCAGCAGGGCCAGCGCCCGCGCCGTGGGCAGCATGCCGCGCGGACCGGGCAAGAGCAGCGGATCGTCAAAGGCCGCGCGCAGCTTGCCCAGTTGCACGCTGACGGAGGGCTGGCTCAGGTGCAGCCGCGCGGCCGCCCGCGTCACGTTGCGCTCGATCAGCAGGGCGTTGAGGGTCAGCAGCAGGTTCAGGTCCAGCTTGCGCAAATTGTCCATGACTATACCTTGTATAACAACTATTCATTTCCGCTATGATAACGCAAGCCCTACAGTGGTTCCTGTGACTTTTACTTTTCACCTTTTACAGGAACTAACTGATGCAACTCCATGAATATACAAGCTTTGATGGATTAGGACTGGCCCAGCTGCTGCGCGAAGGCGCCGTTTCCGCCGCCGAATTGCACGACGCAGCCCAGCGCGCCTGCGCCGCCGTCAATCCGCAGATCAATGCCGTGGTCGAGCTGTGGCCGGCCGATGTATCGCAGGTGGACGGCACCGCGCCATTCGCCGGCGTGCCATTCCTGATCAAGGATGTGGCCGTCACCATGGCGGGCCAGCGCAGCGAAGCGGGCAGCCGCCTGGGCGCCGGCCATGTCGCGTCCGCCGATTCCCATCTGATGACGCAGTTCCGCGCCGCCGGCCTGGCGACGTTCGGCCGCACCAGCACGCCGGAAATGGCGTTTGCCACCACCACCGAACCGGTCTTATATGGCGCCACGCGCAACCCGTGGAACGTCCACCTGAGCGCGGGCGGCTCCAGCGGCGGCGCGGCGGCGGCCGTGGCGGCCGGCATCGTGCCGCTGGCGCATGCGACGGATGCGGCCGGCTCCATCCGCGTGCCCGCCGCCTCGACGGGCCTGTTCGGCTTCAAGCCCAGCCGGGGACGGGTGTCGAATGGCCCCGCCATGGACGAAATCTTCTGCGGCCTGGGCGTGCAGCTGGGCGTGAGCCGCAGCGTGCGCGACAGCGCCGCCTTGCTCGACTGCGTGCAGGGCGTGCTGCCGGGCGAGCCGTATGTGACGAATCCTCCCGGCCACAGCTGGCTGTCGCAGGTGAGCGTGGCGCCGGGCAAGCTGCGCATCGCCGTGCAGCGGACCGCCAGCAATGGCGCCCGGCCCGTGCCTGCCATCGATGTCGCGCTGCAAGACACCGTGCGTCTGCTGGAAAGCCTGGGCCACCACGTGGAAGAAGTGTCGCCTGCGCTGGGCGTGTCGTGGCCAGCCTTCGTGCAGGCGAATGCTAGCATCTGGTGCGCCAACCTGGTGCCGTGGATAGCCGGCCTGGCGCACGAGAGCGGGCGCGCCGTGTCGCTTGATACGCTGGAACCGGCGACCCTGGCCTGCTACCGCTACGGGCAGACGGTGTCGGCCGTCGATTTCGTGGCCGCCCTCGACGTGCGCAACACCGTCACGCGTCAGACCGGCGCCTTGTTTGAGCAGTACGACGTGCTGCTCACGCCCACCATGCCGGATATGCCGTGGCAACTGGGGTGCTATGGAGAAAACGAGGAAAAGCTCGATGGGCTGGGCTGGACGGCGCGCCTGTTCGAGCATTCGCCGTACACGCCGCTGGCCAACGTGGCGGGCTTGCCGGCCATGTCCGTGCCGCTGGGCATGTCCAATGATGGCTTGCCAATCGGCATGCAGTTCATGGCCGGGTATGGAAACGATGGAACCTTGCTGCGCCTGGCGGGCCAGCTGGAGCGGGCGGCGCCATGGCTTCCAAGGCGGCCGCCTGTGTGGGCGGGCAAGGTGCAGGCACGCCTTGCGGACGGCTGAAACCGGCCACCATAGCGGCTTGGCCAGCGACAAGAAGCCGGGGTCGGACCCGCCAGGTCCCACCCCAGTCCTTGTTCTTGGGTGAAAAGTATCAGGTGGGCATCGTAGTCAGCTGCGCCGCGCCCCGGCCTTCCATACGGAAACGAAATCGTTCCCACAGCCGGTCGTGGAAGGGCAGCACGATCACGTTGCAGATGGGCTCGACCACGGCCAGCAAGCCGCCGAAGGCCATGGAACCCGTGGCCCAGTACATGACGCTGAAAGCGACGCCCATGTGCATGGCCGTCTGGCTCAGCTTTTCACCAGCCAGGGCGGCAAAGCCCAGGCGGCTGGCCGCGTAGCGGCGGCGGATCGCGTGCCAGGCTTTTTCATGCCACGGCAGCAGGCCCACATTGATGATCGGTTCGATGATTGCGGCCAGGCCACCGAGTGCCAGCGAGCCCGTCAGCAAATAGGCAAGGCCGAAGGCGATCGACATGTGCGTGCACACCTGGCTGAATGTTTTGATGGCTGTAAACAAGGGACGCTCCTTTCTGTTGAATTCGCTTATCCTTGATTTAGATAGTAACGATTCTCATTTACAAAAGGAAGTGAAATATTTCAACCGGATCGATAGATTTCATCTATTGATTTGGAAATATCAATTACCCATGCTGCGGGCGTATCCCGCTGCAGGCATCGCCGTCAGCGTATGGCCGTCGCCTGCGACCAGACGGCTTGCCAGCGTCCATCGCGCCACTCATAGCTATCCATATGCCAGTAGCGGGCGCGCGGCACGGCGTGTCCGCCAAAGACGATTTCCAGTTGCGCCGAGTAACGCAGGATGGCGGCCGTGTCGTACAGGCGCACGCTGATCGCGTCCGGCTCCCAGCTCAGATAGCGCATGTGGCCGGAGGCGATGGCGCCCAGGTAGTGTTCCCGTGACAGCATGCTGCCGATGGGCGTGATCAGCTGGAAGTCATCGGCATGCAGGGCGCGCGCCGCCTGCGTATCGGCGGCCACGAGGGCGCGCAAGCGGCTGCGTTCCGTATGGCGCAGCAGGTCCATCTGCTGCTCTTCAATCGGTGCGGCATTGAAATCGTGCATGGCAGTCCTGTTCGGGTAGGTGATTGACATTTTGACGGTTTTTGTCCAAAAGTCATGTTGACACTATATACTCAAAGTGTCAACATGACTGGATGACGAACGATACCCTGAAAAGCCAGCTCATCCTCGATGCCGCCCTGGCCGTGTTTTGCCGCTACGGCTACCGCAAGACGTCCATGCTCGACATCGCGCAGGCGGCCGGCATGTCGCGCGCGGCGCTGTATTTGCACTTCAAGAACAAGGAAGACGTGTTCCGCGCCGGCTCCGAACGGGCCCATGCCACCGTCATGGCGCACGTGGCGGCGGCGATGGCCGAGCCCGCTCCCGTTCTTGCGCGCATCGAAACGGCCTTGCTGGCATTCCAGCAAGGCTTGATGGCGGAAATTTCCGCCAGCGCCCACGGACAGGAATTGTTCGACGCCAACATGACCCTGGCCGCCGACATCACCTTGACGGCGCGGGCAACCTTGGTGGCGTCGCTGGCCGGCGCGCTGGAACAGGCGGAATCGGCGGGTGACATCGCGCTGCGCCGGGTGGACGCCACTGCCGCGCAAGTGGCCGCCTTGCTGGTGGCCACCATGGATGGCATCAAGCACACGCAGGGGGGAGGGGAGGCGTTGCGCCACGGCATTGCGCTGCAGATGCGCGTGCTGGGTGCGGCGCTGCTGCGCATGTGAGCGGCAAAGCCCGCATGCGCAGTCGGGCAATGCCGCTTACGGCAAGGTTTTCAGGACATTCTTCGTCGGCACGGAGAAGTTATAGCCGTCGTGGCGGTCCCAGTTGATTGACCACGTCATCACGCCGAGGAAGTCCGGATACGCCTGCAGAGGCTTGATGGTGCCGCAGTTGAGCAGGCGCGTCAGGCAATTCAGGGCGTTGCTGACGTCGGCATTCGTCGTGAAACCGGAACCGGCCGAGCTGCGGCCCGATGGCACGCCGAAGCCCACCTGGTCCGGACGCAAGCCGGCGAAGGTGTTGCCGCCATAGTTAAAACCCTCGATCAGCATGCGCGCCGTGGCCACCAGCTGGTCGGCCGAGCCCGCCTTGATGGCACCCGTGGCGTACGGCGTGTAGATGTCGCCGTTGTTGTAGTACTGCGGGTGCAGCACCGTCAGCTCGCTGCGCAAGGCATTGATGATGGGAATGTAGGCGCCCCAGATGCTGCCGTAGCTCGTGTAGCCCCCTTCCACGTACACCCATTCCGGCGCCATCGACAAATAAAAGCTGCTGCCGACCTTGGCTTTCAGGTTTTTCACGGCGATCGGCAGATAGGTCTGGATGGCCGCGCCCTGCGCCACGCCGTTTTCCAGGTCCAGGTCGATGCCATCGAAACCGTATTTGGTGATGATGGCGTACAGGCTGTTGGTGAAATTCGTCGCTTCGGCCGTGTTGCCGACGGAAACGGAACCGTTTTGCCCGCCCAGCGACAGGATGACTTTCTTGCCTTTCGCCCGCTTGGCGGCCACGTCGGCGATGAACTGCGCTTCCGTGCCCGCGCCCGGATCGATGGTCAGGCTGACATTGCCGCCGCCCGCGTTGTCGCCGAACGAGACGACGATCACGTCCCAGTCGTCGCTGACCTGGCTGATCGGATACGTGGCGCCGCTGGGGTTGGTGAAGTTGTGCCAGTAGCCGATCAGCGCGTGCTTGGCCAGGCCGGTAGGTGTAGGTGTAGGTGTAGGTGTAGGTGTAGGCGTTGGAGTCGGTGTTGGAGTCGGTGTTGGAGTCGGTGTTGGAGTCGGTGTTGGGGTAGGCGTTGGAGTCGGGGTAGGTGTTGGCGTCGGTGTCGGGGTGGGGGTGGGTGTTGGCGTAGGCGTCGGGGTAGGAGTCGGTGTCGGTGTCGGCGTACCGCAGTCTCCCACCACCGTCCAGGGCTGGCCGCTGCCGGCGCCGCCGCTGCTGGTCGACGGGTTATTGCCTTGCGTCCACCAGTTGGCCGTGTAATTGACGTTGTTGTAGCTGGCCTTGCCGCCGCCGTTGTAGGCGGTGCCGCTGTTCCATGGCGTGTAGCAGGCGACCGCTTCGGTGGCGCCGGCCAGCAGCTGGCTTGCGCCTGCGCTGGAGCCGTCGCCCCCGCCGCAAGCGGCCAACGTCCCGCCGAAGAGGGTAAGGATGAGGGTATTCATGACTGTCCGGTTCATTGCGTCTCCTTGTGTATTTTTTTCATGGCCGAGCCGGTTTATCACCGTCCGATTTTTCAGAGTGCAAGCATTGCAGGTGGTAGTCAACTGGTTTTATTGTTTGTGCAAAATCACAATACCAGTTGCGGACTTTCCCCGTCGGATGGGCGATGCGTGCCATACCAGTGCCTATTTTCCGGTGCGCTGGTATGGTGCCGGGAGCAGGGCGGGGAAGGGAGGATGACTCTCTCCGCGGCTGCGGTATTGTTTCCTGGCGCAAATCGGCATGCGGCACGCGACACGTCCAGCAGCGACAGAAAGCGGCGGCAATGCGCTAAAAGAAGCGCCGGGCGTGGATGCGAGCGGGTCATGCGGGTTTCCTGATTGCTTATCCAATGTTGAGACTTCTCATTCAACATAGTCGACAAGCACCTGATTTCATTGAAATTACAAGGCCAGCAATCTACCGCTAGACAAGGCGATGGGCTGGCGCTCATGGAGCGTTTTGTCTTTTTTCAAGCGCGCCGTGTTCCTTTCGTCGAAGAAAGGCTGTAACTTCCTGCATGGCAGCGTGCCATGACGAAAACGATAACGATGAAAAAGATATTGATACTGGGTGCAGGCGGACAGGTGGCGCAGTGGGTCATCCGCGCCTTCGCGGGCCGTAAAGACTTCGCCTTGACGCTGTTGCTGCGCAATCCCGGCAAGCTGCCAACGCCAGTCCCGGCCAACAGCAGCGTGCTGGCCGGTGACGTGCTGGACCAGGCTTTGCTGCGGCAAACGATGCCCGGTCACGACGTGGTCTACGCCAATCTGGTGGGCGACGACATGGAACACCAGGCCAACAGCATCATTGCCGCCATGCGGGCCTCGGGCGTCGAACGCCTGATTTTCGTCCTGTCGATGGGCATCTACGATGAAGTTCCCGGCAAATTCGGCGAGTGGAACAACGCCATGCTGGCCGAAGACCTGAAACCATTCCGCCGCGCCGCCGACGCCATCGAAGCATCGGGCCTGGCATACACCATCGTGCGCCCAGCCTGGATGACGAACGAAGACGAAGTCGACTACGAACTGACGACACGCCACGCGCCATTCAAAGGCACCGTGGTATCGCGCAGGAGCGTGGCGGACCTGATCGCCAGCATCATCGCAGCGCCAGACCTGCACATGCACGCCAACCTGGGCGTGAACAAACCGAACACGGACGGGGACAAGCCGTATTTCATGTAGCTGGTGCGCCGCCGGCGACAGCGGCGCGCAAAGGGCCAAAATCGCATTTGCGATTGTATAAGTTGCAAAACGGGGGATTTGACAAATCCGTCCATAACTTCGCATAATTTATATTATGTAAAATAGCTAAAAGAGTGCAGAATCAAAGCAGTACATGCAGTTCCTCGAAAAAGTCTAGCTTTTTACGAAATTATGTAAAACGCCAAACAGCCTCTATTCCTCGCATTGCCGCCCCAAGTCGCCGGGCATTATATCCGAATGAAAAAGACAACAACCCGCCGCAAGCCGAGGCCGCCAGCAGCTTATTTTTCCTACCAGCTACGCCAGCCAGCAATCGACCTCTTCGGAGAGATTGCCGTCATCGAGGACGATTTATACGATTGGGTGGCATCCGTCGCGCCGCTACACCTCAGTCCACGAGCCTTCGGCAACTACGTGCGCGGCTACGATGTAGCCGCCAAGGTGCGCCATGCGAAGCTTCATGACCTGTTCGACGCAATCAAGGATCGCCCGTCCCGCCCATGGCATGCCCGCCTGGCCATGCACGCCATCATGTAAAAAGGCCCGCGATCTGCGGGCCCTTTCTATGCTCGACGGACAATAGCTTGATTTATCGCTTCGACCACCTCGCTCACGAACGGCTTTACCTTGCTTTTCAAGGCCCGATGCTCCCCGGACGCGCTGGCAAGCGTTACCGTATAGTGAGTTCGTTGAAAGCACATCCAAATTAGCCCTGGAAGCAAGATAATGGCCCAGTGCCAGATAGATAGAGTTGCCAAGTTCTTGCCACTTGTGAGCGCCAATAATTCAAAAATTATGAGTGCCGCTGGCAAAATCCTATTCGGTTTTTTCACCTCCAGCTTGACCGATGTAATGCCACTTATTGCATGAGTTTCGCCATCGACCCTGAAACGGGCATTTGTGACGGTTACCCTGTGATTCGTGTAATACGTGGTTTCTGCTGCGCCGCTCATTGTTTCTCCCAAGTAATGAGATTCAATGTTATCAAGAATTCTCGATACGGCCTAGCTCTTGTACGCCATCGGGTAACGGTCGTTCAGCACGTTTGCCGCCTTGCGCTGCTTGTACATGACAGGTACCACAATGCCCTTGGAGCGGAAGTAGCGTTTCTGGTCAAGCGCCCTGCACTGCATTTCCTTGCCACAGTACTTTGCTATGTAACTGGCGACCTTGTGCGCCCCGGCCACGCCAAAGCCGAAATGGTTCGGGTCACGGACGTGGACTTGGCCCATCTGTTCTGAACAGTTACGCCGGGGGGCTTCACACTGGTTGCGTCATGCCTTCGCGAAGGCCGCCCTTCCTGCATGTCTGCACTTCCTGCGTCCCGCATGCGCTCGGCGTTTCGTCGGTCTGAATATCCGGCCATTCACGCTTAATCACTGAGCGCTACTCATCCTGGTTGGTGGCACACCAGCATTGAGCAACGCGAGCAGCAAGTGTTCCGCTTCATCGCCCAGGACACGCGAATTGGATACCGGATTGACGCGGCCGTCAGCGCGCAGTGCGTCAGGCGCCAGCTGGAAACCGCCCGCCCGATGTTGTTCAATTTTTTATACAACATATTGCGCAATATATTGTATTCTTGAGTCTCATCGGGGAGAAACATCAGAATGCGCTATCACTCATGTCTGCTTCAAGCGCTGTCGGCGCTGTCCGTCATTTGCGCATCTGGGGCTTTTGCCGAGGTACCGGGCATCTCGCGAGACGAAAAAGGCGCGATCATCGCCTCGCTCGACAGCACCTTGAATACGAACTACGCGTTTCCGGACATCACACGAAAAATTGCGCCCGTGCTACAGGAGCGGCTGAAAAAGGGAGATTATGATTCGGCGGCGACGAAGGCAGAGTTTGCGAGCAAGCTGACCGACGATCTCATCAAAGTCAGCGGCGACCTGCATTTCCTGGTGGGAGCCGACTCCCAATGGATCGCGGAATTCAAGGCGAAAGCCAACCCGGCGCTCAAGGCCAAGATACGAAAAGAAGAATTGAGCAGGCTGGAAGAGAGCAATTTCGGTTTCGACGAGGTCGCTCGCCTGAAGGGCAATATCGGTTATATACGGTTCAGCTATTTTGCCGATCCCGAGCTTGCCTATGATACGGCCGCGTCCGTTATGCGCTTCGTCGGCAATACGGATGCCGTCATCATCGATTTGCGCTATAACAATGGCGGACATCTGGAAATGGCGCAATTCCTGGCCAGCTATTTCTTCTCCAGCGAGAAAGACCAGCTGCTCTTCGACTATTATTACAATGAGGATGGCAAGCGTATCCAGCGCGGACAATGGGTGCTGCCGGGCCTGCCGGGCAAGCGCATGGTGGACAAGCCCGTCTATATCCTGACCGGCTCCACATCGTTTTCCTCCGCAGAATGGTTTTCCTATGCGATGAAAAAGCTCGGGCGGGCGACGCTGATCGGGGAGCGGACCGCCGGCGGTGCGCATCCGGTTGCGCGCAAGCCGCTCAACGACGATTTTTTCGTGCAAGTGCCGATCGGCCAGATCCAGGACCCCGTGGACCATGGCGATTTCGAAGGTGTCGGCGTGCAACCTGATATCCCTAGCCCCTCTATTCGCGCGCTTCCTCTGGCGCACAAGCTGGCGCTTGAACATCTGGCCAAGACCGATGACGCCAGGCGAACCGAACTTGCCTGGCTGCTCCCGAGCCTGACGGCAGCGATCGAGCGCCCGCACGTCGATGCCGCTGTGTTGGCGAAAGCGGCCGGAAAATACGAAGGCCGCCAGATCATCCTGGACAATGGCACGCTTTACTATCTCTGGCGCGAACGGTTCCGGGTCGCGCTTGAGCCGATCGGTCCCAACCTGTTCGCGGTGGAAGGCGTGTCGGATTTTCGATACCGCCTGACTACCTTGCGCGGGAAAGTGACGGAGCTGGAACGCGTGAACAAGGATGGCAGCATCCAGAGGTACAAACGCCTTGACTAAAAAAAACCATCAACCGGCCCCGATCGATGACGCCGTGTTTCTCGGCCGCGCTGTCGAACGCCTGAGCGTCCTGATCGCCGAGCAATCCAAGACTGTCTTCGACACGATGGGGATCGTCATCCCGGTTCGCTCGTGTTCGCTGATGACTGTCCTGGCAACGCTCGGCACGGCCTCCGCCGCGGATCTGGCGCGCGAACTCGGACATTCGCACCAGCTGGTCATGCAAAAGATACCAAAGCTGCTCCGCCTGGGCCTCGTACGGTATCGGAACGATCACAATGATGCCCGGCGACGACTATTGGAGCCCACGGAGGAAGGCTTGTCGCAGCTCGCGAAATTCGAGCAGTGCACGGTGCTGATACGGGCGGCCTATGCCGGCCTGTTTGCCGAGGTGGGGGACGTCAGGCAATTCGTGGACCGGGCCGCCGATGCGCTCAACGAGAAGCCGCTGGACAAGCGCATCCATTCCCCGGCGCGTTTGACCTGACGCACAAGCAGTTTTGTCTTCATTTTTTGCTGGCTATCCCCATGCTTTCCATGATCCTGGCTGTATTATCCTTGCAGTCCAGCTCATCGGGTTTTGCCTCGATCAGCTGAATCAGCGACAAAAGATGGGCCTTGTTCTGCGCCAGCCGCACTTCCAGCGACTCGATATCGGCGATCTTCTTCTTGAGCGCCACCATCAGCTCATCATGTTTCCATGATGAAATATCCTCCGGCAAGACCTGCCTGATTTCGTCCAGGGAAAAGCCCGCCTGCTGGGCGTCGGTGATGATGGATAGGACCGCCACCGCTTCCAGCGGATAGTCGCGGTAGCCGTTCGATTGCCGGTCCACGGCTTTCAGCAAGCCCTTGGCTTCATAGAAGCGTATCGTGGACGCCGCCAGGCCGCTGCGCTTGGCCAGTTCGCCGATTTTCATCTTTTTTCCTGCTCCCTTATTGTGGTGTGTTATTCCGCAGGGCCGCGAGCAGCGCTTGCGCCACTTCCTTGCTCGATCCGGGGTTCTGGCCCGTGACGAGGCGGCCATCGGTCATGACGAAGCTGCCAAACGGTAGAAAACCCTTGTCATACAGCGCTCCCCTGCCCTCGAGCTCGCTTTGCAGCAGATAGGGTACCTGATCCTTGATGCCGGCCAGCGATTCTTCCGTATTCGAAAAGCCCGTCACACGCCGCCCTTGTATCAGCGGCTTGCCGTTGTCGTCCTGCAGGTCGAGCAAGCCGGCGGCGCCATGGCAGACGGAAGAAACGATGCCGCCGTTGCGGTAGATCGCCTCGGCAATGCGCTTGAGGTCCTGGTTGCCCTTGAAATCCCACATCGTGCCATGGCCGCCCGTGTAGAAAATAGCCTGGTAGCCAGCAGGATCGATGTCGGCCGCCGCTCGTGTCGACGCCAAAGCCGCCATGAAAGCGCGATCTTTCAAGTGGCTTTTTGCGGTGGCATCCATATACAACCATCCCAGGCTGCGCTCATCGAGCGGCACGGCGCCGCCGTTCGGGCTGACGAAGTCGACGCCAAAGCCGGCGTCCTTCAGCGCGTCATATACGTGGGTGAGTTCCGTGAGCCAGAGCCCGGTATGGTCGTTTCTGCTCGGATACTGGGAATGATTGGTCATGACCACGAGTACCGTGCCCGGTTCCCGCTTTGGTGACGCCGGTTCCGCAGCAACGATCTGCATGAACAGCAAGGGCATGAGCGCGAGGAAAAGCTGCTTGAAAACTGACATGGGATCGTCCTCCTGATGGTTGAGTGGCCTGCGCCATGTGATCCACTATAAGCTTAAAGCCAACTTGAATGTCAAGCGGCAGATGGGTGGTGACAGGAATTTGTTGTTTCAGGCTGCTGCATTTCTTCCGGCCCGTGTTGCGAACGGGACACAGGCAAAAAAAGTGCATTTTAGAGCTTGACCTTCAAGTTAGCTTAAAGCTTATCGTGAGGCCATCGCAACCCTGGAGATAAGCATGAAGCCTTTTACCCCACTGACGCTGCCCAATGGAAGCGTCATTCCGAACCGCCTCGCCAAAGCCGCCATGGAAGAGAACATGGCTGACAACGATCACGCGCCCTCACAGGAGCTGATCCGCCTGTACCAGTCATGGGCCGACGGTGGCGTTGGCCTGATGATCACGGGAAATGTGATGATCGACCGCCGCGCCATGACGGGACCCGGCGGCGTGGTACTCGATTCTGCGCAATTTGGCGTGCGCTTCGAGCAATGGTCGCGCACTGCCCGTTCACGCGGGGCGCAGATCTGGATGCAGATTAACCATCCCGGACGCCAGATGCCGGCCGCCATGGGACAGGAAACCATCGCGCCATCGGCCGTGCCCATGGATATGGGCAACTTTTCCAAGCAGTTTTCCGCGCCGCGTGCAATGACGGAAGCCGACATTGCCGACGTGAAGCAGCGCTTCATCAACAGCGCCAAGCTGGCGGAACAGTTCGGCTTTACGGGCGTGCAAATCCATGCCGCGCACGGCTACCTGCTCAGCCAGTTCCTCTCCCCTATTACAAATAAACGCACGGACCGCTGGGGCGGCTCGCTCGAGAACCGGGCGCGGCTGCTGGTGGACGTCGTCAACGGGGTGCGGCAAGCCGTGGGCAAAGGCTTTGCCGTCGCCGTCAAACTCAACTCGGCGGATTTCCAGAAAGGCGGCTTCAGCTCGGAGGATGCCAAACACGTGGTTTCCATGCTCAACAGCCTGGGCGTGGACCTGATCGAATTGTCCGGCGGCAGTTACGAAGCCCCTGCCATGCATGGACAGGCCCGCGACGGCCGCACCTTGGCCCGCGAAGCGTATTTCCTGGAGTTTGCCAAGGACATCGCCACCGTGGCCACGATGCCCATCATGGTGACGGGCGGCATACGCCGCTACCCGGTGGTCGAGCAAGTGCTGGGCAGCGGCATCGCCATGGCCGGGATGGGAACGGCGCTGGCCATCGACCCGCACTTGCCGAAAGCATGGCGTGCCGATCAATCGGCCAGCCCCTTGCTCAGGGCCATTACCTGGAAAAACAAGGTGCTGTCGTCGATCGGCTACATGGCGATGGTCAAGTATCAGCTGCGGCGCCTGAGCCAGGGCAAGCCAACGCGGCCCAATGTGGCGCCCGCCCTGGCGCTGGCGATGCAGCAATGGGAAACCGCCATCAGGAACCGGCAGTATCGCCGCCGGATGAATAGCGGCGTGTGAATTTTAAATCCAACATAAAAGGTGCAAGCAATGAACATGAAAATTGCCGCGGCGGTATCCGCATTGGTATTGAGTATTGCCGCAGCCCCGTCGCGGGCCGACAGTCCTGTTGACAACAAGCAGGTCATCATCGATATCGCCGGCCATGACGTGCCGGTGGCGGCCGGCGGCCTGTACGACCGCTATCGCTCGAATCCGCCCTTGTCGGTGATCGCGGCGGAAGCGCCAGACGTGGACTTGAGCTGGTTCAAGGGAATCAAAAAAGAAAAGGTCGCCATCGGCTTTGACTCGTATTCACCGAATTTCTATTATAAAAACAATAAAATCACGGCCGTCTTCACGGCGGACCTGGCGAGGCTGAAGGAACTGATGCCGGAAGACATACTGAAGCAGGTGCAGCCATTGCAAGTATGGCCGGGCCGGGGCGCGGTGGCATTGACGGCATACGCGTATGAATATTGCGACAACGACAGCTACAATGAAATTTCCCTGGCGATCGTGACCAACAAGCCTGGCAGTGCCAGTTTCGGCCCTTTCACCTTGCTGGGCCAATCGCTGTCGAAGGATTTCTGGGGCTATGTGCTCAAGCTGCCCGTGAACACGGAACTGGCCAGGGTGCGCGGTGTCGTTGGCTACAACTTGCCCAAGTGGCTGACCGGTATCGAGCGCAAGGAAACGGACGCCGCCGTCTCCTTTGAAGTCATGGACAGCGCAACGGGCAAGCTCGATTTTGTCTTCGCGGGGAAAAAGCTGCACGGCCTGTCGCACCAGGCCGAGCTGGTGACGAACAGCTTCACCAACCAGGATGGCGCCGGCCAGCTCACTTATGGCTTTGCCGTTTCGCGCCAGCTCAGCCATGCAACGAGCACGAACGCGGAAGCGGTCGACCTGGCACTGGGCGACGGCAGCTTCTCCAGCTATCTCAAGTCATTGAAGCTAGGGAAGATGATGAAATATGAATATGTGCCGGAATTCCAGAATGCGCTGTATGCGCCGAAACCCTTATTAATAGGCAATTAATAAGCTACTTGCCCGGCGTCTCGTGTTCCATGGCCGCCGCGGCAAGGGCGCGCGCATCGAGCGGCATGGATTCCTTGCGCTCGCTGTAGCGGCTGGTCAGGTAATCGGAGCGGTCGCGCACGACCAGGGTGAATTTATACAATTCTTCCATGACGTCGACCAGGCGGTCGTAGTACGGCGACGGTTTCATGCGGTCGTTGTCGTCGAACTCCTGGTAAGCCTTGGCGACGGACGACTGGTTCGGGATCGTCACCATGCGCATCCAGCGGCCCAGCACGCGCAAGCCGTTGACGGCGTTGAACGATTGCGAGCCGCCCGACACCTGCATCACCGCCAGGGTGCGCCCCTGCGTGGGACGCACGCTGCCCATTTCCAGCGGCAGCCAGTCGATCTGCGACTTGAACACGCCCGTCACGGCGCCATGGCGTTCCGGGCTGCACCAGACCTGGCCTTCCGACCACAGCGACAAGGCGCGCAATTCCTGCACCTTGGGATGGTCGGGGCTGACGCTGTCGACCATGGGCAAGCCATCCGGGTCGAAAACCCGTGTCTCGGCGCCGAAATGCTGGAGCAGCCGCTCCGCCTCCAGGGTCAGCAAGCGGCTGAATGAACGTTCACGCAGCGAACCGTACAGCAGCAGGATGCGGGGCGGATGCGTGGCCACCGCCGGCGGCGCCAGTTTATCGAGGGTCGGCGTATCGAGGTGGGCTGCGCTGATGTTGGGCAAGTCATGCATGGTGGTTTCCTTGTTTAATAATTCCATGATAGTCGAATTATGGAATTAATGTAAGCCTGTTTATAGCAGAACGGATTCCCCTCTCCCCGTATAAGTTGATGTATATCAATCAATTTTTGTATCGTGTGCAGCAGAATATGATCATGCGCAAGTCGCTATCCAATAGACGATGGTCCGCGTCTGCGCCCCGCACTACTCCGTACCCACTTCAAAGGAATACCATGATCCCCACTACCATGAAAGCCGCCGTTGTCGAGCAACTGGGCCAGCCGCTGGTGCTGCGCGACGTACCCGTGCCTGTTCCCGGTCCCGGCCAGATCCTCGTCAAGACGGAAGCGTGCGGCGTCTGCCACACGGACTTGCATGCGGCGCGCGGCGACTGGCCCGTCAAGCCGACGCCGCCATTCATTCCCGGCCACGAAGGCATCGGCGTGGTGGTGGAGTTGGGCACGGGCGTGACCGAGGTGCGGCTGGGCGACCGGGTCGGCGTGCCCTGGCTCTATTCCGCTTGCGGCCATTGCGAACATTGCCTGGCAGCTTGGGAAACCGTGTGCGCCGAGGCGCAGTTCGGCGGTTACACGAAAAATGGCGGCTTCGCCGAATACATCCTGGCCGACCCGCGCTACGTCGCGCATATTCCGGCCGGTCTTTCCGCCGTGCAGGCGGCGCCCATCATCTGCGCGGGCGTAACGAGCTACAAGGGCATCAAGGAAACGGGCGCGCGGCCGGGCCAGTGGCTGGCCGTGTCCGGCATCGGCGGACTGGGCCACCTGGCCATCGAATATGCGGTGGCGATGGGCTTGCGCGTGGCGGCCGTCGACATCGATGAAGGCAAGCTCGAGCACGCCCGCGCCCTCGGCGCCGAAGTGACGATCAATGCGCGCCAGGGCGATCCTGTGGCAGCCTTGCGCGAAGCGACGGGCGGCGGCGCCCATGGCGTACTCATCACGGCGCCATCGATCGATGCCTTCCAGCAAGGCGTGGCGATGACGCGCAAGCGCGGCACCTGCGTATTGGTGGGCTTGCCGCCGGGCGACTTTCCGACGCCGCTGTTCGACGTCGTCGCCAATTGCGTAACGATACGCGGCTCGTTTGTCGGCACCCGCCAGGACATGGCCGAGGCGCTGGCGTTTGCCGCCACCGGCAAGGTCACGGCCGGCATCGAATTGCAGCCGCTGTCGGCCATCAACGAAGTCTTCAGCCGCCTGGAGCATGGCAAGGTCGCCTCGCGCGTGGTGCTCGATTTCAGCAGCAGCTGAGCGCGACGCCGCCGCGCGGCCGGTGTGTCCTATGGTGCGACGGCAAGCAATTGCCGTTGCTATCATGGCATTTCATAAAAGACACAACAAGGACACCGCGATGAAAAAAACCCTCTCCGGCCTGCTGGCCTGCGTCGCCCTCGCCTGGCCGCTTGCCGCCGGCGCGGCCGACCAGGCCCCGTCAACGCTGCCCGGGCATTATTACCTGCAAGGCGTCATGGAAACGGGTTCCGAGCTGCTGCTGAAAAAGGACGGCACCTTCGAATGGGTGCTCAGCTACGGCAATACCGACCAGCAAGCCAGCGGCGAATGGCGCGTTGCCGGCGACACGGTGACCCTGGTGACGGGCAACGGCGGCAAGGAGCCGCAGTTCCGCGTGTTCGAGGAAGCGGAAATGCGCATCCAGAAGCCGGCCGAAGCGGGCCTGTGGGTGGCCATCGTCGGCTTCCCCAAAGTGGGGCCGATGGCCGGCGTGGAGGTAAAATTCGAGGCGCAAAGCGGCAAGACGGCCACGGCGGTGAGCGTGGCGAACGGCGACGCCATCGTCCGCATGCCGGCGTCGGAACGCTGGGTGCGCGCCGGCTTGCGCCGCCAGGGTTCAACAGCCGACTATCAATGGCTGGCCGTGCCGGCGGCGCGCGCGCAGGAACGCATCGCCGCGTTCGCCGTCACCGACGCGCAGTGGCTGCGGGGCCAGGCATTCCAGAAGCTGGCCTTGCGCGTCGTCCACGGCGGCCTGAAAGTCGACGATGCGGACAATGGCCTGTCCAGGGGCTTGTACGCCAAAACGGCATCGAAGCAGTAGCCCTCAATTTACCTCATTCCATTGCGCAAACGCCTTGCACCTGGCCAGCAATATCGGCCAGGGCAGCGCTGTTTTGCGCCCACGCACGCCCGTGCGCCGTTGACACCCTGCGCCGTCTGTCCTATAGTCGCCGGGTTAACGACAAATGAGAATGAGAATCATGTTCACTTCTATCAAGAGATGGCTGGTCTGCTATCCGCTCGTGGCTGCCAGCCTCAGCCTGTTACTGGCCGGAGGCGCGCAGGCGCAGGCGGCCGATCCTGGCGCCGGCGCCAAGCAATTGTGGCAACTGATTGATTATGTTGCCGTCGATTACAGCGGCGCCGTCGAGCACGGCAAAGTGGTCAGCGAGGCGGAATACGCGGAGATGCTCGACTTTACCGACAACGCGACGACGCAGATCGCCGCCCTGCCCGCCCACGCGTCACAGGCGGCCATCGCTGCCGCCATCGCCGACCTGCGCAAAGCCGTCGTGGCCAAGGCCGATGGCGCGGAAGTCAAGCGTTTGGCGCACCACGCGAACGGCTTGCTGATTGCCGCCTACCCGATCCCCGTGGCACCGAAAGTACTGCCGAACCTGGCGCGCGGCGCGGCCCTGTATGCGGCCCAGTGCGCTTCCTGCCACGGCGTGGCCGGCGGCGGCGATGGTCCGCTGGCGGCCAGCCTGGAGCCGAAACCGATCGCCTTCACGGATGGCGAACGGGCGCAGTCGCGCAGCCTGATGGCCCTGTACCAGGTTATTTCGCAAGGCGTGGCCGGCACCTCGATGGCCAGTTTCGGCCAGCTGTCCGAAAACGAGCGCTGGGACCTGGCCTTCTATATCGGCGGCATGTCGCACGATGCGGCGGCAAGCGCGCGCGGCGAAAAACTGTGGCAGGACGATCCGCGCAGCAAAAAACTGTACGCGGACCTGGCCGCCGTGACGACCTTGACGCAGGAAGCCGTGGCCGCCAAGCTGGGCGCGGACGAGGCGCAAGCCTTGACGGCATACTTGCGCAGCCATCCTGACAAGGCCGAGGCGCACAAGCCTGCCGGCCTGGCCCTGTCGCGTATGCGCCTGGCCGAAAGCCTGGCCGCCATGCACGCGGGCGACCGCGCAGGCGCCACGCGCCTGGGCCTGTCCGCCTACCTGGACGGTTTCGAGCCGATCGAGCCGATGGTGGGCGCGCGCAACAAATCCCTGCTGCTGGCCGTGGAAAACGCCATGCTGGCCTACCGCTCCGCCGTTGCCAAGGGCACGGTGGCCGACGCCGAGGCGGCCGGCGACAAGCTGCAGCAACTGTTTACCCACGTGGAAGCGGAACTGGGCGACGCCAAGGCCGATCCGATGACGACTTTTGTCGGCGCCCTGACGATCCTGCTGCGCGAAGGCGTGGAAGCGCTGCTGATCGTGATCGGCATCATCGCTTTCCTGCGAAAGGCCAAGCGCAACGACGTGCTGCCTTACGTGCATGCAGGCTGGGCCAGCGCCCTGGTGGCGGGCGGCCTGACGTGGGTGGCGGCGACGTATCTGGTGACCATCAGCGGCGCCAGCCGTGAAGTGAGCGAGGGTCTCGGCTCCGTGTTCGCGGCCCTGGTCCTGCTCAGCGTGGGCTTGTGGATGCACCAGAAGAGCAGCGCCGGGCGCTGGCAGGAATATTTGCACGAGAAACTCACGGCGGCGATGACGCGGCGCTCGGCCTGGGGCCTGTTCGCCCTGGCCTTCATCGCCGTCTACCGCGAAGTGTTTGAAACCGTGCTGTTCTATTCCGCCCTGGCGGCGGACGGCAACGGCGGCGCCCTGCTGGGCGGCTTCCTGGTGGCCATCGTGCTGCTGGTCGTCATCGCCTGGGCCTTGCTGCGCACCAGCGCCCGCATGCCGATCGGCAAGTTCTTCTCGTGGACGTCGGCCTTCGTGGCCGTGCTGGCCGTGATTTTGATGGGCAAAGGCGTGGCCGCGCTGCAGGAAGCGGGCTGGGTCGGCGTGACCCCCGTCGATTTCATGCGCATCGACCTGCTGGGCATCCTGCCGACGGCGGAAACCCTGCTGGCGCAGGCGGCCATCGTGGCCATCATCATCGCCGGCTATGGCTGGAACCGCGTCTCCGCAGGCAAGCGCAAGCTGGCCTGACCTTGCAATAGCCGGCATGGGCAAGCCGCCCGTGCCGGCACTTCCGCACTTTTCCCCCATTCACCTGTTGCGATGCCGCTCAAGGAGCGGCATGGCGCGCATCCACGTAGGCCCAGGCTTGCAGGCCCGACGCCAGGGTCACGCGTTCGCGCCGGTAGTCGGCCACCTCGTAACCGTCCGCCTGCCGCAATTCCTCGAGCGAGACGGCCAGTACGGCGCCCGGCACGCTATCCGTCGGTTCGCCGCGCGAGGCGATCGGATGATGCGTCTTGCCGCTGGTCGCCACCACTTGCGCATCAGAGATGGCCAGCAGCGCCAGACGATAGCCGGGCAAGCGGTCGGGCCGGCTGTCGAGCAGGCGCCCGAAGGTGGCCAGTTGCACCTCGGGCTGCTGCAAGGTGCCGTAGGAAAACAGGTATTCCATCGTTGCCGTTGAAAGAGTTGCCATCTGTCGCTCCTGGTCGCATGTCGATAGCGTGCATCGTAACGCCTTTGCCGGCACAGGCCCTGCACGGTTTTGAAAACTGCGATATGATGCCCATCATGCAGAACTCAGCCAACAAATCATCTGACAAGCAACCCTCGGCGCAAAGCCGCAAGGAAGCCACCCACGAACGCATCGTCGAGGTGGCCACGCGCGCCATCCGCCGCAGCGGCTATGCGGGCACGGGCGTGGCCGATATCATGAAGGAAGCGGGCCTGACGCACGGCGGATTCTATGCGCACTTCGCCTCGCGCGACGCGCTGCTGGCCGAAGCGGGCGACCGCGCGGGCGCCGAAGCGGTGGCGCTGGCGGCCAGGGTGGCGGCCGCCGCCCCGCCCGGCCAGGCGCTGCAGGCGATGCTGGCCGCCTACTTGTCGCCCGAACACATCGCCGCCATCGAGGTCGGCTGCCCCGTCTCGGCGCTGGGCTCGGAAATGCCGCGCCAGGCGCCCGAGGTGCGGCGCGCCGCCACCATCCACATCAAGGAAATGATCGACCTGTTCGCGCGCCAGCTGCCGAACTGGGGCCAGCCCGAAGCGCACGCGCAAGCGATGGCGACGGTGTGCGCCATGATCGGCACCACCATCCTGGCGCGCGCCGTCGACGAACCGGCGCTGTCGGACGCCCTGTGCGCCGCCACCCTGGCGCAGTTCCAGAACACAAACCAGCCGTAACACCCATGGCCCAGGTCCGTCCCGGGCTTTTTTTCAAACAACAATATGACGATCATCATATTCAGCACTATCCACCACTGAAGGAACTGCCATGAACGATAACAAGATTGCCCTGGTCACCGGCGCCTCGTCCGGCATCGGCGCGGCCACGGCCCAACGCCTGGCGCAAGCGGGCTACACGGTGTACGGCACCAGCCGCCGCGGCGCGCAAGCCGATGCGGTCGGCTACACGATGCTGGCGCTCGACGTCACCAGCGACGCGTCCGTCGCTGCCGCCGTGGCCGAGCTGATGCGGCGCGAAGGCCGCATCGACCTGCTCGTCAATAACGCCGGTTTCGGCGTGGCGCCGGCGGGCGCCGAGGAAAGCAGCGTGGCACAGGCGCAAGCCATCTTCGACACGAATTTTTACGGCGTCGTGCGCATGACCCTGGCCGTGCTGCCGCACATGCGGGCCCAGGGCGGCGGGCGCATCCTCAACATCGGTTCCGTCCTGGGCTTTTTGCCCATGCCCTACGGCGCGCTGTATTCGGCCACCAAGCACGCGATCGAGGGCTACACGGAATCGCTCGACCATGAAGTGCGCGGCTGGGGCATCCGCGCCAGCGTCATCGAGCCGGCCTATACGAAAACCACGTTCGAAGCCAATCTGCTGGCGCCCGATACGCCGCTGTCCGCCTACCGGCAAGTGAGCGCGGACGTCACGCGCCGGCTGCAAGCGCTGATGGCCGGCGCCGACGACCCTGGCGTCGTGGCCGACACGGTCCTGGCGGCGGCCCAGGCAAGCCAGCCGACATTGCGCTACACGGCCGGGCCGCTGGCGGCGCGCTTGCGCCTGATGCGCCGTTTCCTGCCCGCCGCGCTGATGGACGCCGGCTTGCGCAAGGACCTGCGCCTGGCCTGAACGCCAGCATTTTTTCCCGCATTCAGAGAGAACATCATGCAAGCATTGCAACTTAAAAAATACGGCGGCCTCGATCACGTGGCGTTTGCCGACCTGCCCCGCCCCACGCCCGGCCCCGGCGAACTGCTGGTGCGGGTGCACGCCGTCGGCCTGAACCCCATCGATAACCTGATTCCCAGGGGCGACTTCAAGCCGATATTAAAACTGCGCTTGCCGGCCACCCTGGGCAGCGACCTGGCCGGCGTGGTGGTGGAAGTCGGCAGCGGCGTCACGCGCTTCAAGGTCGGCGACGCCGTGTATGCGAGCATTTTCGACACGCCGCACGGCAGCCTGGCCGAATTTGCCGTCGTAGCGGAACAGGCGGCCGCGCTGAAACCGGTGAACCTCGATTTCGTGCAGGCGGCGTCGATTCCGATGGCGGGCTTGACGGCGTGGCAAGCCATGCACGAGCGCATGCAGCTGCGGTCGGGTCAGAAAGTGTTCATCCCGGCCGGTTCCGGCGGCATCGGCACGTTCGCCATCCAGCTGGCCCGGCACCTGGGCGCCCGCGTGGGCACGACCACCAGCACGGCGAACGTGGAACTGGTGCGCAGCCTGGGGGCCGATGAGGTGGTCGACTATAAACAACAGCCGTTCGAGGACGTGCTGCGCGATTACGACGCCGTGCTGGGCACGGTGCGCGGCGACGGGCTGGAAAAAGCCTTGCGCATCGTCAAGCCCGGCAGCCGCGTCGTCTCGCTGGTCGGCCCGCCGGACGCCGCTTTCGCCCGCGCGCGCGGCATGCACGCGGTGCTGAAACTGGTGTTCGGTTTACTCAGCCGCAAGATCATCAGCCTGGCACGGCGGCGCGGCGCCAGCTATGCCTTCCACTTCGTGCGTCCCGACGGCGGCCAGCTGGCGCAGATCGCCGCCCTGCTCGAAGCGGGCACCATCCGCCCCGTCATCGACCAGGTGTTTCCTTTTCTTCAAGCCAAACAGGCGCTGGCCTACCTGGCGCAGGGACGCGCACGGGGCAAGGTGGTAGTACAGCTGACCGTGCCTTGAACGAGCTGCGCCGCAACGGCTTCGGGCGCCGTGACTATGTGTGAGTTTTTTGTTGGCAATTTCCTCCATACTCGTTGTCAACCCCATGCCTATTGATACCGGTCAACCTCCATAAAGGTAGCTCATGCGCTTTTCCCCGGAATGCTGCTGGCTCGCTATCGCTCTCGTGGCCGGCATAGCCCATGCCGCCGAACCGGGCGTCACCGATACGCACATCCGGCTGGGCATGGTCAATGCGCAAACGGGGGCGGCCTCGGGCCTGGGGCGGGCCATGCTCGATGGCGCGACGGCCGTGTTCCAGGAAGCGAACCGCAGCGGCGGCATCCACGGCCGCAGCATCGAGCTGGTGGTGGCCGACGATGGCTACGATCCGGACCGCGCCATCAGCGAAACGCTCAGGCTGGTCGAGGAAATACAGGTATTCGCCCTGTTCGGCAACGTGGGCACGCCCACCACCAACGCCGTCATCCCGATTGTGCAGGAAATGAAGGTGCCGCTGGTGGGCGCGTTTACGGGCGCGATGACCTTGCGCCGCCCCGTGGTGCATGAAATCATCAACTTTCGCGCCAGTTACGACGATGAGTCCGATGCCCTGGTGCAGTACTTCGCCAGCCGGGGCATCAAGCGCTTTGGCGTGCTGTACCAGGACGACGGTTTCGGCAATGCCGTGCTCGACGGCACCGTGCGCGCGCTGCAGCGGCGCGGCATGGAACTCGTTGCCAAGGGATCGTTCCAGCGCGGCACGACGGCCGTCAAGGCGGGCCTGGCGGCCCTGATCGGCCACGACCTGCAAGCGGTGATCATGGCCGGCCCCTACACGCCCGTGGCCGCATTCGTGCGCGAAGCGGGTCAGGCCGGGCTGAAGGCGGCCTTGGCCACGGTATCGTTTGTCGGTACCGACAGCCTGCTGCAGCTGCTGGGCACGGAAGGCAACAACATCGTGATTTCGCAAGTGGTGCCCCTGCCGGAAGACCGCCAGTTGCCGATCGCCGCCGACTGCGCCGCCCTACTGGCCCGGCACGTGCCGGCGGCCAGGCTGTCTTTCGTCAGTTTCGAAGGCTGCATCTCGGCCACCCTGATGGTGGCGGCGCTGCGCCGCACGGGCGCCGACCTCACGCGCGAGCGCCTGATCCGGAGTTTCGAAACGTTCGACCGGCTCGATCTGGGCGGCATGCTGGTAACGCTACGGCCGGACAATCACCAGGCGTCGACGGCCGTTTTCCTGACCCGTATCGCCGACGGCAAAATCGTTCCGGCGGACCTGGCGCCTGGCGCGAAGTGATGCGCGCCCATTTTTGCGGCCCGCCCTGGAGCCTGGCATGAAAATCAGGACCAAGCTGATCATCAGTACCACCGTCCTGCTGGCCGGCGTGGCGGCCATGGCGGCGGCCAGCCTGCTGCTGGTGAAAGGCATCGAAACCCATGTCCACGGCTTGACCGACGAGACGGTGCCGCTGTACACGGACGTGTTGCGCCTGCGTTATACCGTGCAGGACATGGCGTCGGACTTTTTCGAGCTGGGCAAGGCGGAAGACCTGGCGCAGCTCGAGCAGGTATCGAACAAGATCGGCGCCAATATCGAGGCCGCCGAGAGCATCAGCGACGATTTGCGGCGCCATGGCGAATCGCAGGCGCCCCGCTACCACGCGGCCTTCGAACGGGAATTCCAGCGCATGCGCGTCGCCGTGCGCAAGCGCCTGGAAAACGAGGCCTATTACAAGGCGCAGGCAACGGAGATGCGGCAAGTGCTGGCGCGGATCAAGGCCGCCGCCAAGGGCGCGCGCAGCAAGATCCGCGTGGTCGACAGCCAGGCCCAGGCCACGGCCGCCGAAGTGCAGCTGCAAAGCCAGCGCCTGAACCAGAATGCCCGCTACCTGACCGACCTGCGCAAGAGCATCCACGACATGCAGATTGCGCTGGCCGAAACGGAAGCCGTGAAGAACCGTTTCCGCATCGCTCCCCTGCGCGAGCGGCTGACGGCGGCCGTCGCGCACCTGGCGGGAACCAGCGAGCGCGACATCAGCCCGGCCCAGCAGACGCTGCGGGCGACCCTGCTGGCCACGGCGCGCCAGATGCTCGATCCCGCCGCCGGCTTGCTGGCCCTGCGCGCCGGCCTGCTGGCCGAGGGCGGCGCCAGCGCGGCGCGGCAGGCTGCCTATCTTGCTCTCAAGGAGCAAACCAGCATGGCCCTGGCCGCTGCCCACCTGCGCCTGGCCGAGGAGCTCGATCCCATCGAACTGCAGCTGGCCATCGGACGCGACCGCATGGCCGAGGCCGGCCGCTACATGCGCACCTCGGCCCGCATCGAGGATGCCAGCGGTGAAATCAACCTTGCCGTCGACGCCATCAGCATCGACGTGGGCGAAGTCATGCTGGGCACGGCCGCCGCCGACGTCACCCGGCTGGGCCAGGATATCGCCCGGCGCATCAGCGCCCTGCACCGCGACATGGCCACCATGCAGGCCTTACAGCAAAGCATAGGCCAGCTGGGCTTGCTGGCCGAAACGAGGGTCGTCAACACCTACCTGGACGCAGTCGAACGCTCGGGACGGCGGCTGGTGCAGGCCAAGGGCAGCGTGCTGGACAGCCAGACGGCGCTGAACGACGTCATCGACCATGTGCGCGCCTTCGAGCGCGAACAGGCCGCCTATTCCGCACAGCAAGTGGCGCGCATCACGGGGCAGCAGCAGGATGCGGTGGCCAAGGTGCGCGACGGCGTGCGGCATGCCTTCGTGCTGATCCTCGGCATCGCGCTGGTCCTGCTGCTGGCCTGCGTGGCCATCACGGGCCTGATCAGCGCATCGATCGCCAGGCCGCTGGCGCGTTTGTCCTACGCGATTGCGCATATCCGCGACGGCAAGGCCCTGTCGGTGCGCGTCGCGCAGCACGGCAGCGACGAACTGGGGCAACTGATCACGGGCTTCAACGGCATGCTCGAGCACGTCGAACAGCGCGACCTGGCGCTGACGCAGGCCAAGGCCGAGGCCGATGCCGCCAACCGCGCCAAATCGGAATTCCTGGCCAAGATGAGCCACGAGATCCGCACGCCGATGAATGGCGTGCTGGGCATGACGGAATTGCTGCAACGCACGGAACTGAGTCCCAAGCAGCGGCGTTTCGTGCACACGGTGCACCGTTCGGGTGAAAGCCTGCTCAGCATCATCGACGACATCCTCGATTTTTCCAAGATCGAGGCGGGCAAGCTGGTGCTCGAACACATCCCTTTCGACCTGCGCCAGGTGATCGACGATGTGGTGGCGCTGTTTGCCAACGGCATCCAGCGCAAGGCCATCGAATTTACCTGCCGCGTTGCCTCCGACGTGCCGCAGCACGTGCGCGGCGACCCCGTGCGCCTGCGCCAGATCCTCACCAACCTGCTCAATAACGCCACCAAGTTCACGGAACGGGGCGAAATTTCCGTCGATGTCAGCTGTCCCGCTGCCGGCCAGATCCGCCTGGAAGTGCGCGACACGGGCATCGGCATGGCGCCGGAAGCGGCGGCGGCCGTCTTCCAGCCGTTCCGCCAGGCCGACAGCACCACCTCGCGCAAATACGGCGGCACGGGTTTGGGCCTGGCCATCATCAAGCAGCTGGCGGAAATGATGGGCGGAAACATTGTGCTCCAGTCCGTGGCGGGACAGGGCTCCAGCTTCGCCGTCACCGTCGTCGTCGGCGAGGTGGCGCCCGAGGATGCGCCGGTGGCGCCGCCGCCGCGCGTGTCGCTCAATTCCTTGAACGTGCTGATCGTGGACGACAACGCCACCAACCGCAGTATCTTGCTGCAGCACGCGATCGAGTGGCAGATGGCCGCCGCCAGCGCCGCCGACGGCGCCGAAGCGCTGGACCTGCTGCAAGGCGCGCTGCGCAGCGGGCGCCCGTTCGACCTGGCGATCATCGACATGCGCATGCCAGTCATGGATGGCGCCGAGCTGGTGCGGGCGATCAAGGGCGACGCGCGCATGGCGGCGCTGAAAATCATCATGCTCAGTTCGATCGACGCCTCGGCCGATCTGCGCCAGGTGACGGCGCTGGGCGTGGAATACTGCCTGACCAAGCCCGTGCGGGCGCTGGAATTGCGCCACTGCATCGAGGCCGTCGGCGGCTTCGACACCCTGGCGCCAGCGACGGCTGCCCTGCCCGCCCCGCCCGATACGGCGGCCCCGGCCGCAAGCCAGGCGCCGCTGCGCATGCTGCTGGTGGAAGACAACGCGATCAACCAGGAAATCGCCCTGGCCATGCTGGAAGACACGGGCTACGAGGCCACGCCGGCCGACAACGGGCGGCGCGCGCTGGCCCTGTGGGAACGCTACCCGTTCGATGTGATCCTGATGGATTGCCAGATGCCGGAAATGGACGGCTTCGAGGCGACCCGGCGCCTGCGCCGCATGGAAGCCCAGCAAGGCCGCAGCCGCACGCCCATCATTGCCCTGACGGCCAACGCCATCCTGGGCGACCGCGAACTGTGCCTGGACGCGGGCATGGACGACTACCTCGCCAAGCCGTACACGCGCGCCGCCCTGCTGGCCGTGCTGGCCCGCTGGCGCCCGCCGGCGGCAGCGGAGACGGTGGAGACGGCGGCGGAAGCCGTCCCGGCGCAGGCTGCCCCGGCGGCGCCGGCTGAAACAGGCTCCATCCTCGACGCGGCCGCCCTGCAAAACCTGCGCGCCATGCGCCGTCCCGGCCGTCCCGACGTGCTCGGCCGCATCATCGATTTGTTTTACAGCGACGCCCCGCGCCTGCTGGGCCAGCTGGAAGTGGCCGCCGGGGCCAGCGACGCCGCGGCGCTGCAGCTGGCGGCGCACACGCTCAAGTCCAGCTGCGCCAACGTGGGCGCGCTGGGCTTGTCGGCCACCTGCCGTGAAATCGAACAATATGCGCTCGGCAATGACGTCGGCGGCGCGCTGCAGCATATCCGCGGCATCCAGCAAGAACTCGACCGTGTCCTCGCCGCCCTGGCCATTGAGAAGGAAACCCCATGAATACCGCACAGCCCCCGCAAGCACTGGTCCTGGTGGTCGATGACGACACCATGACGCGCATCCTCGTGACGGAAGCGCTGGAGCCGGAAGGCTTCCGCATCGAGGAAGCGGCCAGCGGCCTGGAAGCGCTGGCCGCCTTCCAGCGCGGCGTGCCCGACCTGATCCTGCTCGACGTCGCCATGCCCGGCATGAGCGGCTTCGAATGCTGCGCACAGTTGCGCCGGCTGCCCGGCGGCGCGCACGTGCCCATCGTCGTACTGACCGGCAACGACGACGATGACTCCATCAAGCAGGCACTGGAAGCGGGCGCCAGCGATTTCATTTCCAAGCCGATGCAATGGCGGCTGCTGGCGCACCGCTTGCGCTACCTGCTGCGGGCCAGCAGCGCGCTCACCGAGCTGAGCCGTATCCAGGAAAGCCTCAGCCACGCGCAGGCGCTGGCCCGCCTCGGCAACTGGGAATACCGGGGCACCGGCGGCGACGGCTACTGGTCGCCGGAACTGCTGCGCATCCTGGGCCTGGAGGCCGATTCCGGCCCCACCAGCTTCGACCGTTTGCTGCAATGCCTGCCCGAAGACCAGCGGCCCCTGCTGCTCGATGCCTTCATGGAACTGCATGCCAACGGCACCAGCTACAGCCTGGAGCACAAGGTGCGGCAGCCCGATGGCGGCGAGTGCATCGTCTTTCACCAGGCCGAAGCCGTGCGCGAAGGCCATCAGGTGCTGCTGATGCGCGGTACCGTGCAGGACATCACGGAACGCAAGCTGCAGCAAAGGCGCATTGAATACCTGGCCAACCACGATGCGCTGACGGACTTGCCCAACCGCCAGTTGCTGAACGACCGCATCGGCCAGGCCATCGCCCACGCGCGCCGCACCCGTTTGCACCTGGCAACCCTGATGCTGGACCTCGACCGTTTCAAGTTTGTCAACGACAGCTATGGCCACCCCGTGGGCGATGCGCTGCTGCAGGAAGTGGCCCGCCGGCTCAAGCTGGCCGTGCGCGAAGGCGACACCGTGGCCCGCCAGGGCGGCGACGAATTCGTCGTCCTGCTGACGGACCTGCCCGACATCGGGACGGCCGAAGAGATCGTGAAAAAAGTGCTCGAGCTGTTCGCCGATCCTGTCGTGCTGGGCGAACATACCTTGCACGTCAGCACCAGTATCGGCGCCAGCGTCTTTCCCTCCGACGGCGACAGCGCCGACATGCTGCTCAAGACGGCCGACGCGGCCCTGTACAGCGCCAAGGACAAGGGCCGCAATGGCTGCCAGTTCTACAACCACAAGATGGGCGTGCTGGTGGAAGAGCGGGCCGAAATCGAACACGCGCTGCACCAGGCGCTGGCGCTGGGCGAGCTGGAATTGCATTACCAGCCCAAGGTCGACCTCACCAGCGGCAAGATTTATGGCATGGAAGCCCTGCTGCGCTGGCGCCGCGACGGCATCGGGCTGGTGCCGCCGGACCGCTTCATTCCCCTCGCCGAGGAAACGGGCATGATCGTGCCCATCGGCGAATGGGTGCTGCGCACGGCCTGCGCGCAGCTGGGCGTCTGGCATGCCTACGGCTTTACGCACCTGACGATGGCCGTCAACGTGTCGGCACGCCAGTTCCGCCAGGTCGACATGCCGGAACTGGTGCGCGCAGTGCTGGACGACAGCGGCCTGCCGGCGCATTGCCTGGAACTGGAGCTGACGGAGAGCGTGCTGATGCAGAACCGCGACCTCGTGGTGCGGGCGCTGGAGCAGCTGAAGGAAATCGGCGTCACCCTGTCGCTGGACGACTTCGGCACCGGCTATTCCAGCCTGTCCTATCTGAAGCAATTCCCCATCGACGTGGTCAAGATCGACCAATCGTTCATCCGCGACGTGACCGACAGCGTGGATGGCGCGTCGCTGACCCGCTCCATCATCGCCATGGCCAAGTCCCTGCACCTGACCACGGTGGCCGAAGGCGTGGAAACGGAGGGTCAATTGGGTTTTCTCAATACCAACCGCTGCGACGCCATGCAAGGCTATTACTTCAGCCGCCCCCTGCCCGGCGCCGAGATGGATCTGATGCTGCATGCAGGCACCCATTTGCCGCCCGAGAGCTGCCATGCCGTGGCGCCCCAGCGCGTGCTGCTGCTGGTCGATGATGAGGAGCATATCCTGTCCGCCCTGCGCCGCTCGCTGCGCAAGGAAGGCTACCAGATACTCAGCACCACCAATCCGCAGGAAGCGCTGGAACTGGTCGCCTCGCACGCGGTGGGCGTGATCCTCACGGATGCGCGCATGCCGGGCATGTCGGGCAACGAACTATTGCGCCGCATCAAGGGCGTCTATCCCGAGATCGTGCGCGTGATGCTGTCCGGCTACCCTGAATTGCATTCGGTCACGGCGGCCATCAACGAAGGCTCGGTGTACAAATTCATCACCAAGCCGTGGGACGAAACCCTGCTGAAAGACCACTTGCTGGAAGCCTTCCAGCGTTTCGAATCGGGCGTGCAGCGGCCGCCGCGGGGGCCCCACGGCATCGAGATCAGCAACCGCGCCGCCTAGCGCGCCGCCAGGAGCCATCATGCAGGAGCAGCTGTTCTTCGAAGGCTTGCGCGCCCTGGCCGAAGCGGCCTTTCCCAAGCATTGCGCCTGCTGCGGGCGCGTCTTCGCCACGGCGCACGAGTTCATCGGGCAGACACGGGCGATGCGCCAGAATGTCTCGGGGCTCAAGCAAAGTTTCGATGACAACAACGTGGCCATCGTCGAGGTCTACCGCAATTGCCTGTGCGGCTCGACCCTGATGGATTTCTTTTCGGACCGGCGCGACAGGTCCGAACCATCGCTGCGGCGGCGCCAGCTGTTTGAGCGCCTGCTGCCGCTGCTGCAGGAAAAAGGCATGGAACAGGCCGCGGCGCGCGACTATCTGCTGCAAGTCGTGCGCGGCGAGCTGCCTTACCAGTAGCCGAGCACCTTCCACCACGTCGTGCCGACGACGGCAAAGATCAGCAGTTCCACCACGCACATGATGAAGCCGACCCGCCACCAGTTGCCCATCGTCACGAAGCCGCTGCCGAAGATGATGGGCGAGGTACCCGTCGCGTAGTGGGTCAGGGTCATCATGATGGCCGAGCCGGCCGTCATCATCAGCATGAACGGCACGTGGTATTCGGCCGGGATCAGGTGCAGGCCCACCGTCAGGAAGGCCAGCAGCATGGCGCTGATGTGGGCCGTCGTGCTGGCAAAGAAGTAATGCGAAAAGACAAACACCAGCACGAGGACGGCGGCGATCGGCAGCCAGTCCATGCCGCTGGCGACGATGGCCGCCTTCATGCCGGCCGAGAACCAGGCGATCACGCCCGTCTTGTTCAGCTGCTCGGCCATCATGACCAGGGCGCCAAACCACACCAGAGTGTCCCAGGCGCTTTTTTCCGACAGCACGTCGTCCCAGTCGATGGTGCCGGTAATGATCAGCACGAACAAGCCGACAAACGCGACAACCGTCGCATCGAGCGAAAATGCGGGGCCGAACAGCATGGCGGGCACGTTGGCCCACAGCAGCAGCAACAGGGCGAAGGTGCCCAGCATGACTTTTTCCGGCGGCGACAGCGGGCCCATGCCTTTCAATTCCGCCTTGGCGTAGGTGACGGCGTCGGGCGTGGCTTTCAGTTCCGGCGGCGACAGCCAATAGATGATCAAAGGCATCACCAGCAGGCAGACCAGGCCCGGCAGCAGCATGCACAGGGCCCAGGTGGTCCACGTCAGGTGGAAACTCTGGCCGCTGGCCTTGGCGACGAAATCGACCACCAGCGGGTTCGGCGCCGTGGCCGTCAGGAACATAGCCGAGGTGATCGGGTTGGCATGGTAGTTGACGAGGGCCAGATACGTGCCCACCTTCTTTTCCGTGCCCTTGGCCGGGTCCGAATCGAAGGCGTTGGCGATCGATTTCATGACGGGGTGGACGATGCCGCCGCCGCGTGCCGTGTTACTGGGCGTAAATGGCGCCAGCACCAGTTCGCAAATCGCCAGGCCATAGCCGATGCCCATGGTGCGTTTGCCCAGCAGCGAGATGAACAGCAGGCCGATGCGGCTGCCCAGCCCCGTCTTCTTCAGGCCGCGCGATATCAGAATCGCCACGACGATCAGCCAGATCAGAGGATTCGAGAAACTGCTGAGCGCATCCGTGATGGCGCCCTTGGACGAGGTCGACGTCACCTGCGACAAGGATACGATGACGATGGCCATCATCGCCATCACGCCGATCGGCATGACTTTTAATATGATCGCCAGTATCGTGGTGAGGAAGATCGCCACCAGGCCCCAGGCCTTGGGCGTCAAGCCTTCGGGCGCCGGCAGCAATAGCATGCCGACAAGCAAGGCGGTGCAGATCAGGGCGGGGACGAGGCGGAATGGGACGGCTTCCTTGAAATGCAGGAACAGGTCGCGCACTGTTTTATACATCATGATTTCCTTTACTGGACAGGCATCCGGACGGGCAGTGGCGCCCGCTCGGCTTGTGATAATTCTTTTTAGCAACATCATACAAGCTCATACGCAACCGCCCCGCTCCATTACGCGTGCGCGTGCCAGGAAATTCCCGAATCGTTGACTTGAGCGCTATCACAGGAGCGGAATATATTGACGGCCAGTGACAATGGGTGACTTTTTTGGCAATTTTTCTCTGTATCTTTCCCCGTAGCTGCCGCCAGATATGCCACCAGGATTGCCAACCTTTCAGGGGAAAACTTGATGAATAGCACGGAACAGTACTCGATCCACCCATCCATCGGCATCGCCCGCGTGGGCAACAGCCATGATTCGTTCTATCTGGCGCCGGAAACCATCGGCGGGCTGCCGGTCGAAGCGGACGGCAACAACGATCCGCTGCTGGCCGATGGCAAGCCGGTCCACGTTGCCCAGTTCAAGGATGCGGCCGGCCGCGTGCGGCGCCAGGCGGCCAGTTTCCGCATCTACAAGTCCGTGGCGGGACGTCCCGGGGAAAAAGTCCTGGTCGACCTGCAAGACCCGAGCATTGCCAAAATCGAGTGGACAGTGCACGTGGCTAACAAGAAGGCGGCCTGGTGGAACTTCATTCCCCTGCTGGGCGACCTGATGTTTGGCCCGTACAACAGCTATGAAACCTGGGAAAATACGCCGCCCGCCTGGAACCTCACGCCCACGTCCTGGACCAATTTGCGCAACAGCGACGTCACGGGAGAGGCGGCACGGCAAAAACTGATCGTCGATCCGGGACCGCGCACCCTCGACGCGCCGCTGGGCAAGGCCCAGTTCGACAAGGACGGCGCCGGCGCGTACAAGCACGTGTCCTTCCCCGATCCGCAAGCCATCACGCAAGGCTATCCGGTGCGCACCCTGGGAGAAATGCGCACGGATTCGCGCGGCAACTTGCTGGTGATCGGCGCCTATGGCCGCGCCGGCGGCTCGGAAAGCATCACGGGCTTCGGCGGCGGCGATACGTGGAATGATGACGTGGCCGACGGCCCCGTCAGCGCAACCATCCATTTCAAGGATGGCAGCCCCTCCGTGGAACTGAAAGCCTGGGTGGTCATCGGTTCGCCGAAGTTCGCGCCAGAACTGGTGAATATTTCCACCTGGGATGACGTCGTGGCCGACATGGCCATCAAATACAAGAACGCGCTGCCCGAAGCCTATGACGCGGCCCGCTGGAGCGGCAGCGATGGCTGGAACCCCGACTATGTCGTCAATTACGCGCAGGACATTCAGCCATTCCTCGCCAGGATAGGCGATTACCAGTGGGTGGCGACGGTGCCGTCGATGACGGCCTTCATCCGCCCCAACTTCGACGTGGCCGATGCCTCGGAAGCGAACCGGCCGCAGCGGGAAAAATTCCTCAGCTATTTCAGGAAGCCGTCGGCCATCCGGCCCGGCACCAAGGAACAGGTGCCGGGTTTTACGGGCGGCCAGGGCGGACAATTGTTCAGCGCCGCCACCACGGACAATCCCGGCGCGGGCATCCCCCTCGTGCCCTTGAATTCAGGCAGCAATTCCGTGCGCAACAACGTCATCAGCAAGTTTTCGGTACTGACGGATACGCAATATTTTGCCTTGCAGCAATGGGCGGCCGGCAAATTCGCCCCCGACGCGCCGGGCCTGGCCTTGCCGGGCATCGACCCGCTCGACCACGCGACCATCGGCAATTGCGTCGGCGAACCCATGTGTCCCGGCATCGAAGTGACGTGGAGCGTGCGCAATCCCGTCATCTACGAGAAACCGTACGCCATCCTGCACCGCGTGGATGCCGACTACGCCAAAAACGGCCTGTCGCCGGGCCGCGACGAGTGCGAACCGCTGGACTGGAGCGATCCGACGCTCGGCACCGGCTGCGAACCGGGCGACCTGACCAAGCGCATGGCGATTCCATGGCAAGCCGACTTCTATGACTGCTCCGTGCAGATGATCAACTTCGACAATCCGGATATCGTCAAGAATCCCGATTCGCTCATTCCCGTGCCGCCCACCTATTACGCCTACTGGTGGCCGCCGCAAAGCCCGTGGAACGTGATCAATGGCGCCACCACCAAGGAAGAACAGGCGCTCGCCGGCGTGCCGGCCGGCATGCAGGTGATGTACAGCCGCGGCATGAACAGTTTTTCGCAGATGATCAGCTCCTGGCACTACCTGGGTTTCATCGTGAACCAGAACGAGGATGCCGAATCGGGCCGCCAGTATCCGTACTTTGTGGAAAAGGAGCGCAATCACGCGAAATTCGTGGCTGCCAGCGTCGGGGTCGGCAATGCCAGCAGTTTCATCACGGGCGACGATGCCAACTACCTGCCTGCGTGGTTCCTCAAGGATGAAGATCCGCAGACGGCGCCCGAGAAGGCCTCGCAGCTGTTTGCCAGCGGCGGCGCGCAAGTGGCCCTGCATGACACGCCGAAGAAAATCATGCCGGCCAACCGGCGCCGGTTTTCCCATTGAGCATGTCTTCATTGCGCGGTTACGACGTCGTCATTGTCGGCGGCGGTGCCGCCGGCACGGCCGCCGCCCTGACCCTGGCCCGCTACACGGGCTTGCGCATCGCCTTGCTGGAAAAGCAGCTGTTCGACGATTACCGGGCCGGCGAAACGGTCTCGTCGTCCATCTTCTCGATGCTGGACTTTCTGGGCGTGGGCCGCGACCTGCTGGACGGCGCCCAGCTGCCCGCGTTTTCCCACGCGGCCGCCTGGGGCAGCGCGGAACTGATGTCGCGCGACGCCGTCTTCAGCAGCCATGGCCACGGCCTGCACCTGGACCGCCGGCATTACGACGCCATCCTGCTGGAGCAGGCGCGCCAGGCGGGCGTGGAGCTGTGGCGTCCCGCCCAACTGGTGCAGCTGGAACACGGCGACCCATGGCGCTTGCGCGTGGCGGCCGGCGGGCAGGAAGTGGACCTGACGGCCCGTTACCTGATCGATTGCAGCGGCAAGCAGGCGGCCATCGTGCGCCAGCGCAAGCGCCCCATCCACACGCAAGACGCGCTGGTGGCGCTGTACGCCTATTATCAGTTGCAAGAACCGCAATTCCTGCCCCACCGCACCCTGGTGGAAACGACGGAGCACGGCTGGTATTATGCGGCGCCCCTGCCCGGCGACCGCGTGGCGCTGGCCTTCATCACGGATGCCGACATCCTCAAGCGCCTGCGGCTGAAGGAGGAAGCGCCCTGGCGCGAGGCCGCCATGGGCACGCGGCACGTGCGCGATATCATGCCGCGCCTGCCCGCGCCGAACGCCCTGCGCCACTATGCGATTCACAGCCGCGTGGCCTCGCTGCCGGCGGACGACAACTGGACGGCGGCGGGCGACGCGGCCGCCTGCTTCGACCCCATCTCCTCACTGGGCATCGGCCAGGCCATGGCGTCGGGCATCCATGCGGCGCGGGTGGCGGAAGCCTGCCTGGCGGGCGACCGGGGCATGGCGGCGGGCTACCGGCGCAGCGTCTTCGCCTCGTTTGAAACCTATCTGCAGATGCGGCGCGGCTTCTACGGCGCCGAACAGCGCTGGCCGGAGGCGCCATTCTGGCAACGCCGGGCCGCATCCTGATGCCGCCGGCGAAAAACTGAGCCAGGTCAAGAGACCGCATGCCCACGGCCCGTTTCCGGGCGAATTTCAGCCCCGCCTTGCCGTTCGCACTATAATGTCGGCACCGCGTGCGGCAGCATTGGCGGCGATAGACGGTAACAATTTCGTGTGGAGGCCAGTACAATAGCGTCTGGGCCTACACAGGGTTTCACTTTTGCCAGCAGTTGCCAGCAACTAACCATTTTTTTGACCAGCCAACAAATACTATGAGTTCGATGAATGAAGAGCGCGTTTTAAGCGTGCACCACTGGACGGATACCCTGTTCTCCTTTACCACCACGCGCGACCCGTCGCTGCGTTTCTCGAATGGCCACTTCACCATGATCGGCCTGCGCGTCGACGGCAAGCCATTGCTGCGCGCCTACAGTATCGCCAGCGCCAATTACGAAGACCACCTGGAATTTTTCAGCATCAAGGTGCCGGGCGGCCCCCTGACGTCGCGTCTGCAACACTTGCAAGTGGGCGACACCGTCATCGTCGGCCGCAAGCCGACCGGCACCCTGGTGTCCGACTACCTGCTGCCGGGCAAGCGCCTGTACATGCTGTCGACGGGCACGGGCCTGGCGCCTTTCCTCAGCATCGTGCGCGATCCGGACATCTACGAACGCTTCGACGAATTGATCCTCGTGCACGGCGTGCGCCAGGTCGACGAACTGGCTTACCACGACTTGCTGGAAGAACATCTGCCGAAGCATGAGTTCCTGGGCGAAATGGTCAGCGACAAGCTGCGCTACTACCCGACCGTGACGCGCGAAGACTTCCGCAACATGGGCCGCATCACGGAACTGATCGAGAACGGCAAGCTGGCCAAAGACCTGGGCGTGCCGGAACTCAATCCTGTCGAAGACCGCGTGATGATTTGCGGCAGCTCCGAGATGCTGCGCGACCTGAAAGACATGCTGGAAGCGCGTGGCTTCAAGGAAGGCAATACCTCGACGCCTGGCGACTTCGTTGTCGAGCGCGCATTCGCCGAGAAGTAATCGAGAGCAAATCCGCAGCAAATTCAGGGGCCCGGCCCCGCCGCTTCCCGCGGCGGCGCCGGGCCTTTTCATTGCCGGCTCAACGGGCCAGCACTGGACCGCGCTGGTACTGCAAACCATTCATGAAGCGCTGCACGGGCGTAAAGGCACTGCTGAGGATATCGTCATGCGCGGCGTAATAGCGCGTCTCGATCTTCAGCAAGCCCAGCACGGTCGCATCGAGCTTGTCCGTCTGATACGGCCGGCTTTCCAGCGCGGCGCGCGCGGCCGTCGACTGCGGCGCTTGCTGGTTATCCCAGATCAACATGGGGATTTCATAGCCGCTCTTGTCCGACGCGGAATGGCCCGCGTGATTGCGGCTGTAGCCCACTTCCTGCCCATGGTCGGAGACGAACAGCAAGGAGGCGGCCCGGCCGGTCTTGGCCGTTTCCGCCATGCCGATCAGGGTGCCCAGCACGTAATCGCCATAGCGGATGGCGTTATCGTATTCGTCGCGCTGGTTGCGTATCCAGCTGGACCTGCCCTGGCTGGCCATCTGCGCGCTGACGGCGTCCTGCGCCCGGTCGAAATGGGCGAAGCGGCGGGGATAGCGCATGTCATAGCTGGGATGCGCGCCCAGCAAGTGCACGACGATGAGCTTTTTCGGCGCCGCGTCGCGCAGCGCATGGGCGAATGGCTGGAACAGGTTGCCGTCAAAATTGTTTTCTCCACGGCCGGTGCCGTAGTTGATGAAGTCGCTTTCATCGGCCTCTCCCGCCAGCAGCCCGATCCAGCCGTCGTTGCGCGTCTGGTTCGAGACCCAGAACGTCTTGTAGCCGGCCGCCTCGGCCAGCATCAGCAGATTCGGCTTGGCCATCCACGCATCGGGGTTGCCGATATCGGCCGGCGTGAGCATGGTCATCATCGATTCCACCGTGCTGGACGCGGGCGAAATCACGTCATTGAATACCAGCAGCTTAGCCCGCATGGCGTCGAGCCGGGGCGTGGTCGCGCGCGGATAGCCGTACAGCGACATCGAGGCGCGGTTGGTGCTCTCGCCGATCACGAGGATGACGGTACGCGCCTCCTCGCCCGCATAGCGCACATTCCAGTCGCGCGGCGCGGCCATGGCCGCCGTCAGCGCATGCTGCATCGATTTCATCGCGTCCAGCTGCGCGCTGTACTGCTGGTAGCGCAGCGGCCAGAACAATGCCGGATTTTCGCGCCGCATGGTGGTATTGACGTGCAGCAGCACCAGAAACACGGCCATGCCGGCGGCAAAGGCTTTGTGCGGCCAGCCCGGCCCGGTACCGGCGCGCGACGCCTGCCAGCGCTGCAGCTGGCGGTCGGCCAGCAGCACGGCCGCCGTCACGAGCACAAACCAGCCAGCCGCTTGCGCCAGGGCGACGCTGTTATGCAGGAAAAATTCTCCCGTTTCCGCTTGATCTGTCGCAAACATGGCCTGTAAAACGGCATTGGGATTGGGCCGCATGCCAAAATAGCCACGCAAGAAGCCTTTTACGGCGGCGTCCAGGTAAAACACGGGCACGACGACGCGCACCAGCACGGTGATCGCGCCGGAACTGCCACGCCATGCGTGCAGCACGCCGCCCACGCCCAGCAGGAAGGCCGCCAGCAAGACGCTCAATTTCAGGCATTCATTCGCGCTTAACTGATCGAAGAGGAAGAAAATCAGCAGGCCAGCAATGCTGAACAGGACACGGCAAAACAGAATCAGCATGGAGGCGATGGAGAGTAAGCATTGAACAAGGACAAGCCCGCGCGGACGGGCCAGCGATTGTAGCGCAGTCTGTTGCAACTTGTACCATCGTTTCCTGCGCCCTGCTGATTCACGCATGCTACTGACAGAAATTGTCAGTGCTTTTTATTATGATTTCGGCACCAGCTGGCCAGCCAGCCAGTACTATTGATATCTCCACCTGCGACAGGACTTTTCATGACACGTGCCATTACCATACTGACCGAAAACTTTGCCGATTGGGAAACCGCCCTGCTCAATTCCACGGCGCGCCTGTACTACGGTTTTTACACGCAGTTCGCCACGCCGGGCGGCTTGCCCGTCACATCGTCCGGCGGCATGCTGGTCACGCCGCAGCTGGCGCTGGAAGATATCGTGCTCGAGGAACTCGATTTGCTGATGGTGTGCGGCGGCAGCCACTGGCAAAGCGGCAAGGCGCCCGACCTGGGACCCCTGCTGCGCGCGGCGCGCGACAAGGGCGTGGTGCTGGCCGGCATTTGCGACGGCACGCGCGTGCTGGCGCAGGCGGGCGTGCTCGACACCGTGCGCCATACGTCCAACAGCGCGGGCAACTTGCTGGAAACGGGCTATGCTGGCGCCGCCCTGTACCAGGACGTACCGTGGGCCGTTGCCGACCAGCGCATCATCACGGCGCCCGGCACGGCGCCCGTCACCTTCACCAAGGAAGTCTTGCGCGCCCTGGGCATCGCCGACGACAACCTGACGGCCTACCTGGCCATGCATGGGTCCGAGCACGGCCAGGCCGCGGCGGCGCGCTAATCCGGGGAAAGCACGCGCAAACGCGCCACGGCATGCGTGTTGCCCGGGTCCAGCTCCAGCGAACGGCGGTAATGCGTGACGGCCAGCGCCGTGGCGCCATCGGCCTCATACGCTTCGGCCAGGCTGTCGTGGCCATTCGCCCCTTGCGGATACAGCTGCACACCCAGCTGGAAGACGGCCACCGCCTGTTTCGGCTGCTGCCGGCCCAGCAAGCGGTAGCCCCAGGCATTCAGGTCGTCGTCGGCGGGTGCAGGCAGCCCATGCTGGCGCCGGATGGCCGCCAGTTTCTGCTCCAGCCCTTCAAAGCCCGTGCCGGCCGCCTTGTTGCGCAATAGATGCGCGGCATACGCGCCGCCCCGCTGCTGGCGCAGGGCGGGAAGGTAAAAGCCGGCAATGGTATCGATCAGCTGTTCCGGCTGGCCGCCAGCCAGGTTGCTCAGGATAATGACGGCCAGGCCATCGTCGGGATACACATAGAAGGCCGAGCGGCCGCCGCCGATGCCGGCCACGGCGCGGTGGCCATCGCGGCCGATGGTGGGCCAGCCCAGCGCCCACGGCGCCGGCTTGCCGTCATTCAAACTGGTCGGCTGCCACAGCCGTTCCACACTGGCGGGCGCCAGCAAGCGCCCCGACTGCAGCGCGATGAGCCAGTTGGCCAGTTCGCCCGCATTGCTGTTGATGCCGGCCCCGGCGCGCATGAAGACGGGAAAGTCCTCGATCACGTTGCGGTAGCCGTTGCCGCCCCGGTCCAGCACGTAGGAACTGGCCTTGCCCACGACCACGTCCTTCGCATCGCCAAAGCCGCTGTGCGGCATGCCCGCCACGTCGAACTGCCGGTGCCGGATGAAGTCGGTAAAGGGCTGGCCGCTCTGGCGCTCGATCAATTGCGCCAGCAAAACGTAATTGGTCTGGTTGTAGCGGTAGCGCTGGCCTGGCGGGGCTTCCACGGGCAGCGCCTGCACGGCGCTCCACGCCGCAGCGGCGTCGTCCGGTTGCGGCCCCACCAGCTTGCCGCTGCGCTGGTCGAGCACGTCGGGCAAGCCCGAGGTATGGTTGAGCAATTGCGTTACCGTCACGGCTTGCCAGGCTGCAGGCAGCCCCGTCAGGTATTGGCCGATGGGCGCGGCCAGGTCGATCTTGCCCTCCTGCACCAGCTGCATCACGGCCACGCCCGCAAACGCCTTGGTGGCCGAGTTGATGGAAAACAGGCTGGCGTCCGTCACGGGCACCTGATATTGCAGGCTGGCCAGGCCGAAATTGCGCTTTAGCAGGACCTTGCCGTGCCGGATCACGGCCAGTTGCAGCCCGGGAATCTGGCGCTCCCGCATTTCGCTGCGCACAAAGGCGGCAATTTCCTGTTCCGCGCGCGATGCCTGCGATGAGTTGGCGGGGGCGGCAGTGGCGATCGAGGTGACGGGAGCTGCCACGGCGGCAAGCGCCATGACGAGCAGGACGGATGGGAGGCGTGGCTTCAAGATGCGGCTTTCGACAGTTGAAAACGGAACCGCAGCATCCCATACCTATTTGTCAACGTCAACGACAATCTTGCCGATTAGAAAGTTACTCTTCCAGCCACACATCTTCATACCCTTGCCGGTCGAGAATGAACTTGACGCCGCTGGGCAAGGCCAGGTAATCGACCACCTGCGGCAGCATCTCGTGCAGGTGCTCCGCATGCAGCGGCTGGTAAAAGCCGCTGGCGTCGTCGTGTTCGCCGCAGTGGATGAACCAGCTGATGGTGCCGTTTTCCGGCAGCACGATGCGGGTGCCGTAGATGGGCGACTGCGCCAGGCTGCCGATGGCCAGGGCCACCATGGGTTCGGGCGCCTGCGCCGGCAAGCCGAATTTGTCGCAGATGCGTTGCTGTGTTTCGCTGATCAGTTCAGTCATGGTGCTCTCAGGATCCGATGTAGCGGTAATGGAGGCGCAGCGCGCCATCGTGGCCGGACATTTCCAGGTGCAAAATCGCTTCGCCCGGCTTGCCGTCGGCCAGCAACAGGCATTCCAGGCCCAACGGGCCGTCGCCGGTGGCGTACACATCGACGCCGGGCCGGCCGCCCTTGCCCGGCACAAAGGCGTGCGCCAGCGGCGTCAGGGACAGCGCCTCGTTGGCCGCAAAGTAGCTGTCGAGCATGTCGACGATCTCCGCGGCCACGGCCGGCGACAGACCCCAGTCGCGTTGCAGCGCAACAGGATCGCGCCCGTTCAGCGTCTGCACGAACGCTGCGGCCTGCGCGTACGCCAGCTCTCGCAGGCTGTCAGTAACTGTCATTTCCATATAGCGACTCCCGCCTTCTCCATTCAACAGGCGCCATTATAGTGCGTGGCCGGGCGCATAGTCGATCCGTTTGCCATCCATAATCAAACGGCTTGCCGATCATTTAAAACACCGCCTTTATTATTTATCGCACTGCAATAACATAAATGGCCGGCGTGATATTTGGTGAGTATCTCGGACATATAATCGCGAATACGGTTGATTTCCAATTGACGCTTATTTATTCCGGCGCTAATATCGAATGGCCATATACCATGGCACACAGCGCAAGCAGTACTTAACCATCACAAGAGGATAGTACAATGCAAAACCAATCCAAATTGTTCGCATTCAAACTGGCTGAAAAACAGGTACAAAAACAGGCGGCGCCCGCCACCGCCTGGAAAGTGCGCGACGGCGTCGCCGTGGCCGGCTGCACCGCCGTCGGCACCAATGATCAATATCGCGACTCTTCGCGTCTCAAGCCGAACGACAGCGGCCAGTATTGCTGATTTCCGGCACGCCATAACCCCGCCCGGCGCGGGGTTGCATATATTCCCCATATTCAAACCGGCGCCGTGCGGCGCGGATTTTCCGCGCGCAATGAATATATGAACCCCTCTCAATTGGAGATGCCATTCTTTAAAGCAGTTATCGGTAAAAATCGAAACATAACCATTAACAGAGGATCTCATGCACGATAAAACCAAGCTGTTCGCATTCAAACTGGCGAAAAAAAAGGAAGAGGAAAAACCGGCGCGTCCTGCGCCCTGGAAAGTACGCGACGGTGTCGCCGTGGCCGGCTGCACGGCGGTCGACAGCGAGGAACAATACCGTTATTCGCGCGTCGGCTCGAGTGACGGCGGAGAATTCTGCTGATCGTTGCGCCAACTGAAAGCCTTGCCGCGGCAAGGCTTTTTCATCTTCCCGATTTTCCGCTACTGCAGGCTCTCCGACATGCATAAAAAGGTTTTGATTATCAGCCATAGCGGCGACCTGCACGCCGACCTGGTGGCATCGATTCTCGCCGACCGCGGTCATGCCCCCTTCCGTATCGATCTCGACGCCTTTCCCCGCGATTACCAGCTGTGCCAGCGCATGCTGGGCGGCCAGGCCAGCGCGCGGCTGCGCCGCCTGCCCGACGGCGACTGGCTGGACCTGCGCCAGGTAGGCGCCGTCTGGCTGCGCAAGGCGGCCGACTACGCCTATGCCAGCGCCGACCTGACGCCGCAGGAACGCGCCTACGCCCGGCTGGAAACGGAACAGGCCATCTTCAGCGTGCTGTACAGCCTCGATTGCTACTGGCTCAGCCATCCGCTGGCCCTGCGCGGCGCCCAATGGAAAGGCGAGCAGCTGGCACGGGCTGCACGCATGGGCTTTCGCGTGCCCGCCACCGTGATCAGCAACGTGCCCGACGACGTGCGCGCTTTCCGCGCCGCCGTCGGCGGACCCATCATTTTCAAGAGCATGTCCACACCCACCCTGGCGGCCGAAACGGTCGGGGATGCAGACAGGGTCAGCGGCGGCATAGGCACCACCGTCGTCGACGATGCCATGCTCGACAGCCTGGACGCCGTCAGCGAACTGAGCTGCCAGTTCCAGGAATATATCGCCAAGCAATATGAACTACGGATCACCGTGATCGGCAAGCAGCTGTTTGCCGCCCGCCTGTATTCGCAGGACGATGCGCGCACGGCCATCGATTCGCGCGACATGTCGGCGCCCATCCGCTACGAAGCGGCGACCTTGCCGGACGACATACACGAGCGCTGCCTCGCTTTCGTGCACAGCTATGGCCTCGAGTACGGCGCGCTGGACCTGATCGTCACGCCCGAGGGTGAGTATGTTTTCCTGGAAAACAATCCTGTTGGTCAATTTTTATATGTGCAACAACTGGTGCCCGCCTTGCCCCTGCTGGAAAGCGTCGCCGATATCCTGATCGAAGGAGCGTTATGCCACAGCCGGACCTGACCCTGCTGCCTTCGCAGCTGCGCGCACTGGAGCAGGCGCGCGACAGCCGCGCCATCGTCCTGGCCGCCTCGCACCTGGACATGGAGCTGTTGCCCGCCCTCTACGAAATGTGCCAGGGCATCGGCCCCATGGCGCGCCTCGACGTGGTGCTGCACGGACGGGGCGGCATCGTCAACGCGGCGCGCCGCATCGCCCTGCTGCTGCGCCAGCATGCGCGCCACCTGAGCTTTATCGTGCCCTTCCACTGCCAGTCGGCCGCTACCCTGCTGGCCCTGGGCGCCGATGAAATCATCGCCGGCGACCTGGCCCTGTTCTCGCCCATCGACCCGCAGCTCGACGGCGTGGACGGCGGCGCCATTTCCAGCCTGGACATCAAGGTCTTCGGCGACATGGCGCAGCAGTGGTTCGGCGTCGATGCCGGCGAAGCGCGCCAGCAATCCTTGTCCCTGCTGTGCGGCAGCATCTTTCCCCCGTCCCTGACGGCCTTTTACCGCACCACGCTGGAACTGGCGCAAATCGGCGAGGAATTGCTGGCCTGGCAATTGCCCGATGCCACGCAAGAGGCGCGGCGCGCCATCGTCGCGCAATTGGTGACCGGATACCACTCGCATAACTATGCCTTGACGCGCGAAGAGCTGGCCCGGCTGGGCTTGAACATGGCGCGCGATGCCCAGGCTGAACGGCTGGGCTGGGCCATCTCGACCCAGTTGCAGGCGCACATAGGCGGCGCCCTGCGCAGCGCCCCCGACGAACCGTGGAACGATGCGCTGCTGGCCTCGCGCGACGGCGTGCAGCTGCGGCGCCAGCGTCCGGGCGGCTTCGCACCGCTGTGGACCGCGCAAACGGGGGCAGCATGCTGACGGCATTGCTGTCTGATATCGCGCGCTGCTGCATCGCCTTGCTGCTGCTGGCGGCCAGCGTGGGCAAGCTGCGCAGCTACGGGGAATTTCGCGGCAACCTGACCGACTCGTTCGGCCTGCCGCCCGCCGCAGCCACAGGCGCCGCGCCGGCCCTGGTGGCGGCAGAACTGCTGCTGGCCGGCTGGCTGCTGGCCGGCGGCGCCCGGCTGCCGATGCTGCTGTCGCTCTTGCTGTTAAGCGCTCTCACCGGCGTGCTGGCCTGGCGCTACTTCACGCACAGCGTGGTGCGCTGCAGTTGCTTCGGCGAAGCGGCGCGACCCGTCTCGCAGTACGACTTGCTGCGCAACGCGCTGGCGGTGGGCATCAACGGCAGCTACTGTGCGCTGGCGCAAGATGCGGCCTTGCCCGTCGCCACCACTGTATTGGCGGCCGGCTTGGCGGCCATCGCCTGCGTGGCCATCATTTCCCTGCACGACATCGCCACCCTGGCAAAGGCCGGCTGATGGATGCCACGACCTTGCAACTGGTGCTGGCGGTGCTGGCGTTTGCCATCGCCGGCAATCTCTGGCTGACTCTGGCCGTGCTGCGCGCCAGCCGCCGCGAAAGGCTGGCGCCCACGGCGCTGGCGCCGGGCGAGCCCCTGCCTGCCGTGCAAGCCCGCCCGCTGGCTGGCGGCGCGCGTTTCCAGCCGGGCGCCCCCGGCCAGGCGGCCGTGCTGCTGTTCCTCGCCAGCCGCTGCCCGAAATGCGCGGATAAGCTGGCCGGCATCGAACGGCTGCTGCCGTTGGCGCGCAATGCGGGCCTGGCCGTGTGGCTGCTCAGCGAGGAAGCGCCGCGCCGCCTGCGCGCCTTTCTGCCCGACGGCCCCTTGCGGGCGGCGGCGGCACGCGTCAGCCTGCGCGACTACCGGCGCGTCAATCCCCAAATGAGCTCGCCGTCCTATGTCTTTGTCAATCACCAGGGACGCGTGGAAGCGGCCGGCCTGATCGGCGACGCAGACTGGCTGGCCCTCGTCGGACAATTGAACGCCGAACCGTCACAGGAGCGCGCCGCATGAGCAATATCAACTTCGGCCCGCATTTTGAACGCCTGCGCCTGCTGTACCCCGTGCGCTGGCGCATTGCCGCCGGCCTGCTGTGCATGGCCCTTACCGTGGGCGCGCAGCTGGCCTTTCCGCAAGCCATCGCGTATTTCATCGACAACGTGACCGCCCTCACCCGGCACGGCGTCACGCCGGGCATGGTCGCCGCCATGCTGGCCTTCAGCGTGCTGTATGCGCTGGCTTCGGCCGCGCGCTTCTACCTGCTGCAATCGAGCGGCCACATGGTTGTCATGGGCGTGCGCCGGCGCCTGTTCGACGTGGTGATCAACCAGCCCATCGCCTTCTTCGACAAGCACCATGGCGGCGAGCTGAACAGCCGGCTCACGTCCGACGTGTCGGCCCTGCATGAAAGCCTGACCATCGGCGCGGCCAACGCCCTGCGCTCGCTGTGCGTGTTTTTGGGCGGCATCGCCATGCTGCTGCAGCTGTCGCCCATGCTGAGCCTGCCGCTGGCCTTGTTCATTCCCATCAGCCTCTATCTCGGCAAGTTATCCGGCAGCAATTACCGGCAGCGCGCGCGGGCCATTTCGGCCACCCTGGCCGCCAGCGGCAAGGTGGCGCAGGAATATTTTGCCCATGCGCGCCTGGTGCAGGCGTTCAACCAGCAAGGCGGCGCCATGGCCCGTTACGCGCAAGCCATGCGGGAGCTGCTGGAGGTGTCGCTGGCCGGTACGCGGCTGCTGGCCGTGTTTCAGGGCGCGCAGGGGCTGCTCGCTTTTGTTGCCCTGCTGACCACCCTGTGCTTCGGCGCCCACCTGATCGGCCAGGGCCGCCTGAGCGTGGGCGAGCTGACGGCCTTTGTCATCTATGCCAGCATGGTGACGGACACGGCCGGCTCCATCAGCGAGTTCTGGAACACCTGGATGCGCACCATGGGCTCGACCGACCGCATCTTCGAGATCCTGCGCAGCCACCGTGCCGTGCCCGAGGCGCCGCCGCAGCCGCCGCTGGCGGGCCACATCGCGCTGCGCGACGTGCGTTTTGCGTATCCCGAGCGCGTACAGGTCGCGGCCCTCGACGGTGTCAGCCTGTCCATCCGCGCGGGCGAAAAGATCGCCCTCGTCGGCGCCTCGGGCGCGGGCAAGTCCACCATCGCCAGCCTGGTGCTGGGCCACTACAAGATGGACGCGGGCAGCCTGCAATTCGACGGCATCGACGCGCAGGTGCTGGGCGTGACGCAGTTGCGGCGCCAGATGGCCGTGGTGGAGCAGGAGCCGGCCCTGTTTTCCGGCAGCATCGCCGACAATATCGCCTTTGCCGTGCCGGACCGGGTCGTGGCGCGCGAAGCGATGGTGGCGGCAGCGCGCCTGGCGCACGCGCACGATTTTATCGCGGCCTTTCCGGACGGCTACGACACCCTCGTGGGCGAACGGGGCGTGCAATTATCGGGCGGACAGAAGCAGCGCATCGCGATTGCCCGCGCCATCCTGCGCGCGCCGAAAATCCTGATTCTGGACGAGGCCACCAGCGCGCTCGACGCGGCCAGCGAACAGCTGGTGCAGCGTGCCCTCGATGCGCTGATGCAAGGGCGTACCACCATCATCATCGCCCACCGCTTTTCCACCATCGTCAAGGCCGACCGCATCATCGTCATGGACAAGGGCCGGATTTGCCAGCAAGGCACGCACGCCGAGCTGCTGCGCGCGGGCGGCCAGTATGCGCGGCTGATGCAGCAGCAGCTGTCGCAATTCCAGCAGTTGCATGACAGTACAGCCACCCTGTAGAGTGGGCCAGATGAAAAAAACCTACCATGGCAGCTGCCACTGCGGCGCCGTGCGCTTCGCGGCCGAGATCGACCTGGCGGCCCCCAGCCTGCACTGCAACTGTTCCTATTGCCTGAAAATCCGCTGCTGGGCCAGCCAGGTGCCGCCCGCCGACTTCCGGCTGCTGGCCGGCGAAGGCGACTTGAGCGCATACCGCTTCGGCGCCGGCCGCGAACGCCACTATTTTTGCCGCCACTGCGGCGTACGTCCGTTTGGCTACGGCGATTCGCCCCGCAGCGGCCCGTTTGTCGGCATCGGCGTGAACTGCCTCGACGATGCGGCGGCGGCCGAGCTGGCCCGGGTGCCCGTCACCTTTGTCGATGGCTGGCATGACGACTGGGACAGGCCGCCGCAGGAAACAGGGCACTTGTAAACAATGCAAATGTAGAAATGGTTGTCAGCTACGCCGGAGTTTTCCTACGTGGCGACAAGGAGTGTCCCTATGGTTAAGCCCGACGCTTGCAACGAGAATGGTCTCAACGGTGCTGCACGGCGCCGGAGCTCAGGCAGGAACATCCAACCCAATATTGGAGCGGATGACGACGCAGACTAACCTTAGGGGACATGATCATGACTTCGAACAGCAACGACAAATCCGGCAGCCAATCGGACAAACAGCAATCGGGCAGCCAACAGTCGGACAAACAGTCCGGCAGCCGCCAATCGTCGGGCGGTACCCAGGGCGGCACGCACGAGCAGCACGTCGAGGCGGGCCGCCAAAGCCACAAGAATGACGCCGACAAGCAATCAGGCTCACAAGGTTCGCAGCAGTCGGGCCAGCAATCGGGCCAGGGCAAGAGCGGTGGCGGCAGCCAGCAATCGGGTTCCGGCTCCGGCACGCGCGGCGGCACGCATGAGCAGCACGTGGAAGCGGGACGTCAAAGCCACAAGAATGACGACAAATCCTGATTTCGCAGGCACGGCCCGATGCTGCTGGTCGACATGAAAGCGCTGAAGGCCATGCTGTGCGCCGGGCTGGGCATGGGCCTGGCCGCCTGCGGCGCCAGGAATACGGCATCGAACGTGGAGGCCCCGGGCGCGCCAGCCGGGGTCTCCACGCGCGTGCTCGATGCTGGCGCCGACGCCCTGCAAGCCCGGCCGCCCATTGCGGCCCTCAATGCCTATCTCGACGGTTTTCATTTCTACAACGGCAATCTGCGCGGTCAGATGGAGGCGCACCACTATTGCACCATCGTCAATGAAGAGTTGATTCAATGCGTGATTTACGACGGCAACGTCAAGGATGCCAAGCTGATGGGCGTCGAATACATCGTCAGCGCCAGGCTGTACCAAGGTTTGCCTGCGGCGGAAAAAGCGCTGTGGCACAGCCATGTGCATGAAGTGAAGTCGGGCCAGCTGATCGCGCCCGGCATACCTGCCGTGGCGGAAAAGGCGCTGATGCAAAAGCTGGTGGGCACCTACGGCAAGACCTGGCATACCTGGCACACGGATCTGCACAAGACCTTGCCGCTGGGCGTGCCGCAACTAATGATGGGCTTTACAGCCGACGGCCAGGCCGATGCCGCCATGGTCGCCGCGCGCGACCACCGCTTCGGCATCGATTCGGCCGAAAAACGCCGCCAGCGAACCGACATCGCCGCGCCCGCCATCGTTGCCGGTGCCGACGCCTGGCAGCACGGCACGGTCATCCAGCTGGCCGACCCGACGGGAATGCCGCACAGTTCATCATCACCGCCGCCGCCATCCACGCACACGGCCGCGCCCGCCATTTCGCGTCCATCTAGATAGACGGCGTGCGAAAGGCCGTTGTCTGGATCGGCATTCTGGGCGATAATTACGCCCATGAACGATACCACTACCTTACCCCCATTGCCCGATCGCCTGTCGATCGACCCGAGCAGCCCTTACCACGTTGCAGCCGTGTTCGAGAACGACGTCGGCATCCGCTTCAACGACAAGGAACGTCTTGACGTGGAAGAATATTGCATCAGCGAACGCTGGATCAAGGTCGCTTCCACCAAGTCCCTCGACCGCCGCGGCCGTCCGCTGCAGATCAAGCTGAAGGGCAAAGTCGAAGCGTTTTACCGCTAAGCAACACCTGCAGTTGTCATCGAGGCCGATTTTCATCGGCCTTTTTTGCGTCCGCCGCTTTCCGCTCAGGCAGCGCTGGTGACCAGCCCGGCCGCGGCCGCCATGGGCAGCCACAGCATGGCGTCGGCCAGCACCTCGTCCGGCGCCCTGCCGCTGGACCGTGCCGCCTGCTGCGCGCACTGCGCCAGCGGCGCGCCGCCGGCCAGCGCCTGCAGGCAGTCAAATTGCCACGGCTGCAGCTCTTGCATGGCAAGCTGGTAATGCATGCGCGAAATGGCCACAAAGGCGGGACCGGCCTGCGGCTGGGCCGGCACGGCGGCGTCCGGCGCGCCCTGCACCTGTTGCCAGAATTCACACAAGGGAAATGACAGGGCCAGCAGCCGCGTGCACGGCGTCAGGCGCCAGGCCGGCGCATTTCCCAAAAGCAAGTCCAGACCGGAAGGCAGGACGGGCTGCGCCAGTTTTTCCAGCCCCGGCGCCCTGCCCGCCTCGCTGCGCGCCCGCTCCAGCCGCGCCAGTTCGACGGGAAAGCGCAAGACGTCCCCCTGCGCGCCGGCGGCACCCTGGCTGGCGGCGAGAAAATCGGCAAAGCCGCCGCCCAGGTCATACAAGGTCGGGGAAGCGGACGGGTGGCGCCAGACATAGGCGCGGGCAAAGAAGGCGAACAGCTCGTCGCCCATGACCTTGCGCAAGACAGGATAGTCGGCCTGCAGGCATTCGAGCAGACGCTGCACGTAGCCGTCCGCATGGATGTGCAGCGGCGCCGGCCCGCCCCGCGCCCGCTTCAACACTTGCTCCTGCGTCAAACCGTGGCGCTCGCTGGCCAACTGCGCGCCGCGCGCCGCACCGCCCGGCGCCGTCATGGCCGTCAGGAACCACGATTGCAATTGCGCCAGCGGTGCGTCCGCGCGCGCGTCGCCGTCGGCGCTACGGGGCATGGGCGGCCTCCAGGTGAAAGCCCAGCGGCGCCGAGACGGCGGCCAGGCTCGCCGTGGCCGTGGCCGTGGCTGGTACGGCATCGGAAAACTCTCCCCGCCCGGCCGCGCGCGCCTTGTCGAGCTCGGCCAGCAGCTGCGGGTACGCCGGAATGTCCGCATCCCATTCCAGCAGGGCCGACACGCCCCCCGTCAGTTGCTGCGCCAGCGCGTACAGGCGCCAGACGGCGGCCGGCACGGGGGCGTCGTGGGTGTCGATCAGCATGGCGCCGCAGACGGTGGGCCCGGCCAGGTGAATTTGCACGATGTGCGCGTGCGGCAACTGGCGGATGTAGGCGGCCGCGTCATAACCATGGTTATGCGCGCTGACGTGGACATTATTAACGTCGAGCAAGAGTCCGCAGCCCGTGTCCACCGCCAGGCGGCCCAGGAATTCCCATTCCGGCATGCTGGACTGGGCAAACTCCACGTAGGTGCTGGGGTTTTCCAGGATCAGGGGGCGGCCCAGGAATTCCTGCACTTGCCGCACTCTGCCCGCCACATGGCGCAGGCTGGCCTCGTCCAGCGGCAAGGGCAGCAAGTCGTGGCTGTTGAGCGAGGCGGCGCCCGTCCAGCACAAATGGTCGGAAATCCACGCGGGGCGGATCTCGGCGGCCAGCTGGCGCAGCTTGCGCAGGTAGGCCAGGCTCAAGGGATCGCTGCTGCCGATCGACAGCGACACGCCATGCATGACGATGGGCACCTGCGCCGCCACCTGCTCGAGCACGTGGCGCGCATAGCCGTGGTTGTCGATGAAATTCTCGCTGATGATCTCGAACCAGTCCACCTGCGGACCGTGTTCCAGGATGTGCGCGTAATGGGGCGGGCGCAGCCCCACGCCCAGGCCAAGATTCGGCAGGCCCAGGCGCGGCCGCGCCTCGTGCAGGATGCCCCGCATCAGGTCGACGGCGGCAAGGCCAGGCGCAGGTCGGTGGGCGCCGGCGGCGCGCCCACCGGCGTGCCGCGCGCGGCCATCACCTTGCCGTAGGCTTCCCAGGCCTTGTCGTAGACATTGTCGCCGAGCGCAAAGCGCATGGTCTGGCCCAGCGGAATGCTGCGGTGCTCGGGCGCGGGACCGAAATCGTACAAGGTCATGGTGGCGGGTTCGGGCGGGTCCTTCTTCGTGGTGTTCGGATACAGCTGCGAGGCCGAAATCGGCACGGCGCAGCCGCCGAAGCCGCCGCATTTGTTGTCGCTGGGCGCGCTGTAGACTTTATCGTCCTGCGGCGGCGGTGGCGGCACGTAGCACTCGCTGCCAGGCGCCGCGGCAGCCTTGACCGAATGGCCGCAGGACGAGCCGCCCGTGTCGGCCTGGGCAAAGCCGCAGCCGCCCTGGGCGTGGCAGCCGTTGGAGCCGCGGCACGTATGGTAGACGGCCAGCGCGGCGCAGGTGGACGAGGCCTCGCCCTCCAGATGCATGCCCTGGCAGGCGTGGTACAGCACGCCTTTCTCGGCCAGCGGCACGCCCGTCGCCAGGTTCGGCGCCTGGCCCAGCACGGCCCAGCAAATGGCCATGCGGTCGCCCGCGCCCACCATCGACGGATACGGGAATTCCAGTTGCTGGTTCAGCCAGTACTTGTCCAGCACGGAAGTGATGCCATAGATGGCGCCCGTGGCCACCGTGCTCAGCATCCCCAATGTGCCGCTGGTATCCTTCAGGCGGTTCAGGGCACCCGCCACGGCAGCGGGCGCGGGGATGTTCTTCGGCGCGGTGGCCGGGTTGTAGCGCTCGTTGGTCAGCATGGCTTCGCTCCAGCGCCCGCCTTCCTTATGCCAGCCGGCCCAGGTCTGCACTGGCAGCATGGCCTTGACCTGACCGAAACGCTCGTAGTGATCGAACGGGGCGCTGTCGTGGCGCGCGGCCGCATCGCGCGATTCGGCGTCCTTGCCATTGTTCGCGTACGACGGGTAATCGCACTTCAACGCGGCCAGGTCTTCGCGGTAGTCGGGCTGCACGGCCATCAGGCGCTGCCCTGCGTCACGGCGGTAGCGCTGGATGGCCGTGTCGCTGCCCTCGCCCTGGTCCGTGATGGCCGCCATCATGTCGATGGCCTTGTTGAACGAGCCCGTCTGGCCGCCATCCTGGTCCTGCGGGCCGAAGCAGGTGTCGAACTTGGGAAACTCCGCCTTGGCGTGGCCCGGCACCTGGCTGTTGAACATGTCCTGCTGCACCGAGCCGTTGACGAACAGTTTTTGCCACAAGGTCTGGCCATCCGTGTATGCGATGCTGATATAGCGCGCATAGCACTCATACATGTAGCCGATGGTACCGAACTGGGGTAGATCATGCACGTGCTTGCCCGGCGTCCAGCCCACGAACGGTACCTCGGGGAAATATTTGGTGTGGTTGTGCGCGTCAAACTTCGCCAGCTGGGCGCGCGCCTGCTGTTCCGGCTGCTCGATGGCGAGGAACAGGTCGCACTGGTTATCGTTCAGCTCTTCCAGGTTGACGCGCACATGGCGGTAGCCGGCCGTGTCCTGCAAGTCGACGATGTGCGGGATCACCGTGCAATCCTTGCCGTAGCAAGTCCAGCCGTGGTCCTGCGACTGCAGCTCCGACCCCGTGAAGCATGGCGCCGTGCCGATGGCCGTGGCCAGGTTGGCCGCCATCTGCAGGTGCAGCATCTCCTGGATGAAGACGCTGAAGATGATATTGAAGGCCTTCTGCTCCTTCAGTTCGGGCCGGGCCGTGGTGCCCATGCCCGGCCACTGGCGGCCTTCGTAGTAGCTGATGCCTTGCGAGTTGATCTGGTGCGTGCCCTGGATCGAATACATGGTGGCCATGTATAGGGGAATGGTGAACAGTTCCACGCTGACGGCTGCCTGGGCGATGGCGCGCACTGCCGCCGTATCGGTGTCCAGCATGTCGAGCGGACGGTTGCTGATGGCGGCCTGGGTGCTTCCTAAAACGGGCATTTTCATTCTGTCTCTCCACAGGAACGATGCGTCTCGGATATCGGGCCGGGCTGCGCCATCTGCGTGCGCTGCTCACGGCACGGAAATCATACGCCTGAGAAAGATATTTTTGCGGCAATATTTATATGCCGGCCGACGCATTGAACTGCGCCTATGCAGCCGGCCTTGCACCATGAAAATAACCGTTTCAGGCTGTCATTCGATGACAATTGAATAGAATCGACGAAACGCGCGCGTGTATAAGCAGCGCACCGGCCATGGCCGGCGCGTCGCTTGCATGATGATAGTCAAGCGGCCGGCGGCGGCTGGAAGGCGCAAAAGCCGGGCCACTGGTCGCGGCTGTCGCACACTTTCAGGCAGCCTTGATTGCCCTTGAACGTGGCGACAACCTTGATGGGAAAGCCATACAGTGGCGTGGTGGCCAGGAAGGCGGACGGGCAGCTTTGCTCATTGCTGAAGCGGAAAGTGATTTCTTCGCGGCGGCCCTTGCGCGCAAAGCTCAGCATGAAGGTTTCATTGCTGTTCCACTGCACCTTGCCCGGCACGCGGAAACGATAGCGCGGACTGCCCGGCTGCTGGCCCTCGAGTTTCTGTCCGAAGACGCGGCTGCTGGCCGTGGCCGTTTCCACCTTGGCGATCGGATAAGGCACGGCAAACATGTAGGTGCCCGCGAAACCCTGGTCGAAGCCCAGGCCCTTCTGGTAGAACGGCACGACGATATGCGGCGCACCTGCGTATTCCACGCTGTTGCGCGCTGTCATGCGCGACGTCAGCTTGTCGTCGGGCGCTTGCCCGAAGACGACGTCCACTTCCACCAGGGCCTGGCTCTTGTCGATGTCTTGTGCCAGATAATCCCTGGGGGCGATCTCGCTGTGCACGCAGCCGGCCAGCAAGACTGCGGCGAGGCAGCCGGCGATGAATTGAGGGTAGCTCATGGCTGTTTTCCTTCCGGCGGCGCGGAACTGAGGCCCAAGCCCGTCACTTGCCAGCCGCCCTTGCCTTGTTTCCATTGAAATTGCTGGCCGAACCAGGCCAGTTCCAGCTCGCGCCGGATGCGGTTGCTATCCGTGCGGCCCTGGCGCGCCTTGATGGCGGCGCCCGCCTGCGCGGAAGCGGCCTGCGACAAGGGTTTCAGCCATCGTTGATACGTGTCGGACGGCAAGGCCAGCACGCCGGCCACGCCGTCGTCGCGCGTGGCGACGATGATCCCCACCTTCGTCAGCGCATTCGTCAGCGTATTCGTCAGATAGGCGCCGCGCCGCCCGTCGGGCGAGACGGAGACCAGCATGGCGGACGCGTAATCGCCGGTGACGCCGCCAGCCACGTCAAACCACAGCAGCTCGCCCGTGCCCGTGTCGAGCGCGCGGCCGTCGCGGGCAAACAGCAGCATCTCGGGACGGCCCGGCTGCGGCACGCCCCATTCGGGGTCGCGCTCCGTGCGCACCATGCTGTCGCGCTGCAAGGGACTGATGGGGCGCATCAGCGGTTCACCATTCTGCACGCCGATGAGGATGGTGCCCTGGCCCGTATAGCCCTTGGTGAATGCCAGCAGCATGGGCTGGCCCTCGCGCGTCGCTTTTAGCGGGCGCACCTCCACCACTTCGCGCGCGCCGCCGGGCCAGTAGCCGTGCTTGCGGAAAGTCAAGGTAACGAGCGGGGCGTGGCGGTCGCGCGTGACGACAAAGTCGCCGTATTGCTGCATCACCGGCAGGTATGGCGCTTGCGCCTGCGCGGCGGGTACGATGGCGGCGGCCAGGATGGCTGCGGCCGCCAGGCGGTGTAAAGAAAAGAACAGCATGGCATCCTGTAAAGGTCGCACTGGGCGAAGGGTCGCCATCATAAACGATTCATCGCCAGCAACACTGTCCGATAGCCAACATCAACGGCGCTGGATTTCGATCAGCTCGATTTCGAACAGCTTGGGCCACAGTTTGCCCGTGACAAACAAACGCTTGCCGCGCCCATCCCAGGCGATGCCGTTGAGCACGGCATCGGGATTGGCCGTGCCCCGCTGCTCGGGCGGCAGCAAGCCCGTCAGGTCGATCCAGCCCACGACCTTGCCGCTGGCGGGATCGATGCGGGCGATCACGTCCGCGCCCCACACATTGGCGAACAGTTGCCCGTCGACCATTTCCAGCTCGTTCAGCCGGTCGATGGGCCGCCCTTCGGCTTTCACTTCGAAGCGGCGCACTTCCTTCAGGGTTTTCGGATTGAGCACGCGGATGGCCGACGTGCCGTCGCTCATGTAGACAAATTGATTGTCGCTGGCCAGGCCCCAGCCTTCGCCCGGGTAGCTGAATTTACGTTTCAATTTGAAGGTCTTCACGTCGAAGACATAGCCCGTCTGCGAAATCCACGTCAGGCCCAGGAGCTCATCGCCCACATCCGTGATGCCTTCGCCAAACACATTCTTGTCGAGCATGCTTTTCTGCAGCACCTTGCCCGTCGTCAATTCCACCTTGCGCAAGGAGGACTGGCCATTCTGGCCCGTGCTTTCATACAGATGGCCATCCTTGAACAGCAAGCCTTGCGTGAACGCCTGGGGGTCGTGCGGATAGGTGTTCTTGACGAAATAACCATACACGGGCAAGGCGGCCTGGGCGTAGCCCATTTCGCTCATCAGGCCCACGGTGCATAACAATCCCAGCAGCAATGAGCCGGCCGTGCGTTTAAGTCTGGTATTGACGTTGATGTTCATCGGGTCGGGCGGAAGTTGGCGAGCGCCTATTGTAAACGTGCCGCGTCCGCCATGCGCGCCCTGACGAGCTCCAGCCAGGCGCGCGCCGCGAACGACAGCCGCCCGCCCCGGCGCCAGGCCAGCATCAAATTCCACTCCACGGGCGGGCCGTCCAGGGGGATGACGTCAAATTGCGCCGGTTCCAAGGTGTCGCAATACATCTTCGGCAGCAGGCAGATGCCCACGCCCAGCCGCACCAGCGAGGCAATAAAGTCCCACTGGCCGCTGCGGCCCGTGATGCGCGGCGCGAAACCGGCCCGCTGGCAGGCATCCTGCACGATGTCGTTGAGGGCAAACGCGGCGCCATAGAAGATGAAGGGGCTGTCGGCCAGCTCGGCCAGGGCCACGGACGAGCGGCCTTGCCACGGCGAGCCGGGCGCCGCCAGCAAGCACAGCGGCGAGCGCACGAGGGGCAAGGCTTCGAAATCCTGCCAGGTGGCGGCGTTGCCCGGATAGTCGAGCATGGTGCCCAGCTCCACCGTGCCGGTGCGCAAGTCGCGTTCGATCGCCTGCGTGCCGCTTTCATACATTTTCAGTTCGATGCCCGGATAGCGCTGGTGGTATTCGGCCAGCCATGGCGCCAGGGTCGAGTGCGTCTGCGGCGACACGCCGACCCGCAATTCTCCCCGCTCCAGGTGTTGCAGGTCGCGCAATTCCACCTTCAGTTCCGCGTGCAGGGCCAGCAGTTCATGCGCGCGCGACAGCACCACCTTGCCCGCGTCCGTCAGCGTAAAACGCTTGCCCGCGCGGTCCAGCAGGGCCAGGTCCAGCGATTGCTCCAGCTGTTGCACCATCTTGCTGACGGTGGGCTGCGTCACGTGCAGCCTGGCGGCCGCGCGCGTAAAACTGGCTTGCTCGACCACTTCGACGAAGTAGCGCAGGGAGCGGATATCCATGATGCATTCCAAAATAGAATGATAATCATGAGTTTAAGTCATTTTATCTTTTGATGTGGGCTCACTACAATGAAAACCTCCCCCATCCGTTTGAAAGCCCGCCGTGAAAGCCGTCCCTTGTTCCACCGCCGCCCCACTCTCCATCCCCGTCTGGCGCCAGCCCGCGCAGACTGCGTGGCAAGTGGGCATTTTGATTGCCGCCTGGTGGCTGGCCGACGCGGCCGCCTCCGCCCTGCACTTGCCGTTCTCCGGCGGCGTCGTGGGCCTGTTCGTGCTGGTGGCCCTGCTGCTGGCGGGCTGGGTGCGCCCCGCCGCCATCGAACTGGGCGCGAACTGGCTGCTGGCAAATATGCTGCTGTTCTTCATACCGCTGGTCGTATCCGTGGTGCAATTTACGCAACTGTTGAAGTCGCAAGGTCTGATGCTGTTCGTAAATATCGGCCTGGGCTTTGCCAGCGTGATGCTGGCCACGGCGCTGACGGTGGAATGGGTATGCCGCTATGAACGCAAGTTGCGTCTGAATAAGCTGCTGCGCCAGCGCGCCGCGAGGGCGTCAGCATGAGCACCCTGCTGCTGTCCCTGCTGTTCCTGCTGCTGACCCTGGTGCTGTTTTATGCCAACCAGGCCGTGCACCGCCGCCACCCGCATATCTTGCTGACGCCCGCCATCTGCACTTCGGCGATATTGATCGTCATCGTGCAGGCCACGTCGACCCCGTTCGCCACGTATTTCGGCGAGACGCGCTGGCTGCCGTGGCTGCTGGGGCCAGCGACGGTGGCGTCTGCCTTGCCCATCTTCCAGGAGCGCAAGCTGATCCGCAAGCACTGGCTGGCCCTGTCGCTGGGCAGCTGCGCCGGCATCGTCGCGTCCGTGGCCACCACCCTGCTGCTGGACCGGCTGCTGGGCGTGCATGGCGACATGGCGCGCAGCCTGCTGGCCCGTTCCGTGTCGACGCCGTTCGCGCTGGAAGCGTCGCGCCACATGGGCGGCTCGGCCCAGCTGACGGGCATCTTCGTGGTGATGACGGGCTTGTTCGGCTTGATGCTGGGCAAGCCGCTGCTCAAACTGCTGCCCTTGCGCATGCGCATCGCCCGTGGCGCCCCGTATGGCGCGGCCGCGCACGGCTTCGGCTTGTCCGTGGCGCGCAGGGTCGGCACGGAAGAAGGCGCCGTGGCCAGCCTGACGATGATCTTTTCCGGTGTCGTGACGGTGCTGCTGGCGCCGCTGCTGGGGCATTTGCTGGGCTAGCGGCCCGCTTGCAGCGCCTGCATGCCATGCACGATCAGGTCGATGCCCGCGAAAAAATCCTCGCGGTCGTCGTGCGCGCGCAGCTGACCCGCCACCTTGCGGGCAAACGGAAACGCCTGCGCATCGAGGCGTGACCAGGCGCCCGCCAGGGTGTCGAGGAAATGCGCGCGTTCCAGGCCCTGTTCCCGGGCGATGACGGCATTGGCCGCATTCTGCCCGCTCACGCCCAGCAGATAATTGAGCAAGGCGCATGCCGCCATCCACTGCCGGTCCTGCGGCACGCCCAGCGCATCGACCTGCCGTCCCAGGCGTTCCAGGATGCGCACGGTGGGCAGCTGGCCCGGCGCGCGCGACAGGGCCGAGCCCAGCCACGGATGCGCATCCATCGCCTCGAACATGGCCAGCGCCACGGCGCGGATGCCCGCCTGCGGCGTATCGCCAGGCGGGGCGGCCTGCATGGCGCGGGCGACGATGGCGTCGCTGGCGGCCGTGAACAGGTCGTCCTTGTCGGCCACGTGCCAGTAGATGGCGCCCGCCCCTGTGGCCAGGCGCGCGGCCAGGGCGCGGAAGGTCAGGCCGCCCTCGCCCGCTGTGTCGAGCAGGGCGATGGCGGCGTCGATGATGGTGTCGCGCGTCAGCGAGTCGGCGCGTCGTGGTGGGTTCGCTACGGTATGGGGCATCGCTTATCTTGACACAGATGATGGCTTGCCGCAAAATTCTTCTGGAACGCCGTTCCACTACTATTTTGAACACCACCTGAAAGATCACCATGCAAATCGCCATCATCGGCGCGGGCCTGGGCGGGCTGATGCTCGCCCGCGTGCTGCACGTCCACGGCATCGCCGCCACCGTGTATGAAGCGGACGCGTCGCCCCAAGCGCGCCGCCAGGGCGGCATGCTCGATATCCACGAGGAAAGCGGCCAGCAAGCGCTGCGGGCGGCCGGCTTGCACGACGCCTTCCGCGCCCTCATCCATGCGGGCGGCGAAGCGAGCCGCGTGCTCGACCAGCATGGCACGGTCCTGCACGACGAGGGCGACGATGGCACGGGCGGGCGTCCCGAAGTGCCGCGCGGCGAACTGCGCCGCATCTTGCTCGATGCCTTGCCTGACGGCTGCGTGCGCTGGGGCCACAAATTGACCAGCGTCGCGACGCTGGACGGCGGCAGGCACATGCTGAACTTTGCGCATGGCGCCTCGGCGGCCAGCGATCTGCTGGTGGGCGCGGACGGCGCCTGGTCCCGGGTGCGGCCGCTGCTCTCCAGCGCGCAGCCCGCCTACAGCGGCATTGCCTTCATTGAAACGTATCTGTTCGACAGCGACCGCCGCCACCAGACAAGCGCGCAAGCCGTGGGCGCTGGCGCCCTGTTCGCGCTGACGCCGGGCAAGGGCATCCAGGCCCACCGCGAAGCCGATGGCGTGCTGCATGCGTATGTGGCCCTGAGTAAACCCGAAGAGTGGCTGGCAGGCATCGATTTTGCCGATCCCGCCGCCGCGCGGGCAGCCATCGCCGCCCAGTTTGCCGGCTGGGCGCCGGCGCTCACGGCCCTGATCACGGACGCGGACACGCCGCCCGTGCCCCGTCCCGTGCACCTGCTGCCCGTCGACCACCGCTGGCAACGCGTGGCAGGCGTGACCTTACTGGGCGACGCGGCCCATTTGATGGCGCCGGCCGGCGAAGGCGCCAACCTGGCCATGCTGGACGGCGCCGAGCTGGCGCAGGCGCTTGCCGCGCACCCAAGCGACGTGGAAGCGGCCTTGCTGGCATATGAAACGGCGCTGTTTGCGCGCAGCAGCGCGGCCGCGGTGGAGTCGGAACGCATCCTGCGCCTGTGCTTTGACGACGACGCGCCGCATAGCCTGGTGCGGTTCTTCACAGGCATGCGGGACGCCGGCCCGGCACGCACAGTGTGAACGGCGGCGCCAAAGCCCCACGCCAGCGGCCTTTATCGGGGATAATACGTCTTTCCCCATTCCAAGCAGCCGCGCCACGATGAAATACCCCGCAGTCCTTCCCTTCAGCGACATCCTGCCACGCCTGCATGAATTCGACGCCATCATCGACGTGCGCAGCCCGTCCGAGTTCGCGGAAGACCACTTGCCGGGCGCCATCAACCTGCCCGTGCTCGACGACGAGCAGCGCGTTCGCGTCGGCACGCTATATAAGCAGACCAGCGCCTTCGAAGCGAAGAAGCTGGGCGCGGCGCTGGTGGCGAAGAATATCGCGCGGCATATCGAAGACGGTTTCCTCGGTCACCCGCACGAATGGAAGCCGCTCGTCTACTGCTGGCGCGGCGGCAACCGCAGCGGCGCCATGGCGCACATCCTGGCGCGCATCGGCTGGCCCGTCACGCAACTCGATGGCGGCTACAAGGATTACCGGCGCCACGTGAATGCCGAACTGGCCACCCTGCCCGAGCGCTTCGACTTCATCAATGTGCTGTGCGGCCCCACGGGCAGCGGCAAGAGCCGCTTGCTGCAAGTGCTGGACCGCCAAGGCGCGCAGGTGATCGACCTGGAGCGATTGGCAGCGCACCGCGGCTCCGTGCTGGGCGGCTTGCGCGAGGAAGACCAGCCCTCGCAAAAGGCGTTCGAGAGCGCGCTGTGGCAGCAGTTGCGCCAGTTCGACCCGGCATTGCCCGTCTTCATCGAATCGGAAAGCAAGAAAGTGGGCCGCGTGCGCGTGCCCGACGCGCTGATGGCAAAAATGCGCGCGGCCGCCTGCACGGACGTGCGGCTGGCCACGGAGCAGCGTGTGCAATTGCTGATGCAGGACTATGAACATTTCGTCGGCGACCCGGAGCGCCTGAACGTGCAGCTGGCCCTGTTGACGCAACTGCATGGCAAGGAGAGAATTGCACACTGGCAGCAGCTGGCCACGGCGGGCCAGATGGCCGAGCTGGTGGAAGAGCTGCTGGTCCAGCACTACGACCCCGTCTACCGGCAATCGATCGCCCGCAACTTCAGCCGCTACGCCCAGGCGACGCCGCTGGTCTTGCCCGATATTTCAGAACATGCCTTTGAGCAAGCCGCGCGCGCGTTGTGTGGTATTGTCGGCACTAATTCCCCCTAAAGACGCAGTGCCGGGGTCGGACCCTGAGAGTCCGACCCCAGACCTTGCGTTTGGGGTAAAAATGATCATCGTTGTACACAACATCAGCAGGAATTTCCATGTCAGATAGCGCAGCAACATCCAATACCCCCATCCGATTGACCGAATTTGCCCATGGCGGCGGCTGCGGCTGCAAGATCGCGCCCGGCGTGCTGGCCGACATTTTAAAGGGCAGCGGCGGCTTTCCCCTGCCGAAAGAATTGCTGGTCGGCATAGAAACCTCCGATGACGCGGCCGTCTACCAGCTCAACGACGAGCAGGCGCTGATCGCCACGACGGATTTCTTCATGCCCATCGTCGACGACCCGTTCGACTTCGGCCGCATCGCCGCCACCAACGCCATTTCCGACGTGTACGCGATGGGCGGCACGCCCATCATGGCGCTGGCCCTGGTCGGCATGCCGATCAACAAGCTTCCCGTGGAAACCATCGGCCTCATCTTGAAAGGCGGCGAAACCATCTGCGCCCAGGCCGGCATCCCCATCGCGGGCGGCCACACCATCGATTCCGTCGAACCGATCTATGGCCTTGTCGTGCTGGGCCTCGTGCACCCGTCGCAAGTGAAGCGCAATGCGGGAGCGCGCGCCGGCGACAAACTGGTGCTGGGCAAGCCGATCGGCGTGGGCATCCTGTCAGCCGCGCTGAAGAAGAATGCACTGGACGCGGATGGCTACGCTTCCTTGATCAACAACACCACCAAATTGAATACCCCAGGCAAGAAACTGGCCCTGCTCGACGGCGTGCATGCGCTGACGGACGTGACGGGCTTCGGCTTGCTGGGCCACACGCTGGAACTGGCGCGCGGCGCCAAGTTGCAGGCGCGCATCGCCATGGCTGACGTGCCGCTGCTGCCGCAAGTGCAGCAACTGGCGCAGAATGGCAACATCACGGGCGCCTCGGGCCGCAATTGGCAGGGTTACGGTGCGCAAGTGGCGCTGGCCGACAGCCTCAGCGCCATCGACAAGGCGATCCTGACGGACCCGCAAACGGCCGGCCCCCTGCTGGTGGCGTGCGCGCCGGAAGCCGTCGAGCACGTGCTGGCGATTTTCCGCGCCGAAGGCTTTGGCGACGCCGTCGTCATCGGCGAGATGCAGGATGGCACGACCGGTGTTTCCGTATATTAATGAACAATCTTTCAAAGGCAGTCCCATGACCACATTCTCCAACAAGTTCCCCGCCATCCTGGCCACCGTCGCCGCCACCCTGGCCATCCACAGCGGCCTGGCGCAGGCGCAGCAAGTATTGCGCGTGTCCGCCATCCCCGACGAAGCGCCGACGGAATTGCAGCGCAAGTTCAAGCCGCTGGGCAGCTATCTGGAGAAAAAGCTGGGCATGAAGGTGGAATTTACGCCCGTCACCGATTACGCGGCGTCCGTGGAAGGCTTGATCAATCACAAGCTCGACATGGTCTGGTTTGGCGGTTTTACGTTTGTACAAGCCAACGTGCGCAGCGGCGGCAAGATCGTGCCGCTGGTGCAGCGCGAGGAAGACACGAAATTCCGCTCCGTGTTCGTGACCACCAGCAAGGACATCAATCAATTGTCCGACCTGAAAGGCAAGAATTTCACGTTCGGCTCGGAATCGTCGACCTCGGGCCATTTGATGCCGCGTTACTATTTGCTGGCCGCCAAGATCAACCCGGACACGGACATGAAACGCATCGCATTCTCGGGCGCGCATGACGCCACCGTGGCGGCCGTGGCCGGCGGCAAGGTCGATGCGGGCACCTTAAACATTTCCGTATGGGAAAAGCTGGTCGAAGCGAAAAAGGTCGATCCAAGCAAGGTGCGCGTGTTCTACACGACACCCGGCTACTACGATTACAACTGGAGCGTGCGCGCCGACATGAACCCCGTCGTGCGCAAGAAGCTGACGGACGCCTTCCTGGCGCTGGACCCATCGACGGCCGAAGGCAAGGAAATCCTCGAGTTGCAGCGCGCCACGAAATTCATCCCGACCAAGGCCGAGAACTACAAGGATATCGAAGCGGCCGCGCGCGATGCGAAGCTGTTGAAGTAGACTACGTCGACGCGTTTTATCGTAGGTCGGATTAGCGGCAAAGCCGCATAATCCGACACAAGCGATAATGCCAACAATGTTGTCGGATTACGGCCTCCGGCATAATCCGACCTACGCTGCCGTCGCATGGCGTAATCCGACACACCAACGCCCCCATACCGAACATCGCATGACATTCCAACTTCACAAGGTCAGCGTCCACCACGCGGGTGCCGCCGGCAATGCGCTGGCCCTGCGCGACGTGGACCTGGACGTGGCCCAGGGTGAACAGATCGCCCTGATCGGCCCTTCCGGCGCCGGCAAGACCAGCCTGCTGCACACCTTGGCCTGCGCGCTGCGCCCGGCATCGGGCACATTGCACATCCTTGGCACGTCGCCCTGGCAAGTCGGCAGCGGCGAACGCCACGCCTTGCGCGCGCGCCTGTTCCTGGCGCCGCAAACGCCGCCGCTGCCGCCGCGCCAGCGCGTCGTCAACGCCGTGCTGGCGGGCCGCTTGCCGCAATGGAGCTTGTGGACGGCCATCCGTTCGCTGCTGGTGCCCGTCGATCCGCGCGCCGCATGGGAAGCGCTCGGCAAATTCAACCTGCAGGATAAACTGTACGCCAGGGTCGACCGCCTGTCCGGCGGCGAACGCCAGCGCTGCGGCATGGCGCGCGCGCTCGTGTCGGGTGCCCAAGTCTTCCTCGTCGACGAACCGCTGTCCGCGCTCGACCCCACCCTGGCTTTGCAGACGATCCATGTGCTGCAGGCGGAAGCGACGGCGCGCAACGCCACCCTGATCTGCAGCCTGCACCAGGTGGAAATCGCGCGCGCCAGCTTTACGCGCATCGTCGCCTTGCGTGACGGCCAGATCGTCTTCGACTTGCCTGGCAGCGAGGTCAGCGACGCCATGATCGCCGAGCTGTACCGCAACAAGGTCGACGCCGCGCCCCAGTTCGAATCGGTGGAAGCGAATCTGGACGCCGCGAGGCCCCTTTGCTGAAGAGCGCCGACGCCGCCATGCCGCGCGACCCCGCCTGGCGCGGCCGCCTGAGCGGGGCTGCCATCGTGCTGCTCGTGCTGTGGCCGATGCTGGTGCAGGCCGAATTCAAGCCGTGGATACTCTGGGATACGCAAAGCCTGGCAGCCACCTGGCAATTCATCGCCAGCTTCGTGCCGCCCGCCCACTCGCCGGAATTTTTGCAGCTGGTGGCCATTTCCAGCTGGGAAACCATCGCCATGGCCACGGCCGGCATGGCCGTGGCCATGCTGGGCGCCATTCCCCTGACCTTGCTGGTGACGGAGCGCTTGTCGATCTCGCGCATCGGTTCCGGCCAAGTGTCGCCGCTGGCCGCCGCCGTGCGCCACGCCGTCCGTGCGCTGCTGGTGCTGCTGCGCAGCGTGCCGGAACTGGTCTGGGCCTTGCTATTGGTACGCATCGTGGGACTGGGGCCGACGGCGGGCGTGATCGCCATCGCCCTCACGTATTGCGGCATGCTGGGCAAGGTGTATGCGGAAATCCTCGAATCGTCGGACGCCGCCGCCTGCAACGCGCTATTGAACAACGGCAGCGGCAGATTAAAAGCCTTGCTGTACGGCGCCCTGCCCGAATCGGCCGCCGAACTGGTGTCGTACACGATCTACCGCTGGGAATGCGCGATCCGCGGCTCCGTCGTCATGGGCTTTGTCGGCGCGGGTGGCCTGGGCCAGCGCATGGATGAATCGATGAAGATGATGGCAGGCAATGAATTGGCCACCATGCTGATGGTGTTTGTGCTGCTGGTGGCGGGCGCCGATGCCGTGTCCGCCATGCTGCGCCGGAGGCTGACATGAAGACGGAGCCGATGTTGCCCGCCCCTGCCCCCGTGCGCTGGTCGACCTGGGCCTTGCTGGCCGGTTTAGTGCTGCTGGTCATCGCCAGCTTCGCCACCCTGCCCCTGAAATGGGGAGAATTCTTCAGCGCCGACGCCGTGCGCACGAGCGCCGATTTCCTGCACGGCTTCGCCCCGCCCGAGCTGGCCACCCCCTTCCTGATGAAAGTCGGCGTGGCGACGTTCGAAACCCTGGCCATGTCGGCCATCGGCACGGTGATTGCCGCTTTCCTGGGTGCGCTGCTGGCCCTGCCCGCCAGCGGCCGTTTTGGTCACTTGGCACGCAACGCGACGCGCGGCGTGTTGAATGTGCTGCGCTCGATCCCGGAACTGGTGTGGGCCTCAATTTTGCTGATCGCCGCCGGCCTGGGCCCGTTCGCCGGCACCCTGGCCCTGGCCCTGCACACGGTGGGCGTGCTGGGCCGCTTGTTTGCCGACGCCTTCGAAAATTGCCCGCCCTTGCCGGCAGCCACCCTGCGCATCAACGGCGCCCGGCCTGCGGTGGCCTTTTTGTACGCGACCTTGCCGCAGTGCGGGCCGCAGATGATGTCCTACACTTTGTACCGCTGGGAAAACAATATCCGCGCCGCCGCCATCCTCGGCGTCGTCGGTGCGGGCGGCCTGGGGCAGATGCTGAAATACCATCTGTCGCTGTTCCAGATGCAGAACGCCGCCACCGTCATCGTCGCCATGCTGCTGATGGTGGCCGCCGTCGATGGCCTCAGCTACCTGCTGCGCCGCGCCATGACCCGCTAATTTTCACTTTTCACAAGGAATGCCCATGTCAGGCTGGTGGACGATTATCTCGACAGAAACGCCGGAACAAATGGCCGATATGACGAAGGTCAACAAGGAAGCGTTTCTCGCCACGTGGGAAGCGGGCCTGTTCGGCGCCGACTGGATCGCGCAACTGTGTGAGCAAGGCAAGGCGACCCAGCTGGCCTTCAACGGCTTCCCCAACCGCTACACGGCCTCGGCGGACGTCATCGCGCCCCTGCTGCTGGCGGGCATCGCCGAAGCGCAGGATGGCGAGTTTCCGCAGGACCAGCTCACAGGCTGGCCCGGCAGCATTACCGTGTATCCAGAGCGCATCACCGCCTGCGCGCCCGGGCAGCTGCTGACCATCGAAGTGTGGGACCAATCGTAAATGATGATCAGAGGCAAATGATTTACACTGGCAGCTGAACAATAAAGGAGTCCATGCATGGGATTGGCAATAACAGTCGGCGCTCTGGCCGATCTGCACGAAGAAGACCCGGAAGGCGCGCAATGGTTGGCCGATTCCCTGGCGCAAGCGAACGCCCTGCTGCAAAAAGCGGGCTTGCCGCAGCATGGCGAACCGCTGGTCTTGCCGCAACTGCAGTCGCGCGCAGCGCTTGATTCCTTTCCATACAGCTACCTCCATTATTTGCGCCGCGCGTATGCGCATGCGGTCCAGGATGGGCAATGGCAGGCCACGCCGCTGGCCGAAGGCGAGGATCCGAGCGAAGATCCGGTGCTGGAAGCGGCGCAGGATGACCTGGACAGCCACCTGCTCTGCCATTCCGATTGCGAGGGCTTTTATTTTCCCCTCGTCTTCGACCACGTCATTTTTGCCGATGAGGAACATGAGCTGCTGGGCGGCATGCTCGGTTCTTCGTACAGCCTGCGCGCCGAACTGGTCACGGTGGCGCCCGCGCTGCGCATTTTCCTGCTCGGCGACGAGTTGAGCGATGAAGAGGCGGCACGCATCAATGCACGCATCGACGACGAAGACGGTCTCGAGCGCGAACTGATCGCCTGGCTGGCCGCGTATGAAGCATGCCGGCTCAGCATCGAACACAAGACGGCGATCGTCTTCAATTGAGCCTGCTGATACGCCCCACCGCCGCCAGCGACTGGCCGGCGCTGAAAGCCACGCGCCTGGCCGCGCTGCTCGACGCCCCCACGGCCTTTGGCGCCAGCCACGCCAGCGCGGCCGCTTTTTCCGATGCCGACTGGCAGCAGCGCGCCACCAGCACGCCGCAGCGCACGTTTTTCCTCGCCTTTGACGGAGAACAAGCCATCGGCCTGGCCGCGCAAGTGGTGGCCGGCAATGGCGAATGCCATTTGATCGCCATGTGGGTACAGTCCGCATATCGGGGCCTGGCCGTGGCGCAAGGCCTGGTCGAGGCCGTAAAACAATGCGCCGTGGACAACGGCCACGTTCGCCTGGTGCTCGACGTGGCGCCCGGGAACGCCCGTGCGGCGGCGTTTTACCAGAAGCAGGGGTTTGTCTTTTTGCCCGAATGGGAAGCGCTGGAAAGCCATCCGCATATCCGCGTGCAGAAGATGGAGTGGCTGGCGCCGGCTAGCCGGTAGTTTGCTGATAGTAGCCCAGGCCCTGACACCGCTGGAACTGTCGGGGCGCGCATACAACACGATGTGAGCAAAATTGTGGGGACGGCAGCAAACGACGCAATGATCCTGTTAATATTGCCAAATACTTAAATGACTGGCGCCATCCGACGGACAAGTGCCACGCCATTCAAGCATGACGGATGTATTTTCCTGCCCCGCAGGCCACTCTTGCATAGACTGTCAACACCATGAAAAAACTGCTCCTGGGCGCCCTCGCCGCCTGCTGCGCGCTGCATGCCGGCGCCGCCCCTGTCGAAGACTTCATCGGTACCTGGAAACTGGAACGCACCACCGTCCCGAACTATGTCGTCATCAAACAGGAAGGCGAGCGGCTCGTGGCGCTGCGCTACTCGCGCAATGTGCTGACCAACAAGATCACCGAGCGGCGCTTTCCCGCCAGCTATGCGAACGGCGACGTCACCATCGCTGCGGGCGAGACCATCATCGAAGCGCGCAGCGTGAATGACGTGGCGACCGTCAAGACGCTGGCGGAAGCGTACAAAAAGATTTCGTCCTCCACGGCCGCACCGACTAGTTAAGGAATGGCGCAGATTTGAGTCACATCATCATCCGCCAGCGCTATCCGGGTGCAAAAGATGGAGTCGATAGCGCCGGCATGAGCGCAATCAGTTGGCACACCCCGAGGATGAAGCGTGTATGACTGGATTTTCGACGCCATCGTCTGGGTCGTTCGCCTGCTGGTCTATAACGTAGTAGGAACGGTCATCGAAAAACTGTTCTATTGGCCGGGCTGGGCAATGCTACGGCTGCTCACCCTGGGCCATTACCCTCCGGCAAGAGGGCTTCCTCACCATCATTTTGCCGTCGCCCTGTTTACTGCAATAGTCATTGCTTCCGGCTTGCTGATGGCATGGGGCATAAATACAGTTGGGCGTATTTGGGGGAAACAGCGATTTCAAGCACTTCATTCATCCCAGTTGACACTCCGTCTTAAAAACCTGCCTTTACAGGTGTTTTTTTCCATACTCACATTGATGAGTAGAAAGATTGGGTATGCGTGCACGACAAGGCCGAGCTGACCGTGAACCGCAAGGCGGGTCCCGTCAGATGGACACACTACGTCAGGAGCACGGCGGCCAGTGACACGCTCCGCCGCCTGGGCGACCTGCGGCTGGCCTGCGAAGTCCATTGAACCATCGACAAGGACAACTTGCCTTTTGCGATGAGCACGGCGAAGAGCGCACTGGTCGGCCCCTGCAATTTCGTGTCGCAAAAAGGCACCTACAGCTTTGCCGAAGGGTGGCGCATCACGGCTGCGACGATCAGCTTCAACGGCAAAAGCGCGCCCGTGCCATTCAGCGGCAAGTCGTTCACGCAGCCGCTGCGAGAGCAGGACTGGGACAATGACAGTATGATCGAACTGGCATTCGACCTCAATTAGCTTTCGCAAGTATTTCACTGATCCTGCCGCTGACGTGCTTGAGTATCCTGCACGGCCGGCCCCGCGTTCGATATGGCGCGCTGCGGTGAGAAAACTCCTCCATCTACTGAACCGCTTATCAACACCTGCGGGTGCTGTGCTGGTCTGCCGGATGACGCCGGCGCAAGCCGTGCATGGGAATCGGAAATAACGGCCATTTAGCAGCATATCTAGATATTTATCAGGATCTGAGCAACTGCAACTGCAAGAATTAACATTCACGGCAGTGCAAGCTTGGGTACGATGGGCTTTCAAGACATTGATTAATCATATTCCTTTGCTGCCATCGTTATTTATCTCCGGAGCGACCACATGGAAGCATCCAGCAACGAGCGTGATTCCAGCCAGAAGGAAGCTGATTTTAATGCCCAGATGGAGCTGTACGTCAGGCGCAAGTTAAAAATCTTTGGCGCACTAATTACAATACTGACATTTCTCTTTGGCGCGCTTGGAGTCGCAGGGATCGGATACAAGGAAATCTTTTTCACGCCGTTAATAAAATATATCTATCCTCCCTCGGTGATACGTGACGAATTGCTGAAATTGAGCGGCGATACGAATAGCAAGGAATCGAGTGCCCTGAAAAGCAATGTCCTGGACTTTCTGCATGACCATGTGGACTCGGGCTATACCAAGGTGATGATTCTGCCAGCCAAGGGGAAATTCAATGACAACAATATCCCTTTCTATTCAACTCCGGAACAGGAAGTCGAACTGACCATCTACGTCGATACGGAACAACTGGACTTCCGATATGTGGCAACGGTGGACCAGAAACCGATCGATGACGACGGGGGGAGCGACCATTCCATTCCAATGAGCCGTCCCGTTCTGAATATCTCGCTGGCCAGGAAACTCAATTTTGATGAGTTCTCCAAACATAAAAGATTGCCCAACCTGCATTTGCTATCGATCAGTCCGACCGATGTGCAGAAAAAGGATGTCATCATTACATGTGTGATTATCGTCAGGAACAAAAAAATAAGGCAACAATAAATGTCCCACTTCAAGACACGACTGGTTTACCTATGCATCTCGGTGCTGGCGAGCATGGCAATGTCGTTGGCGCATGCAGTCAATTCCTTGCAGTACAAAACAGTGGCTCCCGGAATAGAGATCGGCGATATCACCCTCGCAGCGAACAAAAACATCGCTGATTCCGTGAATTTCCATGTTATCCGGGTCAATCCGGCGCTGGTGCACATATCGGTTGTCGACGTACGTTACTTGTCCAATCCGCATGACAAGAATTCCATGCAGGTCGCCTACAGCCTGCGCGAAGTGATGCGGCTTATTACACCTGTTGCGGCAATTAACGGTGGTTACACGCGGTCCCTCATCAAGCCGATACCGACCGGTTTGATTTTGTCGGAAGGCAAGCCCACGTCGAAAATCATCAACGATTCCACGAAAATCAGGGGCGTTGTCTGTATCCACCGCGATGGACGCGTCGCCATCGATGAAATCAGCACCATCGCTACAGCCGACTGCCTGTCTGCCATTCAATCAGGTCCGATGGTCATCGAGAAAAATGGCGTCAACGGCATTCGCAAGACGCAACAAGCGGTCAAGGCCATCCGTTCGCTGGTTGGCATCGATCAAAAGGGGTGGATGTACCTGATACAGACGACGAGCGCCTCACTGTTCGACCTGGCGGAGATACTTCGCCCGGGTGGCGCCCTGAACACTGAGCTGAGCGCCGCCCTCAATCTTGACGGAGACATCGATTCAGGGATGATGGTCAGAGAGGAGAACGGTACCCGTATCTTTGGCAACGTGGATGCGGTCATACCCAGCGCCCTGGTCATCCATTCGCTCCCGTATCGCGCCAGGCGCCAGAAATAAGCGCAATGCCGTAACAGCTGCACCTTGTGTGAGGTCTGGCAAGCCGGGAAATCCCCTACTTCACCCGCTGCTTTTCCAGCTTGCGCGCCAAGGTGCGCCGGTGCATGCCCAGCCTTCTCGCCGTTTCCGAGATATTGAAATCCGTCTCGGCCAGCATTTCGTGGATGCGTTCCCATTCCAGGGTCTTGATGTTGGTAGCGCGGTTCGTCAGTTCGATGTCGGCGTTGCCGGCCACGTGGCCGAAGGCCGCTTCGATGTCGTCCGTGTTCGACGGTTTCGCCAGGTACTGGCAGGCGCCCAGCTTGATGGCTTCGACGGCCGTGCCGATGCTGGCGTAGCCCGTCAACACGACGATCAGCATTTCCGGGTCGTGCTGGTGCAGCATCTGCACGCAGGCCAGGCCGGACGTATTGCCATTGAGTTTCAAATCGACGACGGCGTAGTCGGGGCAATGCTGTTCCAGCAAGGCGCTCGCCTCATCGAAATTGGTGGCCAGGATGACCTGATAGCCGCGCCGTTCGAACGAGCGGCCCAGGGTGCGGGCAAACGCGGCATCGTCTTCCACGATCAGTAACAGACGGTCATCCTGCATGGTGGTCGCTTTCTCTTTCCAGTTTGATGGCAGCCAGCGGCAAGGCCAGGTGCACCACCGCCCCGCCCTGCACCCGGTTGCGCGCAGTCACCGTGCCGCCCAGGGTACGCGCGACATTGACCACCAGGAACAGGCCCAGGCCGCCGCCGGGCTTGCCCTTGCTGCTTTGATATGGTTTGCCCAGGTGCGTCAGCATCGACGGCTCGAAGCCGGGGCCCGCATCGGTAACGACCAGGTGCAAGGCGTCCGCTTCGCGCGTCGCTTCAAAACGCAGCCATTCGGGCGACGCTTCCAGCGCATTGTCGAGCACATTGCAAATCGTTTGTTTCAAGGTCGAATCGAAAACGACGGGCACGTCGTGCTCGATGCGGTTATCGTACTCGAAATCCTGGATCGGGCGGCTCGTGCGCCACTCATCGACCAGGTCGTTGAGGAAGGTATTGATCGTCGTCTTGACGGAAGATTCGCCGCGCGCCTCGCCCGCCGACAATAAGATGCCGCTGACGATGCTCTTGCAGCGCTGCAATTGCGCCTGCATTTCCGTGATTTCTTCCAGCAGTTCGCTGTTCTTGCTCAATTCCGGCATGCGGCGCCAGTCGCCGAGGATGACGGACAAGGTTGCCAGCGGCGTGCCCAGCTCGTGCGCGGCGCCCGAGGCCAGCAAGCCCATGCGGATGATGTGCTCCTCTTCCGCCGCGCGCTGGCGCAAGTCGGCCACCTTGGCGTCGCCGGCCCGCTGGTTGCGGTTGATGCGCGTGATGAACACCACCAGCAAGGCGGCGTTCAAAATAAAACAGATCAGCAGGCCCTGCACGTACAGGCTGGAAAAACCGCGCTCGGGGTCGATCGGCAGGATCAAGGGGCCGGGCAGCAAGGCCAGGCCCGCCAGGCACAGGCTGGTAATGGCCACCATGATCCAGGTCGACCACACTTCCAGCAGCACGGCGCTGAGGATGACTTGCAATAAATACAGGAAGGCAAACGGATTGCTGATGCCGCCGCTCAGGTAGAGCTGGGCCGTCAGCACGGTGACGTCGACCAGCAGGGCAAGAAACAGGGCCGTATTGGAAACGGGCTGGCGTTCGTGCCAGCGCAAGAGGCTGGCCAGATTGAAGGCGATCAGGCAGGACAGCACTTCCAGCATGTAGGGCACGGGCAAGGCGATGCCCAGTCCCACGCCCACGCCGAAGATGGTGCTGATCTGGCCGATCACGGCCAGCCAGCGCAGCTGGATCAGCAGCTTCATGTTCTGGTGGCCGGCCGGATGTTCCATCTCGGCCGCCACGGCGCCGCGTTCTAGTACCTCGCGGTTGGGCAGGATTTCAATCCTGCCCGGCATGGTCGCTTTCCTGGCGATCGGCATTGCCCGCCTTGCGCGCGCGGCGGCGCCGGTCTTCGCGCACGATCCACCATGTGATGCCGGCCACCATCAGGGCCAGCGCGAACCACGTCAAGGCGTACACGAGGTGATTGTTGTGGAACGAGATCACGGTCAGGCCGCCGACGGGGGCGTCACTGGCCGTTTCCGATTTCTCTTTCGCATCGACGAAATATGGCGCCACGTTGCTCAGCATGTGCGAGGCGGCGATGGCGGCCACGTCGCGCGAATACCAGTGCTGGGTGGCAGGACTGTTTTCGCGCAGGAAACCGCCGCCCGTCTCGCTGATGCGCAGCAAGCCGTCGACCTCGACGATGCCGGCCGGCGTGCTGGCGCCGATGCCGGCGCGTTTCGGCACGAAGCCGCGGTTGATGAGCACGGTGCTGCCGTCGGCCAGGCGCAAGGGCGTCACCAGCCAGTAACCGCTGCCCAGTGCCGTCGTTGCTTGCACCAGGGTATTGAATAGGGGGAGATAAGTACCGGAGAGTCGCACATGGCGGTATTCATCCGTTTGCTGCGTGATGCTGGCCCAGGCTGCGGGTCCAGGCGCGTCCGTTGCGGGCGCATGTACGCGTTGTTCGACGCGCTCGATCAGGTCAAGCTTCCAGAACAGGCGCTTGACTTGCCAGGTTCCCAGGACGCAGAAACCGGCAAACAAGATCCCCGCCAGCAAGGCTAGCGCATACCGCACAGCCATGCCGCGTGGGCCTGGCGCGGCATCTTGCGATGCGGCGCCAGGGGCGCGCCCGGTGTTGCTTGGGCGCGGTTGACTCATCATGGAGCCGTTTTCGTATGCATGTACTCAGGCATCAGATCCGGCATCATGTTGTGGTTCATGTGGTACATGACCCACAGGGAACCGGCCATGGCGATGCCCACGATCATGATCGTGAAGATCAGCGCCATCATGTTCCAGCCGCCTTCGGACTTGGTGTTCATGTGCAGGAAGTACACCATGTGTACCACCACTTGAACGGCCGCGAATGCCAGCAGGACCAGGCCCATGGTGCCCGAGTTGGTGATGGCTTTCGTCATCACCAGCCAGAACGGAATGGCCGTCAGGATCACCGACAGGATGAAACCGATGGCGTAGCTTTTCAGGCTGCCATGATCGTGGTTGTCATGGTGGTGGCTATCGCCGTGTGTGTGGTGGTCGCTCATGGCAGCACTCCCATCAGGTAGACAAAGGTGAAGACGCCGATCCAGATGACGTCCAGGAAGTGCCAGAACAGCGACAGGCACATCATGCGGCGGCCGTTTTCCGGGGTCAGGCCATGCTTGTTCAACTGGAACATCAGGGTCACGAGCCAGATCACGCCGAACGTCACGTGCAAGCCGTGGGTACCGACCAGGGCAAAGAACGACGACAGGAACGCGCTGCGCTGCGGACCGGCGCCTTCGTGGATCAGATGAATGAATTCATACATTTCCAGCGACAGGAAGGCCAGGCCGAACAGGCCCGTGATGCCCAGCCAGACCAGGGTGCTGCGCAATTGCTTGCGCTGCATGGCCAGCATGGCGAAGCCGTAGGTGATCGACGACAGCAGCAGCATGGCCGTGTTGACGGCCACCAGCGGCAGGTCGAACAGCGCGGCGCCCGTCGGGCCGTCCGCATAGCTGCGGCCGACCACGGCGTACGTGGCGAACAGACAGGCGAAGATCAGGCAATCGCTCATCAGGTAGAGCCAGAAACCGAGCAAGCTGCCGTTTTCCGGATGATGCTCGCGCACAAAGTAGCTGCGCGTGCTTGGTGCGGCGCCAGCGGCGCCGGTGTTATGGGCGATGGTATCAGACATGGCTGCTCAGCAATTTAGTATAAGCGTCTTCGGTACGGACCACTTCTTCCGCAGGAATGTAGTAATCGCGCTTGTAGTTAAAGGTATGGACGATGATCGTAATCATCATGACCACGAAGCCGATGCCGGCGACGAGCCACATTTGCCAGATCAGGCCAAAACCGACCAGTGCGGACAGTGCGGCGATCACGAAACCAGCCCAGGTGTTCTTCGGCATGTGGATCTTCGTGAAACCGGACGTCGGACGCTGGTAACCGTGTTTCTTCATGTCAGTCCATGCATCGAGTTCGTGCACTTGTGGCGTGAAGGCGAAATTATAGTCTGGCGGTGGCGACGACGTCGACCATTCCAGCGTACGGCCGCCCCATGGGTCGCCGGTGACGTCGCGCAGGGCGTGACGGTTGCGGAAACTCACATAGAACTGCATCAGCAGGGAACCGATGCCCAGCGCGATCGAGACGGCGCCAAACCAGGCGATGATGGTCCAGATTTGCAAGGATGGATCTTCAAAGTGGTTGACACGACGGGTCACGCCCATCAGGCCCAGCACGTACAGCGGCATGAAGGCCAGGTAGAAGCCGACGAACCAGAACCAGAACGAGCACTTGCCCCAGAACGCGTCGAGCTTGTAGCCGAAGGCTTTCGGGTACCAGTAGTTGATCGCAGCAAATACACCGAACACCACGCCGCCGATAATCACGTTATGGAAGTGGGCGATCAGGAACAGGCTGTTATGCAGCACGAAGTCCGCTGGAGGTACGGCCAGCAGCACGCCGGTCATGCCGCCGATGGTGAAGGTGACCATGAAGCCGATCGTCCACAGCATAGGCAGTTCGAAGCGGATACGGCCGCGGTACATGGTAAACAGCCAGTTGAAGATCTTCGCGCCCGTCGGGATCGAAATGATCATCGTCGTGATGCCGAAGAAGGAGTTGACGCTGGCGCCCGAACCCATGGTGAAGAAGTGATGCAGCCATACCAGGTAGGACAGGATCATGATGACGCAGGTGGCGTACACCATCGAGGCGTAGCCGAACAGGCGCTTGCTGCTGAACGTGGCAACCACTTCCGAGAACACGCCGAACAGCGGCAGGATCAGGATGTAGACTTCCGGGTGGCCCCAGATCCATATCAGGTTGACGTACATCATGGCGTTGCCGCCCAGTTCCGTCGTGAAGAAGTTAAAGCCGGCAACGCGGTCCAGCGACAGCATGGCCAGAACAGCCGTCAGCACCGGGAAGGCGGCGACGATCAGGATGTTGGTGCACAGTGCGGTCCAGGTGAAGACGGGCATTTTCATCCAGGTCATGCCCGGTGCGCGCATCTTGACGATGGTGGCGATCAGGTTGACACCGGACAATAGCGTCCCGACCCCGGCAATCTGCAAGGACCAGATGTAATAGTCTACCCCCACGTCCGGACTGCCGACGATGCCCGACAGCGGCGGATACGCCAGCCAGCCCGTGCGGGCGAATTCGCCGACGAACAGCGAAGCCATGACCAGGGCGGCGCCCATGGTGGTCATCCAGAAGCTGAAGTTGTTGAGGAATGGGAAAGCCACGTCGCGTGCGCCGATCTGCAGCGGCACCACGTAGTTCATCAGACCCGTCACGAAAGGCATCGCGACGAAGAAGATCATGATCACGCCGTGGGCGGTGAAGATCTGGTCGTAGTGATGCGGCGGCAGGAAGCCGGCATTGTCGCCAAAGGCGATCGCCTGCTGGGTACGCATCATCAGCGCGTCGGCAAAGCCGCGCAGCAGCATGACCAAGCCCAGGATCATGTACATGATACCGATTTTTTTATGGTCGATACTGGTGATCCAGTCGCGCCACAGGGTACCCCAGACGCGGAAATACGTCAGTGCCGCAACGAGTGCGATACCGCCCAGGGCGACCATTGCAAAGGTCGCCAGCAGGATAGGTTCGTGAAATGGAATTGCATCCCAAGTCAGACGGCCGAATATAAGCTTCGTCAGATCAATATGGTCTAGCATTGTTACTCTCAGAGAAAAAAGGGAGGCGCCAGGCAAGCGGCGCCAGTATCTGCAGCGCCACTACGATGCGCTGCGGGATTCATGCAGTGGTTACTTGGCTTGAACGCCCTTTTCCACGACTGCATCGCTAGCGACTACTGCCGTTACGGCCGCTACCGGGCTTTTTGCCATCGTCAATTTGTATGGCTCGACCGGCGTCACGCACAGGGCGTCGGAAACGATGGTGCGGTTCAGAATTGCCTTGTACAGATCGTTAGGCACGGCGCTGTAGCGGCGTACCGGGTCGCGTTCGCTAGGCTGGGCCAGCGACAGGTAGTCGTCGCGGTTCAGCGCGCCGCCACCGGCACGTGCCGATTCCACCCATTTGTCGAAGTCCGCATCATTGACACCGTGGAACTTGAAGCGCATGCCCGAGAAACCGGCACCGCTGTAGTTCGCGGAGAAGCCTTTATAGACACCCGGCTTGTTGATGACGGCATTCAACTGCGTTTCCATGCCCGGCATGGCGTAGATCTGACCTGCCAGCGCGGGGATGAAGAACGAGTTCATGACGGACGACGCGGTGATCTTGAAGCGGATCGGACGATCGACGGGCGCGTACAGTTCATTCACGGAAGCGATGCCTTGCTCCGGGTAGATGAACAGCCATTTCCAGTCCATGGCCACGACTTCGACGATCATCGGCTTGTGGCTGGCGGGAATGGGACGGTTGGCGTCGATACGGCTCAACGGGCGGTATGGATCGAGGGTGTGAGTGCTGATCCAGGTCAGCAGGCCCAGCACGATGATGATCAGCAGGGGCGCGCCCCAGATAATCAGCTCGAGGCGAGTCGAGTGGTCCCAGTCCGGCTCGTATTTGGCCGCGGTGTTGTTTTTTCTATAGCGCCATGCGAACAGCAGGGTCAGGGCGATTACCGGAACGATAATCAACAGCATCAGCAATGTCGAGATGACAATCAGATTGCCTTGCTGAACTGCGATGTCGCCAGACGGATTCAGTACCACCGTATTGCAACCAGCCAACAATGCGAGAGGTAAAAGAAGCAGTCCGCGACGAACTTTTAATGAAAACATACAGGAAAGTCCAGTACAGGGGATGAAGATATGGTACTGTATTCTCACTGGAGCGCACTGGCAATTGGACGTTTTGTCCTACCCCTTGCTCGGACTTTCACTTGGTAGACGAGGACTTCTCCTACAACTATCTAATGAATAGTCCTGCTCCGGGCGTGAGACACCCGGGGTAAGTTACGCGTTGGCCGAACTCGAAACGATATTGGAGACGATCATCATGTCCAGCACGCGCACACACAGCGGCGATGTACCCGCCGACTTTTCCCCCCACTCCCTGCGCGACGCACGCGGGGCCGGCACGGTCGAATCGCATATCGACCCCGGTGAGATCGCCGTCGGCGTGATCATCGGCCGCGCTTCCGAATACTTTGACTTCTTTGTTTACGCCATCGCCTCGGTGCTGGTGTTTCCGCGCGTCTTCTTCCCGTTCGAAGAACGCCTGGAAGGGACGTTATATGCGTTCCTGATTTTCTCATTCGCCTTCATCGCCCGTCCGTTCGGCACCGTGATCTTCATGGAAATCCAGCGCCGCATGGGACGCAGCGCCAAGCTGACGTTCGCCCTCTTCCTCCTGGGCGTGTCGACGGCCGGCATCGCCTTCCTGCCGACCTACTCCCACCTGGGCTTTGCCGCCATCATCTGGCTGTCCGTGCTGCGCATCGGCCAGGGCGTGGCCCTGGGCGGCTCCTGGGATGGCTTGCCATCGCTGCTGGCCCTGAACGCGCCTGAAAACAAGCGCGGCTGGTACGCCATGCTGGGCCAGCTGGGCGCGCCCGCCGGCTTCCTGATCGCCGCCGGCCTGTTCTGGTTCATGCTGACCAGCCTGACGGATGAAGACTTCCTCGACTGGGGCTGGCGCTATCCGTTCTATGTGGCGTTCGCCATCAACGTCGTGGCCCTGTTTGCCCGTTTGCGCCTGGTGTCGACGAATGAATATGCGCGCCTGCTCGACGAACGCGAACTGCAGCCCGTGAGCGTGTTTGAAATGAGCCGCGGCCAGGGCCGCAACGTGCTGATCGGCGCCCTCGCCGCGCTGGCCAGCTACGCCCTGTTCCACCTGGTCACCGTGTTCCCGCTGTCGTGGATTTCCGTCTACCAGACGCGTTCGGCCCCGGACTTCCTGCAAATCCAGATGGTCGGCGCCGTGCTGGCCGCCATCGGCGTGGTGATTTCCGGCTTGCTGGCCGATAAAGTGGGCCGCCGCACCACCCTGGGCGTGCTGGCCGTGCTGATCGCCATCTTCAGCGCCTTCGTGCCGACCCTGATGGGCGGCGGCAATACGGGCCAGGATGTGTTCATCCTCGTGGGCTTCAGCCTGCTGGGACTGTCCTACGGCCAGGCTGCCGGCGCCGTGACGGCCAACTTCCCTGCCCGCTTCCGCTATACGGGCGCGGCCCTGACGTCCGACCTGGCTTGGCTGGTCGGCGCCGGCTTCGCCCCGCTGGTGGCGCTGGGCCTGTCGGCCAACTTCGGCCTCGCCTATGTCAGCTTCTACCTGCTGTCGGGCGCCGTCGCCTCGCTGGCCGCGCTGAGCCTGAACCGGGCGCTGGAAATCCGCGACTGACATATATATAGAGGCAAATCGGGTGGCAGCGTGCTGCCACCCGACAATACCCAAGAAACGCCGGCACCGTCCGGCGTTTTTTCATACCCGCTCCTTGGCCAGGCTTACTAGGCTTACTGTATCGCCAGCTGCCGCCCGCCCGTGCCCTCCTTCTTCGGCAAGTCCAGCAGCAGCACGCCATTTTCATAGCGCGCCTGCGCGCCGGCCTCGTCCACCTCGTGCGGCAGCACGAAGCTGCGGTATTGCTGGCCATACTCGCGTTCGCTGCGCACGGTCTTGCCGCCGCCGTCGCGCGTCACTCTTTCATCCTTGAGTTCGGCACTGATGGAGACGCGGCTCCCGTCGATGGAGACCTTGATATCGTCCTTGTTGACGCCTGGAATATCTGCCTGCACCTGATAGGCTTGCTCGGTTTCGGAAATGTCGACGCGCATGCGTGACGAACCTGCATCGCGCAAGCGCAAGGCGGGCGCGAAAAAGTCATGCATGAAATCTTCCATGTCGCTGAACGGGTCGAAACGTGCCAGCGGGTTTTGCGGATCGCGACGCATCAATTGATTAGCCATGATGTCCTCCTGCATGGGATGGTTTGCACACGGCGGTCGTCGCAGGGACGCCGCCACCTCCTGCATCTTAGGATGCGAACCGCTTGTCTCTTTGATCTGCCTCAATCGCGGCCAGCTTGATTTTTCCCCAACGATCATCTGTGCGCTGGCGCGCTTTGCACCGCCTTACGCGTCGGCAATTTAGCGCAAGACTGTTATGCTAGCGCACGCTATGCTTGACCACCAGAAACCTTGCATTTCAATTAAAATTGACTTTTTCGCGACAGCCTTACACGGACATGATGAATACCAAGACCCCGATCGACTCCTTCAGCTTTCGCCGCATCCTCGCCCGCAACGTTACCTTGCCGCTGCTTATCGGGATCGTCACGGCCCTCGTCTTTGTCGGCCTGATCGCCTACCTGCTCTCGGCCCTGCGCTCGGTCGAGCATTCCGAACGGGTGATCGGCAACGCCAACGAGGTCATGAAGCTGTCCGTCGACCTGGAAACAGGCATGCGCGGCTACCTGCTGACGGGCGATGAAACGTTTTTGGCGCCGTATAAATCGGGCAAGGCAAAGATCGCCGTGGAAATGAACACGCTGCTCGAGCTGGTGTCCGACAACTCCATCCAGGTGGACCGGCTGCGCCGCATCCGCGCGCTGCAAGGGCAGTGGATGGAGTACGCGGAAGCCGTGATCGCCCAGCGCCGCAACAACCAGGAATTCCTCGCGCGCGTGCGCCAGGGCGAAGGCAAGCTGGAATTCGACGAAATCCGCCGCGAATTCCTCACCTTCCTGTCCATGGAACAGCGCTTGCGCCAGGAGCGGGCCGACTCGGCCGAGGGCCGCACCGTGCTGGCCGTGGTGGTGTTCCTGATCCTCAGCCTGGGCATGTCCGGCTTGCTCGCCTACCTGGGACGTCGCGAACTGCTGCGCCTGTCCGATATCTATAACGATGCGCTGGAGCAGCGCGGCAAGGACAACGACGTGCTGCAGGAGCAAGCATGGCTGCGCACGGGACAGACGGAGCTGGCCGCCCACACAAGCGGCCAGCTGGGCTTGCCGCAGCTGGGACGGCACGTGCTGGATTTCCTGGCCCACCGGCTGGAAGTGGCCGTGGCCACCCTGTACGTCGTCGACGAGGATGGCAGCCTGCGCCGTACGGCCGTGTACGGCTTCAACGAACAGGGCGTGAAGGAAAAACAGGTGTTCAAGCTGGGCGAAGGCCTGGTGGGCGAGACGGCGCGCGAAAAACGCCTCAAGCATGTGCAGCAAGTGCCCGAGAATTATCTGACCGTGACGTCGAGCCTGGGCAGCGGCGCGCCGCTGGAACTGGTGTTGGTGCCCGTCAACAATGAAGGCGTCGTCAACGGCGTCATCGAACTGGGCTTTACGCATCCCGTCAGCGCCCGCGCCAAGGAGTGGCTGAACCTGATTGGCACCAATATCGGCACGTCGCTGGAAGCGGCCCTGTACCGCCAGCGCCTGCAAAATGTACTGGAAGAAACGCAGCAATTGAATGAAGAACTGGAAGTGCAGCAGGAAGAACTGCGCACGGCCAATGAAGAGCTGGGTGAGCAATCGCGCGTGCTGGAACAGTCGCAAGCCCACCTGGAAGAGCAAAAAGCGGCGCTGGAGCAGTCGAACGAGCAGCTGGCCGTGCAGGCGCTATCGCTGGACCAGAAGAACATGGCGATCGTCCAGGCGCACGCCCAGCTGGAAGCGCGCGCCGAAGAGCTGCAGCGGGCCAGCCGCTACAAATCCGAATTCCTGGCGAACATGTCGCATGAGCTGCGCACGCCGCTGAACAGCTCGCTCATCCTGTCGAAGCTGTTGTCCGACAACAGCAGCGGCAACCTGACGTCGGAACAAGTGACGTTTGCGCAAACCATTTATTCGGCCGGCAATGACCTGTTGACCCTCATCAACGACATCCTCGACATTTCCAAAGTCGAGGCGGGCAAGCTGGAGTTGACGCCGGACGCCGTGCCTTTCGACGAGCTGCTCAGCAGCATGAAGATGCTGTTCGGCGCCCAGGCGCAACAAAAGAAACTGGTATTTGACGTCAAGGTGGCGCCGGACACGCCGCCGTCCTTCGTCAGCGACCGCCAGCGCCTGGAGCAGATCCTGAAAAATCTGCTGTCGAACGCCATCAAGTTTACCGATGCGGGCACGGTGTCCCTGCACGTGAGCGCCGATGCGGCCGGCCAGGTGCGCTTCCAGGTGCAGGATTCGGGCATCGGCATCGCCGACGACCAGCAGCACAAGATTTTCGACGCCTTCCACCAGGCCGACGGCACCACCAGCCGCCGCTATGGCGGCACGGGCCTGGGCCTGTCGATTTCGCGCGACCTGGCCGCCTTGCTGGGCGGCGGCATCGAGCTGGCCAGCACGCCGGGCCAGGGCAGCACGTTTACCTTGGTGCTGCCGGCCGTCATGCCGGAACGCGCGGTGGAGGCGGCGGCAGCGCCCCACGCCGCGCCGCAAGCGCCCGCAAAAACCGCGGCCGCCGCACCGAAGGCGGCGCCTGCCGCCAAACCCGTGCCGCTGCCCACGTTCCAGGATGACCGCGATAGCGTGCCCCCCGCCAAGACGGGCCAGCGTTCCGTGCTGGTGATCGAGGATGAGCCGTCGTTTGCCGGCATCCTGTTCGACCTCGCGCATGAAATGCAATACCGCTGCCTGGTGGCGCACGGCGCAGACGAAGGCTTGCGCCTGGCGGAAGAATTCCTGCCCGACGCCATCCTGCTCGACATGGGCTTGCCGGACCGCCCTGGCTTGCTGGTCTTGCAGCAATTGAAGGAAAACCCGATAACCCGCCACATTCCCGTGCACATCGTCTCCGGCAACGACCAGATCCAGGAAGCCATGCAGCTGGGCGCCATCGGCTACGCCACCAAGCCGCGCACACGCGAACAATTGAAGGAAGTGTTCCACAAGCTCGAATCAAAATTCACGCAGCAGATGAAGCGCATCCTGCTGGTCGAGGACGATGAACGCCAGCGCGAAAGCGTGGTCCACCTGATCAGCGACAACGACGTGGAAATCACGGCCGTGGCGCTGGGTGAACAGGCGCTGGAACTGCTGAAGACGCAAATTTTCGACTGCATGATCATCGACTTGAAGCTGCCCGACATCCAGGGCAACGAATTGCTCGAACGTATGGAACATGAAGAATTGTGCTCGTTCCCGCCCGTCATCGTCTACACGGGCCGCAACCTGAGCCGCGAGGAAGAAGCGGATTTAATGAAATATTCGCGCTCGATCATCATCAAGGGCGCCCGTTCGCCCGAGCGCCTGCTCGACGAAGTGACCCTCTTCCTGCACAAGGTGGAGTCGGAACTGTCAAGCGAGCGCCAGGGCATGCTGCAACAGGTGCGCAGCCGCGAGCGCGTGTTTGAAGGACGCAAGATTTTGCTGGTGGACGACGACGTGCGCAACATCTTTGCCCTGACGAATGCGCTGGAACAGAAAGGCGTGGTGGTGGAAATCGGCCGCAACGGCTTCGAAGCCATCAGCAAGCTCAACAGCGTGGACGATATCGACCTGGTGTTGATGGATGTCATGATGCCGGGCATGGATGGCCTGGAAGCGACACGCTTGATCCGCGCCGATGGCCGCTACAACAAGCTGCCCATCATCGCCATTACGGCCAAGGCCATGAAGAATGACCAGGAAGAATGCCTGCAGGCGGGCGCATCCGACTACCTGGCCAAGCCGATCGACCTGGACCGCCTGTATTCGCTGCTGCGCGTGTGGATGCCAAAGATGGAACGCATCTGATGCCACACCACGCGATGGAAAGCCGCTGATGTCCCCGCGCTACACGGACGAGCAGCTGCATGCGCTGATGGAAGCCATCTATCAGCGCTACAGCTACGACTTTCGCGACTATTCCCTGCCCTCGCAGCGCCGCCGCCTGAACCAGGCGCTCGAGCGCTTCCATTGCGCCGACTTGCCTGCCTTGCAGCAGCAAGTGCTGCACGACGCGGCCAGCTTTGGCAAGCTGCTGCAGATTTTGACCGTGCCCGTCACGCAAATGTTCCGCGACCCGGCGTTTTTCCTCGCCTTGCGCGAACACGTGGTGCCCGTGCTGAAAACCTACCCGTCGCCGACCATCTGGGTGGCCGGCTGCTGCACGGGCGAAGAAGCGCTGTCGCTGGCCATCGTGCTGCACGAGGAAGGCTTGCTCGAACGCAGCACGATCTACGCCACCGACATCAATCCGCAGGCGCTGGCCACGGCCGCGCGCGGCGTGTATCCGCTGCACCGGCTCGAGGAGTATGGCGCCAACTACCTGGCAGCGGGCGGCCTGGGCCAGCTGGCCGACTACTACACGGTCGAGCACGCCACGGCGCGTTTCCAGCAGCGTCTGCTCGACAGTATCAACTTTGCCGACCACAGCTTGTCCACGGACAGCGTTTTTATCGAAACGCAATTGATTTTGTGCCGTAACGTGCTGATTTACTTCAACAAAACCTTGCAGGAGCGGGCCCTGGGTCTGTTCCACGACTCGCTGTGCCACCGGGGTTTCCTGGGCCTGGGCAGCAAGGAAAGCACGCATTTCACGCGCTTTGCCGCCGACTTCGAGCCATTGCCGGGTCCCGAAAAGCTCTACCGCAAGCGTGCGCCGTCGCACGCCGCTTCCCATTACGCTGGGCGGCACATGCCAGGATTGAAACATGATGAATGAAACAAGCACCAAACTGCTGATCGTCGATGACTTGCCGGAAAACCTGCGCGCGCTCAATGCGCTGATCCGCGAGAGCGACCGCAGCGTCTACCAGGCCTCGTCCGGCGAAGAAGCGCTGGCCCTGCTGCTCGAACACGATTTCGCGCTGGCCATCCTCGACGTGCAAATGCCGGAAATGGATGGCTTTGAGCTGGCGCAACTGATGCGCGGTACGGAAAAGACGCGCCACATCCCCATCGTCTTCGTCACGGCGGCCGGCAAGGAAATGAATTTCGCCTTCCAGGGCTATGAAAGCGGCGCCGTCGACTTCCTGCACAAGCCGCTCGACATCAATGCCGTGCAAAGCAAGGTCAACGTGTTCGTCGCCCTGCACCAGCAGCGCAGCGAGACGCGGCGCCAGGTGCAGGCGCTCGAGCACAGCCGCCAGCAGCAGGAAGCGTTATTGAAGGAATTGCGCGCCACCCAGGCTGAACTGCAGCGCTCGCTGCGCCTGCGCGACGAATTCATGTCCATGGTGGCGCACGAGCTGCGCACGCCCCTGAACACGCTGTTCCTCGAGACGCAGATGCGCACCGTGAACCTCGAGCGGGGCAATCTGGCCGCCTTCGAGCCTGAAAAGCTGGGCAAGATGGTGGCGCGCGACGGGCGGCAGATCCGCAGCATGGTGCGCCTGATCGACGACATGCTCGACGTGTCGCGCATTACCAGCGGCAAGCTGTCGATCCGCCGCGAATCGGTCAATCTGACCAGCCTGGTGCGCCGGGTGGCCGACGACCTGTCGCCGTATGCCGCCGCGGCCGGCAGCGTGCTGGAAGTGCTGGCCTTCGAACCCATCCACGGTTACTGGGATGCCTTCCGCGTCGAGCAAATCGTTGTCAACCTGATCAGCAATGCCGTGCGCTACGGCCAGGGCCAGCCCGTGGAAATCAGCCTGGCGCACACGCAGAACAGCGCCGTCATCGAAGTGCGCGACCATGGCATCGGCATCAACGCGCGCGACCAGGAACGCATCTTCGACGCCTTCGAGCGCGTCATGCACCAGGACCGCACGGGCGGCCTGGGCCTGGGGCTGTTCATCACCAAGCAACTGGTCGATGCGCATGGCGGCGCCATCACCCTGCAAAGCCAGCCCGGCAATGGCGCCCTGTTCAGCGTCACCCTGCCGCTGGCCGGCAGCTGAGGCCGGCATGACCATCACACCCGCCCCCCGCGGCCAGGCCGGCGCCAGCGGCGTCGCCTTCTTGCTGCAGCTGGAACGCCGGCTGCGGCTGCTGCAGGACACGGGCGAGATCCTGTCCCTGTCGGCGCAGCTGCTGGGACAGCGCCTGGGCGCCCAGCAGGTGGCCTGTTTCGATATCGACCAGACCCTGCAATGCCCTACTCTGCAGCATGCGTGGAGCGAAGGCCTGGCGCCCGGTGCCACCGGCGAGTATTTCCTCGGCGATTACGCGGCAGGCCTGGCCGATGCCCTGGCCGCCGGCCAGGCGCTGGCCGTCAGCGATGTGGCGAGCGACCCGCGCACGGCCATGCCGGCCGCGCTGGCCACGTTTGCGCGCCTGGGCATCCGTGCCTTCCTGAACATTCCCATTGCCAAGGAGGGCCGGCTGGCGGCCCTGTTCGTCGTGCACAGCAGCGCGGCACGGCTGTGGCATGCGGACGAAATCGAACTGGCCGTGCAAGTGTCGGAACGGGTCTGGTCGACCATTTTGCGGGCCCGGGCGGAATCGCGCCTGCGCGCCCTCAGCGCCACCATGGAAACGCAGGTGGCCGAGCGCACGCGCGAGTTCGGCCGCACCTGGAACGTCAGCCCCGACTTGCTGGGCGTGCTCAACCTCGACGGCTATTTCGAACACTCGAACCCGGCCTGGCAAGCCACCCTGGGCTGGTCGGTCGAGGAAATCCGCACGACGAAATTTTTTGAACTGATCCATCCCGAAGACTTGCCGCGCACCTATGCGGCCTGGGAGGCGGCCAACCAGGGCCAGCCGGCGCTACGCTTCGAAAACCGCTACCGCCACAAGCTGGGCGGCTGGCACTGGCTGTCGTGGGTGGCCGTGCCCGAGGGCGAGAAGGTGTATTGCAGCGCGCGCGACATCACCGTGGAAAAGAAGCTGGAAGCGGACCTGGCCGCGCGCAACAGCGAGCGCGAGCGGCTGTGGCGCAGCGCGCAAGACCTGATGGTGGCCATCGATGCCGACGGCTGCTTTACCGCCGTCAACCCGGCCGCCAGCGCCATCCTGGGCTGGCTGCCCGAGGAAATGCTGGGCCGCAGCCTGTTCGACTTCGTGCTGCCCGAGGATGCGGCCGCCACGCGCCAGGCGCTGGCGCAAGTGTCGCGGGAAGCCATGCCCAGCTTTGAAAACCGCTACCGGCACCGCGATGGCGGCCACCGCTGGCTGTCGTGGGTGGCGGCGACCGAAGGCGACCTGGTGTTTGCCACCGGGCGCCACGTCACCCTGGAAAAGGAAGCGCAAAGCACCTTGCTCAGCATGCAGGAATCGTTGCGCCACAGCGAAATGGCGCTGCTGCAATCGCAAAAACTCGAAGCGCTGGGCAAGCTGACGGGCGGCGTGGCCCATGATTTCAATAACGTCCTGCAAATTATTTCGGGCAATCTGCAACTGCTGCAGATGACCCTGGACGGCGACCCGCTGGCCGCCAAGCGCATCGCCAGCGCCTCGGCCGCCGTGGAACGGGGCGCCAAGCTGTCGGCCCAGCTGCTGGCCTTTGCGCGGCGTCAACCGTTGAAACCGCTGGTGACGGACCTGGCGCAACTGCTGCGTTCGACGGAAGAGCTGCTGCGGCGCGCCACGGGCGAAACCATCGAAACGCGTTTGCTGCTGGCCGACGACTGCTGGCGCGCGCTGGTCGACCCGCACCAGCTGGAAAACGTCATCCTCAACCTGGCCATCAACGCGCGCGACGCCATGAATGGCCAGGGCCAGCTGACCATCGAACTGAGCAACAGCGTGCTGGACAGCGGCTACGCGGCGCGCCATGCGGACGTGGCGCCCGGCGACTACGTGCAGCTGGCCGTCTCGGATACGGGCACGGGCATTCCCGCCGAGCTGCTGGACAAGATTTTCGAACCGTTCTTCACGACCAAAAGCGAGGGCGAAGGCACGGGACTGGGCCTGTCCATGGCGTACGGTTTCCTGCGCCAGAGCGGCGGCCACCTGACGGTGGACAGTTTGCCGGGCCACGGCAGCACCTTCCGCATCTACCTGCCGCGCTCGCTCGAAGCGGAAACGGAACTGCCGCTGCAACTGGGCGGACCCGTGCTGGGCGGCAAGGAAACCATCCTCGTCGTGGAAGACGACGTGCAGGTGCAGACGACGGTGGTGGACATGCTGCGCGGCCTCGGCTACGTCGTGCTGCGCGCCAGCGACGGCGAAAGCGCGCTGGCCATCGTCGGCAGCGGCGTGCCCATCGACCTGCTGTTTACGGACGTGGTAATGCCGGGCAAGGTAGCCAGCACGGAACTGGCGCGCCAGGCCCGCTTGCTGCTGCCGCAGCTGGCCGTGTTGTTTACCTCGGGCTACACGCAGGACGCCATCATGCAGGGCGGCCGCCTGGAGCCGGGCGTCGAGCTGCTGAGCAAGCCCTACCGGCGCGAAGACCTGGCGCGGCGCATCCGCCACCTGCTGGCCAATGGCCGCCATGTGACGGCCCTGCACCAGTACCGTGCGCAGCTGGCGCCGCAGCCTGCGCCGGCGCTGCCGGAGGGAAGGCATATCCTGCTGGTGGAAGACAATGCCGACGCGCGCGCGATGACGAGCGAACTGCTGGCCATGCTCGGTCACACGGTGCTGGCCGTGGGCACGGCCGAGGAAGCGCTGCCGCTGCTGGGCACGCCGGGACTGGATCTGCTGCTGACCGATATCAGCCTGCCGCAGATGTCGGGCGTCCAGCTGGCCGAGCTGGCGGCGCGCGACTATCCGCAGCTGGAAGTGGTGTTTTCCACCGGCCATGCGCCGGCCAATTCCGGCGTGCTCGACCCGCAGGCGCGCTTTCTGGTGAAACCATTTACCGTCAAGCAATTACAGCGGGCCTTGCTGCCGCCAGGTCAGTAGACGTCGAGCCGGCGTGCCTTCAGTGCGCTGGCCAGCTCTTCCAGGCCAAACGGCTTGCGCAGGAATCGCGCGCTGGCGTCCTGCATCAGGCTGGCGCCCCAGTCGTGTCCTGAAGCAAACACCACCTCCAGCTGCGGCCAGTGCGCGCGCGCATGGCGCGCCAGCTCCAGGCCGGACATGGTGGGCAGGCTGATGTCCGTCACCAGCACGTCCAGGCCCGGCATGGCCAACAGCGGCATGGCCGCTTCCGCGCTGGCCACGCCGTGCACGGTGTGCCCCAGCATATTGAGCATCTCGGTGGTCATTTCGCGCGCATCGTCATTGTCTTCCACCAGCAGGATGCGCCGCCCGGACGGATCGGGCGCGCCCACCAGGCGGCGGTCGGCCAGCAAATGGCGGATGCGCCGCGCCAGGTCTTCGCGCTGGTAGGGTTTGCTCAACAGCTCGACGCCAGCGTCCAGGCGCCCGCCGCGCATGATGGCGTTATGCGTATAGCCCGAGGTAAACAGCACGGCCAGGTCCGGCAGCAGCAATCTCGCCTGCTGCGCCAGCTCCTTGCTGCTGACGGGACCGGGCATGACGACGTCCGTAAACAGCAGGTCGATGGCCACGCCCGTGCCCAGCAGGGCCAGCGCCGAGGCGCCGTCGTCCGCATGCAGCACGTCGTAGCCGAGGCCGCGCAGCATGTCGACCACCGTGTGCTGCACGGGCGCGTCGTCTTCCACCACGAGGATGGTCTCGCCGCCGCCCAGCACGGGGCCCGTCAGGCCAGGCGGCGGTTCGGCCAGCTTTTCCAGCGAACGGGGCAGATAAATTTTAAAAGTCGTGCCCGCACCGGGCGCGCTGTGCACCTTGATGTGGCCCGCGCTTTGGCGGATGAAGCCGTACGCCATGGACAGGCCCAGGCCCGTGCCCTCGCCTTCCTTTTTCGTCGTGAAGAACGGTTCGAATATCTGGTCGATCACGTCGCGCTCCATGCCGTGGCCCGTATCCGTGATGGTCAGCAGCACATATTGCCCCTCCAGCACATCGGCATGCAGGCTGGCATAGGCGGCGTCGAGCGTGACGTTACTCAAGGTAAACGTGAGGCGCCCGCCCTTGTCCATCGCGTCGCGCGCATTGATGGCCATGTTCAGCAGCACGTTTTCCATCTGGTTCGGGTCGACCAGGGTATGCCACAAGCCTTCGCTGATGAAGGTTTCCTCGGTAATCGCCTCACCCAGGGCGCGGCGGATCAGCTCGTGCATGCGGCGCAGCAGCCGACCCAGGTCCGTCACCAGCGGTTTTAATGGCTGGCGCCGTGCAAAGGCCAGCAGTTGCGACGACAGCTTGGCGCCCCGCTCGACGGCCGAGGCGGCTGAATCGAGGCGCCTGGCCGCCTGCGGATTATCGGCCACGGTCAGCTTCAGCAACTGCAAATTACCGGAGATGATTTGCAGCACGTTATTGAAATCGTGGGCCACGCCGCCCGTCAGCTTGCCGATCGATTCCAGCTTTTGCGCCTGCAACAAGGCTTGCTCGCTGCGCACGAGCGCCAGACGCGCCTCTTTTTCATCGGTGACGTCGCGGCCGATGGCGTGGATCAGCTTTTGCGCCGGCACGGCCGTCCAGGAAATCCAGCGGTAGCCGCCATCGCGCCGGCGGTAGCGGTTTTCCATGCGCAAGGTGGGTGCGCCGTGGGCCAGGCGCGACAAGTCCTGCAGGGCCGCCATGCGGTCGTCGGGATGCACGAGGCTGATGAAGTCCATGCCCAGCGATTCGATTTCCGGGCGCTCGAGGATCTTGCTCCAGGCGGGGTTGACGGCAATGATCATGCCGGACAGGTCCGCCACCAGCATGATGTCGGTGGACAGCCGCCACATGCGGTCGCGGTCTGCCGTGCGGTTGGCCATTTCCACTTCCAGCGAGGAATTCAGGTAGGCCATTTTTTCCAGCACGTTCTTCTGTTCCTGCACGTCCGTATTCGTGCCCACCCAGCGCAGCACCTTGCCCGCCTCGTCGAACAGGGGCAAGGCGCGCGCCAGGAACCAGCGGTAGGCGCCGTCGCTGGCGCGCCGCATGCGGAACTCCTGTTCATAGGCGCTGGCGGTGGCGACGGCCCGGTCCCAGCTTTTCTGCGTGATCTGCACGTCGTCCGGATGCACGCAGTGGCGAAAGCCGCTCGATACGAGCGACTTCATCGATTGCCCTGTGTATTCGCACACCTGTTCGTTGACCCAGTAGGTGGCGCCGCTGCCATGCGCCAGCCAGGCCTGGTTGGGCATGGTCGAGGCAAGCGAACGGAACTGCGCCTCGCTGTCGAGCAAGGCGTTGCGCGCCTGCCAGTGTTCGTCGATATCTTCGCAGGAGCCATACCATTTCACGGCTTGGCCGCGCTCGTCTCGCCGGCAATACGCGCGCGAATGCACCCAGCGGTACTGGCCATCCTGCCGGCGCACGCGCATTTCCTGGTCCAGGGGCTGGCCGCTGCCCACCGCTTCGCTCCACGCCGCCAGTGTGCGGGGCACGTCCTCGGGATGGATGGCGTCCAGCCAGCTGGTACCGAGGCCGCTGCCGCCCGTCCAGTCGCGCCAGCGCTGCGCCACATAGTCGAGCTTGCCGTCGAGGTCGGCCGTCCACAGTACTTGCGTGTTGAGCTCGATGGCGTAATGAAAGTGTTCGCGGCTGTCGTGCAGCGCCTGTTCCAGCTGGCCCCGCTCGATGACATGCGCGGCCACGCGCGCGGCCAGCGCCAGCAGTTCGATTTCCGGTTGCGTGGGATGGCATGTCGCCTGGAAAAACAGGCCCAGCACACCCAGGATATGCCCCTTCGCGCCAAAGACGGGGGCGACCCAGCAGGCACGGTAGCCGTGCAGCATGGCTTCCTTGCGTCCCGCGCTCCAGTGCACGTCGCGCGTCATATCGCCGCAATATACGGGCGCGCCGGAAAAGGCCGCCGTGCCGAATGGAGAAGGCTGTTCGCCGCCGTGGCGCAGGGCCAGGCACAGGTCTTGTGGCAGGCTGGGCGCGGACAAGCCGCAAAAGCGGTCGGCCTCGTCGATAAGCACCAGGCAGGCATGTGCACCGCCCTCGGCCAGGTCTTGCAGCGCCAGCAACAAATGCTCCAATGCCTGGGCCAGGTCGGCGCCTGCCGCGATGCTGCCCAGCGCACTATGCTCGGCGTCCAGCAAGGAAAGAATGTTGTTTGCGTGCACCGTGTCGATAAGGGGAAAACTGATGCCCGAAATATACCATGGGGCAACGCTCTTGCAGGAGGAAAACAGCATGCCCCTTGATCTCTCCCCCCACGCGGCCCTATGCTAAAGTATTGCTCTCCTCTCAAGCGAATCCCAGCATGCCTACCACCTTGCCGTTCTCCCTGATCGCCACCGCCCTGCTCGCCTCCGTCCATGGCGCCGTCGCCGCCCCCATGAGCCTGGAAGACTACCTGGCCCTGAACGGCCCCGCGCCCACGGCGCAGCTCGCCTATGGCACCGCGCCGTCGCAATACGCGCAGCTGTTCCGGCCCGAAGGCAGCGGCCCGTTCCCCGTCGTCGTGCTCGTCCATGGCGGCTGCTGGACGGTGGCCTTCGGCGGGATCAAACAGATGCGCAACGTGGCCGGCGCCCTCGTCGCGCAAGGCATCGCCGTGTGGAATGTCGAGTACCGCCGCGTCGACGAGGAAGGCGGCGGCTATCCGGGCACCTACGAAGACATGCACGCGGCACTCGACAGCCTGCAGCAGCACGCGCGCCAGTACCAGATCGACACGAGCCGCATCGTCGCCATGGGTCACTCGGCCGGCGGCCAGCTGGTGCAATGGATCGCCGGCCGGGAAAAGCTGCCCAAGACCAGCCCCCTGTACCGCGACAAGTACTTGCCAATAAAAAATATCCTGAGCCTGGGCGGCCTGGCCGACCTGCGCCACGAGAAAGACTTGATCAAGAGCAGCTGCGAACGCGACATCGCGCAACTGGCAGGCAGCGCCAGCACTGAGCGCCCCGACATCTACAGCGACACCAACGCCGCCGACCTGATCCCCAACGGCAGCCGCACAGTTCTGGCCACGGGAGAACTCGACACCATCTCCCCTCCCCGCGTCGCGCACGACTACGCGGCCAGGGTGCTCAAGGCCGGCGACCATGCGGAGGTGCTGATTTTGCCGGGCGCCAGTCATTATGACGAGATTGCCGCGACGTCGAATGCGTGGAAGATGGTTTTGCCGGTGGTGCGGGGGATGCTGGGGATGGCGGCGAAATGATGAAAGTAGTGCCTGAAGCAGGCAACATAACAGTAAAAGCATATCCAACACTAGAAGTTACGCTACCTTAGTCAACAGATTAAGCAATAAAAGTTATTTTAATTAACGACAAAGGTTTGATTGTGCAACCTATTCAAGTTTATCTAGATAGCAGCGATTTTTCCGATATCGCGAATGTCAAAAAAAAGCCATCCGAATATAGCGATGTAATAAATTACTTACTAACAAAACGTGACAAAGGCCTAATTCAAATTCGCTTTAGTGAGGCACATGTCGTTGAGGCGGCCCCAACAATCCCGGATTCCATTCCAGCAGCAATTGAAAGATTGAAAACCATCCAGGAAATTTGCGGAAAGAACTCTTTAATTCACCCTATTGATTTAATAGCTTACGAAGTCTCATCTAATGCAATTTCAGCCTCCAACGATGGTCGCTCTCACATCTTTCGCAGTGATGCTAATTGGTTACCAGCCGCATTTGATTTCTCTGAAATTATTCCTGACGTAGAAAAATCTGTGCAACAAGATATTGAAAAAATGGGGCGACTTGAAAGAAGAAAATATCTGAAAAATGGAAAGCCGACAGCACTTTGGTACGGAGAAATGCGAGATGCGAATAGTGCGACAGGAAGTATCGCTGCTAATAACCTTCCTTTGACAACTGACGCCATCCGTACATTTAGGAGATACTTTATCGGAGATGCTTCCCGAAAAGAGGCATCAAAAGCATTATATGACTCAATAACTGACTTAGAAGTATTTGGCAATTGGTATAAAAAAGATTGGGGAAGAGCCTCTGATATGTCTCGTCACCTACGCGAGATCGGAGGCGAGTTTGAAACTGCACTTGATGAGGCACGTAAGCAGTTCGAAGAAATGATGGTGGAGCATACTGATGCGGGGGGTGATTCTAAAAAACTACTTGACTTGTCAGTGCGTGCGTTCTATGAAGTTTTGGCTGGCAGCAGTAGTCGCCTAGCAAATAAATTGGCACTACAAATTGGAGCGACTCCGAAGCTTACAGAAGATAGTTGGCAAGCATCACCGGGTTTGACTTGTTCTATTACATTGGCGATGCATATAGCACGACGGTCGGTCGTGGCTAAGCTACCGAGAAGTCCAAAATCTAGTGATTTCCCCGATTGCTACCATGCAATTTATCTACCGTACGTTGATGTCTTTCGAGCTGATGGCTTTATGGCCGGAATGCTTCGAGAGTGCAAAATACCATTGTCAACTATGGTTGTGGATAAATTTCTACAACTTCCCGTTAAGATTGATGAGTTGTTAGAAACTCGAAAAAAAGAAATAGTAAGCGACGATGTTGAATAACTCCTTAAGTTACTTCCGCCAAACCGCTTTGCGGTTTAACGCTCCTCAGAAACCACGAGCACAAGATCAAGCCGAGTAGACAACCGCTGCCAACCCAGGCTCCCCGGGCCCAGCGGGCCTGAAAAATGGCCAGGGCAAGGCGCGCGGGCGAAGACAGTACGCATGTACGGCGAGCCCAAGCAACGCAGCCATGGCCGTTTTCTCAGGCCCGCGGCTCTGGCCCGCTGTTCAAAACAATACGCTCACTGAACACGCGCCAGGTATTGTGCCAGCTGGGCGAAGGTAGCCTTGAACCCCTGCGTCATCGACTCATGCCCTTCCACAAAAGTCCGATGCTGCTCATCCGTCGCCTTGTGCGGCGTCGACCGCAAGGTCATCGTCGTCTTGCCGTTTTCCTCGGTAAGCGTCATGACATTGAACGATTCCAGCGGCCACGTCGCGCTGACCGGGTGCTGCACGGCATTGCCCTGCTTGTCGGCGAAGGACAGGATCGAGACGATCTTTTCCGGCGCTTCAATGGCCTGGTAGGTGAACTTGCCCCACATCTCGTAGCCATTGTCGGCGCGCATGCCGTAGTGGAAGACGCCGCCCGGCCGCAAGTCCAGCGCCAGCACGCTCAATTCGAAGCCGACGGGACCCCACCACTGGGCCAGGCGCTCGGGCTCCACCCACGACTGGAACACCAGTTCGCGCGGCGCGTCGAAGGTTTGCGTGATGACAAAGTCGCTGCTGTCGCGGTGCTGTCCGTCCTGCTTCTGTTTTTCCGTCGTCATGCTGTCTCCTGATGGTGGTGGGCTGACTGTTAATGTACCAGCGGCGCCGGCAAACGGAAAGGCCTGTACGCCTGTCAAACCAGCATGCTAAAATATTAGTTAGACACCTAACCATTAGACGACTCACCTTATGATTTCTATCGAAGAGCGCTTTTCCGCCGCGCTCCACAAGACGGCGCGCGGCTGGCGCCATGCGATCGACCGGCGCCTGAAAGACCTGGACCTGGGGCAAGCGAGCTGGATGTGCATCGCCATGATCGCCAAATCGCCGCAGCCGCCCTCGCAAAGCGAACTGGCCCATCAGCTAGGCGTGGAAAACCCCACCATGGTGTCGATGCTGGACCGGCTCGTGAAATCGGGCTTCGTGCAGCGCCAGCCGTCGGAAACGGACCGCCGCGTGAAACTCGTCGTGCTGACGGAAGCTGGCCTGCAGGTGTATGACACGGTGCGCAAGGAAGCGGACGGTTTCCGCAAGGAACTGCTGCAGGGCATTGATCCCGGTCAGCTGCAGGCCGCCACCGAACTGCTGGAAGCGCTACAGGCGGCCACGGAGAAATCCGCATGAGTTCGGCCACAGCCAGTGCCACGCCGGCGCTGCCCGCTTCACAGGACCCTACCTTGAACCGGCGCATGATCACGATTTCGATCATGCTCGCCACCATCATCCAGGCGCTCGACGGCACCATCGCCAACGTCGCCCTGCCCCACATGCAGGGCAGCCTTTCCGCATCGCAAGACCAGATCACCTGGGTGCTGACCTCGTTCATCGTCGCCGCCGCCATCGCCACGCCCCTGACGGGCTGGCTGTGCGACCGTTTCGGCCAGAAAAACACCTTTCTCGTGTCGGTCGCCGGTTTCACGCTCGCCTCCGTGCTGTGCGGCCTGTCCGGCACCCTGTCCGAGATCGTCGCCGCCCGCTTGCTGCAGGGCGTGTTCGGCGCGGCCCTCGTGCCGCTGTCGCAGGCGGTCTTGCTTGACATCAATCCGCGCGAAAAGCACGGCTCGGCCATGGCCATCTGGGGCATGGGCGTGATGATCGGTCCCATCCTGGGACCGACCTTGGGCGGCTGGCTGACGGACAGCTACAGCTGGCGCTGGGTCTTCTTCATCAACATCCCCATCGGCGCCATGGCCTTCTATGGCATCTGGCGCTACATCCGCAAGGACCCGCCCAACCGCCGCATGAACTTTGACATGTTCGGCTTTGCGACGCTCAGCCTGTCCATCGGCGCGCTGCAGATGCTGCTGGACCGGGGCGAGCAGAACGACTGGTTTTCCTCGACGGAAACGTGGATCGAAGCCATCGTGCTGGCCATGAGCCTCTGTTACTTCATCGCCCACACGGCGCTGCGCCCGGCCGGCAAGTCCTTCCTCGATTACCGCCTGCTGAAGAATTCGAATTATGTGAGCGGCTTGCTGTTCATCTTCATCGTCGGCATGGTGCTGTTCGCCACCCGCGCGCTGACGCCGTCCATGCTGCAGGGCTTGATGAATTACCCGGCGGCCATTGCCGGCCTGGTGACGGCGCCCAGCGGCCTGGGCACGATGCTGGCCATGCTGATCGTCGGCAGGCTGACGGGCAAGATCGATACGCGCATCCTGCTGGGCGTGGGCTTTTCGATTACCGCCTTTTCGCTGTGGCAAATGGCCAATTTCACCCTGGACCTCGTGCCGAAGACGGTCGTTTGGAACGGCATCATCCAGGGCATCGGCCTGGGCCTCGTCTTCGTGCCCCTGAGCGCGGCCACGTTCGCCACCCTGTCGCCGCAGATGCGGGCGGAAGGCACGGCAATCTACAGTCTGGTGCGCAATATCGGCAGCAGCATCGGCATCGCCCTCGTGCAGACCTTGTTGGTGCGCAATACGCAGATCGCCCATGCCTCCCTGACGGAACACATCACGATCGCCAACCCGGCCCTGCATGACCCCGGCATCGCCCAGGTGTTCGACCTGGGCACGCGCACGGGCATGGCGGCGCTGAATGGCGAAATCACGCGGCAGGCATCGATGATCGCCTACCTCGACGACTTCTGGCTGATGATGTGGCTGACCATCCTCGTGCTGCCGCTCTTGCTCCTGATCAAACCACCGAAGAAAAATGCGCCCGTCGTGGTCGACCACGCGGCCATGGAATAACCCTCATGCACACACCGATGAAACTCTCCCTGAGCGTCCTGGCGCTAAGCTTATCCCTGGCCGGCTGCGCCAGCATTGCGCCCGACACGCAACAGCTGCCGCAACAAGACCTGGCCACCGTGCAATTGGCGGCCGACATCCACCTGGCCAGCGAGGGCTGGCCCGCCGCCCAGTGGTGGCGCCAGTTCCAGGACGATCAGCTGGACCAGCTGATCGAACAGGCGCTGGCCGCCAGCCCGAACCTGGCGGTGGCAAATGCCCGCATCGGCTCGGCCCTGTCCGCGTTCGACGCGCAACATGCGGAGCGCGGCCCCAGGCTGGACTTGGACGCGAACGCCAACCGGCAGCGCTATTCGGGCAACGGCCTGATGCCCGCCCCCATCGGCGGCAATTACTACAACGAGGTCACGGTGGGCGTGCAAGCCCATTACGACCTGGACTGGTGGGGCAAGCACAAGGCGCAGATCGCCGCCAGCCTGGGCGAAGTCAACGCGCGCCGTGCCGAGTATGCGATGGCGGAACAGATGCTGGCGGCCGAGATCGCCCGCCACTACTTCAGCATGCAAAACGGCTGGGCCCGCATGGACAACCTGCATGCGCTGGTGGCCCTGCAGCAGCAACTGGTGCTGGACAAGGAAAAGCGCATCGCCAACGGCCTCGGCGTCAGCGACGACCATCTGTCCGCGCAAACACGCTTGAGCTTGCTCCAGCAGCAGATAGCCCTGCTGGAAACGCAGGTCGTCACGGAACGCGAAGCCTTGCGCGCCCTGCTCGGCGGCGACAGCTCGGCGCTGGCCGGCCTGCAGCCAAAAGTTGCCCAGGCCCTGCCGCATACCCTGCCAGCCAAGCTGGGCATGGAATTGCTGGCGCGCCGGCCCGACTTGCAGGCGGCGCGCTGGCGAGTGCAAGCATCGATGAGCAAGATCGAGGCGGCGCAGGCATCGTTCTACCCCGATATCGACCTGGGGGCCTCGTTCGGCCTCGATGCGATCAAACTGGGCAAGCTGCTGCAATCGGGCAGCCGCACCCTGTTCATCGGCCCGGCCCTGTCGCTGCCCCTATTCGACAGCGGCCGCCTGCAGGTCCAGCTTGCCGGCGCGCGCAGCGAACGCAACGAACTGATCGCCGACTACAACCAGAACGTCTTCAATGTCGTGCGCGACGTGGCGCAGGCCGGCGCCAGGGTGCAAGGCGTGGAAAACCAGCTGCGGCTGCAGCAGGACAACCTGCGCGCCAGCGAAGCGCAGCTGCGCAACGCGAATGCGCGACTCAAGCAAGGGCTGGCCGACAGCGCCACGCAACTGAACGCGGAAATGACCGTGCGCGGCCAGGTGGACCTGGGCATGCAGCTGCAAAACCAGCGCCAGAACGCGGAAATCAGCCTGACCGTGGCCTTGGGCGGCGGCTACCGGGGCAGCAGCGACTTTGCCGCCACGACGACTCAACAATAACGATCGATTACGGAATACATCATGAGCAGCGACACCACAGCCACCACCACCTCCACCGAACAGCCGGGCAAGCGCAAGGCCGTCCTGATCGCCATCACGGCCGCCTTTCTCATGGCCGGCGCCGCCTGGACCGCCTACTATCAACTGGTGCTGTCCAGGGAAGAAGTGACGGACAACGCCTACGTGGGCGGCAACCTGGTCACCCTGTCCGCGCAAGTGACGGGCAATGTCGACGCCATCCGCGCCGACGAAACGCAGATGGTCAAGGCGGGCGCCCCGCTGATCACGCTGAACGCCATCGATGCGGACCTGGCCCTGAGCCAGGCTGAGGCGCGCCTGGGCAACGTCGTGCGCCAGGAGCGCGAACGCTATGCCAGCGTGGCGCAGTACGACGCCGTCATCGAGCAGCGCCGCCTGGCCTTGGCCACGGCGCAGGGCAACCTGGCCCGCCGCGCGCCGCTGGCGGCGGACCACACGATCTCGGGCGAAGATCTTGTTCATGCGAAACAGGCCGTCGATGACGCGAAAGCAGCCTTGATTGTGGCGCAGCGCCAGGCCGAGTCCGCCAAAGCGGGCGTGACCGGCGTCAACCTGGCCAGCCATCCGGCCGTGCTGTCGGCCAAGGGCGACGTGCTGCAGGCGTGGCTGGCCGTGCGCCGCAACGCCGTGGTCGCGCCCGTTTCAGGCTATGTCGCCAAGCGCAGCGTGCAGCTGGGCACGCACGTGACGCCGGGCACACCCCTGATGTCCATCGTGCCGCTCGACCAGTTATGGGTCGACGCGAACTTCAAGGAGTCCGAATTGCGCAATATCCGCGTGGGACAGGCGGCGACCATCGAAACGGATTTGTATGGCAGCAAAGTCGTCTACCACGGCAAGGTGCTGGGCATGTCGGCCGGCACGGGCAGCGCGTTTTCGCTGTTGCCGGCGCAAAACGCCACGGGCAACTGGATCAAGGTGGTACAGCGCGTGCCCGTGCGCATCACGCTGGACCCGAAAGAGCTGGCCGCCCACCCGCTGCGCATCGGCCTGTCGACGACGGTGACGGTCGACACGCGCCATGGCGAAGGGGCGACCCTGGACCAGCCGATGGCGGCATCCACCGTCTACACGACCCAGGCGCTGAGCCAGCCCGTGGGCGAGGCGGAGAAGATGGCGGACGCCATCATTGCGCAAAACCTACTGAATTGATGCGTAGGTCGGCTTAGCGCAAGGCGCGTAAGCCGACAACATTGTTGGCACGGCCGTTGGTGGTGTCGGATTACGCGGGGCGTTGCCCCGCTAATCCGACCTACCTGGCCTTGCCAGCCGATGCCACCTGGTCCAGGATATGCTTGGGCACTGCCGCATAATGCTTGAATTCCATCGTGTACGTGGCGCGGCCCTGAGTCAGCGAGCGCAGGGTGGTGGAATAGCCGAACATTTCCGCCAGCGGCACGAGGGCCTTGACGATGCGCCCCGCGCCGCCGGGAATGTCGTCGACGCCCTGCACCATGCCGCGCCGGGCCGTCAAGTCGCCCATGACGTTGCCCATGAATTCTTCCGGCGTTTCCGCCTCCACCTGCATCATCGGTTCCAGCAGCACGGGCGATGCCTTGCGCATGCCGTCCTTGAAGGCGATGGAGCCGGCCATGCGGAACGCGTTTTCGTTGGAATCGACGTCGTGGTAGGAGCCGAACGTCAGCGTGGCCTTCACATCCACCACGGGGTAGCCGGCCAGCACGCCCGATTTGAGGGTTTCGATGATGCCCTTGTCGACGGCGGGAATGAATTCGCGCGGCACCACGCCGCCCTTGATGGCGTCGACGAACTGGTAGCCCGTGCCCGGCTCCAGCGGTTCAAGTTTCAGCACCACGTGGCCGTACTGGCCTCGTCCGCCCGACTGCTTGACGAACTTGCCCTCGATATCTTCCACCGCGCGCGTGATGGTTTCGCGATACGCCACCTGCGGCTTGCCCACGTTCGCTTCCACGCCGAATTCGCGCCGCATGCGGTCGACCAGAATTTCCAGGTGCAGTTCGCCCATGCCCGACATGATGGTCTGGCCCGATTCCTCGTCCGTATGCACCCTGAACGACGGGTCTTCCTGCGCCAGGCGGTTCAGGGCGATGCCCATCTTTTCCTGGTCCGGCTTGGTCTTCGGTTCGACGGCCTGGGAAATCACGGGTTCCGGGAAGATCATCTTTTCCAGCACGATGATGTGGTCGATGGCGCACAGGGTGTCGCCCGTGGTGACGGCTTTCAGGCCCACGGCGGCGGCGATGTCGCCCGCATACACTTCCTTGATTTCCTTGCGCTCGTTCGCATGCATCTGCAGGATGCGCCCCAGCCGCTCGCGCGCGCTCTTGGTGGGGTTGTAGACCATGTCGCCCGAGTTCACCACGCCCGAATACACGCGGAAGAAGGTCAGCTGCCCCACGAACGGGTCCGTCATGATCTTGAAGGCCAGCGCCGAGAAATGCTCGTCGTCGGCCGGATGGCGCTCCACCTCGTTGTCGTGCTCGTCGTGGCCCATGATGGGCGGCACTTCCAGCGGCGACGGCAGGTATTCGATGACGGCGTCCAGCATGGCCTGCACGCCCTTGTTCTTGAAGGCGCTGCCGCACAGCATGGGCACGATCTCGTTGCGGATGGTGCGCGCGCGCAAGGCCTGCTTGAGCTCCGCTTCCGTGAACGTGTCGCCATTCAGGTAGCGTTCCGTCATCTCGGTGGTGGCCTCGGCAGCGTGCTCGACCAGGTGCTCGTGCCATTCCCGCGCCTGCGCCAGCAGCTCGGCGGGAATCTCTCCATAGCTGAACTGCACTCCCTGGCTGGCGTCGTCCCAGGTGATGGCGCGCATTTTCAGCAAGTCGATGACGCCCGTGAAATGCTCTTCGGCGCCGATGGGCAGCTGGATGGGCACCGCCACGCCCTTCAGGCGCTCGGCGATCTGCTTGCGCACGCGCAAGAAATCCGCGCCCACCCGGTCCATCTTGTTGATGAAGGCGATGCGCGGCACATGGTATTTGTTGGCCTGGCGCCAGACGGTTTCCGATTGCGGCTGCACGCCGCCGACGGCGTCGTAGACCATCACGGCGCCGTCGAGCACGCGCATCGAACGCTCCACCTCGATCGTGAAATCCACGTGGCCGGGCGTGTCGATGATGTTGATGCGGTGTTCGGGGAAGTTGCCGGCCATGCCTTTCCAGAACGCGGTGGTGGCGGCCGAGGTGATGGTGATGCCCCGTTCCTGCTCCTGCTCCATCCAGTCCATGGTGGCGGCGCCGTTGTGCACTTCACCGATCTTGTGATTGACCCCCGTATAAAACAGGATGCGCTCGGTGGTGGTGGTCTTGCCGGCGTCGATATGGGCGCTGATGCCGATGTTGCGGTAGCGCTCGATAGGTGTTTTGCGGGTCATCACAATCTCCATGGCTAGCCCCGGCACGACTGTGTTTGCGCCGGTCTTCCAGTGTAGCAGACATCGATTTTGGCGGTGGCGGGTAACCGGTTTTTACCATGCGCGCAACACTGACATTAACGCGCACGCGCGTTGCACAGGACAAATAAGAGTTTCGGCTATACTTTCAACTTTATTAATCCAGCAAAGATTAATCAAAATCAATACGCACGGTGAATTACCGTGCAAGGCGACGCCGCCGGCATGCAGCCCAGGTGCGCACCGAATGACATGCCCCACTCAGCCTATGACCATCCAACTAAGAAAAATAATCCTCTCCTCCCTGCTGGCGTCGCCGGCGCTGGCCATGGCCGGCGAACTGGAACAGCAAATGCAGCGTTGCGCCGTGCTTGGTGACGCCAGCGCCCGCCTGGGCTGCTTCGACACCCTGGCCAAAGCGGCGGAAAAAGCGACCATCGCCGCCGGCGGCGATCCTGCCACGGCTGCCGTGGCCCTGGCAGCGGCTGCCGAGGTCGCCCCCATCACGCCCGTCAGCCCGCCGGGCGTGGCCACGCCGGAAGCCGTCAACGCCGCCATCCCCGCCATCGCGCAGGCTGGCGCGGCGCCGCCGGAAGCACCGATTTCGCGCACCCAGCAATCGTGGGAACTGAACGACGCTTCGAAGCGGGGCCTGTTCAACTTCCGCCCGCACCGCGACACTTATCTGTTGCTGGCCAATTACAGCGACGCCTCGAACGACGAACCGTTCCAGGATTTCACGCCGGCCGGCATCAAGAGCCAGCACGTGGAATTGACCTTCCAGCTGAGTTTCAAGATGAAACTGCTGGAAGACATCGCCGGCACGCCCATCGACATGTGGTTCGGCTACACGCAGCAAAGTTTCTGGCAGGCGTATAACCGCAAGGCTTCGAGCCCCTTCCGCGAGACCAACTACCAGCCGGAGCTGATGCTGATCTTGCCGATCAACAAGAATTTCGCGGGCCTGGAATTCAATTACCTGAACCTGGGCCTCGTGCACCAGTCGAATGGCCAGACCTCGACCCTGTCGCGCAGCTGGAACCGCGTGTATGCGGAACTGGGCGTGGAAAAAGACAACCTGGCCGTCACGGGCCGCATCTGGCACCGCCTCGACAACAGCGCGACGGACAACGACAATATCGACATCACCGATTACATGGGACATGGCGACTTGCGCGTGAGCTACCGCAACAAGGGCCATGAATACGCGGTGACGGCGCGCCGCAATTTCAGCAAGAAGCATGGCTCGATGCAGGCAAGCTGGGCTTTCCCATTGAAGGCCAACCTGAAAGGCTATCTGCAGCTGTTCTCCGGCTATGGCCAGAGCTTGATCGACTATAACTATTCGCAGAAATCGATCGGCGCCGGTTTCATGGTCGACCTGTAAGCAGTACACGCATAAAAAATGGCGCCGACGGCGCCATTTTTTATGGGGAATCCAGTTTAATGCCGCCCGCCACCGAGCACCCGGGCCGGCAGCATGACGATGGCGCGCAGCAATTCGAACACACCTTCCACGCCGATGCCGATCAGGCGAAATGGCAGCAACAGCAGCCAGGCCAGCGGATACAGCACGAGAGCCAGCAAGGCCAGGGGCCAGCACACCAGCAAGAGCAGCAGCCACAGCACGAATCCCAGCATCGCGTTCCCCTCGAATGAAATGTGCGGAGCAAGCCGTGCTTGCCCCGCTACCGTGACGGCACTATAGCCAAGCGCCGCGGGGGCGGCAACGGCCGTGCGACGAACTGCGTGCTACGGGGATGAACGGTACAAAAACGGGAATGAACGGGGGCTTACTGGCCGACGCAAATCACTTTCGTGATGTATTCATGCGCGTTCGGCTTCTTGCTGGCAGCCCATTTGATGGCCTGGTTGGCCTCTTCGATGGTCAGGATGGAGGCCTTGTCCTTCGACTTGATGAAGGACACGCCTTCAAACACGCCTTCCTTGCTGCGCATTACCTTGGCAAACACGGGCGGCTTGGTCTCGCCGTCGCTGATTTTGTTCTGTTGCACGAGGTAACGCTGATCGATCTGTTCCATGATAATAAAGCTGTCCGGTGGTAAAGGACGGAATATACCCTGAATGGACAAACGCCGCAGGATGAAATCGCTGCGGCGTTATCTTTAAATCAATGATACTCAGGCGTAGACGGCGTTCTGCGTGGCAGGCTGCAGATTCACGTCATAGATCACCTGCGCGCGGATCGACGTTTCCAGCGAGGGGATCGAGCCGCCCGCGCGGTACTGGAAGCTCACCTGCAGCACGTCGCCCGCCTTCACGGCGATCGGCGCGGCCAGCGGCAGGCACATGTAGTGGTTCAGCCAGTCGATGGTGGTCGAGCGCTCGGGCACGACGGCCAGGATATTCTTGGTGACGAAACGCAAGGCGTTCAAGGTGCCGCTGCGCTCGACGACGAACTTGCCGTCGAAGCCGAACACGCTGTCCGTCGGCTGGCTGAAGTCGATGATGCTGTAGACGGACGGCGGCGCCAGTTCCAGCACGCCCGGGTGGATGGCCGTGGTTTCCTGGAATTGCACGATGGGCGCATAAAACCCCTCGAAATCGTATTCCTGCTGCATTGGCTGCACGGCCATGATGACGGCCTCGGGCAGGAAGATGGGCAGCGGGCCGCCGAAGCGGGCCAGGTAGCGGCGCTTGAACGATTCGATCACTTCCACCTGCTTTTCGCGCAGCATGCCTACATGGATCATTTCGCAGATGACCACGTCAACGGGCTCGGGCGGCAGGTATTCGAAGGCGTCCGCATGGACGACTTCGACTTTTTCACCGTTGGGATTGAGCGCCAGCATCTTGCGCGCTTCCTTGACCATGTCCGGATTGAACTCCACGCACCAGACCTTGTCGGCGCGCGCTGCCGCAAACCACGACAGCACGCCCGTGCCGCCGCCCAGCTCCAGCACCTTCATGCCGGGTTTCACCGCGTAATCGATCGCCGACTTGAACCCGTGCATGCGGTTCTGGTCCATCAACATATTGTGATGGTAATGGACGGGGATAAATTGCCCCAGGTAACAACTCTCGATTTCTCGTTCATTCAGCATGTCTGTCCTCTTGGAGTCTGGCTCCGATGGCCGATCGGTTTTGTCATTCCAGAAAGCAGTGATATCGCACGGGCTGCGCGAGGGGCGGCGACAATACAGCCGGCGCCTGACGGTGGTGTGATGGCCCATGCGAACAATCTCCTGATTAATGCGACACGATCATTATCGTTAATCGCCAGGGAGAACAAAGGGCTGAGGTGAGAGGCAATTCCATGCCAGTTTCAGCGCTGGCATGGAAAATATTATCAGAACGACTATTTACGGGCAGCGCGCGCCTTCTGGGCCGCTTCGATGATGGCGACCACGCCCGGCTTGTCGCCGGCCTGGGCGAACTGCACGGCCGTCCAGCCATGGTCGCTTTTCAGGCTGGCGTCCGCGCCCCAGGACAACAGCAGCTTGACGGCGCCCTCCTGTCCTTCGCGGGCGGCAAACATCAGCGGCGTGATATTGGCAGGCGCGCGCGCATCAACGACGGCGTCGCGGTCGAGCAATATCTTCATGATGGGCAAGTCACCCGCCGAGGCCGCATAGTGGAGCGCCGTCCAGCCGCTCTGGTTGACCTTGGCCCCCTTGGCCAGCAAGGCGTTCAACGCGTCCAGCTTGTGCTTGTAGGCGGCCATCATCAGCGCCGTGTTGCCGTTGGCCGAACGGGCCTCGATATCAATGCCGGGAGCGTCGAGCAGCACCTGGAAAACCCGGTCAGCATCGTCGCGCAAGGCCAGCACGAGCGGAATGTCGCCGCGCTGCGCGTCAGGCTGGTTCGGATTCATGCCGTCAGCCAGCATGCCGCGCACGCCGCTGTCGTTGTTGACGGAGACGGCGCGGAAGAAGGCATCCGGTTCCGGCGCCGCCTGGCCGGCCGCCGTCCAGCACAGCAGCATCGCCGCAGCGAGTTTTTTCATCATGTCGGACCTTAAGAAGTTACGGCAACTGATTGAATAGCTTGAAGAAATTGTCCGTCGTCTGTTTCGCCACCTGGTCCAGGGGAATGCCTTTCAGGGTCGACAGGTACTCGGCCACGTGGGCCACGTAGCCCGGTTCGTTCATGCGGCCGCGGAACGGCACGGGCGCCAGGTACGGCGAATCCGTCTCGATGAGGATGCGCTCGAGCGGCACTTCCAGCGCCACGGCCTGCAAATCCTTGGCGCTCTTGAACGTGACGATGCCGGAAAACGAGATATAGAAACCCATATCGATGGCGGCGCGCGCCACTTCCAGCGATTCCGTAAAGCAATGCATGACGCCGGCCACGCCGCCGTCGGCCACGCCCGCGCCCTCTTCGCGCATGATGCGTATCGTGTCTTCGCTGGCCGCTCTTGTGTGAATAATCAAGGGTTTACGGGTGATTCTTGAAGCTTTGATGTGAGTGCGGAAACGCTCGCGCTGCCACTCGAGGTCACCCGTCAGGCGGAAATAATCGAGGCCCGTCTCGCCGATGGCGATGATCTTCGGATGGTCGGCCAGGCGCACCAGGTCGTCCACGGACGGTTCAGGCGTGTCCTCGTAATCGGGATGCACGCCAACGGAGGCAAAGATATGCGGATACTGCTCGGCCAGGGCCAGCACCTGCGGGAAGTCCGGCAAGTCGACGGACACGCACAGTGCGTGCGTCACCTTGTTCTCGGCCATCTTGGCGAGGATCTCGGGCATGCGAGCAGCCAGCTCGGGGAAATTGATATGGCAATGGGAATCGATATACATAAGGCGGGATTGTACCGGAGGGAGCAAAAACTGGCAGGGGAACGGCGGCGGCGCGCATCCCCTGCCGGGGCGGTTCGGATGCTGGCAGCCGATTACATCTGCGAGGCCGGATGTTCCGCGAGCGGAACGAAGTTGCCGGTCGATTCGTCGAGCGCGTCGAGCGAACCGTTCTCGATGTCGTACACCCAGCCATGCAGGGTCAGGCGATGTTGCGCCATGGCCAGCGCCACCGAGGGATGGGTGCGCAGGTTATTGAGTTGCGCGACCACGTTGGCGCGCACCATGCCGTCGATGCGCGACTGCTCCGTCGGATGGTCGACCGATTCGTTGATCATGCGCGCAGCATCCGCATGGTGCAGCCAGCTGCGCACGGCCGGCATGTGATCGAGGCAGGCGCAGGTGGCGATCGCCTTCATCGCGCCGCAATCGGAATGGCCGCAAATGACGATGTCGCTCACGTTCAGGGCGGACACGGCAAATTCCACCGTGGCGCTGACGCCGCCCGGCTCCGGGCCGTACGAAGGCACGATGTTGCCCGCGTTGCGGATCACGAAGAGTTCGCCCGGTTCGCGCTGCGTCACCAGTTCCGGCACCATGCGGCTGTCCGAGCAGGAAATGAACAGGGCCTTCGGGGTTTGTCCCGTGGCCAGGGTCTTGAACAACTCGCGGCGCTCAGGAAAAACCTCTTTTTGGAAACGTAGGAAGCCAGCAATAATGTCGCGCATAATCAATAGGGATCGTTATCTGAGCCGGTATTATCGCTGAATGGCGCAGGTTTCGCCTATTGCCCCGCCTACTGCCCTTCTGGCGGCTGCCACAGTTCCACCTTGTTGCCCTCGGGATCGATAACCCAGCCGAACTGGCCGTATGCCGAGTCCGGCGCCTTGTCCAGCACATTACAGCCTTCGTCGCGCAGCGCTTGCAGCAGCGCATCGAGGTCATCGACCCGGTAATTGACCATGAAGGAAGCCTTGCCGGGCGCGAACTGCTCGCTGTCCCGCGCTGCCACGGACCAGATGGTGGTGCCGGCCGTGGGCTGGCCAGCGGCGTCCGTCCAGGTGAAGGCGGCGCCGCCCCAGGGCTGCACGTCCAGACCCAGGTGACGCTGGTACCAGGCGCGCAGCGCGGCCGGGTCTTGCGCCTGGAAAAAGATGCCGCCGATGCCAGTGACTCGTTGCATGCACGCCTCCGTTGCTGTTCAGTGCCTTGACTGTAACACCGGGGGTCAAGCGTGGCAAACGGCGCAGAGATAATTTACATTAACTCAGTAACGCAAACCCTTGATTTCATTGGCAACTTGACGCGTAGTCTAGCAGCATGTCTTCGAGGAACAGCTTGGGCGACAAAGGGTGTTCGGCAATTGCCCGGCGCTCGTTGGCGGCCTTGATGGCGGCCATCAGGCGGCTGACGTTGATGCGCCCGGCCAGCGCTTCCAGTTCGCGCCGGTGGCGCGGGTAGTAGCGGATGGTGCCGGACAATTTAACGGAAAACACGTCGTACAGCCAGCGCTGGAGCGATGCCAGGAGCGGCGCCAGCGGCGCCTTCTGCAGTTTGTCGGCCGCCTTCAGGGCCGCTTCCACGCCGGGATTGGCCAGCACTTGCAGCAACTGTTCCGTTTCCTCGCGACCACCCGATTCGGACTGGGCCAGCGCCGCCAGCGGCGCGCCGCCCTGCTCGCGCAGCCAGCTGTCCGCATCGTTCAAGCCTTGAGCCTTGAGCCACGTCAAAGCCTGCTCGTGGCTGGGCATGGGCAAGGCAAATTTGCGGCAGCGCGACAAAATCGTCGGCAACAGGCGGTCCAGGCTGTTCGAGGCCAGCAGGAACAAGGTGCCCGGCGGCGGCTCTTCCAGGGTCTTCAGCAAGGCGTTCGAGGCGGGCGTATTGAGCGCCTCGGCCGGGTACAGCACGACCACGCGCAAGCCTTGCCGGTGCGTGGAAATGTTCATGAAGTCGGCCAGGTTGCGGATCTGTTCGATCTTGATGTCTTTCGACGGCGTCTTGGTCTTGGCGCTTTTCTTCGCGCCTTCACCCTCTTCGCCGTCGTCCGCCACCTCGTCTTCCAGCGCTTCCGGACGCACGCGGCGGTAATCGGGATGGTTGCCCTGGCTAAACCAGCCGCACGAGGCGCAGGCGCCGCAGGCATGGCCGTCGGCGCGCACGTCTTCGCACAGCAGCGCCTGCGCAAAATGCTCGATGAAGTCGGCCTTGCCGATGCCTTGCGCGCCATGGAACAAAATGGCGTGCGGCATGCGCGGGCGCAAGGCTTGCAATTGCTGCCACGCGTCCTGTTGCCACGGATACAGAGAAATGGTCATATCTTCTTCTTTTAAATCAGCGCGCTACAGTGCTTTGTGCAAGCAATACATCAAGCAATTGCGCGAGCTGCACCTGGATGTCGGCAATGCTTTGCGTGGAATCGATGATGCGGAAACGCTGCGGGAACTGGGCCGCGCGGCGCAAATACTCGTTGCGCGTGGCGGCAAAGAAATCCGATCGCTCCTGCTCGAATTTATCCAGTGCGCGCGTCGCATCCAGGCGGGCTCTAGCCACGGCCAGCGGCACATCGAACAGGAATGTGATGTCCGGCTGCAGATGCGGGTGCACCCACGCTTCCAGCTGCTCCATCTTGCGCAAGTCCATGCCCCGGCCGCCGCCCTGGTAGGCGAAGCTGGCATCGGTAAAGCGGTCGGAAATGACCCACTCGCCCCGTTCCAGGGCGGGCGCGATGACTTGCGCGATGTGTTCGCGGCGGCTGGCGAACATCAGCAAGGCTTCCGTTTCCAGGTGCATCTTTTCATGCAGCAGCAGTTCGCGCAGCTTTTCGCCCAGGCTGGTGCCGCCCGGTTCGCGCGACGAGACGAGGCGCACGCCCCGCTGCCGCAGGTAATCGGTAACAAAGCCGATATGCGTCGACTTGCCCGCGCCGTCGATGCCTTCGAAGGTGATGAAGCGCGGTTGATAGTGTTGTGTCATGAAACTCTTGATCTGATAAGGATATTAGCGCTGGTACTGGTTCACGGCGCGGTTATGGTCGGGCAAGTTGGCCGAGAACTGGCTGGTGCCGTCGCCGCGCGCGACGAAGTACAGCGCCTGCGTGCGGGCCGGCGCCAGCGCCGCCGTCAGCGATTGCGCGCCAGCCAGGGCGATCGGCGTGGGCGGCAAGCCGCCGCGCGTGTAGGTATTGTACGGGGTGTCCGCTTCCAGATCGCGTTTGCGGATCTTGCCCTGGTAGTTGTCGCCCATGCCATAGATCACGGTGGGATCCGTCTGCAGCAGCATGCCCGTCTTCAGACGGTTGACGAACACGCCGGCGATCATGGCCCGCTCGGACTTTTGTCCCGTTTCCTTTTCCACGATGGACGCCATGATCAGCGCCTCGTACGGGTTTTTATATGGCAAGGCCGGATCGCGCTTGAACCACGCTTCGGACAGGCGGCCTATCATGGCCGCGTGCGCCTGCTTGAAAATCTGCATTTCGCTGGCGCCCTTGGCGAACAGATACGTGTCCGGGAAGAACAAGCCTTCCGGCAGCACATATTCGGGGCTGATCTTCGCCATCAGTTCCTTGTCGGACAGGCCCACGGTATCGTGCTTGAGACCAGGATGGCTGGCCATGGCCATGCGCATCTGCCTGAAGGTCCAGCCTTCGATGATGGTCAAGGATTCCTGCGCGAACTCGCCGCGCGCCAGTTGCGTGATCAGACGCTGCGGCGTCGTGCCCGGCTTCAGCTCGTAGGAACCGGCCTTGATCTTCGAGGTCTTGCCTTCGATGCGCGCCAGCATGTTGAACAGGATGGGCACGATGGGCACGCCCGCGTCCGCGATCTGCTGGCCGGCCGCATGCGCGCCGCTGCCGGGCGCAATCGTAAACGGGATCGCTTCGCCGTCCGTGGTGATGGGCTGCTGCGCCCAGTACACAAAAGTACCGCCCACGCCGATGGCGGCGATGACTGAACTGACTACAAGTTTTTTAAAGAAAGCCATTGTTCCGATTCTTGTGATGCACTCGCTGGCGGGCAGCGCGCGCTTGTTATGATCGTTCATTTGTGAAGCAAGTACGCGCAAAGCGGCGCCAACACTGGCAATCTTGCCGCTGCCGACGCAATCTGCGCGACATCACTATAATGAACCCGTAATGATAATGCTTAATCGCTGATCTAATGGAAATTATGAATAACTGGAATCAATTTTTAACTGCCCAAGGCGCCCGCCCCGCTGCCACCGAGGGCGCGCCTGACGGCACCGCTCCCATCGCCGCCGCCCCTATCGCCGATTTCGGCCAGTCCCTGACAGTGTCCCAGCTGCAAGAAGGTTTTGTCGCGGCCATCACGGACCAGGGCTTGATCGGCTTGAACGGCGACGATGCAGCCAGTTTCCTGCACGGCCAGCTGACCAATGACGTGGAGCACCTGAACCAGGAGCAAGTGCGCCTGGCCGGCTACTGCACGCCGAAAGGCCGGCTGCTGGCCAGTTTCCTGATGTGGCGCAACGCCACCACCATTTATCTGCAATTGCCGCGCGCCATACAACCCGCCATCCAGAAGCGCCTGCAGATGTTCGTGCTGCGCGCCAAGGCCAAGCTGCACGATGCGTCCGTTGATGAAGCGAACCAGGTCATGCTCGGCCTCGGCGGCAAGCAAGCTGGCGCGGCCCTGTCCGCCTGGTTCCCCGCCCTGCCCGCCGCGCCGTTCAGCAAAGTCGAGCATGCGCTGGGCACCCTGCTGCGCGTGGCCGATGCCTTCGGCAGCCCCCGCTATGAATGGCTGACGTCCGCCGCCACGGCGCGCGACGTGTGGCCGCAATTGGCGCAACAGCTGGCCAAGGGCGGCAATGACGCCTGGCAATTGTCGGACATCTATGCGGGCATCCCGCAAATCACGGCCGCCACGCAAGAGCAGTTCGTGCCGCAGATGGTCAACTTCGAGCTGCTGGGCGGCGTCAATTTCAAGAAAGGCTGCTACCCGGGCCAGGAAATCGTCGCGCGCAGCCAGTACCTGGGCAAGCTCAAGCGCCGCACCACCCTCGTCAGCATCGCTGACGCAAGCGTCGTGGCCGGCGGCGAACTGTTTGCCGTCAGCGACCCCGAGCAACCTTGCGGCATGGTCGTCAACGCCGCACCCAACGGTGATGGCGGCATCGACGCCCTCGTTGAAATGAAACTGGGGGCAATCGAAGAAGGTTCAAGCGCCGCCGGCGCCGTGCGCTACGGCTCGGCCCAGGGTGCGGCCGTGCATTTCCTGCCCATGCCTTACGTGCTTGACGCACTCGACTTGTGAGAATGCCATGAAAGATTTGTACATTTATTATCAGGTCAAGGAAGAGCACGCCCAGGCGCTGGAAGCCAGGGTCCGCGCCTTGCAGGCCAAGCTGGCGGCCGCGTCCGGCGTAGCGCCGCAACTGAAGCGCCGCCCCGAAGCCAAGGATGGCTTGCAGACGTGGATGGAAATCTATCCCGTCGTCGGCGAAGGCTTTGCCGAATTGCTGGCCGCTGCCGCCGAGGAGGCGGGCTTGCTGGCCCTGACGGCCGGCGCGCGCCATACGGAAGTGTTCATGGATTTGCCCCCATGTGCCTGATCGTTTTTGCCTGGAAAGTCAATCCGCACATCCCGCTGATTGCCGCCGCCAACCGCGACGAATTCTATGAACGCGCCAGCGCCCCCGCCGGCGCCTGGCCCGAACACCCGCAAGTGTATGCGGGCCGCGACCTGCAAGCGGGCGGCAGCTGGATGGGCATCACCCAGGCCGGCAGCGGCAGCTCGCGCTTTGCCGCCATCACGAACATTCGCAGCCCGCAAGACCGCAACCCGGACGCTCCCTCGCGCGGCGCCCTGGTGGCCGACTATCTGGCCGGCAACATGTCGCCGCAAGACTATATCGCGCAAATCCGCACCGGCTGCAAAGCCTACAACGGTTTTAACCTGGTGCTGGGCGATGCCACTACGCTGATCTGGTTTTCCAACCGCGGCGATGGCGACGCGCGCAATGGCCAGCCATTGGAACCGGGCATCTACGGCCTGTCGAACGCCCTGCTCGACGCGCCGTGGCCGAAGGTCCTGAAGACCAAGGCCCAGTTCGCCAGCCTGCTGTGCCAGGGCGCGCCCGACGAGGCCTACTTCGACATGCTGGCCGACACCACGCGCGCCCCGGACTTCCGCTTGCCCGACACGGGCGTGCCGCTCGACCTCGAGCGCGTGCTGTCCGCCGTCTGCATCGAAACACCGGGCTACGGCACGCGCACGTCCACTGTGGTGAAACTGTTCCCGGACTCGCCCGGCGAATTGCATGAGCTGGTGATCCAGTAGGTCGGGTTAGCGCGCAAGCGCGTAACCCGACAACACCAGCGCCCTCAACCGGCATCACCACCGTCCCCGATGTCGGATTACGCGCGCCTCCGGCGCGCTAATCCGACCTACGCAAGCTTTCCCTATCCTCATCGAAAACCCATCCATCATCGCCGCGCAGAAAAAAGAAATCGCTTGCATTTGCGCGCAAGCGCGTAACCCGACAACACCAGCGCCCTCAGCCTGCATCACCACCGTCCCCGATGTCGGATTACGCGCGCCTCTGGCGCGCTAATCCGACCTACGCAAGCTTTCCCTATCCTCATCGAAAACCCACCATCCACCCATCCGCACAAAAAAGAAAGCGCTTGCGCAAGCGCTTTCTTTTGTTTACGATAGATTCCAACGCGGCGACAAAGCCGCACACTATCGCAGCACACAATAAGAATAAAACCATCAGGAGACACCATGGCCACCATGGAAGATGTAGCGCGGGCGGCGGACGTATCGTTGTCGACCGTTTCGCACGTACTCAACGGCACCCGCAAGGTCAGCCCGAAAACCGTCGCCGCCGTCAACGCGGCCATGCAGCAGATCGGCTATGTGCCGAACATGCTGGCGCGCGCCCTGGCCGGCTCCTCGTCGGGCACCATCGGCGTGGCCATTTCCGCTTTCACCAATCATTACTTCAGTGAAACCGTGCGCGCCATCGAGGCGGCCTGCACGCGCCACGGTTTGATGATGCTGTTTTCCGATACGCATGACGATCCCGAACAGGAACTCAAGGTGGTGCAGAACTTGCACCAGCGCCGGGTCGACGGCATCGTGCTGGCGCCTTCGGGCGACTCGCACCATCGCACCCTCGACTACTTGACCAGCAACAAGATCGCTTCCGTGCTGGTCGACCGCATGTCGCCGCAACCATTCGACCAGGTGGGCGTGGAAAACATCGAGGCGACTGCCGAACTGGTCAGCCATCTGATCGCGGCCCACGGCCACCGCCGCATCGGCTTCATCAGCGGCGCACCGGGCCTGTCCACGACACACGAGCGTATCGAAGGCTACCGCCTGGCCTTGCAGCGTGCCAATATCGTCTTCGACCCGGACCTGCTGCGCTCGGGCGACTCCAACCTCGAGCGCAGCGGCGCGGCCACGCGCGAGTTGCTGGCTCTGCCCGTCGGACAGCGCCCGACAGCCATCGTGGCCGGCAATAACCTGATGACCATCGGCACCATGCACGCCTTGCGCGACGCACAGATTGCGGTACCACAAGACGTGGCGCTGGCCGGCTTCGATGATTTCGACTGGGCCGATTACTTCAGCCCCCGCCTGACCGTGATGGCGCAGCCGCTCGAAGAGCTGGGCGCCATGGCCGTCGACCTGTTGATCGACCGTATCGCCAACCCGGGCCGCGCCCAGCACGTGCAGCGTTTGTCGCCGACCTTGCGCGTACGCAACTCGTGCGGCTGCCCCTGACCTTTTACAGTAATCGAATATGCATCCAGCGATTTCCCTCGGTATCGACCTCGGTACCTCCGAACTGAAAACCGTGCTGATGGACGGCACGGGCACCGTGCGCGGCCAGGCCTCCGTGCGCATCGATACCAGCCGCCCGCAGCCGGGCTGGTCCGAACAGTCGCCGCAGGACTGGTGGGCCGCCTGCGTCAACGCGCTGGGCCAGCTGCGCGCCGGCTGGCCGCAGGAATATACCCGCATCGCCTGCATCGGCCTGTCGGGCCAGATGCATGGCGCCGTGCTGCTCGACAGTCACGACAACGTGATCCGCCCTGCCATCCTGTGGAACGATGCGCGCGCCGAAGCCGAAGCGGCGAGCCTGGCGCGCGACTATCCCGCCTACGCGGACGTGACGGGCAGCCTGCCGATGGCGGGCCTGACGGCGCCGAAACTGCTGTGGCTGCAAAAGCATGAGCCGGCCGCGTTTGCCGCCGTCGCCTGCCTGCTGTCGCCGAAAGACTATCTGCGCCTGCGCTTGACGGGCAACAAGGTCACCGACATGTCCGACGCGGCCGGCACCCTGTGGCTGGACGAGGCCGCTCGCGCCTGGTTCGCGCCCATGCTGGCCGCCTGCGGCCTGGTGCCCGAACAGATGCCGGCGCTGGCCGAAGGCGACGCGGCCACGGGCACCGTGCAGGCCGCCATCGCAGACCAGCTGGGCTTGCCGATGGACGTGGTGGTGGCCGGTGGCGGGGGCGACAACCCCGTCTCGGCCGTGGGCATCGGCGCCGTCAACGGCGGCGACAGTTTCATTTCGCTCGGTACCAGCGCCGCCATCGTGTCCGTCACCGAGCAGCCGCTGGGCAACCCGGCCGGCGGCGTGCACAGCTTTTGCCACGCCCTGCCCGGCCGCTGGTATGCGATGGGGGCGATCCTGTCCGGCGCCAGCTGTTTGCGCTGGGCCACTGGCGTGCTGGGCCAGCCCGACGAGGCGGCCCTGCTGGCCCTCGTGGAAGCGGGCTTGCCGCTCGACACTGTCATCGCACCGTCCGCACCGCTGTTCCTGCCGTATCTGTCGGGCGAGCGCACGCCGCATAACGACCCGCAAGTGCGCGGCGCCTTTTTGCAACTGGGCCACGACAGCACGCCGGCGCAGCTCGGCTACGCCGTGCTCGAAGGCGTGGCGTTCGCCTTGCGCGATGCCATGGCGGCCGTCACCTCGACGGGTGCCGTCGTTCCCCACTGCATGCTGGTGGGCGGCGGCGCGCGCAGCCAGTACTGGGCGCAGCTGCTGGCCAACGTGCTGGGACGCGAAATGCGCACCCTGCACAACAGCGAACTGTCGGCCAGCCTGGGCGCGGCCAAGCTGGGCTTTGCGGCCATCGGCGACGCCAGCCTGCTGACGCAGGGCTTGCCCATCAAAAACACTTTCCTGCCCGATGCCGCGCACAGCGCAGCCTTGAGCATCCGCTACGGCCGCTACCGTAGCCTGTTTCCAGCCGTGCAAGCTCTGCACCAACTCAGTGATAAGGAATAGCAATGAATCAGCTGCAACAATTGAAGCAACACAGCACCGTCGTCGCCGACACGGGCGACTTTTTGCAACTGGCCCGTTTCGCGCCGCAAGACGCCACCACCAATCCGTCGCTGATTTTAAAAGCCGTGCTGCAACCCGATTACGCGCCCTTGCTGGAAAGCACGGTCGCAGCCCACAAGCATGCCTCGCTCGACGACATCGTCGATCAGGTGCTGGTGCGCTTCGGCCTGGAAATCCTGAAAGTGGTGCCTGGCCGCGTGTCGACGGAAGTCGATGCCCGTTTGAGCTTTGACCGCGACGCCACCGTGGCCCGCGGACGCCGCCTGATCGCCCTGTACGAGCAAGCCGGCATTGGCCGCGAGCGCGTGCTGATCAAGGTCGCCGCCACCTGGGAAGGCATCCAGGCCGCGCGCGAACTGGAAAAAGACGGCATCTTTTGCAACCTGACCCTGCTGTTCGCCTTTTGCCAGGCCGTCGCCTGCGCCGACGCGAAGGTGCGGCTGATTTCGCCGTTCGTGGGCCGCATCTACGACTGGCATAAAAAATCGCTGGGCGCGGCATGGGACGAAGCGGCGCGCAGCCTGTCCAACGATCCAGGCGTGCAATCGGTCACGCGCATCTTTAATTACTACAAGCAACATGGCATCGCCACGCAAGTGATGAGCGCCAGCTTCCGCAACGTCGGGCAGATCACGGCCCTGTCCGGCTGCGACTTGCTGACCATCAGCCCGGATCTGCTGGCGAAACTCGAAGCGTCCAACGAACCGTTCGAGCGCGCGCTGGGCAGCGACCTGGGCGCGGCGCAGCCGGCCGTCACCTACGACGAGGCTGCCTTCCGCTACGCCCTGAACGACGATGCGATGGCCACCGAGAAGCTGGCCGAAGGCATCCGCGGCTTTGCCGTCGATGCGGGCAAGCTCGATGCCATGATCGATAAATTACGCAGCCAATAAGTTTGCACCCGGTTTTTCACCCGTAGCACCGTTTGTTTTTACAATAAAAACCCTTGGAGATCCTCATGAAAAAAGTCATTACCGCCACCCTGCTGCTGTCCGCCGCCTGCAGCGCCTTCGCCGCCGACAAACCGCTGAAATCGATCGGCGTGAGCGTGGGCGACCTGGCCAACCCGTTTTTCGTGGCCATCGGCCGCGGCGCGGAAGAAAGCGCGAAAAAGCTGGGCGGCCCCGGCGTGAAAGTCACCACGGTGTCCAGCAAGTATGACCTGAACACCCAGGTGGACCAGATCGAAAACTTCATCGCCAACAAGACCGACATCATCATCCTGAACGCCGTCGATTCCAAAGGCATCGCCCCGGCCATCAAGAAAGCGCGCAATGCGGGCGTGGTCGTGATCGCCGTCGACGTGGGCGCCGTGGGCGCTTCGGCCACCGTGATGTCCGACAACACCATGGCCGGCGACGTCTCGTGCGCCTACCTGGCCAAGCAAATTGGCGGCAAGGGCAATGTGGTGATCCTCAACGGCCCGCCCGTCACGTCCGTGATCGACCGCGTCAATGGCTGCAAGAAAACCCTGGCCGCGTTCAAGGATATCAAGATCCTGTCCGACAACCAGAACGCGGGCGGCAGCCGCGACGGCGGCATGACCGTGATGTCGAATCTGCTGACGGCCCATCCGAAGATCGACGGCGTGTTCGCCATCAACGATCCGACGGGCATCGGCGCCGAACTGGCGATCAAGCAATCGAAGCGTACGGACGTGAAACTGATCACGGCCGTCGATGGCGCGCCCGATGGCCAGAACGCCCTGAAAAACAAGGCCGGCCTGTTTGCCGCCACCTCGGCGCAAAACCCGTACCGCATGGCGACCGATGCCGTGCAGATGGGCTACGACATCATGAACGGCCGTACGCCGAAGCAGACCATGGTGCTGTTGCCGACCCCGGCCATCACCAAGGAAAACGTCGCCACCTACACGGGCTGGGTAAAGAACTGATCTGCCTGACCTGAACCACGTGGCGCCGCCGGCCAGTTCGCGGGCGGCGCCAGTTTCACCAGCAAGGAAGGACAGTCATGAGCGACAATATTATTTTTGAAATGCGCGGCATCGAGAAGCGCTTCGGCGCCACGCGCGCGTTGCGCGGCGTGCACCTGACGGTGCGCAGCGGCGAAATCCATGCCGTGATGGGAGAGAATGGCGCCGGCAAGAGCACCCTGATGAAGATCCTCTCGGGCGTGTACACGCCCGATGCGGGTGAAATCCTTCTCGACGGCAAGCCGATCAGGATCCGCAACCCGGGCGAGGCCCGCGCCCTAGGCATCAACCTGATTTACCAGGAACTGAGCGTGGCCAAGAACATGACGGTGGCGCAGAACGTCTTCATGGGCAGCGAACCGCAAGGCCCGTTCTGGACCGTCAAGGGCGGCGAAATGCGCGCGCGCACGAACGCCATCCTGGCCGACCTCGGTTCCCGCTTCGACGCGGACACCATGGTATCGACTCTGTCGATCGCCGAGCAGCAGCAGGTGGAAATCGCCCGCGCCCTCGTGCACGAAAGCCGCATCCTGATCATGGACGAGCCCACTGCCGCCCTGTCCGACCGGGAAACAGAACAATTGTTCCGCATCATCGAAGAGCAGCGCGACAAAGGTCTCGCCGTGCTCTACATCAGCCACCGCATGGCCGAGGTGGAACGCCTGGCGCGCCGCATCACGGTGCTGCGCGACGGCGCCTATGTGGGCGAACTGGGCAAGGACGAACTGGATCAAAAGAAAGTCGTGCAAATGATGGTGGGCCGCCCCGCCGACGACTTTTATGCGCACCAGCGCCGCACCACGCGCGGCGCCGAGCGCTTGCGCGTGGAAAGCGTGGGCGGCGGCAAGGTCAAGCCCGCCTCGTTCGCCCTGCATGCGGGCGAAGTGACGGGCCTGGCGGGACTCGTGGGCGCGGGCCGCACGGAACTGGCGCGGCTGATCTTTGGCGCCGACAAGAAGCAATCGGGGCAAGTGTGGCTGGACGGCCAGGAGGTGCACATCCACCGGCCGCTGGCGGCGATACGCCACGGCATCGGCTACCTGCCGGAAGACCGCAAGAGCCTGGGCTTGTTCATGCAGTTGTCGGCCATGGAAAACATGTCGATGAATATCCTGTCCAGGCATGCGACGGCGGGCGTGGTCAACCGTGGCGCCCTGACCCAGCTCACGCGCGAGGCGATTGCCAACCTGAACGTCAAGGTCTCGGGGCCGGACGGCATCGTGGGGGGATTGTCTGGCGGCAACCAGCAGAAAGTCTTGCTGGCGCGCTGGCTGGCCATCGCGCCCAAGGTGCTGATCCTCGACGAACCGACGCGGGGCGTGGACGTGGGCGCGAAGAGCGAAATCTACAAGATCATCCACCAGCTGGCGGACGCGGGCACGGCCGTGCTGTGCATTTCCAGCGAACTGGCCGAGCTGGTCGGCATCTGCGACCGCGTGATGGTGATGTGCGAAGGACGCCTGACGGGCGAAGTGACGGGCGACGATATCACGCAGGAAAACATCCTCGCTTACGCCACCCAGCTGGAAGCGGCATAAGAATAATCATTCAGGAGATAGACCATGACAACGAGTACCACCCGCGGCGCGGCACGCGCCGGCGAACCCTTCAATGCCTCGAACCTGATGCGCCGCCTGGGCATGCTGCCCGTGCTGGTCGTGCTGTACCTGGCCATGTATGGCCTGACCGTGTATTTCTCGGCCGACGGCACGTCCACGTTCATGACCAGCAACAACACCATGAACATCTTCCGCCAGGTGTCGATCAACATCGTGCTGGCCTCGGGCATGACTTTCGTCATCCTGACCAGCGGCATCGATTTATCGGTCGGCTCCGTGCTGGCCGTCTCGGCCGTGGCAGGCATGCTGATGTCCTTGTCTGCCCAGTTCGCCGGCTTTTCGATTCCCGCGTTTCTGATCGTCGGCTTGCTGCTGGGCGCGCTGAACGGCGTGCTGGTCGCCCTCGTCGGCCTGAACCCCTTCGTCGTGACGCTGGGCACCATGACGGCCCTGCGCGGCGCGGCCTATCTGCTGGCCGACGGCACCAGCGTGCTGAACACGGAAATTCCCAGCTTTGAATGGATGGGCAACGGCAGCTTCCTGGCCGTGCCCTGGCTGATCTGGCTGGCCGCCGCCGTCGTCCTGCTGACCTGGTTTATTTTGCGCAAGACCACCCTGGGCCTGCATATCTACGCCGTGGGTGGCAATATCCAGGCGGCCCGTTTGACGGGCATCAAGGTCGGTCTCGTGCTGATGTTTGTCTACACCATCAGCGGCCTGTTCGCGGGCCTGGGCGGCGCCATGTCGGCCAGCCGTCTGTATGCGGCCAACGGCAACTGGGGCACGGGTTATGAGCTGGACGCCATCGCGGCCGTCGTGCTCGGCGGCACGAGCCTGATGGGCGGCGTCGGTTCCGTCTGGGGCACCGTCATCGGCGCCCTGATCATCGGCGTGATGAACAACGGCTTGACGATCCTGGGGCTGTCGTCGTTCTGGCAGTATGTGGCCAAGGGTGTCGTGATCGTGCTGGCCGTGATTCTCGATAAATGGCGCCAGTCGCACGCACAGAACTGATGGTGCTGGTGGTGTCGGGTTACACGCTTCGCGCTAACCCGACCTACCATAGCCGCCACAAGCCGGCGTAGGTCGGATTAGGCCGCAGGCCGTAATCCGACAACACCTGATGGTGCTGGTGGTGTCGGGTTACGCGCTTCGCGCTAACCCGACCTGCCATAGCCGCCACAAGCCGGCGTAGGTCGGATTAGGACCGAAGGGCCGTAATCCGACAACACCTGATGGTGCTGGTGGTGTCGGGTTACGCGCTTCGCGCTAACCCGACCTGCCATAGCCGCCATAGGCCGGCGTAGGTCGGATTAGGCCGCAGGCCGTAATCCGACAACACCGGAAGCACCGTTAAAACGCCAGCCGCATCTCCACATGCGCAATCCCCGCCTCTTCAAATTGTTCCCCCTGCTGCACGAAACCATGGCGCGCATAGAATGGCGCGGCCACGGTTTGCGCGTTCAGCACCACCGCCGCATCGCCGCGTTCGCGCGCCTTGTCCATCAGCATGGTCAAAATGGCGCCGCCCACGCCCGTGCCGCGGCCCGGCTGGCGCACGGCCATGCGGCCGATGTGGCCATCGGGCAATAGCCGGCCCGTGCCGACGGCGTTGCCCGCGTCGTCATAGGCCACGGCATGCAGGCAGACGGCGTCCATGTCGTCGAGTTCGATCTCGGCCGGCACTTTCTGTTCATCGACGAAGACTTCAAAACGGATGGCGGTGGCATCAAGGCCCAGGGTGGCCCAGTCGCCGAGGCGGATGGTGTGCTTGGTCATGGTGTAATGTAGAAAGAAACAGGCCGTTATTGTCGCACGGCCTGCCTTTCGAGAGGGAGATCAGCTGAGCTTGACCAGCTGCTTGCCGAAGTTACGGCCTTTCAACAGGCCAATGAAGGCTTCGGGCGCGCTGGCCAGGCCCTCTGCCACGGATTCGCGGAATTTCAGCTTGCCCGTCGCCACCAGGGTACCCAGCTCCGCCAAGCCTTGCGGCCAGAATTCCGGCTGCTCGGAAACGATGAAACCGCGCATGGTGAGGCGGTTGGTGAGGATGAAGCGCGCATTGTTGAGCGGCGTCGGTTCGCCGTTGTAGCCGGCTATCCAGCCGCACAGGGCCACGCGGCCAAACGCGTTGGTGCGGGCAAGGGCCGCGTCGAATACGGCGCCGCCCACGTTTTCAAAGATGGCGTCGATGCCGTCCGGCGTGGCAGCCGCCAGGTCGGCTTCCAAGTTGCCCGCCTTGTAATCGACGCAGGCATCAAAACCCAGCTCGTCGACGACATACGCGCACTTCTCCGCCCCGCCCGCGATGCCGACGACCCTGCAACCTTTCAGTTTCGCCAGCTGGCCCACGACGCTACCCACGGCGCCGCTGGCGGCCGACACGACCACCGTTTCGCCCGCTTTCGGCGCCATGATCTGGTTCAAGCCATACCATGCCGTCATGCCCGGCATGCCGACGGCGCCCAGGTAGGCCGACGCGGGGATGTGCGTCGTATCGACCTTGCGCAGCATCGTGCCATCCGACACGGCCACTTCCGTCCAGCCCAGGGTCCCCACCACCGTGTCACCCACGGCGAACTTTGGATGCTTCGACTCCAGCACCACGCCCACCGTGCCGCCGATCATGGTTTCATCGAGCGCTTGCGGCGCCGCATAGCTTTTATTCGTGCTCATGCGCCCCCGCATGTAGGGGTCCAAGGACAGATACTGGTTACGCACCAGTAATTCACCATCCTTGATGGCTGGAATTTCTTTGGTTTCCAGACGGAAGTTATCCGGCTGCACTTCTCCCGTGGGACGCGAGGCGAGGACGATGCGTTGGTAGGTGGTCATGAAGGCTCCTGTCAATAAAGTTGATGGCTAACATTGATATTCACGACACCGAACAAAACCGTAGCGAGCGGAAGGGAGAGGTGGCCGAGAAGCGCAACCGTACTGAAGTACGGTGAGCATCGCAGGCCACCTATACCGACGCGCAGTAGGTTTGGTTCGGTGTCACTACACTTCGTAATCCATGCATTGCCGCGCTTCGCGCACGGCGCCAAAAAACGGCTTGATTTTCACGTGCTCGGGATGGTTCTGGTAGGCATCGAGCGCTTCGCGGCTGGCGAATTCGCTGTACAGGACGATGTCGTAGGTCGCTTCCAGGCCCGGCTGGGCCACGGCTGCCTCGAATTTCAGGATGCCGGGGACCAAATCCGAACAGGAATCGAGCAGGGCTTTCAGTTTCAGGGCATTCGTGGCGCGGTCGGCGCCTTCGGCGTGGTCTTTGAGTTTCCAGAAAACGATGTGCTTGAGCATGGTGGCAGCTGCTTGTTTATTAATGAACCATTACTGTACCCGCTATCGGCGCGCCTTGCAGAAAGTGACCGGCAAAAGAAAACGGGCGGCACTCAGGCCGCCCGCAGACTGGCTGTCAAGCAAGCATCACAGCACTTCGAACAGCCCGGCCGCGCCCTGCCCGCCGCCGATGCACATGGTGACGACCACGTATTTGACGCCGCGACGCTTGCCTTCGATCAAAGCGTGACCCGTCAGGCGCGCACCCGACACGCCGTATGGGTGGCCGACGGCAATCGCGCCGCCGTTCACGTTCAGGCGGTCCATGGGGATGCCCAGGGTGTCGGCGCAATACAGCACTTGCACGGCAAACGCTTCGTTGAGTTCCCACAGACCGATGTCGGCCACCGTCAAGCCCGCCTTTTTCAGCAGTTTCGGAATCGCGTAGACGGGGCCAATACCCATTTCATCGGGTTCGCAGCCGGCCACGGCAAAGCCGCGGAAGATGCCCAGCGGCTGCAGGCCTTTCGCTTCGGCCACTTTCGAGTTCATCACGATGGCCATGGACGCGCCGTCGGAAAACTGGCTGGCATTGCCGGCGCTGATGACGCCGCCGGGCATGGCGGGGCGGATCTTCGCCACGCCGTCATACGTCGTGTCGGCACGGATGCCTTCGTCGGCGGCAATCGTCACTTCGCGCGACACCAGCATGCCGCTGGCCTTGTCGGCCACGCCCATGATGGTGGTCATCGGCACGATTTCCGCGTCGAACAGGCCGGCCGCCTGGGCGCTTGCTGCGCGCTGCTGGCTTTGCGCACCGTAGGCATCCTGGCGCTCGCGCGAAATCTGGTAGCGCTTGGCCACGGTTTCGGCCGTCTGCAGCATGGGCCAGTAGACTTCCGGCTTGTGCTGCTGCAGCCAGACTTCCCTGTACATATGCGTGTTCATTTCATTTTGCACGCAGGAAATCGACTCCACGCCGCCGGCCGCATAGATATCGCCTTCGCCCGCGATGATGCGTTGCGCCGCCAGGGCGATGGCCTGCAAGCCCGAGGAACAGAAGCGGTTGACGGTCATGCCGGCCGTGGTGACGGGGCAGCCGCCGCGCAAGGCCACCTGGCGCGCGATATTGCCGCCCGTGGCGCCTTCGGGGAAGGCGCAGCCGACCAGCACGTCTTCCACTTCTTCCGCCTCGATGCGCGCGCGCTCGACGGCGGCCGCCAGCACATGGCCGCCCAGGGTGGCGCCATGCGTCATGTTGAACGCGCCCTTCCAGGACTTGGCCAGGCCCGTGCGGGCGGTCGATACGATGACGGCTTCATTCATGCTGTGTCTCCTTGTGGGGATATTATTGGGTGGGGTGTCTGCGGAATGAGAATAGCACATTTAAGTACGGTCGTTCGCAAAGTTGGAATGATCGGTAATTTGTAAGCTTGGTGTAAGTTTCAAGCAAGCATGACGTAAGGTTCGGAGAACACACTCGCCCCAAGCTGTTGCAAGAATGGTCAAAAAGACCTCGGCACCAGTTCACTATAAAACATAGGGAGACAAACCATGGCATCACCATCCGGCTCGGCCGACGTACGGAAAATGTCCACCAAGGGAACGCCGATTACGCCCGAGGAACGCAAGGTCATCTTTGCATCCTCGCTCGGCACCGTTTTTGAATGGTACGATTTTTACCTGTACGGTTCGCTAGCATCGATCATCGCCAAGCAATTCTTTATCGGCGACCCCACCACCACCTTCATTTTCGCGCTGCTGGCCTTTGCCGCCGGCTTCATCGTGCGTCCGTTCGGCGCGCTGGTCTTCGGCCGCCTGGGCGACATGATCGGCCGCAAGTACACTTTCCTGATCACGATTCTGATCATGGGCGGCTCCACCTTCATCGTCGGCTTGCTGCCGGGCCATGCGTCCATCGGCATCGCCGCACCGATCATCCTCGTCATCCTGCGCATCCTGCAAGGCCTGGCGCTGGGTGGCGAATACGGCGGCGCAGCCACCTATGTGGCCGAGCACGCGCCTGAAGGCAAGCGCGGCGCGTTCACGGCGTGGATACAGACGACGGCAACGCTGGGCTTCTTCCTGTCGCTGATGGTCATCCTGGGTACCCGCCTGGCGACCGGCGAGAAGGATTTCGAGGCATGGGGCTGGCGCATTCCCTTCCTCGTTTCCGTCATCCTGCTCGGTATTTCCGTGTGGATCCGCCTGGCCATGAATGAATCGCCGGCATTTGCCAAGATGAAGGCCGAGGGCAAGACCTCGAAGGCGCCGCTGACGGAAGCGTTCGGCAAGTGGAAAAACCTGAAGATCGTCATCCTGGCCCTGATCGGCCTGACCGCCGGCCAGGCCGTCGTCTGGTACACGGGCCAGTTCTACGCCCTGTTCTTCATGATCCAGACCCTGAAAGTGGACCTGGCCACGGCCAACGTGCTCGTCGCCATCGCCCTGCTGCTGGCGACGCCGTTCTTCCTGTTCTTCGGCAGCCTGTCGGACCGCATCGGCCGCAAGTACATCATCCTCGGCGGCTGCCTGATCGCCGCCCTGACCTACTTCCCGATCTTCAACGGCCTGACCCACTTCGCCAATCCGCAGCTGGAAGCTGCACTGAAGAACTCGCCAGTGGTGGTGGTGGCCGATCCAGCTTCCTGCCACTTCCAGTTCAACATGACCGGTACCAAGAAGTTCCCGTCGTCGTGCGACATCGCCACGGGCTTCCTGTCGAACAGCTCGGTGAACTACACGAAGGAAGACGCGCCAGCGGGCAGCATCGCCAAGGTACGCATCGGTGCGAAGGAATTTACGTCGTTTAACGCCGTCATGACGCCGGACGGCCTGAACTTCGATGCCGACAGCAAGGCCCATGAAGCAGCGCTGAAGAAAGAAATCGGCGCCGGTATCAAGGAAGCGGGCTACCCTGCGAAAGCCGATCCGGACCAGATCAACAAGCCGATGGTCGTCTTGCTGCTGTTCATCCTGGTGCTGTACGTGACCATGGTGTATGGCCCGATCGCCGCCATGCTGGTGGAAATGTTCCCGACGCGTATACGTTACACGTCGATGTCGTTGCCCTACCATATCGGTAACGGCTGGTTCGGCGGCTTGCTGCCGACCACGGCCTTCGCGCTGGTGGCCTTCAAGGGCGATATCTATTACGGCCTGTGGTATCCGATCGTCGTCGCCCTGGCGACTGTCGTGATCGGCACCCTGTTCGTCAAGGAAACCAAGGACAACAATATCTACGCCGACGACTGATCCGATGCAAGCCCCGGCCGCCAGGCCGGGGCCCGCAAAGCAAAACGCCGCTGACTGGTCAGCGGCGTTTGTTTTTTTTAAGCAGCGTATGCGGCGCAGGCGGCGGCAAGCCTATTTTTCGCTCTTGCCCTTTTTCAGCTGGTCGCGCTGCTGAACGTATTCCTGGTAGCTGGTCTGGTTGCGCTTGCGGCAGGCGTTCCGGTCGTCGAAATTATTGAGGCTGTTGCAATACTCGCCGATCTTGTCCCGGTTCGCGTCATACAGTACTTCGCAGCCAGTGATGGCCAGCAAGAAGGGAACGATCAGATATTTCATTGCTACTCTCATGGATAGGGACGGATTGCGCGAAAAAACACCAGATTGCCCGCTGGATAAGCGTGCAGCTTTATCTTAACGCGATCCTGGCGAAAAGTACAAGCGCTCGGTATTACTAAATAGAAAGGATTCCCGGCGTGCCGCGCGCCAGGGCAGCCACCTCTTCGGCACCGGCATCCTCATTCAACAGCGGGTTGGCCGCCGCAAACGCCGCCAGGTGCTCGAGCAGCACGCGCACGCGGGCCGGCAGGTAGCGCCGCTGCGTCCACACGGCATACACGTGGCGCGGCTGCGGCATCCAGTCGGGCAGCACGCGCACGAGCGAACCACGCGCCACCTCGTCGCGGCACTGCAAAAGGGGACACAGCAAGATGCCGATGCCCGCGTCGGCCATTTCCACGGCCAGGCGCATTTCGTTGACGCGCAGGCGCGCCTGCGGCTCGATCAGCATTTCGGCGCCGTCGCCGGGCCGCCGCAAGCGCCAGCTGCGCAACGGTTCGGCCACGATCAGCTCGTGCCGCTCGAGGTCTTGCAAGTCGCGCGGCATGCCGGCGCGCGCCAGGTAGCCGGGCGCGGCCACCATCACCAGCGCGGCGCTGCCCAGGCGGCGCTGCATCAGCGAGGAATCGTCGAGTGCGCCCACGCGGATGGCCAGGTCGGCGCCGCTGCCCACGAGGTCTTGCAGCAGGTTCGACAGTTCCAGCTCCAGGCGGATATCCGGATACTGCTGCATGAAGCTGACCCAGGCCGGCGTCAGCAAGCCGCTGGCGAAGTTGACGGGCGCCAGCACGCGGATGATGCCCGAAACGGCCGACAGGCTGGCGTCGAGCTGCTGCGTCGCCTGCCGCAGCGCGTGCACGAGGGGTCTGCACTGCTCGTAGTATTGCCAGCCTTCCGCCGTCGGCTGCAGGCGGCGCGCGCTGCGGTTCAGCAAACGGTAGCCGAGCTGGCTTTCCAGCTTCTGCAGCCGGCGCGTGACGGTGGCGGCGGGCAAGTCTTCCTTGACGGCCGCCGCATGCAGGCTGCCCGCCTCGACGATGGCGACAAACAGGGCTAGATCATCAAGCATGATTCGTCGAGCATGATTGCATTTTCGGAATTTGAAATTAAAAATATGGCTCTAGTATAGATTGCCGCAAGTTGTTACGCTGCATATCTTCACCATTTTGAAAGTGTCCCATGACCGACGCCCTGCGCCTGCGCTGCGTGTTTGCCTTCCTGATGTCGCTGCTCATGACCCTGCTGATGAGCGCCTGGGTCACCTGGCTCAATATCGGTTTGCAGGCGGACTTCCTGCCCCGCTGGCGCCATGCCTTCTTTGCCGCCTGGCCCGTGGCCTTCTGCGCCGTGATGCTGTTCGCGCCCCGCGTGCAGCTGATGAGCCGCAACATCGTGGCGCGGCTCGCCCGCCACCCTTAACCGGCAGTCAACCAGCAACGGTATCACTCGGTCACTGCCGCCCACGGCCGCCCTGATCCGGGCTATGCTATGGCCGTCCTGTTTTTTACAGCGGAGTGCCCATGCTCGATCACGTATCCCTCACCGTCAGCGACCTGGAACGCGCCGAGCGCTTCTACGACGCCGTCTTTGCCGCGCTCGACGTGCCCAAGGTAGGCAGCGACCATGCCAACGCCTGGATAGGCTACGGCGAGCGCAGCGATGCACAGCACCCCGAGCGCAGCTACTTTTCCGTGCGCCTGGGCCCGCAGCCCGACGACGCGCCGCGCCGCCACTGCTGCTTCAAGGCCCCCTCGCGCGCGGCCGTGGAAGCGTTTTGGCAGGCCGGACTGGCGCATGGCGGCATCGATCTGGGCGCGCCCGGCCTGCGCCACTATCACGCCAGCTATTACGCGGCCTTTCTGTTCGATCCCGACGGCAACCGCATCGAAGCCGTCTGCCACCGCGCCGAGGCCGGCTGACAGGTGGGGAAATCCGGCTCTGTTCGGCATTTCCACTTCGAGACGATTTGCCTATAATGGCTGGCACGCCATACCGGTCCGTGAACAAAGAAGGAGATTCATGCATCATCTATTCGTCGGCCGCCCCGCGCGCACCATGCTCCTCTCCAGCGCCGGCTTGCTGCTGGCAGGCTGTTTTTCCGGCTGCTCTCTGTTTCCATCCGCCCCGGCCACGCCAGGCGTGCCGGCCACCGCGGCCCTGCCCGACGCCAGCATCGCCTACACCCTGAGCGGCCAGGACGGCTTGCCCGTCGTGTTCCAGTCGGCCATGGGCGACGGCAAGGATGTATGGGCCAAGGTCGTGCCGGAAGTCGCCCGGCAGCACCGCGTGCTCGTCTACGACCGTCCCGGCTATGGCGACAGCCAGAAGACCACCACGCCGCGCGATCCCTGCACCATTGCCGCCCAGCAGCGCGCCCTGCTGGCGCAAGCGGGCCTGAAGCCGCCGTATGTGCTGGTCGGCCATGGCTTGGGCGGGCTGTACCAGTACGTGTATGCCAGGCTGTACCCGCAGGACGTGGCCGGTCTGGTCCTCCTCGACCCCACGCACCCGCAGCAGTGGAACCGCCTGCAGACGGACGCGTCCACCTACGCCATGCTCGTGAAGACGCGGCGCAAACTCATGTTCAACAGTACGGAATCGGCCGAATTCGATGCCCAGACGCAATGTCTGCAACACGTCGACATGAACAGCCCGCTGCGCGTGCCCGCCATGCTGCTGGTGCGCGACAAGTTCGGCATCGAGGAAATGGGCTCGTTTGAAAACGTGGTGCGGGCGCAGGAAAAGGATTGGCAGCGCCTGTCCGGCGCGCCGGCCATCGAGCGCATCACGGGCGCCGGCTATTACATCCAGAAAGACAACCCCGTCATCGTCAACGAGGCGGTCAAGATGGTGGCGAAGAAGAAGTAAAACATGCTTGCTGGCGTCCGTGGTGGTGTCGGATTACGCGGCGTGCCGCCGCTAATCCGACCTACGTCTCTACGAGGGCTCAAGAGCCGGGTAGGTCGGATTAGCGCGGCAAAGCCGCGCGTAATCCGACAATATTGTTGGCGTCGGCTTAGCTATTGAAACCCTTGCCTTCGCCCGCCAGCTTCACCAGCAGCGGCGCCGGCGTCCACGCTTCGCCGTGGCGGCCTTTGGCGTAGCCGGCGATCGTATCGAGCACGTTCGGCAAGCCCACCGTGTCCGCGTAGAACATCGGGCCGCCGCGGAACAGCGGGAAGCCGTAGCCCGTCAAATACACCATGTCGATATCCGAGGCGCGCAAGGCGATGCCCTCTTCCAGGATGCGCGCGCCTTCATTGACGAGCGCATACACGAGGCGTTCGACGATTTCCTGGTCGCTGATCTTGCGCCGCGTCACGCCGATGTCGGCGGAATGCTGGACGATCATGGCGTTGACCTGTTCCGACGGATACGCCTTGCGGTCGCCCGCCTTGTAGTCATACCAGCCGGCGCCCGTCTTCTGGCCGTAGCGCCCCAGTTCGCACAGCAGGTCGGCCGTCTTCGAATACGTGACGTCCGGCTTTTCCACGTAGCGGCGCTTGCGGATGGCCCAGCCAATGTCGTTGCCGGCCAGGTCGCCCATGCGGAACGGACCCATGGCAAAGCCGAATTTCTCGACGGCCTTGTCGACCTGCTCCGGCAAGCAGCCTTCTTCCAGAAGGAAACCGGCCTGGCGGCTGTATTGCTCGATCATGCGGTTGCCGATAAAGCCGTCGCACACGCCCGAGACGACGCCCGTCTTCTTCAGCTTTTTCGACAGCGCCAGCGCCGTGGCCAGCACGTCCTTGCCCGTTTCCTTGCCACGCACGATTTCCAGCAGTTTCATGACGTTCGCCGGGCTGAAGAAATGCGTACCGATCACGTCTTGCGGACGCTGGGTGAACGCGGCGATCTTGTCCAGGTCCAGGGTGGACGTGTTCGAGGCAAGGATGGCGCCCGGCTTCATGACGGCGTCAAGCTGCTTGAAGACGGTTTCCTTCACGCCCAGTTCTTCGAACACGGCTTCGATGACGATGTCGGCTTGCGCGATGTCGGCATACGCCAACGTGCCGCTGACCAGCGCGATGCGCTGCTCGGCCTTCTCTTGCGTCAACTTGCCCTTCTTGACCGTGTTTTCATAATTCTTGCGGATCGTGGCCAGGCCTTTGTCCAGCGCTTCCTGCTTCGTTTCCAGCAGCATCACGGGGATGCCCGCGTTGGCGAAGTTCATGGCGATGCCGCCGCCCATGGTGCCGGCGCCCACGATGGCCGCGCTGGCGATCGTGCGCACGGGCGTGTCGGCAGGCACGTCGGGCACCTTGCTGGCGACCCGTTCGGCAAAGAAGGCGTGGCGCAAGGCTTTCGATTCCGGCGACTGCACCAGTTGCATGAACAGTTCGCGCTCGTATTTCAAGCCGTCGTCGAATTTCATCGTCACGGCGGCCGCCACGGCGTCCACGCATTTGAGCGGCGCCGGGAACGGGCCGGACATGGCTTTGACGGTATTGCGCGAAAACTGCAGGAACGCTTCATGGTTCGGGTAATCGACCTTGCGCTCGCGCACTTTCGGCAGCGGGCGCACGTCGGCTATCTTCGTGGCGAAGGCCACGGCGGCGGCCAGCAAGTCGGCGCCGGGGGCGATGACTTCGTCGAACAGGGCCGTGCCGGCCAGTTTTTCGGACGCCACGGGCGTGCCCGAGACGATCATATTGAGGGCCATTTCCAGGCCCAGCACACGCGGCAGGCGCTGCGTGCCGCCCGCGCCCGGCAAGATGCCGAGTTTGACTTCCGGCAAGGCCATCTGCGCGCCGGGCGCGGCCACGCGGTAGTTGCAACCGAGCGCCAGCTCCAGGCCGCCACCCATGCAGACGCTGTGGATCGCTGCCACGATGGGCTTGGTCGACTGTTCGACGACGTTGATCAGAGTGTGCAGGGTCGGTTCCGTGAGCGCCTTGGGCGAATTGAATTCCTTGATATCGGCGCCGCCCGAAAAGGCCTTGCCGGCGCCCGTGATGACGATGGCTTTGACGGTCTCGTCCGCCAGCGCCTGGCGGATGCCGGTCACGGCGGCCGTGCGCGTCGCCAGGCCCAGACCATTGACGGGCGGATTGGCCAGGGTAATGACGGCAACGGCGCCGTTCACTTGATATTCAGCACTCATGTCTCTTCCTTATTGGTTTTGCTCAACGTATGAGGTGGTTGCAAGGGATGAAGCTTTACTATACCGCATAAAAGAACGCTCGTATTATTTTTGTCGTGTGCGCGCGGCCGCCAGCATGCTGCGCCATGGTACAACATCGTTTGCGGATCGATTCTGCTGCCGACAGCAAACTCCGGCAGAAGCTATCAATTGGATATTCATTCAAATAACAAAACCGCAATAATAATAACGTCGTTTTATTATACGAAGGAATGCGTTTGTGATATGCCGGCATGGGGTAATTACGACAATACTTACATTATTTATTCCCTCCCCTTGTTTTTCGCCAGACGCTGGGGAATAATAAAATTATTGATTCAAATCAATACTCTACAATTTATCTCCTATAGGCCAAGCGCAGAAAAAACGTGGGCGGCAGTTCATTGCGCACATTCTCACCGATTATCACCAAATCACGGCCGATGCAATGACATTTTTGCCTTATACGGATAGCAGAAAAATAATAACAGCAGCCTTATCGCCCCCATTCCTCTTCTCATATCGAAGGACATACTATGGACGCAGCCAGCCATGTCAGCCCCACGCAGGATCTGGACTTAGAAGCGATAAATACTGCATTGAACCGTGTCCAGGCCGTCATCGAATTCGAACTCGACGGCACCATCCTGCATGCGAATGACAATTTCCTGCGTGTCGTCGGATACAGCCTGGCCGAGGTGCAAGGCAAGCACCATGCCATCTTCTGCGATCCCGAGTATGTAAAAACGGCCGAATACGCCAACTTCTGGGCCAAGCTGGCACGCGGCGAATTCGACCAGGGCGAATACAAGCGCCGCGCCAGGGATGGCCGCGAAGTGTGGATCAACGCTTCCTACAACCCCATCCTCGACGCGGACGGCAAACCGTATAAAGTCATCAAGTTCGCCACCGACATCACGGCCAGCAAGCACCGCAACGCCGATTATGAAGGCAAGATCGACGCCATCAGCAAGGCCCAGGCCGTGATCGAGTTCCGGCTCGACGGCACCATCATCCGCGCCAACGACAATTTCCTCAAGTCCGTCGGCTACACGCTCGACGAGATCGAAGGCAAGCACCACCGCATGTTTTGCGAGCCCGAGTACGCCAAGAGCGCGGAGTACGCGCAGTTCTGGCAAAAACTGGGCAAGGGCGAGTTCGACGCAGGCGAATACAAGCGCCTCACCAAGGACGGACGCGAAATCTGGCTCAATGCCTCGTACAACCCCATCTTTGACGCGGAGGGCCGCCCCTTCAAGGTGGTCAAGTTCGCCAGCGATGTGACGGCCCTGAAAAAGCGCAATGCCGAATACGAAGGCAAGGTCAGCGCCATCGGCAAGGCACAGGCCGTGATCGAATTCGACATGCAGGGCAAGGTGCTCGATGCCAACGGCAATTTCCTCGCCGTCATGGACTATGACTTGAGCGATATCCAGGGCGAACACCACCGCATGTTCTGCGAGCCCGAGTATGCGGGCAGCGCCGAGTACAAGAAATTCTGGCAAAAACTCAACCGGGGCGAATTCGACGCGGGCCGCTACAAGCGCCTGGGCAACCATGGCAAGGTGGTGTGGATACAAGCGACCTACAACCCCATCCTGGACCTGAACGGCAAGCCGTATAAAGTGGTCAAGTTCGCCATCGACATCACGGACCAGGTGAACCTGGAAAACAGCATCCAGGCCAAGGCCGCCAACGACAGCCGCAAGGTCAATGCCCTGCTCGACTCGGTGGCGCGCGCGGCGCAAGGCGACCTGACCTGCCATATCGTGCCCGAAGGCGGCGAACCGATCGATTTGCTGGCCGGCGGCATCAGCAAGATGATCGTCGACTTGCGCGGCGTCATCGGCAACGTGGTATCGGCGGCCAACGGCTTTGCCGAGGCTTCGCACACCATCGCCGAACGGGCCACGGGCGTAGCCGTGGGCACGCAGGCGCTGGGGGCCACGGTGGAAGAAATGAACGCCTCCATCGACGGCTTGACGTTTTCCATCAATTCCATCGCGGAAAACACCTCGAACGCCGATTCGCTGGCGAAAGCCACGCAGCAGGAAGCGGAATCGGGCGCGCGCGCCGTCGCCAAATCGATCGAGGCGATGGACCTGATCAACCGCTCGTCGGAAGACATCGGCGAAATCGTCAAGGTCATCAGCGAAATCGCCAACCAGACCAACATGCTGGCCTTCAATGCGGCCATCGAGGCGGCGCGCGCGGGCGAGCACGGCCTGGGCTTTTCCGTCGTCGCCGACGAAGTGCGCAAGCTGGCCGAGCGTTCCTCGCAGGCGACCAAGGAAATTTCCAAGCTGATCAACGAATCCGTCAAGCGGGTGTCCACCGGCAGCGAGATTTCGCGCCAGGCCAGCGACGCCTTCGACAAGATCGTCTCGGGCGTGGCCAAGACCACGCTGGCCATCTCCGATATCTCGAAGGCGGCCAACGAGCAGCTGCTGACGGCGCGCGAAGTGTCGACGGCGATCCAGTACATCGCCGAGGAAACGGAAAAGTCGGCCGCCAACTGCGACAGCATCGCCCGTTCGACGGATGGCTTGAACGAGCGCGCGGGCAGCCTGAACCAGACTGTCTCCGGCTTCGTGGTGTAAGCCATGAGCCACGCGGCCACCTTGACGCCCGAGGTGCTGACGACGCTGATTGCGCTGGTGCGCCAGCATACGGGCATCGCCATGACCGCGCGCAAGAGCGTCTTGCTGGAACGGCGTTTGCAGCCACGGTTGCATGCGCTGTCCCTGACCAACTACCAGGCGTACCTGGACCGGGTGGCCAGCGACCGCGACGAGGTCGCCCATTTCATCGACCTGGTGACCACCAACGACACCCTGTTCTTCCGCACGCCGCAGGTCTGGGACTACTTCCGCGACCGCTACCTGCCCGCCTGGGCGCGCGCCCATCCCGACGGCTGCCTCGCCATCTGGTCGGCGGCCGCCGCCAGTGGCGAGGAGCTGTATTCGATCGCCATGCTGTGCGAGCAATTCAAGCTGCAAGTGCCCGCCTTCCGCTATCAGATCCTGGCCAGCGACATTTCGCAGCAGATCCTCGCGGCGGCAAAGGCCGGCCAGTACAGCGGGCGCTCCGTCGAGCGCATCCGGCTGTCGCACCCGGACTTGCTGCGCAAATATTTCTCGCCCGCGCCGTATGGCGTCAAGGTCAACGACGAGCTGCGGCAACACGTCAGCTTTGCCCAGCATAACTTGCTCGAAGCGCTGCGCCCGGCGCGCCAATTCGATCTGGTGTTCCTGCGCAATGTACTGATTTATTTCGACGCGGAGCACCAGGAAGCCGTGCTGCGCCAGGCCCGCCTGAGTCTCAAGGATGAGGGCCGGCTGATCCTGGGCGAGTCGGAAACCATCGCCCGCCTCGGCACCGGCTATCAGTTCGAATTTCCCATGATTTACAAGGCGGGCAGCGCATGAGCATCATCATCGAACATGGCCTGGCGCCGCACCATGTTGGCATGGGGCAACTTAGCGTCGGTACGCATGGCGAGCAGCTGCAAGCCTTGCTCGGCTCCTGCATCGGCATCGGCTTCATCTGGAAGAACGGCCCCTGCTGCGGCCTGGCCCACTGCTTGCTGCCGGAAGCGCCCGGTGCCGGGCATGCCCTTGGCGCCCGCTATGTGAGCCAGGCCGTGCCCTCGCTGCTGCGCCTGATGGGCGTGCGCCCGGCCGATTATGCCGATATCGAGGTGGTGCTGGCAGGCGGCGCCAGCATGTTCGGCCCCGCCCACGTCCATGGCCGCCTGCAGGTGGGCCGGCAAAACGCGGAGGCGGCGCAAAAATACCTGGCCCAGTGCGGCTTGCACGTCAGTTTTTGCGCGCTGGGAGGCCGCCACGGCCGCCAGTTGCTGATCGATTGCGCCCGGCACAGCTACGCCGTCACCGAGGTGGTGGCGCCACCCGAATGGATTCCACGCAAGGAAGGCGCATATGGATATGCATGAAGCGACGGGCTTGCAGGCCCATGGCGCAAGCGACACGGCCGCCGAACTGTTCGGCTCCTTCCACCTGGGCGGCGATGAATTCGCCCTGCCCGCCAGCTGCATCCGCGAAGTGGTGAACTACCCCGCGAAAGTCACGGCCCTGCCCCTGTCGCCCGCCTATCTGGAAGGCATGTTCACCTTGCGCGGCAGCGTCATTCCGGTGGTCAACCTGGGGCGCTTGTTCCGCGCCGACGCGCCGCGCGCCGTGGCCACGGACAAGATCGCCATCCTCGATTTCCAGCAAGTGCTGATCGGCATCGTCTTCCAGGATACGGGCGAAATCCTGCGCGTGCCCGCCAGCGCGCGCAGCGCCCTGCAATATGCGGCCGGCGACAGCCAGGCCGTCATCGCCGGCACGATTTTGCTCGACGGCGGCGCGCGCCTGCTGCAGATACTCGACCCGCACGCCCTGCTGCGCATCGAAAACGTGCCCCACGTACTGGCCCTGCAGGCGACGGGCGCCAAGCTGAGCACGGCCCGCTACCATGCGCAAAGCGAACGCCGCCAGTGCGTCAGCTTCCATGCGGCCGGCGCCACGTTCGCCTTCGAAATGCTGGCCATCCAGGAAATCATCAAGGTGCCGGAACTGCACAGTTCCCTGCTGAACAACGAACTGTGCCTGGGGCGCATGCATTTCCGCGGCAACCAGGTGGCCGTCGTCGACTTCGGCGCCCTGCTGCAGGCGCCTGCGTGCGGCAAGGCGGCCAGGGAAGCCACGCCGGACCAGCGCGTCATCGTCGTGCGCCTCGACGGCACGACCGTGGGCTTCCTCGTCGACTCCGTCGACAGCATCGTGCATTTCTTTGGCGACGAGGTGCTGCCGATCCCCCTGCTGAGCAAGGCGCGCGCCGCCATGTTTGCCGGCTGCATCACGAAAGAGGGCTTGGGCGACATCATTTTCCTGAACCACAAGGACATCCTGTCGCAGGCGGAGATCGTCGAGATGCGCGACGGCCACGCGCGCCTGTACCCGGCCGACACGGAAACGGGCGCCGCCACGCACAAGGCGCGGCGCCGCGTCTACATCACCTTTACGGTGGAAACGCGCTTCGCCGTGGAAATCGGGCAGGTGCGCGAAATCATCGATTTCAGCCACGCCATCACCACGCCGCCGGGCATGCCGGCCTGCATGCTCGGCATGCTCAACTTGCGTCAGCAAATGATCAGCATCATCGATCTGCGCCAGCTGTATGCGATGCCGGCCCTGCCGGACGCCAGCAGCGGCAAGATCTTGATCGTGGAACGGGGCGCCGAACGCTACGGCTTCCTTGTCGACCACGTCAACAACATCATGACCATTTCCGACAGCCAGCGCTTTGCGGCGCCGCAAATCATCCGCACGGGAGAGCACGACGACTTGCGCAGCGAAATGGATGAAATGATCGACATCGGCACGGATGCGCAGCGCCAGACCCTGTCCTTCTTCCAGTGCGATCATCTGCTGGAAAAGCTGGAGACGGCGCTGCCGCAAGCGGCCTAGCTTGCCTTACATTCCCGGCAACTGGTGCCCCTTGAACTGCTCGCGCAGCTTGTTCTTCTGGATCTTGCCCGTCGCGCCCATGGGCAAGGCGTCGATGAACAGCACGTCGTCGGGCGTCCACCACTTGGCGATCTTGCCCTCAAAGAACTGCAGCAAGGCGTCACGCGTGACCGTCATGCCGGGGCGCAGCACCACGACGAGCACGGGACGCTCGTCCCATTTCGGGTGGAACACGCCGATGCAGGCCGCCTGCAGCACGGCCGGGTGGGCCATGGCCAGGTTTTCCAGGTCGATGGTGCCGATCCACTCGCCGCCCGACTTGATCACGTCCTTGCTGCGGTCCGTGATCTGCATGTAGCCGTCCGCATCGATGGTGGCCACGTCGCCCGTGGGGAACCAGCCATCCTGCAGCACTTCGCCGCCCTCGTTCTTGTAGTACGAGGAAATGATCCACGGCCCCTTCACCAGCAGATGGCCATACGCCACGCCATCCCACGGCAATTCCTTGCCGTCGTCGTCGACGATCTTCATGTCCACGCCGTAGATCGCGTGGCCCTGCTTTTGCAGGATCTTGCGCTGCTCGTCCTTCGGCAAGTCCAGGTGCTTGGTCTGCAAGCCGCCCGCCGTCCCCAGCGGCGACATTTCCGTCATGCCCCAGGCGTGGATGACCTCGATGTCGAACTTGTCGATCAGGGTGTCCATCATTGCCGGCGGGCACGCCGCGCCGCCGATCACCGTGCGGCGGAAGGTGGAAAACGTCAAGTTATTCTGCAAGGCGTGATTCAGCAAGCCCAGCCAGACGGTGGGCACGCCGGCCGAGAACGTCACTTTTTCCGCCTCGAACAATTCATACAGCGACTTACCGTCCAGCGCCGCGCCGGGAAACACCATGCGCGCGCCGGACAGGGGCACGGAATACGGCAAGCCCCAGGCATTCACGTGGAACATGGGCACGACGGGCAGCACCGTGTCGGAGGCGCGCACGTTCAGGGCGCTGGGCATGGCCGACGCATACGCGTGCAGCACGGTCGAGCGGTGCGAATACAGGGCGCCCTTGGGATTGCCCGTCGTGCCCGACGTATAGCACAGGGTGGCGGCCGAGTTCTCGTCGAACAAGGGCCATGCGTAGTCGTCGGAATGCGTGGCGATCAGGTCTTCATAGCACAGCAGGTCGGGGATGGTGCTGCTGGCGGGCATCCGCTCGCGGTCGCACATCAGCACGAAATGGCGCACGAACGTGCAGTCGGCGGCGATTTTCTCCACCACGGGCAAAAAGGTCAGATCGAACAATAAAACCTGGTCTTCCGCGTGGTTTGAGATGTAGGCGATCTGGTCGGGAAACAGGCGCGGATTGATCGTGTGCAAGACGGCGCCCGAGCCGGACACGGCATAATAGGCTTCCAGGTGGCGGTAGCCATTCCAGGCCAGGGTGGCGACCAGGTCGCCCATGCCGACGCCGAGGCCATGCAAGGCATTGGCCAGCCGGCGCGCGCGCTGGTGGCAATCGCGGTAGGTGTAGCGGTGCATATCGCCTTCCACCCGGCGCGAAATGATTTCGCTGCCGCCATAATGACGCGCTGCAAACTCGATAATGCTGGAAATCAGCAGGGGCTGATTCATCATCTGGCCCATCACTGGACTCAAGGGGAATGCCGACATCGTGTCTCCTGGGGTAGCTACTCGGTTATTGTTGGAATTGACAGATTTTTCCTAGTTTCGTACGGTCGTGCGGAAATCGTCAACGCATTTCGATATTGCGCTGCAGCATGGAATTTTTGATTCCGTTTCCAGCCGCATGGGCAAGCGCCACGCGCCCTGGCGCGGTGCGGTAAAATCGCATTCCAGGCTGGCGCACCTTGCCGGTCCATCTTATTTGACTGGAATTGCCATCACCGCTCATACCTTACCACTGGATAACGCCTTTGCGGCCCTGCCGCCCGCGTTCTATACGCGCTTGATGCCCACGCCCCTGCCCGCCCCATATTTCGTGGCCGCCAGCGCCGCCGCCGCCGCCCTGATCGGCCTTGATGCGGCGCGTCTGGCCGAGCCTGATTACGTGGCGCTGCTGGCCGGCAATGCGGTTGCCGAGCGCTCGCAGCCCCTGTCGGCCGTGTATTCGGGCCACCAGTTCGGCGTCTGGGCCGGCCAGCTGGGCGACGGCCGCGCCATCCTGCTGGGCGATATCGCCACAGCGAGCGGCCCCATGGAACTGCAGCTGAAAGGCGCCGGCGCCACGCCGTATTCCCGCATGGGCGACGGGCGCGCCGTGCTGCGCTCGTCCATCCGCGAATTCCTGTGTTCGGAAGCCATGGCGGCGCTCGGCATTCCCACCTCGCGCGCGCTGGCCATCATGGGTTCGCAGCAAGGCATCATGCGCGAAACGGTGGAAACGGCGGCCGTCGTCACGCGCATGGCGCCCACGTTTGTGCGCTTCGGCTCGTTCGAACACTGGTTTTACCGCAAGCAGCCGGACGAACTGAAAATCCTCGCCGATTACGTGATCGACAGTTTTTATCCCGAGTTGCGCGCCGCAGCAAATCCATACCAGGCCTTGCTGGCCGAGGTCTGCGTGCGCACGGCGCACATGATCGCGCAATGGCAAGCCGTCGGCTTCATGCATGGCGTGATGAATACGGACAATATGTCGATCCTGGGCCTGACGCTCGATTACGGCCCGTTCGGCTTCATGGAAGCGTTTGACGCGGAGCACATCTGCAACCATACGGACCAGCAAGGCCGCTATTCCTATGCCAACCAGCCGCAGGTGGGCCACTGGAACTGCTATGCGCTGGGCCAGGCTTTGCTGCCCTTGATCGGTGAAGTGGAACTGGCGCAGGCGGCGCTGGACACGTACCAGGGCGCGTTCGCCGAGAAAATGAATAGCTTGCTGCGCGCCAAGCTGGGCTTGCAAACGAGCCAGGACGGCGATACGGCCCTGTTCGACAGCATGTTTGCGCTGATGCAAGCCAATCATGTGGATTTCACGAACTTCTTCCGCGCCTTGTCTACACTGCAGGTAGCGGCGCCCGAACATGACACCATGCTGCGCGACATGTTCATCGACCGCCCCGCCTTCGATGCGTGGGCAGCACAATACCGCGCGCGCCTCTTGCTGGAAAACAGCGTCGATGCCGAACGGCAAGCGGCAATGAACGGCGTCAACCCGAAATACGTGCTGCGCAACTATCTGGCGCAAGTGGCCATCGAGAAAGCCCAGCAGCAGGACTACACGGAAGTGGCGACATTGCTGGAAGTTTTGCAAAAGCCATTTGACGAACAGCCCGAACACCAGCACTATGCGGCCCTGCCGCCCGACTGGGCCAGCCACCTTGAAGTCAGCTGCTCATCCTAAGGAGTCATTATGACCACGAATAAAGTCAAGAAAACCGACGCCGAATGGCGCGCCATGCTCGACTCGATGCAATACGAAGTCACGCGCCACGCGGCCACGGAACGGGCCTTCACGGGCAAGTTCTGGGACCACCACGAACACGGCGTCTACACCTGCGTCTGCTGCAACACGCCCCTGTTCGCGTCGGACACGAAGTTCGATTCCGGCTGCGGCTGGCCCAGCTACTTCCAGGCGCTGGACCCGGCGAATGTCACGGAAATCGTCGATCGCAGCCACGGCATGGTGCGCACGGAAATCGTCTGCGCCGTCTGCGACGCCCACCTGGGCCACGTCTTCCCGGACGGCCCGCCGCCGACCGGCTTGCGCTATTGCATCAATTCGGCCTCCTTGCGCTTCGATCCGCAGCCTTGATCTGGCGATGGCTTGGGCGTTACTCCTAAGCCATTCCTAAGATGATTCTAATAAGACCAGTGTAAAGTCTCGCCATGAAATTTCTATTCGACCTATTCCCCCTGATTGCCTTCTTCACCGCCTTCAAATTGGGCGGCATGTATGAAGCGGCCACGCACGATTTCGTGCAGCAATATTTGTCCGGCTTCGTGTCTGGCGGCCTGATCAAGGCCGACCAGGCGCCGTGGATACTTGCCACCCTCGTCGGCATCGTCGCCACAGCTTGCCAGGTCAGCTATCTGCTGCTGCGCGGGCGCAAGGTGGACGGCATGCTGTGGCTGTCGCTGTTCATCTTTGTCGTGTTCGGCGGCGCCAGCATCTATCTGCATGACGATTTCTTCCTGAAATGGAAGCCGACCCTGATCTACTGGCTGTCCGGCCTGGCCCTCTTGATCGCCTACGTGGGTTTCAAGAAAAACCTGATCCGCAAGACCATGGAAGCGCAAGTGCAGTTGCCCGATGCCGTCTGGAACCAGTTGCTGGCCGCATGGATCATCTTCTTTGGCGCCATCGGCGCACTGAACCTGTTCGTCGCCTTCGTGCTGTACAAGGGCGACATGGCCGCCTGGGTCAGTTTTAAAGCGTTTGGCGCGACGGGCATCTTCTTTGCCTTCATCGTGGCGCAAACCCTGTTCCTGGCCAAACATATCAAGGAAGACGCATGATGAGCTCCACCACTGAAAACACCGCGCCGGAAACGCGCATGCAGCGCATTCGTACCCGCCTGGAAACGGCACTTTCCCCTCTGGAATGCGTGCTGGAAGACGACTCGGCACGCCACCGGGGCCATGCGGGCGCCGCCTCGGGCGGAGGCCATTACAATCTGCGCATAATTTCTAGTCAATTTGAGGGGCTCAGACTCGTCATGCGTCATCGACTGGTGTATGATTCCGTGCACGATATGATGCATAATGAGATACATGCATTGGCGATTGTGGCCCTGGCGCCGTCCGAAGTAGTGTAAGGGCGGCGTTTTTGGCGTACCGGGGCGACTTGGTATGCCATTTGCCGCAAGCGCCATGCACGCGTTTTCTTCCCATGCGTTTTTTACGAAACTTTCCCTAACAGGATTTAATAATGACTTTTAAGCCAGCCCGCTTGCTGATCGCACTACTCGCCGTTGTCGCGGTACCTGTTTTTGCGCAAAATGTTGCCGTTGTTAATGGCAAGCCTATCCCATCGTCGCGCGTTGATGCAGTCGTCAAGCAAGTCGTCGCCCAAGGCCAGCAACCGGATTCGCCGCAACTGCGCGAAATGATCAAGAAAGACTTGATCGGCCGTGAAGTGCTGATGCAAGAAGCGGAAAACAAAGGTTTCGGTAAAGATGCAGCAGTCAAGCAGCAAATCGAGAACGCACGCCAAGCCATCGTCATCAACGCCCTGGTCGGCGACTACCTGAAAAAGAACCCGGTCAACGACGCTGAAATCAAGGCCGAATACGACCGCTTCGTGGCGCAGACGGGCGACAAGGAATACCACGTACGCCACATCCTCGTGGGCACCGAAGCAGAGGCGAAAGACATCATCGCCAAGCTGAAAGGCGGCGCCAAGTTCGAAGATCTGGCCAAGCAATCGAAAGATACCGGTTCGGCCGACAATGGCGGCGACCTGGACTGGGCAGCCCCGTCGTCGTTCCCGAAAGTGTTCTCGGACGCCTTCGTGAAACTGCAAAAAGGCCAGGTCACCGACACCCCGGTGCAAACGCCTAACGGTTTCCACGTGATCAAGCTGGACGACACCCGCGCGGCAAAACTGCCGACCCTGGAAGAAGTCAAGCCACAGATCGCCGAAGCGCTGCAGCAAAAGAAACTGCAAGCGTATCAAGAAGAAATGATCAAAAAAGCGAAAGTTCAGTAAGAACTGACCTCCCCGGCGCCCTTTTCGGCGCCGGTCGTGTATTCTGCGCCTGAATGCGCACTGCGCGCCAGTCGCGTATATCGATTTTTAGTATATTTATTAGGAATGAACATGATTTTGAAGCCAGCCCGCCTGATCTTAGCCCTGGTCGCCGTCGTCGCGATCCCTGCGTTCGCGCAAAACGTGGCCACCGTGAATGGCAAGGCCATCCCATCGTCGCGCGTCGACCAGGTCGTCAAGCAAGTCGTCGCCCAAGGCAAGCAAGCCGATTCGCCGCAATTGCGCGAAGCCATCAAGAAAGACCTGATCGGCCGCGAAGTGCTGATCCAGGAAGCCGACAAGCAAGGCTACGGCACGCGTCCGGAAGTCAAGTCGCAGATCGACAATGCCCGTCAAAGCATCATCATCAATGCTCTGCTGGCCGACTACGTCAAGAAAAACCCTGTCAAGGACGCTGAAATCAAGGCCGAATACGACAAGTTCAAGGCACAAGCGGGCGACAAGGAATACCATGCACGCCACATCCTGGTGGCCACCGAAGCGGAAGCGAAAGACATCATCGCCAAGCTGAAAGGCGGCGCCAAGTTCGAAGAACTGGCGAAAGTGTCGAAAGACGGTTCCGCAGCCAATGGCGGCGACCTGGACTGGGCTAGCCCGGCTTCGTACGTGAAGCCATTCTCCGACGCCATGGTCGCCCTGAAACCAGGCCAGGTCACGCAAACGCCCGTGCAATCGCAATTCGGCTTCCACGTGATCAAGCTGGAAGAAACCCGTCCGACGAAGCTGCCGGCACTGGAAGAAGTCAAGGGCCAGGTAGCCGAGTCGCTGCAACAGAAAAAACTCGCCGCCTACCGCGATGAACTCATGAAAAAAGCCAAGATTCAGTAATATTGGATCGGCATGAAAAAGCGCTCCCGGTGAGCGCTTTTTTTACGCCTGAAAGAAAGCGAGATGCCATGAATCTACATGCAGAATTGAAAGCCGCGCTGGAAGCGGCCGCCGAACCGGGCCGCGCAGAGCCCATGCAGGCCTACATGCGCGGCCAGTTCGTTTTCCTGGGCGTGGCAGCACCGCAGCGGCGGCTGGCCGCCAGGGGCTTGCTGGCGGGCTTGAAAGGCGTGGGGGCCGAGGTGCTGCTGGAACATGCGCAACTGCTGTGGCAGCAGCCAGAGCGCGAATATCAGCACGTGGCGCTCGACATGCTGGCCCTGCACCGGCGGCAACTGGGCGTCGAACACCTCCCCGCCCTGCTCGGCCTGGCGCGTCAGCGCGCGTGGTGGGACAGCGTCGACGGCATGGCGGGCATCGTGGGCGAGGTACTGCAGGCGGAACGCCAGCGCGGCGGCGATGGCCATGCGCACATGGATGGCGCCTTGCGGCACGCGGACTTCTGGCTGCGCCGCATCGCCATGCTGCACCAGCTGGGCTGGCGCGCCGACACGGATGCCGGCTGGCTGTTCGGCGCGGCGCTGGCGCTGGCGCACGAAGACGAGTTTTTCATCCGCAAGGCCATCGGCTGGGCCCTGCGTGATTACGCGCGCCACGCCCCGACAGAGGTGCTAACTTTTGCCACAGAGCACCGCCAACGGCTCTCTCCCCTCAGCTACCGCGAAGCGCTGAAGCACCAGCGACCTTGAACGACTGACCGCCCAGCAATCGCAGCGCCGCGTCGATGCGCGGTGCCGCATCCCAGGCCGGCACGGGCGCCAGCAAGCCCAGCGCCATCTGCCGCAGCGGCTCGGCAATCACCATGGCCAGCAGCAAGCCGGCCAGTTCGTGCCCATCCTGCAGCACCAGATGGCCGCGCGCGGCCTGGCGCTGCAACCACTGGGCCAGCAAGGCCGTACCCCGCTCGATGCCGTTGCGCTGATACACGGCCAGCAAATCGGCGCGTGCGGGAAACTCCGTGCACAGCAGACGGAACAGGCCCACGGCATCGGCCGTCAGCACGCGCGCGGCCATCGCCTGCAAGATCTCTTTTAATAATGGCAGCACTTCGCCGGGCCCAGCCGCATCGTGCGCCATGGCCGGTAAAAAGGCGTCCGTCCAGCCGCGCACCACCAGGGCCACGAGTTCCTCGCGGTTGGCCGCATACTGATACAGCGACTTCTTTGCCATGCCCGCGTGGCGCGCCACCGCTTCCATGGTCGTGGCCGCATAGCCTTCGTGCAGCAGCAGCCAGGTGGCCGCCTGCACGGCCGCCTCGCGCGCTTCTTCGGGCGGGCGCGCCGGACGGCCCCGTCCACGCACAGCCTTGCTCTCTGCCTTGCTCTCTTCTTCCTGCATGCCGGCTCCAAGCTTGATCGATGGGCAATTTTACACTGAAACACATTTAGGAAACGTTATTCGTTTCTTTAATATATAATTGGCTCACCCCAACAAAGGAGAACGACATGACGAGCTACACGCACAATGCATTCCCATGGAGCATCACTGGCACGGGCGACTTGCTCGACCCGTTTCCCCTGCACCTGGAAACGGGCATCACGCGCCTCGACGATGGTTGCCTGCTGGTGGCGGCGCGCACCGAGCTGCACGGCTGCAGCGGGCGCATGCTGGACTGGTGGTTTACGTTTTTCGAAACGACGCAGCACATCAAGTGGTGGCATCCGCACGACCACGTGGCCCATCACGGCTGGAACAGCGCGTGGAAAAAGGGAGAGAGTTACTACGGCGCCTCGATCGAGGCAGTGGAGTCCTTGGGCGATATTCCACCCGTGAAAGCCAAGCTGAAGTTCCATGATCCAAAGGAAGTCTTCGACCCGGCGCAGCTGCAGCAGGCAAGGGACAGCGGTGCCCTGTCGGCCGCCGTCTGCGCGCGCATCGGCTTTGGCGATTACGTCGTGCTCGACCCGTACGGCGATCCGCTCGATGGCGAAATGCTGCACCTGACGCGCGACACGCCCACGGGCTGCGTGCTGCGCAGCCGCTTCTTGCTGGGCCGCAACAGCCTCAATCCCGTGCGCGACGTGCCCGACGTGCTGGGCCTGAATTTGCTGCGCCATTGCTACAGCGAATTTACCTATCTGTCGCGCTTTTTGCCGTCGCTGTACTACGGCGAGCACGCCAATGGCGAAAAGGCGCCGCTGCCCTGGTAAAGAGCCTTACAGCCGCTTGTGCATGCGCGCCAGCGGCAGTTTGATCGCGTTGGGCAAGTCGAGGTGAAAATCTTCCGTGACGGAAAAGCCGCTGGCCAGGTACAGCGGCACACCGGGCAAGGTGGCGGCCAATTCCAGTGCCGTAAAACCCGCGGCCCGCGCCTGCCGTTCGCAATGGCGCATCAGCATGCTGCCCAGGCCCTGGCGCGCCGCGGCCGGTTCCACAAAGAAGGCGCGGATGCGGCCCGGCTGGCTGGCCGGATCGAGCAACGGGTCCGGCCCGCTCTTGGCGCGGTCGGCACCGTACAGGGTGGCGCGCCGGCTCCAGCCGCCGCAGGCCAGCATGACGCCGTCGCGTTCGATGACGAAATACGTCCGGTCGGCAACGAGCTGCGTATCGACGCCGAACACGTGGCGCGTCACGGCCTCGGCCTGTTCCAATGTATAGAATCCCGCGCTCAGCGCCACGCCGGAACGGGCGATCAGCGCATTCATTGCAGGCACGTCGGCCGGCAGCGCCACGCGCAGGCGCGTCAACGCGCCAAAGCTGAACCAGGCACGGCGGATGCGGCCCCGCTCCACCTCATAGGTCGCCACCAGTTCCTGTGCCGACACCCCATCGTCCGTGTCGCCATGGACGATTTCATGATCGATCACCAGCTTGCCGCAAGCGATGCGGTTGAGCAACTGCGCCCGGGGCTGGCTGGCGGCGAAACGGGCCGTGAAGCGGGGGCCGATTTGCGCGCCGCCTTGGGCCAGCAAGGTATCGGGGTGCTGGAATTGCTTTGCGTCATCGGCGTAAATGGCCAGCAAGGCCGCCACGTCGTGGGCATTGTAGGCGTCCAGTTGCGCCTGGACCACCGCCGTGGGAGAAATGCGTGTATCGTTGGCAAGCGCCATGCGTGTACCTGTTGTGGAGTCGATGGAAAGTTGCAAAGGGTAACATTGTCGCCCCTGTCGCGGCGTCGTTTACTGCGATAATAACAAGATTCGTCGCCAGTGGCATATTGAGGCGTCATCCATCAACCGTAGAGCGCAATCGCACAAGCACAGCAGGAGTAAATATCATGAAATGGGAAGGCAATCGCGAAAGCGACAATGTGGAAGACCGCCGTGGCGAAGATGGCGGCGGGGGCGGCGGTGGGGGCGGCTTTGGTTTTGGCGGGCGCTCGATCGGCATCGGCACCATCGTCATCGCCCTCGTCGGCTCGTATGTGCTGGGCGTCAATCCCCTGACCCTGCTCAACCTGCTCAGCGGCGGTGGCGGCCAGGTCAGCACCCAGCAAAGCCAGGCCCCGGCGCGCCAGCCGCCCGAATCGGACGAGATGGCCCGCTTCGTGAAAACCGTGCTGGCCGATACGGAAGACACCTGGGGCGCCCTGTTCAAGGCCGAAGGCGGCAGCTATGTGAAGCCCAAGCTGGTGCTGTTTTCCGGGAGCATCCCGACGGCCTGCGGCACGGGCCAGAGCGCCAGCGGGCCCTTCTATTGCCCCGGCGACCAGAAAGTCTATCTGGACCTCGACTTCTTCAATCTGATGCAACAGCGCTTCAAGGTCTCGGGCGAGTTTGCCGAGGCCTACGTGATCGCGCATGAGGTGGGCCACCACGTGCAGAACCTGCTGGGCTTGTCCGAAAAGGTCGACAATGCGCGCCGCACGGCCTCCGAACGCCAGGCCAACGCCATGTCCGTGCGCCTGGAATTGCAGGCCGATTGCTTTGCCGGCGTGTGGGCATTTCACGCGAACCAGGACCGCAAGATCCTGGAACAGGGCGACGTGGAAGCGGCCCTGAAAGCGGCCACGGCCATTGGCGATGATGCGCTGCAGCGCCAGTCGCAAGGCCATGTCGTGCCGGACTCGTTTACGCACGGCACCTCTGAGCAGCGCGTGCGCTGGTTCAGCAAGGGCATCGAGAGCGGCCAGATTGCCCAGTGCAATACGTTCGAGGCGCGCCAGCTGTAAGGATCGCCCCCGTGCCGCCCTGCGCGCGCACGGGGACGTTGCTTCTACTTCAAATCGATGCGCCCGTATTGCCCATGCGCCTCATCATCCGGCCCGGCCGCATAGAACAGCGTATTGACGGGCTGGCTGTTGAGGCCATTGCCGAAGGCGATGCCCCACAAGCCATCGATCGCCAGCGGCGTGCCATCCGTCTTGAGCAGCACGCCAGCGGCGGTACCCGTGTCGGGGTCATAGGCATTGATCTTGCCATCGCCAAAATTCCCTATCAACAACATATTGCTGGCCGTGCCGAAATCGGCGGGCGCCAGCGCCATGCCCCATGGCGCATTCAGGGCGCCGCCGCTCACCAGCCGCTTGATCAGTGTGCCGCCCGTGTCATACACGTTCACGATACCGAGGCCGGCGCCTGCCTCTTCATCGTCGCCGCTGGCTTCCCGCTTCGCGTAGGCGACATAGATGCGCTCGCCAATGGCCTGGATGCCGAACGGCGCATAGCCAGCCGGCAAGGCGGGGTCGCCGAATGCGCCAGGCAGGGCGACCCTGGCGAAGCCAGCATCGAAGACGTCGACGCGCCCGTTGTGGAAATCGGCCGCATACAGGTAATTGGCGCCCGCATAGCGCGAAATGGCCAGGCCCTTGTAGACGCTGCCGCCTGCGCTGCCGTCGAACACGACCAGGGCCGTCGTCGGGCTGACCGTGGGCGACCAGGCGGAAATAGTCCCGCTTTCGCTGGCGAAGATGAAGGGGCTGGGTGCCGTCACGCCGTTCTGGCTCAGCTTGAAGTCCTGCGTGCCGTTGAAGACGATGCCCGTGGGCCCGGCCGGCGTGCCGACCACCAGCGACTGCGGCACGCCGTTGCCATCGTACAAAGTGGACTTCGCCGTGCCATTCGCGGCCACCCAGACGAAACCGCGTGGGTTGAAGGCCACGCCCCAGGCGTTGACGAGGCTGGGGTCCGTGTGCGCGGCCGGCACGGCGGGCGTGTCCGACACCAGGCTGGTGGCCGCATAGGCGCTCACGGCCGGTGGATGGTGATGATGGCCGCCGCCGCAGGCAAACAGGGCCGCGGCCAGCGCAATGGCGAAACCGGTGCAGATCAGTTGCTTGATGCGGTGCGTATCCATGGCATTCCCCTCGGCGTGATGGGCAGTATTGTGCTGCCTGCTTTCAGGGTAGAACCGGGCCATGGAGCATGCTTGAGGCGTGTCAAGCGCGGCAAAGATAGCCAGTGTCAGGGTATGCTGACGTCGTAGCGCTTGCCCAGTCGTTTCAATTCGCCCGTCTCGATCAGGTTATTCAGTTCCTGGTCGAACTGCAGCCGCAGCCTGTCGAAAGCGGGTGAGCGTGGATAGGCAAAATAGCCGTTTTGCAGTTCGATGATTCTGGGCAGCGGTTTCACCTGGCGGCCATAGCCGAGACGGGCGATGACGGGGTCGGTATTGCGGCGGTTGCTGATGAACACGTCGACGTGGCTGTGCACCAGCATCTTCAAGCCATTTTCCACATTGTTGGCCACGCTGACCTGCAGGCCGGGCCGCACGCGCTCCCAGTCCGCGCCATAGGCCCAGCCATTGAGCAGCACCACCCTGCGGTTCTTCAGCGCAGCGTAATCGCCATCCCAGCCGAAACTGGCGTCCTGGCGCGTATAAAAGACCATCTGGTCCTGGTAGAAAGGCTTGTCGGAAAACGCCATGCTGGCGATGCGCTCGGGCGTCTTGTAGGGACCGATCAGGATATCGGCCTGGCCCTGCACCAGCATGGCTTGCGCGCGCGCCCACGGCACCATGCGAAAACGCACGGTGTTACCCGTGCGCGCCGCCATCACGCGCAGCAGTTCCGCGCCCAGGCCGCCGTATTCGCCGCTGTCCTGATATTCGAACACGCGCTCGAACTGCGCACCCACGGCCAACAGCTCGCGCGCCGGCGCCGGCAAAGGCACGGCAAACGCCGGCCACAGCAGCGCCAAGGCCAGCAGGCGCCGCCCCGCTCTTCTCATCAGCCGACGATGCGCAAAGAGTAATCGGTGGCCCGCACGTCCTTCGTCAGGCTGCCGATCGAGATGCGGTCCACGCCCGTTTCGGCGATGGCGCGCACGGTGTCGAAGTTAATGCCGCCCGACGCTTCGAGCAAGGCGCGGCCGTTGGTGAGGGCCACGGCCTCGCGCATCATGTCGTTGCTGAAGTTATCGAGCAAGACGGAGACGGCGCCCGCGTCCAAGGCTTCCTGCAATTGCGCCAGGGTTTCCACCTCGATCTGCACGGGCACGCCCGCATCGAGGTTGCGCGCGTTTTCCAGTGCCTGGCTGACGCCGCCGGCGGCCGCGATATGGTTTTCCTTGATCAAAATGCCGTCGTACAGGGCCAGGCGCTGGTTCTTGCCGCCGCCCACGCGCACCGCATACTTTTGCGCCAGGCGCAGGCCCGGCAAGGTCTTGCGCGTGTCCAGGATGGACGCCTTGGTGCCGGCGATCACATCGACATACCGGCGCGTGGCCGTGGCCACAGCCGACAGCAGCTGCAGGAAATTGAGGGCGCTGCGCTCGGCCGTGAGCAAGGCGCGCGCCGGCGCTTCAATCGTGCAGACGACGCTGTCGGCCGTCATCATGTCGCCTTCGGCGTAATGCCAGGCAATGTCGATGCTGCGGTCCAGGCTTTTCATGATGCCTTCGAACCACGGCGCGCCGCACAGCACGGCCGCTTCGCGCACGATGACACGGGCCGTGACGATGTGGTCGGGCGGCACCAGCTCGCCCGTCAGGTCGCACTGGCCCACGTCTTCCAGCAAGGCGGCCAGCAGATTGCCCTCGAACGCGCGCGCCAGGGCCGGGTCAAAGGGAGCGAAAGAATTAACGAGGGTACTCATGCTGGACCGATTCCTTGGAACAATGTGGTTTCTTTTGCCAGGTCCGCACCCGGCTTGAGGCCCGCCTTCTTGGCGGCGGCGAAGTCGAGCATGCGATTGATCGAACGCACGGCCAGCTGGCCGACGGCGGGATCGACGTGGATTTCGTTGTGCATGTTTTCCAGCGTTTGCGCCAGGTTCAGCAAGCCGTTCATGGCCATCCACGGACAATGCGCGCAGCTTTTACAGGTGGCGCTGTTGCCGGCCGTGGGCGCTTCGATGAAGCGTTTACCTGGCGCGGCCGCGCGCATCTTGTGCAGGATGCCGTTGTCGGTGGCGACAATGAACGTGTCCGTGTCCATGGTTTGCGCTGCCGCAATCATTTGCGACGTCGAGCCCACCATGTCGGCCAGGGCCACCACGTTGGCGGGCGACTCCGGATGCACGAGCACCTTGGCTTGCGGATACTCTTCCTTGAGCAAATCGAGTTCGATGCCCTTGAATTCGTCGTGCACGAGGCAGCTGCCTTGCCACAGCAGCATGTCGGCGCCCGTTTCCTTCTGGATGTAGGAACCCAGGTGCTTGTCGGGCGCCCACAGGATTTTCTTGCCCTGCGCATGCAGGTGGGCAACGATGTCGAGGCCGATCGACGACGTCACCATCCAGTCCGCGCGCGCCTTGACGGCCGCGCTGGTGTTGGCATAGACGACGACCGTACGGTCCGGATGGGCGTCGCAGAAGGCCGTGAATTCATCGACCGGGCAGCCGAGGTCGAGCGAGCAAGTCGCGTCGAGGTCGGGCATCAGGACGGTTTTCTCTGGACTGAGGATCTTGGCCGTTTCGCCCATGAAGCGCACGCCGGCCACGACGAGGGTCTTGGCCGGATGGTCGCGCCCGAAGCGGGCCATTTCCAGCGAGTCGGAGACGCAGCCGCCGGTGGCTTCGGCCAGGTCTTGCAGGTCGGCATCTACGTAATAGTGGGCAACGAGCACGGCTTCGCGCTCGATCAGCAAGCGCTTGATGCGCGTGATCAATTCGGCTTTTTCAGCCGGGGACGGTGTCGCTGGCGTGCGTGCCCAGGCGTGGGCAGTGCAGCTGGCTCCGTCTTGTGGATGTTCGTACTCGACGGATTTGATGGCTAAAGTTTGCATGGCTGTGTCAAACAAAAACGGGATAGACCGGCACGATTGCAATGAAGCAGGTGCGCCGGAACGAATGAACCGCGGCGCGTCGGTGTGGTGCTCGGTGGTTTGCCTTGTAATGTCGGATTACGCTACGCTAATCCGACCTACATGGCCTGCCTACTAGCGTAGGTCGGATTAGCGCACAGCGCGTAATCCGACCCAACGTGAGCGTATCAATTAATCGATACCCTGGCTCTTCAGGTAATCCTCGTAATTGCCTCGGTAATCGACCACTTCATCTTCCTTGATTTCGATGATGCGGTTGGCCAGCGAGGAAACGAATTCGCGGTCATGCGACACGAAGATCAGGGTGCCCGCGTATTTTTCCAGCGCGATGTTCAAGGATTCGATCGATTCCATGTCCATGTGGTTGGTCGGCTCATCGAGCATCAGCACGTTGTGGCGGCCCAGCATCAGCTTGCCGTACATCATGCGGCCCTTTTCACCGCCGGACAGTACCTTGACGGCCTTTTTCACATCGTCGCCGCCGAACAGCAAGCGGCCCAGGATGGAACGCACGGCCTGGTCGTCGTCGCCCTCTTTCGTCCACTGGCCGATCCAGTCGGTCAGGTTCGTGTCTTTGGCGAAATCTTCCGTCGGATCTTGCGGCATGTAGCCGACGTTGGCGTTTTCCGCCCACTTCACGCGGCCCTGGTCAGGCTGCAGGCCGGCGATATCGCCCGCGATGCAGCGCAGCATGGTGGTCTTGCCGGCGCCATTGGCGCCGATGATGGCGATGCGCTCGCCCGCTTCGACCATGATGCTGAAGTTCTTGAACAGCTGGCGATCAAAACCTTTCGAGATATTCTCGACTTCCACGGCCAGACGGTGCAATTTCTTTTCGCCGTCGAAGCGCACGAACGGATAGGCGCGCGACGATGGCTTGATGTCGTCGACCTTGATCTTTTCGATCTGCTTGGCGCGCGACGTCGCCTGGCGGGCCTTCGATTTGTTCGCGGCGAAGCGGCGCACGAATTCCTGCAGTTCCGCAACCTTGTCTTTCGCTTTCGCGTTGTTGGCCAGCTGCTGGTTGCGCGCCTGCGTCGAGGCGAACATGTATTCGTCGTAGTTGCCCGGATAAATCTTCAAGGTGCCGTAATCCATGTCGGCCACGTGGGTGCACACCTGGTTCAGGAAGTGGCGATCATGGGAAATGATGATCATGGTGGAGTTGCGCTCGTTGAGCACGTCTTCCAGCCAGCGAATCGTGTTGATGTCCAGGTTATTCGTCGGTTCGTCGAGCAGCAGGATGTCCGGATTCGAGAACAGCGCCTGCGCCAGCAGCACGCGCAGCTTCCAGCCTGGCGAGACATTGCTCATCGGGCCTTGATGCAGGTCAATGGCGACACCGGCGCCCAGCAGCAGTTCGCCTGCGCGCGATTCGGCCGTGTAGCCGTCGTATTCGGACACTTTGCCTTCCAGCTCAGCCGCCTGCATGTAGTCGTCGTCCGTCGCTTCCGGGTTCGCGTAGATCGCGTCGCGTTGCTGGATGGCGGCCCACATTTCCGTATGGCCCATCATGACGACGTCGAGCACGCGCATGTCTTCAAACGCGAACTGGTCCTGGCGCAGCTTGCCCAGGCGCTCGTTGGTGTCGAGCATGACGTTGCCGCCCGACGGGTCCAGGTCGCCGCCCAGGATTTTCATGAACGTCGACTTGCCGCAGCCGTTGGCGCCGATCAAGCCATAGCGGTTGCCGTCGCCGAACTTGACGGAGATATTCTCAAACAATGGCTTGGCGCCAAACTGCATCGTAATATTTGCTGTAGAGAGCATGTGATATTGGGTCTTTATTCAGTTAAAACAGCTAGTTAAATACTTTTCTCCCATTATACAGCACCCACCCTCATCACTCTATAGCGGTCCGCCGAGGGCGACCGGAGCACATGCGGAGAAATAATGGCAAGAAAATATGATTGCCGTATTTTAATTTAACGGATACGCTGCGGGGCATCCGTTTCCACCCCTCCATCTCACAGGCTTCACTTGAAAAAAATCACCATCGCCGCGGCCCTGGCCGTCATTGCCATCGCCGCCACCGTCTACGCGTCGCCGTACTATGCCTTGCACCAGATCAAGACCGCCCTGGCCGAGCGCAATGCCGAGGCCCTGGCCGGACACGTGGACTTCCCCGCCCTGCGCGCCAGCGTCAAGACGCAGCTGGAGGCGAGCATGGCGCGCAGCATCGCAGCGACCGCCGGCAGCGATAACCCGCTGGCCGCGCTGGGCCAGTCGATCGCCGGCGCCATGCTGGGCAAGATGGTCGATGCCATGGTCTCGCCCGCAGGTGTCGTCGCGCTGGTCAACAAGAGCGCCGTCAGCCCGCAAGCGGGAGCCGCAGGCGACGCGGACGCACCCGCCGATGGCGCCCGGAAAAAAGCCGCGTATTCCGCAGGCTACGCCGGCCTGAACACCTTCGTCGTGCGCGCACAAGACGGCAATGCGCAGGACGGCGCACTGGTCCTGCAGCGCCATGGCGTGTGGGGCTGGAAGCTGAGTTCGATCGAGATTGCGTCGGCGATGGCCGCACGTTAAAGGAAAGGAACGCGCATGCGCAGGCGATCTGAGACACAATGCGTGTCATTTTGCCTCGGATTGCAGGAAATTTCATGCTGAAACATACGGCTTTATCGCTGGCAATGGCCCTGGCCTGCGCCACGCCATTGGCCCACGGCCTCGATGGCACAGCCGGGAGCAGCCACTCCGTTGCCTCGCGCATGCAGGCGGAAACGTCCAGCGCGGCCGACCCCGACGCCCCCGCGCCACTGCCCGTGCCCAGCGATATCTCGCTGGCCGAACTGGAGCGCCGCCTGGCGCTGGGCCAGGCGCAAACCGCCGAAAAACACTATGCCAGCGCGCTCGATCCGGCCGTGCTGAGTACCTTGGCGCAGCAGATGGGGTGCCACGATATCGCCGGCGTGCATCCGTTCGGCTTGCCGCTCGATCAAGCGCAGCCCACCGTGCTGAGCGGCGCCCACCTGCTGGCCCGCTGCCCGGACCGCGCTTACGTGACGATCACGGCGATGTCGATGGCGGGCAAGGCGGGCAAGCGCGCCTCCCTCAACCCGCAGGCGTTCAGGCACACGGTCGATGGCCGGCCCGCGCGGCGCCTGTATTACAAGGCGCCCAACGGCCGCCAGAAGGAATCGCTGACCATCATCGATGGCAGCTATGCGTATGCGCTCGAATACTGGTCGCTCGATGACAGCCAGCACAGCGGCATGGTGGGCACGCACCGCATGGAAACATTGACGTTGCCGCAACAAGACGGGCAAAAATAGCCGAAATACTGTATATTCATACAGTTACTAGCTATTTTCCTGCCCGCCATGCCCGCCAACCAGCAGCACGCCTTGCCCTACACCATTTCCGTCAGCGCCACGATCGATGCGGAGGTCGAGCAAACCATCCTCGACGGCTTGAACGCCTACAACGATGCGATCACGGGATACCAGGACAGGCAGGTGTTGAGCGTGGTCGTGCGCGACCGCGACAGCCAGCGCGTGCTGGGCGGCGCCATGGGCCGGACCTCGCTGGGCCTGCTGTTTCTCGATTTGTTTTATCTGCCCGCCGCCTTGCGGGGGCTGGGACTGGGCAGCCAGGTACTGGCGCAGTTCGAGGAGGAAGGCCGCCGGCGCGGCTGCGCCTCGGCGGTGCTGTACACCATCAGTTTCCAGGCGCCCGAATTCTACGAGCGCCGCGGCTGGCGCCGCTTCGGCGACATCGCCTGCAGTCCCGAAGGCACGAGCCGTATCTTCATGAGCAAGACCTTGTAGGCTGTCAACGGCAGCGGCCGGCGGCAAACCGGCCGCCAGCCGCTCTCCGATACCGCTGCTTACATGCCCAGCGATTTGAGCAGGTCGGCGTTGTCGTCGTCTTCCGGTTCCGCCGCAGGCGCCGGGGCGGCGTCGCGTTCGCGGTTTGCATACTCGCTATCCATCAGCGAATCGGCGTCGATTTCGCGCGAATCGAAATCGTGCAGCTTGATGAACTCGGTACGGTCGATCGCCAGTTCCAGATAGAAAATATTATTCTTTTCCGTATAGAAAGTGACGCGGCGCATTTCCGGGCGGTCCAGCGGCGTGTCGACGCTGAGCATCACCTGCTTGTTCAGCACCAGCATCTTCGGCTGGCTCTGGGTGATGTTCGTTTGCAGCTCGCGCCGCACCTTGCCCGTGAAGTCGCCGACGATCTGGTTCATCAGTTCGCCCATGATGTTCGACACTTCGTCCGACGTGTAGAAGCTGGCCAGCTCCGACTTCGGCATACCCATGTGCAACATGTAGCGCTCGTAGATTTCCATCGCCGTATCGGCGGCGAAATTGAGCACCACCAGGCCCGTGAAACCGCCATCGAACATCACGAAGCAGCCGATGTCGGGCTTGAGGCCCGTCTTGGTGATGCGCTGCACCATGCCTGAATAATTGACCTTGCTTTGTGTTGCCACGTTGAGCACCCGAACCACCGAGTTGCACAAACTCATCAACAAATCTTCTGTACCGTACACAACATCCTTTTCTGCATCCATGAGCAACCTCTCCTACTATTTTAAAGATGACAGCACTGTTCCCTGCCCGCCGCGAGCCGAAACATGACAGTTTCGCTCAGCAAGCGGACGACTTCACCTTTGCATGCCTGACCTTGCGTGGCAGTGCGCGCCGCGATGCCGCCGGCCCGAACCGCCCTCTTACCTTTTTCTGTATAGAAATAAGTATCAGATGCGCAGAATACCGAGATGTAACATTTCCGTCCAGCCATACCTGCATTTACTTGACGATCTGTGCGGAAATACCATAGCTGGCCAGGACACGGGTGCAGGCAGAAGAAATAGTAACTAAAAATCAAGTGCGCGCAAGACGACGCTGCTGACCAGCAGATCGCGGCTCAGGTAAGCGAAGGCGCGCTGGCCGATGCGCAGGCGGTGGCTGTCGAAGATGTCCAGCAAGTTGCCGCCCTGCTCCTGGTCCAGGCTGTGCAAGGCCGTTACGGTGATGCGGCAGGTCTTTTCCGCCCCGAAGACGGACAAATGGAAGCGAATGGCATCGCCCGCCGGCTCGAGCGCGATGCTGTCGCGCAGAATTTCATAGGGCATGGTCTGGCATCCCGCTGTGCGTATGGTCCACCGCCCCCCGGCACCACCTGACTGACGGAATCGCCGAACAACGACGCTCAAGCTCGGCGCGGTTTTCTGCTAGGAATAAATGCATCATGACGTGTACGGCAATCTCAATGATCAATAACAAGCAAGCGTAGCGCGACGGCTCGTCAACTACCGTCTGTTACCGTACATATTCAACCGCGCGCCTGCCTTGGGGCCGTGCGGCGCACGTCCCGGCCCTCCCCCTGTGCTATTGTCGTCAGGTACATCACCAGGCAGGAGCCATGCATGAGCAACATCGTTACCAGCGTCTCGTTCCGCTACATCGATCCGCGCCACAAGGAACCGGGCCCCAGCCGGGAATTCATCAACCAGAACATTCTGCTGCCGCCGGGCGCCCATCTGCCGCGCATGGGCGAAGCGATCGAACTCATGCACTGGGACTTGAACCGCGACATGAAATCCGGCGTGTATTCCGTGCTGTTCGTCCACACGCGCATCGCCTTGTTTGATGGCAACGACAAGCCATCGGGCTGGCACACCACGATCACCGTGGGCCCGCAGTCCGACGAAATCGACCCGCGCTTCCTCACCGCCCCCTCGTGACAACCGTGCGGCCCTTGTTGCGGCCAGGCCCGACCACCTAAAATAGTGCTTTATATCAAACATGATCGTGACGGCAGCCGGTGGCACCGTCACGTGCAATGCAGGGAAAGACGACGATACAGATGAGCAATCTTGTAGAGCAGGCAACACAAGAAATGACGGCGGCAATCGAAGCGTGGTTTGCCGAGCGCCTCAAGCGTACCGACCTGGAAGCCGCCGTGAAGCGGACTACCTTGCAAATGGGCGTTTTTAACGATTTCCTGCTCGACTACAAGCCGGGACGCACCACGGCTGACGATTTCCATCTGGCCGAGGCCGATGATGTCGCACCGAGGACACCTTCGCGCCTCGACGAAGCCGTCGTGCGCGACACCATCGCGCCCCGGCTGGCAGCGCTCGTGCGGGCGAAGCTGGAAACACTGGCCGACACGCCCTTCGTCGATTACCGCTTCAGCTTTCGCGGCAAATTCCAGACGGCGCAGGGCATGCTGCACCTGAACCTGCTCGAGTATGTCAACGCAGGCAAGCGCACAAGCTTGCTCGAGCACATACACAGCTACGTCACGCAAAAGCTCGAGCATGGCAACCGCCCGACGAAAAAGCTGGAAACCTTCTTCCTGGCGCGCCACCTGCTCGATCCCCACCTGTTTCCCCAACCCGATATCGCCTGGACAATCGCCCAATTCGAGCGCATCGAGCAGCTGAACAAGTCGCGCCCGCAAGCGCTGGCCGAACACCGCAGCGATATCATCCAGGCCGTGTCGGCGTGGGCGGAAAAGCAGTTCCTGCCGCAGTTCTACGACGTGCAGCAATCGAGCTACCGCAGCACCGAATACACCTTGAAGACGGGCGCGGCGCTTGACAAGCAGGCGCTGGCGTCCATCGACCTGCTGCTGTATGGCGCCGTGATGATCTTGCGCCACGAACCGAGCTACGCCAAGTCGACGGGCGTCAAATTCCTCGACATCGCGCGCGAACTTGGCAGCGAACGGGCCGTGCGCATGCTCAAGGAAGGCAGCGGCACTTTCGCGCCCGACGCCGTCCACCTGAAAAACGCGCAGCTGGAATGCCGCGCCAACGACGTGTTTGCCACGATCAGCATCGCGATTGTCCGGGAAGAGGAAGAGGCGTATGCGCAGGCGCTGGCCTTCATCACGCATTTGCTCAACAACGGTTTCCCGAAAAGCTGCCAGATCAAGCTCAAGTCCAAGGTCAAGCAGTACCTGCCGATCAAGGGACTGGCGAAATCCGATACGCATCGCTTCTTTGCCAACGCCCTCGCCTATCCCGCCCTGCAGCCGCAGCTGGAAGCGTATGCGCGCGCCGCCATCGAGCAATTCGAATTCTATGCGGACACGGAAGGCGAAAAGAATTGCATGCCCGGCAGCTACGCCACGTTCGGCCTGGGCCTGCTCGATGCGCGTTATTTTCCGCTGGTGCAGCACTACATGGCCTACGTCGACGAGGAACACCAGTCCGTGCAGGACCAGTTCACGGCGGCCTTTGCCGAGCAATATGGCGTCACGCGCGACTCCGCCCCCGTGCTGGCCGCGTGCCTGCGCGCCTGCACGGACAACGCAAAGGTCAAGATCCAGGCGGAACTGGAAGAGGTGGAGAAACTGGAACTGTTCTGCCAGCAACTGCAAGGGCTGGAAGGCTATCTGGTCGAGCACATGCTGTATCCCATCTGGGGCAAGCTGGAAAAACTGGCTACCCTGGCGCGCAAGGCGCAAGGCCGGCGCAAGGAGCTGCTGCTGGCCTTGCTGGAAGCGGCCAGCAAGGCGGACGCCTGAGGTGCGCAAGCTTCTGTGCGCAACGTTATGACTTTTACCATCTATAATGCGCGCGCCATAGTTGCTATAAAGCATTTTTTGGCGCCTGACATTGAATCGTGGAGAAAATACATGCACCAAACAGTAGCAACATCGCGCACTGCCCTGCTGGCGGCAGCCTTGGCCGCCGCCATGGCGTTGGCCCAGCCCGCCATCGCTGCGGAAACCGCCGTGGAACTGGCGCCCGTCGACGTGGCCAACCTGTACATCAAGACCATCATCAACCATGATGAAGCGAGCGTCGCCCAGCTCAATGCCTACCTGCGCCCCACGCGCCTGGCGGGCCAGCAATCCGCCGAATATGCGTCGTACAGCGGCTTGAAGGAAACGGATGCAATATTCCCTGCAAAGACGGGCAAGCTGATCGCCGACCTGTTCCCTGCCGCCATGCGCGCGGCCGTCACGCCGGCCGCCGAACAGCTGGCCGCCAATGTCATCGCCGCCATGAATGGCGCCGCGTGCCAGGCCACCAAGGCGGCCCCCGTGACGGTGGAAAACGGCATGCAGACGGCTGCCGTCAGCTTCGAATGCCAGGTCGTCAAGGTGCCCGTGGCATGGGCGCCTGCCGCCCAGCAACTGGCGAAGAGTGGCTGCAAGGTCGAGCAATGCAAGGCAGGCCTGCAAAAGATCGCCGCCACCTACACGAGTTCGCCGAAGCAGACGTGGCGCGCCGTGTTCGCCGTCAGCCGCGAAAAGAACTCGGAAGCCTGGCGCAACGATTTCGCCCGCGAAACCTTCGATGAAATATGGGAATACCTGTAATCCCGACCTCGTTTAGAATGACTGGATGGATAAATTGACACCGGTACCACAGCCTGAGGGCCTGGCCTTGCTGCGCTTGATCGACCCCGACCATGTGGAAGGCGCGGTGGTCGCGCAAGCACTGGCGCAAGACTTGCCTGCCCTGCACGCCAGGCAATTGCTGGCGCTGCTGCGCCGGCTGCGTGCCGCGCAATCGAATCAGCAGGATTATGCGGGCGCCAGCCCGGCGCAGGCCGAACAGCAGTTCGGCGCCGCCATCGCCGCCGTCAAGGCGGAGCTGGCCACGCGGCCGCACATTCCCAACAAGCAGGAAGCCAAGGCCCTGCGCCAGGCGGCGGCAAAGAGGCGCTGAATGAGGCGCAAGCCGCCCGCCAGCAAGGCCGTTTCGTGTGGGCAAGGACGCCAGCCCCCTCCTATAATCGGAGACTCTCCTGTTTCCGCTCTTGAAAGGCATCCCCATGTCCACACGATTTTCCCGCCACGTAGCCGGCTGCGCCATCCTTGCCGTCGGCGGCCTGGCCGCCATGCAGGCGGCCCATGCCCTGGAGACGGGCCCCATCGACGCGCGCGCCGTGTGGCAGGAGCGCTCGCTGTCGGCTTGCCGCAGCGAACAATCGCCCACGGCGCCCGACGTCTGCCTGCTGCGCACCATGCAGCGCTCGGGCGCCCGTCCGCAAGCCATCGCCGCCGCCAGGATGCTGGTCAAGGCAAACAAGGCGGGCTTTATCTCGGCCTGGCGCCCGCTGGGCAAGGCGGCCCTGGCCACCGTCACCTATCCGTTCCGCGCCAACACGAATGAAGGCACCCTGCTGATCGGCAGCGATGGCGCCGCCATCGACGTCGACGAGGACTCCGTGCGCGAGGAAGACCGCGCCACACCGGCCTGGCGCGCGTTTGCCGCCGCCCACCCAGACTCTGTCCCGTTCGCCCCCGCCGACTTTATTGGCAGCACGGCGACCGCCGATGGCGGCCAGAGCGTGCTGTTTTCCACGCCCCTGATCACCTGCCACGCCTGCGCCGAGGATGGCGCACTGCTGGTTGCCTACACGATCGACAAGGCGGGGATCGTGCGCGAGCGCAAGCTATTGACGATCAAGTAAGACTGCCTCAAAGATAAGATAGAATTGCTTGGTGGCATGTCTATACGCGTACATGCCATCTATCCACTACTTATTATGGGAAAACATGCGCCGCTCTTGCCTTGCACTGCACCTCACCGCCGCCCTGCTGCTGTCCAGCTCTGTCCACCTCGCCGCTGCCGCGCCCGCCGCTACGGCTAACGCTGCCGCCAGCGCGGCCACGCCGCTCGTCATCGGCGAAAGTTTCACGATCGACTCGCAGGCGCTGAAGGAACGGCGCCACATCAATGTGTATGTGGCGCGCGCCTGGGATACGCCGCCCGACGCGCCCCTGCCCGTGCTGTACATGCCGGACGGCGGCGTGGCCGAAGACTTTCTGCACGTGGCCGGCTTGCTGCAGGTGTCGGTAGCCAACGGCACGATGCGCCCGTTCATGCTGGTCGGCATGCAAAACACGCAGCGCCGGCGCGACCTGACGGGGCCCACCGATAATGCGCAAGACCGCAAGATCGCGCCCGTCGTGGGCGGTTCGCAAGCCTACCGGGCCTTCATCCGCGATGAACTGATGCCGGAAGTCAAACGCCGCTACCGCACGACGGGCGAGACGGCCATTGTCGGCGAATCGCTGGCGGGCCTGTTCGTGGTGGAAACATACCTGCTGGAACCGCAGCTGTTCGACCACTACCTGGCCTTCGACCCCAGCCTGTGGTGGAACCAGGGCGCGCTGCCCCGTCAGGCGGCGGAGCTGCTGGCCAAGGGCAAGCCGGGCAAGCACAGCCTGTACCTGGCGTCCAGCAGCGAAGCGGGCATCGCCATCGAAGTGCAGCGCCTGTCCGACGTGCTGCAAAAGCAGGCGCCGCCCGGCTTGCAATGGCACGTGGAAAAGATGCCGGAAGAGACCCATGGCACGGTCTACCATCCCGCAGCCCTGAAGGCTTTCCGCGCCGTGTTCAAACCGCAAGAACCGGCCAGGCAGTAAGACATGGACAAACTGTAATCTGGTGAGGGGCTCATCCGCAGGGTCGGGCGGGTAAAATCGGCGGCCCTGCTTTTCCCGCCTGAGTCCCGTCCGCCATGAACTTTTTGCAATTATTTATCCTTTCCATCGTCCAGGGCTTCGCCGAGCTGCTGCCCGTGTCCAGCTCCGCCCACGTCATCATGGCGGAAAAATGGATGGGGCTGGACCCCACGTCGCCCGAACTGACCATGCTGCTCGTGATGCTGCACACCGGCACCATGTTGGCCGTCATCGTGTATTTCTGGGCATCCTGGCGCGCCACCTATTTCAGTTCGGCCAGCGCCTTCCGACGCAATGTCCTGCTGCTCGCGGCCGCCACGGCCCTGACGGGCATCGTCGGCTTCGGCTTGCTCAAGGGCATCACCCACTTCATGAGCAAGGATGCACCCGGTTTTGAAATCGAGCACCTGTTTGGCAACGCGAAACTGATGGCCGCCGCGCTGGCCGCCGCCGGCGTGCTGATCATTGTGTCATCGCGCCTGCAGGCGCGCCAGCATGGCACCTTGTCCATCGGCAAGGCGATGGTGATCGGCGCCGTGCAAGGCCTGTGCCTGCCCTTCCGCGGCTTTTCCCGCTCGGGCGCCACCATTTCCGCCGGCATCGCCATGGGCGTGCCGCAGCGCCGCGCCGAGGAATTCAGCTTTGCCCTGGCCGTCGTGCTGACGCCGGCCGTGCTGGTCAAGGAAGGCTGGCGCTTCTACCAGGCCGTGGCAAATGGCAGCGTGGATCATCTGGAACACGGCAACAGCCTCCTGCATTTGCTCGGCCCCAGCCTGCTGGGCATGCTGCTGTCGTTCCTGGCTGGCTTGCTGGCCTTGCGCTGGCTGTCGCGCTGGCTGGAACAGGGCCGCTGGCATTTCTTTGGCGCGTATTGCCTGCTGGCCTCTGCCGTGGTGCTGTACGTAGGGTAAAATCGCCGGGTTTGTCATTTGTCACTACCATCCCAGCCAGGTTTTACAGAAAGCCAACGATGAATTTCGCCGCCACCGCCGCCCTCTCCCTCGCCATGTCCACCGATGCCTTCGCGGCTGCCGTCGGCAAGGGCGCAGCCCTGCACAAGCCGCAATGGCGCGAGGCGCTGCGCACGGGGCTGATCTTCGGCGTCATCGAGGCGATCACGCCCATCATCGGCTGGGCCCTGGGCAGCGTGGCAGCGCCCTACGTGGAAGCGTGGGATCACTGGATCGCCTTCAGCCTGCTGGGCATCATCGGCCTGTTGATGATACGCAATGCCCTGTCCGACGCCGACGAGGAAGAAGCGCCGGCCCAGTCGCACTCGTTCTGGGTGCTGGCCGTCACGGGCCTGGCCACCAGCATCGACGCCATGGTCGTGGGTGCGGGCCTGGCCTTGCTGGGCGCCAATATCGTCGTCACGGCGGCCGCCATCGGCTTTTCCACCTTCGTCATGGTGACCCTGGGCGTGATGCTGGGCCGCGTGCTGGGCACGGTAGCGGGCCGGCGCGCCGAACTGGTGGGCGGCCTGGTACTGATCGTCATCGGCTGCGTGATCTTGTACGAGCATATCGGCCACCCGGCCTGAAACCCGGGCGCGCACGGCACAAGCGCCGGCGTGGACGGCAGCGCGCTTTGTGCTACATTCAATGCTCTGCATTCCTGTCTCGCAAGGTGACCATCATGGAAACTATTGAGCTGCTTTTTGCCGCGCTGGTGCGCGAAACGGCCGAATCGATACGCGACCACCACGTCCCTTTTGCCATCAAACACGATGAGCGCGCGTATTTCGAGTGGATGGATGGGCACCCGATCCATGGCTATATTCAGGAAGCGTATCGCGAGATCGAGGAAACAGCCCAACAGATCCGCGCCATTCGCGCTGGGTGAGGACGCTTGCCGCAAGCTACTGCGCGGGGGGCTTTGCGGCTGGCGATGCTCACCGTACTTATGTACGGTTGCGCTTCTCAGCCACACATCCCCTCCGCTCGCTACGCTTGCAACAAGCGTCGATACGCTAGTTGAATGCGTTCAAGGGACGTATTGATACAAATCAAACACTCTGCTGTTCGATACGCGTGGCATGGTCTGGCCCATGACAATCAGGTCTGGAGGCGGCAAACATGGATCAGCAACAAAAACACCAGATCCGGGGCTATGAATTTCATGTGGCGGGGGCGCTGGAGAAGGATGGGCGCTACCGGGGCATGATTTTGATCAGCAAGCGCGGCGATACCCTGCAGGTGTACGCCAAGCCCGTGCTGATAGAAACGCCGAGCAGTTTCAAGTCCGTGCATGCGGCCTTGATCGAGGCATCGGCGTATGCCCAGGAACTCATCTATAACGGTGCCATCAAGGCGCTGCTGCCGGCCGACGGGCCGCTGGCCGGAAAACAGGCGCCGCAGCCGCCGGATTTCGTCGGCAACTGACGCCGGCAAGCGCATCCGGCCATCCAGGGTGGCGCGTATAATGACGCGCTTTCCCGGATGAAAAATCAACACCATGGAATTTGTGAATTTACCGCTCGTCTTCCTGGTCGGCTGCGCGCTGATCGCCTTGCTGGCCAAAAAGAATGGCTACTCGTGGTACCTGTTTTTCTTTGCGATCGCCGTGCCCGCGCCTCTGTTGCTGCTGGCTTTGCCCCATGTGCTGGGCGTGGAGGCCGCGTCGCTGACCTCCGTACGGCTGGGTACGGCCCTGCTGTTCCCGCTAGCAGGCTTGCTGCTGGCCCTGCGGGGCAAGCGCTAAGGCTGTTTCAGCGTACCGGCACCCCATCGGCCAGGCGCCAGCCTACCGACAAGGCTATTTGCTGCGCCTCTTTTTCATTGCTGCAATCGTCGTAATCGCAGGTGTCCGCATATGCGCCGCACGCCTGGTTCTGGCTGATGTACGAACCGACCCAGCGGCCATCGCGGCGCTGGCTGGCCGTGGCGCTGATGATAAAGCCTTTGTGAATGGTGGGGTTTTCAAAAGACATAATTCCTCCGATGCAAAAAAAGCGTCAGGGATCTGACTGGGTTCCACTGTGCGCCACATGCTGCCAGCAGTCTGTACGTTTGATCACACTCACGAAAAGGATGCACGCCGCGCTCGCGCCTACAGGCGATCGGGTATGATTTCGGCATGTGTGGACGATTCGATCAAAATGACACGGCGCGCGTGCTGGCGTCATCCTTCGGCTGGACCGACGCGGTGTTCGACAGCGAGGCCGAGCCGCACCTGAACGTCTCGCCCGGCACGTACCGGCCCGTGCTGCATATCCAGGATGGTGTGCACCGGGTCGACGATGTCTTCTGGGGCTACCGCCCCGCCTGGGCCGCGCAAGCCGTGCCCGCCCCCGGCAAGAAAAAAATCCCCATCGCCATCAATGCCCGGCTGGAAAAACTCGCCGGCGCCTACTGGAAACCCTTGCTGCGCGCGGGGCGCGGCATCGTCTGCGTCGATGGCTGGTATGAATGGACGGGCGAAAAAGGCCGCAAGCAGCCGTGGCACATCCACCGCAAGGACCGCGCGCGCCTGTTCCTGCTGGCGCTGGCCCAGTTCGGGCCGTACAAATTCAACCGCGAGGAAGCGGGCTTCGTGCTGGTGACGGCCGACAGCCTGGGCGGTATGGTCGATATCCACGACCGCCGCCCCGTCGCCGTCAGCCTGGAAGACGCGCACCGCTGGCTAGCCCCCGCACTGACGCCCGAGCAGGCGCTGCACCTGGCGCGCACCTGCATGCTCGACGTGGAGCTGTTCGAGTGGCATGCCGTCGATAATCCGCTCGTGCCGTCCGCCAAACCCAAGGCGCCGCCGGTGTCGCCGCAAGGCGCCTTCGACTGGGGCACCGACTAACTCAGCCGGGCAAGCACGCCAGCCTGCGCCACAGCGCTTCCATCGGCCCCTGGCGGAAGTGCCGCAGCCAGTAGCGGCTGAGCAGCACCTGCCCCGCCATGATCACTATGGCCAGGCCCAGCATCTCGATGGGACGCAGCGTGGCGCCCCAGCCCAGGCCCGGCCCCTGCAGCAGCCAGGTGCCAAGCAAGGATTGCAAGAGATAATTACTCAGCGCCATGCGGCCCACGGGCGCCAGCCATGCACCGAGCCAGCGCAGCATGAAGGGACCGGCCAGCATCAGCGCCGCCACATAACCGGCCGCCAGCACGGGACCGCCGGCGAACAGGCCCACTTCGAACAGGGCCGTATCGAACACGGTTTGATACGGATAGGCCACCTGCCACGCGACGGCCCCCGCCGCCAGCAGGTTGAACGGCAAGCCCACGCCCAGCCCCACGTCGCGCACGCGGCGCCACAGGCGCTCGTGGCGCCGCGGCTGCGTCAGCCAGCCGCAGCGCACGGACAAAATGCCCAGCAAGAACAGCACGATGATGTGCGGCAGCATGACGGCGGCGTACAGCAAGGAGACGAGGAAATCGTTGGCGCGCAGCCTGGCCACGGCCCACACACTGCCTTGCGTGTAGGTGGCGTAGCGGGCCGCGAAGTTTTGCAAATCATGCGCCGTGTCCGGCGCGCCGCCCTGCTGCCCCACGGGAATGAGCAAACACATGAACAGCAGAAAACCGGCCGCCACCAGCCAGGCGCGGTTGCGTATGCGGCTCAGTTTGGCCGCTGCCAGGGGCAGGACCAGCATGCCGGCGACCGCATACGAGGTCAGCACGTCGCCGCTCCAGATGCAGAAACCATGCAGCAGTCCGAACACGAGCAGCCAGCGCAAACGGCGCCGGTACGCCGCTTGCGCCGCTTCCCAGCTGCCCAGCTGGCGTTTCAGTGAACGTGTTTGCAGGGCAAATCCGGCACCGAACAAGAAGGCGAAGACGGGATAGAACTTGAATTGCGCCAGCGCCGCCACGCCGAAAATGACGAGCTGGTCGAGCACGGGCGGCTGCGCCGGCAAGGTGCCGTAGCGCAAGGACAGCGTCCCCCAGGCAAAGCCCCAGATATTTACCAGCAAGATGCCAAACACGGCGATGCCGCGCAGCACGTCGAGCTGCAGCAACCTGCCGGGTTTGGCGTGAATAGCGTTCAGGGAGTTCAGGGGCGCGCCAGGGTCGGGTAATCGTTTACCTGCAGGCTGAAACCGGACGCATCCGATTGCAGCCGCGCCTGGCCGCCGAACGGCAAGGTGACCCGCCGGCGGATGTGGCCGAATTCGAGCCCCGTCAGCACGGGCACGGGCAGGCGCTCGCGCACGTAGGCCAGCATGACGTCGAAATCGTAGCCCCTGTCCATCGGACTCAGCTTATAGGCGGAAAAGTCACCGAGCACGACCGCATGCTGGCGTTCGAACACGCCCGCATGCAGCAATTGCAGCAGCATGCGCTCGACCCGGTACGGGTGCTCGTTGACGTCTTCCAGGAACAGAATGCCGCCGTTAATCTCGGGGAAATACGGCGTGCCGAGCAGGTGGACCAGCATGGCCAGATTGCCGCCCCACAATTTCCCCTCCACATCAACCTGCGGATTGCCAGCTGCCGTGCCCGTGACCGTGTGTGTGGGACCGGTCAGGCACGACCACAGCTGATCGAGCGTAAATTGCTCGGGCTCGTCGCGCGTAAAATCGTCGCAGATCATGGGGCCGGCAAAGCTGGCGCGGCCCGTTTTCGCCATCAAGCCCATGTGGAAGGCAGTAAAATCGCTGTAGCCGACGAACAGCTTGCGGCTGGCGGCCATGCGGTCGAAATCGATGTCGGGCAGGATGCGGCTGATGCCGTAGCTGCCGCGCAAGGCGATCACCACCTGCACGTCGGGGTCGGCGGCTGCCGCGTTCAGCTGCGTCAGGCGGCCCGCATCCGTGCCGCCGAAACGCTGGAAGCTGTGTGCGGGGTCGTAGTAGTTGTGGACGGTGGCGCCTTGCGCCTGCAGGCGGGCGATGCCGCGCGCCACGGCCGCGTCATCGGGCGCGCAACCGCCGGGCGCCACGATGGCGATGCCAATTTCAGGTGTTTTCAAAATGCCCATGCCTTCAAAAGTGGTGGGCGCGCCTAGGCTGGCTGGGAGCGCATCTGGGGCGCCATCTTACCTTGCAGATGCACATCGATCAAGGCGAGCAGGCGCTCGATCAGCTGGGGCGGCATGTCGTGCCCCATGCCTTCGATCACTTCGAGCGTGGCGCCCGGAATCAGCGCCGCCGTATCGATGCCGCAGGCGACGGGGATCAGGGGATCGGCCGCGCCATGGATCACCAGCGCCGGGCAGCTGATGCTGGGCAATAGCTCCGTGCGTTCGCCCGAGGCGGCAATGGCGACCATCTGCCGCGCCACGCCTTCCGGGCAGCTGCCCCGCTCCAGCGCCGCTTCGATGCGCTGGTACAGCAGCTTTTCCGACACCGGATAGGCGGGACTGCCGATCACGCGCACGGTGGCCGCCATATGGGCCATCAGTTCGGCGCGGCTGGCATTGCGTTTCGGGCGTTGCAATAACGCATTGCGTGCCGCCCGCGTGGGGCCGGGCAAGCCGCGCCGGCCGCTGCTCGACATAATGGAGGTCAGGCTGAGCACTTGCAGCGGCGCGCGCGCCGCCATCACTTGCGCGATCATGCCGCCCATCGACACGCCGATCACGTGCGCCTGCGCAATGCGCAGAGCCGCCAGCAAGCCCAGCGCGTCGTCCGCCATGTCATCGAGGGTGTAGGAAGTTTTCAGTGGCCAGCCCAGCAGGTTTTTCACGTAGGCCAGCGGCAGATACGGTTTGCCCGCCTGCGCCATCTTGCTCGACAGGCCGCTGTCGCGGTTATCGAAACGCACGACGCGAAAACCTTGTTCGACGATGCCTTCGACAAAGTCCGCCGGCCAGGCGATCAGTTGCATGCCCAGGCCCATGACCAGCAGCACGCACGGATCATCCGGGTTGCCGTGGCTTTCATAAGCTATGTTGAGGCCGTTCGCCATGATGGTTGCCATGATTGCCTCTCTTCAGGAACCAGCACGCAGACACGATCGCTGCGGCCTTGCAATCAGCATACCACTATTGTGCTTCAGACATGAGACCGGCACGCGGCACCCACACTGAAGTGTTGCTCTGGTCGCACATGACATAACCTACTGCGCGTCGCGACTTGCGGCCTGCGATGCTCACCGTACCTAAAGTACGGTTGCGCTTCTCGACCACAATTCGCTTCCGCTCGCTACGGTTCTGTCACGTGCTGATACTCATCAACTTGCAAAAACCTTATTTTGCCTTTGGCAGACTATCGGCCAGATCCACCCAGCTTTGCGGCTGCGGTTTGCCCCGCTCGCGCACGCCGAAGAAGGAGACCACTTGCGTGCCGTCGTTGTCGAAGAATTCGACGGACGTGACGCCGCCGCGCTTGACGACCCAGCCGCTGCGCAGGGCCGTGTCGCGGATGTGCAGGTTGAAGTCCGGGTCCAGCACATTGAAGAAGCCGCCTGCCGCCATGGTTTTCTCGATCTTGCCGCTGTATATCTGCGTCAAGCCGTCGTTGCCCAGGAAGACCATGATGGCAACCTTGTCCCTGGCCGCGTTTTCCAGCAGGGTGCGCAGCGCTTGCGGCGTCACGCGCTCGACGACGCCGGCCGGCGCCAGGCGCAGCGCCTGCTCGCGCGTCAAGTGGAATTCGCGCATGATTTGCGCAAACTGGTGCACGTCCGTCATGTCTTTCCAGGCCAGCTGGAATTCCTTGACGTCGATCTCGCTGTCCGGCTTTTCCGCCGCCTTGGGCGCCACGGCCAGCACGTTCAGTTCCGCGCTTTGCTGCGGCGCACGGAAGGTGGCCACCAATTTATCGTAGACGGCCACGCCAGGCTCGTTGCGCAGGTAGATTTTGTGCACGGCCGTGCCGTTGGCGTCAAAAAATTGCAGGCTGCGCGTCGGCTTGCCATCGCGGCCAGGCTGTTCCACGGCAAATGCGTATTTCCAGTTTTCAAAGTGGAAACGCAGGTCGATCTGGCCGCCCAGGTAGCCGCCGGCGATATTGCGCTGGCGCGCTTCCGTTTCCGGGTCCTTGGCGTCGGCCTGCTCGGACTTGTCGCCCGCCTGCTTGAACTTGCTGGCGACGCCCGTCGTTTCGATGACGCCGTTTTCATTGCGCGTGATCGCTTGCACGAGGCCCAGGTCCAGCGCGGCGCGCATGATTTCGCGCGGCTGGTTGCCGTCCGCCTGCAAGCGCGTGACGCCCTTGCCGATGTTGGTTGCCAGCAATTGCGCTTCCGACACGCCCAGCGCGCGCGCCGCGTCGCGGATCTGCAGCTTCGGCTGTTCCGTGCGCAAGGTGGACCAGCGTTCCGCCAGGGTGGCTGGGGCCGCATATGCGTTTGCAATCAGCAGGCTGCCTAGCAGGGATAGAACGAGTTTGGATAACTTCATAGAGAGACCATTCAATCAAACATGGAAAAAAAGAGGGGCAGGCGCCCCTCCCCGGTAAAAATTTAGAAATTGACGCTGAGGCTGGCGGCGACGTTGCGGCCCGGTTTGGCGTAGCGCTCGATCTCGGCGCGGCTGGCGGCCGTGGTGCCGGCGGCCAGGCTGCGCGAGGCGGCGTAGTCCCAGTACTTGCGATCCGTCAAGTTGTACACGCCGACGACGATCTTCGCGTTTTTGTGCACATTCCAGTACGTCGACAGGTCGAAGATGGTGTACGACGGCACGGTAAACAGCGGGCCGGCATCGCCGATCAGCAGGTTTTCCGGCGCCTGCTTGGCGCCCGCATGCACGGCCGTCAGCGCCAGGCCGAACAGCTGGTTCGCATGGTCGTAGCCGAAGGTCAAGGCCGACTTGGCGGGCGCCACCGAGTTCAGGCCGCCGCTCTCGCCCGTCTGGGTATTGAAGGAGCGGCCCTTGGCCACGCCGGTCGCCAGGTCCACGTGATAGCCCTGCATGGCCGGCGCCCAGGCGCCCAGCTCGGCGCGCAGGGTCAGCTCGGCGCCCCAGGTGCGGGCATTGCCGATGTTTTCCGGGCGGAACAGGCCGCGCGTGATGGTGGGGTAGTTCACCGGATCATCTTTTTGCATCACATAGTCGATCATGTCCGTGTATTCCGTCTGGTAGACGGACGCGTGCATGCTCAAGCCCCTGGTGACGTCGCCCTTCAGGCCCAGTTCATACGCCTTGCTCGTTTCCTTGCGCAAGTTGGCATTGCCCAGCACGGCATAGCCCTGCCCCGTGCCCGTATAGCTGAACGAGTCGTAGGTGCCCGTGCGCTCGGCCGCCGTCGGCAGGCGCGTGCCGCGCGTGAAGGTGGCGTAGGCGTTCATCTGCGGCAAGACTTCCACGGACAGGCTCAGGCTGGGCGTGAAATAGGTGTCGCTCTCTTCGCGCACTTCCTTGGCCGCGTTCGGCACGGCGATCGCATAGGTTTGCAGGTTTTTCGGTTCGTTCTTGCGGTAATCGGCACGCAAGCCCGGCGTCAGCACGGCTTTCTTGCCCGCCAGATTGAAACTGAAATCGTCGCGCACATACAGGGCCAGCTTGCTCGTGTCCATGTCGGCCATGCGGTTCTTGTTGGTGACCTGATGCTGGCCCGTGGCGACGATGACGCGGTCTTCGCGCCACGGACGGCGCGTTTTCAGCTGTTCCAGCTGCACGCCGTACAGCAGCGCGTTGTCCGCATTGAGCTGCTTGAACGCTTCCGACGTCAGGCCGATGCTGTCATTCTTGAAATTGGTATCGATGGCGCGCCGAGCCGGACTGCCGAACGTGTAGAGGCCTTGCGTCTTGTCCTCGGTTTTCGCGTTCTGCAGATAGACCTTCGACGTCAGGCGGTCGAACAGGGCAAAATCCTTGAGCACCACGTCGTGGCCCAGGCTCACGCGCGTGCGCTTGGTGGTGGAATCCTGCTGCACGCCCGTCGGATAATACGTGCTGACCTTGCTGCGCAGGTCGCGCTTGTTCTTGCGCTCGAACATGTCGACCGTCAAGTCCAGCTTCTGTTCGCCAGGCAAGGTCCACACGAGCTTGGACAGCAAGGCGTTCGAATGCCAGTCGTCCGGGTTAACGGGCGTGGTACCGCGACTGTCCATCTGCTCGCCATCGCGGTGCACGTAGACGGCCAGGCCTTGCAGATTGGCGCCGATTTTGGCGGCGCCCGTCAGGGTGTGCGCATTGCTGCGGTCGGCCGTGGCGCGGCCGTATTTATAGGCCACGTAATGGTCTTGCCCTTCGCCCAGGTAATCCTCGGGCGACTTGGTGATGAAGGCCACGCCGCCGCCCAGGCCGGGATTGGCGCCGCTGGCCGCCGTCGTGCCCGAATCGATGCGCACTTCGCGGAAGGTTTCCGGATCAAAATAATCACGGCCCGTGGCGAAAGCGTTGAGGGTGTTGCCGTCCGGCTTGGGCGCCGCGTCGGGCAGCGAGATGCCGTCGAGTTCCAGGCTGACCCGGTTGCCTTCCAGACCGCGGATGTTGTAACCGGTATTGCCGGAGCCGTCCCACACGCTGCCGCTGCCCGAGGCCGCCGCCGGCGCACTGATCAAGGGCAAATAGCGCACGATGCCGCCCATCTCCGTGACATTGCGGCGCTCCAGGTCGTCCGCCGTGACGACCGTCTTGGTGCCGGCGCGGCGCTCATAGTCTTGCTTGGCGTTGACGACGATTTCCGGGAAGACAGGCAACTTGGCCGGCTCCTGAGCGGCCGTGCCCGCATTGATGGCGGCCGTCTGCGCGAGAGCAGGCAGCATCGGCGCCGCGAACAGGCCCAGCAAGGCGGCGCGCAGCACCAGGTTATGGCGGCGGGCAGGCAGATGAGCTGAGAATACGACGGGTGCAGCGGTGCGCTGCGGAAGCACAGTAGTCATGATGGTCCGGTTTAAGAGTGGAGGCTGGCTCTTGAACCCGGATCGATAACGAAAGTGTTAACGATGCATAAGGAAAGTTTGCTGGCGAAAACAATACTGTAACACGAATCATTCTCATTTGAGAATGGCAATTGGTCTAGACAGATGTTATTTCGCAACAATTATAAAAATGCCAGCCGGATGGCTGGCAAGGGATGGCTGGCATTCTGGCAAAGCCATGGCGGCCCTGCCCTGCCCGGCGTCAGGTAGCCGGACTGGCCAGCTTGCGCGCTTCCGCCTGCGCACGGCGGCGCTCGGCAAAGAAACGCTTGAGAAAAGCGCCGCACTCGTCGGCCAGCACCCCGCCAACGATCGCCGTCTGGTGGTTCAGCGCGGGCTGCTCGAACAGGTTCAGCACGGAGCCGCAGGCGCCCGTCTTCGGGTCGCCCGCGCCGTAGACCACGCGCGCCAGCCGGGCATGCAGCATGGCGCCCGAACACATCACGCACGGCTCCAGGGTCACGTACAGCTCGCAGCCGGGCAGCCGGTAGTTGCCCAGCTTTTCGGCGGCGGCGCGCAAGGCCATCACTTCCGCGTGCGCCGTGGGGTCGTGGCGGCCGATGGGCTGGTTGTAGCCCACGGCGATGACTTCGTCATCCTTGACGACGACGGCGCCGACGGGCACTTCACCCAGGTCCCACGCGTGCTGGGCCTGCTCCAGGGCCAGCTGCATGTAGCGCGCATCGCGCGCGCCAGCGTGCATTTCAGTCATCGGTCACTTCTGCCCAGCAATTTGGCGTTTCATGCAGCACCAGCTTATGCAGGTGCAAGCCCGTGCCGAAATGGTCGGTGAACGCCGCTTTCAGTATCTCGAAGGCGATGCGCGCCAGGTTTTCCACGGTGGGGATGCGGTCGATGACGACGGTTTTATGGTCGGGCAGGCTGGCCAGGAAATCGCGCACGGCCGTATCTTTCTCGTAGACGAGGAAGGCGTGGTCCCAGACGTCGACCAGGTGCTGCTTGGCCAGGGTTTTCACGTCGGAAAAATCCATGATCATGCCATTGTCGGAATTGCCTTCCGCTTCGATGACCTTGCCGACCAGCGTGATTTCCACCGTGTAGCGGTGGCCGTGCAGGTTGCGGCACTGGCTTTTGTGGTCGGGAATGCGGTGGCCCGCGTCGAATTCGAGCTTGCGTGTGATAGTCAGCATATTGTTTTATTAAGGTATTTGCAGGAGTTTATGGGTTTGCAGGCTCAGCTTCCACTTCGGGTTGCTTTTGCACGTCTCGATGGCCAGCTTCATGTTGTGCGCGGCCAGGGGGCCATCCATCGCCTGCACGAAGAAGTTCTCGAAGTCGAGCCCTTCGTAGGCGGCCAGGTCTTGCTGGAACTGGGGGATGACGACCTTGATCTCATTGCCCTTGTGGACGACCAGTGTCGAACCCATCTTCGGGCTGACGCAAATCCAGTCCACGCCGGCCGGCACGGGCAAGGTGCCGTTGGTTTCGATGGCGATGGTAAAGCCGACCGCGTGCATGGCGTCGATCAGGGCCGTGTCCAGCTGCAGCAGCGGTTCGCCGCCCGTAAACACCACGTATTTGCTCGGCGCGTAGCTGGCCGGCCACAGGCTGTCGATCAGCGCGGCCAGCTCCTCGGGCGTCTTGAACTTGCCGCCCAGTTCGCCATCGGTGCCGACGAAATCCGTGTCGCAGAACTGGCACACGGCCGTGGCGCGGTCGCTTTCGCGGCCCGTCCACAGATTGCAGCCGGAAAAGCGGCAAAACACGGCCGGACGGCCCGCGTGCGCACCTTCGCCCTGCAGGGTGTAAAAAATCTCTTTGATGCTATAAGTCACTGTATTTCCTAAGAGCTGGCCGGCACATCGCGCATGGATGCGGGCGCGCCCGGCGCAAAACACCTGGCCGGGGGCGTGAAGCCGATTGACAACCCTCTATTATATGCCGCCGCGACACTTCCCGTGCAAATGCCGTGCCTGCCGTCTGGCGCCGCGGCATCCGGCAGCAAGAAAGCCACAGCGGCCGGCAAAACTGCGCAGCTTTTGCGTTTAGACAATATAAATATCCCAAGGTTAATATATTTTCTGTAAGAACATTGCCTACTGGAAAACATTTAGGGAGCGAGAAAATGATGCAACGCTGGCTACGCCCGCCGTGTCGCCTGAGCATTCTGGCTTGCCTGGCGGCCGGCGCACTCGCTTCTCTGCACGCCGGTTACGCCGCCGGCCCGATACTGCAGACCGGCACGCCCTTGCGCCTGATGCTGGCCTGCGCCATCCTGTGCGGTGCGCTGGCGCTGATGCTGTGGCGCCAGCACCGCCTGGCGCTGCGCCTGCGGGCGCTGGAACAGCTGCGCGCGGACGCCGAGCAGGAGCGCCTGGCCAGCGGGCAGCAGCGGGCGCGCGAACAGGAGCGCCAGCGCATCGGGCGCGACATCCACGACGACCTGGGCCAGCATCTGCTGACCTTGAAGATCGACCTGTCCATGCTGCAGACCAGCACGCATGGCGCGGCGCCCCAGCTGGCGCAGCAATTGGCCGTGATCGTGCGCAATGTCGACCTCAGCATCGCTGCACTGCGCTGCGTCATCCATGACTTGCGCCCGCCCGCCCTCGACGCCGGGCTGCAAGCAGCATGCGAAGAGCTGCTGGCCGACTTCCGGCGCACCACGGGCATTGATTGCCGTTTCGATTACCGGCTCGACGCCGCCGCCGGCCGAGCGCATGGCGTCTTGCTGTACCACGTGGTGCAGGAAGCGCTGGCCAATATCGCCCGCCACGCGCGCGCCACGCATGTCCGGCTGTGCCTGCAGCAAGCGGGCGCCACCGTGACGTGCCGCATCCGCGACGACGGCATCGGGCTGCCGGGCTCGCCGCCGCGCCTCGGTTGCGGCCTGTCCGGCATGCATGAGCGCGTGGCCGCCGCCGGCGGCAGCCTGCACATCGCCAGCCGCAGCGGCGCCGGCACCACCTTGCGCCTGTCGCTGCCGCTGCCGGTCCGCCATGACGAGGCGATGGCCCATCGCTGAAAATATTGCTCAATATCAACACCTTCGGCCCGCCACGCTGCATCATGGCCAACGAACCAGCCCCCACTCACGCCCAAGAAGGATGCTTTCATGCCGGATAGCCACGCACATGCCAGCGTATCGCCGTATGGTGAAGCCCAGGGTTTCGCCGTCAAGATGATGGAATTACTGGTCGTGCCGACCTTCGTACTCGATGTGCATGGCAGGGTGATGATCTGGAACCGCGCCTGCGAGCAGCTGACGGGCGTGCCAGCGTCCGAAGTGCTGGGCGCGCGCGAGCCGGGCCGCTGCTTTTACAACGACGAGCGCCCCACCCTGGCCGACCTGCTGCTGTCCGGGCGCGGCGGCGACATGCGCGCCCTGCATGCCCAGCAACAATATCGCAGCGGCACGGGCAGCAACCTGTGCGCGGAAAACTGGTGCGACATGCCGCGCACGGGGCGGCGGCGCTACCTGGCCGTCGATGCCAGTCCCATCCATGGCAATCACGGTGAACTGATCGCCGTGGTCGAAACCCTGCGCGACATGACCGAGGAAAAACGCGCGCAGGTGGAACTGGAACGCCTGGCCACGCGCGATGGCTTGACGGGGCTGGCCAACCGGCGTTGCTTTGACGACACCATCCTGGCCGAGTGGCAGCGCGCGCAGCGGCAGGAGCAGCCCCTGTCGCTGCTGATGGTCGACGTCGACAATTTCAAGGAATATAACGACAGCCACGGCCACCAGGGCGGCGACCTGTGCCTGCGCAAGGTGGCCGGCGCCGTGGCCAGCGAAATGCGCACGAACGACCTGGTGGCCCGCTACGGCGGCGAAGAATTTGCCGTCATCCTGCCGAACCAGTCGCTCAAGGGCGCGGCCATCGTGGCCGAACGCATCCGCCAGCGCGTGGAACGGCTGCAGCTGCCGCGCAAGCGTCCCGACGGCGCCTGCGTCACCGTCAGCATCGGCGCCGCCACGGCCCTGCCCGGCCCCGGCACGGAACTGGGGCAGCTGATCCACACGGCCGACTGCGCCCTGTACCGCGCCAAGCACCTGGGCCGCAACCGCATCAGCCTGCCGGAAACGACGCTGACCTGAGCACCTGTCCCTGCGGCACGCCTTGCCTGCCCTGACGGGGCCGCCCCTTCATGCCAAAACGCCTTGCCCCTATGCACGGCGGCATGAATATTCTATGCTGCGGCGTTGCACTTTCATAACATCCAAAAAAGAAGGAGCCCCCGTGTCAAGAATCATGCCTGCTTTATTACCCGCTTTCGCCCTGGCCCTGTCGGCCATGGCCGCGTCGAACCTGGGTGCCGCGCCCGTCAAACCGGCCGCCGCCCACGGCGCCACCGCCGCCAAGGCCGATTTGCTGCCGTTCAAGGCCACGGAAAAAACCCTGGCCAACGGCTTGAAAATCATCGTCGTGCCGACGGGCTTCCCGAACCTGGTCTCGCTGCAGATTCCCGTGCAGACAGGTTCGCGCAATGAAGTCGAACCGGGCAAGTCCGGCTTCGCGCATTTCTTCGAGCACATGATGTTCCGCGGCACCAAGGCCTATCCGCCCGAGAAATACCAGGAAGTCATCACCCGCGCCGGCGCGCGCCAGAACGCCTATACGAGCGACGACCTGACCAATTACCACACGACGTTCGCCAAGCAGGACCTGGAAACCGTGCTGAAGGTGGAGGCGGACCGCTTCCAGCACCTCGACTATGCGGAAGACGCGTTCAAGACGGAATCGCGGGCCGTGCTGGGCGAATACAACAAGAACAGCGCCAATCCCGTCTCGAAACTGTTCGAAGTGATGCGCGACAGCGCCTACACGACGCATACCTACAAGCATACGACGATGGGTTTCATCCAGGACATCGAAGACATGCCGAACCAGTACGCGTACTCGAAACTGTTCTTCGACCGCTGGTACCGACCCGAGCGCACCACCATCATCATCGCCGGCGACGTGGAGCCGCAGCAGGCCATCGCGCTGGTGGAAAAATACTGGAGCGGCTGGCAGCGCGGCAAGCAGCAGGCGGCCGTGCCCGTCGAACCCGCGCCGCGCGGCCCCGTCTACAAGCACGTGGCCTGGCCCACGCCGACCCTGCCGTGGGTAGCCGTGGGCTTCCACGCGCCCGCGTTTTCCGTCAAGGACAAGGACCAGGCGGCGCTGGCGACCTTGCTGTCGCTGTCGTTCGGCCGCACCTCGCCGCTGTATAAACGCCTCGTGCAAAACGAGCAAAAGGTCGACCAGTTGTTCGAGATGACGCCGGACCGGGTCGATCCGACCCTGGCCGTGCTCGGCGCGCGCGTGAAAAACGTCGATGACGCCGTCTACGTGCGCGACGCCATCCTGGCCACCGTGGCGCGGCTGCGCGACACGCCGGTGAGCGAAAAAGACCTGGCGGACGCCAAATCGGCCGAAAAATACGGCTTGATCCGCTCCCTCGACAATACGGAGCAGATCGCCGGCACCCTGGCGTCCTTCGTGCATTTCGACCGCTCGTATGCCACCATCAACCAGTACTACCGCCTGATCGACACGCTCACGCCAGCCGACCTGCAGGCGGCCGCGCGCAAATACCTGACGGATGACGGCCTGGTGGTGACCACCCTGTCGCACCAGCCGATGGCAGCCGCCATCGCCACCACGCCAAAGCTGGCCAGCCTGCTACCGGCCGCCTCGAACGCGAAGTTCGACGTGCTGGTGCAAAAGTCCGCGCTGCCGCAAATCCGCTACAAGCTGCTGTTTACGGCCGGTTCCGCGCAAGATCCGCAAGGCAAGGAAGGCCTGGCCGCGCTGACGGCCGCGATGGTGGCGTCGGGCGGCTCGTCCGAGCGCAAGATCGACGAAGTCAACCAGGCACTGTTCCCGCTCGCCGGCAGTTTCAGCCAGCAGACGGACAAGGAAATGACGACGTTTACGGGTTCCATCCACAAGGATAACTGGACCCAGTTCAACGCCATCGCCCTGCCGCTGCTGCTCTCGCCCGGTTTCCGCGAAGACGACTTCCGCCGCCTGAAGGATGCGCAAAAGAACGCGCTGCTGCTGGACCTGAAGGACAACAACGAAGAGGAATTCGCCAAGGAACGCCTGCAAACCAATGTGTATGCGGGCACGCCGTACGGCCATCCCGTACTGGGCACGGTCGCCGGCATCGACGCCATCACCCTGGACGACGTGAAACAGTTCTGGAAGACGGCGTATGCGCAAGGCGCCGTCAAGGTGGGCCTTTCCGGCGATGTGACGGACGCCATGACGGCGTCGCTGACGCAGGCGCTGGGCAAGCTACCGGCCGGCCCCGGCTTGCCGGCCACCGTCAAGCCCGCGGGCCGCAAGGCGCAGGGACTGGAAGTGGAAATCATCGAGAAGAACACGCGCGCCACGGCCATCTCGTTCGGCCTGCCTTTGGAGGTGACGCGCACGCACCCGGACTTCCCCGCCCTGTGGCTGGCGAAGACGTGGCTGGGCGAGCACCGCGCCTCGAATTCCTACCTGTACCAGCGCATCCGTGAAATCCGCGGCATGAACTACGGCGATTACGCGTACATCGAAGCTTTCCCGCGCGGCATGTATCAGTTCTTCCCGAATCCGAACCTGGGCCGCAAGGCGCAGCTGTTCGAAATCTGGATCCGCCCCGTGGCGCCGGACAACGCCCACTTCGCCCTGCGCGTGGCGCTGACGGAATTGGGCAAGCTCATCGACAACGGCCTGACGCAGGACGATTTCGCCACCACGCGCGATTACCTGATGAAGAACGTCTTCGTCATGACGTCGACGCAAGACCAGCAACTCGGTTACGCGCTCGATTCGCAATGGTATGGCACGCCCGAGTTCACCAAGCTGATGCGTGACGGCTTGTCGAAACTGACGGTGCAAGACGTCAACCGCGCCATCAAACAGCACTTGTCGGCGAAGAACCTGTCCGTGGTGATCGTTGCCAAGGATGCGGCTGGCCTGAAGGAAAAGCTCGTCAGCGACGCGTTTTCTCCCATCAAGTATGACGGCAACAAGCCGCAGGCCCTGCTCGATGAAGACAAGGTCATCGGCGCGATGCAGCTGAACATCAAGCCGGAGGCCGTCACGGTGACGCCGGCGGCGCAGGCGTTTGCGAAGTAAGAGCTAGTGCTGGATCAACCTCATCTGACGAAGAATGTCGGATGAGGTTACCTCCGAGGATGACCTGGCATGAACATCTCAACGACCTTACGGTGAAGGATCTGCAATGCCACGCTGCCACATTGACCATATCGCCATCACGGCGCCAACGCTGGAAGCGGGTGCGGAGCTGGTGCGGCTGGCGCTGGGGGTGGAACCTCAGGCTGGCGGAGCACATGCCCGCATGGGGACGCACAACCTTCTGTTGCGGCTTGGCGATGCTGTCTATCTGGAGGTGATCGCGCCCGACCCCAGGGCGCCGCTGCCGTCCAGGCCCCGCTGGTTCGCGCTTGCCACCCTGGCCGCCGATGCGGTGCCGGCACTCGCCACCTGGGTAGCCCGCACCACCGATATCCAGGCAAGCGTTGCGGCTTGTTCGGAGCCGCTTGGAAATATCGAAGCCATGAGCCGAGGCGCCCTGAATTGGCTGATCACCATCCCCGATGATGGCGCGTTGCCCCTGAACGGCGTCGCCCCGGCACTCATCGAGTGGCAGGCAGAGGCGCACCCCGCGGCCAAACTGCAGGATCATGGGCTGTCCCTCATCAAGCTGGAACTGTTTCATCCCGAACCCGAACGCATTGCTCGCTTGCTGCTATCGCTGGGCCTGGATAGCCAGCTGACGGTGCACCCATCGACAGGGGAACGCGGCGCCGGCCTGGTGGCCCACATCGATACGCCGCAGGGGCCGCGCCAACTGTAAGCAAGGGGGACGATCAACCGCCCCCGAGCTTGCCAACTCACTCGAAGGGATTGGCCACCGACGTCACCTCGGGCGGCGGCAGCTGGTCCGGCAGTTCCCGCTTTTCCAGCTGCGCCACCACGTCGGCCAGCAGCTTTTGCAGCTGCTTCGCCAGCGCCAGGCCCGGCTTGTCCAGGGTCAGGTCGATGTCGCCGCTGATGCTGATGCGGTCGACACGGTTTTCGATGGTCAGGCTGCCAATTTCCAGCACATCGCTTTCATTGGCATACGGGACGAATTTTTTTGCGCACATGGGATTTCCTTTTTGACGGTCTTGTTATTTCTTGGACTTGCTCTTCACCTTGGGCAAACTCAGCATGCGCAGTTTCTGCTGGCGCGTCAGCGACGGTAACAGATCGATGCCTATCCTGTCTTCCAGTTGCGCAATGCTCAGCACTTCATACGTCTTGGTATCGACGTTTTCAATGAAGTAGGCGGCGCCGGCGCGCTGGCGCGGGCTGTACACGGCCTTGTACAGATGACTGGGCACGATGACTCTTCCCACCTTGCGCAGGTTGCCGCCAATAAAAGCCGGGCCCGTGATCACGTACAGGTCGCCCTCTTTCTTCGCCATCTTGCGCACGGCGCCTTCGATGCCGGCCCACACATAGCGGTTGTTGCGCGCGTCTTGCGGCACCATGTTAGCCAAGGTAAAGCTGTCGCGCTGGCTCTGGCGGTCCGGCATGTCGCCGTTGGGCGCCATGTGACCACGGTCGAAGCCGCTGCGCGCGTAGTCGGCCAATTCGGCGCGCTGGGCGGCGGGCAGCTTGCGTTCAGCGTGAAAGGAGTTTTCGCGCGACAAATCCTGCGCCGCTTCCAGATTGTTGGCCGTCAAGTGCTCGGCCGACCACAGCGGCGTGCGCGTGATACCCGAGTGCATGACGCCAAACACGTTGTAGCACAGCTCTTTGGTTGCCACGTCCAGCTTGGGGTTGGTGATTTCCGGCTTGCGGCCGTCGACGTAGTGGGCGGGACAGGCATCGGCATGCGCCAGGTTCGCGGCAAAGGCGGAAGCCAGCACGCCGCACGCCAGGGTCAGCCTGGCGATCGTTCCTTGAATCATATTTCCCTTTGAAATCTTTGCAGGCCAGCATTCTAGCGGACGGCGGCCCTCGCCACAAACCGGCACCAGCCTGGCGTGCGCGCCTGTGCGGGGCGGCAAATTGGCGTGCAGGCGGGCGGGCAAGCGGCCCTGCGCAAAGCCGGCGCAAATAAAGGCCAACAGGCCGCGCACGGCCATTCATATCTGCTAAGATTGCCTTGATTCGTTCGCATCGACCATTCAAGATTTGGAGAGCATATGATCAAAAAAACCCTGCTGCTGATCGTTGTCGTCGTCGCCGCCATCCTCGGCTATGCCACCACCAAGCCCGACACCTTCAGTGTCCAGCGCGAAATCACCATCAAGGCCCCGCCCGAGAAAATCGCCGCCCTGATCACGGACTTCCATTACTGGGCCGCCTGGTCGCCGTGGGAAAAGCTCGATCCGGCCATGCGCCGCACGTTTACGGGCCCGGCCAATGGCCTGGGCGCGCAGTATGCATGGCAAGGCAATGACAAGGTGGGCGCCGGCCGCATGGAAATCACGGAGGCGGCCCAGCCCGAACGCACCGTCATCAAGCTGGACTTCCTCAAGCCGTTTGAAAGCCACAACACCACCACCTTTACCATGACTCCCGAGGGCGACGGCACCAAGGTGAACTGGACCATGACCGGCCCCAGCCCTTACGTCAGCAAGGTCATGACCGTCTTCGTCAGCATGGACAGGATGATCGGCAAGGATTTTGAAAAAGGCCTGAACAACCTGAAGGCGGCTGCTGAACGCTAAGTCTGCTCGCAGCACATGGCAACAGGGCCCGCGCGGCCCTGTTTTATTTGGCGCTCCCCCTTGCGGGCCCCGTCAGAACTGCTCGATCCAGGCGGCCAGGTGATCCGGCGTGAGCGCCGGTTCAGCCTGCACTACCTTGCCCTGCAAGCCCAGTTCCGTCTTGCTGAGCTGCAATGACCAGCCGCGCCGTGCCAGCCACAACAAGCTGGCCAGCCAGAACGAGTGGATGGCCGAGACGGGCGCCGTGGTCGGCGTTTCCAGGAATTCCGTCAGCAGCCGGCCATCGAGGAACAGCGCCGTGCCGCCCTGGTTTTGCAGCGCCGCGCCAAACACGGGCAGCAGCATGTCGATCGCCTGCTCCACGCCGCGCCCCGGATGCTCGCGCTCGAGCGTGTCGAGCTGCTGGCGCACGGCGGCAGCAAAGGCCGTGCCGCGGAAGGCTTCCGAACTGACCAGGTCGGCATAATCCATCAGCAACCAGTCCGGCTCGGGCGGCGTGACGCCGGCCGTCAGGGCCGCCGACAGATACGCTTCCACAGGCAGCTGCTGTTCCGGACCGGCCAGGCTGGCGCACAAGGCGTACAGGGTGCCGATGCGGTTGGCGACGGCTTGCCGCTGGCGCACCATCAGCTTTTCGCGCAGCAACTGGGCGTGCTCATTGCGCAAGCGCGCCAGTTCCAGCGCCTGCTTGAGTTCCATGCGCAACGCCGCGATATCCCACGGCTTCTGGATGTAGCGGTGGATCTGCCCCTGGTTGACGGCTTCCACCGTGTGCTCGAGCTCGGAATACGCGGTGGTCAGGATGCGCACGATGTGCGGATGGCGGTCCCAGCAATACGACAGCAGCTCGTTGCCGTAGGCGCCGGGCATGCGCTGGTCGGAGACCAGCACGGCGATGCGGTCGGCCTGCTCGTCGAGTATGCGCTTGCCTTCCTCGACCGAAGTGGCCGTCAGCACGTCGGCCAGCGGCGCGATGGCGCGCTGGAAGTATTTGAGGGCGTTGGCCTCATCATCGACATAGAGTATCGTCGGCAAGCCTTGCGCCGGCTCACGCTGAGCCGGTAAACGCAGATTGGCGTCAATCATGCTCGTTCCTTATATGTACTGGAAAATTCAGGGTTACCGTGGTGGAAGTGTCAAATTCGGTGGCGATATCGAGGTTGCCGCCGAACGACTGCATCATGCGGTGGCAAAACACCATGCCCCAGCCCTTGCCTTCGCCGCCACCGGCACTGACGGGGTCGCTCAACAGCTGTGTAACGATCTCGGGGGCGATGCCGGCACCATTGTCGCGCACCGCGATGCGGCCCGCATCGATGCGGATGCCGATCGCTGGATGGGCTTGCTCGCCGGCCGAACGCAAGGCATTCGCCAGCACCGACGATAAAATCAGCGCGACGCAATTGGGCGACTCGGCAATGGAGAAATCGTCGCCCACTTCCACTGTAATGGCGGCGCGCTGGTCCGTGCTCAAGGGATAGCTGTCGAGCAAGGCATCCAGCAGCTGGCGCGCGCTGCCGGCGCGGCGTCCGCCCTGCATGCCGGGCCCGGCGCTGGCCAGGCGCACCGTGTCGACAAAGCTGGCCAGCACGGACAAACAATAGCGCGCATTGTCGTGCATCAAGGCGGCCGCTTCGCCGATCTCGGCCTGCGGTGCGGCGTCCGCCTGCGCGCGGCGCGCAATGCCGCGCGCAAAATTGGCGATGGCCGCCAGCGGCGTGTTCAATTCATGCGCGAGAAAGGCCAGCGATTCCTCCATCGCCACCAGGCCCTGGCGGCGGGCGGCGCGCTCGCGTCCCGTCTGCACGGCCAGCTGCAGCGCCGCTTGCATGGCGGCCAGGTCGAGCGGTTTTTCCAGCAAACGGAACAAGGTGCCGCCGTTGATCAGCTCGAGCAGCACGTCCTTGTCCGCATACGCGGTGACGAGCATGCAGACGATGTGCGGATAGCGCTGCGCCACTTCCTGCAGCAATTCGCTGCCCAGGCGGTCCGGCATGCGGTAATCGGTGACGAGCACGTCGATCTGGCCGGCCTCGTCTTCCAGCAAGGCCAGCGCAGCATCGACGCTCTGCGCCGTCAGTACGCGGTAGCGCTGGCCGACGGCGCGCTCGAAATACTTGCAGGCGAGCGCTTCGTCGTCCACGTACAGCACGCTGGCGCGGCTATCGTTATCCATGCTAGCGGCCCTCCCAGTCGGAGCGCTGCAAGTCGAAATTCATGCTGGCCCATTCGCCGAGCACGCTTTCGGCGGAGAGGGTGCCGCCGTGGCGCTCGATCACGCCATAGCTGATGCTCAGGCCCAGGCCCAGGCCCTGCCCCACTTCGCGCGTGGTGAAGAACGGTTCGAACACGCGCGCCAGATTTTCCGGGGCGATACCGGGGCCGTTGTCGCGCACGCTGATGCGCAGGCGGTTGTCATCCCAGTGGGCCGTGATACGGATCTCGAACGGCGGCGCATTGCCCTTGCGCATGGACAGCACGGCATTGCCCAGCAAATTGATCAGCACGCCCACGATGGCCGCCTCGTCGCCGCGCACCAGGGTGTCGACCGGCAAGTCGTGGCTGATGCTGACATTCTTCGTTTCGTGACCCACGAGGCGGATGGCGGCCTCGAGCGCGCTGCGAAACTGGAAGTGGCCCGTTTCCAGCTGGTTGCCGCTCTTGCGGTAGGCAAAGGTTTTCAAATCGGACACGATGTGCTGCACGCGCAGCATGCCCTGCTTGGCGTCGGCCAGGCATTCGCTGACCAGCGCGCTTTGCTTGGCGGCCGGGTCTTCGATGGCCACCTCGATGGCCATCATGCAGAAATTCACGGGGTTGTTTACCTCGTGCAGCATGCCGGCGGCCAGGGTGCCGATGGCGGCCATCTTCTCTTGCTGCAGCATCTGTCCCTTGATATCGGCCAGGCTTTTATTCGTTTCTTCCAGCTGCGTGTTCTTTTGCGCCACCTCCGCCTTCAGCTGGAACAGCATGAAGCGGGCGCGTTCGTTAAAATAGGTAAATACGGCGCTGATGCTGGCCGACATGATGAGGAATAAACAGTTGACGACAAACGTGCTTGGCAAGTCGAAACCGCCCGCATGCCAGGCGCAGGCAGCCACATACAGCAGGCAGGAAATCGCGCCAAAGACCATATTTTGCCACAGGCCGAAGGCCAGCACGATGCCCGATGAATAGATGGCCAGGGTCATGCCCACATAATAGATCGAGGTGGCGCCTTCCGTGACGGCGATCATCCAGGCGATCATGATTTGCGGCAGGATCAGCCAGACAAAGGTCAGTCCCTGGATGCGGTCTTGCGCCCAGCGCGTGCGCATGGCCAGCACGACGCAAAAGATCAGCACGGACACGACGATGCGCGCGCTGGTGAACGCCGACTGCTTGTCCGGATACAGGGCTGAATCGAGGCCCATGCCCAGCAGGATCAGCACGATGCCCGTGTAGGCCCCGCCGCGGCTGAATTCCAGGCGGAAGTCGCGCAAAACGGCCGTGTAGCCGGCGTGCAGGCCTGGGGTATCCATGATCAAGGAATGCTCACTTCCGCAAACACATTCACGCCCGTGGCGTCGACATAGATTTTCGGGTCCCTTGCATGCTCGGGCAGCAAGGCCGACAGGCCCGCTTCATTGCGATAGATCAAATGCCATTCCAGCAAATGCTCCATGCCGAACTTGCCCGGATTATCCGCGTGCACATTCGTCACCAGCAAACGCCCGCCGGGACCCACGCGCGAGGCGAAGTGCATCAGCAGGCGCGCGCAGACCTTGTCGGACAGATAGTCGAACAGGCCGGCGCAATACACGGCGTCGAAACTGCCGGGCAAACCCGTCGCGCCCGAACCGTGGCGGCGCTTGAGCAGGTTATGCACGGAGTCGTGCACATAATCGATCTCGACCACGCGCCCCGTGCGCTGCATGATGGTGGTCAGGCGCGCGCGCGTCCAGTCCAGCGTCTCGCTGCTGAAGTCGACCAGCTCGAAGGCCAGCCATTGCGCATCGGGGCACGTTTCCAGGAAACGCTGCACCTCGATGGCCGGGCCGCAGCCCACGTTGAGCACTTTATACACACGCCCGGCGGCGCGCGCCGCGGCCGCCTTTTGCGCCAAAAACTCCGTCAGGATATCGATGCGGTTGCGGTGCGCCGTCGCCACGGCCGCCTGCAGAAAGGCCGCATTGACGATCTGAAAATACGTGCTCGGGCCCTGGCGCGGATCGTCCAGCAGCTGGTTGACCATCTGGTAGTCGCCCGCATAGCCGAGCGGCTTGGTAAACGTGCGGAAGACGAACGGGGCGCGCAGGATCAGCGGGTGCAAGGCCGCCTGGGCGAAGGCGCGGTGGGCCGGCGCCCGCTCTTCCTCGACCAGCGACGCTTCCACCTCGAGCTGGCGCAAGTAAAGCTGGGTCTGTTCCATCAGCGGCAAGGCCAGCTCGTCGAAGATATCGGGACGCAGGCGGCCGTTTTCCTTGGGCAGCGAGTCGGACAAGTCGACCTGCTCGACCCAGCGCGCCACTTCCGACAGGAAGGCGCGCATTTCGTTGACGACGATCTGGTAGTCGCGGCGGATGCGGAAGCGCTCGCCCCAGCCGGCGACAAAGGCGCTCGACTCTTTCAACACGGCGCCCTTGACGACGACCACATCGCTCAGCTCGCGCCACTCGTCGATCAGGGTCACGGAAACGATGGCGGTCAGGCCCGTGTTGACGCTGCTGATGACGACTGCCTTGCCCACGTAGGCGTTTTTCGCCCCCATGCGCACGGTCACGTCATTGAGCACCTCGCTGACCTGCACAATCGAGTATGGATTATAGATTTCCATGACCAGCGAATTGCGCTGCAAGTTGAAAATCGTGCCGCGCACCGCCTCACCCTGGGTGTTGCGGAAACTGACGACTGGATCGATCTGCGATTGTGAATACACGATTGAGCATTATCAAGTTGCCCGGTTTCCGGCGCACCACACTGGTGACGCCAGTTTCCAGGCTGGGTTAAGGCACGGCACGCCGGTTGTCTGCCGCCGGCCCGCCATCGTGATGGCGGTATTGCGGCGTCGCGTGACGCCGTACCGGAGCGCCTCAAAGCGCGTCTGTCCGCTCTCTGATCGAGTGTACTATGGATGTAGCAGAACGGGCAATTGTTCCCTCAGGAACGACCTTGCGTGGCGCCGGCGCGCAACGCCGGCGATCATCCAGCAACGAACAGGGCCAGCGCGTGACGCAATAATTGCGGCGTTTGCCCCGTCCAGCGTTTGAACGAGCGGCGGAAGTTGGTGGCATCATGAAAGCCGAGGTAGGCGGCCACGGCATCGTTGTCGTAGCCATGCGCCTGGAACAGATAAATCGCCTTGTGCGCGCGCACCTGATCGAGCTCGGCCTGGAAATGCGTGCCATGGCGCGCCAAATGGCGTTTCAGGGTGGCGGGACTGACGCCGAATTCCTGCGCCGTGCGCTCCAGGGTCGGTGCGCAGCGGATATTGAGCAGCAGGTAGTCGTACAGCGCACCGAGCAGGCTCACTGCCGGCACGGGCGCCAGTGCCGCCGCGCGCAAGGCCAACGCCGCCGCCGTGGCATTGCCGCGCGGCCAGGGCTTGTCGAGCCAGCTCGAATCGATAAGCATGGCGTCCACCTGGCAATCGAAACGCAGGGACTGGCCCAGGTGCACTTCGTGCTGCTCCACGTGGCGAGGCCGCGCGCGGTTGAAACAGAAGCGCCATGGCAAGGACTCGCCCGCCAGCCAGCGGCACATGGCCGCCAGCGCCGTCATGTGCATTTCCACCAAAAAAGGCAGCTGGCTGGGCGCGCCGAACGCATCGACCCAGTACAGCACGTGCATGTCGCCGGCCTCGCGCAAGCGCGGCTGCAGCAGCGGACACAGCAAGGTATGAAAATCGCACAGGATGGTCAAGGCCTGGCGCAGATTCTGCGCCTGCAGCAAGGCATGGCTGGCGGCGCCGTAATGGCCGGGCAGCATTTGCTGGCCCAGCATGAAGCTGGTGTCGGCACTGTCGAGACCACGCGCCACGTTGGCCAGCAATTGCAGGTATTGCGCGGCGCTCACCTGGCTTTCCGCGGACGGCAGCGCGCCGCCATCGAGGCCCGTGCCCTTAAGCAGCGGCGCCGTGGCCAGGTCGCGGCTGCGCGCGTAGTCAAGCACCAGCGCCGGCTGGTGATGGGCCGCGATGCTGGGATCGCCCTGCTGAATCAGCGGCATCAGGCGGGCGCGGCGCTGCCGGCCCTGGGACTGGCGCTGCGGCCCGGCGTTTCCACGGCCCGGCTCAGCTCGGCCAACACCACTTCCGGCACGCCATCGGTGAGAGAGCACGCATGCCGCAGGCTCAGGCGGATTTCGCGGTTGTCGTTGGTGTGGTGGCGCATCTGCCCCACCATGACGCACAGGTGGCGTGCGCGCACGGCCGCATCCTCGCGCGACACGCCCGGCATCAGCACGGCGAAGCGGTCGCCCGCATAGCGGCACAGCAGATCGTCATTACGCAAGTTCAACAGCAGCATGTGGCCCACGGCTTGCAGCACGCGGTCGCCTTCGCGGTGGCCGTATTCGCGGTTAATCAGGTGAAAGCTGTCGATGTCGAGCAAGACCAGCGCGCAATCGAGGCCGGGCCGGCGTTCCTGCTCCAGGCGCATCTGCGTGCGCAGGTAGCTGGCGTCGGCCAGCTGCGTGATGCGGTCGAAGGCGCGGTGGTCGCGGAACAGGCGTTCGCGCTTTTGCAGATGTTCGTTCAGGCGGAACTGTTCCTGGCGCCAGTAATACATGCCGATCGTCAGCACCAGCATGCCGAACGGGATCAAGGCTTCCAGCCAGTTATCCCATACTTCCTGCTTGTCGATGGCGAAGAATTCATCGAGGCAATCGGCCCAGGACCCCAGCATGATGGCGCACAGGCCGCCGGCGATCAGGCTCGTCACCCGTCCACGCGGCCGGCTGCTGAGGGTAAACAAAAACCAGATGCCCGCCATGACGGCCGTGCCGCCTTCGCAGACGATATCCATCCACTTCCAGACGGCAAACGGTTTAACGTGGCCCAATGTGGCGTACACGAACAAGAACAGGGGCAAGGCCAGTGCGGCGGCAATCAGGCTGTTACGGTGCAATGGCAGCATGTGGGAAAACCTTTAAAAGTGGTGCTGCCGCCACGATAGCGCCTGCCCATGACGGCACGATGACATGCCCCGCTCCCGTGCGGCAGGTGCAAACGGCTCATCATTACCATGGACTCCCATGCAAATACGGCGAGCCTTTGCCCATGCGCCCTGCGCCGGCAGGTCATTTCAGCTCACCCCGGTTCATTTCCGGCCGGAAAGCGTTCACCCGCCGTTGTTTTCAGGCTGGCAATCGATTGCCTGTCACGCAACCGTCATATTTGCTGCCTAGAATCCGCCCGGTTCCTTCCTCCCTAACCGAGCTCTTCATGAAAACCACGCACACATCGTTCCCCTCCCCGCTGCGCCTGACGGCCCTGTCCCTGGCCATCATGGCCGTCTTCAGCGGTCAAAGCCATGCGCAAGCACAAGATGCGGCTGGCCAGCCGGCCGCCACCGTGGTCGTCAGCGGCCAGCGCGCCAGCCTGCGCAACGCCATCGCCGCGCAAGAGAAAGCCGACAACATCATCAGCGTCATCAGCAGCGACGATATCGGCGGTTTGCCTGATAAAAACGCGGCCGAGGCGCTGGCCCGCTTGCCGGGCGTGTCCGTGCAGCGCGACCAGGGCGAAGGCCGCTACATCACGGTGCGCGGCCTGGGGCCTGACCTGAATGCCGTCACCATCAACGGCGCGCTGGTGCCGTCGCCGGAAGCGGGCCGCCGCGCCGTGGCGCTCGATATCCTGCCTGCCGGCCTGATCCGCACGCTGGAAGTCTCGAAGACCTTGCTGCCGGAAATGGACGCCAACTCGCTGGGCGCCACCATCGAAGTGAAATCGCTGTCCGCCTTCGACTTGCCGGGCAAGCTGCTGTCGGCCAACGTGGCCGCCAGCCATGATGAAAAGACGGGCAAGACCAGCCCCAGCGGCGGCGCCCTGTGGGCCCAGCGCTTTCTCGACGGCAAGCTGGGCGTGGCCGCCGGCCTGAGCGCGGAAAAGCGCTCGTTCGGCTCCGATGACGTGGAAACGGGCGGCGCCTGGAGCAAGGGCAAATTGTCGGGCCTGGAATTGCGCGACTACCTGCCCGTGCGCAAGCGCGGCGCCCTGGCAGTCAACCTCGATTACCGTCCGGAAGCGGGCAACAGCTGGTTCTTGCGCTCGTTCGTCAGCGAATTTTCCGACGATGAAGTGCGCGACCGCCTGACCATCAGCAATATCGCCGGCGGCAGCCTGGCCGAAGGCCAGACGGCCAGCGCGCGCGCCGAACGCCGCATCCGCCAGCGCAAGTACACGCAGCAAGTGCGCTCGCTGGTGTTGGGCACGCAGCAGAAATCGGGCGACTGGACCCTGGACGTGAAAGGCGGCCTGAGCCGCGCCACGGAAGACACGCCGGAATCCTTGAACGACGGCCGTTTCCGCGGCCTCAGCAATTTTGCCGGGATCAGTTTCAATGACACCGAGCAACCATTGTTGAGCGGCCCCGCCTCGCTGTACGACCCGGCCGGCTATGCGCTCAACGCCATCACGCTGCAAAAGCGCTACTCGAAAGACAATGAACACCATGCACGCATCGACCTGGCGCGCAAGTTCGACATCGCCACCCTGAAATTCGGCGCCAAAGTCAGCCGCCGCGAAAAAACCAATGACACGGATCAATGGGCGTATAACAGCAGCAAGGCTTCCAGCGGCAATTACTGGGGCGCCGGCCCCACCTCGATGAGCGCCTTCGTGCAAGGCCACAATCTCGATTACGATCTAGGCAACATCGGCGTGGCGCTGGACCCGGCGCTGATACGCGCCAGGGTCGCCGGCCTGGACCGCGACAAGGCGCGCCTGGCCACGGAATCGATCATCAACGATTACCGCATGCATGAAGACATCAACGCCATGTATGTGCAAAACAGCTACGACTTCGACGCCTGGCACATCCTCGGCGGCGTGCGCGCCGAGCGCACCAGCTTCGAGGCCGCCGGTTCGCAGGTGGACAGTGCCGGCGTCGCCACGCCTTTGACGCGCGAACGTTCGTACACCAACTGGCTGCCAAACCTGCAAGCCCGTTATGACGTCGATCAAAAAACCAGCGTGCGGGCCGCCTGGACGCAAGCCGTGGTGCGCGCCAACTTCAGCCAGCTGGCACCCGGCATCAGCCTGGCCAGCAACACGGAAGCCGTGATCGGCAACCCGGACTTGAAACCCTTGAAAGCCAACAACCTGGACCTGGGTATCGAAAGAGTCCTGGGCAACGACGGCGTGATGTCGGCCTACGGCTTCTACAAGGACATCAAGAACTTTACGTACACGACCAACCTGGCCGGCACGGGAGCTTGGACGGGCTACACGACGGCCACCTCGTATGCGAACGGCGACGCGGCGAAAGTCAAGGGCATCGAACTGGCTTACATGCAGCCGCTGCGCATGCTGCCGGCGCCATTCAACAAATTCCTCGTCGGCGTGAATGGCACCCTGAGCACGTCGCGCGCGCAAATCGGCCGCTACGACAAGGCGAGCAAGCAGCAGATGAACCGCGACATCCGCCTGCCGGGCCAGTCGAACCAGGTGATGAACTTGATGCTGGGCTATGAAACGGGCCCGGTCAGCGCCCGCCTGGCCCTCAACTACAAGTCGCCCTACCTGCTGGAAATGGGCGGCGATATCCTCGATCAAAGCCAGGACCGTATCGTGGACAGCCAGAAACAACTCGATTTCTCGCTGTCCTACCAGATCAACAAGCAGTTCCAGGTGACGTTCGAGGCAGCCAACCTGAACAACGAGAAATACTATGTCTACCAAGGCACGAAGCCATACAACGTGCAAAACGAACAATACGGCCGCACTTTCAAAGTGAGCCTGAAAGCCAGCGCCTTCTGATGATTATCAATAACATGAAAAAAACCGTACTCTGCAGCGCTTTGCTGGCTGCCTTCTGCCTGGGCGCCAGCGCGCAGGCCGCCCCCGCCAACGCCTTGCCTGCCTTCACGCAGGAGGCGGAAGAACTGGCCCGCCTGCCCGGCGGCGGCTGGCTGACTTTGGACAAACACGGCTTGCGTCTGTTCAATGCGGCCGGCCAGGAACAGGACCGCATCGCCGTGCGCGCCAAGCAGCTCGACACGCGCCTGGACGGAAATCAAGTGCTGGCCGTCTTCCTGGAAGCGGACACGCAGCGCCCGTTGCCCGTGTCCGTGAATGTGCAGGCCGGCAAGCTGGTGAAACTGGCGCCGTTTCCGGTGCCGACATTTTCTGTGGAAGCATCGTGTTTGTACCGCGACGCCCAGCAGCTCGATCACCTGTTCTTGATCGGCAAGGATGGCCAAGCGGAACAGTGGGTGATGCAGGGCGAGCAGCGCAGCCTGGTACGCAAACTGGCCCTGCCGCCGCACGCCAAACATTGCCGCGTCGACGATGGCACGCAGCGCCTGCTGGTGAGCGAGTCCAACATGGGCGTGTGGGCGTATGAGGCCGATTCGGAAGGCATGGGCAAGCGCGAAGTGGTGGCCCTCCGCAAGCCATACGGCCAGCTCGATGGCGGCGCCGGCGCCCTGGCCGTGCTGCCGGGCGGCGTGGCCGTGCTCGACGGCAAGGCGGACAAGCTGCACCTGTTTGCCCACCAGGACGGCCGGTGGACAGCGCAGCCAGCCCAGACCGTCGCCTTGAACGTGCGCAAGGGCGACAGCCAGCTGGCGCTGGACAAGGATGCCTTGCTACTGCGCGGCAAAAACGGTTGGCAGGCGCGGCCGATGAAATGGACAGGCAAGGCGGAAACCCAAGCAGAGGTGGCCATCATCGCGCCGCAAGCGCAAACGGAACCGATGGCGCGCCAGGGCGACGCGGCCGACGACCCGGCCATCTGGCTGTCCAGGAACCCAGCCGATGCGCGCATTCTCGGTACCAACAAGAAGCAGGGACTGCTCGTCTACGACCTGCAAGGCAAGCAGACGCAGCTGCTGGAAGTGGGCCGCCTGAACAACGTTGATGTGCGGCAGAACATTCGGTTGGGCGGCAGCAAGGTCGACCTGGCCGTGGCCACCCAGCGCGACGACAACAGCATGATGTTGTTCACCATCAATGCCAGCGGCGAGGTGGCGGAAGCGGGCCGCTTCCCGACCGGTCTGAAAAGCATCTACGGCATGTGCTTGTACCAGCCGGCCGGCGGCGGCGTGCAAGCGTTCATCAACGACAAGGACGGCTCTTTCCAGCAATACCGCATCGGCCTGGAAGGCGGCAAATTCAGCGCGACTCTGTTGCGCAGCTTCAAGGTTGACACCCAACCGGAAGGCTGCGTGGCCGACGATGCCAACGGCCGCCTGTTCCTGGGCGAGGAAACGCGCGGCGTGTGGACCACCTCGGCCGACGCCGCCAGGCCGGACGCGCTGACCATGGTCTTGCCCGTGGGCGCAAACCTGGCGGCGGATGTGGAAGGCATGGCCATCTACCGCAAGCCAGGTGCCAAGCCCGACACCGGCTACCTGATCGTCTCCAGCCAGGGCGACAGCAGCTACGTGGTGCTCGACGCCCAAGCGCCCTACAAGGTGCGCGGCCGCTTCAAGGTGGGCTTCAACTTGCCCGCCGGCATAGACGGCACCTCGGAAACGGATGGCCTCGACGTCACGTCCGCCAACCTGGGCGGCGCGTATGCGCAAGGCATGCTGGTGATCCAGGACGGCTACAAGCGCTTGCCGGACGGCCCGCAGAACTTCAAGTATGTGGCGTGGGGGGATGTGGCGAAGGCATTGGAGTTGGACTGATGACATGGGGGCGGCCCGCACAGGCTGCCCCAGCGTTCCCCCGCCGCTGCACCCAGGACCGGCGCTACGCCGCGCGCCGCATATCGATGGCAAAAGACAGGCTTTCGCCATCGAAATCCACCGTGCCTGTCACGGCCAGCCGCTGCGCCGACAACTCCACCAGGCGCAGATCTGCCACGTCGCGGTATTCCATCATGTAGAGCGCGGATTCGCAATCCGTATTGCCGGCGTCAACGGCAAGCATCTGCACGGGCGCCCCATCCGTTCCCGCCACGAGCAAGCCCTGCAACAGGAATGCCGGCGGATACAGCGCCCACGACCAAGGCGCATCGTCGTCTTCCGTCAGCCGCATGAACACCTCGTCGTCGGCCTCGATCCTAATATTGATTTCCCGCATGCCATCGGCATGTGCCGACACGCTGATCCGGGATTTCGCGACATCCACTTCAAAATTGGTGTCGCCGATACTAAATACACTCATTCAACATTACTCCATATTAACTAGTCAAGGCACGGCGGCACGCACGGAAAGCGTTCCCGTCGCGCCCGGCTGGGTCAAGGACATGCGCAGCACCCAGCTGTACCTGAGCCGCCCCTCGCGCAAAATGGCGTAAGACGAGGTCGCCATATCGCCCTGCCTGTCCTCGGCTTTCTGCATCACGGTGTAGCCAGTGCTCGCCGGAGGAAGCCACCGTTCAAACTCGCGCTTCAAGTCGGCTGGAGCTATCTGTTTCACCACAACGGCGCAGGTTTGCGGCTGCGTGGCCACTACCGTAAAGCGGCCGCCAGTTTTGCTCGTGGACCAAGACTTGCCAGGCACATTATCCGGCAGTGCCCGCGCCTCTTTTGACGTCACCTCGACCAGCTTCACACGCCTGACTGCCGTTTCGATCTGCTGCACATCCCCTTGGGAAGGCACGCAAACGCCGAGAAACAACTGCATCGCCAATGTTTCAACGGTTTCAGGCTCTGCCGCGCGGACGCCGCAACTGGCACCCAAGGCGAGCGCCAGCATCGTGTATCCGACGAGTTTTTTCCCGTATTGCCCTTTAACTGCTTCTCTCATTTGTTCCCTCATTTGCGTCATCAAGCCGCACCGGCAAGCAGGCAGGCAAAGCGCTGTGCCAGCATGATCCATCGTTCCCGGAGACCGGCCTCGGCGTTGAATGCCGAGGCCTTGCAATAGGCCAGCAACTCTTCGCAACGCGTCTTGCTTAGCGAAATGTTTCCCGATTCCATACAGGCATCCATGCCGCAACATGCGCCGGCAAGGTACACGTCGAGATAAGCGACGCCACCGCGCTGCAGCAGCTCCTGCGCCAATTCAGCCACCACGCTCCTCACGCACCAGGCTTCCTTCGCCCACTGCGTCTCCGCGCGGTACAGGGCGGCAATCAGCGGCAAGGAGCATGCCTGCGTATTCTCTTCGAAATAATCGCCTATGACGGTGCGAAACGCCATGTTGGCATCGTCGAAATCGGCCCCATGCCTGCCATTCCAGGCAAAGGCAATTTTCGCTTCGGATGAGGGGGTATAGGATGCAACGAAATCCACTGCCAGTGCTGTCATAATCTCAATTCATGCCGATTCAGGCTATTGCCCATTCCCGTGGACTGCTTGCCAGCCAGCGGACATGCGCGGGCAATCCATCAATCGCCCTGTTGTTGCCACACCGCCTTGCCACCCTTGATATAAATCAAGGCACTGGCAGAGCCCTCTTTCGCCACCACGATCCCGTCTGTTTTCAGCTTGAGCGATTTTTCATGGTAGCTGTGCTGCAGCGAGCCCTTGTCTTCCACCTGCCACACTTCCAGCCACGCGAAATCATCGCCGCCGTTGGACAATGCGTGACCCGCCCCCACGATGAGCGGCGCCGTCTTTTGCCGGAACAGGAAGACGATACCCTCTTTCTTGCTGTCTTTGTTCTTGATCAAGACAGCCAGGTCGCCCTTGCCGTCGCCGTCGAAATCGCCGCGCAGGACGAAGGGATTCACGCGCGCATTGACTTCGATGGCCTCGCGCTTGGCCAGATTATCGAATTGCTGCGTTGCCCAGACCGGCAATTGCGCCTGCGGTGGCAAGGCCTCAGCCCCAGCCCCAGCCATGCCAGCGGCAAACACCAAAGCGACTGTCACTGCCATGCTTCTGCAATTCATAGAGCGGCTCCATAGAGACAAAGAATCGTTGGCGGCACCCCACTGATCAGTGGGGTACTGGCAGAATAACATTATCAGAAAATACTTGCACTATTACAACAGTGTCCGCTCCGCATTGTCGCCAGTACGGGCGGATAAATGCCGTCCGTTGCTGATCTGCCAGCGACTGGCGGCCTGTTGCGTATTAAAATGGCGCCCCATGACCTCCCCCGCCTCGACCTCCCCCCTGCCCGACAGCGTGCTGCTCCCTTCCCTGGCCGTCCTGGGAGGGCAGATTTCCGTCAATCTGGGGGCGGCGATAGCGAAAAAACTGTTTCCCGTCATCGGCGTGGAAGGGATTACGGCGTACCGCGTGGGGTTCTCGGCGCTGATCCTGCTGGCCATCTTCCGGCCATGGCGCTACCGCCTGACGCGCAAGGATGTGCTGAACTTGCTCGTCTACGGTTCCGTGCTGGGATTGATGAACTTGCTGATTTACCGGGCATTTGCGTTGATACCGATCGGCATCGCGGTCGCCATCGAGGTGACGGGGCCGCTGGCCGTGGCCATGCTGTCATCGCGCCGGCCCCGCGATCTATTCGCCGTCGCCTGTGCCGTGTTCGGTTTATATTTGCTGCTGCCCCTGCAGGGCAGCCCGGGCAGCCTGGACCCTGTCGGCGTGGCGTATGCGCTGGGGGCGGCCCTGTGCTGGGCGCTGTACATCATCTTCGGCAAGCGCGCCTCGACCTTGCAGGGCGGCCAGGCCGTCGCCTGGGGCATGACGGTGGCGGCGATGGTGACGGTGCCCATCGGCATCACCTACTCGGGAACAGCCTTGCTGGCGCCGTCGATTGCCTTGATGGGCCTGGCCATTGCCATGCTGTCCAGCGCCCTGCCGTACTCTCTGGAAATCTTTGCCCTTCGCCGCTTGCCGCAAGGGGTGTTCGGCATGTTCAGCAGCGCGGCGCCGGCCGTCAGCGCGCTGGCCGCCATGGCGGTGCTGGGAGAATTGCTGAGCCTGACCCAGTGGCTGGCCATCGCCTGCATCGTGTTTGCGTCGGCCATGGCGGCGCTGGGCGCACAGGGCGGCAAGCGCTAGCGGTATTGCATCCGTCGTGCGCCGCTTCCTCGCATCCATGTCGTGCTGGCGGGCAGATTTTGATGTGCGCCTGTAAAATGCGTCATCGTTTGCCACGCATTGCATGCCCGCCTCACCGATGACATCCACCTTTCTTTGTCGCCTGCTCTTCCCTCTGGCCGCTGCAGCCCTGCTGCTGGCGCCAGCAGCCGTCGCGCAGGCTGCCGCTCCCGCCCCCCTCACCGGCAATGCCGAAGCGGGCAAGGCAGCATTTCGCAAATGCGCTTCCTGCCATCAGGTGGGACCATCGGCGCGCGGCGGCTTCGGCCCCAAGCTGACGGGCGTGATCGGCCGCAAGGCCGGCGCCACTACCGACTACAAATACTCGGCGGCCATGAAAAACGCGAATATTGTCTGGACCGAGCAAAACCTGGCCGCCTTCCTCAAGGCGCCCAGCGATTTCATTCCCGGCAATAACATGCGCTTCTGGGGCATCGGCAATGCGCAGCAAGTGGCCGACTTGCTGGCCTACCTGCGCACGCAGCAAGCCGTCCCATAACGCATGCATGGACAGCCGGACACCGCATCCAGCTCATGACGCCAACTCAAGCCTCCAGCGCTTGCAGCACACCCTTGCGCTTCTTGTGTGCCGCCTCATAAGCGCGCAGCCGCTTGCGCTGGGCAGCGGACAGGCCGTCCAGCTTGCCGCGGATCTGCGCCACCGTCAGTTGCTGGTAGCCGGCGATGGGCAAGTCAGACGGTGACGCCTCCGGGGCAGCGCCGCCGGCTTTTTTCCGCTCCTGCGCTTGCCTGGTTTCACCCGACTGCGCCCTTTGCTTGTTCACGATGCGCGCCGCAACCTCTTCCTCGCGGCCCGGGTAACGTCCTTCCTGCTTGAAATCGCGTTCCAGCTTCTTGAATTCGCGTTCACGCTTGGGGCTTGCACCAACAGGCATGTATCCTCCCGTCTAGGATTTGGCCGGGAACTTGCGCAGGCACAGGTAAATGGAATACAGCGCCGCCAGCCCCACCAGCACGTACACGCCGCGCGAAGCCGCCGTCATGGCACCGAGGATGCGGGCCACGATGTCGATATCGAACAGGCCCACCAGCGCCCAGTTCAAGCCGCCCACGATCAAGAGGATCATGGAGATCCAGTCGACCACGTTCAAGCGCTTTGCCGACATTTCCTGTTTTGCCGCACCGTCCGATCCTGCCTGGATATTCGCCATATCAGCCTCCTGTAAGAAGAAAGGACCCGCCGCCGGGTCTATCAAAGAACAGTGTAGGCGCGGCACCGGCACACGCCAGTCGGACGATGCCGGGTATCGAGGTAGGACGGTTCTGTAATCAGACGGGTGATTTTATCTGGCAACAAGCCAGCCGACATTGGCTGGCAGCGGCAACATGCGGTCCTTGCAATGCATGAGTTCCCTTTGCCAGGTCAATGCTGCAGTTGCTTGTACAGGATGGTGGTGGCGTCCAGCCGGTCGCCGGCCGGCGCCAGCGCATAGGCGGGGATGCAGCCCGCCACCACGTAGCCGAGCGACAAATACAGCGATTGCGCATGGTCGCCGCTGCGCGTGTCCAGGGTCAGCAGGCTGCACGGCAGCTGCCGCGCCTGTTCTTCCAGCGCCCGCATCAACTGGCGGGCGATGCCATGCCGGCGGAAAGCGGGCGCGACCAGCAGCTTGCGCACTTCGGCCCGGTGCGCCTGGTTGGGATTGGTATCCCAATCCAGCTGCACGGCACCGGCCACCTTGCCTTCCACTTCGGCCACCAGCAGCAGGCGCACGCCGCGCGTGACGGCCGGCAAGACGTTATCCGTCCAGAAAGCCTGGCTGGCCGCCGTATCGAACGGCAGGATAAAACCGATGCTGGCGCCGTCGTGCACGCAGTCTTGCAGCAAGGCGCCCAGTTCCGGCAGGCGTACAAGAATATCGGCGGACGAAAAATGGCGTAGCGATGGGGACATATCAACCTCAGACGATGAACAAAAAATAGCGGGCGCCGCTGTCGGCTGGCGTCGTGAACGCGCTGGCGCCATGCAACTGGTAGCGCAGGCAATCGCCGGGCATCAAATCGTGGGAGCGGCCGTCGACCGTCACGTTGAGCTTGCCCTCCTGCAGCAGCAGATGATGTTCCATGCCGGGCCGGGGCGAGGCGGCATAGCTGATCGTCACGCCCGCGCCGAGCTCGCATTCGAGCGCTTCGCCGGCCAGCGCGCGCGACGGGGGCGAGACGGAGCGGCGGACAAAGCCCGTGTCCGGGTCCGTCCACACGGTTTGTTCCGCCCGCCGCAGCAGGGGCGGAAAATCGTCCTCGACCATGCGCAGCAGGCGCGACATGGCCAGGCCATACGCGGCGCACAGCTTGCCCAGCACGGCTGTCGTCGGGCTGCCTTCGCCATTTTCCAGGCGCGACAAGGTTGCGCGGCTGACCTGGCTGGCACTGGCCAGCTGGTCCAGCGACCAGCCCCGCTCCACGCGCAACTGTTTTAATCGCGCCGCCAGGCGCTGTTCCGTTTCGCTCTCTGTGAGCATCAAATTTTCCATATAAGGGAATTTATTCCATATATGGAAAAACGTCAAGCCATGCGCGAGGCGTGGCGGCACAGTTCCAGAAAACCTGTCAAACGGGGCGAGAGGATCTTTTTGGCTTGGCGGATCAGATAGAAATTGCGTTCCAGGGGCGGCAGCATGGTTTCCAGCTCGACCAGTTGTCCGCTGGCCAGCAGATCGGCCACCACTACCCGCGACAGGCAGGCGATGCCGAGACCGGCCGCCGCGCCATATTTGATCGCTTCAGAATTGCTGAATTCGCCTGCGGCGCGCAGATAGTGCAGATACGGCACCAGTGCCTGCTCCACGGCTTCGCGCGTGCCGGAGCCCGCCTCGCGCAACAGCCAGCCCGCCTGGTTCAGCTCCGCAAAGCTGAGCAGATGATGCAGCTGCGCCAGCGGGTGCGTGGGTGCGGCCACGATCAGCATCTGGTCCGTCAGCCACGGTTCCACCAGCAAGCCCGCCTCATGGCACGGCCCTTCGATCAGGCCGATATCGACACGGAACTCCGCCACGGCGGCGGCGATGTCGGCCGTGTTGGCAATCGTCACCTGCGGGATGCTGCGCCCGTACTGCTGCGACGCCTGGGCCAGGATCTGCGGCAACAGATAGATGCCGATGGTCGTGCTGGCGCCGATCTGCAGGCTGACGGGTACGGACGGGTCGGCGCCCGCAAACTGGCGCTCGATGCTGGCGGCCGCGTCGCGCATCTGCCGCGCCTGCGGCAACAGCAGGCGGCCATTGTCGTTGAGCAGCAATCGCTTGCCGACCCGGTCGAACAGCTGCGCGCCCAACAAGGTTTCCAGCTCGTTCAGGGCCGCGCTGGTGGCCGATTGCGACAGCGCAATCAGCTCGCCGGCCGCGCTGGTGCTGCCCGTGTCCGCCACGGCCAGGAAAATCTGCAGTTGCCGCAAAGTCAAAGCCATCTGATTTACCTATTTTTCAGGTTAAACATACAAAAACAATCCGTTTTACCATTTAATCGAGGAACTGTACAGTCATGTCATACGCATAAAAACATGGAGTACGGCATGTCTTCTCTCTCAACAACTAATACCACCAGTTTCAGCGACCGCTATGGCCGCCTCCTGCCGGGCCTGCTGCTGAGCGGCCTGATCGCCTGGGGCGCCATCGCGCTGGGCAAGCTGGAATGGATGCAAAGCCACGGCATGAGCGCCCTGACCCTGGCCATCATGCTGGGCATTGTGCTGGGCAACAGCGTGTATGGCAGCCTGGCGCCCACCTGCGGTGCGGGCGTGGCTTTTTCCAAGCAGACATTATTGCGTCTTGGCATCATCCTGTATGGCTTCCGCTTGACGTTCCAGGATATCGGCCAGGTGGGCCTGGCCGGCATCGCCATTGACGCGCTGGTGCTGGCGTCCACGTTTGGCCTGGCCATGTTCCTCGGCACCAGGGTGTTCAAGCTGGAACGCAACAGCGCCATTCTGATCGGCGCGGGCAGTTCGATCTGCGGCGCGGCGGCCGTGATGGCGACGGAGCCCGTCGTCAAGGGGCGCAGCGAAGATGTCACTGTCGCCGTCTCGACCGTCGTGGTGTTCGGCACCATCGCCATCTTTTTGTATCCCGTGCTGTACCAGCTGAACCTGGGCTGGCAAGTGCTGGGCGCCACGCCCACGGCGTTTGGCGTGTACATCGGTTCGACCGTGCATGAGGTGGCGCAAGTCGTGGCGGCCGGCAAGTCGATCGGGCAAGAGGCGGCGAATGCGGCCGTGATCGCCAAGATGGTGCGCGTGATGATGCTGGCACCGTTCCTGGTCATCCTGTCGGCCCTGCTGGCGCGCGGCAAGGCCAAAGGTGGCAGCCACGACAAGGCGGCCAAGCTGGCCATCCCCTGGTTTGCCTTCATTTTTATTGCCGTGGTGGCCTTCAATTCGCTGGGCCTGTTGCCAGCGGGCACGGTCGCCACCATCACCGACATCGACACGGCCCTGCTGGCCATGGCTATGGCAGCCCTGGGCTTGACGACGCACATGTCGGCCATCCGCCGCGCCGGCATCAAGCCCCTGCTGCTGGCCGGCCTGCTGTTCTGCTGGCTGATCGCCGGCGGCGCGGCCATCAACCATGTGGTCGCCAGCCTGTTTGCCTGACCTTGAGCCGGATTCAGGCCGGGGCCGCTGACACGGGAGCCGAAAACTTCGTACAATAGACATGTTTTGACTCCCCAATCCGGCTTCGGCCCCACCAGGAACATCCATGCATCTCTCGAACTGGCTGCTTTTCTGCAGCGTCGCCCTGCTCGTCACGTTTTCTCCCGGCCCGGCCGTCTTGCTGGCCATCTCGAATGCCATCGCCGTCGGCCCGCGCCGCGCGATGATCAGCAGCATGGGCAATGGTTTTGGCTTGTTCATCATTTCCGGCGTGGCCATGGCCGGCATGGGCGTCGTGCTGGCCACCTCGGCCACGGCCTTCATGCTGCTGAAACTGGCCGGCGCCCTGTATCTGGTGTTCCTGGGCATCAAGCAATGGCGCAGCAAGACCAGCGTCGTGGCCGATGCGCCCGTGGTGCAAGGCGCGGCGAATCCAAATTCATTCTGGAAACTCTTCCGCCAGGGCTTGACGGTCGCGCTGACCAATCCGAAAGCCATCCTGTTCTTTTCGGCCCTGTTCCCTCAATTCATCACGCCGGGCGAGCCGGTGGCCATCCAGTTCACCGTGCTGACGACCTCGTTCGTCGCCTGCGCCATGCTGGCCCATCTGTTCTATGCCAACCTGGCGCGCCTGCTGAAAACCCAGCTGGCAACGCCGGGCCGCGCCAAGCTGTTCAACCGCATCACGGGCGGCGCCTTCGTGCTGCTGGGCCTGAGCCTGCTGCGCCTGCGCAGCAAGGCAGCATAAGGTCACTGCGCCGATAGAAACGCCTCGATGCTGGCCGCCAGGGCCAGCGGCGCTTCATTCATCGGATAGTGTCCCGCATTGCCCAGCACCTCCAGCCGGGCTTGCGGATACCACGCCAGATACGTGCAACGCATCAAGTCCGCATCGAAACGGGGGTCGTGTTCCCCCACCAGCGCCAGCAAGGGCAGTTTCGACGCCGTTGCCTGCACTTCGCCGCTGAAATCCGTTTCGCTCCACGCGAGAAAATAGGCGGCGAACGCGGCCTGATCCGAACTTTCCCACGAATACTGCGCCTTCCAGCCCAGCCAGGTAGCTGACAAGCGCCCGCCCGTGCTGCGATCGATGATGGCGCGCCGCGCATCGATGTTCGCGCTGGCATCGAGAAACAGTTGCCGGGCCGGCCCCTGCAGCGCCACGCCGCAGCTGGGCACGGGCGCCACGGCCACCAGCTTGCGCAAACGCAAGGGCGCCAGCAAGGCCAGCCGTTCCAGCGCCATGCCGCCCATGGAGTGACCGACCACGCTGAATGTGGCAAAGCCCAGCGCATCGGCCAAGGCCAGCGCGTCACGGGCGACCTCTTCCATCGAATACTCGCCCGCCGCGCCGCGCATGCCGCCATAGCCGCGATTGTCCATGAAGACATAGCTGAAGGCGCCGCCATCGAGGGCCGTTTCCATGGGCGCGAACGCGTGCGCGTCGCCAAACCAGCCGTGCAGGACGATGACGGCGTGGGGACCATGGCCCACGCGATGATAGGTATTGTGCATATGCATCCTTGAAGGAAAAGTCTGCATGGTAGTGGCACAGGCAACGGCCCGCTTTCGATGGCAGGTCAAATACTGTAGAGTACGGGCCATGGATGATTTTTATACGGAAGTGCCGCGCACACTGATCGCCACGGCGCGCGACTATGCTCCCGGCGAGATATTTCCCAGTCACAGCCATGCGCGCGGGCAATTCGCCTATGCGGCGCGCGGCGTCATCAGCGTGCACACGCCGCAGGGCAACTGGCTGGTGCCGCCGCAACGGGCTTGCTGGGTACCGGCCGGACTGGTGCACGGCATGCGCATGCATGGCGCCGTGACCATGCACAATGTGTTTATCGCCCCGGACGCCATCGCCAGCATGGATTTGCCATCCGATTGCCAGGTGCTCGATGCCACGCCGCTGCTGCGCCAGCTGCTGGCCGAAGCCGTGACCGTGGAAGCCTTGTATGTGCAGGCGTCGCGCGCCGGGCGGTTGATGGCCTTGCTGCTTGACGAGATCGCCGCTGCCAGGCCCCTGCCCCTGAGCGCGCCCCTGCCGCAGGATGCCAGGCTGGCGCGGCTGTGCATGGAGTTGCTGCAACAGCCGAGCTTGGACAGCGGCCTCGATGCGATGGCCGCGCAGGTGGGCATGAGCCGGCGCACGTTTACGCGGCAGTTCCGCGCCCAGACGGGGCTGGCCTTTGCCCAATGGCGCCAGCAAGCGTGCCTGCTGGCCGCCATCACCCGGCTGGCCGAAGGACAAGCCGTCACCCGGGTCGCGCTCGATCTCGGTTATGCCAGCCCCAGCGCTTTTACGGCCGCCTTCCGCCGCGTGCTGGGCCGGGCGCCCAGCGACTATTTAGCCTAGGCAATGATGGCGGCGATGCGCTGCGCCAGCGCCTGCGCCAGTTTCTGCACATGGTAGCCGTCGACAAAGCCGTGATGGGCCTGCGCCGAAAACGGTATCCGCATGCGGCCATCGTCCTGCGGCGGGCCGAATTTGCCCCAGGTAAAGGTCGGGATGTCGGCGTCGCGGTGGCGGCAGATCGGGTGCTCGATGGCCGCCAGCTCCAGCCATGGCAGGCAGGTGATGAAGATATTGTTGCGCTGCTCGCGCTCGGTCTCTCCCTCGCCCGTGTTGATCAGCGCGCAGCTCGCTTCGGCGATGCGTTTCGCTTCCAGGCTGCGTTCGATGAAGAGATCGAGCTGGTCCGTCATCGTAAAACGCGTGTAATTGAGGTTCTCGTCGCCGTTGATGACGGTGTAGGACGCGGGAAAATCGTCGATACGGATCACTTCGCCCTGGCAGATGCGGTACATGAAATTATCGATTTCCCTGACCGTATTGAGCAGGCAAAACAGGAAAAAGTGAAACACGGGAATGTTCCGTTCCTTGCACCAGGGGCGGAAATCGGGCACGTCGAGCTGGAAATTGATGTTGACGAGGGGATTGTCGAACGCGCGGAACAAGTCATAGCGGTCGCGCCGCTTTTCAAAATTTTTCATGCGGCGAGTGTAGACGATGCAGGTGCTGGCGGGCAAGTCACGCCGCACCAGCGCCGCTGCCCGCCAAAATCTCCCGGGCCGCCTCGGCCACGCCTTCTTCCAGCTCGGCAGCCGTTGGCGCCAGGGCGAAACGCTGCAATTGCCCGTCCACCGCGGTAGCAAGCCCGGGGGAATGGCGCACGATGCCCAGCAGAACAACATATTTCCACTGTTCATCGTCGCTGGCCAGCACCGTCTTGAGATACGGAGCCAGGCGTGGGCCGATACCGGCCAGATAAGGCAGGAGGATGGCGGCCACGGGCCAGTTCGCATCCTGCACCCACTCGAGGATCTGCGGCATGGCGGGACGGATTTCCTCCCATGGCAAGGCGGTCAGGGCTTGCGCGTTCTGCGTATCGTGTTTGTCGCGCGGCAATGGCAGACTCATGCGAGGCATCCTGTCATGCGGCGCCGCCATGCGCCAGGCCCCGCTGCACCTTCCACGCCAGCGGCAAGGTCAGCAGCAATACGGCCGCCAGCGCCAGCAAGGCCGTGGGCACGCTGGTATGGTCGCCCAGCGCGCCGAACAGCACGGGCGACAGCGCGCCACCGCCGATGCTGCCCGTGTAGAACAGGGCAAACGCGTGCTCGCGCTTGCCTGGCTCGGCCAGTTCCGGCACCACGCCGTACAGCACGGACGAGGTGCCGTTCAGCGCCAGCCCCAGCAGGGGCAGCATGGCCATGATGCCGGCCAGCGGCAGCCACAGGGCCGCGACGATCAGCAGCGAGGTCATCGATTCCGTCAGCCACACGGCCTTCATCATGCCGATGCGCGCGCCCAGATAACCGCACAGCAGCTTGCCGAAGGCGCCGCCCACGAACAGCAGCGATAGCGCCACGCCGATGCCGGCCGTGCCCGCTCCCTTGCTTTTCAGCAGAAATGGCAAAAAAGTGAGAAAACCCATGCGCACGGCGCTGTCCAGGGTGCCCGTGGCCAGCAGCGCGCGAAAGCTGCCTTTGGCGCCGCTGCCGGCGATGGGTTTGACCGCCTTCTTCTGGCTGGCCTGGATCTCTTCCGGCTTCGGCAGCAGCCACCACAGCAAGCCAGCCGCCGCCAGGCCCAGCAAGCCCAGCAGAGAGACGCTGGCTTGCCAGCTGCACACCAACAACAGCAAGCCCACCAGCGCGGGAATCAGGGTCTTGCCGATATCGCCGGCAAAATTGTAGTGCGACAACGCTTCCTTGACGCCGCCGCCCGCCTCGTGCGTGTCGGTGACGATGGAAGACGCCAGCGGATGCTGGGTGCTGGCGCCCAGGCCGCCCAGCAGCAAGGCGATCAGCAGCACGGCCAGGCCGCCCGCCTGCCCCGCGATCAGGTAGGCGACGCCGGCCAGCGCCGTGCCGCCCACCAGCATGCGCTCGCGTCCCCAGCGCCTGGCCAGCCGGCTGGCCAGCAGCTGGAAACCGGCCATCATGCCCGAGTACGACCCGCGCAACAGCCCCACCATGGCGTAGCTGATGGCAAACTGCGCTTGCCAGATGGGCAGCAGCACATAGATCACGTCCGTCAAGCCGTCATGCACGGCATGCGCGCTGCAGGCGGCGAACAGCGAGCGGCGACGGATCGATTTATCGGAAGGATGTGCTTCGGGGGACAGCGTGGCAACGGACGGTTCGGTCATGACTGTGCATGCGGGAAATCAGGAGGCGTCCAGCTTACACCAATTAATAACTTCGCATCATGCGGCAGCATGGGTGAACGCTGGAAGACGCGCGCGGCCTGGCGCCATCGCGTTGACGGCGCCAGGCCCCTGCGCTACTTGGCCATCGCATCCTTGGCCATGCCATCCTTTTTCATTTCATCCTTTTTCATTTCATCCTTTTTCATTTCATCCTTTTTCATGCCGTCTTTCCCCATGGCATCTTTTGCCATGCCATCCTTGGCCATGTGATCCTTTTTCATGTGTTTCTTGGCCATCGGCTTGTGCATGCCGTCCTTGTCCATCGCATCCTTGTGCATGGCGTCGGCCGAGGCAGGCTTGGCCATCGCGTCTTTCTGCATGGCGTCCTGGGCAAACGCGGCGCCCGACATGAGGATGGCGGAAGCGATGATGGCGGCGAAGGTGGTAATGGTGGTTTTCATGATATGTCCTTGTCTCAGTGTTGGATGGGCGAGATTGCCCGGTGGTAAAACTATTGCTGCGCTACAGGGTGCTGCTTGCTGCTGAACATAAGGAAGGCCGGGAGGTGGTCAGGGCCAGGCGCATTGCCGCAGGCAGTAGACTAGTACGACAAGGCAATGCAACGCCGCCCTGGCCGGCTCCCCGGCCTTCCTAGGAACCGCCGAACCAGTTGTAGCCCTGATTCTCCCAATACCCTCCCGGGTAGGTATTCGTGACAAAAATGGCCTGGATGTGCTTGGGGTTCTTGTAGCCCAGCTTGGTCGGCATGCGCAATTTCATCGGGTAGCCGTATTTCGGCGGCAATTCCTGGCCGTCGTAGGTCAAGGCCATGATGGTTTGCGGATGCAGGGCCGTGGCCATGTCGATGCTCGTAAAATAATCGTCGGCGCACTGGAAGCCGATGTATCTGGCCGTCGTGTCGGCGCCCACGCGCTTGAGGAAGTGGGAAAACGGCACGCCGCCCCACTTGCCGATGGCGCTCCAGCCTTCCACGCAGATGTGGCGCGTGACCTGCGTTTCCTGCGGCAAGGCGCGCAGCTGCGGCAGGGTCCACGGCTTCTTGTCGGCGATCAAGCCGCTCAACTCCAGGCGCCAGGCGTCGCCATCGACCTGTTCCACCTCATCCTCGCCGTAATAGGCGTTGAAGGGAAACGGCCGCGTGATCATGGAGTCCGGATACGTGGGCGCCAGTTTGTTGGGGTCGAACAGCCAGCCCTGCACCCGGTCGTTGAAGCGCGAGACCGTCGTCAGGGCCGTCTCGATGCTGGACGGGTCGCTGGCGTTGCAACCCGTCAGCAGGGACAGGCCGCCCAGGGTCAGGCTGCGCTGCAAAAACAGGCGGCGCGACGGTTGTTTGATCTGGCGCAAGGCGTCGGCCAGCATGGCCTGGCCCTGCTCTTGCACGAGGATGGATTTTTTCATGCTCATCTCCTTAGCGGCCGCGCAGCATGGCGACCAGGGTGCGCGGCACCAGTGCCACCATCAGCAGGTGCACGCCCACAAAGCCCGTCAGCAGCGCCATGGCGATGAAGTGGACCCGGCGCGCGCTGTCATAGCCGCCCATCAGCTCGCGCAGCAGGGGAAACTGCACGGATTTCCACAGCACCAGGCCGGACAGCACCAGCACGATGCAATCGAGCATGACGAACAGGTAGGCGGCGCGCTGCACCATGTTGTAGCGGCGCGGGTCCGCATGGGCCAGCTTGCCCTTCAGCGCGGCGATGAAATCGGCCAGCAGCGCTCGCGGCGAGAGGGGAAAGAACTGGCGCCGCAGCCGTCCCGAGACGATATTGATGACCAGATACAGCAGGCCATTGCCCACCAGCAGCCACATGGCGGCGAAATGCCATTGCAGGGCGCCGCCCAGCCAGCCGCCCAGGGTCAGCGCGCGTGGCAACTCGAAGGGGAAGAATGGCGCCGCGTTGTAGATGCGCCAGCCGCTGGTGGCCAGCACCACCACGGCCACGGCATTGAGCCAGTGCGTCAGGCGCAGCCAGGCGGGGTGGATCACGCTTGCTTGTCCGTTCATCACATCACCCCCTTCGCGCAGGATGCCGTGCTGACGGCTTGCAGGATGGCGCTGCTGTCGGCCCGCTGCACGAAGGCGACGATTTGCAGGTTTTCCGGGCGCCAGCTGGCGGGCAGGCTGACTTCGCGGCGCAGCCGGGCGCGGCCTTGCGCCAGCGCAAGCGGCCCCAGCCACAGGCGCACGGCTGCATCGTGATGCAGGGTAGCGCCCCGGTTTTCGCCGCGCAGCACGGTCGAGACGATGCCGCTTTCGCTGACGGCCACATACAGCTGGCCGCCCGTCCGCGCGTCCGCTGCGCTGGCATCGGCTTCCAGCAGCAGCTTGCCACCCGGCGCCGGCGCGGCGGACAGGCGGATAGCGACGGGCGCGGCGGTCGCGTTGATGCGTCGGATGGCGGCCGGCAACTGCGTATCCCAGCCGCGCAATTCCGTGCCGCCCACGAAAAACTGGGGCGTATAGGCCACATGGCGCGGCTGGTGGCGCAACAGCTCGGCCTGGCGCGCATCGAATTGCGCCTGCGCCAGCGGGTCCGTCCAGCCGATCTGGTCCCAGTACGTGACGTGCAGGGCCAGCGGCACGACCAGGCTGGCCGTCCCCGCTTCCTTGCGCAAGGCGTTCAGGCGCTGGTCGGCGGGCGGGCAGCTGGAGCAGCCTTCGCTGCTGTACAGCTCCACCAGCGCCGCCGTCTGCGCACCGCTTTTGACTTCGCAGCGCTGGCCGGAAGCCATCTGCGCCATGGCCGGCGCTACCACAGCCATGCTCAGCAAGGGTAAAAGTAATGTTGCAAGGCGCTGCTTGATGTCCATGGTCTTTCACCGGTATATTAAAAATAGGAAGCGTGCTTGCCTGTCAATTCGCCGCACCGTGCGGATTGGTTACAGCCACCCTCAAATAATTTAAGATTTATTTTTTTCAACGCCTGTCACCAAAGGCTTGCATGCAACGAATACCAATAAGCGAGCAGTTGCACGGCACGGAATTGCGGCTGCACGGCTTGATGCTGCGCGGCCTCGATGGCGATGCGGCGGCGTATCGCAGTTTCTTGCAGGCAAGCAGCGCCCATTTGCGCGCGTTTTTCCGGCGCCGCCTGCAGCGCTGGCCGGACGAGGCGGAAGACCTGGTGCAGGAATGTTTATTAGCCATCCACAACCAGCGCTTGACATATGACACGGGCGTGCCGCTGACGTCGTGGATCCATGCGATCGCGCGCTACAAGATGATCGACTGGCTGCGCCGGCACGGGCGGCGCGAGGCGCAGCACTTGCCGTATGACGAAGAAGATAGCGCGCAGGAACTGTTTTCCAGCGCCGATGCCGAGGCGGCCGAGGCCAGCCGCGACCTGGGCAAGCTGCTTGCCACCTTGCCGGCGCAGCAGCGCGACGCCATCGTGCATACCAAGCTCGACGGCTGGTCCGTGCGCGACACAGCGGCCGCCATGGACATTTCGGAAGCCAGCGTCAAGGTGGCCGTGCACCGCGGCTTGAAAGCACTGGCGGCCCATTTAAGGATAGAAGGAAGCGCACCATGAAAACCGATGACTTGATCGCCATGCTGGCCAGCGGCCCGGACGTGGCCGCCGCGGCACCGCCCGGCACGCACTGGCGCGCCGCAGGCACCTTGGGCGCCGCCCTGCTGGCCAGCGTGGCCTTGATGGCCATGCTGCTGGGCGTGCGGCCCAACCTGGAACAGCTGGCCCAGCTGCCCGACTTCTGGATCAAGGTGGGCTTTGTCGTGTGCCTGTGCCTGGCGGCCTGGCACGTCAGCCGCCGCCTGTGCGTGCCGGGCGCCAACACAAGCGCCCTGCCCCTGCTGCTCGCCATGCCCGTGCTGCTGATGTGGGCGCTGGGCGCCATCATCCTGAACGAAGCCCCGCCCGAACAGCGGGCCGAGCTGTTCTGGGGCGCCACCTGGCGCAGCTGCCCCCTGCTGATCGCCATGCTCTCGCTGCCCATCCTGGCCGCCGTGCTGCACCTGATGCGCCAGCTGGCGCCCACGCGCCTGCGTCTGGCGGGCGCCGCCGCCGGATTTGCCGCCGGCGCCATGGCTGCCCTCGTGTATTGCCTGCATTGCCCGGAGCTGGCGGCCAGCTTCGTCGGCTTCTGGTACGTGTTGGGCATGCTGGTGCCGACCGCCATCGGCGCCGCCCTCGGTCCCAAAGTGCTGGCCTGGTAGGGGGCCTACAAGGTCAGTTGCAGACTTTGACAAAGAGTTGAATCCGTTTTTTGTAGCCGTTCGTATAAGCCAGGCAGCCTGCAGTTTCTTGAACTTGTCTGTCAACGCCAACAAAAATCGGGAGAATCGAAATGTCATTGTCATACTCGAAAACCGCACTGGGCGCCGCACTCCTGGGCAACCTGCTCGCCGTTTCCTTCACTTTGGCCATCGCGCCAGCCGCGTACGCTTCCAGCCACCGCGAAGCGCCGTTCATCACGCAAAACCCCAAAGTCGACGCCACCGACTTCTATATGTTCCGCAGCTATGAAGCGGGCCGCGGCGCCTACACCACCCTGGTGGCCGACTATATTCCCCTGCAGGACGCCTATGGCGGACCCAACTATTTCGCCATGGACCCGAACGCCCTGTACGAAATCCATATCGACAACAATGGCGACGGCAAGGAAGACCTCACCTTCCAGTTCCGCTTCAACAACACCATCAAGGACGGCCAGTTCACCGTGGGCGGCAAGAAAGTGTCGATTCCGCTCGTCATCAACGGCGGCGCCATCGATTCCGTCAACCCGGCCGGCCTGAACGTGCGCGAAACCTACAGCGTGACGGTGGTGCGGGGCGACCGCCGCTCGGGCACGCGCAGCGCCGTGACCAACGCCACGGGCGGCGGCACGACGTTCGACAAGCCCGTCGACTACATTGGCACCAAGTCCATCCCCAACTATGCCGCGTATGCCGCGCAGCACGTCTACACGGTCAACATCCCCGGCTGCGCCACGCCGGCGCGCATGTTCGTCGGCCAGCGCAAAGACCCGTTCGTGGTGAACCTGGGCGAAACGTTCGACTTGATCAACATCAAGGCGCCCGCCACGGAGTTTGCCGCGAATGCGGAGTCGGCCGCCAAGGATGACCTGGCACGCAAGAACGTCACGGCCATCGAGATGGAAGTGCCGACCGCCTGCCTCACGGCCGGCAGCGACCCCGTCATCGGCGGCTGGACCACGGCCAGCCTGCGCCAGGGACGTCTGCTGAACCCGGCGCCGGGCAGCACCGCGGCCTCGAAGGAAGGCGGCGCGTGGGTGCAAGTGTCGCGCCTGGGCATGCCGCTGGTGAATGAACTGGTCATCGGCCTGAAGGACAAAGACCGCTTCAACGCCAGCAAACCGTCGGGCGACGCGCAGTTTGCCGACTATGTCACCAACCCGACAGCGCCGGCGCTGGTGGAAGTACTGTTCGGCTCGGCAGGCGCCAAGGCGCCCACCAACTTCCCCCGCAACGACCTGGTGGCCACCTTTTTGACGGGCATCAAGGGCGTGAACCAGCCCGTCACCGTGACGGCATCGGAAATGCTGCGCCTGAATACGTCGATCGCGCCCACCAACGTCGGTGCGCAAAACCGCCTGGGCGTCATCGGCGGCGATAACGCGGGCTTCCCGAACGGCCGCCGCCCTGGCGACGACGTGGTCGACGTGGTGCTGCGCGTGGCCATGGGCAAGCTGTGCACCTTGAACATCGGCTGCGCCCCGGCCGACGCACCGGCCGGCGCCCTGCACTTCACGGACGGCGCTTTCCTGGATGAAACCTTCTTCACGGCGGGTTTCCCTTACCTGAAAACGCCCGTGGCCGGTTCGCCACAGCAGTAACAAGGAGAACGCGATGAAAAAGCTCTATCTGATCGGCGCCCTGGCGCTCGCGGCCCTGCTGGCCGGCTGCGGTGGCGGCAGCAGCAGCCACGACGGCGATAACGGCAACGGCGGCACCACGCCGCCGCCCGTGGTCTTGCTCGATGCGTTTTATGTGGCCGTCAGCAACGTCATCCTGACCACCAGCGATGACAAGGATGGCGTCGCCATCGACGCCATCATGGCGACGTCGCCGGAAGACACGGAACCGGTGCCGTTGTAAGGCCCTCGCGGGCGCCGGGGAGTCCGCTCTCCGGCGCCCGCATCAATGACTGTTGATGGCATCCATGATGAAAACACCGATTTCCCTGCTGTGCGCCTGCCTGCCCCTGCTGGCCCAGGCCGCGCCCTACACGCCGAAAGACGGCGGCGCCGTCATCGAACAGCTGCCGCGCCGCGCCGATTCCACGCAGAGCGAGCTGCGCGGCCTGCGCCAGCAATTGAATGCTACGCCGCAAGACCTGGCCTTGGCGGCAAGCCTGGCGCAGCGCTACATCGCCCTGGCGCGCAGCGAAACGGACCCGCGCTACCTCGGCTACGCGCAAGCGGCCTTGGCGCCCTGGTGGCGGCAAGCGGCACCGCCCCTGCCCGTGCGCCTGCTGCGCGCCACCATATTGCAAAGCACCCACAAGTTCGGTCTCGCCCTGCAAGACCTCGACGCCGTCATCGCGCAGGAACCGGCGAATGGCCAGGCCTGGCTGACGCGCGCCACCGTGCTCACCGTGAAGGGCGATTACGCGCAGGCGACCGCCAGCTGCGCCCGGCTGTCGGCGCTTTCCACGCAGCTGGTCACCGTCACCTGCCTTGCCAATATCGCCAGCGTCACGGGCCGCGCCGCCGCCAGCGAGCGCCTGCTGGACCTGACCCTGCAAAGAAGTGCCGGCGCGGCGCCCGAGCTGGAAAGCTGGGCCGCCACCCTGCTGGCGGAAATGGCCACGCGGCGCGGAGATTCAACGCTGGCCGAGGCGCGCTACACCAAGGCACTGGCGCGGCAGCCGCGCGACAGCTATCTGCTGGGTGCCTACGCGGATTTCCTGCTCGACCGGCAGCGTCCGCAGGAAGTCGTCCAGCTGCTGCAGGACCGGCAGCGCATCGACGCCCTGCTGCTGCGTTACGCGCTGGCCCTGCAATCGCTGCCCGGCCAGCAAGCGGCATTCCAGGCGGCCAAGGCCGAGCTGGCGGCCCGCTTCACCGCCGCCATGCAGCGGGGCGACACCGTGCACCAGCGCGAGCAAGCCCGTTTCGCCCTGTTTTTGCAAAAAGATGTGCCGTCCGCCCTGCGGCTGGCGCAGCAGAACTGGGCCATCCAGAAGGAAGTGCCCGACATGCGCATCCTGCTCGAAGCGGCCCTGGCCGCGCACAATGACGGCGCCGCGCAACCGGTGCTGACCTGGATCGGGGCCAACGGCGTGGAAGACGTGGCTCTGCAGCGCCTCGTCAGGCAGCTGGGCCCGCAGGATGGGCAAAAAGTCAGTATTATCAGGAAAGCAGGTGTGCTGTGAGGTGTGCTGTAAAGCGCTGCCTGTTCATCCTGCTCCTGTGCGCCTGGCTGGCACCCGCGCAAGCCCACAAGCCCAGCGACAGCTATCTGAGCCTGACCGTGCACGGCCAGCAGATCAAGGGGCAATGGGATATCGCCCTGCGCGACCTCGATTTCGCCATCGGCCTCGATGGCAATGGCGACGGCGCGCTGACCTGGGATGAAATCCGCGCGCGCCATGCGGCGATTGCCGCCTATGCGCTGCAGCGCCTGCAGCTGGCCAGCGACCAGGGCGTCTGCCCCTTGCAAGCCATCGAACAGCTGGTCGACAGCCACACGGACGGCGCCTACAACGTGCTGCGCTTCCAGGCCACTTGCCCGGGCGGCGCTGCGCCGGCCAGTGTGACCATTGGCTACACGCTGTTCGCCGACCTCGATCCGCAGCACAAGGGGCTGCTCAAGATCGATAGCGGCGGCGCCACGCAAACGGCCATCTTCGACCCGGACAGCCCGCGCCAGACCATTTCGCTGGCCGCGCCCGACCGCCTGGCGCAGTTCGGCGCCTACGTGAAACACGGCATCTGGCATATCTGGATCGGCTACGACCATATTTTGTTTTTGCTGTCGCTGCTGCTGCCGGCCGTGCTGCTGCCGGGCTTGCGCGAGCAGCAGCACGGTCTGAAGGCGGCCTTCCTTGACGTGCTGAAAGTCGTCACGGCGTTCACGCTCGCCCATTCCATCACCCTGAGCCTGGCCAGTCTGTCGCTCGTATCGCTGCCGTCGCGCTGGGTGGAGTCGGCGATCGCCGCTTCCGTGATCCTGGCCGCGCTGAACAACCTGATGCCCCTGTTCCGGGGCAAGCGGCCCGTGGCCGCGTTCGCCTTCGGCCTGATCCACGGTTTCGGCTTTGCCAGCGTGCTGCGCGACCTGGGCTTGCCGCAAGGCTCGCTGCTGGCCAGCCTGCTGGGCTTCAACGTGGGCGTGGAAATCGGCCAGCTGGCCATCGTCGCCGCCTTCTTGCCCCTCGCCTGGCTGCTGCGCAAAACCTGGCTGTACCGGCAAGTGCTGACCGTGGGCTCGCTGGCGATTGCCCTGGTGGCGTGCGTGTGGCTGGTCGAGCGGGTGGCCGATATCAGGCTGATCCCGGCCTGATGCCGGCTCGACAGCGTTGCTGGCCCGCCACTGCCGGGCCACAAGTCGCGGCAATCGGGCTACAATACGAACAATTCTCAATCGCATCAAGGCCACGCTGTCCCGCGGACCATGGCATGGAAAGGTTGCATGCTACGCCCGGAACTGGAACTGCACCATCAAATCGAAATCCTGTACAGCGACCATCACGGCTGGCTGCAGGGCTGGCTGCGCCGCAAGCTGGGCAACGCCTTCGATGCGGCCGACCTGGCGCACGACACGTATCTGCGCATCCTCGCGCGGGGCCGCGCGCCCCAGCCGGAAGAATCGCGCCAGCATCTGGCGCAGATCGCCAACGGCCTGGTGGTGGACCTGTTCCGCCGACGGCATATCGAGGCCGCCTATGCGGACGCCATCGCCGCGCAGCCGGAAGCGACCGTCCCGACGCCGGAAATGCGCGCGCTGATCGTCGAGACACTGCTGGAAATCGACGCCATCCTCGCCAGCCTGCCAGCCAAGGTGCGCGACGCCTTCCTGCTGTGCAAGCTCGAAGGCATGGCGTATGCCGACATCGCCGCGCGCCTGGGCGTATCCGTCTCGTCCGTGGAAAAATACATCGCCCGCGCCCTGCTGGCCTGCTGCGCGGCGCAATTCGCATGAGTTCCCAACCGGACGGCGCCCCCATCGCCCCTGCCGCGCTGCAGCGTGCCGCCGAGTGGATGGCGCGGCTGTGGGCGGAAGACGCCAGCGCGGCCGACGCGGATGCGTGCGCCGCCTGGCGCGCCGCCCACCCCGAGCACGAGCGGGCCTGGGCCCGGCTGCAGCGCTTCGCCCGGCAATTCGACGCTTTGCCGCGCGAGGTGGCGCGCGGCGCGCTGGCGCCGGTCCAGCGCCGTGCCACCGGGCGCCGGCGCGCCTTGCAGCTGCTGGGCCTGATCGCGGCGGGCGGCGGCACGGCCCTGCTGGCGCACGAGTCCGGCCTGTGGCAACGCATGGGCATGGGCAGCGACTACCGCACTGTCGTGGGCGAGACGCGCGCCATCGTGCTGGCCGACGGCACGCAGGTGGTGCTCGACACGGCCAGCGCCATCGACGTGCGCTACAACGCCGGCGAACGGCGCATCGTGCTGCGCGCGGGCGCCATCCTCGTCACCAGCGCGCACGAAAACGCGGCAGTCTACCGCCCTCTGCTGGTGGCAACGCCGCAGGGCACGGCCACGGCACTCGGTACGCGCTTCTCCGTGCGCCTCGACGATGGCGTCAGCCAGGTCGCCGTCTTCCAGGGCGCCGTGGCCCTGCAGCCGGCCCGCGCCGGGGCGGAATCCCTGCATCTGCAGGCGGGCCAGCGCGCCGGCTACACGCGGCAGGACGTGCAGGACGTGGCGAGCGTGGAAGACAGCGCCGCCGCCTGGGCGCAGGGCAGCCTGGTGGCCGAGCGCATGCGCCTCGATGACTTGCTGGCCGAGCTGGGCCGCTACCGCCATGGCGTGCTGCGCTGCGACGAGTCCATCGCCGCTCTGCGCGTGACGGGCGTGTATACGCTGCGCGACACGGACCGCTCGCTGGCCAACCTGGCCCTGAGCCTGCCCGTGCAATTGCGCTACCGCACGCGCTACTGGGTCAGCGTGGGGCCGCGCCAGGCGTCCTGAAAAATACCTGCAAAATAATTGAAAAAACGTTGAGGGTTTTGGCTTTTCGTTCGGAATACGGGAAGAACGAATTTTTTCCCGCCACTTTCCAAGGATTTGCACCATGCCTGCTCGCCTGACCGCTCCCGCACCCAAGCTGCGCCCGTTTCCCCTCGCCGCCGCCATCCAGGCCCTGTTCCTCGCTGGTGCCGCCGTGGGCGCCCTGGCCGTCACGGCACCAGCCGCCCACGCCCAGGCGGCAGGCAACACGCGGGCGCAGCGCCAGTACGCCATTCCCGCCGGACCGCTGGAACGTGCGCTGACCAGTTTCGCCAGCACGGCCGGGGTGGAACTGTCGGCCGATGCCGCGCTCCTGCAGGGCAAGCGCAGCGGCGGGCTGGCGGGCAGCTACACGGTGCGCCAGGGCTTCGAGGAACTGCTGCGCGGCCAGGGCCTGCGCCTGGTGGCGGGCGCGCATGGCGCGTATGCGCTGCGCGCGGACGCCCCCGCGGCACAGACGCCAGCGCCGGCCCAGGCCAGCGCCACCCTGCCCGCGATCACCATCAATGCGAGCAGCGAGCGCGAGACGGCCACGGGCCCCGTGCGCGGCTATGTGGCGCGGCGCGCCGCCTCGGCCACCAAGACCGACACGGCCCTGAACGAGAACCCGCAATCCGTCTCGGTGGTCACGGCCGATGAAATCAGCGACCGCAATGCCGAATCGCTCGACGAAACCCTGCGCTACACGGCCGGCGTGACGCCGAACCAGCGCCCGCTGGGCAGCGACGATTCCTCGCTGCTGCGCGGCTTCACCATCGAGACGAACGGCATCCTGCAGGATGGCTTGCGCAATTCGGGCCGCACCTTTGGCGCCTCGATCGAGCCGTATGGCCTGGAACGCCTGGAAGTGCTGCGCGGCCCCGCTTCCGTGCTGTACGGGCAGATTCCGCCCGGCGGCATGGTCAACGCCGTCAGCAAGCGCCCCAGCGCGGATGCCGTGCGCGAAGTGGGGATTGAGTACGGCAGCTACCAGCGCCGCCAGTTGAAAGCCGACGTGGGCGGCGCGCTCGACGCACACGGCGACTGGACCTACCGGGTCGTCATGCTGGGCCGCGAAGCCCATACACGGCTGGAGCGCGACCGCGACAACCGCCTGTACTTCGCCCCCTCGCTCACGTGGCAGGCGGGACCGGCCACGCGCCTGACTTTGCTGGCCCGCTACGAACAGGACAACCAGCAGTACGCGTTTCCCAACCAGCTGCTGCAGCCTGGCCCGCGCGGCCAGGTCGATCCGAAGGTCAACCTGATGGGCGACGATAACCGCTTCAAGCGCCGCAATACCATGCTGGGCTACGAGTTCGAGCACAGCTTCAACGACACCTGGTCGCTGCGCCAGAACCTGCGCTACACGCGCCTGAACAACGACCGCACGGACATGTTCCCGCTGGGCCTGAACGACGATGGTACGGTGGAGCGCTATTTCATGCCCGTCGATACGGCGTCGAAAAGTCTGTTCGCCGACACCCAGCTGCAGGCGCGGTTTGCCGCCGGCGGCCTGGCGCACCAGGTGCTGCTGGGCGTCGATTACGCGAACATCCGCAACACGGACGACTACCGCCATCAAAAAGGCTTTATCGCGCCGATCGACCTGTACCAGCCCGTGTACGGCAAGCAGCCGCTGCTTCCCGCCAAGGCGCCCACGCGCGCTGAAGCGCCGTCGCGCCAGCTGGGCCTGTATGCGCAGGATCAATTGAAATGGGACCGCTGGGTCGTGACGGCCGGCCTGCGCCGCGACAAGGCCACGCAGTCGCGCGACGTCACCGACCTCCATAGCGGCGCCGTCAAACCCGACTTCCACCAGTCGCCATCGGCCACCACGGGCCGCGTGGGCGCCGTCTACCTGTTCGATGGCGGCTGGGCGCCGTATGTCAGCTACGCCACCTCGTTCTCGCCCGAACTGGGCATCACGGCCAACGGCAGCGCCCTGAAGCCATCGCGCGGCAAGCAGTTCGAGGCGGGCGTGCGCTACGAACCCGTGGGCCAGCGCGCCAGCTATACGGCGGCCGTCTTCGACCTGGTGCGCGACAACGTCACCACCTCCGACATCGGCAATCCGGGCCGCCTGCAGCAAACGGGCCAGGTGGGCTCGCGCGGCGTGGAACTGGAAGCGCGCACGGAGTTTGCCAGCCGCCTGAGCCTGATCGCGCAATACACCTACCTCGATACGGAAGTCAGGAAGAGCAATAACGGCGACCTGGGTCTGCAGCAAGCGGGCGCGCCGCGCCACAGCGCCTCGGCCTGGGCCCGCCAATCGTTCAACCTGGGCACGACGCTGCCCGCGTATGCGGCGCTGGGCATGCGCTTTCTCGGCGCCATGCGCTCGAACTCCGACGGCGAGAACCTGAATATCCGCAATGGCGGTATCACGCAGTGGGATGCGGCGCTGGGCCTGTCGCGCGGACCGTGGCAGTTTGCCCTCAACGTCAACAATGTGCTCAACAAGCAGACCCTGTATGACTGCGGCTACCTGCCCAATCTGTGCTACCGCAATGCCGAACGCACGGCCAACGTCAGCGCCATGTACCGCTTTTGATGCCATCGCTGCAAATGCGCCCTGCATTGGCGGCCATGCACCGCTATGCCGGCCTGCTGATGGCCGGCTTCCTCATCGTGGCCGGCGTCACGGGCAGCGCGCTCGCGTGGAAGGATGAACTGGAGGCGGCCCTGCTGCCTGCCGTCTTCCGCGCGGCGCCGCCAACGCCGGGCGCCGCGCCGCTCGACGCCCTGCTGCTGCGCGAGTCCGTCGCCGCGCGCTTCCCGCAGGCGCAGCTCAGTTACGCGCCGCTGTCGGCGCCAACAGGCCACAGCATGCAGTTTTACCTGCGCCCGACGGCGGACGCCGCGCCGCTGGCCAGCGACGAAGTGTTTGTCGATCCGTACACGGGGGCGCTACTGGGCCAGCGAAAATGGGGCGAGATCGGCCAGGGCGCCATCAACCTGCTGCCCTTCATCGAGCGCCTGCACTATGCGCTGGCGCTGGGCGACACGGGCTTGCTGATCTTCGGCCTGATCGCCATCGTCTGGACCATCGACTGCTTCATCGGCGCCGCCCTCACCTTCCCCGCACGCCTGAAAAAACGCTCGCCGGGCAGCAAACCGTGGCTGATGCGCTGGCGCCCGTCGTGGCTGCTGCGCCGCCATGGCGGCACTTATAAACTGGTGTTCGACCTGCACCGCGCGGGCGGCCTGTGGCTGTGGGCCATGCTGCTGGTCTTCGCCTGGAGCGGCGTCGCCTTCAACCTGTACGGCGCGTATGCGGCCGTGATGCATCCGCTATTTCCCCATCAGCCAGCCGAGGAAGTGGTGGCGCGGCACACGCCGTCGCCGGGGCCGCAGCTGGACTGGCCTGCCGCCCGCGCGCAAGGCCGCAGCCTGATGGCGCAGCTGGCGCGCAGCGGGCACTTTGCCATCCTCGAGGAAAACGCGCTGGCCTACGAGCGCGCGCTGGGCGTCTACAGCTACAGCGTGCGCAGCAGCCGCGACGTGCGCGAACACAAGGGCCTGACCACCGTCTTTTTCGATGCGGCCAGCGGCCGGCAGCTGGCCGCCTGGCTGCCCACGGGCGCGGCCAGCGGCGACACCATCCGCAGCTGGATCAGCGCCCTGCACATGGCCTCGATGTGGGGCTGGCCCTTCAAACTGTTCATCTGCGCCATGGGCGTGCTGGTGGCGGGCCTGAGCGTGACGGGGGTGCTGATCTGGCGGCGCAAGCGCCAGGGGCAAGCCAGGGCCAGGGCGCTAAGCCATTAATCAGGGAAAACCGATGAACGCCGGCGGCACGGCCTGCGTCAGCCACACGCCGTTGTCTGACACATAAAACACGTGGCCCTGCGCCTGCATGGCGGCCGCATCGACCGTCAGCACGACGGGCTTGCCGTGGCGCGCACCCACGGCCACGGCCGTTTCGCGGCTGGACGACAGGTGCACGTGATTGCGCGCTCCCGGCAGCAGGCCGCCGGCACGGATCGCCTCGACAAAGCGGCTGGCCGTGCCGTGGTACAGCATGGCGGGCGGCGTGGCGGGCGGCAGTGCGATATCGACGGCGGCCAAGGAATGCCCCTGGTTGGCGCGGATGCGCAAGCCGTCATCGCTGATCGCGTAGCGCGTCTTGCTGTCGCGCGCCACCACCTCATCCAATTGTTCACGGGAAATGGAGCGGCCATGTTGGGCCGCTTGCGCCAGCAACTGGCCGATATCGGCCCAGCCCTGGGCATCAAGGGCGAGGCCGATTTTTTCGGGCGCGTGGCGCAGGATAAGGGAAAGGAATTTACTGATTTGTACTAGGTGATCGGTCATGCCCCAGTTTATCGTTTTCAGAACGCATATGACAAGGTCAAGCGCGCGGACCGGGGTTCGACGGGATGAAAGTGCCGGTCATTCACGCCGTCCGCCCCCTCGCCGGGCAGGCGCGACGCATAGTAGTAATCGACGTCGCTGGCGCGCTTGTTGAACAGGTTGAACACGTCGAGCGACAGCCGCGTCCTGCGGTCGAGCTGGTAGGCGAGGCGCGCATACGCGAGGGTGGTCGAGGCCGAGCGCACGCTGTTGTCCTCGATCAGGGGACGGGGGCCGAAATAGCGCAGCTGCAAGGCGCCCGACCACGGCCCCCGGTCCGTCACGGTCACGCCGAACGACGCGACCTTGCCGATCGCGCCCGGAATATGGTTGCCGGCCGCATCGTTTTGCGTGTAGCGCGAGCGCGAGGCGGCCAGGTCCAGGTCGAACAGCAGCCACGGCGCGGCAACATAATGGTTGTTCCACTCGATGCCGTGGCGGCGGCTGGCACGGCTCGGCTGCGTTTCGCCCGCGTCGCCCACGAACAGCAGTTCCGACGCGAGATCGAGCCGCCACAGGGCCAGCGAACTTTGCAGGCCCGGCAGCCATTCCGAGCGCGCGCCCAGTTCCAGGCCCCTGGTCGGCACGAGGGGCGTCACGGGAGCCGAAGGCGTGCCATCGGGCAAGCGCGTCTGCGTCGTGCCCCGCGCATCGTTGCTATGGAAACCCTTGCCGTAGTTCACGAAGAATTCCGTCTGGCTCCACGGCCCCAGGATCACGGACAGTTTCGGCGACACCACGTGGTCCTGCGCCGTACCGCTGTTGCCGGCTATGCTGCTGGCCACATTGAAACGGTAGGTGTCGTAGCGCACGCCCGCCACGGAACGCAGCCACTGCAGCCACTGGGTCGTGTTTTCGCCGTACAGGCCGACGCTGGCCTCGCGCACCCGGTCTTCGCGCACCGTGGCTTGCCGCACTCTGTCCACCGTGCTGTACAGGCCCACGGGCGACACCCGGTCATAACGGGCCTGCACGCCGAGCTTGTTGCGCATGGAAAACCCCGCCAGCTCCGTGGTCCAGCTTTCGCTCGTGTTGACACCGGCCACCGTGCGCCGCTCGCTTTGCTGGAACTGGTCGCCGGCGGCCGGGTCGGCCAGGAAATAGGTGAAGTCACTGTTGAGTTCCAGCTGCGAGCGGATCAGGTACGCGTCAAACTCGAACACCCGGTTTTCCGTGCGCCGGCGCATCGCATACGACAGGCTGGCGCGCGAGGTGTCGCCGCCGTCGCTGGGCGCGAGCGAGCCAAAACGGCCGATCTGGCCGGACTCCACGGCGCGCAGCGGCACCTGGTCCGTGGCGTTCCAGCTGTTCTTGTAGGCCATGGCCGTCACGCTGAAGCCGTCGTCCGGCGTGCCCTGGCTGTAGCGCAGCACGCCGCTGACCTTGCGCACGCGCTCCGGCACGTCCCAGGGGCCATTGTTGCGGTTCACTTCCAGGCCATACAGCAAGGTGCCTGGTCCTGCATCGAGGGAATCGGCCACGACGGCGCGCACATAGCCATGCTGGCCCACGGACACGCTGGCCTGGCCTTGCGGCAATTTGTCGGCCAGGCGGATGCGCGCCGCGCCCGCCGAGGCGAAATCGCCTTCGCCGGCGAAATACGGCCCCTTCTTGTAATCGATGCGCTGCACCAGCTCGGGAATGAGGAAATTGAGATCGGAATAGCCCTGGCCATGCGCATGCGTGCGCATGTTGACGGGCATGCCATCCACATAGGTGGCGAAATCCGTGCCATGGTCGAGGTTAAAGCCGCGCAAGAAATACTGGTTGGCTTTGCCGTCGCCGCTGTGCTGGGTGACGATCAGGCCCGGCACGAATTCCAGCAATTCGCCCGTGCGCAAGGCGGGCCGATTGACGATCAGCTCATTGGTGATGACGCCCTGGCTGGCCGCGTCCGAGGTGCCGACGGCGTTGTCGTAGTGGCCCGTCACGCGCACGGTGCGCGACGCATCCGTGGACGATGCGGCCTCCGGCGCAGCCGCCTTGCCGGCGCCGGCCACCAGCAACAAGGCACAAGCTGCCAGCTGTTTGCGTTTTATCAACCGCATCGCGTCTCCCCTTTTTATGATGTCAGTACAGGCTCCTACGGGATATATACGCGGCAGACCGGCTGCCTGGATTCAGCATTTTTCAAGGAGCGACCGTGGACCTGAGCGACAGCAGCGGCAAGGCGAGCAAAAGCGTCACAGCGGCCGTGCGCAAGCGCGACGTGCTGCCGTACATCCTGCTGTTCATCTTGCTGGCGGGCTTGCTGGCCGTGCTGGCGGGCGCCCTGCTGCCGCCCTACTACCACGCCGTGCCGGCCCTGCTGTGGAGCCTGGGCTTTTGCGTCAGCGGCATGCTGCTGGGGTTTTTATTCGGCATACCGCGCAGTCTGCCCTCGGGCACCGTCAACGCCGCCCCGCCCGACGAGCAGGCTAATGGCAAGGGCCGTTCCACGGACGAGCCTCCCCCGGCAAGCGCGGACGCGGCAACCGGCAACCCCAGCAATACCCTGTTCCTGGGCACGCCCACGCCCATGGAAATCAATTCGAATCTGGTGGAAGTGTCGGACTGGCTGACGAAAATCATTGTCGGCGTGGGTTTGATCGAGCTCAAAAGCCTGCCTGGCAGCGCGCGCAGCATGGCCGCCTTTATCGCGCCCAGCCTGGCCACGGACACGCCCACGGCCATGGCGGTAGTGGGCGGCATCATGCTGTTCTTTTCCGTGCACGGCTTTTTGATCGGCTATTTGCTCACGCGCATTTACCTGTCCATCATGATCAAGCGCGCCGACAGCCTCGTCAAAAACGAATCCGTGCGCCTGGAAAGCGGCAAGGAAATCGAAGTGACGGAACTGAGCCGTTTGCAGCAAAAGTCGCTCGACGACATGCAGGAAGCCGTCACGCAGTTGCTGCTGGCCCATCCGCCCGATGGCGCCGCCGCCGTCACGGCCCTGGCCGCCGCGCCGACGGCGCAAAAGCCTGCCAGCCTCGTGCTGTGGCTGGACGACCACCCGCGCAACAATACCTTGCTGATGGAGCAGCTGGAACGGGAAAACATCAAGGTGGACCAGGCCGTGTCGACGCGGCAGGCGCTGGCCATGCTGCAACAGAAACACTACGCGCTGTTCATCACGGACATGGCCAGGGTGGAAAACGGCCGCCGGGTCAAGGATGCGGGCGTGCGCACGGTGCGCGAAGTGCGGCAGGCGCAGCCCGCATTACCGATCATCGTCTATTGCAACAAGGATACGTTGGCAAGCTATGGCACGGAAGCGCAGGCGGCGGGTGCCCGTTTCATCACCACCTCGGGCACCAGCCTGCTGGCCAGCGTCAACAAGCTCATACATGAACAACGCGGAAATGAGGCTCAGCCGCCGTCGCAGGCGTAGCTGCCCACGTGGTGCAGCGAGCTGCGGTGCGGATGCGCCAGTCGATTCGGCGCAAACACGCAGACGACCGTATCGGCCAGCACACCCTGCGCGTCCGCGCACGCCTGCGCCAGCCAGTTGTCCGCATACGACACGCCATCGAGCAACTCTGCCAGCGGCGCGGGCGCGGCCAGCAGCGCGCTCTCGAAGCAGGCCGGCTCATAACACGTGAGGCCCGTTTCCAGGAAGAATGGCGACGGCACGGCATCGCCATCTTCCGTGTACGCGGGCGCCAAGTAAGCCTGCAGCGCTTCCCAGCTGGGAAAGCGGCCGCTGCAGGTGAAGACGTGGACCATGGGCAAGTTGGACGTCAACTTACAGCTTCTCCATCTTTTGCCGCACGGCCGGCGCCGTCGAGGCCGTCGGCGCCAGTTCCAGATAGGTTTTATAGGCCGCTTTCGCCTTGGCCGCATCGCCGGCCTTGGCATACGCGTCGCCCAGGTTCAGGTAGGCGATGGCGCGCGACGGGTCCATCTTGACCGTGTTTTCAAACCAGCGTGCCGCTTCGCGGTATTTTTCCTGCTTGTAGAAGACAAAGCCCAGGTTATTGGCCGCCAGCGCGAAGTCGGGGCGCAATTTCAGCGCTTCCGTAAATTGCGCTTCCGCCTGCGCGTACTGTTTCTCCTTGTACAGCTGCAAGCCGCGGTCGTTGGCCCGCTGGGCCAGCTGGCGCGTGGAGGTCGGCACGGCGCCCGGCGTGACGATCTTCTGTTCGCCGCCCTGCAAATCCTTCACCGTCACGCTGGCCGCCGCCGGTTTGGCGTCGAGCTTGCTGTTCAGGGCGATGGCTTCCGTCGACAGCTGCGTCGTGTTCGGGCTGAGGAATTCCGTCTCGCCTGGCAATTCGAAGACGAAATCGCCCCCTTCCGAACCGGGCAAGCTGCCGAACGCGGGCGTCTGGTTCGACACGCTGGACACGGCCGGCGCTACATACGCCGCCAGTTCCGTGGCCGTGATCAGGCCGTCGCCGTTCAGGTCGCCCTTGCCCGCCAGGCCTTGCAGCAGGGTCCATGTAAACACGGAGTGGCCGTTCGGCCCGCCATCGGCCACCAGCTGGTCGCCGCCGCCGGCCGTCAGCATTTGCCGGCCGATGCGTTTGGCGTTGTCGCGCAAGAAAGAGCTGGAACCGGCGCCGCGCGTGAGGCCCAGGCCGCTGTAGCAGGCGTCCATGACGAAGAACGCATGCTTGGCCGTCAAGGACTCCGCGATATTCTGGATTTCCGTCATCGGAATCGCATCCGTGGCGAACTGCGCCGGGTCGGAATCGACGGGCACGATGTAGCCGAGGTCGCGGCCCGAGCTCAGCTTGCGCGTGGCGCCGTGGCCGGCGAAGAAGACGAAGATGCGGTCATTCTTTTGCACGCCGCCATGGGCCAGCTTGTCATGGAAGGCGGCCAGGACGTTGTTGCGTGTCGCTTCGCCGTTTTTCAGGGTCACGACGCGCTCGGGCGCAAACGCGAATTTTTCGATCAGGGTTTCGCGGATGCCCTGCGCGTCGCGCACCGCATATTGCAATTTCGGCCATTTCGCGTAATCGTCGATGCCGATCACGACGGCCCAGGAATTGGCGTAGCCCGTGGTGACGGGCACTTTCTCGGGCGCGGGCGCCGTGCTTTTCGCCACCTGGAAGCTCGTGCCATCCCAGCCCGCGAATTGATAGCCTTCCGCGATCAGCTTGTCGAGCACGGCCGGCAAGGCTTTCACCGTGCGTTCGTGGATATCGTGAAACAGGACGATGCCGCGCCCCGCCTTGTCGACGGACGCCAGCACGCGGTTCGTGATCGAGCTGGGCACGGGGTCGGCCCAGTCCAGCGAATCGATATTCCACATCACGGATTTCAAATGGGCATCGGCCAGCGCGGCCATGCCTTCGCTGTTGCGCGCGCCATACGGAAAGCGGAACAGCGCGGCCCGCTCGGGGCTGATGGCCTTTAATAAAGTGTCGGTGCCGAGGATTTCGCCTTTCAGCTTGTCGCCCGTCTGTTTCGACAGCTGTGCATGGCTGAAACTGTGGTTGCCCACGGCATAGCCTTCCTTCATCAGCTTGCGGCTCACTTCCGCACCCGCGCCCAGCTTGGCGTGGCCTTCCGCATCAAGCGACCCCAGGTTGCGGCCCACGTTGAAGAACACGGCCGGCACGCCATACTGTTTCAAAATGGCGCTGATTTCTTCCGTGTAACGGCGGTGCGGGCCGTCGTCGAAGGTCAGCACGATGGTTTTCTTCGGTAAGCCCAGGCCGAAGATTTCCGCCTCATCTTTTTTTGGCGCCGGCTTGGCTTCGGGCATGGAGCCGGCGGGAGGAACAGCATATGGAACGACGATGCCGTTTTCCTTCAGAATCTGTTCGCGGCTGTACAGTTTTTTCAGCTGCGCCACATAATCATCCCACCGTTCACGCTTGAGTTCGATGGACCGCTGGCCCAGGTTGCCGAAGATTTGCCGGATTTCCTTCTCGTAATTGCGCTCGATCTCGCCCAGCGCGTCGAGGTCTTCGGAAATGCGCTTGTGAAGCTTGATCGCCGGCAAGGACGAGTCCTTGGCCACGTCGGCCAGCATGCTTTGCAGCAGTTCGCGGAAAGCCAGGCGGTCCGCGTCGTACAGGCTTGGGTCGGATTCGATATAGGTGAGCAGGCTGTCGAGCGCTTCGAAGCGGCCCGGATTGGTCGGTGCCGTCAATTGATCGAGCGCCGCATCGAGCCTGGCGATGCGCTCCTGGTTTTCATGGAACAGGGCCTGGCCCACTTTACGGGCTTCGTCGCGCGCGCCTTCGGGCAAGCTTTGTTCGTCGGCCAGCAGCACGATGATCTTGCGGAAATTGCCCAGCAAATCGCGAAATTGGCTGGCCACGGCGGCCGTATCGACGGCGGAATGCGGCACGGCGGCCGGGCTGCCCGAAGCCGGGGCACCGGGCGTGGCGGTGGCGGCCGGACGGGTGTAGCTATAAATGCCGGCCCCAGCGGCGAGAGCCACGACAACGGTGGCGGCGATCTTGATCGGCTTGGAAGTCACAGGCTTGTCATTCCCTTCACATACTATGCATACAATTCAGATGGCGCGGATGCGCAAGATGCATAATTGTAAAGCACGCTTGGCACTTGCTCAGCCCGCACGATGAATTTCGGCAATAATATCGCTGCACACCTTCATAGATAGTGAAAACGGGAACGACGATGCACAAGAAACTCTGCGCTGCGGCGCTGATGCTGGGCGTGGCGCTGATGCTGCTGCAACTGCGCGCGCATGCGGGCGACGACACGGACAAGGTCGTGGCCGGGCGCGTGTGCCTGCCGCACTGAGCCACGTCCCACGCGAGCACTACACCTTGGCCGGTTCCCAGTAATTGGCCAGGCCCAGCTTTTTCAAGCCGGCCGCCACGAAACGCGGTTCCAGCAACTCTTCCGCCGTCAACGGTAGCCGGATCAGCTTTTGTTCCTGCGCAAACGCCAGCACGCGGCGGTAATGACGGTACACGGCGTCGTCGTACAGCGGCGACCAGCGCTCCTTCCACTGCAAGCCCGGATCGTCGTAGCTGCGCCGCACCACGCTGTCGGGCGTGCCGTTGCGCGTGCCATCCTTGATGATGGCCTCGCGGTTGCCATCGAGCGCCGCCCAATGCTGGGCCCGCAGCCAGGCCGTGGCCACCAGTTCGGCAATATCGGGATAGGCTTGCGTAAAGTCGCGCCGCGCCCACAGTTCCGCCCGCATTTTTCTCTCCGGCAAGCCCTTGCTGGACCAGATGATGCGGCCGATGCCCTTGTCTTCCAGCGGATAGCCATTGATCATGAACAAGGCGTCGACGGCGCCCGTGGCCAGGGCGGCCGTGCCCGGCTTCAAATCCATATTGATCAGGCGGAAATCCGTGGGCGACATGCGCTGGTCGGCGATCAGCTGGCGCAAGCCCAGTTCCCACGGCCGGCCCCGGTGCACGCTGATGCGCTTGCCCTTCAGCTCGGCCAGGGACGTGGCGCGCGAGCCGGTGGGCACCAGCAGGAACTGGTCCGTGCCGCGCCCCGCCGGCACGATCACCTGCGTGCGCACGCCGCCCGCGTTGAGTATGACGGACGGCAAGTCGCCATAGGCGGCCATGTCGATGCGCCCGCTGGCGAACGCCTCGTTCATGGTCGCGCCCGTGTCGCCCGTGACGGGCAGCCATTCCAGCCGCACGCCGCGCAGCTTGAGTTCGCGGCCCAGCCAGCCTTCCTGCTGCACGCGGTAAGCGATGCCGCCCAGTTCCGCCTTGCCGTTTTCCGCAAAGCCCGTCGAGGCGATGCGCAGGGCCGCCGGCGGCGCCCCCGCCGCTTTCGCCGCCGAGGCCGCCTTTCCCGCCAGGGGCAGCAAGGCCAGCCCGCCCATCACCGTGCGTCGCCGCATCGCATTCTCCTCATCATCGAACATGGCCACCGTTGACGTGCTTCCCGCTCAAGCCGCGCGGCGTGTCTGCGCCAGCGCCGCGTCAAAAGGACGGGGATCGATCCACGCGCGCACGTCGACCTTGCTGGGCAGGAAGTTCCAGCGGAACAAAAAGTCGCTGAAATCCTGCAAGCCCGCGATCGACGTTTCCGCCAAATCCGTGTCCAGGCGCAGATGGGCATCATTGCCGTAGGCCACTTGCACCCAGTGCTCGCTGGCATTCGATTCGCGCGCCAGAAAACGCCGCGTCTCGTCCGCATGGCCGCGCGCCCACGCTTCGGCCCGCAGCACTTGCTCCACCAGGGTCACGGCCGAGCTGAAATGGTGGTCAAGCAGGTGCGCATCGACGGTCAAGGTGCGCGGCGTGCCGTTATTGGCGCGGATCAAGGGCTCCGGATGGCTACCCGTGTCGATCACCGTGTGCAAGCCGAACTGCTGCGCCAGCTGGGCGGCCGACGCGCCTTTCAGGAAAATGGCGTCGACCTCGCCCCGCAGCAAGCCCAGCAGCTCCGGGCTTTGGCCGCCGCGCCGCGCGCCGCTGAACAGATTCGTTGCCGCACCCCGCTCCGGTGGCGTTTCGCTCTGGCCCGCTTGAATGACATAATCGACCAGTTCCACGTCGGCAGCCGTCAAACCTTCCAGGCTCAGCGCATTTTCCAGCCCGCGCAAGGCTTGCGCACGCGCAAAGTCGATCTGCGCCCTGGCCCACAGGGGCAAGCCGAAGCGCCGGCCCTTCAAGTCGCGCACCGTCTGAATGCCGCTGTCGGGCAGGGTCAATATCAGCTGCGTCTCGTCCGACCACGACAGGCCGATGACGCGCGTGTCGCGTCCCGCCGCACGCGCCCACAGGGCGGGAATATTGCCGCCGTGGCGCACGGAGTTCTGCAAGGTATGGTCGAAATGCGATTCGCGCACGGCTTCCTGGTCCGATTCGCGCAAGGAGCGCAAACTGGTACCGTCGGCGCGCAAGGCGTCTTCCAGCCAGCCCTGCTGCAGGGAAATGCCCAGGCCTGTGGGGACGGGACAGCGCGTGTACCACAGGGTGTCGAGTGCTTGGTTTGCTGCCTGACTTTCATTGCTCATGCTGTCTCTCCAGGTTGATGGATATCAAAAAAACTACAGCGCCATCCTGCGCGCCCATTCATTGCCATCCCACAGGGTGCTGGGATCCACTTCCTGCGCCACGGGCGCGTGCGTGTCGTCGAGGTCGCTGAAATCTGCATGCAAGCCGTCGCGGATGGCAACGAAACCGGGCGAACCGCGCTGGCGCGGGTGGGCCAGCGGCACGTCCTGCACGCGGCGCACCTTGCCCGGCCGCGCATCGAGCACGACGATGCGGTCGGCCAGATACACGGCTTCATCGATGTCATGCGTGACCATCACCATGGTGATGCCCTCGTCCTGCCACAGGCGGCGCAATTCCTGCTGCAAGCGCAAGCGGGTCAGCGCGTCGAGCGCACCGAGCGGCTCGTCCAGCAGCAGCACATCGGGCCGCCCGACGAGCGCACGCGCGATGGCCGCCCGCTGCGACATGCCGCCCGACAATTGATGCGGATAGGCATCCGCATAGCCGTCGAGGCCCACACGCGTGATTTCCGCCGCCACGCGCGCGTCGCGCTCGGCCTGCGGCACACGGGTATTGCTGAACGCCATGGCCACGTTCTGCTGCACCGTCAGCCACGGAAACAAGCGGTGATCCTGGAACACGAGGCCCCGGCGCAAGTCCGTGCCGCGGATCGGCACGCCGTCGTGCAGCAGCAAGCCCGTGTAGTCCGTATCGAGACCCGCCAGCAGACGCAGCAAGGTGGATTTGCCGCAACCGGAGGCGCCCACGATGGCGACGAATTCGCCGGGTGCAATCGTCAGGGAAATATCGTCGAGCACCAGCAGCGGCGCGCCTTTCAGCGAAAACGACTTGCTCACGTGCTGCACTTGCAAGCCGCCGCTCAGCTGCTGCCGCTGGGGCAGCAAGGTCGATGGAGAAACAAAATCATTCATGGTGCGCTCTCTGCAGTGGGGGCGAGGGAAGGAATGGCGGCGGGCGGCGCCCGGCGCAGCCAGCGGCTGCCGTGGAAACAGAGCCAGGCGGCCAGCCACGGAAACAGCCAGATCAGAAATACATTACGCAAGCCCGCCACGTCGGCCAGATGGCCGGCCGCCAGCGCGCCAGCCGTGCCGCCCACCATGCCGAACAGGGTCAGATGGGCGGAAACGCGGGCCTTGTCGACGGGGGCGCGGGCGATGTTGTCCGTATTGACGAGGTTATTCACGCCCAGGCCCAGTCCCAGCAGCACGGAGGCGCCCAGGTAGGCGACGCTGGACGGCCACAAGCCCAGGATCAGCAAGGCGGCCATGATGGCCAGGTGGGCGCCTCCATACAATTGCTCGCGGTAGCGGCTGGCCAGCACGAAGCGCCCCAGGAACAGCAGCACGAGCACGCAGCTGAGTCCCTGCACGGCCATCAGCCAGACGGAGTGGTGCGCAGGCCAGTGCAGCACGCGGATGGCCAGCAGGATGGAAAACACGCCCACGCTGGATGCCGTGAAGCTGGCAAGGATTTCGAACTGGTAAGTCACGCGCACGATAGGCAGGCACAGCAGCTCGCGCAGGCTGGCCGCACCGGGCAGCGCACTTTGTCCCATCTGCTTGCGCGGTGCCGTGTTATCCGGCAAAGTATTGTTGGGCAATACGTGCCAGCCCAGCACGGCCAGGATGGCGAACATCAGGGCGGAAATCAAAAAGCCCGCCTTCAGGCCCAGCTGCGCGATCAGGTAGTTGCCGCAGAGGGGACCCAGGAACTGCATGCCGAGGATCAAGGTGCCCTTGTACCAGCCCGCCTTGCCCTGCCCCAGTTCCGGCAGGCGCACGAGAAACACGGTGCTCATGGCCACGATGCGCAGCGAAATGCACAGTCCCACGAGAAACATCAGCAGGGCCACCCATTGCCAGCCGGGCAGCCACGGCAGCACGCAAAAGGCCAGCGCCAGGCTCAGGCTGACGCCCGCATACAAATGCTTCGGATTGCCGCGCGAAAGAATATAGCCGGCCGGAATCGTGCCCAGCGCCATGGCCAGGGTTTCCGCGCTGCTGATCGCGGCCAGCTGGAAATTACTCACGTGCAAATGCAAACCCAGCAAGGTGGCCAGCACCTTGTTCATGCCGATCGTTACGCCCGACAGCAGGGTCAGGCCGATAAAGCGCAGCAGGAAGGCGCGCAACTCGCCTTCGCGGGCACTGACGGCCGCGTCTGGCTGGAATGGCAGGGATTTACTCACTGCTGCGCCCCTTCACCAGCAAACGCGCGAGGCGCGCAAACGCCACGTTCATCGCTTGCGCCAGCAAGGCGATCACGAGCACGGCCAGCAGCACGACGTCCATACGGCCCGATACTTCACCGTTGAGCAACAGGGAACCCATGCCGGGACCGGCCGCAAACAGCAGTTCGCCGCCGAGGCAAGCGAGCCAGGCGAACGCCAGCGCATGCGTGACGCCGGTGACGATGGCCGGCATGGCGCCCGGCAACAGAATCTGGCGCAGGGTCTGCCAGCGCGTCAGGGTCAGCACCTGCCCCACTTCGCGCAGTCTCCCTTCCACCTGGCGCATGCCCGCATACGTGTTGAGCACGGTGGGATAAAAGGCGGCGATGGCGATCACGAGCAGCTTGGCGCCGTCGCCATTGCCCACCCACAATCCCAGCAAGGGAATCAGCCCCAACAGGGGGACTTGGCGGATGCTGTGGAACAGCGGGCCGATCAGCCGGTCCGCCAGCGGCGACTGCGCCATCAGCGCACCCGTGACGATGCCGGCGCTGCCGCCCAGCAGCAAGCCGGCCAGCGTGCGGCCCAGGCTGGCGCGCAGATGCACCCACAGTTCGCCCGTCCAGACCAGGTCGCGCAGGCTGTGCACCAGGTCGCCCAGCGAGACGAAGATGTAGGCGGCCGCCGCCCCCTGGCCCGATGCCCATTGCCAGACGCCCAGCAAGGCCAGCGGCAGCAGCGCGCCCTTGAAGATCACACTCAAACGTTGCTTCATGCGTTCTCTCCACTGCGCTTCCAGCGCATCAGCCGTGCTTCCAGCGCGTGGCAAGCCCGGTCCAGGCCGAAGCCGATCACGCCCGTCAGCACCACGCCCACCATCACCACGTCGAGGCGGAACATTTGCCGGCCCATTTCCATCATCTGGCCCAGGCCGCTGTCGGCGGCCAGCAATTCCGCGCCCACCAGCACCATCCACGAACGCGACAGCGCGATGCGCATGCCCGTCAGCGCGGCGGGCACGATGGCGGGCAGGACGATCAAACGGATGCGCTGCCAGCGCGAAAAGCAATACACTTGCGCCACCTCAAAGTAGCGCTGCGACAAGTTGCGGATGGCGTCATGCACGGCCAGCGCGACGATGAAGAAACTGGCCTTGGCCACGATAAACACCTTGAAACTCTCGCCTATGCCGAACAGCAAGATGAACAAAGGAATCAGGGCGACGGTCGGCAACTGGCGCAAGACATTGAAAGTGGGATCGACATAGCTGCGCAAGCCAGGCGACAGGCCCAGCACGACGCCGAAGGCCAGGCCCGCGCTGGCGCCCAGGCCGAAACCGGCCAGCAGGCGGAACAGGCTGATACCCAGGTGCTGGCCCAATTCTCCGCTTTCGGCCAGGTCCGCCGCCGTCAGCAGAACTTGCCAGGGCGACATCAAGATGTGCGCTGGCATCCACTCGAAGGTGGTGGCGGCCGTCCACAGCAGCAGCAAGGCCAGCGGCGATGCCCACACGGACCAGGGCGAGCGCACAAAACGCCGCAGCCAGGGAATGGACGCCGCATGCGCAGGCGCACAAGAGCGCGGCAAGGCGATAGTGAGGGAAGTCATGGCGCCCAGTACGTTTGCAATTTCAGCTGCGCCAGCGCCTGGTTGACGAACTGGGGCGCGAACAGGCTGTCGACTTGCAGGGGCCGCCCGATCAGGCCCGCGCTCTTCGCATATGCCGCCTCGCCCAGGTAATGCTGGCGCAGGCTGGCCGTAAACAATGGCGACCAGCGCGCCTGCCACGGCGTATGGTCGCCTGCCAGTTCGCGCCGCACCACGCTTTCCACCTGGCCCGCCGCCGCCTCCGTGCGCACATACTCGTCTTCGCCACCGGCGCCGGCGGCCCGGTGATGCTCGCGCACATAGGCCGTCACCACCAGCTGGGCCAGCTGCGGCCAGCGTTGCAGGAAACCGCTGTCGGCCCACAGTTCGGCGCGCATCTTCCAGTCCTGCGGCGGCGCCTTGCTGGACCAGATGATCTTGCCGACCTTTTTATCTTCCAGCAAAAAGGCGTCGCTGAGGGTAAAGAAGGCATCGGCGCCGCCCGTCGCCACGGCCGCCGCGCCCGCCTGCGGATTGAGGTTGAGGATTTTCACGTCGCGCAAGCTCATGCCATTCGCTTCCAGCAAGCGCGCGAACGGGTATTCCCACGGCCGGCCACGGTGCAGGGCGATCTTCTTGCCCTTCAGCTCCTTGATCGAGCGGGCCGTGGAGCCGTTCGGCACCATCAGGTAAGTGTTGCTGAAGCTGCCACCCGGCAAAATCAGCCGCGTCTGCAGGCCCGAGGCATTGGCGATGATCGATGGCAGGTCGCCATACTGGGCCAGGTCGATCGAGTGGTTGGCAAACGCCTCGTTGACTTGCGTCGCCACGGAATTGGTGGTGACGGGCACCCATTCCAGCTTCACGCCCAGCTTGCCCAGTTCGGCCGCCAGCCAGCCTTGGGCAGCCACCTGGGCGGCCGAACCGGCAAACACGGTCTTGCCGGACGGCGCCGTGCGCGCCACGACGGCGATGCGAACGGCAGCCGGCAGCGGCTCGGCCGCCGCCGCGATGGCTGGCGCCAGCAGGCTGGCCGCCATTACGGCGACAGACAGCTTGCGCCAGCTCAAACCTAAGAATTTCAATGACATTGCGGGCCTGTTCTCGTAAGGGTTACACCAGGTCGGTGGCAGGCAATAACGACAAGGCGCGCGCCGTTTCGATCAGCTTGCTCATCTTCCATTGCTGCAGCAGCACGCCGGGACCGAAGTCGCGCGAACCGCCGATGGCTTCGGCCGCGATCTGGATCTGCGCGCCCTCTTCCAGCAGCAGGATGAATTCGGCCAGCTTCAGCAAGCCCTGCTTGCCCCACACGGTGGCGCCGCCGTTCGCTTCCAGGATGGCCGTCGCATGCGTATTGCGCGCGATTTCGCCGAGGATGAAATCGACTTCCGGCTGGCGGCGGTCGATATAGATGGGAATTTCACGGATCAGCTGGAAGCGCTGCACGGGCACATAGCGGATCGGCAGGGTGCGATGCGTCTGCGCCCACGCACCCAGCGATGGCGAGTGCACGTGCGAAATCGACGTGACCTCGGGCCGCTCGCGGAACAGTTTCAGGTAACGCGCGCCGCCGTTGTTGGCGTCGCCCACGAGCACCGTGCCATCGAGCGCCAGCACGGCCGCCTTCAGGGACTGGCCGCGGCGGAACGGGCCCGGGTCGTTGACCACCACGACCTTGTCGCCGCCAGGGGTGCGCTCGACGAAGCCCACCGTGCCGTTGGCCGTCAGGCTGCCCGTCTCGCGCAAGCCGTCGAAGGCGGTCTGCGCATCGCGCCGCACCTGCTCCACGAAGGCCAGTTCGGCCGCCGTCAACTCCGGGGTTTGTACTTGCTCTGGTGCTTGTGCTTGTGCCACGTCCGTCATGTCATGCTCCATTCTTGAGGTTGAGGTACGAATCAGTCATGCCTCTACTTTCGCAAGACGCGTGCCAGCGCCGGGGCCGCACAAATGACGGAGCGCTGCTGCCTGCGCAACAGCGGCTGCTGGCATGGCAGCAGTGGTACGGATATGCACTGTCTGCCAGCCAGCAAGCGCGGTTCGGGGTCTGACCCGGCGGGTCAGACCCCGGCAGCAGGCATGTTTCGTGCAGCGTTCGGTCTTCCTCACCTTTACCAAGGAATCCCATGACTACCGCAACCTCCCCCGCCGTCGATACCGTCTGGTTCACCCGCTGCCCCGTGCCCACGGCCACGGGCCTGGCCTATAAACTGGGCTGGCTGGACGAAGAATTCGCCCGCGACGGCATCGCCTTGAAGACGCTGCAGGAAGTGGGCGGCGAGCTGGCGCGCCACCATTACGACCATGGCCTGTCCACGCTCGTGCGCGAAGGGGGCAACCTGCTGGCCTTGCCCGCGCGCGCGCAAGGGGCGCCCACGCGCCTGATCGGCCTGACGTGGATCGATGAATGGCAAGCCATCCTCGTGCGCCCCGGTTCCGGCATCGCCACGCCCGCGCAGCTGCAGGGCAAGCGGCTGGCGCTGCCCGTGTTCCGCGCCGAAGACTTGCGCGAGAACCGGCGCGGGCGCAGCATCGCGCGCGGCATGAGCCTGGCCGGCTACAAGGGCGTGCTGGCGTCCGCCGGCCTCACGCTCGACGATGTGCGGCTGGTGGAAGTGGGTGCCGACGCCCAGGCATCGGCCAATCTGGGCGCGGGCCTGTGGCAAGGCATAGGCCCGCTCCTGCGCGGCGAAGTCGACGCCGTCTACGTGAAAGGCGCGGCGGCGGCCGAGGCGGCCCGCGCGGCGGGGCTGGAAGTGGCCATCGACATCGACGCCCTGCCCGACCGGCGCTTCCGCGTCAACAACGGCACGCCGCGCCCGATCACCGTGCATGCAACCATGCTGGAACAGCATTTCGAGCTGGTCGTGCGCTTTTTGACGCAGACCTTGCGCGCCGCGCACTGGGCGCGCAGCCACAAAGAAGAGGTGCTGGCCATCCTGCAGGGCGAGACGCGGGCCGGCGCCGACGCCGTGGCCGAAGCCTACCGCGACGGTTTTCACCTGACCCTGGCGCCCGACCTGTCCGACGACAAGGTGGCGCTGTTCCGCCAGCAGAAGGATTTTCAATTGCAGCACGGTTTTCTCGACCGCGACGTCGATATCGACAGCTGGATAGACCGCCGGCCGTTGGAGGAAGCCCAGCGGCGGCTGGAGGCACTGCTGCGGGTAGCGGCTTGATGGTGGCGGCGTAGTGGTGTTGTCGGCTTACGCTGCGCTAAGCCGACCTACCGCTGCATTAAGCCGACCTACGGGAAAAAAGGCCGGCGAGTTTGCCGGCCTTTTACATCAGGCGGTCACGCTCAGAACTGCACCGTGTACGACGCGCCCACCGTGCGGCCCTGGCCGATGATGACGGTGTCGCCGTTGACGGCGCCGGGCACGAAGCTGGTCAAGGTGTGGTTGCGGTAGACCTTGTCGGCCAGGTTGTTCGCATATGCCGTGATCCGCTGCTTGCCGCCCGGGAGCACGTACGACAGGCGCGCATTGGCCAGGGCGAAACCGCCCTGATTCAGCAAGCCGCGCGCGTCGCTCTGCGGGTCGACATAGTAGTACTGCTTCGACGTGTAGCGCACGTCGCCGCTGAAGACCAGCTGCGCGCCATTGCCCAGCGGGTAGCGGTAGTCGGCCGCCAGCAGGGCCGTCACGTGGGGCGAGCGCACGAATTCGTTGCCGGAACGGTCGCCGCCATTGTTCTGGATGGCGAAGTCGTCGAATTCCGTGCGCAGCAGGCCCAGGTTGGCGTTGACGTGCAGATTGTCCGTCGGCTGCGCCTCGATCTCGAATTCCGCGCCGTTGACGTGGGCCTTGCGCACGTTTTGCAAGTAATTGACGCTTTGCGTGGGGTCGCCGTTGTACACGCCCGTGATATTGACCTGCACGTTCTTGTAATCATAGTGAAAAACGTTGGCGTTGAAATTCAAGCTCCCGTCCAGCCATTCGGACTTGATGCCCGCCTCGAACGAGTTCAGGGTTTCCGGCTTCACCGTATTGAGCGCCCGCACGTCCGTGGCGCTCGTGTTGTAGCCGCCCGACTTGATGCCGTGTGCGTATTTCAGGTAGCCGCGCAGGGTGCGGCTGAAGCGGTATTCGGGCGTCACGTCATACGTCAGCGCATTCCACGTGGTCGATGGATTCGACGTGAAGTTATTGTTGGCGACCGAGGCGGCCGTGTAATTGCCGCCCCGGACCGTGTTCCACCAGTTGGCCGCGTCGCCGAACGTCACCGTGTTCGAGACGGCCTGCACGCGACGCAAGTCGAGGTCCTTGGTTTCCGTGGTCCAGCGCAGGCCGAAGGTGGACAGCAGCTGCTCGCTGAAGTTGACGGTCGTGCTGCCGAAGATGGCCGCGCTGCGCGCCTTGTGCTGGTAGATGGTGCGGTTGTAGCCGACGGGCTGTGTGCTGCCCGCCAGCGCCGGCACCGTGCCGTTGGGCAGGCGCGCGCCGGCCGCATCGGCATCGATCTTTTCATTGAAGTAGAACAGGCCCGCCACCCAGCTCACGGCACCGTTCTGCGGCGACGTCAACCGCAGCTCCTGCGACACTTGCCGGCTGCTGGCCTTGGCGCGGCTGCGGCCCACTTCCAGCGGCGTATTGTCGCTGTCGCCCGTGGCCTCGTTCCTGAAATTTTCATAGCCGGTGATGGAGGTGAGGGTCAGCTCGCCCAGCGCATATTCGAGGTTCAGCTGGGCGCCGCCCTGTTTCACGTCGCTGTCGGCCGGCGCGTTCGTGCTGACGTCGTCGGGATTCGTGCTGGGGATGTAGCCGTTGCGGTACACGCCATTGGCGCCATAGCTGGCCACGGTGGTGGTGGCGCCCTTGGTCGTGTAGTCGCGGTAATGGAGGTTCAGGTTCGCCGTCAAGTCGCGCCCGATCAGGGCCTTGAGCTGGCCGCGGATGGCGCTGTCCTTGAGTTTTCCATCGCGCTCGCCCGTAAACTGGTTGTGGAAGCGGCCCCTGTCCTGCTGCTCCGTATGGAAGGACAGCCGCCCCGCCAGCACTTCGTCGACCAGCGCGCCGCCGATGGCGCCTTCGGCCAGCTTGGTGTCGTAGCTGCCGTAGTCAAGCTTGGCGTAGCCGCTGGACTTGAACGAAGGTTTGCGCGAGATCACGTTGATGGCGCCGCCCGTCGTGTTCTTGCCCCACAAGGTGCCTTGCGGGCCGCGCAGCACTTCCACCCGGTCCAGGTCGAACAGGGGAAAGCCCGTGGCGCTGGAATTGCTGATGTAGACGTCATCGAGGTAGAAGCCGACGGGATTCGGAAAATCCACCTGCTGCTGGCCCGCGCCCACGCCGCGTATCCACCAGCGCGGGCGGCCGTGCTGCTGCGTGCCGGCCGAGGCATTCGGCACGTAATTGAGGATTTCGCTGGCCGAGCGGCCGATGCCCGTGTCGAGCAGCTCCTTGCCACCCAGGACCGTGATCGCGCTGGGCACCTTCTGCGCCGATTCTTCGCGCTTTTGCGCCGTCACCGTCACCGATTGCAGCGAGGCGCCCTCGCCGGCGCCATTCGCGTCAGCCGCAGCGATGACATCGGCGCCAGGCGTTTCCGCATGGGCCAACCCTGGGGCGAGCATCAGGCCGCCGATGGCGAAGGCCGAGCGCAGCGCGCGGCGCACTGGCGTCAAATGAAGAGGAGATGGGGAGAAGGCGGCAGGGGCAGTCGAACGGCGCATGGGTGATTATCCTTGAGTAAAGTCAAAACGCGAGATGGTGATGACCTATATTGCAAGGGGCGTGCCCGCTGCCGCAGCGCAGCAAAATGGAAGTTAAGTGCTTGATTTCAAAGGGAGACTATCATCATGGTAGTGCTGTTGATTTGGCAGCAGCGCCGCCGCCGCGTGCTGCCTGCGCGACAGCAGTCGGTGGCGCTGCTGTCGCGGCAACAGGTGAAAGACGCTTAAGCGGCGCGCAGCAAGGCTGCCGTGTGGCCGCGTACGAGCGGCAGCACTTCCTCGCCCACCCTGTACGCTTCTTCCAGGTGCGGCGTGCTGGCCAGGATGAAGGCGTCGGCGCCCAGCTGCACCAGCTCGTCCAGGCGTTCGGCCACCTGCTGGTAGCTGCCGACGATGCCCTGCGTCTGCCCGCCGCGCAGCAGATTGAAGCCGGACCAGATATTCGGCGCCGTGATCAGGTCCTTGTAGCTGTTCAAGGTGGTCGGGCGGTTGCCCCGCTGGCGCGCCGCACCCACGGAATCGCCGCCATCGGCGCCGAGGAACTGGTGCAGGGTGGCGGCATCGACGGCCTCAAAGCCCTTGCGCACCTCGTCCCACGCCTCTTCTTCCGTGGCGCGGGCGACGATATCGACGCGCACGGCGCACTTGATCTTGCGCCCCAGCAGCGCCGTCTTTTCCTGCACGCGGGCGAATTTCTCGCGCAGCTGCTCGAACGGTTCCAGCCACGTCAGGTAGTAATCGGCGTGCTTCGAGGCCGAACCGAGGGCCGCGTCGGACGAGCCGGAAAAGTAAATCTCGGGGAAGTCCTGCTCCGACAACGGCGTGGCCAGGCCCGCGTCTTCCACCTGGTAGAACTTGCCCTGGTAGGAAAACGGCCCGCCGCGCCACACGCCGCGCACCACGTCGAGAAATTCCGTCGTGCGCGTGTAGCGGTCGTCGTGGCCGGCTGCATCGCCCCACCACAGCTGCGCCGGGCCGCCGCCGCCCGTGATGACGTTGTACAGGGCGCGGCCGCCCGTGGCCCGCTGCAGGCTGGCCGTCATGCGCGCGGCCACCACGGGGTTCAGAAAGCCGGGCTGGAACGGGATCATGAAACGGAAAGTGCGCGTTTCGCGCGCCAGCAGCGCGGAAATAGCCCACGGTTCATCCGTCATGGGAAACGACGGGATCAGGCCGCCCTGGAAGCCCGATATCTCGGCGGCGCGGGCGATTTCCGCCAGGTAGTCGATGTAGGTAAAACCGTCGGCGCCGCCGCCACCGAGGCCAGCTTGGCGCAGGTTGTCATTGCCGGGGAACCAGTCGCCGCGAAACGGCGTGCGGGCGCGGTGCGAACTTGGTTCGCCATGCGTGGGGATGCGCCAGAAAAAATCGATTGCCATGTGAAGTACTCCTTGGTAAGTTGGATTCAGGCCGCTTTCAGCGCGGATGCCGTCAACGATGCGCGCAAGGCTGGCAATACGTGTTCGCCGATGCGGTAGGCTTCCTCGAAATGGGGGATGGCCGCCAGCACGAAGCTGGAAACTCCGGCCTGCGCGTACGCTTGCAGCGCGGCGGCCACCTGCGCATAACTGCCGACCAGGGCGCCGTGGGAGCCCGTCTGCGCTTGCGCAAAGCCGGGCCAGAACGCGGCGGCGCTGCCGTCGGACGGCAGTTCGTCGGGCAGGCCCGCGCCGCTGCGGTAACGGCGCGCGTCGCGCAAGGCTTCGTCGAACGTTTCACGGGCCAGCACGTCGATGCGCAGGCCCGCCGCCACGGTGCGGCCCAGCTGGCGCGCCTGCGTTTGCAGGCTGCCGATGGAAGGCTGCAAGTCCGCCAGCGGTGCCGCATCGAAGACGTGCACGTCGGCCTGGCGCGCCGACAGGGCCAGCGCCTCGGGCGTCTCCCCCGTCAGGTAAATACTATTCACAGCATGGTTCGCCAGCGGCCCCTTGAAGCCGCCGTCCTGCACCTCGAAGAACCTGCCCTTGAAGCTGAACGGCGACGTGTTCTGTACGCCGCGCGCCACCGTGATGAATTCATCGATGCGGGGCAGAATATCGGCGTCCGGCGCCGCATCTCCCTGGCGCCTGCGCGCGGCCGCATCGCCGCCGTGGCCGATCTGCCAGGCGAAGCGCCCGCCCGTGAAGCGCTGGAAGCTGACGGCGTTCTTTGCCGCGTACACGGCAGAACCCCAGGCCGCGTCGAATTCGGCGATCAGCTTCAGGTGGAGCGTGCTGCGGGCCAGATAGCCGGCGACGATCCAGCTTTCATCGCCCTGCGTATCGTGGCGCACCTGGATGCCGTCGAAGCCGGACAGGTCGGCCGCGCGGGCGATCTGGTGCAGGTAGTCGAAGTAATTGAACGGTGGCCGCGCACCGCGCGGGTCGCTCACGCCCGCCTGCAGGGGACTGGGCGCGCCAGCGGCCCGTTCGCCCCGGCGCGTGATGCCGGGCGCCGCGTAACGGCCGTCGCAGCTGGTGGGCAATTGCCAGATGAATTCGATGGTCATGCATGGACTCCTGTCGTGGGTCGAAGAAAACACCGCCGCACATTGGTGCGGCGGCCTGCCCCTCCCTCCTCGCAGAAAGCATGCCATGCGCTAGATACCCATCGACGTCCGAAGCTGCTGCTTGCGCAGCAATCGGCTGTACTTATGGCAGCAATGTGCTGCGCGTGCAGCAGCCATGAAAAAAGCCGGAGCCGCAGCGCTGCGGGTCCGGCTCCAGGAGATCCATCACGCGCCTAGTCGATGGCGCCCGCCTTTTTCAAAAAGGTGCGCAGGATGTTGCGGCTCAGGTTCAGGTGTTTCGCCGTGCGCACCTGGTTGCGCTCATTGCGCTCCCACGCGGCGCGCACCAGTTCCTGCTGCATCGCTTCGAATTCCACGGCCTCGCCCGAGTCGAGCAAGGCTTGCCAGGCGCGGGCAAAGCGCTCGGCGGCCAATAAATCGTCCTGGCCGGCCGCGCCGTGGGCCGCGTAGGCGATGTCGGCGCCGCCGGCCCACGCGTCCGGCACGGGCACAGGGGCCGATGCAGGCGCCGGAGCGCGGTGCCAGCCCGACAAGCTCAGGTCTTCGGCGCGCACGACGCCGCTGCGGCACACGAGCAGCGCGCGGTGAATGACGTTTTCCAGTTCGCGGATATTGCCCGGCCATGGATAGCTGAGCAAGGCCTCCTGCGCATCAAGGTCCAGCTCCACCTCGCCCAGGTGCAGGCGCTGCGCATAGAGGGCCATGAAGTGGCGCGTCAGCGGCATGATGTCGCCCGGGCGTTCTCGCAATGGGCGCAGCGGCAGGCCGATCACCTGCAGGCGGTAATACAGGTCTTCGCGGAAGCGCCCGGCCCGCACGGCTTCGGCCAGGTCCACGTTCGTGGCGGCGATCAGGCGCACGTCGATGGGAATGGCGCGCCGCGCGCCCAGGCGCACCACTTCGCGCTCCTGCAGCACGCGCAGCAGCTTGACCTGCATCGCCAGCGGCAAGTCGCCGATTTCATCGAGGAACAGGGTGCCGCCGCTGGCCGTCTCGAACCAGCCCGGCTTGCCCTGCTGCGCGCCCGTAAATGCTCCCTTTTCATAGCCAAACAGTTCGCTCTCGACGAGGGTTTCGGAAAACGCGCCGCAGTTGATCGCCACAAAGGCCTGCTCGGCGCGCCCGCTCAAGCCGTGCACATGGCGCGCAATCAGCTCTTTTCCCGTCCCCGTCTCGCCCGTGATCAGCACCGTCGCCTCGCTGGGCGCGATGCGTTCGATCAGTTCATGCAACTGGCGTGAACGGGGGTCGGCAAAGACAAAGGCCGTGGCGCGCACCAGCAAGCTCATTTGCTGCGGGTCGCGGAAGGCGACGAGCGCACCATCATCGTCGGCGCTGGCGCCGCGGGCCAGGTGAGCGCTGCGCGCGAAATCGCTGCTGAAATTGTGGGCTAAGAGTTCCATGGGCCGACTATACCGCGTGCCATCTGCAGGCGTGAACGAATGGTGCCGCGCTAGCTTATCCGGATTTTGCATATACGGGCGCTGGCCCCTTGCTGGCCCGAAGCTTGCATCAGTATTGTTGACGCAGATCATGTCGCCAACCCACCACGGAGCTTCCCCCATGCCAGCACGCCAGCTCGTCCTGAACGTCTTTTTGCAGCGCCACGGCCACCACCCTGCCGCCTGGCGCCATCCGTCCGCCAGCGCCAGCGGACGGCCCGACCTGGCCTGGTGGCTGCGCGCCGCCAGGCTGGCCGAGGCGGCCAGGTTCGACAGCTTTTTCATCGCCGACTTCATCGGCCGCGCCGGCGACGTCACGCCGGACACGGGCCGCGCCGCCATCGGCCTGCCGTTCGAACCCTTCACGCTGCTGTCGGCGATTGCCGCCGTCACCAGCCACATCGGCCTGATCGCCACCGTCAACACGAATTACGAGCACCCGTATCACGTGGCGCGCAAATTCAGTTCACTCGACCACCTGAGCGGCGGGCGCGCGGGCTGGAACGTCGTGTCCTCGTTCGCCGAGCATACGGCGCGCAATTTCGGCATCGATGCGCCGCGCAGCCACGCGCAGCGCTATGCGCGCGCCGATGAATTCGTCGCCCTGTCCAAGGCCCTGTGGGATAGCTGGGACGACGATGCCTTCGACCGGCCAGACCGCGCCGGCGGCCGGTTCTACCAGCCGGCAGCCGGCCATGCGCTCGATTTCCAGGGCGAGTATTTCGCCTCGCAAGGCTTACTGGACTTGCCCCGCCCCGTGCAGGGCCACCCCGTGCTGGTCCAGGCGGGCAATTCCGAGACGGGCCGCGAATTTGCCGCGCGGCTGGCCGAGATGGTGTACTGCTCCGCCACCTCGCTGCCCGTGGCGCAGGCGTATTACGCGGACGTGAAAGGCCGCATGGCGAAATATGGCCGCGCCGAAGATCAATTGAAAGTCACGCCGGGCCTGTCCGTCGTGGTGGCGGAGTCGGACCAGCAGGCGCAGGACCAGTTCGGCGAGCTGCAGGACCTGGTCGACTTCAGCAACCTGGAATTTGGCGGCTTCGACTTGTCCGGCTATCCGCTCGACGGCCCCCTGCCCGACCTGCCCTACGAGGCGGGCGACAATGGCAAGGGACGTTTTCAACAGCAGCTGGAGCTGGCCCGCCGCGAGCACCTGACCTTGCGCCAGCTGGTGCTGCGCTTTCGCGTGGCGCGCGGCCACCTGCAAGCGATCGGCTCCGTCAAGACGGTGGCCGACGCGATGGAGCAGTGGTTCGTGGAACGGGGCGCGGACGGCTTCAACGTCGTGCCGCCCCTGCTGCCGCAAGGCTTCGAGGACTTTACGCGGCTGGTGGTGCCGGAACTGCAGCGGCGCGGCCTGTTTCGCACCGAGTATGCGGCCAGCACCCTGCGCGGCCACCTGGGACTGGCGCGGCCCGCCAACCCGCATACGCTGGGGCGGGCGCGGGCAGCCTGAGCAAGGCTAGACTAGGCTTGATCCGGATCAAAATGCTTGCGCAAGCCTTGCCAGCATTCGAAATAGTCGTTTTGCAGCAGGCCGCCGTCCAGCGCGAACGGCGTGGGCTTGAGGATGGTGCGCGTCTCGAACATGAAAGCCATGGTATCGGCCACCTTCACGGGCGCGGACGTATCGCTGTGCGAGGCTTTCTCGAACGTCTGCGCATCGGGGCCGTGGCCGGACATGCAGTTGTGCAGGCTGGCGCCGCCAGGTACAAAACCGGCCGCCTTGGCGTCGTACACGCCGTGGATCAGCCCCATGAATTCGCTGGCCACGTTGCGGTGGAACCAGGGCGGGCGGAACGTGTGCTCGGCGGCCAGCCAGCGGGGTGGGAAGATGGCGAAGTCGATCGCGCCCAGCAGCGGATTTTCGCTCGGCGCCTGCAGCACGAGGAAGATCGACGGGTCCGGATGGTCGTAGCTGATGGAGCCGATGACATTAAAGCGGCGCAAATCGTATTTATACGGTGCGTAATTGCCATGCCAGGCGACGACGTCGAGCGGCGAATGATCCAAGGTCGTGCGCCACAGATGGCCGCCGAACTTGGCCACCAGTTCGCAATCGCCCTCGATATCCTCGTAGGCCGCGTGCGGCGTGAGGAAGTCGCGGCTGTTGGCCAGGCCATTCGAGCCGATGGGGCCCATATCGGGCAGGCGGAAGGCGGTGCCGAAGTTTTCGCACACATAACCGCGCGCCAGGCCGTCCGGCAGGGTCACGCGGAAGCGCACGCCGCGCGGGATCACGGCGATTTCCTGCGGTTCCAGTTCGATCAAGCCCAGTTCCGTGGCAATCGCCAGCCGCCCTTCCTGCGGCACGACCAGCAATTCGCCGTCGGCCGAATAAAAGAAACGCTGCATGGAGCGGTTGGCCGAGTACACGTGGATGGCGCAGCCGCTCATCGCTTCGGCGCTGCCGTTTCCCGCCATCGTTTGCCAGCCATCGATGAAATCGACCGGCGTGGCGCTGTCGGGCAGCGGCAGCGGGTCCCAGCGCAGCTGGTTCGGCGGCGTCGGCGGCATGGCGTGGAAATCGCTGACGATGCGCGTGTTCGCCAGCGGCGTGAATGGCGGATGCTGGCTGGCCGGGCGGATGCGGTACAGCCAGGAACGCCGGTTCTGCGCGCGCGGCGCCGTAAACGCCGTGCCCGACAACTGCTCCGCATACAGGCCCAGCGGCGCCTGCTGTGGCGAATTCTGTCCCTGCGGCAAGGCGCCGGGCACGGCTTCCGTGGCAAATTCGTTGCCGAAGCCGCTTTGGTAGCCGGCGCCTATCATGCGCGCACCGCCAGGCCGTCGGCCGCGTCGCGCAGCAAGCCTTGCACCACGTCGGCCTGGCCGATGGCGCCCATGGCCAGCAAGGCGAAGCGGGCCAGGAACAGCGGCGAGCGCTGTTCGCCCAGGCCGCCCATGGTGTGGCACAGCTCGGTGTAAAGATTGTCCAGTTCGATGTCGGTCATATGATCTCCTTGTTACTTTGATTGGGCGATGCCGGCCGCTGCCAGCGCTGCCACCACCTGCCCCACCCTCACCTGGCGCCAGCGCCCCAGCACGTGTCCATCCGGGCGCACGAGATAAAACGTGCCTGGCTGCGCGTCGAACAGCGAGCATACCTGTGCCGTGTGGTCGCAGGCGCCCCCTTGCTCCCCGCTGCAGGCAATCGCCACGGTCGTCAGCGGCAAGCTGTCGCCCAGCGCCAGCAGTTCCGCGGGCACGGCGCCATCCTCGCTGAAATACAGGCCCGTGAAATGGCCATCCGCGCGTTTGAGCAAATCGGTAATATACCGCGCTTTTTGGCCGCCGTTGTGCGGCAGCGCCAGCGGGCACTCGGGCAAGACCGTGCCGGGCGCGGGACCGGCCGCGAACACGTCCAGCTCAGGCGCATTCAAGGCCGATTGCGCATACGCGATGGCGCTGGTCTGGCGCGGGTTGATCAGCGAGCGCACGTGTGCGTGCTTGCCCGCCAGGCCCAGCACTGCCGTGCGCATCAGTTCGAAGGCGAACGTGGGCGGCGCCATGAATTCCGTGCTTTTCGTGCCGTGACGCAGGTTTTCATGGGCGGCGTACGCACGTTCATTCGAATAGCTGTCGAGCAAGCTATCAGGCGCCTGCCCCTTGACGACATAGGCGAGTTTCCAGGCCAGATTGTCGGCGTCGTCGATGCCGGAATTGGCCCCGCGCACGCCGAAGATCGGCACCAGGTGGGCGGCGTCGCCCGCGAACAACACGGCGCCGTGCCGGTATTTGTCCAGGGTCAAGGCGTTGGCTTTATAAATGGTGATCCACACGGGGTGCCATGGCTGTGTCTCCCCCATCATGGCCAGCAGGCTGTCGACGCGGGGTGCCACGTTTTCCAGCAGCACCGCCGCCTGCGCATCCTCATCGTCGCGTAGCTGGTAATCGATGCGCCAGATATCGTCTGGCTGCTTGTGCACCAGCACGGTCGAGCCGGGGTTCGACGGCGGGTCGAAATACGCGAGGCGCTCCGTGGGGCGCTCGCTTTTCAAATGGATGTCGACGATCACATAGCGGCCTTCATAGCTGGTGCCCTGCAATTTCAAGCCCAGCGCCTCGCGCACGGCGCTGCGCCCGCCATCGGCCGCCACCAGCCAGTCCGCGTCGATGGTGTAGGTGTCATCGGGCGTGGCCAGCGTGACCGTGGCGCCATCGGCGCGCTGCTGCACGCCAGTGACGCGCGTTTGCCAGCGGATATCGATTAGCTCCGGCTGGCGTTCGGCCGCATCGAGCAGGAATTGCTCGATATGGTATTGCGCCAGGTTAACCATCGGCGGCAATTTCTGGTTCGCGTCTTGCGGCATCGTAAAGTGCAGCACTTCCTCGTCGCGGTAAAAACTGCGGCCGCCCGCCCACGGCAAGCCTTTGCTGATAAAACCGTCGAGCGCACCGAGGCGGTCGATGATTTCCAGGCTGCGCCGCGAGATGCAGATGGCGCGGCTGCCCGTGCAAACGCCATCGTCCGCCTCGATCAGCACCGAGCGCACGCCGTGGCGCGCCAGGCCCAGGGCCGTGGCCAGGCCCACGGGGCCGCCGCCGACGATCAGGACCGGGACGTGCTGCGTGCCGGCGCCCGCAGGCTTGCCGGGCGGATACACTTTCGGCACATGGGGATAAGGGTGAAACGTGTCGCGCATGATGGTGTCCTCTCAAGAATGTGTTTTGCCGCCGCGCGCAATCGGCAGGGTCAGCACGATGGCAGCCCCGGCCACCAGCAGCACGCTCGCATACAGCAAGCCCGTGGCAAAGCTGTGCGTGAAATCCTTCAGCCAGCCCACGACGACGGGATTGAGGGCCGAGCCGATATTGCCCGTGGCATTGATGACGGCGATGCCGATGGCGCGCGCGCCCAGGCTCAGGGCCCGGTCCGGCGTGGTCCAGAAGACCGACATGGCCGTGTAGGCACCCGTCGAAGCCATGCACACGCCCAGCAACTGCAGCACGGGATTGCCAGAATAGGCCGTCAAGAGCCAACCGGCGGCCGACAGCAGCATGGGCCAGACGATATGCCAGCGGCGCTCCTGCAGCCGGTCCGAGCGGCGGCCCCACAGAATCATGCCGATGACGGTGCAGACCTGCGGTATCGCCGCCAGCAGCCCGATCTGGGTGTTGCTGGCGCCGCTATTGAAACTTTTCACGATCAGCGGCGTCCACACGGCCACCATGGCCAGGGTGTTCACCAGACAAAAGTAGGCGATGCCGAATTTCAGCACGGTGGGCGACAGCATTTCCGCCAGCACGGAGACTTTTTGCCGGGGCGCATCAGGCTTGTGCTCGGCGGCCAGCATGCGCGCCAGCACCTGCTGTTCCAGCTTGCCCAGCCAGTTTGCCTTGTTGGGCGCGTCGTCGAGGTAGCCGTAGACGGCCAGGCCCAGCAGCACGGAAGGCATGCCTTCGAGCAAGAACAGCCATTGCCAGCCCTTCAAGCCCCAGTGGCCGTCCAGTCCCAGGATCAGACCGGACAGGGCCGAACCGATGGCGGCCGTGACGGGCATGGCGATCATGAACAGCGCATTGGCGCGCGCCCGGTAGGCGCTGGGAAACCAGTACGTGAGGTAGAGCAGCATGCCGGGCAGAAAGCCCGCCTCCGTCACGCCCACTAAAAAGCGCAGCGCATACAGGCTGGCCGGGCCGCTGGCGAACAGGGTCGCCGTCGAGGCCAGGCCCCAGGCGATCATCATGCTGCCTATCCATTTACGCGCGCCGATGCGCGCCAGCACGATATTGCTGGGGATGCTGCAAGCGATGTAGGCGATGTAAAACAGGGTGGTGGCAAAGCCGAACTGGGTGCCGGACACGCCCAGGTCTTGCATCATGGTCAGGCCGGCAAAGCCGATGTTGATGCGGTCAAGAAAGGAAAACACGAACAGCAGGAACAGAAAACCCAGCAGATGGCGCGATACCTTGCGCATCACCTGCTGTTCCAGTTGCACGCTGGCCGCGTCGAGGACGGGCGCCGGGGTGGCGGCGATGGCGGGGGTGGCCCCTTGGGCGATGGTCATGCTTGTCTCCATAAGGTGTCGCCCTCCCCTTGTTGATTTTATTGGGTGAGAGCGGCCGGGTGATCCCGGCTTGAAACACAGTATGCAGACGCGCGCCGCGAACCCTGTCCCCATTTTGGGGACATTTCGCGGCGAACACAGTCAAAAAGTCGGAGCCCTCCCTACATCCAAGGGACTAGACAGGCGCTGGCGCCATGCACAGGGCAAACAACTGGCGCTGGCTGGAAATGCCCAGGCGTTTATAGGCGCGCTTCTGGTAGGTGATGACGCTCGATGGCTGCAGGCCCATGGTCTCGGCGATTTCCACGGCCGTGAAGCCTTCGAGCATGCAGCGCAGCACATCCAGTTCGCGCTTGCTCAAGGCGGGACAATGCTGGCGCAACCTTGCCAGCATCATGGGCGCGACACCCTGCGCGGGCTGGCCGTTCAGGCTGTAGTGGTACTTGGCCGCATGGGCGAACAGCGGCGACAGGGTTTCGATGGCGGCGATTTCGCCAGGCTGGAACTGGCCCTGGCTGCTGTCGCGGTAAAAATTGACGGACAACCAGATATCGCCGGCCGGCTGCACCAGCAAGGACAGCCGATCCGAGACATTCGGTTTTTGATAGCAGGTGGCGCGGTAGCCGGGATGGTCGATCTCGTCGCTCGCTTGCTGGTGCAGCACGATGGCGGGATCGATTTTCCGCCCGGGCGCGGGCGCGATCACGCGCTGGTTGCCGTCGAGCGCATAGTAATGGCGCGCGTAGCTGTCCGCGATATCCTGCAGGAAACGTCCGCCGCGCCGGTCGGCCACGGCCACCGTGCGGGGCCGGTTGCCGAATTCATAGGCAAAGATCGTGCACTGGGAAATGGGCGCGGCCGTGCTGACCGTCTTCAGGATGGCCCCGGCGACGGCATTCACGTCGGCATGGCCGATGGCGGCCACCAGATCGAGGGCGCGCCCCAGATCCAGCTGCCCTTCCGCCTGCCGCCGCTCCACCTGCCAATAGCGCATGGCCGTCTCCCGTGACGCTTATTGTTGACGCTGCGGCAAGACCCAGTCCGGCCGGATGTAGTGGCAGGTGTAGCCGTGCGGCAAGCGCTGCAGATAATCCTGGTGCTCGGGTTCCGCTTCCCAGAACGGGCCGGCCGGCGCCACTTCCGTCACCACCTTGCCGGGCCACAGGCCGGAGGCGTCGACGTCGCGGATCGTGTCTTCGGCCACGCGCTTTTGCTCGTCGTTCATGTAGAAGATGGCCGAACGGTAGCTGGTGCCGCGGTCGTTGCCCTGGCGGTCCGGCGTGCTGGGATCGTGGATCTGGAAGAAAAATTCCAGGATCTTGCGGTAGCTGATGGTGCTCGGATCGAAGATGATCTCGATCGCTTCCGCATGCGTGCCGTGGTTGCGGTAGGTGGCGTTGGCGACGTCGCCGCCGCTGTAGCCCACGCGCGTGGCGATCACGCCCGGATAGCGGCGCAGCAAATCTTGCACGCCCCAGAAGCAGCCGCCGGCCAGGATCGCGGTTTCGTTGTCTTGTGCCATGGTGTCTTTCCCGTTCTCGTCAGAAGCAGCTATCTTACTCTGTCGCGCGACTTTCTTCAGCGGGCCAGCAAGCGCTTGAGCTGCGCCGCCTGGTAGGCGCCGATGGCGTCATTGAACAGGCAGCGTATCAGGGGATCGTCGACGACGTCGGCCTCCGCCAGTGCGGCCCGCGCCCCGGCATCGAAAGGACCGTCATTGATGCGCATGTACATCGACGTCAGCGATTCACCGAGCACCAGCGCCGCATGGCATTTCACCAGCGGCACCTCGGTGGTCCAGCCGGGCGCTTCGTTCGTCTCCGGCACCAGGTCGATCAAGTCGCCATGCGTGCGGTAATGCACGACGGTGGCTACGCCGTCATGGCCATACAGCGACAATCGCCACAAACGCGGTTGCTGGAAGTAGCTGTCCTCGGGCAGCTCCATGTCGCGGTAGCGCTCGAGCAAGCCACCCTGGCAAAAATCGAGCACCAGCGCCGTGTCGGCGGCACTCAAGGGTGCGAAACGGCGGGCGATGTCCGCCGTGGCGGGCGGCGGCGCGTCGGGACGGTAATCGAAATCCACGTCCTGCGGTCCGACCGGGAGCACCCAGGGCAAGGGTTCGGCGCTGCTCACTCCGTGCGCGTCGAGCAGCACGGCCGTCGACGGATCGAGGCGGAAGATGTGCGCCTCGGGCAGCGCGGCGCCGATTTCATCGGCAAAGCGGCGGTAGGTAACGGGGAACATCGCGTGGTTGTACCAGGACCAGTCTTCCTGCACGAACTGGCAGGAGCTGGGCACGAGGTAACGGGGCGCCAGCGCGCGCAGCTGCGGCACCCAGTCGTCGGGAAGTTCGACCGGGCCTCGCGCTGCCAGCGACGGCGCGATGACGGCGATCTCGCGCATGGTCTGGAATGGCCACAGCACCATGTCCCACGGCGCGAACGCGGCCAGCTGCGCCAGCGTCTCGGGGCCGATCCACGAGTCGACGACGTTTAATACGTTCAAACCCGCCGCGCGCACCTGGAACAGCGAATCGACGTCGTCGTCCAGCGCCCGGCGCGGGATCACCTCGATGGCGCCCACGCGCACGGCCACGTCGATGTGCAGGCGCTGCACTTGCGTAAAGCCGAGCGCGCGCAGCATCGCGAACAGTTCGTCGAAGACGCAGTACAGATAGATGGGCGTGGCGCGGTCGAGCGCATCGAGGCTGTCGAGCGAGCAGTGGTCGTCATGGAAGTGCGAAATGAAGACGGCGTCCCAGCGCAGCCGGCGCACGGCGTCGAGATCGAAGCGCACGGACGGAAACGCGTGGCAGTTGCGGCTGAAGGGGTTTTCAACGATGGGATCGAAGGCGATGGCCGTGCCTTCGCATTCGAAGACATAGCCGGCGTGCAGGATGCGGGAGATTTTCAGGGGCATGGGCGTGAGGAATGCAGAGAGAGCCCCTGCAGCGTAAATGCTGGGGTCAGACCCGCCGGGTCTGACCCCGGATTTTGCTTTCGGGGTGAGAAAAACGCCGGGAATGCTCAATACGGATTATTCAGCACATCCATCGCAAAGTACGTAAAGATCATGTCCGCGCCCGCGCGCTTGATGGCGCCCAGGGTTTCCTGCACCACGCGGCGCTCGTCGATGGCGCCCGCCTGGGCGGCGAACTTGATCATCGCGTATTCGCCGCTGACCTGGTAGGCGCCGATCGGCAGGCGCGTCACTTCGCGCAGGTCGCGGATGATGTCCAGGTAGGCGCCGGCAGGTTTCACCATCAGCGCGTCCGCGCCTTCGGCTTCGTCGATTAAGGACTCGCGCACCGCTTCGCGGCGGTTCATCGGGTCCATCTGGTAGGTCTTGCGGTCGCCCTTCAGGGTGCTGCCGGCCGCATCTCGGAACGGGCCGTACAGGCCGGAGGCGAACTTGGTCGAATACGCCATCACGGGCGTGTCGTGGAAGCCGGCCGCATCTAACGCGCTGCGGATCGCCGCTACCTGGCCATCCATGGCGGCCGAAGGGGCGATGATGTCGGCGCCCGCCTGGGCCGCGATGACGGCCTGCTTGCCCAGGTTCAGCACCGTGCTGTCATTGTCGACCGTGTCGCCATGCAGGATGCCGCAATGGCCGTGGTCCGTGTATTCGCAGAAGCAGGTGTCGGACATGACCACCATTTCCGGCACGGCGTCCTTGATGATGCGCGACATGCGCGCCACCAGGCCGTCCGGGTTCAGGGTGTCCGTGCCGTGGCTGTCCTTGTGGTGCGAAATGCCGAAGGTCATGACGGAGCGCAGGCCGGCGCGCGCGTAGCGCTCGACTTCCTGCGCCAGCTTCGCCTCGGGAATGCGGCGCACGCCGGGCATGGACTTGATGTCGATGAAATCGCTGCTGCCTTCGTCGACGAAGATCGGCAGGACCAGATCGCGCGGATTGATCTCGGTTTCGCGGAACAGCTCGCGCAGTTGCGGGGTCGCGCGCAGGCGGCGCATGCGCGAAGTGGGGAATTGTGCTGGCATGGGGTGACTGGCTTCAGGTTAACAACGCCGATAAGTATACGCCGATCGCGCCGCTTGCGCCGGGCTGCCCGGCAAAAAAGCCGCGCAGGTCAAAAAAGACCGCCCTGCGCCGTCATTGCGGCTGCAACAGGGCCGCCACTTGCCAGCGCATGTCCGCCGCCAGCTGCACCAGCATGGCGCCGCGGCGGCGCGCATCGGCGCGTTTTTTCGACGGCACCAGCTCCAGGTCCGGCATCCGGCAAGGGCCGCATGGCAGGCGGTAATTGCCGTCGCCGGCAGGCAGCGCATGCAGTTCGCGCCACGCCAGGTCGTAATCGCACGAGATGTGGCGGCGCCGGCGCCAGTTCAGCGCGATGCGGTTGGCGTTGCTGACCAGGTCCAGGTGGCCGCAACCGAAAAAGTCGCCCAGGTCGCGCAAGGCGGCCACCATCAGGTTCTTCGGCCGGCAGCCGTGCAGCGCCCGCGTGGCGTCCTTCACCGCCTGCGCGCCCGCCTGCGAGCGCAAGCCCTGCAAGGCGCCCAGCTGGATGACGGCGCCGCCGGGCTGTGGACGGAACAGGAAACTGGCCAGGTACAGCGACACGCCGTCGCGCGTCAGGCGCAGGCACAGGTCCCCCTCGCGGTGGCTGTCGTGGATGGCCGTCAGCTGCAGGCGGTAGATGGCGCCATCCTTGCCCTCGATGGCGGCCAGCACCAGCGCGCGGCGCGCCGCGTATTCCACCAGCGGCCGCGCGCCCGCCTGCCACAGGAAGCGGTAATGCCCGCGCAGCAGGTCGACCCTGGCCGCGCAGCCAAACTGGCGGCTGGCGTAGGGGCGGTAAATCTTGTACAGCAGGCTGGGATGGGCGTGCGCCAGCGCCGCCAGGCCAGGCGTGCCTGCGACAAAGGCTTGCCAGCGCGCGCGCTGCAGCGGAAACACCAGGGCGCCCAAGGCGGCCTTGAGGCGGTGGCCATGCTGGCGCAGTGGCGCCTGCTGCGGCGCGGTGTTGTCGCCGGCGGCGGTAAAAGTATGCATGCGAACGGCTCTACGACGGGTCTGGACAGGCAAGCCGCGACAGGTCGCGGGCAGCCCGGGACAGGCGGCTGCGCGCACGCAGCCGCTCTACGCCGGGTAGAGCGGATGATAGGGGGAGGCGAAAACGAAGGGGGTTACAAGTTGGTAATGTCGACCTGGCGCCTGGCGCGCAAGCACATTATTGTATGGAGCCGGTTACCGGCCTGAGGTCGCGCTTGAGCCGCTGCAGCAGCCAGCGCCGTGCCGGCACTTCCAGCAAGCGATAGCTCATGCTGCTGACAAAGAGCAGGATGGCGGTGAAGATCGCCGCTTTCATCATGTAGGCCGATATGCCCGTCCCCGGAAACATCAGGCGCAGCGGCTTTTGCAGCATCATGGCCAGCGGCACATGCAGCAGGTAGATGGCATAGGAGCAGTCGCCCAGGAAGGCTGCTGCCCGGCCTTCGAGTATCGCCGGCCGCTGCCTGGCGGCGAGCCATACCGTCATGGGCAGCACGCCCATCACGAAGAGGCCCAGCGGTATTACATCGGCGGTATCACCCACCGCATAAAAGACGGCAAACACGCCAAGCGCCAGGGCTGCAAAATAGGCCAGTATCAAGGCATGCATCCGGCAATGGAACAACAGCAAACCACCTGCAAAGCCCAGCAGGCCACGCAGCAAGCCTTCGTGGACGTCATCCGACTCATAGCCGGCCAGATAGCGGTTCATCCAGACAGCGAATCCCCACAGTAGCAATGCCGAGCAAAGGTGCACGGCGAGCTTCCAGCGCAAAGTATGCATGCCCATGCGGATGGCAAAGAACCAGATCAGATTGATGGTCACCTCGACGAAAATCGACCAGCTTGGTCCGTTCAAGGGAAAGGTAGGCCCATCATCCTGCAGGCATGGCAGCATCAGCGCATTGGGCACGAAGCATGCGATGTTTGCCGACCCGGTACCGATGCGGCTCTTCATCAGGGTGACGGCGAGGGCTGCCAGTAACGCGACGGCGTACAGCGGATACAGTCTGGCAAAGCGGTTATACAGAAAGTCCCTGAAAGGCATGCCAAGGCAGATGCGCTTTTCATAGCTATGTGCCATGACCCAGCCGGAGAGGATGAAAAAGAAGTCGACCGCCAGGTAAGCGTGCGTGATCGTGAAACCAAATATGACCGGCAAATGATACACGGCGACCAGCATCGCGGCCAAGCCACGCAAGCCATCGAGGGAAACGATACGGCCACTGAAATGGCCATTCTTCATGCCAGCACCAGTCATGCTTACTCCCGATATCCATCTGTCGAACTGGCACACCGCGCCAGCAATGAGGACCAGGCAGATATGGCGATCACTTAATGCAGCCGCACGAAGACGGGCAGGATCTGCCGCCAAAGGGCTACGCCACTAACAGTAGCAAAATTATATCATAATGTTTTATTAAAAAGTAAATATGATAACAGTTATGCCGTCAAAAAAAAACGGCGGACAACAAGGCGGGGTTAGCGGGCAATAAAACCGGCAAGCCTGAAGCGCAGCCGCAATCCCGGCGCCGCATCCTCGATCTCCAGGCTGCCGCCATGCAGGGCCGCGATGGCGGCCACGATGGACAGTCCCAGGCCGTTGCCAGGCAAATGGCGGCTCTTGTCGAGCCGGTAAAAACGCTGCGTCAGCTTCGGCAACTCCTCCGCCGGCACGCCGGGGCCGTTGTCGCGCACGGCCAGCCAGCTGCCCTGCTCATCGCTGCCAGCCGACACTTCCACCGTGGCGCCCGGCCCCGCATACTTGATGGCGTTGTCGACCAGGCTGGCCAGCGCGCTGCCCAGCAGGTTGCGGTCGCCCCGCGCCGGCACGCCCTCGCCATACATCTGCACCAGCAGCACACCCTGCTCGTCGGCCGTGGCCTCGTACATTTCCACGATGTCGGCGCCGATCTGATGCAGGTCGATGTCATCGAAATTCTCGGGACGCATGCCCGATTCGGCCGCCGCGATCTGCAGCAGCTTGTCGAACACGCGCGTCAGGTCGTCGATGTCGTCGATGGCCGCCTGGGCCGCGCTCTCAAAGCCGGCCACGCCCTGCTGCTGGCGCAAGGCGCCATCGAGCTTGTTGCGGATGCGTCCCAGCGGCGTGCGCAAGTCGTGCGCAATGGCGTTCGATACGTGGCGCACGCCTTCCATCAGGTGTTCGATGCGGTCGAGCATGCGGTTGATGTCGCGGCTCAGCAAGCCGAATTCATCCTCGCTGGACACGGGAATGCGCCGGCTCAGGTCGCCCGCCTCGATTTCCCCCGCCGTGCGGCGGATCTGCCCGATGCGCGCCTCGAGCTGGCGGCGGAACAGCCAGGCGCCCGCCACCACCAGCACGATGGCCACCCCGCCGCCATAGGCCAGCGAGCGCAGCACCAGCGTGCGGATCGACTTGCCCTCCTCCATGTCGCGTCCGACGAACAGGCGCGCGCCGCCCGTCAGGTCGCGGATCAGCATGCGCGCGGGCACCCGGCGCCCTTCGCGCGTGACGTCGCGGTGCAGCAGGCGGCCCACGGGGCTGCCCAGGTCGGGCCAGGACGACAGATTGCCCGCCACGCGGCGGCCATCGGCATCGACCAGCAAGAAGATTTCCGTGTCGCTGTCGGTGCGGTCGGTGAGCAGATGGGCGATTTCCGCCGTCGTGCGGCTGCTGCCGCCCTGCTCGTACAGCGCGGCGAGGCGCTCCGAGAGCAGGGTCAGCTTGCGGTCCACGCTGCGATCGAGCACGCCGATGGTGCCGAAATAGAACACGGCGCAGACGATGCTGATCGACACGACCACCAGCACGCCATAGCCGAGCGCCAGCCTGGCCGCGATCGAGCGGTGCAGCTTACGCACTGTCGAGCACACCCAGGGTGTAGCCGACGCCGCGCACCGTGTGGATCAGCGGCGGAGAAAACTCCTTGTCCACCTTGGTGCGCAAACGGCTCACCTGCACGTCGATGACGTTGGTCTGCGGGTCGAAATGGTAGTCCCACACGGCTTCGAGCAGCATGGCGCGCGTGACGGACTGCCCCTGGTGGCGCATCAGGTATTCGAGCAGGCGAAATTCGCGCGGCTGCAGGGCGATTTGCCGGTTGGCGCGCGTCACGCGCATGGTACGCATGTCGAGCACCAGGTCGGCCACCTGCAGCTGCGTCGATTCGGGCACGGGCGCGGCGCGGCGCAGCAGCGCCTCGATGCGCGCCAGCAGTTCGGCGATGGCGAACGGTTTCGACAGGTAATCGTCGCCGCCGCTGCGCAAGCCGCGCACGCGCTCGTCGACGCTGGACAGGGCCGACAGCACCAGCACGGGCGTGTTGCGGCCCATGCCGCGCAGGCGCGCGACGATGGCCAGGCCGTCGATTTCGCCGGGCAGCAGGCGGTCGAGCACCAGCGCATCCCAGTCCTCGCCGCAGGCCAGGCGCATGCCGTCGATGCCATTGTCACAGGAGGTGACGTCGTGGCCCGCTTCGCGCAGGCCGGCACAAATGTAACGGGAAGTTTCGGCTTCGTCTTCGATGACCAGGCAGCGCACGGGGAATTCCTTGTAAGATCAGGCAGCAAATACGCGCAGCATACGCCAGGCGCGCGCCACTTGCCAGCCCCGGCGTGCGCCGCCAGGCGGCGGCCGGCTAGTTACATTTGCCGCGCAGCTTGGCGATCGCCACGAAGGGCAAGGCATACACGCCGCCGATGCCGATCGGGCCGATGCTGGTGGGCTGGCGCTTCAAGCCGTCGGCGTGCAGGCAGTCGGGCACCTTCGCCTCGGCGAAGGCGGCGGCGAACTGCTCGTATTTCCGGTCGGCGCGTATCGTCACCTGCTGCATGGCCGGCTGCGGCAGCGCGTCGCGCGCCTGCGCCTCTTCCGCCAGTACGGCGCGCACGGCGTCGCGTATCATCGATTGCGTCAGTGGCGGTGCCGCTCCCGCTCCCGGCGTCGTCTCCAGCGCCTGGGCCCCGGCCTGCACCGCCGCGCACAGCCAGACCGCGGTGACAAGCTTGCAAGCTATTTTCATCGTCATCATCCACACATGCCAGGTTTGCAATATTTCCATCAATATAGCAGCATTCGTGCGCGCCGGGGCGTGCGGCGAACGTTGACGGGGTCGGGTACAATACAGCCTCGACAATGTTTGGCCGCGCCCGCGCGCGCATGTTTTATCGGCGCTTCCCGGCTTGCCGCGGCCAGCATCGCCACCACTGCCACTAACGAACATCAGGCGCGCCTGGCGCGCGCCACAGACCAATACAGCCATGAAATCGACCCACTCTCTCGCACTGGCGCTGGCCATGGCCATCACTTGCGGCAACGCCGCCGCAGCAGACACCAAACAAAGCATGCTGTTCGATGAAATCCCCATCGGCAGCTGGAGCACTTCCGCCGAACTGGGCGCCATCACCACCTCGGGCAACACGGTCGGCACCTCCGTCACGGGCAAGATCGACGCGCGCCAGGAACTCGACGACTGGAGCAACCAGTACATCTTCAGCGGCTACTTCAAGGAAGACGAAACGACGAACGACGAAGGACAAAAGATCCGCGAACGCTCGGCCGAACGCTTTTCCGCCTCCGCCAAGGCCGCCTACAAGCTGATGGCCGACCATGAAAAACTGTTCGTGCTGGCCTCGCACGTGAACGACAAGTTCGGCGCCTACACCAAGTACTCGACCCTGGCCGTCGGTCACGGCTCGCGCTGGTACCAGTCCAGCGACAAGAGCGTCGATGTGGAATTCGGTCCTGGCTATTTCAGCGGCACCAATGACGCGGGCGAATCGGAACACGGCCTGACGGTGCGCGGCGCGGCCGCCATGAAGTGGAAGATCAGCCAGTCGGCCATGTTTACGCAGACGGTCAGCGTGGAACGGGGCACCTCGAACACCCACTCGATCGCCGAAACGGCCCTCAGCACGAAAATCAACGGCACCATGCAGATGAAGGCCGCCTTCAGCGCCCGCAACGATACCCGCGTACCCGACGACAAGAAGAACACGGATACGCAAACCTCGCTGACCCTGGTCTACTCGTTCTGAGATGCCGGCCACGCTGATGCGGCGCTTGCGCCTGGGCGCCCTGCTCTGTGCCGCGGCGCTGCTGAGCGGCTGCGCCGCCGTCACCGTCAGCGCCATTTCGCCGGCCGACTACCTGCAGCAGCGGCGCGGCGACATCCTCACCACGGGCAAACTCAGCGCATCGGCCAGCGAAGTGCTGCGCATCATCGGCAGCGACATCGCCGCCTGCGAAGCCAATACGGGCAGCTGTCGCGCCGACCTGGCCCGCTCCGAGCTGCTCAGCGACGAACAGCGCCTGGCAACCCTCTCCGAATTGTGGCTGGAAAGCGCCCTGGTCGAAGAAAAACAGGGCGGCCACCCCAGCGCCGAGCTGCTGGCCGCGTGGCTGGAATCGGCCCGCTATGCCTACGCCTACCTGTTCTACACGACGCGCACGCCGGGCCAGCGCGCCTTCGAGGAACGCCAGACGCAGATCCGCGACTACTATAACTACGCCGTGCAAAAGGCCGTCGGCAACCTGTTCCGCCACCGCGGCGAATACCGCCCGGACGGCCATGTGATCCGCGTCGCCGGCTGGCAGATCGACAGCGAACTGTCTGCCCTGCGGCTGCCCGCAGACGGCACCCTGCCGGAAGAACTGCTGCCGGCCACCTCGCTGACGTTTTCCGGCCTGCGCAATGTGTACCGGCGCGACGGCTTCGGCGCCGACCTGGTGGCCGTCATGCCCAAGCCCCCGGCGTCGACAGGCGACTATGTGCCGTACCAGGAAACCCGCTTCCCCGTCGTCACGGCGCTGATCCGCTTCGACGGCAACAGCCTGCAGGAAGTCCTGGCCACGCAGCAGCTGCTGGTGATGCTGGTCGACCCGACGCGCAGCGAATCGACGCGCATGGCAGGCCAGGAACTGCCCGTGGCAGCCAACTTCACGGCCGGCTATGGCCTGTGGCTGGCCCGCTCCGGCTTCGGCGTGCAGGCGCTGCGCACCCTGTTCGGCCGCGCCGACGGCATTTCGCGCCCGCAGGTGCACCTGATGCAGCCCTACGACCCGAACAAGCGCACCATCGTCATGCTGCACGGCCTGGCCAGCAGCCCGGAAGCGTGGATCAACGTGGCGAATGAACTGATGGGCGACGAACAACTGCGCCGCCGCTACCAGATCTGGCAGGTGTACTACCCGAGCAATGCGCCGCTGGCCGCCAATAACGCCGCCATCCGCAAGGCGCTGACCGCGACGCTGGCGCAGTTCGACCCGGCTGGCAAGGCGGATGCCGCGAACGAGATGGTCTTGATCGGCCACAGCATGGGCGGCGTGCTCGCGCGCCTGATGGTGTCCGACGCCAGCAACACCCTGCTCGACGCCATCACGGAAGAATACAATTTGAAGGGCAAGAAGGCGGAAAAAGTGCGCGCCGGACTGGCGCCCTACCTCAATTTCACGGCCATGCCGCAGGTCAACCGCGCCATCTTCATCGCCGCACCGCACCGCGGCACCTCGTTCGCCAACCACAAGGTGGCGCGCTGGATCGCCAATCTCGTCACCTTGCCCATCACCATGCTCGACCAGCTGTCCGACGCGGCCGGCAGCCTGGCGCAGCTCGACACGGGCAGCAGCGAGCCGCTGCGCATCCCCAACAGCATCGATAACCTCAGCGACAAGGACCCGTTCGTGCGCCTGGTGGCCGACTTGCCCATCAGCCCGAAAGTGCGCTACTACTCCATCATGGGCAACGACACGCCGGACCTGCCGCTGGCCGAATCGAGCGACGGCGTGGTGCCCTACGCCAGCGCCCACCTCGACGGCGCCCTGTCGGAAAAAGTCATCCCCTCGTGGCACAGCGTGCAGGAAAGTCCGCAGGCGATTCTGGAGATACGGCGGATCTTGCGGTTGCCGGACAGCTTGCCCTGACATACAGCGTTGCCTGATGCAGAAAAGATGCGCTTTTCGCTTGATAAAGTTGCGAAACATGATAATCTTGTGTGTAAGACGCCTGGCGCATATACCCGAGGAGCGAACATGACAGCGCATCTGCATCACGACACTCTGGCGCCCGCGCGCCGGGAATGGACCGACAACGACCTGCGGGTAGTGGAACAATTCTCGCAATTGGTGAGCGCACAGCTCGACCTATTGGCGCAAGGTCCCGAGCGCGAGCGCCTGATCGACCTGGCCACGCGCGCGCTCGATGCGGCGCGCGCCTCTCTGCGCGCCACCCCGCCATCGATACCGCTGCAACTTCCCGTGTCAAAACTCAAGGTATCCGATGTCATTGGGCAAGGATGGGTGGAACTGTCGCAGGCGTCGCTGTATCGCGCAGTGGAAAGCCAGCGGTTTTATTGCGTGACACCCAAGGGGCGCAGTATCGGCAAGGAGTTTCCGGCGTGGCAATTTGTCCAGCCCGTGCCGGAACTGATCGCACCCGTGCTCGCCATTCTCGCCGGCCAGCCCGGCAGTGACATTCATGCCTTCTGGGTCAGCAGCGCAGACGAACTCAACGAACTGTCGCCGGCAGAGCTGCTTGCAGGCAAATCGTTCGAAACGCGGGCCGAAGTGCATCCCAGTCAGCAGGCGCTGCTGGATCTGCCCGCCAGCGAGAGATTGCGCAAGGTGCTGGCGGCGGCGAAGTGGCAGCATAGGGGCATGGCCGATATCGTAGGCTAGCCTCGCATGACGCTACAACTGAAAGATACGCTTGTCCCGCCAGAAATGATCACGCGCCTGCCGGCGCTGGCATTGCTGCGCGCTGAATTATTGAGTCATATCATCACCCATCCAGCAAGCCAGGCCGTGGTGCGCGCGGCGTGGAACATGGCATCGATCTGGCCATTGAAAGTCCAGCGCACCTACCGCTTCGGCCCGCCCGCCGAACTGGCAGATGCGGCCGGCTTCCCCTATCACTGGGCGTATCTTGCGGACGATGCCTATACGGCTGCCTGGGAAGCCCAGCTTTGCCAGAACGACGTGACGCGTCCGGGCACCTTTTATATCGCGCATGGTGCGGAACTGGCCCTGATCGCCACGCTGTCGTTCAGCGCCCCGCTGCAATTGCTCGACCTGACAGGACTGGCCGCCAGCCGCCTGGGTATCTACGATCAATTGCGCAGTCCCGACCACGGCTGGTGCCAATGGCTGGGCTGGCAGCTGGATCAGATCATTGCGCAGGAGGCAGGCGCGATTCATGGTTTCGTGTATCCATCGCGGCGACAACCCGGCAAACTTGCCTATGCGATATCCTCTCGCCACATGGCAGCCTTGGGCACAAGCATGGCATGTGCCCATGTGCAATTCGGCAGCACTGAAGCATATGCGCGCTTGCTGGCCGACCGCCTGCGCGTGGATCCGCCCTGAGCAGATGCTCCCTACGCCGGCTCGCGCCACTTGTCCTTGATCTCCAGCATGGCCGGCAACTGTTCGATGAACAGCGCCAGCAGCGCGGGATCGAAATGCGTGCCGCTGTCGCGCTGCATGGTGGCGATGGCCTCTTCGATCGTCCAGGCGCGCTTGTAGGGGCGCTCGCTGGTGAGCGCGTCGAAGACGTCGGCGATGGCGACGATCCGGCCTTCATGGGGGATTTCTTCGCCTTTGAGGCCTTGCGGATAGCCGCTGCCATCCCATTTCTCGTGGTGCGTCAGGGCGATGGTGCGCGCCATTTTTAAAAGACCGCCCGCGTGCTCGCCGATGATGGCCGCGCCGATTTCCGCGTGGCGGCGCATGACTTTCCATTCTTCCGCATCGAGCTTGCCCGGCTTTTGCAGGATGGCGTCGGGGATGCCGATCTTGCCCACGTCGTGCATCGGTGCCGCATTCAATAAATCTTCCGCCCTGGCCGCGCTGTAGCCGGCCGCCAGTGCCAGCTGGCGCGCGTAATAGCTCATGCGGATGACGTGCATGCCCGTCTCGTTATCCTTGTATTCGGCCGCCTGGCCCAAGGTCTGGATCACCTGCAGGCGCGAGCGGCGCAATTCCTCGGCGTCCACCAGCGACAAGTGCGTGCGCACGCGGGCGCGCACGATGGGCGGGCTGACGGGCTTGGTGATGTAGTCGACGGCGCCCGCGTCGAAGCCGTCCGCCTCGTCCTTCACGTCGCACAGGGCGGTGACGAAAATGACGGGAATCGCGGCAGTAACCGGCATGGCTTTCAGCTGGCGGCATACTTCATAGCCCGTCATGGCCGGCATCATGATGTCGAGCAGGATCAGTTCGACGGGGTTGTTCTGCGCCAGTTCCAGCGCCTTCTCGCCATCCTTGGCGTACAGCAGGCGGTAATCGTCCTGCAGGATCTGGCGCAGCACCTGCAGATTCGTCGCTTCGTCGTCGACGAGCAGCAGGATCGGTTTGTCTTCTTGTAAGGTCATCGTCAGTCCAGTATCAGGAAAGGTCGGCAGGCGCAGGAGCCTCGAGCCACGCCAGCAGCTGACGCAGCACGCCCACGGCGCGCGCAAATTCAAAGTCGTCGATGGCGCTGGCCAGCGCCTGCAGGCGCGGCTGCTGGCCATGCGGCGCCAGGATGGCGGCGATCTGCGCCATCAGGGCGTCGTCGAGCTGCCCGCCCTCCAGGCTGGCGATAGCTTGCCGCAGCAAGGCGCCGGCAGCTGGCGCATCGAGGGGCGCGCCGGCGGGCGTCGCGTCCATGGCCACGGCCGGCATATTTACCTCTTCCAGTTCACCGGCCAGCGCCATGAAGGCGGCGGCCAGCTGCACCAGCAATTCGGTGGCCGGCAACTGGCGCGCGATCGCTTGTTCGATGCGTCCCAGCAGGCTTTCGACCTGCACCAGGCACAGATTGCCCGCCGCGCCCTTGATACGGTGCAGCAGGTGGCCGGCCACGCTGCCGCCGCCGCGTTCCAGTTCCGCCGCCAGCATGGCGGCGCAGTCGCCATTGGCCTGCACGAAGCGGCCGATCGCCCGCTGCAAGGCTTCGCGGCCGCCCCACAGGGCGATGCCGCGCTGCCAGTCGACCTGGCCGGCGGCCGCACGCGCCGCCGCGCCGGCGGCCGGCGGCGGCATGGCCACGGCGATATCGAGCAGGCGCGCGATTTCCGCCGTCAGCTTGTGCATTTCCAGCGGCTTCGAGGCAAAGCCGTTCATGCCCGCCGTCTGCGCGGCGCGGCGGTCCTGTTCCAGCACGCTGGCCGTCAGGGCGATGATGGGCGTCGCCTTCAGGCCCTGCTCGCGCTCGTACACGCGGATCAGGCGCGTCGCTTCCAGTCCATCCATGCGCGGCATCTGCACGTCCATCAGGACGATGTCGAAGCTGCCCTTGCTGAACTCGCGCACGGCGCTCTCGCCATCGCTGGCGGCGATCACCTGGTGGCCCGCCGCGCCCAGGCTGATCAAGAGCAGCTCCACGTTCTGCGGCACGTCGTCTGCCGCCAGGATGCGCAGCGGCGGCAAGGCCGCCACGGGCTGCTCGCTGCGGCGCGCCACGGCCTTGCCCGGCGCCAGCGGCAGCAGCACGTGGAACACGCTGCCCACGCCCAGGGTGCTTTCCACCGTGATGGTGCCTTTCATCAGTTCGACCAGCTGCAGCGAAATCGTCGTGCCCAGGCCCGTGCCGCCAAAGCGGCGGCTCATCGAGGAATCGGCTTGCGTGAATGGGGCGAATATCTTGTCCAGGCGGTCGGCTGGAATGCCGATGCCCGTGTCGTGCACGGCGATATGCACTTGCTCGCCCTGCATGCCGACGGCCACGCGCACATGGCCCACTTCCGTGAACTTGACGGCGTTGCCGATCAGATTCGTCAGCACCTGCTGCACCCGGCGCGCGTCGCCGAGGAAGAACTGGCCCATGCCGGGATCGACGTCGACATGCAGCACCAGGTCGCGCGCGTGCGCCGTGACGCGCAGGGAGGCGGCCACGTGGTCGACCAGGTCGGGCAGCGAGAAGTCCACCAGTTCCAGCTCGGTGGCGCCTTTTTCCAGCTTGGCCGTGTCGAGGATGTCGTTGAGCAGCTCGAGCAGCGAACGGGCCGACTGGCGCACGGTGCCCAGGTGGCGGCGCTGCAGGCTGTCCAGGGCCGTCCCCAGCAGCACTTCCGTAAAGCCGATGATGGCGTTCATCGGCGTGCGGATTTCATGGCTCATATTGGCCAGGAAGCTGGTCTTCGATTCGGCGGCCAGCTCGGCGCGGTCTTTCGCCGCGCGCAGGTTTTCCTGCATGGCGCGCCGCTCGCTCACGTCGGTGGCCAGCTTGACCACCTTGAACGGCTTGCCGTCCGTGTTGAAGATCGGATTGTACGACGCCTGTATCCACACTTCGCGGCCATCCTTGCCGATGCGCTTGTACTCGCCCGTATTGAATTCGCCGCCCGCCAGGTGCTGCCAGAACGCGATGTAGTCGGGCGAGATCACGTGGGCGGGTTCGCAGAAGATGCTGTGGTGCAGACCCAGCACGTCGTCGAGCTGGTAGCCGACCAGGTCGAGGAAGTTCTGATTGACCGCCAGGATGCGCCCCTGCAGGTCGAATTCCGCCACGGCCGTCGCGCGCGAGATGGCCGTCACCTTGCCTTCGTATTCGGCGTTGCGCAATTCGCTTTCCGTGATGTCGAGGATGACGCCGTCGATCCAGCGCACCACGCCGTCGTTGTCGAGCACGGGGCCGCTGCTCTCGCGCACCCAGCGCTCGCGCCCGTCGCGGTGGATCAGGCGGTAGACGTTCTCGAAGTCGCGCTGTTCGCCGGCCGCCTGCACGCAGGTGTCGTTGACGCGCTGGCGGTCGTCCGGATGCACGAGGTCGAACAGCCTGACCCGCCCTTCGATGAAGTCCTGCGGCGTCCAGCCCGTCAGGTTGAAGACGGCGTCGCTGATGAAAATCATCTTCCATTCGGGCGCGAAGCTGCAGTGGAAGGACACGCCCGGGATATTGCGGATCAGGGTACGGTACTGGCGCTCGCTGTCCTTGAGCGCCTGCTCCATGCTGCGCGACGAGCGCATGTCCGTGACAAACGCCACGAACAGAGGCTGGCCCGGCGTATCGATCTTGCCGATCGCCACGCGCATGGGCAGCACCGCGCCGTCCTTGTGGCAGCCATCGAGTTCGCGTCCGCTGTCGAGGATGCGCGAAGCGCCCGTTTCCAGATAGTCGCGCAGATAGCCCTCGTATTCGGCCGCATCGGCCGGTTGCAGCAGCACGCTGGCGTCGCGCCCGACGATCTCCGCTTCGCGCCAGCCGAACAGGCTTTCCGCGGCGGGATTGAAGGAGCGCACCTTGCCCTGGCCATCGATGGTGATCAGGCCATCGGCCGCCGTGTCGACGATGGCGCGCAGGCGCGATTCGCTGGCGCTGGCGTGGCGCAGCAGCTGGCGGTAGCGCAGCAAGCCATTCGCCGCGGCCACAAAGACGGTCAGCGTGACGGTAATCAGGGCCACGGCCAGGGCGACGAACGAGGCTTGCACCGTGATCGTGTTCTCGCCTGCCGTGGGCGTGCCCGAAAAGCGCGCCGCCAGCATGCCCGTGTAGTGCATGCCAGAAATGGCCAGGCCCATCACCACGCTGCTGACCAGCAAGGATGTAAGCGGACTGAGGCGCTGGCGCATGGCGTTCAGGCCGAAGCGCACCCACAGCGCCAGCATGGCCATGGTGACGGCCACCAGCAGCGAGAGCACAAACAGCCAGGGTTCGTAGCGCAGGGCCAGCGACGTCTGCATGGCGGCCATGCCGCTGTAATGCATGGAGCCGATCCCAACTCCGACGAGCACGCCGCCGACCACCAATTGCCGCCAGTTGATGCTCGGACGCGCCAGCAGGTGCAGCGCCACCCACGAAGCGGCCATGCCTGGAAGCATCGACAGCAGGGTCAGGCCGGGCGCGAAGGACACGCGCGTGCAGATATCAAAGGCCAGCATGCCGATGAAGTGCATCGACCAGATGCCACCGCCGAGCGCGATGGCACCCGTGATGATGGCCGTCTGGCGCTGGAAGCCGCGCTCGCTGCTGCGCGCCATGCCGGCGATCTGCAAGGCCATGAACGAGGCAAAAATGGCGATGCCGATAGAAAACAACACCAGCCAGGCATTGTGCGTGCCATAGATGTACGGCAAGGTATCGTTCGATACGGCAAAGATGGAACTCAGCATACTGTCGTGAACCGAATAGAGTGAAACGTGACGTCGCAAAACATGACGGCGCACCGCGCGCCGGCGCCGGGCTTTTTAGTAAAGCGGCAACACAGCGAAAATGACAACGGCAGCAGTCGACCAGGGCAAGGCTCGGTCATCACGCCCGCGCCTGCCGCGCGGGGGAAAGGTGCTTTTTACAGAGGGAAAAAGCGGAATGCGTACGAACTCTGGCGCGGATATCTGGCCGCCAGCGTGACGATGATTTCTTAAAGAATGATGAGTATAGTTGCTTTGCGAACATATTCATAGGACTTCAGCAATATAGTTGCCAAAAGACAAATATTCCGCAGCCCTGATGCGACAATTTCCGGCCGCTCAGCCTGTCGGCCACTGCGCGCGTATCGCGGCAGATTCCTGATAGGTGGGACCGGCCCGCACGGCGACAGGAATACCGGCCAGCTTGCAACGGCGGCTCAACTCGTCCTTGATCTGCCGCAAGGACCAGCGCTGCGGCACGGGCAGATCCATGCCAATCACGCGAATCAGCGGGCAGTCGTCGAGGGTCGTGTGCAGCAGCAACTCCAGGCGCGCCATCGGTGGCCCGCCCCGGTAGACGGTTACCGCGCCCGCGTAGGCGACTACCTCGAGCGCGCGTATCTGCGCAGTCCCAGCTGCAGCGCCTTCTCATGACCGGGCAAACGCCGCGCCACCCGGCGCAGCAACAGGCCGGCGTCGTTGATTTCGACATCAAAGGACAGATGGCGATCCGGCAGCAGGACCAGACCGACGGTCCAGGCGGCCAGCGCCGGCAGGAGCAGCAGCACCGCATCGCCCGCGTATGGCACGTCGCGCCAGACGGCTTGCAGGACAAAGGCGAGGATCAGGGCGCAGCCGCCCAGCAGCACGCTGCGCCACAGCACGGGACGCAGATTGGCCATCATCGCTGCCTGGGAACTTGCATCGTCGGCCGGCGCAAAGCGTATCCATTCGGCGCGTGCCCCTTTGAGCTTGCGAGACGGCGCTGCGCTCAAGCGGTCGGCGCCAGCATGCCGCGGAACCACGCCAGCTGTTCGCGCGTCAGGTAGTTGGCACCATCGCCGTGCAGGATGACGATCTCGATCTCGGGAGGAATCGACGCGATCAGCTGCGCGCCCGTGACGGGAATCTTGGGAAAATTGATGCCGGCCAGGAAGGCCGGGTCTTCCGCCACCGTCACGCACTGGCGCTCGGGATTCGGCGACGGCACGAGGAACAGGTCGATCTGCTCGCTTTGCCCGCCGATCACGACGTGCAATTGCGCGGCCAGCAGTTCGGGCAGGATCAGCTCGATGTTATTCTCGGCGCGCGATTGCTGGAAAGCGCTTTTCAGGGGCGTGAGGACAGGCGTGGCGGACATGGGAACCGTGTAAAAGTGAAGACGGCGGCAGTGTAGCAGAGGCGCCCGGCCGGGCGCGCTCCGCTGACGTCCCCCCTACAGCTTGTAGTTCAGGGACAGCAGCACGCTGCGCGGCGCGCCGTAGCGTTCCAGCCCACCCGACCACGCATAGCCGAGGCCCTGGTAGTAGCGGCGGTCCAGCACGTTGTCGACGCTGATGCGCAGCTGCACCTGCTCGCTCAGGCGGTAGCCGGCCGTCAAGCCGACGATGGCGTAGCCGCCCTGTTGCGTCAGGTAGCCCGTGTCGCGGCGGTAGATCTTGTCCTGCGCGTACACGGAGCCGCCCAGATTCCAGCGCGCCAGGCTGCCGCGCAGCTGCACAGTCGTGTACAGCTTGAACAATTGCTTCGGCTCATCCGTGGCGATGCGCTGGCCGATGTTCGCCGCCACGCTGTCTTTCGTGTATTTGGCCAGCACATAGGTGTAGCCGCCGGCGATCTGCCAGCCCGGCAATGGCGAGCCCGACAATTGCAGATCGACGCCTTCGCTCTGCACCTGTCCGGCCGCGCGGGCGCAATAGATGGCACCGCCCGTGGGGCAATTGACTTCATCGGCCATCGCGCGGTTATTCTGCTTGATGCGGAACAGGGCGCCGCCGGCATTGAGGCGGCCGCCGAAGTACTCGCCCTTGACGCCCACTTCCAGGTTGGTGCCGCTCAACGGCGGCAAAGTATTGCCGCGCACGTCCAACGAGCTTTGCGGCTCGAAGATCTGCGTGCCGCTCGCGTACACGGAGTGATGCTGGTCCAGGTCGTAGACGAGGCCCGCATACGGCGTAAACTTCGCGTTTTCCGTCAGGCCGCGCCGCCACGTGGGGTTGCTGGCATACCAGCCCGTCACGTCCTGCGCATACCAGCCGAAGCGCCCGCCCAGCACCAGGCGCAGCGGATCGGCCAGGCTGAAGTTGCCGGCCGCATAAATTCCCTTCTCATCCGTCTTGCGGCCCCAGTTGTACGGCTCGAACGGCGCGCCGTTCATGCGATAGGCATGGGGATTCCACTGGCGGATGTCGATCACGCGCGTGCCGGCGCCCTCCCAGCTCTGGCCCGCATCCGAATCGTCGTGGCGGTAGCTGGCGCCCACGATGAGGTCGTGCTGGCGGCCGAACCAGGTGACGGGGCCGCTCAGGCGCCAGTCAGCCACCACCTGTTCCGTGTTGTACTTCCAGCCCGTTTCCGACTGGCTCAGCTTGTATATTTCGCCATCGATGCGGCTGTTGGTGGTGTTCCGCGTGCTGGACGAGGCATCGATGCGCGTGATGGCAAAGCGGCTGCGCCAGCCCTTCTCCAGCCTGGTTTCCAGGTCGGCGAAGACGACGTTGTTATCGCGTTTCTGGAACGAGTCGGCATTGTTCAGGAAGGTCGAGCGCGGCAAGTCCATGTGGCGGCCGTCGGCAAACGTCGGCAAGCCGACAAACACGCCATCGGTGCGGCTGTGCTGGCGCGAAAAGCCGATGCCGGCTGTGGTGGACGGCGTCAGGTCCGCTTCGACGATCGCATACACGGTGCCATTGCTGTTGTTGACCACGTCGACGAAACTGTCGCTGTCGCGCCAGCTGGCCGCCACCCTCCCGCGCACGCTGCCCGAGGCGTTCAAGGCATTGCCGGCGTCCACCGTCAATTGCCGGTCCTTCCAGCTGCCCAGGTGAGCGGACGCGTTCAGCAGGGGCGTGGCCGTGGGGCGTTTGCGTATCATGTTGATGCTGCCCGACGGCGCGCCCGCCCCTTCCATCAAACCCGTGGCGCCGCGCACCACTTCCACCCGGTCGTACATCAGCATGTCGGCCGAGACGTTGCGTTCATTGAAACCCGTGACATCGAGCGGCAAGCCATCGACATTGACGTGGCTCAAGGCAAAACCGCGGGCAAAATACGTGGTTTCCTGGTCGGACACGCCCTGGGTCTTGCCATAATGCCAGGCGTGGCGCGCGCGACGTCCTGCAAGGTGGTCAAATCGAAATCTTCCATCTGCTGGCGCGCAATCACGCTGACCGTTTGCGGCGTGTGCCGTTGCGACAGGTTCAGGCCCGTGGCCGTCGACATGGCGCGCGCCGTATATAAACCCGTGCCTTCCGTGGCGCGGTCCGCCTCGGCGCTGACGACCACGGCCGGCATGCTGGCCAGGCCGCCATCGGCCGTGCTGGTATTGATCTTGCGCAACAGGTAATTGCCGCTGCCGCCGTCCACCACGTCCAGGCCGTTGCCTTGCAGCAACGTTTGCAAGCCGGCCGCGACGCCATAACGGCCCTGCAAGCCCGGCGTCGCCAGGCCGTCGAGCGCCACGCCCTGCGTGGACAGGTTCACGCCGGCGGCGATGGCAAACGAGGCCAGCGCATCGCGCAGGCTGCCGGCGGGAATGCTGTAGTCGCGTGTGCTGGCTGCCTGGCTGGCCTCGGCCGCCAGCGCCAAGTGCGGCAAAGTGGCGCCGGCGCCGCCCACGGCGAGAAACAAGACCAGCGCGGCGCGCACGGCGCCGGTGGTGGGATGGAGCGTCATGCGTGCTGCTGTCAACGTGCGGTGCTGCAAAGCCATGTAAACCCTTTCGATGGTTCGGATTGTTCGTTCTCTACCTTGTATGACGAAGCAATCTGCAAAAAGGGACAGGCAAGAAGTAAATTGGAGCACGTCGGCTTACGCCCTGCGGGCTAAGCCGACCTACCATACCCGACAGGCGTAGGTCGGCTTAGCGTGGCAAGGCCACGCTAAGCCGACAAGCTCAAGCCGCCTCGACACTGATCCAGTAGCGCGTGCGGCGCGCCAGCCGGATCGGCAAGGCGCGCTGCAGCAAGAGCAGGATGTTGTCCGGGTCGTGCAACTGGAAGATGCCGTCCACGGGCATGGCGGCGAGCGCCGGATCGCAGCGCAGCACGCCATAGCGGTAGCGGGCTACCTGTTCGAGCACCTCGCCCAGCGGCATGCGCTCGGCGATCAGCACGCCCCGCAGCCAGGCGTCCGCATGCGGCGCCAGCGGCGTCAAGGCGGAAACGGCCGCGTCGTCAAAACTGCCCTGCCGGCCCGCATCGACCCTGCGCAAGGCGTCGGAAGCTTCCCTTGGCCGGATCTCGACGGCGCCCTCGCTGACGCTCACCTGCGTGCGCGGCGCCAGCACGCTGCCGCCGTGGCGCACGCTGAAGTGCGTACCGAGCGCGCGCACGACGCCATTACTGCTGCGCACGAGGAACGGGCGCGCCGGCACGGCCCCGTCGTGCGCCGTGGCGACGTGTATTTCCCCGGCATGCAAGACCACCAGCCGCGCCGCGCCGTCAAAGCGCACGTCGATGGCCGTGTCCGTATTGAGTACCAGTTGCGTGCCATCGGGTAATGTCATGTGGCGGATCTCGCCCCTGGCCGTGCGGATGGCCGCGCGCCACGCCTGCCACGGCGCCGACTGGCTGGCCAGCCACAACGCCGGTCCGGCGACGATCAGCCCGGCCAGGCCGTAGAGCACGGCACGCCGCTGTGGCGACTGCGGCGCCCCGTCCGCCGCCTGGCGCAGCGCCGGCGGCACGCTGGCCAGGGTGCCGCACACGAGCTCGGCCCTTTTCCAGGCCGCTTCGTGCGCGGGATCGCTGGTGCGCCAGGCCTGGAAGGCTTGCTGTTCGTCAACGTTCAAAGGCCCCCCGTGCAAGCGCACCAGCCATTGCGCCGCCGCGCGGGCGGCGCGCGGGTCGATGGCAGACGTGCTGGCGTTCACAGGATCAAGAGGATGCAGCGCTCGAACGCCTGCACCATATAGCGCTTGATGCTGCGCTCGCTCACGCCCAGGCGCCGGGCGATTTCTGCATAGGCGAGGCCATCGACATGCGCCAGCAGGAAGGCGTCGCGCACCAGCGGCGGCAAACCATCGAGCATGGCATCGATGCGCTGCAAGGCTTCCAATACCAGCAAACGCTCTTCCGGCGACTGCATCAGCAGATCGGGCTGCTGCGCCAGGGTTTCCAGCCACGCCTGCTCCAGCGACAGGCGCCGGTAATGGTCGATCAGCAGGCGCTGCGCCACGGTGGTGAGATAGGCGCGCGGTTCGCGCAGGCTTTGCCGGCTCTCGGGCGGCGCCGTCAGCAGGCGCACGAAGGTATCGTGCGCCAGGTCGGCCGCATGGTCGGCGCACTGCAGCTTGGCGCGCAGCCAGCGCATCAGCCAGCCGTGGTGGCTGCTGTAGATGCCTGCAATCGACTCGCTGGACTGCGCAATGTTCACTCGGGACCCCAATGCGCGCAAGGCAAGGCGCGACTAATTGATAATAATTCTCATTATCACAAATCCTGGCCTCCGGCGTCAATGCCGGCGCCTGCCTATCGCTGGAAACCGTTGTTTCAGCGCGGTTACCGGCCCTTAGCGGCTAAGATACAAGCTCTTCATGACCATGCCGCCGCGCATTTTCTTCGCGCCCGGCGCCAACCCGGCGGGACAGGCACCGAGGAATACGCCCGCCAGTTCCGTGCGTTGCACCTCGGTCTTGCCGTTCAGTTCGATAGTGGTATCGGCGGTCAGGGTATACGCCTTGGCCAGGTCGCCCTTGAAACTGCCCGCCAGCCTGGCGCCAGGACAGCTGGACTGGAAAGTATAGCTGTCGCCCTGGCGGCTTTGCGACGCGATCTGGCATTCCTGCTCGAAATCGCTCCACAAGTCGTCGTCGATCAGGCGGTCGCGTTGCTGATCAACGCAAATTTCCCAGGAAAACGGCGAGGTGGCGGGCGTCACCTTCCACAGCCCCGTGGCACGCTGCAAGCGCTGCGCCGGTTCCGCCGCCGAGGCGGACGCGGCTGCGCACAGGGGAAGGATCATCGTCAGGAACAGGGACGCGCTGCGTTTCATGGGCATTCCATTCGCTAAAAGTTTAAATATAGCAAAGAGGAACGCTCGCAGGCCGCACGCTTAGCCGTGCATCCCGGGCCTGGCGGCCAATACGAAGGGAATGGCAAACGGCCCCAGGAGCACCACCAGGATGGCCCTGACAGCCGTAGTTTTCAAGGAGCGGCGCTTGGCAATGAAGAGGCAAACGAAAGCCGACAGCGACCAGATCAAGGCAGGCAAGTATGCAGTCATCATGCACTCCAGATGCGCCTTGCAAGGCAGGAGAACCATGCTGACACGGAAACGCGGGCATCGCAATGGCAGATTGGGCGTCTGCAAGGCAATGCGCCGCTGAGCACGTTTTTTTCAGCAATTCTTAAGACTGAGGCTCATAGCACTGACGACAGTGGTGAAGCTGTCGCCTTGACTACGTTGCCGGCGGCACGGGGCATGGCGTCTGACCGGCCATTTGCGCATAGGTACTGGCGGCGCCGCCCAGATGGATGAAATCCGTGTACAGGACACGCTTGCCGTGCAGCGTGTCCTGAAATCCGCCCAGGTAGGCGCCCGTCTTCGGATAATTGCCGCGCAACGGCAAGTCCACATTCATATAGTGGGTCGGGAAATTGCTTCCCTCATACACCAACTTGCCATTGAGCCACAGGCGCGATGCGCCCGTGCCTGAGGCATGCTGCCAATCCGCATCGAGTACCACGCAATACCATTTCTCACGTTCAATTTTCCCCAGCACCAACCGTTGATGCATCGTGTTGTTCGGGGTCGCATCGGGCACCATCACACCGTCCTTCAGCGTGTAGGTGTCGCGGTGATTGGCCCGCGTCTCCAGCAGCAGGTCGGGGCCGTTGGCGACGATCGAGAACGGTGGCGACGTCACGACGATGCCCCTGGAGCTGTGCACCTGGAAGACGACGATCCAGCCATCCTTGCCCGTCAAGTCCCAGTCGGCGGGAAAATACACGCCGCCCGCATACCAACGGCGCCCCTGGGGCATGCGCTCATACGATGGCGTTACCTCTGTGCGCTTGCCATAATCGTCGGGATCGCTGGCATTGACCGTCATGCGAAATACCTTGCGCATCTCGACGCCTTGCGTCACGGCGGGATCGCCCACCAATTCCAGGCCAGCAGGATTGCCGGCGCTAATGCCATACAGCCAGCTGAAATAGCGTGTCGTCACATTGTCAAAACTGGCTGGCCTGGGCAAGCTGGTCGGCGCCATGGTGGTCACGGGTCCGCCGATGCTGTTGACGACCTGCGCGTGCAGCGGCGTGGCGGCCAGCAATGCCAGCATGGCGGTGGCGATAAATGAGCGCATGGGAAACCTTTGCTTCAGGGATTGCTCAAGGCGCTGCATGGCAAGGCGTCTTTTGCGTCAAGTCATTGAGTGATGCGGCGGCATCGCCCACCCATATAAAGTCGGCATACATCACGCGATGGCCGGGTGCCGCCCCCTCGGGTACGCTCAAGCCCACGCGCGGCACGTGCAGCGCGCCCGCATAGCTGTTGTGGCTTAAGCGGGCAAAGAAAGTTTCCTTCGCACTGCCATTCATGTACACCCGCAATTCACCGGTGCCGGCCACCGCAGACCAGTCAGCACGCACCACCATGCAATGCCAGCTGCCCAGAGTTGCCGGCCCAGCCAGCACCGTGCGGCGCGCAGAATTGGCGGGCGTGATATCGCTAGTCCGATGATTGAAATTCATGTTCAGCGTCAGCTGGTCGCCACGTATCTGCAGTGCAAGCGGCGGCGCCAATGCACCTGCCCCGCTGCCGTTGTCGACCTGGGCCACGGTGACGGGCACGCTGGTGGCAATCCAGTCGACCGGCAGGAAGATGCTCATGGCATACCAGCGCCGGGGCGATTGCACGGGATGCTGTTCGTTCAACAGGTAGGCATCGCTGTGCGGCGTGGCGTCCGTGCTGTACCAGTCAGCGCGCACCACGGGCCGCGTAACGCCGCCCAGCGTCGCCGTCGTCACCTGGACACGCTGCTGCGCATGCTGGCGCACGCCATAGTAATCAGTGAAATGCTGTGCGATGTCCGCCGCCGGGGTGGCAGGAAAGACGGCCGCCCCGGCATGCACCGGCAAGCCCGCAACGGTCAACAAGGAGATGGCGGCAAGACGAAATAACTGCATGCAAAGCCTTTATGGATGGGCTATCAAAAACACGATGCATGTAATTGTATTTAAATCTATTAATTTTTACAATTAATAAATATATTTTTTATAATTGCTGGATATACGGGGCAAAGCAGGATGAGGCCGGGTCCGCCAGGCGGGCACCGGCACCAGTGGACGATTTAGTGCTGACCGATCTTCATGATCTTCAACGCGTTCGTGCCGCCGACCTTGCCCATCGGCTCGCCCCAGGTCAGCACGACGGTGTCTCCCTTGGTCACGACTTTATGTTCCACCAGCAAATCTTCCGCCTGCTGCAAAACCTTGTCGCGGTCCGTGCCGGACGTCAGTTCCAGGGTGCTGACGTTGCGGTACAGGGCCAGCTTGCGGCGCGTGCCCACACTCGGGGTCAGGGCGACGATGGGAATATCGATGTTGCAACGGCTCATCCACAGGGCTGTGGAGCCCGATTCCGTCAGGGTGGCGATCGCTTTCACGCGCAGGTGGTGGGCTGTAAACAGCGCGCCGTAGGCGATCGACTGGTCGATGCGCGAGAACGTGGCGTTGAGGAAATCGGCATCGAGCTTGCAGGTATCCCACTTTTCCGCGTCCAGGCAGATGGCGGCCATCGCTTCCACCGTTTCGATCGGGTAGCGGCCCGAGGCCGTTTCCGCCGACGTCATGACGGCATCCGTGCCATCGAGCACGGCGTTGGCCACGTCGGACACTTCCGCGCGGGTCGGCACGGCGTTGACGATCATCGATTCCATCATCTGCGTGGCCGTGATGGCCAGCTTGTTCGACGCGCGCGCCATCTTGATCATGCGCTTTTGCAAGGCCGGCACGGCCGCATTGCCCACTTCCACGGCCAGGTCCCCGCGCGCCACCATGATGCCGTCGGAGGCGTCGAGGATTTCTTGCAGCGCGGGAATGGCTTCCGCCCGTTCGATCTTGGCGATCATCATCGGCTTGTGGTCCCACGCTTCGCCGGCGATATTGGCCAGCTGGCGCGCCATGACCATGTCCGTGGCGTTTTTCGGGAACGAGACGGCCACGTAATCGGCCTGGAAGCTCATCGCCGTTTTCACGTCTTCCATGTCTTTCGCCGTCAGGGCTGGCGCGGACAAGCCGCCGCCCTGGCGGTTGATGCCCTTGTTGTTCGACAATTCGCCGCCGATTTTCACCGTCGTATGGATTTCGCTGCCGACAACCTTGTCGACCGTCAGGACGATGAGGCCATCGTTGAGCAACAATACGTCGGCGGTGCGCAAGTCGCGCGGCAATTCCTTGTAGTCGAGGCCGCAGCGCTCGATGTTGCCCAGTTCGCCGTTTTCGCCCCATTTCGCGTCGAGGATGAAGGAAGCGCCGTTTTCCAGGAAAATCTTGCCTTCTTCAAACTTGCCGACGCGGATTTTCGGGCCTTGCAAGTCGGCCATGATGGCCACTTCGCGGCCGCACAGGGCTGCCGCTTCGCGCACCATGCGGGCGCGGTCGATATGGTCTTGCGCCTTGCCATGCGAGAAGTTCAGGCGCACGACGTCGACGCCGGCCTTGAACATGCGGACGAGGGTATCGATATCGTTCGAAGCGGGGCCGATGGTGGAAACGATCTTGGTGGCGCGTTGCCGTACTTGCATGGTCATGGTGTGCTGCTTTCTATATGAGTTGCTACAAGGGCCGGCCTTGTGGGCCGGCCGTCCTGGTGCGCTGGATCAGCGCTGGTTCTTCTTACTTGGCCGCCATCAGGGCGACCGTGGTGTCGAGCATGCGGTTCGAGAAACCCCACTCGTTGTCGTACCACGACGACACTTTCACGAGGCGGCCCGAGACCTTGGTCAAGGTTGAATCGAAGTTCGACGAGGCCGGGTTGTGGTTGAAGTCGATGGAAACGAGCGGTTCCGTCTGGTAGGTCAGGATGCCTTTCAGGGCGCCTTCCGACGCCGTTTTCAGCAAGGCATTCACCTCTTCCACCGTCGTATCGCGCTTGGCGATGAAGGACAGGTCGACCAAGGAGACGTTGATGGTCGGCACGCGCACGGCGAAACCATCGAGCTTGCCATTGAGTTCCGGCAGCACCAGGCCGACAGCGGCCGCCGCGCCCGTCTTGGTGGGGATCATCGAATGCGTGGCCGAACGGGCGCGGCGCAGGTCTTCATGCATCACGTCGGAGAGTACCTGGTCGTTCGTGTAGGCGTGCACGGTGGTCATCAGGCCCGATTCGATGCCGATGGCGTCGTTGAGGGGTTTGACCAATGGCGCGAGGCAATTCGTCGTGCACGAAGCATTCGAAATCACTGTGTCCGATGCCTTCAAGACATGCTGGTTGACGCCGAACACGATGGTGGCGTCCACATCCTTGCCGCCCGGCGCGGAAATGATGACTTTCTTTGCCCCGCCCTTCAGGTGGGCCGAGGCTTTTTCCTTGGTCGTGAAGAAACCCGTGCATTCAAGCACGACGTCCACGCCCAACTCTCCCCATGGAATCAGGGCCGGATCGCGCTGCGCGAACACGCGGATGCGGTCGCCATTGACGAGCATGTTCTCGCCATCTATGGTGACGACGCCGGGAAACTTGCCGTGCACCGTGTCGTAGCGCGTCAAATGCGCATTCGACTTGGCATCGCCCAGGTCGTTGATGGCGACGATCTCGATATCCTGCTGCTTGCCGCCTTCATAAAACGCGCGCAAAACGTTGCGGCCGATGCGGCCATAGCCATTGATGGCAACTTTGATGGTCATGCTGTCTCCTTGTTGTTTTCTACTGAGTTCGTAAAGCCAACCCAAGTGCAAAGCCGGGGTCAGACCCGGCGGGTCTGACCCCGGAATTTCGGCAACTTTGCCCTAAAAGTTAACCGCTGTTGCGCAACCCCGCCGCAATCCCATTGATCGACAAATGAATCCCCGTGCGGGCCGCCGCATCCTGCTTACCTTCGCGGAAACGTTTCAGCAGCTCCACCTGCACGTGATTGAGCGGGTCGATATACGGGAAACGGTTGCGTATCGAGCGCTGCATCAGCGGGTTGGCTTGCTGCAACTCTTCCTGGCCCGTGATCAGCTTCAAGGCGTCCAGTGTGGCCGCGTATTCGGTGCGGATGCGCGTAAAGATGGCCTCGCGCAAGGTTTTATCCTTCACGAGTTCCGCATACTTGCCGGCGATGGCGATGTCGCTCTTGGCCAACACCATATCCATGTTCGACAGCAGGGAAGTGAAGAAGGGCCAGTCCGTGTACATGCCGCGCAGCACGTCCGCCCCGTCGGCGGGATGGGCGGCCAGGTAGGCTTGCACTGCGGAACCGAAACCGAACCAGCCCGGCAGCATCAAGCGGCATTGCGCCCAGCTCAAGACCCAGGGGATGGCGCGCAAATCCTCGATCGAGGTCGATTTCTTGCGCGAGGCGGGACGGCTGCCGATGTTCAGGGCGGCAATTTCCGCAATCACCGTGGATTCCCAGAAATACTGTTCGAAGCCGTCCGTGCCGTAGACGAGGTCGCGGTAGGCGTTCAGGGCCGTGCCGGACAGCTCTTCCATGGCGGCCAGGTGGCCCGCGCCAGCCGAAGCCTTCGGCTGCAGCTGCGCCTGCGGCAGCAGGGTCGACTGGATGGTGGCGGCCACCAGCACTTCCAGGTTGCGGCGCCCTACTTCGGGGTTCGCATACTTGGCCGTGATGACTTCGCCCTGCTCCGTCAGCCGGATCTGGCCCTGCACGGCGCCGGCCGGCTGGGCCAGGATGGCTTCGTAGCTGGGTCCGCCGCCGCGGCCCACGGAACCGCCGCGGCCGTGGAACAAACGCAGCTTGATCCGGTATTGCTTGAACACGGTCACCAGCTCGATCTCGGCCTTGTAGAGTTCCCAGCCGGAGGTCAAGAAGCCGCCGTCCTTGTTGCTGTCGGAATAGCCGAGCATGACTTCCTGCTGGTCCGCGCGCGACGCCAGCAAACCCCGGTAGAACGGCAAGCCGAAGGCGCGCGCCATGATGGCGGGGCCGGCGCGCAAGTCGTCGATGGTTTCGAACAGGGGAATGATGTTGACGTCCACTTCGCGGCTGTCCTGGCGCAGCAGACCCACTTCCTTCAGCAACAAGGCCACTTCCAGCAAGTCCGACACGCTGGCCGCCTTCGAGATGATGCAGTTCGGCACCGATTCCTTGCCATATTTGACGTGGGCTGCGCGCACGGCGCGGAAGATATCGAGTTCGGACGTCGTTTCTTCCGAGTACTGCGCATACGGCGACGTCAGCAGGCGTGGCGATTCCAGCTCGGCCAGCAGCAAGCTGATGCGCTGCTCTTCATCGAGGTCCAGGTAGACGAGGCCCGGCTGGGCGCCGGCGAACAGTTCGCCCACGACGCGCTCGTGCACGTCGGAATTCTGGCGCAAATCGAGCGGCGCCAGCGAAAAGCCGAACACCTTGACGGCACGGCGCAGCTGGCGCAGCCGGCCCCGCGCCAGCGAGCGCAAGCCATTGCTGACGAGCGAATGCTGGACCACGTCCAGGTCGGCCAGCAGTTCGGCGGCGGCAGCGTAAGGCTGCACGCCGTCCACCTGCTTGCCCTTGCCAGAGAGCACCACGCGCGTCGCATCGAGGCGCGCATGGATGCCGTGCAGGGCGCGGCGGTACGGCTCGTCGACACGGTGCGGCGACGCATCGGCCGAGCGCTCAGCCAGCGCGCGCAGCGGCTCGCTGCAGGCGTTCAGGATTTGTGCCAGCGACAGTTGCGAAGCGAGCTTGCGCAATTCACCGAGGTAAAAGTCGAGCACCTTGTCGGCTTGCGTCTGCAGGGTGCTGCGCAGGATGTCGGCCGTGACGAAGGGATTGCCGTCGCGGTCGCCGCCTATCCAGCTGCCCACTTTCATGAAATTGGGCAATTCCGCATCTTCCCAGCGGGCATCGCGCTGGGCCAGCATGGTTTCCAGCGACGAATACAGTTTCGGCAATTCGCGCAAGATCGTGTGGTCGTAGAACGACAGGCCGTTGGCTACTTCATCCATGACGGACAGCTTGCTCGTGCGCAACAGGCGCGTTTGCCACAGGGTCACGATGCCGCGGCCCAGCGCTTCTTCGTTCTGCTCCGCTTCTTCCGGCGTCATTTGCACGCGGTCGCGCTCGCTCAACAGGCGCGCGATGGCCATCTGACAATTCTGGATGCTCTTGCGCTGCACTTCCGTCGGGTGCGCCGTGAACACGGGGCTGACAAACGCATCTTCAAAGAACGTTTCCAGCGCATCGGCCTTGCCCGCGTCAAACACATTGCCGACGGCATGGCTGAGGCTACCCTGACGCGGCGGCGAACCGGCGATCAAATGGGCGCGCGTGCGGCGGATGTGATGCTGGTCTTCCGCAATGTTGGCCAACAGCGAGAAATAGCTGAAAGCGCGCGTCAATTGTGTGGTTTCTTCCTGCGACAGCGCTTGCAGCGCGTCCGACAGCTGCGCGCGCGCCGCTTCATCATTATCGCGGCGGAAACGAATGGCCAGCTGGCGCACATGTTCGATGCGCTCGAAGGCGGGGTCGCCCAGGTGGTTGCGGATGGCGTCGCCCAGCAGACGGCCCAGCTGGCGGATATCGCTGCTCAGCAGCTCGTCTTTCACTTCATTCATTTGCATGGTATGTATTTCCTGGGGCGGCCACGGCGGCACCGCACAGATTGCGTAGTACGCGCTTCCCGGCCGGGAAACGCCCATCATCCGATTTTTGTAGTAAATTTACCTTATTGCTTCACCATCCTCTTGATTTTCATCAATAAAATCCATGCTCAAAGGGCCAACAAGGGCCTGCAAGCTATTTACCAGGGCAACAATATGAAAATTTACTACGCATTTAAGCGAAAGGCAATCAACTTTTGTCTTTCGAGGATCAAAAGCGACGGCGCAACACACAGGGCCGGCGCTCTCCTGTATGCTGCGGATGAAACAAGGATGTAATCGACATCTTATGAACGATGCCCATGCGACTGACTGCCTACACTGACTACACCCTGCGCACCCTGATGTACCTGGGCGTGCACCGCGACCGCCTCGTGACCATCCAGGACATCGCCGACCTGCATGCGATTTCCAAGAATCACCTGATGAAGGTGGTGCACCAGCTGGGCCTGTCTGGTATCGTGGAAACCGTGCGTGGGAGGAATGGCGGCCTGCGCCTGGCGCGCGACCCGGCCGAGATCAATATCGGCACCGTGGTACGCGAAACGGAAAATGACTTTTTTATGGCGGAATGTTTTAACAAGGAAAACAATACCTGCCCGCTGACGCCCGATTGCCTGCTGAAAGCCAAGCTGGGCCAGGCCACGGCCGCCTTCCTGGCCGTGCTCGACACGGTAACCCTGGCATCGATACTCGAAGCGACGCCGGGCGCGCCAGCGCTGGCGGCGGGCGTGATTCCCCTGCACGTGGCAAAGTAAGGCCATACCAATGTTGCGCAACTGCCGCGCCGGGAAGTAGCATGCGAAACGTGGGCTGAAGAAATGGCAGAAAACACTGCCCTGACTGCCGGCTAATTGATGCGGATATACCAATACACAGCGGCATTGCGAGGCCGGGTTTCCGGGCCACCCTTGTTTTCAACGGAAACCGCTGTCGATCCGTTCTCAGACGCTGCCACTACCCTGGCAGCGATCCCCCCATAAGCGGCAGCTTCGATCCTTTCGGCTATCCTGGGAAGAGCGGCAACATGATTATGCGCGGCAAAGGAATCCGGCTGCACGCTACCGGCCATGCGTTCGCCGTCTGGATCATTCCTTGCACCTTCATTTATTCCGCGCAAGAACAAACCACGCAGATCGGGGACCGTGCGCTTTCCGCTGGAAATTTTTTCGTACACCGAACGCGTCACATCCCGCCCATCCGCGAGAACCCACGTGTATTTTTCAGGAACATAGGTGGAATCAAGCCCTGCCTGACGGTAAAACTCGGCAGGCGGCAGCATCGAGCCGATGACCGCGCCTATCGGAATGAGATTATTACCGATAACTTTTTGCGCTGTTTCCGTAGCCACCCTTTGCGTTTGGATGTAACTGCTGCCTAATGCTGAAGCCAAGCCGATCAATGCAATCATTATGGAAGGCAACCAGTGAGAAGAATGAGTCCCTGATGCATTCATGACATCCCCTTCCAGACGTACGTCCACACTTTGCGCCAAAGACATAGATAGCCGCTCATGGTCACAGCCTCTTACTTCGCGGGCACCGCTCACCGGAAGTACTCTCTTTATAGGTCAAACAGCCTCAATCCTTACTGACCTTTCTCAATTCATGAGCAAAGCGCCCGACTGCAAGATGCACAGAAATGAATTGCAGGCGCGCAAAACAATCACGCCCGGCGAACCGGGCGTGATTGTTTTCTTCAACAACACTTCTTTACATCAATGCGCGCTGGCGCCTGCCGCGCCGATGCCCGTTTCCGAACGCATTTGCTGCGCTTCGTAGCCGGCGCGGTCGATGCGCGCGCGGGGGCTCTTGTCGAGCACCGAGAACAGCCAGATACCGACGAAGCCCGCCGTCATCGAGAACAGCGCTGGTGAAGCGTACGGGAACAGCGCTTCGCCATGGCCGAGCACGTCGACCCACACGGACTTCGACACCACCGTCAGCGCCACGGCCGTGATCAAGCCCAGGAAGCCGCCGATGGTGGCGCCCCGCGTGGTGCAGTCTTTCCACAGCACCGACATGAACAGGACGGGGAAGTTGGCCGAAGCGGCAATGGCGAAGGCCAGCGAGACCATGAAGGCGATGTTCTGCTTTTCAAAGGCGATGCCCAGCACCACGGCGATGATGCCCAGCACGATCGTCGTTACGCGCGACACCTTCAATTCGTTGGCGCCCGTGGCTTTGCCCTTCTTGATGACGGTGGCATACAGGTCGTGCGACACGGCCGACGCGCCCGACAGGGTCAGGCCGGCCACGACGGCCAGGATGGTGGCGAACGCGACCGCCGACATGAAGCCCAGGAAGACGTTGCCGCCCACGGCCTTGGCCAGGTGCACGGCCGCCATGTTGTTACCGCCCAGCAATTTTCCGGCCGCATCCTTGAACTCGGGATTGGTGCTGACCAGCACGATGGCGCCAAAGCCGATGATGAAGGTCAGAATGTAGAAATAGGCGATCCAGGTGGTGGCCCAGAACACGGACTTGCGCGCTTCCTTGGCGCTTGGCACGGTGAAGAAACGCATCAGGATGTGCGGCAGGCCGGCCGTGCCGAACATCAACGCCATGCCGAACGAGATGGCCGAGATCGGGTCCTTGATGAAGGAACCGGGACCCATGATCGCTTCCTTGGTGGCATGCACGTCCACCGACTTGGCGAACAGCGCTTCCGGGCTGAAGTTGAATTGCGCCAGCACGGCCACGGCCATGAAGGTGGCGCCGCCCAGCAGCATCACGGCCTTGATGATCTGTACCCAGGTGGTAGCCGTCATGCCGCCGAACAGCACGTAGATCATCATCAAGGTACCGACCAGGACGACGGCGATCCAGTATTCGAGGCCGAACAGCAGCTTGATCAGCTGGCCCGCGCCCACCATCTGCGCGATCAGGTAAAAGGCCACGACGACGAGGGTGCCGGAGGCCGAGAAAATGCGGATCGGCGCCTGCTTGAAGCGGTAGGCGGCCACGTCGGCAAAAGTGTAGCGGCCCAGGTTGCGCAGGCGCTCGGCCATCAAAAAGGTGATGACGGGCCAGCCGACGAGAAAACCGATGGCGTAGATCAGGCCATCGTAGCCGTTCAAAAAGACGGCGGCGGAAATGCCGAGAAACGATGCGGCCGACATATAGTCGCCCGCGATGGCCAGGCCATTCTGGAAGCCCGTGATGCCGCCGCCGGCCGTGTAGAAATCGGAAGCCGACTTGGTCTTCTTGGCCGCCCACTTGGTGACGAACAGGGTAAAGATGACGAAGACGGCGAACATGATGATGGCCGTCCAGTTGGTCGGCTGCTTGACTGCCTGGCCGAGGTCGGCGCCGGCCGCTAACGCGGCATTGCTGGCCCCCAGCAAGGCCAGCGCGCTCAGGCCGGCCACGCCGCGCAGCGCATGCTTGGCGGCGCTCATGCCTGCACCCGTGCCTGGATGGCGCTGGTCAGGTCGTCGAATTGCTTGTTGGCACGGCGCACGTAGATGCCCGTGATCACCACGGTAAACACGATGACGAACAGACCGATCGGCATGCCCCAGGTCATCACGCCCGTGCCCGTTTTGGCAGCAAGAAATTCCTTGTCGAACGCGATGAGCAGGATGTAGCCGTAGTACACCAGCATCATCAGGCCCGTCAGGGCCCAGCCGAAGCGCGAGCGCACCTTGACCAGCCGATGATAATTGGGGTCGCTCTTGAGTTTTTGTACCAGATCGTCATGCATGGTGTTGCCTCCGTTATGTAAAAAACTGCTCTTTTCTTGTCGAGCTTGCATTCACGATACGGCGCGAGGCTTACCCGCCCCTTACGGCGGCGTTTTTTTCTCGCAGGGGCAACACACGGCAGTAGAAATCAGTTCAAGGCGGCTGCCGGTCCGAAGAATTCATGGTGCGTCTGCCGTTCCGGCACGCCCAGTTCGCGCAAGTATTGCTTGACGGCCCGCATGAACGGCTGCGGCCCCAGGAAATACGCATCGACGTCGCGCGAGGCGGGCAGCCAGTGATTCAACTGCTCTTTATTCAGCAAGCCGACGGCATCGGGCGCATCTTGTTCGCCGGCGTGTTCCGCGTAGCAGTAGTAACGCTTGAGCTGCGGATGCTGCGCGGCCAGTTCGTCGATCTGCGCGCGGAACGCATGCACGCCGTGGTGGCGCGCCGCGTGGATGAAGTGCACGGGACGCTTGCCGCGCAGGGCCGCCGTCAGCATGGCCAGGGTCGGCGTGATGCCCACGCCGCCGCTGATCAGCACCAGCGGCTTGTCGCTCTCGGTCAGGACGAAGTCGCCCGAGGGCGGCGTCAGCTGCACCGTGTCGCCCGCCTGCACGTGGTCATGGAAGAAATTCGACACCTTGCCGCCCTCTTCCCGCTTGATGCTGATGCGGTAGGTCTGGCCATTGCTGGCGGCGGACAACGAGTACTGGCGGCGCATGGGCACGCCATCGACGTCGACCAGCACGCCGATGTATTGACCTGGCGCAAAGTCGAGCACGGGCTGGCCATCGGCGGGCGCCAGCAGGAAGGATGTAATCTCGCCGCTTTCCACCGTCTTGCTGCGCACGGTAAAGTCGCGCGCGCCGCTCCAGCCGCCCGGCGCGGCCGCTTGCGCCTTGTAGATGCGCCCTTCCTCGCCGGCCAGGATGTCGGCCAGCTGGCCGTAGGCCGCACCCCAGGCGTCGATGACGGCGTCGCTGGCCACCTCTTCGCCCAACACTTCACGGATCGCCTGCAGCAGGCTGGCGCCCACCAGCGGATAGTGCTCGGCGCGGATCTGCAGGGCCACGTGCTTGTTGACGATGGTGGCCACCAGGTCGCCCAGCGCGGCAAGCTGATCGATATGTTTGGCATACATCAGCACGCCATTGGCCAGCGCGCGCTGCTGGTCGCCGCTGTGCTGGTGCGCCTGGTTAAAGTACGGCAGCACTTCGGGATGGTCGCGGAACAGGTTCTTGTAGAAATGACGGGTCAGCGCTTCGCCGCCCTGCTCGAGGATGGGGACGGTGGCCGTGATGATGGCGCGTTGTTCTTGGGTCAGCATGTGGAATTCCTTTAGATAGATGAGCAGGCGGTTTTCAGGCCAGTGATTCGATGGCGGGATAAAGATCGTGGTCTTCGCGGCGCATGCGCTGGAACAGCGCGTGCAACACGGTATTGGCTTCGCTGCGGAAGGCGTCCGGTTCGGCTGCCAGGCGCACGGGCGTATTCCAGCGGCCGGCGAAATCGAGGTAGGCGCCGGCGATGCCGTGCATCTCGTGTTCGTACTGGCGCCCCAGCTGGGCCACCGTGGCCACGCCGGACGCCTGCGCGGCCGGATACAGGTAGCGCTGCTCGACGGCCAGGTGCAGCTTGATCAAGCCGCTCATGGCGACGATCTGTTCGGCGATGGCCTGCGCCTGCGCGGCGACACCGCCGCGCGCCAGCCGGCGCAAGTCATCGATGGCGGCCAGGATGGCCATGTGCTGCTGTTTGAATTTGTCGATATTCATGGCGTGATTCTCTTGTTGAGTGCTGCCAGTGTAGCGGAATTCACTTAAACATGCAAATTACATGCATCTTTAAAAGTCGCAAATGTTTCCCATAGGAATGTACATCGACATGCGCCACTATGTGCGGCACAGAACACAAGCCATGGCCATGTCTGCCTATAATTTATTCATCACAGCGCGTGCCCGTTTGCGGCCGTGCCGCACCCTCCACTCAGCGAAGGATCAGCATGAACATCAAGACGGGCATGGGCCAGGCGCAACAACTGGCCGGCATCATCAACGAACACCACACGGAACTGCTGGACGGCTGGATGGCCGGCCTGATCGCCCGCCTGGTGCGGCGCGACAAGATCGCCGAAAACGAGCTGCGCCAGCAGGCATCGCAATTCCTGCCGCTGCTGGCGGGCGCGCTGGATAGCGGCGACTCGTTCGACATCGAGGGCGGCGCCTGGGACGACACGCGCCAGCTGCTGGCCGAAATATCGCAGTCGCGCGTGCGCCAGGGCTATTCGCCGATCGACACGGCCAGCTTCATGTTCGCCCTCAAGGAACCGCTGTTCGCCTACCTGCGCAAGGCAATCACGGCGCAGCCGGAGCAGCTGGGCGACGCCATCGTCAGCACCAGCAAATTGTTCGACGAGCTGGGCCTGCTGACCATCGCCGTCTACCAGAAGGCGCGCGAACAGGTGATATTGCGCCAGCAGCAGGAATTGCTGGAGTTATCCACGCCCGTGGTGCAGCTGTGGCAAAACGTGCTGGCCCTGCCCCTGATCGGCACCCTCGACAGCGCCCGCACGCAGGTGGTAATGGAAAGCCTGCTGCAAAAGATCGTCGATACGGGCGCCCTGATCGCCATCATCGACATCACGGGCGTGCCCACCGTCGACACCCTGGTGGCGCAGCACCTGCTGAAGACCATCGCCGCCGCGCGCCTGATGGGCGCCGACTGCATCATCAGCGGCATCCGCCCCCAGATCGCGCAAACCATCGTGCACCTGGGCGTCAACCTGGAAGACGTGATGACCAAGGCCACCCTGGCCGACGCCTTCGTCGTGGCCCTGAAACGCACGGGTTCCAGCATCACCTACCAGCAGCAACAACACTGAGGCGCCTATGGAAAGAATCCCCATTTTACGCATGGGCCGGCTGTTGCTGGTGACGATACAGGTGGACATGCATGACCGCCTGGCGATGACCCTGCAGGACGACCTGACCACCCGCATCGTGACGGACCGCGCCACGGGCGTGCTGATCGACATTTCCGCGCTCGACATCGTCGACTCCTTCATCGGCCGCATGATCAGCAATACGGCGGCGATGGCGAAAATCCTCGACGCGCGCACCGTCGTCGTCGGCATGCAGCCGGCCGTCGCCATCACCCTGGTGGAACTGGGGCTGACCCTGGAAGGCGTGAGCACGGCGCTCAACGTGGAGCTGGGCATCAAGCTGCTGGAACGGGGCGGCGCATGCGCATGACGGGGGCGCCATGCTAGGCGCGCAGGCACAGGAGCGGGCGCAGCCGGGGGCGCAACAGATCCTGCCCCTGCATAACGACGAAGACGTCGTGCGCTTGCGCAAGCAGGTGCGCGACAGCATGGTCGCCATGGGTTTTGGCCTGATCGAACAGACCAAGATCATCACGGCGGCCAGCGAACTGGCGCGCAACACCCTGCGCTACGGCGGCGGCGGCGAGGCGCGCATCGCGCGCGTCAGCGATGGCGCGCGCCAGGGCCTGGAACTGCGCTTCGTCGACGCGGGACCGGGCATTGACGATATTCCCCTGGCGCTGACCGATGGCTATACCAGCGGCGGCGGGCTGGGACTGGGGCTGGGCGGCGCCAAGCGCCTGGCCGACGCATTTCACATCGACACGGCGCCCGGCGCGGGCACCACCGTCACCATCGCGAAATGGAAGCTGTTTTGAACCACCAGGAACCACAGCCTGACATTCTCAGGCAAAGAAGTTTTCCCATCGGCGAACCGAGCGAGATCGCCGCGGCCCGCCGCGCCGGCAACGAGTTGGCGCGCCGCATCGGCTTCGACGACGTGCGCACGGGCCAGCTGGCCATCATCATCAGCGAGGCGGCCACCAATATCGTCAAGCACGCGCAGCGCGGCGAGATCCTGCTGCGCAAAGTGCTGCGCGGCGGCACCAGCGGCATCGAAGTGCTGGCCATCGACAACGGCCCCGGCATGGCCAATGTGCGCCAGCACATGCAGGATGGCCATTCCACCACGGGCACCTACGGCGTGGGGCTGGGCGCGATACGCCGCCTGAGCCAGGAATTCGACCTGTACACGGGGCCCGGCAAGGGCACGGTGCTGATGATGGTGGTATGGGGACCCAACGCCAGCAGCGCCATTCCCGCCCATCCGAACTGGCGCATCGGCGCCGTGTGCCTGCCGCTGGCCTCGGAACAAGTGTGCGGCGACGCGTGGAACGTCGTGTGCGAAGGCCATGAACTGAGCCTGATGGTGGCCGATGGCCTGGGCCACGGCCCGCTGGCGGCGCGCGCGTCGGAACGCGCCAGCGCCCTGCTGGAACACGACACGCCCGGCCTGCCGCCCCTGCCCGCCCCCTTCATCGAACTGGCCCACGGCGCGCTGCGCACCACGCGCGGCGCGGCGTTGGCGGTGGCGCATATCGACAGCGCGCGCCGCGAATTGCGCTATGCCGGCGTGGGCAACATCGCCGCCTGCGCCTTCGACGCGCAGCAGCGCCGGCATCTGCTGTCGCATAACGGCATCGTCGGCAGCAATCTGCGCAAGGTGCAGGAATTCTGCTATCCGTGGCAGCTGGGCACGACCCTCATCATGCACTCGGACGGCTTGCACACGCGCTGGGACCTGGAACAGTATCCGGGCCTGGCGCAATGCCACCCCAGCCTGATCGCCGCCGTGCTGTACCGCGATTTTTCGCGCGGGCGCGACGACGTCACGGTGGTGGTGCTGCGCGAACATGAGGAACATCAGGCTGTAACGGCAGAAAGGACAGGTGGGGCATGACACAACGCATATTGACAGCCCATATCGGCAGCGAACTCGATGTGGTGGGGGCGCGCCAGCGCGCGCGGCAGATCGCCGCCCTGTGCGGCTTCGGCGTGCAGGACCAGGTGCGCATCGCCACGGCCGTGTCGGAACTGGCGCGCAACGTCTACAACTACGCGGGCAGCGGCAAGGTGCATTTCGCCATCGATGGCCAGACGGCGCCGCAGGTGCTCAGCATCCGCATCGAGGACCAGGGTCCCGGCATCGCGCAGCTCGACCGGATACTGGCCGGCACCTACCGCTCGCCCACGGGCATGGGCCTGGGCATCCTGGGCGCGCAGCGCCTGATGGACCGCTGCCATATCCACAGCGCGCCCGGCGACGGCACGCAAATCACGCTGCACAAGCTGTTCCCGCGCGACGCGCCCCTGCTCGACGGGCAAAGCATCGGCGCGCTGTCCGGCAGCCTGCAGGCGCTGCCGTCGGATATCACGCTGTCCGAGGTGCAGCAGCAGAACCGCGAACTGCTGAGCACCCTGGCCGAACTGAAGACGCGCCAGGACGATTTGCTGCAGCTGACGCGCGAACTGGAAGACACCAACCGGGGCGTGGTGGCGCTGTTCGCTGAACTCGATGAAAAAGCCGACCACCTGCGCCGCGCCGACCAGATGAAGTCGCGCTTCCTGTCGAACATGAGCCATGAATTCCGCACGCCGCTCAGCTCCATCCGCGCCCTGTCCAAGCTGCTGCTCGATCGCATCGACGGCGAACTGTCGGAGGAACAGGAAAAGCAGGTGCTGTTCATCCTGCAAAGCGCCGTCAGCCTGAGCGACCTGGTGAACGACCTGCTGGACCTGGCCAAGATCGAGGCGGGCAAGGTCGACGTGCACGCCAACAGCTTCCAGGTGGCCGACCTGTTCAGCGCCCTGCGCGGCATGCTGCGCCCGCTGCTGGTGTCCGATACGCTCACGCTCACCTTCATCGACCCCGACCCGGCGCTGCAGATCCATACGGATGAAGGCAAGCTGTCGCAAATCCTGCGCAACTTCATCTCCAACGCGCTCAAGTTCACGGAGGCGGGTGCCATCGTCGTCAGCGCCACGCCCTTGCCGGAGCAGGACGCCATCCGCTTTTCCGTCTCCGACACGGGCCTGGGCATCGATGCCGAAGACGTGCAGCTGATCTTCGAGGAATTCAGCCAGGTGGAAAACCACATGCAGCGCAAGGTCAAGGGCACGGGCCTGGGCCTGCCCCTGTGCCGCAACCTGGCCACCCTGCTCAATGGCACGGTGTCCGTGGACAGCACGCCGGGCCACGGTTCGCTGTTTTCCGTGGTCCTGCCCACCAGCTACCATGCGCCCGAAGGCAGCCTGCCGCCCAGCGCGCCGGCCAACGACAACGGCAACGACCAGCGCATCGGCGTGCTGGTGGTGGAAGACAATCCGCCCGTGCGCCTGCTGTATGAAAAATTCTTGGCCGGCAGCGAATTTCGCGTCGTCCCCGCGCGCAGCGTGCGCGAGGCGCAGGAACGCTGGGAACAGCAGCGCCCCGCCGCCGTCATCCTCGACATCCTGCTGCACGGCGAAACGGCCTGGCACTGGCTGGCCGAGCTGAAAAACGACCCGCTGCGGCGCCAGGTGCCCGTCATCGTCGCCACCGAGATCGACGACGTGCGCAAGGGCCTGGCCCTGGGCGCCGACGCCTATTACGTCAAGCCGCTGTCGCGCCAGCAATTGCTGGCGACCCTGCGCGCGCTGATCGGCAACCAACACCACCGGCAAGAGCCGGTTCCGCCGCAAGGCACAACCACCTGGGACAATGCGCATGCTACCGGATAACAACAGCGATGCTCTGATCCTGAACGTCGATGACAGCGATGGCGCACGCTACGCCAAATCGCGCATCCTCAAACGCGCCGGCTTCAAGGTCATCGAAGCCTCGAACGGCGGCGACGCACTGCTGCGCGCCCGCCAGGACCGCCCTAACCTGATCCTGCTCGACGTCAAGCTGCCCGACATCAACGGCCTGGAAGTGTGCCGCCAACTGAAGGGCGGCGCCGAGACGAACACCATCCTGGTGCTGCAGACGTCGGCCTCCTGCATCGGCACGGCCGACAAGATCCGCGCCCTCGATGGCGGCGCCGACAATTACCTGGTCGAGCCGATCGAGGCCGATGAACTGATCGCCAACGTCAAGGCGCTGCTGCGCCTGGGCCGGGTCGAGCGCGCGCTGCGCGACGTGGACCGCCGCAAGGATGAATTCCTGGCCACCCTGGCCCACGAATTGCGCAATCCGCTGGGCCCCATCCGCACGGCGCTGGCCCTGTTGTGCAAGCTCGACCCCGTCGTGCCGGCCGTGCAGGACAATGCGCGCCGCACCATCGGCCGCCATACGGACCACCTGGTGCGCCTGGTGGACGACCTGCTCGACGTGTCGCGCATTTCGCAGGGCAAGATCTCGCTGCAATGGGAAAGCGTGAGCCTGCTCAGCGTCATCCGCAGCGCGCTGGAAACGAGTTCGCACAGCATCGAGGCGCGCGGCCATGCGCTCGACGTGCATCTGCCCAAGGAAGAACTGTGGGTCTGCGGCGACGCCGTGCGCCTGTCGCAGATCGTCGCCAACTTGCTGCTCAACGCGGCCAAGTTCACGGCGCCGGGCGGACGCATCGCCATTTCCGCCGCGCGCGAAGGCGACAATGTGCGCATCCGCCTGAGCGACAACGGCATCGGCATCGCCGCCGCCAGCATCGACAGCATCTTCGGCCTGTTCGAGCAGAGCGGCCATTCGCCCGACCGGGTGCAGGACGGCCTGGGCATCGGCCTGTCGCTGGTGCGCAACCTGGTGACCTTGCACGGCGGCCAGGTCAGCGTGCACAGCCCCGGCGTGGGACTGGGCAGCACCTTCGAAGTGATGCTGCCCCTCGACGCCAACGTGCCCATGCCGGCCGCCGCGCCGGCGCCCGAAGCGGCCAGCGGCGGCAGCCAGCGCATCCTCGTGGTCGACGACAACAGCGATGCGGCCGACACCCTGGCCGAACTGCTGGAGATGTACGGCCACACGGTGCGCACGGCTTACACGGGCGCGCAAGCGACCGAGCGCACCCTGGAATTCAAGCCCGACATCGTCTTTCTCGACATCGGCCTGCCCGACATGAGCGGCTACGACGTGGCCGGCAAATTGCGCCAGCTGCCGATACCGCAGCAATTCCAGCTCGTGGCGCTGACCGGCTACGGCCAGGAACACGACCGCCAGGCGGCACTGCAGGCCGGGTTCAACGAGCACTTCGCCAAGCCTGTCGATTTCGGCAAGCTGGCCATGCTGGGGCTGCATATCACGCCATGAGCGCAGCATGAGCGGGGGGGCCGGCTGCCGGTTGCCGAAGCGTCGGCTATAATCGGCGGCCGGCGATGGCGCCGCATCGCATCCGCCGCGCCGGGCACCCCACCATTGGAACGATCACATGAAAACCCGCACGCCGCTGCTGCGCATCACCATGATACTGGGCGCCCTGCACGCCCTGCTGGGCTGGCTGCTGCTGCCAGCGCTGCCCGTCGGCCTGGCCGGCTGGCTGCTGGGCGGCGTTGTATTGCTGGCCTCGACCATGCTGATGCCGATGACCATCTTCGCCCGCGCCGTCACCAACGATGCGCGCCTGGCCGACCGTTTGAGCTGGGCCGGCTCGCTGTGCATGGGCTTTTTTTCTTCGCTATTCGTGCTCACCATGCTGCGCGAACTGCTGATGCTGGTTCCCGCCACCCGCCCGCATGCCCAGGCGTCCGCCGTGGCGGCGCTCGCCCTGGCGCTGCTGGCCACCGTCCTTGGTTTCATCAACGCCCGCCGTGTGGCGCGCGTGCGCGAAGTGACGGTGCCGATTACCGGCCTGCCGGCCGCCCTGCAAGGTTTTAACATCGTGCAGCTGAGCGACATCCACGTGGGCGCCACCATCAAGCGCGCCTACGTGGACGCCATCGTCGCGCGCGCCAACGGCCTGCAAGCGGACGTCATCGCCATCACGGGCGACGTGGTCGACGGCACGGTGGCGCAACTGGCCAGCCATACGGCGCCGCTGGGCGAGCTTCGGGCGCGCCACGGCGTCTTTCTCGTCACGGGCAACCACGAATACTATTCGGGCGCCGCGCCATGGGTGGCGGAATTTCGCCGCCTGGGCTTGCGCGTGCTGATGAACGAGCACACGGTGCTCGAGCACGACGGCGCGCGCCTGGCGCTGGCCGGCGTCACCGATTTCAATGCCGGCGCCTTCGATCCGGATCAACGCAGCGACCCGCAGGGCGCCATCGCCGGCGCACCGGCCGATATCCCCCGCATCCTGCTGGCGCACCAGCCGCGCAGCGCGCCCGAGGCGGAAGCGGCCGGCTACGACCTGCAATTGTCGGGCCACACCCACGGGGGCCAGTTCTGGCCATGGAATCTGTTCGTGCCGCTGCAGCAGCCTTACGTGGCGGGCCTGCACCGGCAAGGCTGCCTGTGGATTTATGTCAGCCGCGGCACGGGATACTGGGGTCCGCCCAAGCGCATCGGCGCGCCGGCGGAGATTACGCTGTTGCGGCTGGTGGCGGCGTAGAACCTAGTCGGCCCAGCTGGCCATCCACGCCTCGAAACGCGCCACCACGGCCGGCGGATTCAAACGCGCCAGCGCGCCTTCCACCGGCTCGCTGTCGCTGACCTCGAACAGCAGCACGGTTTGATTGCGCTGCGCGCCCGTGCCGAATACCCCTTCGGCGTCAAGCTGCGCCAGCGCCGCGATGCAGGCGTCGAACACGCCGGTGCGGAAGGTGGCGAATGCGACGTCGAACGGCAAGCCACGGTGCACCTGCAGCAGCAAGCGGTAGGCGCTGTCGAAGTAGGCGCCGCCCTCGTCAAACGCCCATTCGGCCGGGTTCCACAGCATCTCTTCGCCGTATTCCGAGGCGGCCAGCGCTTCGCGGCTGTTCGCCATGGGACCGATGGTCATGGCGCTGTCGTCGCTCACCAGCGCGAACGCGTCGATGTGCTGCTCCGGATGCGCACGGCGCACGCAGTCGAAAGCCAGGCGCGCGGCCTGCGCCACCAGGGTTTGCAGCAGCGCGAAATCGAAGACGGCCGGGTCGATGACCATGGCGCGCGCCAAGATATAGCCGTCGGCCAGCGCCGCCTGGCAACGGGCTACGTAGGCGGCGTGCGCCTCGGCTTCGCTGGCGTAGTCCTGGCGCGTCTCCGCACCCCAGGTCATGGCCGCGCCGGCGGCCGTCCAGACGGTCGTACCGAAAACGCGCGCTTCGCGGAAATGCAAGGGTTGATCGCCGTCAAAGGTGTAAAACAGACTGTAGTTATCAGGCATGAGAATTTTTCTTTGTTTAATCGGGCCGCATCTGCGCGGCGAAATCGCGCTGGCGGAACTGCTCCAGCAAAAAATCGACGAAGACGCGCGTCTTCGCGGGCAGCAGCTTCTTGCTCGCATAGTACACGGACAGGGGGCCGGAATCGGCATGCCAGCCGGGCAGCAGGCGGATCAACGCGCCGCTGCGCAAGTGGGCCAGCGCGTGCGGCATGGGCAGCAGCGCCACGCCGACACCCATGAGGGCTGCCTGCGCCATCGCTTCCGGATCGTCGAAGATGGCGCGCGGCCGGCATTCGGCCACGCCTTCGCCGCCCGCTCCATCGCGCAATATCCAGCTGCGCAATCTGCCGCTGCCGGCCGAGCGGCGCGCCACGCCGTCGAGTTGCGCCAGATCCGAAGGATGGGCGGGCATGCGTTTCCCCCGCATGAAGGCGGGCGACGCCGTGGCGACGACGAGGGCGTGACCCAGTTCGCGCGCCACCACGCCGGGAGTCAGCTCGATGCCGCCGCCGATGGCGACATCAAAGCCCTCGCCGATCAAGTCCACTTGCCGGTTGTCGAAATGGCAGTCGGGAATGACGCCCGGGTAGCGCGCGATGAAGTCGCCCAGCAAGGGCACCACATAGCTGCGCCCGAACGACGGCGCCATGCTGATTTTCAGGATACCGGCCGGCTGGCCGCCCTCTTCGGCCACGCCGGCGATCGCCTCGCGCAAGGTGGACAGGGCGCCGGCTATCTGCTGCAGGAAGCGTTCGCCCCCTTCCGTCAGGGTCAGGCGGCGCGTGCTGCGCTGGAACAGGCGCAGTCCCAGGCTCGCTTCCAGCCGCGCCACGTTCTTGCTGACGGCCGCCGGCGTCAGCCCCAGGCGGCGCGCGGCCGCCGAAAAACTGCCCAGTTCGGCAGACAGCACAAACGATTGCAAGTGATTGAGGGCATCCATGCGCCTATTCTACCCGCTCACTTGATCGTTTTAGTTGAAAGTGATTGTAGCGATTCATGGCTAGCGCGCCAGGAATGAAACCTAGATACTGAATTCCTCGACTCCTCACACAGAAAGCCCATCATGCAAACCCAAAGCAACCATACCCAGTCACTGCTGAACAAGATCGCCTTTGTGACGGGCGGCTCGCGCGGCATCGGCGCGGCCATCGTGCGCCGCATGGCCAGCCAGGGCGCCCATGTCGTCTTCACCTATCAAAGCTCGGCCGCCGAAGCGCAGGCGCTGGCGGCCAAGGTGGAAGCGGCCGGCGGCAAGGCGCTGGGCGTGCAGGCCGATGCGGCTGATGCCGCGGCCCTGACGGCCGCCATCGACCAGGTGGCTGCGCAATTTGGGCGTGTCGACATCCTCGTCAACAACGCGGGCGTATTCCTGCCCGGCGCCATCGATGATTTTTCGCTGGCCGACTTCGACAAGACGATTGCCGTCAACGTGCGCGCCGTGTTCGTGGCCATCAAGGCGGCCGTGGCGCACATGCAGACGGGCGGGCGCATCATCAATATCGGCAGCACGAATGCGCACCGCATGCCGTTCGGCGGCGCGGCCGCCTACGCCATGAGCAAATCGGCGCTGAGCGGCCTGACGCAAGGCCTGTCGCGCGACCTGGGACCGCGCGGCATCACCATCAACAACGTGGAACCAGGCCCCGTCGCGACCGACATGAACCCGCCCACGGGCGACTTCGCCGACCTGATGCACGGCCTGATGGCCCTGCCCCGCCACGGCACGGCCGATGAAATCGCCGGCATGGTGGCTTACCTGGCCAGCGACGAAGCGGCGTTCGTCACGGGCGCCGGGCTGAAGATCGACGGCGGTTTTGCCGCCTGATCCAGCCCGAACATCAGCGAACGGTGCGCCGCCACGCCCGCCATGGCGCCGTCGGCCACCGCGAACGCCACGCTGCCGGCCATGCGGCCCGCGTCACCGCAGCAAAAGACGCCGGGCACGCTGCTGGCCTTTTGCTCGTCGGTGCGCACGAACGGACCCATGGCGCCCTCTTCCAGCGCGCAGCCCAGCGTCACAGCCAGGGCACTGGCCAGGCGGGTGCGGGTGGCCACGAACAGGCCGGCCATCGCATGGCGACTGCCGTCGGCCATGACCACGTCGGCCACGCCGTCGAGCCGCGCCACGGGCGTGCGCACCACCGTCACGCCGCGCGCCTCGAGTTGCGCCAGCTGCGCCGCATCGGGTTCGAACGCGCCATTCAGGAAAAAAGTGACCGTGCCCCAGTCGGGCAGCATCAGCGCATGGTGCATCGACAGGGGCCCCGTGGCCAGCACGCCGATGGTGCCCTGCTCCAGTTCATAGCCGTGGCAATAGGGGCAGTGAAAGACGCTGGCGCCCCAGCGCTCGGACAAGCCATCGACGGGCGGCAGCTCGTCGATCACGCCGGTGGCCAGCACCAGGCGGCGGCCGTGAACGACATTGCCGTCCGCCAGGATCACGTCGAAGCCATCGCCATTGGGGCTGGCCGCCGCCTGCACGGCCGTGCCGTCCAGCCAGGACACGGTGGCATACGCCAGCAGCTGCGCCTTGCCCTCGGCGGCGATGGCGGCCGTCCCGCTGCCGTCCTGGGTCAGGAAACCGTGGGAATGGCTGGCGTAGCGGTTGCGGCGCTGGCCGCCGTCGATCACCAGCACGCGGCGGCGGGCGCGCGCCAGTTGCGTGGCGGCGGACAGGCCGGCGTAGCTGCCGCCGACGATGATGGCGTCAAAGATGTGCATGGGGTGCTCCTCGGTGGATGGCATATTGTTGGCTGAAACGTTCGGCCAGGTCGGCCAGGGTGACGGCGCCGAAGCGCCGGATCAGCAGCGCCTCGGCTTCATCGAAGGCGCCGGCCAGCGACTGGTTGACCACCTGCTCCACCAGGCAGCCCGGCTGGTCGACGCGGTTGCCCATGGCGAAGATGGTGGGCGAACCGACGGCCACGTAGATGTCTTGCAGGGTCACCCTGTGCAGGTCGCAGACGATGCGCCAGCCGCCGCCATGCCCCTTGCCCGAGGCCACGTAGCCGCGCTCGCGCAAGCCGGCCATCACGCGCCGCACCAGCACGGGGTTGGTGTCCAGGCACCCGGCGAGTTCCTCGGACGTCATCGGGCGTCCCGCGTGGGCCATGTGCAGCAGCACATGGAGGATCGATGATAGTTTGCTGTCGCGTCTCATGTAACTCATGATAGTACATAAGTTCCACATATGCAAACGAGTTGCAAAAAATCTGCGCAAGAAAAAGGGGTCAGACCCTGTCGGGTCTGACCCCAGCCTTTGCTTCAGGGTGATTTTTTAAGCTGCTGATGTTTCCTTGCGACGCCGTCCCCGCCACCACAGCAGCAAGGCCAGCAGCACCAGCACGCCGACGATGATGCCGGCGCGGGCCAGGCCGATCAGGTTCGAGGCAGGACCGCCGTTGCGCAGGGTCGTCACCTGCTCCGCCGTCACCTTCACGTCAGGATTGCCGTACATCTTTTGCACGTAATTGCCGAGGGTGACGATCTGCTCATCCGACAGGGTCTGGCGGAAGGCTGGCATCAGGTGTCCCGCAATATGATTACCCTTGCCATCCTGCCGCTCCACACCATCGAGGATCGCCATCACCAGATTGTTGCTGTTGCTGCGGCCCGTCACCGAGTTGTGGAACAAGGGCGGCAAGCTGCCGTCGAAACTGCCCTCGCCCTTCGCCTGGTGGCAGCTGGCGCACTGTGCATCGTACAGCTGCGCACCCGACATCCTGTTCAGGTTTTGCGGCAGCGCCACGCCGCGGATCGCATTGAGCTCGTCGCCCGCCTGGCCCCATTGCGTCACCGGTTTCGTATCCGCCTTGTCGCGGATGGCGGGCACGCTCTTGATGTAGTGCGCGATGGCGCTCAGGTCCGCGTCGCTCAGGTGCTTCAGGCTATGGTCGATGGCTTCGGCCATCGGTCCGGCTGCCTGCCCCCGGTGCGCGGCGCGGCCCGTGCGCAGGTAGTCGACCAGGTCTTGCTGGCTCCAGCTGCCGATGCCGCTGTTGGCGTCCGAGGTGATGTTCGGCGCAAACCAGGTACCCAGATCAAAGCCCCCCAGCTCCTTCGACAGCTGCTCGGCCATCAGCGCGTTGCGCGGCGTGTGGCAGGTGCTGCAGTGGGCCAGCCCTTGCGCCAGGTAGGCGCCACGGTTCCACTCCATGCTCTTGGCTGGATCGGCCACGAACGGCTTCTTGTCGAGGAAGAGCCAATTCCAGCCCGCCAGCGACAGGCGGATGTTGAACGGGAACGGCAAGTCCGTCTTTTGCGCTGGCGCCGTGTCCACCGCCGCCACGCCATGCATGAAGTAGGCGTACAGGGCGGCCGTGTCGTCATCCGTCACCCTGGCGTAGGCCGTGTAGGGCATGGCCGGGTACAGGTGCGCGCCGTCGGCCCGCACGCCATGGCGCACGGCGTCGGAAAACTGCTTGAGCGTGTAGTTGCCGATGCCGTGCGTTGTCGATGGCGTGATGTTGGTGGCGACGATGGCCCCTAGCGGCGTGGCCAGGGACAGGCCGCCCGCCATCGGCTTGCCGCCAGGGACGCTGTGGCAGGCGATGCAGTCGCCCGCCGTCGCCAGGTAGCGGCCACGTTCGATGGCCTGCACGTCGGCGCCAGGGGCGTTCGCCGCCAGCACGGGCAAGGCCAGTGCCAGCAAGGCGGCGCCGGCCGCCGTTCTGAAGGTCGCCATCATGCTGTTCCTCCCTGTTGTTCGTCGAGGATATGCTTGACGGTGCGCAGTGCCACGGCCAGGCCGTTTTCCGTCGAATTGCAGGTGCCGGACGTGGGCAGCACGCCGGTGCTGCACAGGAACAGGTTGGCATGATCAAACGTGCGGCCCCACTGGTCGCACACGGCCTTGGCCGGATCGGAACCCATCGACAGGGTGCCGCAGATGTGCTGGTTGTTGGCGAACACGCCTTCCTTGCTGTGGCGCAGATTGGTGCCGCCCATCAGTTTGGCGATCTGCTCGAAATCCTGCTTCGAGCGCTCGTGGCCCCGTTTCGTGTAGTCGTCGATCGCATAATGCGCCTGCGGCTTGGGGATGCCCATGGCATCCTTCTCGCTGCTGAGGGCGATGCGGTTTTCCGGGTTCGGCAGCACTTCCAGCACGTTTTTCAGGCTCATTTCGCGCGCCGAGCGGAAACGCAGCTGCTGTTCGAATTCCGCGCCAAACACGCCCTTGCCGATCAACTCCCTGGTCGCGCCATCGACGCGCGAAATGTTCGTGAAATCGAGGCGGTATGGCGAATGTTCGCTGCGGAAGTCGCCGTCGCGCATGGTGTTGATGGAATTGGGACTTTGCGGGCCCCGGCCCAGCCACAGGTCTTCATCGGCGTCGAAGGTGATCGAGGTGCTCGGGTGGTCCATCAGGTTGCGGCCCACCATGTCGCTGCTGTTGGCCAGGCCGTTCGGGTACTTGTCCGTGGCGGAAACGAGCAGCAAGCGGGGGCTTTCGATGCCGTTGGCGGCCAGGATGAAGGTCCTGGCCGTGACCCGGTGACTTTTTTTATCCACGTCGTAGTACAGGGCGGCCGTGATGCGGCCCTGCGCATCGTGTTCCAGCTTGTAGACATTGGCGTTGCAGACGATCTTCACGCCCGCGTCTTCCGCCTGCTGCGCGGCGATGCCGCCGTGGTATTGCGCGTCGATGGGGCAGATCGGCTGGCAGCTGTTGTTGCCGCAGCAGGCCGGGCGGCCATCGTAGCTGACGCTGTTGCGCGCCACCGTGTTGCCCACCACCTTGAACGACGGATCGAGGCGTTCGCGGATGCGGCGCATGGCGTACGGCTCCGTCACGGGATCCATCGGGAATGGCTGCTTGCGCGGCGAACCCGTGTTCTCGGCACCCGAGACGCCCATGATCTCTTCCGCTTCCTGGTAGAACGGCTCCAGGTCTTCGTAGCTGAGGGGCCAGTCGACGCCCACGCCGTACAGGGTATGGATGCGGAAGTCGTTCGGCACGTTGCGCCACGCCTGCGCGGCCCAGTGCCACGAGGTGCCGCCGAACTGGCGGATGTATTCGGCCGGGTACGGATACGGGCCCGCCTGCACCAGGTAGCCGTTATCCTTCGGCTGGTAGATCGGGTGCGGCGCCGTGGCGACGGACGGATACGGCGACATCCAGTCGCTGCGGCGCGTCGTGTTGCGGAAACGGGCGACGATTTCGCCGCGCGACACGCGCGGGCCCGCTTCGAGGATCAGCACCGAGGCGCCGGCCAGCGCCAGTTTGCGCGCGGCCAGCGAACCGATGATGCCGGAGCCGATCACGAGGTAATCGGCGGAGAGTGCTTCAGCCATGATGGCTCCTTAAATGGGTTTTCTGGCCCAGCTGCCGTAGGCGCCGTAGGAATACGTGGGAGGCTTGAGGACGTCGGCCACGACGGCCGCGTTCAGCGCCTGCTCGTAGGCAACGCAGACGGCCGCCTCGCCCGTGCCGACGATGCCCAGGTACCAGGCGCTGGCGATCTGGCGCGGCAGGGCCGCCAGCGGCGACAGTGCCGGGTCGAGCGCATCGAGCGCTTCCTGCAGGCCGGCCGCCTGCAAGCCCTGCGCATTGATCAGGGCCAGCAGCGCGCGCACATTCGCGGGGAAGGCAGCGTCCTGCGCCACCAGCGCCTCATACAGGCGTTTAGCCAGCACGGGATCGAGCACCTGGCGCCCCACCAGCATGGCCGACACGCCGAGGAAGGCGCCCTGCTCCGCACTGGCGACCGGTTCGGCCAGCGCCCAGGGAATCAGCGCCGCGGCCGAAGCCGACAGCAAGCCGGCCAGCACCATGCGGCGGCCGGGATTCAGGGGGCCGCGGCCCTCCTTGTTGTGTGTAGCGTCCAATTGAAGCTCCCGTGAGTTCAGCAACCGTTCAGAAAGAATGCTTGAGACCGACCATCACCACCGTCTGGCCGCCGTTCGACGACGGCGTGCCGTTTTGCGAATCGCCGACCGAGGCGACGGCGTCGACGATGGCGCCGTTCTGGCCCAGGGTCTGGCCGCGCGCCAGCTGGCGCGCTTCGATCAGGTAGATCGCCGTGCGCTTGGACAGCGCGTAATTCTGTTCGAACGACAGCTGGCGGTAGCGCGCGCGGTCCGACACGCCGTTGGCGCGGCTGGCGTAGGTGTCGCTGTAGCCGGCGCTCAGGAACCACTGCGGCGTCCACTGGTAGCTGGCGATCAGGCCGGCCGTGTTGAAGATGGCCGTGTCGCGGAACGTGGAATGGCTGCCCGCCTGGTATTGCACGTTGCTGGCGTTGGCGCCCACCATCCACTTGCCCATCGTGTAGCGGGCGCTGGCGGCGATGAATTCGATGCTGTCGGCCGAGGCGTAGCCCTGGTTGATGGCGGAGATGCCAAAGCTGGCCGAGGCCTTGTCGCTCCAGCCAGTACCGTTTTGGCCATTTTTCAGTTTCAGGTAGCCAAGCGCAAATTCCGCCGGCGAGGTGCTGTACTTGACGGCGGCGCTGAAGCTGCTGCCCACGGCATTGCCGTCGGCCACTTCGCCGAAGCCGTATTGCGCGCTGGCCTGCAAGCCGCGCCACGCTGGCATGCTGTAGGTGACGGAATTGCTGATGCGCACGGTCGTATCGAGGCCGTCGATATCGCCCGGGTGTGCGCCGGTGGCGCCCGTCAAGACGTTGCTCGACGCCAGGGAACCCACGAGCAGGTAGTACGGCGTGTACTGGCGCCCGGCCGTCAGGCTGCCGTAGGCGTGCGATTGCAGGCCCACGTAAGCCTGGCGGTTGAACAGGGCGCTGGCCGAACTTTGCGCACCCGTATCGCTTTCAAAGCCGTTCTCCAGCAGGAACAGCGCCTTCAGGTCGCCGCCCAGGTCTTCCACGCCCTGGAAACCGATCTTGCTGGCGGACAAGTTACCGCTGCGCATATAGGTATTCGACTTGCCGCCCTGGTTGCTCGCGTACGCGGTGGCCGCGTCGACCACGCCATAGATGGTGACATTGCTTTGGGCGCAAACGTTTGCGCCGATGAGCGTGGAGATGGCCAGCGCCGCAGCGCGCATGCATGTATGGTTCATTTTTTTCCTGACTTTCCTGTTTTATCTGGCGAAATACGGGCGTGGCGCCCCGTTGCCGCCCCATCAACAATGGGGCATCCGCTGCTCTTCTTGATCTGGATCAAGTGCGGCAAATTATACGCTTATTTACTCATATGTAAGTGATTGACTGTAAGGCATAGTCTTATAGCAAAACATTGATGAGTCTTATAGCAAAACCGGAAGGCGCGCAGGCGCGCGCCCGGCAAGGTGCGGCAATGCGCGGAACAGGCATGGGAAAAGCAGCGGCGGCGCGTGTCGAAAAACACGCGCCCGATGATGCTCAGGCAAGGAGAAGTTCGGGGTTCAGCGCAGGATGGCGGGCGCGACCGGCAGGGTTTCTAGGGCAATGAAGGCTTCCAGCGCGCGGCGCATGTCTTCGAATACCTGCTTGCCGTACGCTTCTTCCAGGTGCGCGTATTGCAGGTCGATCAGCTTACCCATCTGCAGCAGCAGGCTGGCGCCCGCTTCCGACAGATGCACCTTGCGGCGGCGCTGGTCGCCTTCGAACTTGCTGCGTCCAATCAGGCCGATCTCTTCCATGCGCGCCAGGATGCCGCTCATGCTGGGACTGGAAATCTGGCAGATTTCGCACAGTTCGCGCGGTTCCAGGGTGGGGCTTTCGTTCAGTGCACGCATGATGCGCCACTGCTGCTCCGTCACGCCGAAGTGATTGAGGATGGGGCGGAAATGCTGGAGCAGGCTGTCGCGCGCCTTCAGCAGCAGTTGCGGCATGTTCGGATAACGGATCGGTAGCTGCAAGCGGAACTCCCTGGGTGACCGGCAAATGAGCGTCATTATACGGCCGGCCCAGGGCAAACGGCGGACTGACAACGATGTATTTTTCGCTACGTCCGCCCTGCCCCACGCCCGTCTCCCCGCCCCTCTGCCCGCCCCTCTACCTCCTCGTGCGCATGCCGCTGCACGGACCACAGCACGCCCGCCGTCAGCAAGAGCATGGCTGCCCACTCCAGCGGGCGCGGCATGCGCTGCGCGTAGACGAAGCCGTACAGCAGCGCGAACAGGGTCTCCGACAGGATCAGCTGGCCCGACAGGGTGACGGGCACCCGGCGCGACGCCAGGTTCCACAGGTAGTTGCCGATCACGGAAGCGCCCAGCGCCAGCAGCAGGCACACAAACCAGAAGCGGGGCCAGTCGCGCGCCGGACCGCCATCGGCGATACCCGTGGGCTGCAGCGCCAGCATCACGGCGCCCACGACCAGCGCGATGACGCCGCTGGCCAGGCCATACAGCATGGCCCACTCCGCGGCGCTGACATGCGCATGGCGCTTGAGGAAACGGGCATTGTCGAGCGCATACCAGGTCCAGCACGCGAGCGCGCCGATGGCGCACAACACGCCGGCCAGCTTGTGCGCCAGGCTGGCGCCATCCGCGCCCGCGCCGCCTGCCTGGCTGAAGATATCGACATTGATGCAGGCGATGCCTGCGGCCACCACCAGCAGCGGCAAGGCCAGGCGGCGCAAGGGCGGCGCGCCGTGGTCCTTGTGGCCGAACAGCGTCACGCTCAGGGGCAGCAAACCGATGATCAGCGACGTGGGCGCCACGCCGGCCAGCTTGACGCCATACGCCAGCAGCAGGTAATACACGACATTGCCCGCCAGCGCCTGGCGCAGCATGGCCAGCCAATCGCCGCGCCGCAGCCGGCGCAGCAGGGGCAAGAGGCGCGGCAGCATCAGGCCCGCCGCCAGCGCGCCATAGCAGATGTAGCGGCCCATCATCAGCTCGGCCGGAGAAAAGTCCGGCAGCAAGACGGGCACAATGAAAACGGCGCCCCAGAAGGCGCCGGCCAGCAAACCAGATACGATCCCACGCCACATGCAGCCACGCTCACGTCATTAATTCAAGGACGCCAGTATAGGGTATGCGGTGCGAGTCGCCCGCCGTCAGCCCTTCGCTTTTCTCTGCCCGGGGATGAAGTGTTCGCGCACGGCCTTGGCCAGCAAGTCCGGCGGCAGCAAGCCCTGTCCCAGCAGGAAGTTGTTGAAGGCCAGGCGGTCGAATCGGTCTCCCAGCGCCAGCTCCGTTTCCGCGCGCAGCTGCAGGATGCGCGTATAGCCGTAGAAATAGCTGCCCGCCTGGCCCGGCATGTTGAAGGTGTAGCGGTCCAGCTCCTGGCGCGCCATCGGTTTCGACAGCATCACTTCGTCGGTCAGGATGCGCCCCGCCTCTTCACGCGTGACTTGTCCCAGGTTCAGCATCGGGTCGAGCATGGCGCGCGCCGCGCGCAGCATGCGGAACTGCAGCGCGATGAACTGGCCCTCGGCCGGCTCGTACGGGATCATCTCCGCTTCCGCGTACAGCGCCCAGCCTTCCACGTTGACGCTGTTGAACGCATACAGGCTGCGCGCCTGCGACACGCCCCGCTCCACCATGGCGCTGAACTGCAGCTCGTGGCCGGGACGGCCCTCGTGCGCGCTCAGGGTCCAGGCCGCGCCCGCGAAATTGAAATCGTCATACGCTTCGCCCTTGCCGCTGGCGGCCGGATTGCTGACGGGGAGGACGAACTGGCCGTGCTCTCCCGTATTGCCGATCAGCGGAGGCGGACGCATATGCGGCGCCGGCTGGGCCGCCGATTCGGCGGCGGACGCCAGGCGCATGGTCATGGCGCGCGCAGGGATATCGACCACGCGCTGCCGGGCGATGCGTTCCTCGAGCTGGGTATTGACGCCCTTGTAGTGCGCTTCGAGCTGCGCATTGGGGATGGAATCGCTCTTCAGCGCGCGCAGCACCTGGCGGTAGTCGCTACCGTCGACGCCCTTCAAGGCCAGCCTGGCCGCCACCACGGGCGCCAGCGCCTGCATGGCGGCGCGCGTTTCCAGGTAAGCCACCTGCGCCCGTTCCACCAGCGCGCGCGGCTCGATGTCGATGCCCACCTGCTTCAGGCGAAACGCGTACAGCTCGGGCGCCATGCGGAAATCCGTGCGCGCCAATGGCAGCACCACCTGCTTTTCCCATGCCGCATATTCGTTCAGCTGCTGCTCCATGGCGGCCAGCGCGGGTTCGGCACCTGCGATCTTCATGTCGGCGAACAGCTTGCGGATGCCGGCGATATACGTGGGCACGTTTTCCAGCGACTGCGCCACCTGCAGGCGCACGGGACCGGCCAGGCCAGGCGTGCCGATTTTCTCCGTGAAGCGCGCCTTCGCCTGCTGCGTGATCGGCGTGCTGCCCGGAAACTGGCCCACATAGCGCCGCAGGCGCTCAAGCGCCTTGGCGCGGCGCGCGGCCGGGCGCTGCTCCTGCAGCAGGCTTTGCATGCTGCCAAAGACCATCTGCGGCACATCGACCCATGGCAGGGTGTATCTGGCTTCCAGCTCGGTGCCGGCGATTTCCTGATCGACGGCGCCGATCAGAATTTCCAGGTCCTGGCGTATGCGTTCGTCGCGTTCCAGTTCCAGCTTCTGCTGCAACTGCGCGCGCGCCTTCCGCATGGCCGCGACCTGGCGCCCGATGATGTCCGGCCCCAGGTCGGCGGCCATGCCGTCGTACTGGGCCAGGCCCCTGTCGGACGCGTCTTCGGGCGAGAACTGCGCCTGCGCCGCCAGCACGATGGCCGCGTTGCGGTTGCTGGCCTCGACCCAGGCGGACGACGCGGAAGCCGCTGCGGAAACGGCGGGGTCGGCCGCCATGGCGGGCATGGCCAGCGCGGCTGCAAGCGCGGCGGCGAGCACGGTCTTGCACAATTGCGGAGTGACGGACATCGGGGGATTCCTTCAAAGGTGAGCGATGAGCGAAGCGGCGAGTATCGGCCAGCCTCGCAGGCCTGTCAATTCACCCCGTTCAGGACGGGCAGGTTCCACGGCGTGACGATCTGGATGGCGGACAGTGACGGCGATTGCGCCAGGGCCGGCAGCGCGCCCTGTGCCCGCAGGATTTCCTGGCATGCACGGCGCATGTCCTGGCCCAGGTCGTGGTGCAGCACGGCCTGGATGGCGCCCGACTTGAGCAGCGCCACGTTGTCCGCGTCGAGATCATGACCGATGAAGACCTGGCAGGGTCGGCCCGCTCGCGCAAAGGCCTGCACGATGGCGGCATTGCCGCCGCCGATCGAATAGACGGCGGCGATGCCCGGATGATCTGCCAGGGCTAGACGCACCAGCGCCCCCGTGGCCCCGTCGATGCCGTGGCCCTCGCTCACTTCGACGATGGATAAATGGCGGTGACGTTCGCGCAGCGCGCGGCGAAAGCCGATCTCGCGCTCTTCCTCGCCATGAAAACGGTTGCTGCTCAAGGTTACCAGCACCTGCTGTTTCCTTGGACGCCTGCCCGCGCCCAGCCACTGGCCGACCAGGCAGGCGGCCGTCTCGCCCGCCGCGCGGTTATCCATGCCCACGTAGCTGCGGCGCGCGGAGCCTGGCAAGTCCGTCACCAGGGTCACGACGGGGATGCCGGCCGCCGCCAGCCGGTTCACCGCTTCCGCCACCGCTGGCAAGTCCGGTGCTTTCAGCAGCACGCCGTGGCTGCCGTTCTTGCGGATGCGCTCCAGCAGGTCGACGATGCCGTCCACCTCCAGGGTTTCATGCAGGTGAAAGCGCGAACGCAGCACGGCCGGATGCAGCGACGGCAATTCGACCTCCAGCGCGGCCCGCACGGCGTCCGTGAAGCGGCGCGGCGCCACCATCAGCACATCGAGCATGAATTTTCTGCCGGCCAGGCCCACCTGCGTGCTTTGCCGCGCCAGTTCATCGAGCGCCTGCATCACGCGGCGCACGGTATTCGCATGTACGCCCCCGCGCTGCTTGATCACGCGGTCGACCGTGGCCACGCTGACGCCGGCCTGCAGCGCCACGACCTTGACGGGGAAAGGATGCGTCATGCCATATCCGATTCAGATTGATGGTTTTTTGATGGATTTCTTGATGAAAAATGCGCATTTTCATCCCTATACTGATTCTACAACTTAAACAACGGAGACACCGCATGCCCACCACAGACGCCGCCGCAGCGCCGCCCAGCCCCTTCTGGCTGGCATCAGAAAACTGCGACCTGCAGGATTTCATCGCCACCGTCAGCCTATGCACGGCGCTGGCCGACTATCCCCACGCCGCCGCGGTGAAAGAAAACATTCTCGTCTACGACTGCGACCGGGTGCGCGTGCTGGCCGCCAGTGCGGTGTCGCTGCGCGCGCTGCAGGCCGAATGGGGCCGGGCGCTGATGGATGGTCCGGGCGTCATCGTGCTGCAACGCGCCGTCGCCGACATGGACACGCTGGAACAGGTCAGCGGCGTGTTTCGCGCGCTGATCGCCGAACAGCATGCGAGCGGCCAGGCGGCCGGCGACCATTTCGCCAAGGCTGGCGCGAATGACCGCATCTGGAACGCCCAGCAAAAACTGTGTCTGCGGGCACCCGAGGCATTCGCGCGCTATTACGCCAACCCCGTCTTCGCGTGGATCGCCGAGGCCTGGCTCGGTCCCGCCTACCAGATGACGGCGCAAGTGAACGTCGTCAACCCGGGCGGAGCGGCCCAGGCGCCGCACCGCGACTATCACCTGGGCTTCCAGAGCGCGGCCAGCTGCGCCGCCTATCCCGCGCCCGTGCACCAGATGTCGGCTCTCTTGACCTTGCAGGGCGCCGTCGCCCATTGCGACATGCCGCTGGTATCGGGCCCCACCCTGTACCTGCCCGGGTCGCAGCGCTACCGGGCCGGCTTTCTCGCCTGGCAGCAGCAGCCGTTCCGCGACTATTTCGCCCGGCATTGCGTGCAGCTGCCCCTGTCCAAAGGCGATGCCGTGTTCTTCAACCCCGCCCTGTTCCACGCGGCCGGGCATAACCGCTCGCCCGACATCCGCCGCATGGCCAACCTGCTGCAAGTGTCGTCGCCGTTCGGGCGCGCCATGGAAGCGCTGGACCGCCGCGCCATGAGCGCCGCACTGTATCCGGCCCTGCAGGCGCTGCGCGCGCAGGGAGTCCTGGATGACATTGGCATCAGCCACGCGATTGCCGCCTGCGCCGAAGGCTATGCCTTCCCCTGCAACCTTGATCGCGACCAGCCCATCGCCGGCATGGCGCCGCCCACGCAGCAGCAGATCATGCACGAAGCGCTGGCGCAGGACTGGCCCGCTGCGCGCTTTATCGACGCGCTGGACAGCCACGCCTGGCGCCAGCAAGCCTGAATCCCTCACCGCGACACGAACGGAGTACCCGCATATGCAAGACATCCACATCGGCCTGATCGGCGCCGGCTACATGGGCAAGGCCCACACCATCGCCTATAAAGCTGTGCGCAGCATTTTTCACACGGCCCTGAATCCCGTGTGCGAATGCATCGCCACCAGCAGCAGCGAAGGCGCCGCCCACAGCGCGCAGGAACTGGGGTGGCAGCGCTCCACGGGCGACTGGCGCGCGCTGGTCAATGATCCCGCCATCGACGCCGTCATCGTCGCCACGCCGCCGGCCACGCACAAGGACATCGTGCTGGCGGCGCTGGCCCTGGGCAAACCCGTATTCTGCGAAAAGCCGCTGGGCATGACGGCCGCCGAATCGCTGCAACTGGCGCAGGCGGCGGAAAGCGCGGGCGTGGCCAATATGGTCGGCTATAACTACATCCGCACGCCCGCCAGCCAGCTGGCGCGGCAGATCATCGAATCGGGAGAGATCGGCGAGATCATCCACGTCGCCGCCGAACACGTGGAAGACTACCTGCACGACCCGCGCGCGCCCGCTTCGTGGCGCACGCGCGAAGCGACGGCAACGCGCGCCGGCGCGCTGGCCGACGTGGGCTCGCACCTGCTCAACCTGGCCCTGCGCCTGGGCGGTCCCGTCGACGCGCTGGTGGCCGACATGAATACCGTGCACGCGCAGCGCCAAGGCCCGCACGGCATGGAAGCGGTGGAAAACGACGACCAGGGCAATGTGATGCTGCGCTTTGCCAACGGCGCGCTCGGCGCCCTCACCTTCAGCCGCGTGGCGGCCGGCCGCAAAATGGGCTACACCTACCGCATCACGGGGACCAAAGGCGCGATCGCCTTCGATCAGGAAGACCAGAATGCACTATGGCTGTACGACGCCGGCCGTCCCGCGCAGCGCCAGGGTTTCCAGCGCCTGCTGATGGGGCCTGCCCACCCCGACTACCTGGCGTTCAGCCAGGGCGCGGGGCACGGCACCGGGTACAACGAGCAGATCGTCATCGAAGCGCGCGATTTTCTGCAGGCTATCGCCAGCGGCGCGCCCGTCTGGCCCACCTTCCGCGACGGCTACGAAGTCGACCGGCTGATCGATGCCGCGCTGCGCTCCGCACGGGAGCGCAGCTGGATTTTCGTGCGTTGACAACAGGGACGGTTTAGTAAGCCAGCCCGTAGCCGAACTTGTACAGCGGATGGGCCGTGTCATACGGCACGTCCGATTTCTGCACCTGCACTTCGGCCATCGACGACGGCAGCTCGAACGGCAGCTTGCCCTGCGGCTTGGCCTTGCCCGTCAGGACATCGAACAGCGCGCCGTCGCTCACGCCGAAGTTGGCGAGGATGGCGCTGGCCTTGTCCTGCACGTTGCCTAGGATGGCCGGGCGGTCCAGGTACACGGTGACGACCGTCTTCGGCGCATACTTGGCCGCATTCTTGATCGCTTCATAGTCGGCGTTGCCATCGACGTAATCGAGGCGGCCCTCGTGCTGCATGCTGCCGAAGATGTAGTTCGGGTGCAGGGTTTCATACGGCGCGGCCACGCGCAGCAGGGCCACGTCCGCTTCCTGCGGCGTGGCGACCACCGTGTAGCCATACTGCTGCGCCACGGCCGCATCGATGCCGTACAGGTAGACCTTCTTGACGGTGGCGGCCAGCGGCAAGACCTTGTCCTTGTTTTCCAGCAAGACCAGCGAGCGGCGCTGGGCTTCCAGGCCCGCTTCGATGAAGTCCGCCTTGCCCACGGTGGCGGCCGCCTTGGCCGCATCGACGAACGGATGCTCGAACAGGCCCTGCTTGAATTTCTGGATCAGGATGCGCCGCGCCGACGTGTCGATGCGCGCTTCCGTCAGCTGGCCCCGTTGCACCGCTTGCGTCAGATAAGGCGCTTCCGTCACGCCGCCGAACTGGTCCATCCCCGCCGTTACGGCCTTCACGTAGCGCTCGGCCTTGGTGGCGTCTTCCATGCCCCACGGCGTGCCGAAACCGATGAAGGAAGGCGCGACGCCAGGCGCCGTGCCGTTGCGGCAGTTGGCGTCGCAGTCGGAGGTGATGCCCCAATCGGACAGGATCACGCCCTCGAAACCGTATTTGCCGCGCAGCAGATCCGTCAGCATGGTCTTGCTGAAGCCGGCCGCCACTTGTTCCAGGGTGATGCCGTCGATGGTGATATTGCCGTCCGGCAGGGCGTAGGTCGGCATGACGGAGGCCGCCTTGGCCGTGAACGCCCCTTCGAACGGCTTGACGTGGTAAGCGAAGTTGTTGCCCGGGTAGGTCATGTAGCGGCCATAGTAATTGTGGCCGTCGAAGCCCTCTTTCGTGGCGCCATAGCCGACCCAGTGCTTGACGACGGCCACCACGCTGCCGTCATGCAATCCCGTATTGCCATCCTGGAAACCTTCGATATAGTGCTGCACCATGCGCTTGGCCAGGTCCGCGTCTTCGCCGAAGGTGCCGTTGATGCGCGACCAGCGCGGCTCGGTGGCCAGGTCCGCCTGCGGCGACAGCGCTTGCGTGATGCCGACGGCCAGGTATTCCTGGCGCGCGATGTCGCCGAAGCGGCGCACCAGCGCATCGTCGCCGATGGCGGCCAGGCCCAGGGTTTCCGGCCACTGCGAGAAACCCTTGGTACCGGCGCTGGCGCCCACCGTGTACTGGAAATGGTGGCGCGGGTCCGTGCTGATGGAGACGGGAATGCCGTGGCGCGAGGTTTCGCTCAGCGCCTGCACCTTGTTGTACTGGGCCGCCATATTGGCCGTGTCGCCCGCCATGCGGGTGATGAAGGTGTTGATGTACTGCTTGACGATCAGGTCTTGCAGCGCCGTCAAATCGTAGGCGCCGCCCTGGCCGATGCCGGTGGGGTCGGCCACAGTGGGCGCCGTGCCGTGCATCATCAGGCCCGCTTTTTCGTCGAGGCTCATGCGCGACAGCAGGTCGTCCGCGCGCGCCTCGGCCGGCAGGCGCCAGTCTTCGTACGGGTCGATCTTGCCGTTGCGGTTCATGTCCTTGAAGGTATAGCCGTCGACTTTCAACTGGGTGTAGGTGGTGGCGCCGAACACGGGCTGCGTGTATCCCTCGCTGCCGGTGTGGTTGTTGCCGCAAGCGGCCAGGGCAAGCGTGGCGACGCAGCCGGCGACCACGCGGGCCATCGGTTTCAAAGTGCAATTCATCATTATCTCCAAGACTGTTTTTGTAGGTATCAAGGCGCGGCAGCAAGGCCGGCCGAAAACAATATAGCGTGAGAATGCGTGAGTTTCTTGACCGCGCAGCACGCGTTTTATACCCGCGAGAACAATTTTTGGTTAGATGGCACAACAACCAACAATCTCCTACAAAGTGCTAATATTTGTGAAAAATTACTACAACAAGCGGAATACGCTGAATAAGCAGGAGACAGCCTTGCACAAACCCGACACGCGCACGGTCTCGAACCGCATCGCGCAGCAATGCGCGCGCGCCATGCAGGCCGATGGCCACGATCCCGCCGACTTTTTTCGCCAGACGGGCATCACGCCGGCGCAGCTGAACGAGCCGGGCGGCCGCATCAACGCCGAGCGGCACCGCCGCATGACGGCCTACGCCCAGCAGCTGCCGCAGCACCGCGGTCTGCTCGATCTCGACGTGACGCACTGGTTCGCGCATTACTCGGGCATCGCCCACGTCTGCTTCAATCGCCCCACCCTGCGCAGCGCGCTGCACGAGCTGCTGCACTTGCGGGGCCTGATCGGCGAATTCGACTTCATGCTGATGAGTGAAAATGGCACGCGCATCGAGATCGAATACCTGTCCGAGTTCTGCCCGGCGGGCGGCGCCATGCAGGCGCTGGCCAATTTCCGCATGCTGTCGCTGGTGGCGCGCGCCTACGACGATGGCGCGCCCACCGCCTTCCATGCCGGTTTCCAGGGCAAGGCGCCGTGGTTCGCGCCGGCCATTGCCGAGTGCTTCGGCGCCGCCGTCACCTTCGGCCAGGCGCGCAACACCCTGACGTTCGACGCGCCTGCGCTGGACCGTCCCTTCGCCCAGTTCAACGCCATGCTGGCGCCGCACGCGCTGTGCTACGCGCAGGGGCAATTGCAGCAATTGCAGGGAGCGCAGCTGTTTTCGGCCCGCGTGGAGCAGGCGATCATCGATTTGCTGGGCCGGCAAGACGCCGGGGACGCCGACGGCACCGCATTGCTGCCGGCCCTGTGCGACGGTCTGGCGATGAACCGCTGGACCTTGCAGCGCCAGCTGCAGCAGGAACAGACCTCATTCCGCGCGCTGGAATTGCGCGCGAAAAGCCGCGAATCGCGCCGTTTGCTGCGCGAAACGAGCCTGAGCGTGGTGGAAATCAGCGAGCGCCTGGGTTTTTCCTCGCAAAGCGCATTTACCCGCTTCTTCAAGACCCAGTTCGAACTGCCGCCGGCGCGCTACCGGCAGGATGCCGCCGGAACCTAGAGAAAGAGACAAGCAACAAGTAGCAAGCAACAAGCAACAAGCAAACAAGCAAACCGGCAAGCCACGAAACGGCCCAAGTCAGAAAGACAGGCGCCCCGGGCCAAGCGGACCTGAAAAATGTCGAGGGCCAGGCGCGGCGACGCAGACAGTACGCCAGTACGGCAAGGAAGCCGCAACGCCGCCATCGGCATTTTCTCAGGCCCGCGTCTCCGGCCCGCTGTTCTCAATCTACACCACCCTTGCCTACGGCCGTATCCTGAACCAGATCGCATACATGGCCGGCAGGAACACCAGGGTCAGCACCGTGCCGGCAAACGTGCCGCCGATCAGGGTATAGGCCAAGGTGCCCCAGAATACCGAATGGGTCAGCGGAATAAAGGCCAGGATGGCCGCCAGCGCCGTGAGGATCACGGGACGCGCGCGCTGCACGGTCGCCTCGACCACGGCGTCGAACGGCGCCAGGCCGGTCGCCTCGTTCTGGTGGATCTGGCCGATCAGGATCAGGGTATTGCGCATCAAAATGCCCGACAGCGCGATCAGGCCGACCAGCGCATTGATGCCGAACGGCTGCTGGAACAGCAGCAAGGTGGGCACGACGCCGATCAGGCCCAACGGGCTGGTCAGGAACACCATCACCATCGCCGAGATCGAGCGCACCTGCAGGATGATCATCAGCAGGGTCAGCGCCAGCATGATGGGGAACAGCGGCAGCATCGCTTGCGTTGCCTTGGCCGATTCCTCGATGGAGCCGGCCTGCTCGATGCGGTAGCCGGCCGGCAGCTTGTCGATGACGGCTTGCAGCTGCGCCGTGATGGCGCCCGAGACGTCGGGCGGCTGCATGCCGTCGGCGATGTCGCCGCGCACGGTAATCGTCGGCTGGCGGTCGCGCCGGCGCATCACGGGTTCTTCCGAGCGCACCTCAACGCTGCCCACCTGCGACAGCGCGATGCGTTCGCCATTCGCGCCGGCCAGGGTCAGGTCGGCGATGCGCGCCGGGTCCAGCCGCACGTCGCCTGCCGCGCGCGCCACCACCTGCACCGTGCGGATATCTTCGCGCACGGCGGTGACGGGCACGCCGCTGAGCAGGAACTGCAGCTGCTGCGCCACGGCGGCCGACGTCAGGCCCATCGCCTGCAAGCGGTCCTGCTGCAGGCTGAAATGCAGGGTGGGCGTGCGCGTGCCCCAATCGGTATTGACGGTACGCATCATCGGGCTGGCCTGCATCACGCGCCGCACCTCGTCGGCGATGCCGCGCAACACCTCGGGATCGGGGCCGCTGACCCGGTAGGCGACGGGAAACGGCGAGTACGGGCCGAACACCAGTTGCGTGACGCGCACGCGCGCCTCCGGCGCCAGGCCGGCGGCAACGGCCTCGCGCAAGCGCTGCTTGAGGCTGTCGCGCGCCTGCTGGCTGTCGGTGCGCACGACGATCTTGGCAAACGAAGGATCGGGCAATTCCGGCCCCATAGCCAGGTAAAAGCGCGGTGCGCCCTGGCCCACATAGGCCGTGACGATCTTCGCTTCGGGCTGGCGCGCCAGCCAGGCTTCCACTTTCGCCGCCGCGCCGCTGGTCTGTCCGATCGCGCTGCCGTAGGGCAGTTGCACTTCGATCAGCACTTCAGGGCGGTCCGAGATCGGGAAGAACTGTTTCTTGACGACGGCCATGCCCAGCACAGCCAGCACGAACAGGCCGATCACGGTGCAGAACACCAGCCATTTGCGGGCGATCACGCGCCCCAGCAGCCGGCGAAAGCGGTGGTAACGCGGCGTGTCGTACAGCGCATCATGGCCACCGGCGACCTTTTTCAGCTCGGGCAGCAGCTTCACGCCCAGGTAGGGCGTAAACACCACCGCCACCACCCACGACGCGATCAGCGCGATGCCGACGATCCAGAACATATTGCTCGTGTATTCGCCGGCGCTGGAGCGGGCAAAGCCGTTGGGCATGAAGCCGACGGCCGTCACCAGGGTGCCGGCCAGCATGGGTGCGGCCGTATGGCTCCAGGCGTAGGCGGAGGCGGCGATGCGGCTGTAGCCCTCCTCCATTTTCACGACCATCATTTCGATGGCGATGATGGCGTCGTCCACCAGCAGGCCGAGGCCCAGGATCAGGGAACCGAGGGTGATGCGGTCGAAATTCTTGCCTGTCGCGGCCATCACGATGAACACCACGGCCAGGGTCAGCGGCACGGCGGCGGCCACCACGATGCCGACGCGCCAGCCCATGCTGATAAAGCACACCAGCATCACCACCAGCAGCGCGGCGAGGAACTTGAGCATGAATTCGTCGACGGCCGCGCTGATATTGACAGCCTGGTCGGTAACCTTGGCCAGGCTCATGCCCAGCGGCATGGCGGCACCGATGGCAGTCACTTCCCCGTCCAGCGCCTTGCCCAGGTCCAGCCCGTTCCAGCCGTCGCGCATGACCACGCCCAGCAGCAGCGCCGGCTCGCCGCCATTGCGCACCAGGAAACTGGCCGGGTCTTCCTGGCCACGGCGCACGGTGGCGATATCGGACAGGGCCAAGGTGCGCCCCTGCACCACCACGGGCGTATCGCGGATCTTTTGCAGCGCGTCGAGCGCGCCGTCGAGGCGGATGGACACCTGCGGCCCGCGCGTTTCGACCGAGCCGGCCGGCGTGAGGGCATTCTGGCCGTGCAGTGCCGCGAACACGTCCTGCGCCCGCACGCCCAGGGTGGCCAGGCGTTCCTGCGAAAACTCCACGTAGATGCGTTCGGCCTGTTCGCCGATGATATTGACCTTTTTGACGCCCGGCACGTGCAGCAGCCGCTGGCGCAAGGTTTCCGCCTCGCGCACCAGCAGGCGCTGCGGCTCGCCTTTGGCTTTCAGCGCATACAGGGCAAAGGTGACGTCCGCGTATTCGTCATTGATCATGGGGCCGATCACGCCGGCCGGCAAATTGGCCGCCTCGTCGCCGGCCTTCTTGCGCGCCTGGTAGAACTCGGCCTGCACCTGCCCGGGCGGCGTGCTGTCGAGCAGTGTCAGGATCGTGAAAGCCAGGCCCGGCCTGGTATAGGTTTCGGCGCGCTCGTACCAGCGCAGCTCCTGCAGGCGCTTTTCGATCTTGTCGGCCACCTGGTCCTGCATTTCGCGCGCGCTGGCGCCGGGCCAGGCGGTGACGATGGTCATCACCTTGACCGTGAAGGCCGGGTCTTCCGCGCGCCCCAGCTTGAAGAACGACAGCAGGCCGGCCAGCGAAATGAGGCAGATCAGGAACAGGGTGACGGAACGCTCGCGCACGGCCAGCGCCGACAGGTTGAAGCCCGCCGCGCTCATGGATGCGCTCCCGCGCCGGCGGCCACTGGCACCGGTTCGACCCTGACCCGCTCTCCCTGGTGCAGCAGATGGGCGCCCAGCGCGACGATGCGTTCGCCCGCCTTCAGGCCGCTGACGTCGGCGCCGTCATCGTGCAGCCCCTGCACCTTCACCGGCCGCCAGGTCACTTGCGCCGGCGTACCGGCGATCACCCACACGCCCTGCCCCTTGCCCGCATCGTGCAGGGCCGCCAGCGGCACTTGCACAGTGCCGCTGGCGGCATGCGCGCCGGGCAGGCGCAGGGTGACGGTGGCGCCCAGCGGCGCACTTGAGAGCGCCGCGTCGAGCACATAGCGCGCCTCGAAAGTACGCGTTTGCCGGTCCGCCGTCTGCGCCAGCTGGCGCAAGGTGGCCGGCACGCTGGCACCCGGCCTGCCGAACAGGGTGGCCTGGGCCTTGGAGCCGAGCGCGGGGCGCACGGTTTCCGGCAGCTGGATCGCCGCTTCGCGCCGGCCGTCATGGGCCAGGCGCACCACCACCTGCCCGGCCGCGACCACCTGGCCCGGTTCGGCCAAGGTGTCCATCACGACACCGTCGGCGTCGGCCAGCAGCACCGCGTACTGCAGCGCATTGCGCGCCACCCCGGCCAGGGCTTCGGACGCTTTCAATTGGGCGCCGGCCGCGTCAGCCGCCGCCTTCACCTGGTCGTAATTGGATGCCGAGATGGCGCCGGTGCCGCGCAAGTCGCGGTAGCGCGCCTCCTCGTCCGCCGCCTGGCGCGCGCGGGCGCGGTCGGCCGTGACGGACTCTTGCCGCGCCTGCGCCAGCAGTTGCAGGTCGTCGGCGTCGAGGCGCAACAATGGCTGGCCACGGCGCACGGCCTGGCCGGCGTCGACCAGCCGTTCGCGCACCTTGCCGGCCACGCGGAAACCGAGGTCGCTTTGCACGCGCGGCGCGACCACGCCCGTAAAGCTGCGCGTGCCCGCTTCGGCGCCCTGCACCGTGACGGCGCGCACCAGCGGCGTGGCGGTGCGCGGATCGGCCTGCGCCTTGTCGGCGCAGGCGCTCAAGGCCAGGGGCAAGGTGGAGATGACTACAGATGAAGCGAGGCGGCGCCAGCGCATAAGAATCCCATGAATGAGTGATCAGGGTTCTCATTCTGGTACTAGTGACCAAATAAGTCAATGGTCACAATTTAAGGAGGAGGCTATGGCGACAGGCTGCGCAAAACCAGGCTGGACAGTTGCAGCACCGCCGTTTCGCTGCTGTCGACGCTGTGCTGCAGCAGCAAGGGATTGACGTAGGGGCGCATCACCAGATAGATCGCGCTGACCGTTTCGTCGAGCGGCGTCTTGCGTTCAAAGTCGCCCGTCTTGCGTCCCTGCTGCAAGATATCCTGCAGCAAGGCGCCCATGGCCAGCTCGTAGGCTTGCACGGCAGGCCAGCGCCCGGTGGCGGCCGAGGCGGCGATGTCGTACAGCTTGCGGTCCTGGAAAAACAGCCGCAAGCTGGCCTCGACGCTGGTCCGGAACATGCGCCGCAGCTGCTCCGGCGGCTGGCCGGCCGCCGCCACCGCGCTTCTCACCTCGGTTTCGATCTGGCGCAGGCAGCTGGCGCAGATATGCTCGCCGATGGCTTGCTTGGATTCGAAGAATTTATAGATATAGGCCTTGGAAAAGCCGATCGCCCTGGCCAGGTCGGAGACCGTCGTCTTTTCATAGCCGTAGCGGCTGAAGTAATCGGTGGCGGCGGCAACGATCTGGTCGCGCACGTCGTGGCCGGCCGGGCCGCGCGCAGGGCTTGGTGTGTCGGGTGTGATGGAATTCATGGCGACAGCTTAACGCGCCGCGACGGAATGCACAATAAGTGACCAATATGTATTATAGTCACACATTATTTCTTTTTTGAACTGGAAGACCACCATGCCACTGCCACGCCTGCGCCTCCCCTTTCTGCTGATCGCCGCCGGCCTGGCCGCCACCGGCTGCACTGCTGGCCTGGACTACCGCCGGCCCGAAGCGCCGCTAGCGGCGCAGTATCTGCACCAGGCGGCGCTCGGCGCGCGCCAGGACGCGGACGCCGCCGAACTGCGGCAGTGGTGGACAGCGTTCGGCGATCCGCGCCTGACCCGTCTGGTAACGGTGGCGCTGGCGCAAAACCTCGACCTGGAGCAGGCGCAGGCCAGGGTCAGGCAGGCGCGCGCCGCCACCGGGGCGGCAGACGCCGCGCTGCTGCCGTCGGCCAGCATTGGCGGTCAGGCGGCGCGCGCCTACCAGTCGGTGCAAACGCCGCTGGGCAAGGTCTTGAACGCCACGCCAGGCTATGACCGCGCCGGCAGCGCGCGGGAATTGAACCTGCAGGCGTCGTGGGAACTCGACCTGTTCGGCGGCCTGCGCCGCGAACGTGAAGCGGCGCGCGCCGATTACGAGGCCAGCGAGGCTGGATGGGCCGCAACGCGCCTGGCCGTGGCGGCGCAAACGGCGGACCTTTACCTGTCCATCCAAGGCCTGCAGGCGCGGCTCGACCTCGCACGCCGGCAGGTCGACACCGACGCGGCGCTGCTGGAACTCGCCACGCTGCTATACGACAAGGGATTGGCGAACGAGCCGGCCCTGCGGCAGGCCGAAGCATCGCTGGCGCAGGCGCGCGCCGCCGTGCCCGGCCTGGACACGGCGCGCGAGGTGGCGCTGCATGCGCTCGACGTGATGCTGGGCGCGGCACCCGGCACCTACGGCGATGAAATGGCCGCCGCCGGCGTGATGGCGCGCGCGCCGCGTATCACGGCCGGCGGCTCGCCAGGCGAACTGCTGCGGCGCCGGCCCGACCTGACCGCCGCCGAGCGGCGCCTGGCCGCCGCCAGCGCGCGCACCGGCGCGGCCGTTGCCGAGTACTACCCGAAATTCAATTTTGGCGCCTTGTTTGGCAGCGCCACGGCCGGCGGCGCCCTGTTCAGCAGCGGCTCCGGCCAGGCCGCCGGCATGCTGGGCCTGCGCTGGCGCCTGTTCGATTTCGGCCGCATCGATGCGCAGATCGAGGCTTCGCGTGGCCAGGAAGCCGAGCTGCTGGCGGCCTACCGGCTCGCCGCGCTGCATGCTGCCGAAGACGTGGAAAACGCCTGTTCGGCTCTGCTGCGCCATGAAGAACAGGCCACTCTACAGGCGCATGGCGTAGAGGCGCTTGAGCGCGCCCGCGCCGCTTCGCTGGCAGCCTACGAGAAAGGCGTCACCAGCCAGCTTGATGTACTGCAGGCCGATACGAGGCTGCTGCGTGCAAGGGACGCGCGCGCGCAGGCGCAAACGGCGTCGGCGCGCGCGGCAGTCGCCGCCTACCGGGCGCTGGGCGGCGGCTGGCAGGTGCCGCAGGCCGGGGCCGAGGCGGTCGCCGCCAGGTCAATGTGATGGCGGCCCGAGCCACAGCCGCCGTGCCCTCGGTGTTCCACCGCCGTTTGATGCAGGTGGTGGAACAGCATTGCCAATTGAGCAATTCCTCCCCATACTGCCAGGCCTTGCCCTTCATTGCCGTCCACTATGCTTATCAGCCTGCGCCCCGTCACCGTCGACAATTTCGACCTCGTCAGCGACTTGCCCCTGTTGCCGCAGCAGCGCGACTATCTGGCCAGCAACGACTATTCCATCGCGCAAGCGAGTTTCCATCCCGCCATCCTGCATACGCGCGCCGTGTATGGCGACGAGGAAGTGATCGGCTTCCTGATGTTCGTCTCGCCCGACGCCGACGACCCGCCCGGCCACTACCAGATCTGGCGCTTCATGATCGACCACCGGCGCCAGGGGCAAGGCCATGGCCGCGCCGCCCTCGCCCTGGCGCTGGCGGAAATCCGCGCCCGCCCGGATGCGCGCAGCATCGAAATCTGCTACAAGCCCGGTAATACCAACGCGAAACAGTTCTATGCCAGCATGGGTTTCGTGGAAAAAGGCATGGATGCGGATGGCAATGACATGCTGGCAGTGATCGAACTAAGCTAGCTGCCTGACGTCGCGCCCGCATCGGCCCTGGCATCGAACGCCAGCCGTGCCGCATCGATGGCGTCGCGGTGGCCGTAGGCCCAGGCGCCCAGCGCGCTGATGGGAATCAATAGCGAACGCCCCAGGTCCGTCAGCGCATAGTCGACGCGCGGCGGCACGGTGGGAAACACGGTGCGCGTGACAAGACCGTCGCGCTCCAGGCCGCGCAGGGTCAAAGTCAGCATGCGCTGCGAAATGCCGCCGATCAGGCGGCGCATCTCGTTGAAGCGCTTGGTGCCATTGCCCAGCAACATCACCACCATCACGCTCCATTTGTCGCCCACGCGGGTCAGAATATCCGTGATCGGGCGGCACGAGTCCGCCACGCCCGCATGGCCGCCATGGTCGCGCATGCGCTTTTCCAGCTCGGCCCCGCGCGCGGCCACCGCGCCCATAGTCACATCCGTGTGCCCCAGTGTGGAAAAAGTGCCTTCTTGTGCGTTCATTTGATAGTCACTATATTTAACCCGGTTACAAAAACATACCACCCGATCATACCATCCAAGAAGGCAACCATGAACATCCTGCATATCGATTCCAGCGTCCTTGGCGAGCATTCCGTCAGCCGCCAACTGAGCGCCGCCATCGTGGCCCGCCTGCAAGCGGCCGCGCCCGGCGCCACCGTCCACTACCGCGACCTGGCCACCCAGCCCCTGCCGCAATTTACGGCCGCACCCGGTGCCGCCGAAGGCGAAATCCTTGCCGCCGCGCTGGAGCAAGTACTGGCCGCCGACGTCATCGTCATCGGCGCGCCCATGTACAACTTCGCCATCCCCAGCCAGCTCAAATCGTGGCTCGACGCGCTGGCCGTGCCCGGCAAGACCTTCCAGTACGGCGCCAATGGCCCGGAAGGCTTGCTGGGAACCAAGCGCGTGATCATCGCCTCGACGCGCGGCGGCTACTACGGCGCCGACACGCCGATGGCCGCCCTGGAACACCAGGAAAGCCATCTGCGCGCCTTCCTCGGCTTTCTCGGCATCCAGCAGATCGAGATCGTGCGCGCCGAAGGCGTCAAGGTCAGCGACGCGGCCAGGATGCAGGCCATGACGGCGGCCTTCGAGCAGATCGGCGCGCTGCAGGCGGCGTAGGTTCAGCTTGATTCTCTGGCTGCGGCGGAAACTGTTTCGGCGCAGCCAGACTGGGCATGGCGGACAAGAAAGGGCAAGATGCGCTAAGCTGCATCCGCCCCACCACTTTACAAGGACCACCATGACCCTGACCGTCGTCGCCACCATCGATGCCCAACCTCAACATATCGACGCCGTGCGCGCCGCCCTGGAAGCCGTCGTGCCGCCGAGCCGCGCGGAAAGCGGCTGCCTGCGCTACGAACTGCACCTCGACAACAAGATTCCCACGCGCTTCATCATGCTGGAAGAATGGACGAACAACGCGGCCCTGACGGCGCACTACGCGATGCCCCACTTCCATGCACTCGTGGCCGCCACCGAGGGCAAGGTCGTCAAGATCGACGTGGCGGAATTGAGCAAGCTGAAGTAACAAGCGGCGCGCTGCGCAAGCGCGCGGCCATCTTGGCAAGTTACCATCTATAATATGGCAACTTTTCTTTATGGCCATCATGATTCCATTTTCCTGCCTACGCGGCGCCACAGCGGCAGCCGCCTTGACTCTCTGCGCCGGCGCCTTCGCGCAAGCTCCCCTTCCCCTGACCAAGCTGGTGGGCGAATACAATCTGCTCTCGTCGAAGACCGTGCCACCCAGTAACTGGGGCTATTCCAAGGGACGCATCTCGGTCAAGCAACTCGATGAGCATCACCTGCTGATCGTCCTGTCCTGCGAGTGGAAACGCGAGCCGAAGGCCGTCTGCGGCGATTATTTCTACGCCCAGCAGCGCGACGACGGCCTGTACCTGCAGGACATGAACACGTTTGCCATGCGCCTGTACTTCGATCCCGCCACGCGCAAGCTCACCATCATTTCGCGTGGCGCCGACGCCAAGCAAAGCGTGCGCCACGAAGTGTTCGGCACGACGACCGAACCGCTGGTCGATACCGCCCTCGTGCGGCGCATGAAGCGCGAGCAATCGAATGCCGACAGCAAGGAAAACCGGCGCGTGTTCGGCCCCTACACCAAGTGGACCTACCAGGAAAACCGCATCGAATTCCAGCGCCAGGACTTGACGGCGCCGTGATGCAACGGCTGAGCCAGCCCCTGCGACGCCAGCTGCTGCGCGTCGCCGGCGTCCTGCTGTGCTCGCCCGTGCTTGCGCGCGCGGCAGACAACAACCTGCCCCGCGCCGTACGGCCAGCGCATCCTGTCCACCTTGGACTCTCCGCTGCCCAAGGTGCTCAATGTGCACCATCTGGCACTGATGCGGCGTTTCAATATCGGCTGGTCGCCCGTGGAAAGCGGCGGCCGCACGCCATGCAAGCAGGAGTCTGTTCCAGCGATGAACCGGCACAGCAGCTTATTCCCGTGCTGTCAATCCGATTCGGCGCCTATCTCGCTCAACCTCGACGGGGGATGATGGGCAGGCCCTTTTTCGAGTCCGATCATTTTGGGCGGCGATGGATCTTTTCTGCGCTCGCAGACCAATACGCGCAGTGCGACAGATAGCGGCACGCCATTTGTATGCAGGTATTTTGCTGCCACGGCAGTGCCAAGCATTTCCTGAAAAATAATTGCCACATCAATTTTTTGTGCTGTCAATGCATCGATCCGCCTGGGATGATCCGGCTCCACCTGCACGGGGCCGCCGATGTAATTTTTAGTCACCATGTCAATTCATGTCAAGTAGAGGGACAAGCACCGCATGCTCCCGCTTCGGGCTACCGCAATTCGGCAGGCCGCCTTTATTGATACTCTTCCGGTCTCTTGCGTATCTCCGCCCTTACTCTGTGCATACGGCTTCGCACTGTTCCCATTCGGTATGCCATCTTTATCGCAATTTCGCCATCGCCCATACCTTCATCCTCACGCAACAATAATGCCTTTCCCAGGGAAGGCAGGAAATTGGCGATAAAAAGAACGATGTTCATTACATTTTCCATTGCGCCGAAAATCTCTTCTTCATGAAAAATATTCAACACATCAATTGCACAATCTACGCCGCCAATTAAACCATCAGAACCTGATTTAATTCTGCCGGCATTGCAATAATGGGTTTTATACCATTCACGGCCATTAACAATCTGAACCATACCATCAATATATTTCTCACGATGAATATATTGGCGCGGAAAATATCGTATGCGGATACGCCATCTGCTATACGGCACCTCAAATATCTCTTCGGCACCCGCACAAAAAATTTTCCAAAAATAACTTTCATTTCCCATGAGCATGCATCACTCGCCGAAGCCAGAGTTGAGCCATATCCTAACAGCAAGAATACCTCCTCAAATTAATACACAGAAAACATTGATTTATATCAATATAAGAAATACAAGATAATAAATATTGCAAAACATATAAAAATATATCCATCGAGAAACAATTAACCTGAAACTGTTTCTGCGATGTGCAAAAATAACGCCGCTCCATGGTTGAACTTTAATTTATTAAAAATAATAAATATTTCTTTCGGGGAAATTTTTATAATGCCGTCTTCTTTGTTGCATTCGCCTTCGTGCGCGATGGAAATTTTTTATGTAGTAATATTTAAAAAAATTTCAAAGCATTTTGGGTGAGCATTTCCAATGACAAAAAAGACAAGCACTTCATACGTCATCGAGTTTACGCAACGAACGACGCGAGTGTTGAGGTCGCTCAATGTGAAGTCTGGAAGAGTGAAGATTGATATCAAAGATACGGCGATGCCGTTCGACACGCGAATAGTCGATGCCTGGGTCAGCATCGAAGACGGCGTCCTGTGGCTGGAGCATGAAACGGGAGAAGACTATACGGTGAGAATCAGGCTTGCCACAGTGCTGCGCTGGTCACGTCAACCAAAATGGTAGGCAGCCTGCCGCCACCGCTCGGCAGTTTTTCGGGCCTTGCCCGCTACCGTTTCCCATAACATGAGGAAATCCTGAGTCCCGGCTCCATCGTCCGGTTGCACATCCACCGTGGGAAACAGACCACATTGCCCTGCGTTACAAGGAATCGAGCCTGGCCAGCATCGTGGCCGCCTGCTGCCGGAAAGCGGCGACTGTTTCCTCGTCCATTTTTTCCAGCTGGCGATACGCCATGCCGATGCGGGGATTGTGCTCCAGCGTGGCCGCGTTGCGGTGGAAAAAATCCCAGTACAGGGCATTGAAGGGGCAGGCGCGCTCGCCGATGCGCGCCTTCTTGTCGTAATGGCATCCCTTGCAATAATCGCCCATGCGGTCGATATACGCGGCGCTGGAGACATACGGCTTGGTGGCCAGCAGGCCGCCGTCGGCGAACTGGCTCATGCCGACGGTATTGGGCAGTTCCACCCATTCGAAGGCATCGATGTAAATGCCCAGGTACCAGCCGTGGACCTTGGCGGGATCGAGGCCGGCCAGCAGCGCGAAGTTGCCGATTACCATCAGGCGCTGGATGTGATGCGCGTGCGCCTGTTCCAGCGACTGCGTGATCGCCTGCGACAAACAATGCATCTTCGTCTTGCCGTCCCAGAACCAGGAGGGCAGCGCACGCGCATGGCCAAAGAAATTCTTTTCCGCATAACCGGGCATCTGCGCCCAGTAGACGCCGCGCACATATTCGCGCCAGCCCAGGATCTGGCGGATGAAGCCCTCGACAGCGGCCAGGGGAGCGTGGCCGGCGTGATAGGCGGCCTGCGCCCTGCCGACGACTTCGCGCGGGTTCAGCATTTTCACGTTCAGCGCGAACGACAGCAGGGAGTGGAACAAGCGCCAGGCCTTGCTGCTCATGGCATCCTGGAAATCGCCAAAATGCGGCAAGGCCCGCTCGATGAAGGCATCGAGCTGCTGCAGCGCCTCATCCCGGTTCAGCGCCCACGCCAGCCGGTCCGCACGGGGCGCGCCGAAGCTCTTCACGCCGGCGGCGACGATGCTTTCCCATAGACGGGTATGGTCATGCACGGTGCGCGGGTCTTGCGGCTCGGCGGGCGTGCCGCGCCAGGGCTTGCGGTTATCGTGATCGAAATTCCACTGGCCGCCGACGGGTTTTTTCGCGTCTTCCATCAACACCTGATGCGCGCTGCGCATCTGGCGGTAGAAAAACTCCATCAGCCATTGCTTGCGCCCGGCGAAAATATCGGCCGCCTCGTTGCGGGCCGTATAGAAATGCTCGCTGTCGACCATCAACCACGGGATGGCCGAGCGTCGCCCGGCCTCATACAGCTGCTGGTCGAGGCGCCACTCGTCGGGCGCCTGGTACTCGACGGCGCCGGCGTCATAGTGGCGAATCAGCGCTTCGATATTCTCCGGTATCGAGCGCCTGCTTTCCGCGTCGCCGATGGCGATGTAATGCACGGCGTGGCCATCCTCGCGCAGCTGGCGCGCAAAGTCGCGCATGGCAGCGAAGATGGCCAGGATTTTCTGCGCGTGATGCAGCACATAATCGGTTTCTTGCCGCACTTCCATCAAGACGTAGATGGTGGCGTCGTCGACGTCGGTAAACCAGCGGTGCTGCGTATTGAGCTGGTCACCAAGGATCAGGCGCAAGGTGGGCTTCGCTGTCATTATTGTCCTGTATCAAATAACATCGTGGCCGCTAGCCTTGCGGCATTGGCTGCGGCGCCGGGACGGGCGCGGGAGCCGGTTCCGGCACCGCCTTGCCATGCGCTTCCTGCCCGCCCTCTTCCGCCGGCACGGCCAGCGGCGCGGGCGGCGCGCCTTCCTGCAACAGATCGCCCGGCTCTTCCACCGGTTCATCCTGCGGTTCCTCGACGGGTTCCACGTGGCGCAGCGGTGGTGGCGGCTTGCCGCCGGGGAAGATGGCGTCGCGCGCGATCTTGCCCGTGTCGAGCGCCGTCTTGAAGAAGTCGCCCACCACCAGCACGGCGTTGTGGCCGCCCTGGCCCCAGTAATTGCTGCGCATGGTGACGCGCGCGTCGTTGAAACCCACCCAGGCGCCGCCGACGAGTTCCGGGTGCATCAGGATGAACCAGCCGTCCGCATTGTTTTGCGTGGTGCCGCTCTTGCCGGCCACGTCGGAGCGGATGCCGAAGCGGCTGCGGATGGCCGTGCCCGTGCCCCGGTCGATCACGCCGCGCATCATGTCCGTCAGGGTGGCGGCCGATTCGGCCTGCATGGCGCGCTTGGGCTTGTCTTCGCCGAAGCGGGCGATGACCTTGCCTTCGCGGTCCGTGATGTGCGTGACGACGAACGGCAGACGGGCCTCGCCCTGGGCCGCGATGCTGGCGTAAGCGTTGACCATTTCCAATAAAGTGACGGGACTGGTACCCAGCGCCAAGGATGGCACTTTTTCCAGCTTGCTGTCGCGGATGCCGAGCGCGCGCGCCAGTTTGATGATCGGCGGCAAGCCCACGTCCTGCATCACCTGCGCCGTGATCGTGTTTTTCGAGTACACGAGACCGTCGCGCATGGTCATGTCGCGCCCCGTCGTGCCGCTCATGTCCGTCGGGCGCCATTTGGTGCCGTCGGCCGCCTTGATGTCCATCACGGCATCGCGGTAGACGTGCTCAGGGCTCAGTCCCTTTTCCAGCGCCGCGCCATACACGATGGGTTTGAAGGTGGAACCGGGCTGGCGCGCCGCCTGCGACACGTGGTCGAACTGTTCGCGTGCAAAGTCGCGGCTGCCCACCCAGGCGCGCACGGCGCCCGTGGCCGGGTCCATGGCCGCAAAGCCCGCTTCCAGCCGCGTCTTCGACTTGCGCAGGGCCGCCATGAAGGCGCGGTCGCCCTTCAGCTGCGCCAGCGCCGCTTCGGGCGTGCCGCCGGCCGCCGTCAGCTTGCGGTAGTCGCCCGACTCGCGCACGAAGGCGTCCAGCAGCGCCGGATGCGATTTCCAGAAATAATCGAAGGGCACGCTGCCGCCCTGCATGCCCGCGTACATGCCCGTCGACGTGGACGACGGCACGCCGGCGCGGCTCCATTCCACGTCGGCGATCGCCTGCAAGGCATTCGCCTGGCGCTCGACGGCGCGCTCGGCCGCCTGCTGCAAGTCGTAGTCGAGCGTGGTGTGCACCACCAGCGCATCGAGTTCCAGGTTGTAGTCGTTCTCGTCGGCCCAGTCGATCAGCCACTTGCGCACATAGGCCGTGAAATGGCTGTCCGACTGCGCCCGCTCGCTCTGGCGCTCGAAATGCAGGCGCAGCGGACGCTTGATCAGCTGCTTGTAGCGCGCCTCGTCGATGACGTCGTGCTTGCGCATCTGGCCCAGCACCACGTTGCGCCGCTGCAGGGAGCGTTCGGGATTGCCGACGGGATTGTAGTAATTCGTCCCCTTGAGCATGCCGACCAGGGTGGCGCTTTCCAGGATGTCGAGGCGCGCGGCGGGTTTGTCGAAATACGTGCGGGCCGCCATTTCGATGCCGTAGGTGTTGTACAGGAAGGGAACCGTGTTCAGGTAGGCTTCCAGGATTTCCGTCTTGCTGTAGGTGGCCTCGATTTTCAGGGCTGTGATCAATTCCTTGAGCTTGCGGTTCAGGTTGCGCGAGCGGCCGATTTCCTCGGGAAACATATTGCGCGCCAGCTGCTGCGTGATGGTGGAACCGCCTTGCGGGTTGCCCCCTGCCGTATGCAGAATGGCGCCGGCCGTGCGCGTGAAGTCGATGCCGTGGTGTTCGTAGAAACGGTGGTCTTCCGTCGAGATCAGCGCACTGATCACGTTCGGCGAAATCTGCTTTAACGTGACCCGCTCCTGCAAGCCCTGGTCGAAGCGGGCCAGTTCCTTGCCATCGGCGCTGACCATGGTGGTCGGCGCGGCCGCGCGCGCCTGGCGCAAGTCGTGGATGCTCGGCGTCAGGGGGATCAGCAACAGCATGTACAGGATCACCAGCGCCAGCAGGGCCAAAAACGACCATAAGGCCAGCACCAGCGCGCGCCGCACGGGCGGCAAGGTCATCAAGTGCGCGTGGCCGCGCCGGTACAGCGCCACCGCTTTTGTCCACACCACTCCCGCCACGCGCACTGCCTGCGCGCGCGCGCGTATGAACGCCTGCCGTGCTTTTTCCTGAAACTGCTCCATGCCTGATGCCATGCTTGTAACCTTGTCTGATGCCGGGAAATCCGTTTCAGCAAGTATATAGGGCGGGCAACAAAGCGGGCCGGAATTTACGCCAAGCAAGCATCGAGGCGCGCCAGCGTGACGCCCACATACGCGCCCACGCAGCGTTCGTCGCGCGTATGGAAAGCGTCTTCGACCTGCAGCAGGCCGCAGTCGCAGACGACGGGATCGACCTGGGTGACGACGCCGAGCGCCAGGTAGCGCCAGCCATCGAGGCGTACCAGGCGCTTTTCCCGGCCAGAATTGGCGCGGAAAATGGAATCCCAGTCGTCGATTTCGCTGGCCATGGGCCACAGTTCGAGCTGGACTTGCGTGCCGGCGGCCAGTTGCCCGCCGCCGAACTCGTCCATCACGTGCAGGCGCTGGCCGCCCACCTCGATGACGGCTTCCAGGTACTCGCCCTCGGTGGCGATGAAGGTGGCGACGACGATGCTGGCCGTCACTTCTGCGCCTGCTCCAGCAGGGCCGGCAATTCTTTCAGCATGGCTTCGCGCGTACGCAAGCCCGCCGATGGCAAGCCCTTCTGCTCATCCTGCACCAGGCGCGCGAACACGATGCTGCGCCCGCCCTTGCTGGCCCATCCCACGAACCAGCCGTAGCCATGCGCTTCGTCGAAGCTGCCGTCAGGCTTGCGCGGGAAGGCGGCGCCCGTCTTGCCATGCACTTGCCAGCCGCCCACGTCCGCCAGGCGCGTCAGGCGTCGCGTCTGCTCCATGGCCTGCTTGGTGACGGGCAATTGATCGTTGACCAGCTTGCGCAAGAAGCCCAGCTGTTCCAGCGGAGAGATTTTCAGCGAAGAGCTGATCCACGAGCGCTCCAGGCTGTTGTCCTTGCCCGGGTCGCCCGACACATCCGCATTGCCATAGCGCAATGCCTTGGCATATTTCTGGAAGCGCTCGGCGCCCAGCGCCTGTGTGATCTGCTGCGAATACCAGACCACGGAATACTGCATCCAGCGCGACGGGTCCGTATCCTGGCGCCACGCTTCGCCGCCCCAGTCCACATAGCCCTGGCGAAATGGCAGGCTGGGCTTGTGCTCGTCCTTGAGGAAGCCGGCGTCATAGCCCATCAGGCTGAGCGCGATCTTGAACGTGGACGCGGGCGTAACGCGGTCGATGCAATTGCCCTCCTGCAGCAGGACGGCGCCTGTCTTGGCGTCGGCCATGGCGGTGCAGATGGTGGCGGAATGGGCTTGCGAGCCGGCCAGGACGGCGCCTGTCAGGCCAAGGATAAACTGGAACAATGCGCGATATTTCATGGGCCTCCGGGGCTGAGGGAGAATGACAAAGCGAAATTGTACCGGGCGGCGCGGCGCGATGCCAGCGCTGATGCAGTGCATGCGCGCTAGCGCCCCGCCGGCACGCCCGGCTGACGTTCCCGCTTCAAATGTTCCTCTTCCAGCTCGTCCATGCCCAGTTTTTCCTCGTCGATCAGCGCATGCTCGCGCCGCTCGCGCTCCAGTTCCTCTTCCAGGCTGTCTTCGCCAGGGTCCTGCGTGATGTTCTCCGGCATGCGGTCTTCCTCCACGGTGGTTGAGTGAAAAGCTCAGGCAAGCTGGCCCGCCTGCGCCACGGCATCGTGCGGATGCAGGCTTTCCATATGCCGTACGGTAACACGCGCCTGCGCATAATGTGGCGCCAGCGCCGCCTGCACGCGGCGGGCCGCGTCTTCCACATACATCAGATTAGCACCATTCAGGCGCGCGAACGCCTGCTCGTCCGCCCGCTTCACGGCCGTCTGCAAGGGTGTCGCCAGCGCCACTTCCACCCGGTCGATCAGGGGAAACAGATCCAGCTCCGCCTGTTCCGTCAAGGGCACGGTGACCGTCGCCGTGCTGCGCTGGCTGTGCGGCGTGGCCAGGCTCGCATGCTCCCGCAGCCAGGCGTGCGCGGCCGCGCCGTCGATGCCGCCATTGCCGAACCGCGCCGCAAAGGCGTCGGCCAGCAGTTGCCGCGCCAGCGCCGCCGAACAGGGACAGGTCGACGAGTAGCCGATCTCCACCGTCAGGGACAGGGCAAAGCCCTGCGGGGAGCAGCTCGCTTGCAGGCGCACAGGATACGATTTCCAGCCTGCCAGTCCCGCCGTCAACAGCGCCGGCTGGCGCCGCAGCACGGGAAACGCCAGCGCGATGCGCGCCTGCGTGCTGCCGCAGTCGGCGTGACTGTCCACCATGCGCCGCAACACGGCGGCCAGGGCGCCCGCATCGAGCGGCTGCGCGGCGGCAAAGGCATCGAGCAGCAAATACAGGCGCGACATGTGGATGCCCTTGATGCGCGGAGCGGGCAGATCGACATGCACGTCGGCCCACGCATGCACTTGCTGCGCCTGCCCGCCCTCTTCCAGCCACAGCGGCAAGGCGATGCCCTGCATGCCGACCCATTCCAATGGCAAAGGGTGGCCCAGATGGGGGCCGGCCGCCACGTCGGGCAGGGGCGAAGAAAGGGAATCGCGCTTCATGGTCAAGGCTCCATATGCAAAAAAGTTGCATATCATGGAGAAAATGCGCCGTATTTGCAAGTATCTTGCATTAAAACGGCGAATGTTTTATCTTGACTCACTAACACATGTCAGATAATGTTGACACATGACAGATACAAATACACCCCATCCCACCGGCGAGCGCTTGCTGACCATGCTGGCGGCGCTCGACAATCCGCACCGGCTGCGCATCATCGCAGCCCTGGCCAGCGGCGGGCGCAACTACATCAGCCAGCTGGCGCGCGACCTGGGCATCAGCCGGCCCCTGTTGCATTTGCACCTGCAAAAGCTGGAACACGCGGGCCTCGTCACCAGCCAGCTGGAACTGTCGCATGACGGCAAGGCCCTTAATTACTTCGAAGCCAGCCCATTTGAATTGCTGCTGACGCCGGCCAGCATCGCCGCCGCGGCGTCCTCGCTCACCCCCAACGCCGATTAATCCTGAACTGTAGAGGTCATCATGTCTGAAAATGTCTTTTTCGCCGCCTTCTTCTTCCCCTGCACGGCCGCCGTCATCATCTTCGCCCTCAAATATACGTCCGGCATCGTGCAGGCGCGCGCCCGGCTGGCGCAGGACGGCGCCTACCAGGAGCTGGCCAAGTCCATGGCCGCCGCGCAAGCGGAAACGGCCGTTTCGCTGGCCGCGCTGAACGCTTCCGTGGCGCAGATCCAGGCGCGCCTGGGCAGCCTGGAAACGATACTCAAAGAAGTCGAGTAAACCCTTTCATAGCCACCCCACGACCAGGAGACCGCACCATGAATACCGTATCGACCGCCCGTCTGTATGCGCTGCGCGCCATGTATCTGCTGGTTGTCCTGGGGCTGGGCAGCGTGCTGTGGCCCGGCATCGTCACGCCGCACGCGCCGTGGGAACTGGCGCGGGGCACCGTCAACTGCATGCTGGCCGCGTTTTCGCTGCTATGTTTGCTGGGCTTGCGCTATCCGCTGCAGATGCTGCCCCTGCTGCTGTGGGAGGCGCTGTGGAAGACCATCTGGCTGCTGCTCGTGCCGCTGCCGCAATGGCTGAGCGGCCAGATCGATCCCGCCACCGCGGCAACCGCGTTTGAATGCGCGTTCGTGGTGCTGGTCTACCTGGCCATTCCGTGGCGCCATGTGCATGCGCACTACATCGTCAAGCCGGCCACGCCGTGGCGCCAGCTCAGGCAGCCTTGCGAAACGTCAAATTGATGCGCTGCGCGCCCAGCAGCGCGTGTTCGCCCTCCTTCAGCGGCGCCACGCCGTGGAAGCGCAGGCGGTCGGCGCCGCCCCACACGACCACGTCGCCGTGCAGCAGCGCGATGCGGGCCGCCTTGTCGCTGCGCTCGGCGCCGCCGAACAAAAAGGTGGCGGGCAAACCGAGCGAGACGGAAACGATGGGCGCGTTGAAATCGCATTCGTCGCGGTCCTGGTGCAGGGCCATGCGCGCACCGGGCGCATAGCGGTTGACCAGGCAGGCGTCGGGCGTGAAGCCCGGATAGCCGGCCGCCAGCGCCGCTTGCTGCGCCAGGCACAGGAACACGGGCGGCATGGGCGGCCAGGGTACACCGCTGGCGGGATCGAGCCGCGCGTAGCGGTAGCCGCGCCCATCCGTGACCCAGCCCAGGGGGCCGCAATTGCTCATGGCCACGGACATGCGCAAACCGCCCGGCGTGGCCATGTGGCGCAGGGGCGCGGCCAGCACGATGGCGTCCAGCGCCGGCAGCAGCTCGGGCAGATACGGCAACGCAAAACGGCGCAGCAGGACCGACGCGGACGATCCGGGCACCAGCGGCACCGGTCCGGCCGGGACGTCGTCTTCATCTGCAAACAGGGACAGGTTCATGCCGCCTATTTTAGCCGCATTACACAAAAAGCCCCCACGGTGCGCTACAGTAGCGCTTCCAGCCACTACCACCCGCCTCCACGATGGATCATTACGCCGATTTGCTGCACACCCTGGCGCAGCAGGAAGAATCCCTGCAATTCGAACGCTTCGACAACGATGCGGCGCTGGCCGTGGGCCTGTGGATCGTCGAGGAAGTGCGCAAGCGGGGCAAGGCCGTCACCGTCAACATCACGCGCAACGGCCAGGTCCTGTTCCACCACGCCATGACGGGCGCCACGGCGGACCAGGCGGACTGGATACGCCGCAAAAACAACACGGTGCAGCGCTTTTGCCGCAGCTCCTACTACATGGGCATCTCGTATAAAAGCCGGGGCAGCACCTTCGAAGACGTGAAGTACCTCGATGACATCGAGTACGCGGGCCACGGCGGCGCGTTTCCCCTGCTGATACGCGGCGTGGGACTGGTCGGCACGGTCACCGTGTCCGGCCTGGCGCAGGCGGACGATCACGCGCTGGTGGTGGCCGCCCTGCAGGCGCAATTGGACACGCAGCTGAATAAATAGTCAGGCGTCCAGCGCCCGGCGCAAGGCGGCGCGCGCCAGCAAGCGCGTGGAATCGAGCGCCGATGCCAGCATCAGCTCTGCCACGCCGGCCAGGTCGCCCCCCGTTCAGGCAAGCCACATAGCGCGCCAGCGGCGGCGTATGCAGCGTCACTTCCGGATGTTCAACGCTCCCAGCGCATGCGCGCCCTCTTCGCAAATCGTGCGGTAGCACAGGGCCGCGCCTTCGGCCGAGCAGCCGACGATGCCGATATGTCGTGTGATGCGATCTTCCCTGTCAGTTAAATGCGCTGGCCGCCGTCGATGGGAATTTCCGCGCCCGTGATGTACGAGGCGCGCTCGCTGCACAGGAACTCCACCAGATCCGCCACTTCGGCCGTCGTGCCCAGGCGGCGCAGGGGGATTTGCGTGTCGACGATGTGCGAGGTGCCCGGCGACAGAATCGCCGTGTCGATCTCGCCCGGCGCGATGGCATTCACGCGCACGTTCAGCGGCGCCATGTCGTTGGCCATCTCACGCGTCAGCGACGCCAGCGCCGCCTTCGAGCTGGCGTAGGCGGAGCCGGCGAACGGGTGCACGCGGTAGCCGGCGATCGAGCACAGGTTCACGACGGCGCCGTGCGCGTTCGACAGTTCCTGCGCAAAGCCACGCGTCAGGGCCAGCGGCGCAAAGAAATTCGTGTTGTACATTTCCTGCCAGGTCTGCATGTCGGTGGTCAGCGAATTGACGCGCGAACCGCCCGGCCCCTTCGGCGACACGCCCGCGTTGTTCACCAGCGCGTGCAATTTCGAGTCGCCCAGCATGGGGCGCAGGGTGTCGACCATCTGCCCGATCTGGCTCAGGTCCGACAGATCCATGCACACATGCGTGTTGTGCTCCTGGCTGCGCGGGCAGCCGCCCGGAATCGGGCTGCGCGACACGGTGATCACGCGCCAGCCCAGGCTGCGGAAGCGCTCTGCCACGGCGTGGCCGATACCTCGGCTGGCGCCCGTGACGATGGCCGTTTTCTGTTCAATCTTCTGTTCAGTCTTGTGCGTGTTCTGCGTCATGTGCTTCCTTGTCTAGTTGTGTTGCGCCGGCGTGGATGCGCTCCTGGCGCATCACATACGCCAGCATCTGCGTGCCGCCGTCGAGAATGTCCTGTTCGATGGCGCGCCGCGCAGCCGCCCCGTCGCGCTGGCGCAGCGCGGCGATGATGGCGTGGTGGTGGCCGACGCGCATGTCGGGCGAAAAGCTGGCGTAGCCGGCGGCGATCAGGGGCGCCGTCTGCATCCACAGGTGGTCGACGAAGCGTTTTAACGTCGGCATGCCGGCCGCCTGCGCCAGGCCCAGGTGAAACGCCTGGTTGCATTGCAGGGCCGCCGGCAAGTCGTGCCGCGCAATCGCCTCTTCGTTCGCCTGCAGCAGGCGCTCCAGGTCGGCCAGGGTGGCGTCGTCGATGCGCTGCGCCGCCTCGAACGCGCCCAGCCCTTCCAGTTCCAGCCGCAGCGCGCGGATTTCCAGGTAGCGCGCCACGCTGAGCACGGGCACGCGGAAATCGCGCGGCGAGCGCAGCACCAGCGCCTCTTCCTGCACCAGCTGCAGCATCGCGTCGCGCACGGGCGTGACGCTGGTACCGAGCTGCAGCGCCAGCTCGCGGATGCGCAGGCGGTCATTCGGCTGGAAACGCCCGGCCGCCAGCGCGTCGCGCAGCATCGCGTACACGGACTTGCCCAGGTTGACGTGCTGCAGAGTGTCCAATTGCTGATTCATGCGTGTTTTTGATCTTTTAAAATTATGATGCATCATACATCAATGTGAAAAACAGTGTTTTCCAGACGTGCGCTGCGGACAGGAAACAAGGAAACACCGCAAGCACGTACAATCAGCCGCCACCGCATCGAAAGGAGCGCTCTTGAACTGGGATTATCCGCACGCCCACACCCTGCCCGTCACGCCCGAACCGGGCGACATCGACGGCTTGCAGCACACCAACAACGCCGTCTACGTGCGCTGGTGCGAGCATATCGCCTGGCACCACTCGGCCACACTGGGGCTGGACCTCGACGATTACCGGCGCCTGGACCGGGCCATGGCGATCCGCCGCGGCGAATACGACTACCTGCTGCCGACGCGGGCCGGCGAAGCGCTGACCCTGGCCACCTGGCTGTGCGCCAGCGATGGGCGCTCCAGCATGGAACGGCGCTTCCAGCTGATCCGCGACAGCGACGGCGCCACCGTCGTGCGCGGACGCTGGGACTTGATCTGCATCGAATTGAGCAGCGGCCGCGCGCGCCGCCTGCCGCCAGAGTTCCTGGCCGTGTACGAACCGGCCATCGTCGCGGCTGCCGCGTAAAGCGTCGCCCGGGCCGCCGTTTTGCGCGCCGTTCGGCGAAGATGCGGGGCGTTTCTTGCGCCTTCGCAGTGCAACATGCATTTCGCTCCTGCTTTGCCCGTGCATGCTTTAGAATCAGCGACCTCAGCCCCGTAAAAACAGGATAAAACATATGACGGCAGTCGGGAATACCGAACCACAAGAGCTCAAGCGCGGCCTGAAAAGCCGCCACATCCAGCTCATCGCCCTGGGCGGCGCCATCGGCACCGGCCTGTTTCTGGGCATCGCGCAAACAATCAAGATGGCCGGCCCTTCCGTGCTGCTCGGCTATGGCATTGCCGGCGTCATCGCCTTTTTGATCATGCGCCAGCTGGGCGAGATGGTGGTCGACGAACCCGTCGCCGGCTCCTTCAGCTATTTCGCCGACAAATACTGCGGCCACCTGCCCGGCTTCCTGTCGGGCTGGAATTACTGGGTACTGTATGTGCTCGTCAGCATGGCCGAGCTGACGGCCGTCGGCATCTACGTGCAGTACTGGTGGCCCGGCGTGCCGACCTGGGTCTCGGCACTGATCTTCTTTTGCGCCATCAACGCCATCAGTTTGCTCAATGTCAAAGCGTTTGGCGAGATGGAATTCTGGTTCGCCATCATCAAGGTGGTCGCCATCATCGGCATGATCGTCTTCGGCGCGTATCTGCTCGCTTCCGGCGACGCGGGGCCGCAGGCGTCCGTGGCCAACCTGTGGCAGCACGGCGGCTTTTTCCCGAATGGCTGGCAGGGGCTGGTGATGGCCATGGCCGTCATCATGTTCTCGTTCGGCGGCCTGGAGCTGGTAGGCATCACGGCGGCCGAGGCGGATGATCCGAGCACGACGATTCCGCGCGCCACCAACCAGGCCATCTACCGTATCCTGATCTTTTACATCGGCGCGCTCGGCATCCTGCTGTCGCTGTACCCGTGGCAAAACGTCGTCACCGGCGGCAGCCCTTTTGTCCTGATCTTCCATGCGCTCGACAGCAACCTGGTGGCCACGGCCCTGAACGTGGTGGTGCTGACGGCGGCACTCTCCGTCTACAACAGCGGCGTGTACTGCAACACGCGCATGCTGTTCGGCCTGGCCAAGCAAGGCAATGCGCCGCGCGCGCTGCTGCACCTGAACCGCCGCGGCGTGCCGCTGGTGGCGCTGGGCGTGTCCGCGCTGGCGACGGGCGCCTGCGTGGTGGTCAATTACTTCATGCCGGGCGAAGCGTTCGAAGTGCTGATGGGCCTTGTCGTGTCGGCGCTGATCATCAACTGGGCCATGATCAGCTGGATCCATTTGCGTTTCCGCGCGCAAAAGAAGGCCGAGGGCAAGACGACCCTGTTCCAGAGCCTGGGCTACCCGTTCACCAACTACCTGTGCCTGGTGTTCCTGGCCGGCATCCTGGTGATCATGTACCTGACGCCGGGCCTGCGCATCTCCGTCTACCTGATTCCCGTGTGGCTGGCCGCGCTGGGCGTCGGCTACTGGATCAAGCAAAACAAGGCCAAGGCATAGGCTGTTTTACACCGCATCAAGCCAAGCAACAAGCAAACAAAAAGCCCGTCTTCGCAGGAAGGCGGGCTTTTTGCATTCAACGCGGTCTCGCCGTCTGTTGTTAAGCGGCGGCCCCGCCCTCTTCCGGCAGCACGTCGGCGCGCCACAGGCCGATGGTCTGGCCCGCATACGATTGCAGCAGCACCTCGTCGCTCAGGGTCAGCATCGCCTGCTGGCGCTGCTCCGCCTTCTTCTCGGGCGTCATGCCCAGCTCGTCCGTCCGGTACGGCCCCAGCACGGGCAGCAAATCGCGCAGCACAGAATAATTGCCTGGTATGGTCTTGTCCGATTCCAGCTTGCCCAAGAAATATTTCATGACATGCTCGGACTGATTGCCCTCCTGCCGCAAGCTCGCCTTCACCATCTTGCCATCCTTGTAGGCCACCTGCGCGTCGCTGCTGGCCGTATCCTCGATCTGGTGATACGTATAGTTCTGCGATTCCGTGCTGGTCGTCAGGCGCAGCGGCACGCCGGGGACGAGGGTCTCATGGAAGCTGGCACTGAGCTTCGATTGCTGCTGCTGCCTGATTGACCGCTCGTCCTGGCTGGCGCCGGCCTGCAGCGTCTTTTGCGACACTTCATAATTGAAGCCATCCTTTTCCGAACTGCGCATGGGATTGCTGAATTTCACGGCTTGCGATACGGAGGCGCTGAAATCGGCCAGCCCCGTCAGGATGGACTTGTCCTCGGCCGCCAGGCGCCACTTGCCCGTCGCGGGCGTGTCCGTGGCCGCTTGCGGCGCGGCGGTATTGCTGTGCAGGGCTGTGAAGCTATCCTTGAGCATGGCCATCAGGCCCGCGTCGCCATGGCCGCGCGACGCCGCCTGGTCGAACTGCTTCATGTAACTGCCCAGCGCCTTGGCTTGCCGCTCCTTGCTGCCCAGGGTATTGAGTTGGCTGGCGTCGACCTTCAGGTCCAGGGAGCCGGCCACGCCGCTGAAGCTGACCTGGCGCTGCGCGCCATCGGCCTGGAAATCCAGGGTTTGCACGCCCTCTATCTCGCCGCGCACCTTGACTTCCGCATGCAGTTTCACCGACGCCAGCAACTGCTGGTCGAACTGCATCAAGCCTTCCAGCTTGATTTTCGGCGTATCCCGTCCCATGCCATCGATGGCGTCCTGAAAACCCTTCGCCAGGTCGCCCAGGGCGCTGGCTTCAGCGTCGCTGAGGTCGCCACTGGTTGTCATGCTCACGGCCAGGCCGTCGCCCTGGCTGTCGAGCGACAGCTTGACTTCCACGCCGCTTTTGGTCGTGATGCTGAGGGTAACCTTGTCTTCGCCATTGCCATGCAGGCTGCCCGGCGCGATGCCGGACGCCGCATAGACATTCGGCGTGGTGCTCGGCGGCGGCTGCCGCATCGCCTGCGAGAAATTGTAGTTGCCCAGCTTGGCCTGCCCCAGCATGGCCGCGCCCAGGCCGCTGAAGCGGCCGCCAAACGCATGCGAAGAGAAGCTCTTTGTCATCGCGTCGCTCACCTTGTTGCGGGTCGCGCTTTCCCATATCGTCGGCGAAGGCAGCAGCTGCGCGACGGCTTGCGTCGCCCCGATGTCAACAATGGAGGACGGGCTCGGCGCCGGAGACGGCGCGGCATCCGCCTTGGTGGCAGCGGCATTGAGCGTGCGTGAGGGACTTGGATTCCAGCTCGGGATCGAGGAGACGGAGGTCATGGGTCTTATGCCTTGCTAAACGAAGATGGGTGGTTAGGTAAAGTATGCATAACTTTCATTTTTTGATAACTGGTAGCCGTCGAGTACTGCCATGTTTTCTCAGAGCATGGGATGGGTCGCATCTCAAGCGCTAAGCAGACACTGCTATAACGACGTGAAATGTGAAATCATGAGCGCAAGGGAGCATGAAAATTTTTCATTCTTGATACAAATCATGCTCCGCCGCCATGCCAGCGTTCGCAGGTGTTCGCCATCTAACTCAATTTGAACAGTTGCCACAAGTAAATTTCTACTGTTGCTCAAATGATGAAAGTGACTAAGTGTGATATTTCGCCGGCCCGCAATCAATATGATCGCTGAGTGCTTCGTGATAAAGCTGCATATGCTTATTCGGAACCGCAAGCACGGCCTTAAGGAGGCAATATGAAATTTATGCACTTAACCATCGCCAAGCGGCTCGGCATGGGCTTTGGCCTGGTCGCCCTGTTCCTGTTGCTGGTCATCGCGCTGGGGCTGACCAGCATGCGACAAATCCAGGACCGCATGGATGAAGCGACCAAGGTCAACAACGTCGAAACCAGGCTGGCCCAGACTATGGACTTGACAGTGACCGAGCGGGCGCTGGCGCTGCGCAATCTGATTTTGCTGAAGGAGGAGAAGGAGATCCAGATCGAGGTCGCGCGCATCGCGGAGCAGGAAAAAAAATACGCCGCTGCCCAGCAAAAGCTGGGGGAAATGTTCGCCAAGCTGGAAGGCACCTCGAGCGAAGAAAAAAGCCTGCTCGAACAGATCCGCACACAAAGCGACCTGGCGGCGCCCTTCATTCAGCGGGCCGCCGCGCTGGCGCTGGAGCACAAGCAGGACGATGCCTACAAACTGCTGCGCTATGAATTCCGCCCCGTGCAAAAGCGCTGGTGGGAATTGCTGCGCACCTTGATCGCCGTCGAGGAAAAGCAGAATAACGAGGCTTCCAGCATGGCCGAGGCGGCCTACAGCCAGGCGCGCCTGGTGATGCTGAGCATAGGCTCGCTGGCCCTCATCACCAGCCTGCTGGCCGCCGTGCTGATCACGCGCAGCGTGACGCGCCAACTCGGTTGCGAGCCCGACGAAGCGGCGGCGATCGCCGGGCAGATTGCCAGCGGCAACCTGGCCGTGCCCATTCATACCCGCCCCGGCGACACGCACAGCCTGCTGCACGCCATGCAATCGATGCGCGACAGCCTGGCGCAGATCGTCCAGCAAGTTCACGCCAGCACCGAGACCATCGCCACGGCGGCAGGCCAGATCGCCATGGGCAACCTGGACTTGTCTTCGCGCACGGAACAGCAGGCCAGTACGCTGGAGCAAACCGCTTCATCCATGGAAGAACTAACCAGCACCGTGCGCATCAACACCGACCATGCACGCCAGGCCAACGGGCTGGTCGAATCGGCCTCCAATGTCGCCACCAAGGGCGGCGCCGTGGTGGCGCAGGTGGTCGACACCATGGCGGCCATCGATGTCTCGGCGCGCAAGATCGTCGACATCATCGCCGTCATCGACGGCATCGCCTTCCAGACGAATATCCTGGCGCTGAACGCGGCGGTCGAGGCGGCCCGTGCCGGGGAACAGGGGCGCGGCTTTGCCGTGGTGGCCACCGAGGTGCGCAATCTGGCGCAGCGCTCGGCCGCCGCAGCCAAGGAAATCAAGGACCTGATCGGCGACTCGGTCGACAAGGTCCAGGCCGGCAACCGGCTGGTCGAACAGGCAGGATCGACCATGCACGAGGTGGTCGCCAGCGTCAAGCGCGTCACCGGCATCATGTCTGAAATGATGTCCGCCAGCCAGGAACAATCCGCTGGCATCGAGCAAATCAATATGGCCGTGACGCAAATGGACAATGTGACGCAGCAAAATGCGGCACTGGTCGAAGAAGCCGCCGCCGCAGCGCAAGCGATGCAGGAACAGGTCAACAGCCTGAACGATGTCGTCAGCGTCTTCCGCGTGGGCAACATCGCCGGCGGCCGCGATGCGGGACTGCGCCTGGTCAGCCGTCAGCCACCGCCGCCGGCAGTACGGCGCGCGCCCGCCACGGCAAAGCCGGCTCGTCCGGCCGTCGCCAAGCCCAGCGAAATCGAGTGGGAACAGTTTTGAGCCGGCAACGGGGGAGTGGCACACGTGGGTAAACTGGAACAGATCGCCGCTGCGGGCGAAGTGGTAGCGACGCACATCTTCCCGCATGCAAGCCATATCGGCAAGGAACAACGGGGCCTGCTGGCCGGTCAGCAAGGCGCGACGCTGTGGCTGACCGGCCTGAGCGGCGCAGGCAAGTCGACGCTGGCGTACGCGCTGGAAAGGCGGCTGCTGGCCGAGGGTCACCTGAGCTGCGTGCTCGACGGCGACAATATGCGGCACCACCTGAATGGAGACCTGGGTTTCTCTCCCCGCGACCGCCAGGAAAACATCCGCCGCAGCGCCGTCGTGGCCAGGCTGATGAACGATGCCGGCATGATGGTCATCTGCGCCTTCATCTCGCCGCTGCGCAGCGACCGCGAGATGGCGCGCCAGATCATCGGCAGCGACAATTTTATCGAAGCCTATATCAGCACGCCGAGCGCGCTATGCGAGGAACGCGACCCCAAGGGACTGTACAAAAAAGCGCGAGCCGGACTGATCCCTGCATTTACGGGCGTCTCCGCGCCCTACGAGGCACCGCTGGCGCCGGCGCTTATGCTGGACACGGGCGTGCTGTCGCTGGAACAGGCCTGCGAGCGGCTGTTCCAGCAACTGTGCCCGCACTTCATCTGATGCCGCGCGGCCACCTTTTCGAGGAATGATGAGATGATCAGCAGCCACCATCCCGGCCAAGGCGCGCGCCCGCGCCCCGTCATGATGATCCCCTTGCGCCGCTGCGGCAGCCATGCCCTGCGCCTGCGCCTGAACCTGTCGCCGCAGTTTTATTCGCCGTATCCACTGCACCTGGTTGACATGATGCCGCTGCTGCCCCTGTACGGCGACTTGCGCGATGACCGCGCCTACTTTCGCCTGGTGGTCGATGTGGTGGGCCTGGCGGCGGCCAGCATGGTCAAGTGGCAGGGGGTCGTCTTCGATCCGGTGGAAGTGTTCGAGACGCTGCGCGGCCAGCCGCGCAGCATCCACCGCGTGGCGTGGGAGCTGCTGCTGCGCGCGGGCGAACGCCGCCAGGCGCAGGTGGTGATGGACAAGTCGCTCGACAGCGTGCACTACGCCGACGACATCGTGCGGCTATATCCCGACATGCTGTTCCTGAACGTGGTGCGCGATCCGCGCGCGCAAGTGGCGTCGATGAACCGCGCCATCATCCACGATTTCGACACGCTGCTCAATGCCAGGACCTGGCTGGCCGCCCATGCGGCAGCCGACCATGTGGTGCAACGCTATCCGCAGCGCGTGCTGACGATACGCTATGAAGATTTCCTGTCGCGGCAACAAGAGACGCTCGAAACGGTATGTGATTTTCTCGGCATCGCCTTCCTGCCGCAAATGCTGGACGTGGCCGCGTCGGCGGAGGCGCGGCAAATCGCGCAGTTGTCATCGCTCTGGTCGGCCAACTGCCATGCACCGATCGCGACCAACATCGACAAATTCAGGCAGCAACTATCGGACGATGACATCAACCTCATCGAAACGCTCACCGGCCCGTATATGGACCGCTACGGCTACGCGCGCCTGAGCCGCGGCGACGCCAACATCACGCCGGCGCTGATCGAGCTGGCCGGCAAGCGCTCGGCGCAAGGACGCGAACGCGCCTGGCACGCCTTGGAACAGGATAACTTCCGCGATTACGTGCTGCGCCGCTGCCGCGCCGACTATCTGACCCAGCTGCATGCACGGCTCAGCCAGGCCAGCGGCGCGCAGGGCAGCAGCAGCATCGTCACGCTGGATCAACTCGACCAGGGCGCGTTTGTCGTCAGTGATTAAAGTCTGGCCATCGCCAGTTCCACGCTGCCCTCCTGCGCCGGGCAAGTCGCGCTGCCCAGTCACTTATCCCTAAAAACAACAATTTCAATATCGATCGGCAATGTCCACTAGAATGGTGGGCATATGAAACATATGATTAGCGCGCCGGTCGCCAGTTTCACCGATTTGCTGCTTGACGCCGTGTGCATGGTTGACGTGGACGGGCGCTTCGTGTTCGTCAGCGCCGCCTGCGAACGCATCTTCGGCTACACGCAGCAGGAAATGATCGGCAAGCTCATGCTCGACATGGTCGCCCCCGCCGACCGCGCGCGCACCCTGGCCGCCGCGCGCGCCATCATGGATGGGCATGCGCAGACGCACTTTGAAAACCGCTACCTGCGCAAGGATGGCAGCCTGGCCCACATCATGTGGTCGGCCCGCTGGTCCGCCGCCGACCAGCTGCGCGTGGCCGTGGCGCGCGACATCACCTTGCTGAAACAGGCGCAGGCGAAGCAGGCAGCGCTGTACGCCATTTCCGAAGCCATGCAGGCGACGCAGGACTTGCCCGCCTTGCTGTACCGCATACAGCACATCATCGGCGAGCACTTGCCTGCGCGCAGCCTGACCTTGCTGCTGCAGGACGAACACGGCGCACAGCCTTTGATGACCTGCCATGCCGGCGACAGCGCGCCGCAGCCGACGCCGTCCCTGGCCAGCCTGCTGTGCGACGAAGTCCTGCGCAGCGGCCGTCCCTTGCTGCTGCAGGCGGGACAACTGGCCGGCCTGCCGCCGGCGCTGCAAACGGCGGCTGGCGCCCTGTCCTCGTGCTGGCTTGCCGTGCCCCTGTATTCCTCGCTGGGCAGCATCGGCGCGCTGGCCTTGCAAGGCGGCCAGGATGCCGTCATCGGCACGGCGCAAGACCAGGATTTGCTGCAATTTGTCGCAAAGCAACTAGCGACCGCCATCGAGCGCCGGCAGTTGCAGACGCAAATGCAGTTCATGGCCATGCACGATGAACTGACCCGTTTGCCGAACCGCCGCCTGTTCCACGACCGCCTGCACACGGCGTTCGCCCGCGCACACCGCCAGGAAGGCCGGCTGTCGCTGCTGTTCCTGGACTTGAACAACTTCAAACGCGTCAACGATGACCACGGCCATGCCTGTGGCGACCTGCTGCTGCAAACGGTGGCGAGCCGCCTGCGCGATTGCATGCGCGAAACCGACACCTTGGCCAGGATGGGCGGCGATGAATTCGTCGTGCTCCTGGAAAGCAATGTCACACCGGCCGATGTCAGCCTGATCGAGCAAAAGATCCACGCGGCCCTGGCCGCGCCGCTGCACCTGGGTAACGGACAGCAATTGCGGATCACCGTCAGCATCGGCGTGGCCCACTATCCGGAAGACGGCGATACCATGCAACTGCTGTTGCGCCATGCGGACCGGGCCATGTATGCATCGAAGATGCTTGCCGCCGCCTCGCGCTAGCCTGCCCTGGCGACAGTACCCGCATGCTATACTTTCCGGCGATGCTAAGACTCTTCAAAACATGGCTGATCCTGCTGCTGATCGCGGCGGTGCCGCTGCAGGCGGCCGCCGCGGGCGCCATGCGGGCGTGCGCGCCGCTTGCGGCATCGCCTGCCACCGCGATGGCAGCGGCTTGCCAGCATCACGCCGTGCAGTCATCCGCCATCACGGACAACGCCGGCATGCCGGAAGAAAACAAGACCCCTGCCAAGCATGCCGCGTGCGGCGCCTGTGCCAGCTTTTGCCTGGGCGCCTTGATGCCGCCCGGCCTCTCCCTGCCTGCCGCCGCCGGCACGGGTGCGCAACGCGTCGCCGCTGCAACGGATACCTTGCTGCCGGGATTCATTCCCGACGGCCCGCGCCGGCCGCCGCGGCCGCTTTCCGCATAAATTTCAAGCTCGTCCGAAGCAGGCCACCGCGGTGGCCACGATAGACTTTATTCGTCTGAAAGCAGCACATGATCAAACATTACATACTGCGCGGCGCCTTCGCCGCCATGCTGGGCTTGCCCACGTTCGCCATGGCGGCCCTGCCCGTCATTGAAGTCTACAAGAGCGCCTCGTGCGGCTGCTGTTCCGAATGGATCAAGCACCTGGAAGCGAACGGTTTCACGGTGCGCGCGAAAAACGTCGAGATGCCGGCGCAATACCGCAAGCTGGCCGGCATTCCCGACGCGCTCGGCTCCTGCCACACGGGCCTCGTCAACGGCTACGCCATCGAAGGCCATGTGCCGGCCAGCGACATCAAGCAGCTGCTGCGCGAAAAACCCAAGGCGAAAGGCCTGGCCGTGCCGGCAATGCCGATGGGCTCGCCAGGCATGGAAGGGCCGCGCAAGGATGCATACGACGTCTTGCTGGTCAAGAGCAATGGCAGCACCAGTGTTTACAAGCACTACCAGTAAGATGCAGGGCCAGTAAGATGCAGGGAAAATGAAAAACGCCGCCGGAATCGCTTCCGGCGGCGTTTTTTTTGTCAGGCAGTAAAGAACTTACTGCCTGTCAGGACTGCATCAGATGGTGTCGAGCACGGCATTCAGGCTGGCGCTAGGACGCATGACCGCTTCCGTCTTCGCGGGATCCGGCAGGTAGTAACCGCCGATATCCGTTTCCTTGCCTTGGACTGCTTTCAGCTCGGCAACGATCTTTTCTTCGTTGTCCGCCAGGGCTTTTGCCACTGGCGCGAAGTGCGCCGCCAGTTCCGCATCATCCTTCTGCGCTGCCAGGGCTTGCGCCCAGTACATGGCCAGGTAGAAATGGCTACCGCGGTTGTCCAGCTCGCCGGTGCGTGGCGATGGCGACTTGTTGTTGTCCAACAGTTTGCCGGTGGCTTCATCGAGGGTTTTCGCCAGGATCTTGGCTTTCGCATTGCCCGTCTTGATGCCCATGTCTTCCAGCGACACGGCCAGCGCCAGGAACTCGCCCAGCGAATCCCAGCGCAGATGGTTTTCTTCCACCAGCTGCTTGACGTGTTTCGGTGCCGAACCGCCGGCGCCCGTTTCGTACATGCCGCCACCGGCCATCAATGGCACGATCGACAGCATCTTGGCGGACGTGCCCAGTTCCAGGATCGGGAACAGATCGGTCAGGTAGTCGCGCAGGATGTTGCCGGTCACCGAGATGGTGTCCAGGCCGCGGAAGGCGCGTTCCAGCGTGTAGCGCATGGCGCGCGTCTGCGACATGATCTGGATGTCCAGGCCCTTGGTGTCGTGCTCCTTCAGGTAAACCTGGACCTTCTTGATGACTTCGTTCTCGTGCGGACGGTAGGAATCGAGCCAGAACACGGCAGGCATGCCCGAGTTGCGCGCGCGCGTGACGGCCAGCTTGACCCAGTCGCGGATCGGCGCGTCCTTGACCTGGCACATGCGCCAGATATCGCCCTCTTCCACCGTTTGCGTCAGCAGCACTTCGCCCGTTTCCAGGTCGGTGATGTTGGCGGTGCCGCCTTCAGGCACTTCAAACGTCTTGTCGTGCGAACCGTATTCTTCCGCTTGCTGCGCCATCAGGCCCACGTTCGGCACGGTGCCCATGGTCTTCGGATCGAAGTTGCCATGCCATTTGCAGAAGCCGATCATTTCCTGGTAAATGCGTGCGAAAGTCGATTCCGGCATGACTGCCTTGACGTCTTTCGGACGGCCGTCGGCACCCCACATCTTGCCGCCGATACGGATCATGGCCGGCATCGACGCGTCGACGATGATGTCGTTCGGCGAATGGAAGTTGGTGATGCCCTTGGCCGAATCGACCATGGCCAGTTCCGGACGATGCGCGTGGCAGGCGTGCAGGTCCTTGAGGATTTCATCCTTTTGCGACGCTGGCAACGTGTCGATCTTGTCGTACAGGTTGCTCATGCCATTGTTGACATTCACGCCCAGCTTGTCGAACAGTTCGGCGTGCTTGGCGAACGCGTCCTTGTAGAAGATGCGCACGCAGTGGCCGAAGACGATCGGGTGCGAGACCTTCATCATGGTGGCCTTGACGTGCAGCGAGAACATCACGCCCGTCTTGAAGGCGTCGTCGATTTCCTTCTCGTAGAACTCCAGCAGTGCTTTCTTGCTCATGAACATGCTGTCGATGATCTCGCCCGCTTGCAGGGAAACCTTCGGTTTCAGCACGATGGTCTTGCCCGAGGCCGTGACCAGTTCCATCTTGACATCGCGCGCTTTTTCCAGGGTCAGCGATTTTTCGCCGTGGTAGAAGTCGCCATGGTGCATGTGCGAAACGTGGGTTTGCGACGACTGGCTCCACTCGCCCATCGAATGCGGGTGCTTGCGCGCATACTCTTTGACGGCTTTCGGTGCGCGGCGGTCGGAATTGCCTTCACGCAGGACCGGGTTGACCGAGCTGCCGATGCATTTGCCGTAGCGGGCCTTCAAGGCTTTTTCTTCTTCTGTCTTCGCATCTTCCGGATAGTCGGGCAGCTTGTAGCCACGGCCTTGCAGTTCGCGCACGCAAGCGATCAACTGACCTTGCGAGGCGCTGATGTTCGGCAGCTTGATGATGTTGGTGTCCGGATTCTGGGTCAATTTGCCCAGTTCAGCCAGGGTATTCGGGACTTTTTGCGCGTCCGTCAGGAATTCGGGAAATTCAGCCAGTACACGTGCCGCCACCGAAATATCGCTGGACACCACGTCCACGCCAGCCGGCGCGGTGAATTTTTTGATAATCGGCAGCAGGGAATACGTCGCGAGCAGCGGCGCCTCGTCAGTCAGCGTGTAGATGATTTTGGATTTTTGTGTTGCCATGTTCATTCCCTTGTATGCGGTGATGCCTGGTGGTTAACTTTCTTCATTCCAAACACAGGACGGTTAGCCTTGCTTTGGACGGCTAGTGTGCCGGCGGTGACGCCGTGCTTGCCCACCGCGTATTTTAGACTGTCCTGCCGCTGTTTGTGTATCCGATGGCGACGAATCTTATATAAGACAGCAAATATCCGGAACTACCGGGCCAGAATGGCCATTTTCCGCCTTGAAATGGATGCGGGGCGGCGGCACGGCATGTATGCCGCCTCGAAAAAACATTCCACATTGACAATATCCAAATGGAAGCGACGTCACGGCCCCTCGTTCTTGACGATGCCGCGCACATTCGTCAGCGCCAGGCAAACGTTCAGCACAATCAAGGCCCAGGCTTCGTCTTGCCAGCCCCAGCACACCCACAGCACGTTGCTGAACAGGAAAACCCAGAACCCGGCAAGGCGCCGCGCGGCCATGCGCGAGCCCACCAGCCAGGCCGCCAGCAGCGAAGCGGCCATGGCGGGCCATTGCAACAGTTCGATAATGTCCGACATGGCGCCTCCTGTGCATCGTTCAGTTGGCAATATTGTCTGTTGTTTTATCAGCGCACGCCTGCCAATCCCGCCCCACTTCCCCGTAAATCCTCAGTCGGCTTGATGTCGATTAAGCCAGCTTATTAAAACAGCCATACGATGAGCGTGCTTGCTTCTTTTATTCATCCATTGTTTGTCTTTTCTCAACTGAAAGGTATTTCAAATGAAACCTGCTATGCGGAAAATCAAGTCAATGCGGCAACAATTGGGACAGGGCATGACGGAATACATCGTCATCGTGGCCCTGATCGCCGTCGCCGCCATCGGCGTATATCAATTGTTCGGCGCCACCATACGCAACCAGACGGCCGGCATCGCCATGGAGGTGTCGGGCAAGAACGGCACAGCCGCCATCGCCAAGGCCGGCGGGGCCGCCACTAAGGCCGAGACCGCCGCCAAGGACACGGCGAAGAACAGCCTGTCCACGTACGGCGACCAGGCCACCACCGGCAAGCAGGACTAGGCTGACGCCGCCAGCGAGCCAATGAGCGCCTCATCCACATCATCATGACACCGCTACAGGCAGTCCGCCTGCCCCCCTTCGCGCAACGCCGCCAGCAAGGCCAGGCGCTCATCTATGGCATCGTCGTTCTCATGGGCGGCCTGGCCGCCCTGCTCTTCGTTTTCAATACGGGCCAGCTCACGGCGGAAAAAACCAAGCTCGTCAATACGGCCGACGCCGTCGCCTACAGCGCCGCTGTCATGCAGGCGCGCGCCCTCAATTTCGACGCCTACACCAACCGCGCGCTGATGGCCAACGAGGTCATGATCGCGCAAGCCGTCAGCATCGCCGCGTGGTCCGCCCATGTCGTCAAACATACGGAAAACGTCACGCCCCTCAACTGCCGCAGCTATTACTCCGTGCCGGCGGCGCTGCTGCTGATCGATTACATCCCCGTCTGCTACCTGCTCAGCTTGCCTACCGCCAGGAATACCGCGCAAGCCGTCGACCAGGTGGCGCAGCAAGCAGCGCAGGCCAGCGTGCTGGCCTCCGAAGCGGCCAAGGCCGTCCTGCAGGGGGCACAGGCGAACATGGCGGCCACCATCCTGCCTGCCCGTAAAACGCTGATGCAGCAGGTGGCCGACGCCAACTATGCGGGCGACGGCAGCGTACATGTCGACAGCATGCCCATCACCGATACGTTCACGCAGTTCGAGGGAAGCAGCTTCATCCGCGCGTATGCGGGCGCCGAACGGGGCCGCTTCAAGCAGGCGGCGCTCGCGGCCGCCCAGCGCGATGCCTTCGTCCGGCAGCGCTCCTGGACCTCGGCCAATCACCTGCCTTGCCTGTTGGGCAACAAGGCGGAGTTCCGCCGGCGCGGCGGTACGGAGCTCGTCGACTTCGACGAATGGAAAGCCATGGACACGGCGTCGCTGCACCACTGGTCCTGGCATACGCACGGCCTGTTTCGCCTGCCCACCTGCGACGACGATGAAATGCCGCTCGGCTACGGCACGCAGGCGGCGGCCCACGGCAAGCCCGACGACAGCGGCGCCGCTTACGGCCAGTCGCGCCCTGGCAATCCCCGCGCCAGCGCCCTGGCCAGCAGCAGCGACTGGCATTACAGCGGTTTGCCCACCTTTTACGACATCGCCGTGCCGGCCCTGGCCTACGCGTCGACGGACCCGCAGCCGCGCCTGACCTTCGCCATCCGCCTGACGCGGGCGAAAGACCAGCTCAGGACATCCGATGGCAGCTCCGGCATCAAGCCGGGCGGCCGCCTGGCCCTCATCGACGGCAAGCCGTCCCACGACGTGCTGGCGGCAGTGTCCTCCGCGCAAGTGTATTTCGAACGGCCAAGCGGGCGCGACGATGGCATGAAGGAATTGGCCAGCCTGTTCAACCCTTATTGGCAAGTGCGCCTCGTGCCGACCTCGGCGGCCGATCTGGCGGCCGCCACAGCAATGGGAGGCGCGCGATGAAGCCGTTTGGCCTGTCCTTGTTGCTCGTGCTTTGCATCCTGCTGCCGGCCAGGGCCAGCACGCAGGCCGAAGATGCCGTGCGTCAAATGCCCATGGTCCACGAAGCGCTGGCGGCGCGCGACGCCACCGTCAAGGTGCACCTGGTCAGCGCGCGCGGCTACCTGAACGGCAAGCCCGGCGACGCGGCCGGCCTGGCCCGCCTGCACGCGGAAGTACAGGCTTGCGTCCAGCGCAACAGCGAACGGGGCATCGCCTCGAAGCCGCCACACGCCTGGCCCGAACATGTCATCAGCATGCGTCTGGACACCTATGCTGCCGTCAACCGCAGCATCGTGTACGCCGCCGGCCTGTCCTATGCCATCGATCCCCGCGATTGCAGTCTGATGGAAGCGCGCACCAGCAAGGCCAGCCTGTCATCGAGCCTGGGGACCTGCGAAGTCGATTTGCTGGCAAAGACGGCGCACGGTCATTGCGATGCCACGGGGCAGGCGCGCGCCGCGCCGCCGCGCCGCCAGCCGCCGATGACGGCGGCGCAAAAGGCCGACATCGTGCGCCTGGCGGCCGGCAGCCCGGCCATGGCCGCATTCGCTGCCGCCATGCAAGCGCACCCGCAGGCGGGCATGGGCGAACGCAAGGTCATCCTCGGCCTGGAATGCGAGGTCCGGCCCAATCCGCTCGACCCGGAAGGCAAGAACTGCGTGTCGCGCGGCGGCTCCTTTTCCTCGCTGGACGCCATCGGCGAAGCAGGCATGTCCGGCATGACCTTGGAAATGAGCTCGCCCAACGGCATCGAGCTGCGCGCCACGCAGGCCATGCTCGATACCCTGGTGCCGAACGCCGTTTTCGCGCCCTACCTCGAGGGCGGCTTTCGCATCACGCGCCCGGAGAACCGGCCATGAAACGGCACAGCTTTCGCCCCAGGCACGACCGCGGTCAGGCGCTGACGGAGTTTCTCGTGCTCGCCGCCGCCCTATTGCCGCTGTACCTGCTGCTGCCCCTCATCGCCAAATACCAGGACATCGCCACGCAGGCCGGCATGGCCAGCCGCTACGTCACCTTCGAGGCGATCACGCACAACGATGCGCAGAGTGCCTGGAAGCCGCCGACAGCCTTGGCCGGCGAAGTGCGACGGCGCTTTTTCAGCAATGCGGACGCCCCCATCAAGACGGGCGATACGGCCGGTAATTTTCTCGCGCACCAGAACCTGTTCTGGCGCGGGCCTGCCGGCATCGCCCTGATCGCGGACTTCGACAGCGACGTGGCCGTCAGTTTTGGCCCCGGCAACGCGGCCAGCCATGCCGGCGCTTTCACGCCCGCCAGCGACGGCGCACCTTTCAACGGCTTGCCGGGCACCTCCGCAGGCCTGCACACCGCGGACGAACTGGGCTTGCCAAGCCGCGGCATTTACCGGGGCAACGTCAGCGTGCGCCTAGCCAGGTTGCCGTCAGGCATCGTCGCCTATAAACCGTTTGACAGCCTCGAGCTGGCCATCCACCGCCATACGAGCGTCGCCATCGATGGCTGGGCAGCCGGGGGACCGGCCCAGGTGCAGTCCCGTCTCGACAGCAAGCTGCTGGTTCCCGCCACGGCGCTGCGCGATGCGGCGGGCGTGGTCAATGCCAGCGTGACCCTGGTGGAAATGGGGCACATCCAAGGTCCAAAGCTGGGGCAGCTCGACTTCTGGCGCGATGTCGTGCCGCCCGACCGACTCAGGTAGGCACTGCGCCATCCACCTTATCCGCATCAGGGGAGATTGCAGAAATGACAGCAAAACAATATCTTCGGCGCCTATCAGGCACGGCACTGGCGCTGTTGCTGCCCTGCAGTGCCGCTGTGTCGGCGCCGACAGCCTGGCCCGTGATCGCTGTTCCCGCCGGCATTGAAACCTTTGCCACGGGTGGCGAGATGCGCGTCAATGGCCTGCCGCTGCACGTGCGCGGCGTGCTGTCCGCCAGGACGCCGGCCCAGGTGGCGGCGCTGTTCCGCGCCAGCCTGGGACAACCGCTGGCGGAACACACGCGGGACGGCACGCTGGTGCTGGGACGGGCGCTGGGCGAATTTTACGCCACGGTGCAGCTGCAGCCAGCGGGAAGCGGTACGCGCGGCCTGCTTGCCGTCAGCCACCTGGGCGCCGCGCCGGGGCCGCACGATAGCGCCACGGACAGGCTGCTGTCGCGCTTTCCTGCCGGCTCGCGCTTGCTGACGCAAACGCGTTCGGTGGATGGCCCGCGCCGCGCCGAGTTGCTCACTGTCAGCAACGCCATGGGCGTCGAGAGCAATGTCCGTCACTTGCGGCGCGCCCTCGAAGCGCAAGGCTACACGCTCGAGCATGCGGACTCGGCTGCCAGTGCGCCCGGCGGCGCCACCTCGCTGTTTTTCAAGACCTCCGCCAGTGAAGCGCTCGCGGTGATTTACCGCGACAGCCAGGGCCACACGGCCATCGCCCTGAACACCATCACGCGCCTGGAGTCCGCCAGATGAGGCCCCGCTTCCGCCGCCGGCCGCAAGAGGGCCAATCCAGCGTCGAGTACGCCATCGTCTGCGCCGCGCTGGCCATCGCCCTGGGCGTGGGCATGAGCGGCGAGACCAGCGTGCTCAGGCAACTGCTGGCCGCCTTCAAGTCCGTGTACCAGGACTTCAGCTACGCCATTTCCCTGCCCGGTTGAGCATCATGAAAATTCCCTTTCCCCCGTTTTCGAAGATCAACAAGACCTGGGTGGTACTGGGCGCCGCACTCGCCATCGGCCTGCTCGCCGCCGTCGCCACGCGCAGCTTCCTCAGCTCCCGGGTGGCCGAAATCGAGGCGCGCAATGTGCATCAGACGCTCAGCGTCGTCGTCGCCAAGACGGATCTGGCGCAAAACACGATCTTGTCGAACGACAACGCGGCCGTGCGCAAGATTCCCGTCGAATATGCCCACTCGGGCGCCGTGCAGCCGGGCGATTTCGAGCGTATCGCCGGCAACGCCATCGCGTTTCCCGTCAAGGCGGGCGAAATGATCATGTGGAGCCAGATGGCGGGCAAGCGCGTGCCCACCTTTTCCGCGCGCCTGGCGGCGGGGCGGCGCGCCATCACGGTGGTGGTCGATGAAATCAATTCGATCTCCGGCATGCTGGAACCAGGCGACCTGATCGACCTGATGCTGACCATCGACCAGAACGGCAGGAAGGTCGTGCTGCCGCTGTTGCAAAGCATGCAAGTCATGGCCACGGGCCAGCGCTCGGTGGATGACGCGAAAAACGGCGAGGCCGCGCAATTTGCCACCGTCACCCTCGACACCACGCCCGCGCAAGCGCGTAACCTCATCATCGCGCGCGAAAGCGGCAAGCTGACGGCCTTGCTGCGCAATCCGGCGGACAAGGCCGCGCCCGGCCAGCAAGACTATGACCTGTCGTTGCTGTTCGACACCCGGCCGGATAGCCTTCCCCTGCCGCAGCGGCGCGGCATCCCCGTGCTGTATGGCGGCAGCGGCATGCCGGCGCCGCCCGACGCCCTGCGCCTGCAGGGGCATCGCAGCGGTACCGATCCGCCAGTGGCGATGCCGCCGGCGCCAGTGGCCGCCCCACCGCCCATTCCGCTCATCAACGCTGCCGCCGCGCCGCCCTGAGGCGTACCGGCGACAGCCTGCCTTGCGCCAGCGCGCAAGCCACCGCACGCCCTTTGTATGGACACAGTCCCATGAAACGCTACTTCCTCACCCTGCTGCCAGCCCTTTGCGTAACGCTCGTGCTGGGCGCGAGCCTGGCGGCACCGGCCTGCGCCCGCGCCCAAACGGCGTCCCAGGGCGTGATCGAAGGCAAGGCGCCGCTCGCGGCCAAGGCCGGCGGCATGCCAAAGACCGCCAATCCCAGCAGCGCGGCAGCGCGCTACCAGCCCATCGCCAAACAGGACGATGCCGAAGCGGAGCCCGAACTGGAGCTGTACCTGGGCGAATCACGCGTCTTCCCCACGCCGGGCGTGGCACGCATTGCCGTGGGCAATGGCCAGGTCATCACCGCCAACGCGCTCGACGACAGGGATGTCATCATTTTCGCCAACGGCGCCGGCAACTCCTCGCTGTTCGTCTGGCACCAGGATGGCCGCTACCAGCGCGTAAAAGTCACGGTGCTGCCGCTCGACATGCGCCGCTATGCGCGCGATATCGCCAGCTTTTTGTCGGCCATCCCGAAAGCGAAGGCCAGCGTGGTGGGCGACAAGGTCGTCGTCGAAGGCGATGAATTGTCCGACGCGGACCGCGACAAGGTGGCGGAACTGGCCAGACGCTATCCGCAAATCGTCAATTTCACCAGCCCCATCGGCTGGGAACAGATGGTCATGATGGACGTCAAGGTGGTCGAGTTCCCCCGCACGGAACTGCGCGAGCTGGGCCTGAAATGGAGCGCCACGGGCGGCGCGGCCATCGGCGGCATCTGGGCGCCGTCCAGCCGCGGCGATGCGGGCCGCTATGCGATCAACGTGCGCACGGGCGAGGCCAATGCGCCGCCGATCACCGTGCCGAATGGCGGCAACGGCGGTTTCGTGCCCCTGCCCTCGAACCTCACCATCCTCAGCGCCATCAACCTGGGGCTGAACGCGCAGTTACTTGCACTACAACAAAATGGCACTGCCAGCATCCTTGCCGAGCCCCAATTGTCGACGCGCAGCGGCTACAAGGCCAGCTTCCTGGCCGGCGGCGAGATTCCGTATTCCGTCGCCTCCGTCAACGGCGTGACGGTACAGTTCAAGCCCTACGGCATCAAGCTCGACATCGAACCCAAGGTGGGCAGCAATGGCGTCATCCGCGCCGTCATCGAGTCGGAAGTCAGTTCCATCGACGCCTCGCTGTCCACCAGCAGCGGCCCGGCCTTGCTGACGCGGCGCACGCGTACGGAGTTCAATGTGCGGCAGGGCGAAACCATCGTCCTTGCCGGACTGCTGCAACGCAATAGCAGCAGCGACGTCGACAAAGTGCCCCTGCTGGGCGACATCCCCATCCTGGGCAGTCTGTTCCGCTCGAAGCGCTACCAGAACAAGGAAACGGAGCTGGTGGTATTCGTCACGCCCAGCATCGTCGACAGCCGCAGCGCCGGCCTGGCGGACCGGGTGCGCAGCGCCACGCAACGGCTGGAGCAGCAGCTGGGCCAGCCGCCCCACCTCAGCGACGCCTTGCAGCCCGGCGCGGATGCGGCCCGCTTCAACCAGGCGCCGCCGTCCGTGCCGGCGCAATGAAGGCCATCATGTTCCAGGTCGACATCCTCCACCCCGACGGCAGCGCCAGGCAAATGAGCGTGCCCGACGATTGCATGGTCGGCAGCAAGACCAGCAACGACATCTGGCTCGACAGCTGGCGCATCGGCAAGGAACACGCGCGCCTGCTCAGGACGCCTTCCGGCGTGTTGCTGGAAGACATGGGCTCTTATGCGGGCACCAGCGTCAACGGCGTGCGCATCCGCAGCCAGCATGGCCCGCTGGCGCCGGGCGACGTGATCGCCATCGGCCCCTACAAGCTGCAGGTGCAGGAACTGGCCGGCACGGCACGGCCCGTGCAGGCGGCCGCTTTCCACTCGCGCTCGAGCAGCGCCGCCACGCGCAACCAGCGCGCCACGGCGGAAATCCATGCCTCGCGCCTGGCGGCGGAAAAAATGCAGCAGCACATGCAGCGGCAAGCGGGCGACGGCGCCGCGCCGGAAGAGGACTTTGCCATCATCCTGGCGCCGCAGGCACGCCAGCAGCTGGAATTCGAATGGCGCCAGCGCCTGCACGCGATCTTGCTCGAAACCATGGATTTGCGCCGCCACGACGTATCGAAAATGAGCGATGAGCAATTGCGCGCGGAAGCGCGGCGCTACATCCACGACATCATGCGGGCGCAGCGGGCCGAGATCCCCGAGGAACTCGACTATGAACTGCTGGCCAGGCAAGTGCTCGACGAAGCCGTGGGCCTGGGGCCGCTGGAGGAATTGCTCGACGATGCAGGCGTCACGGAAATCATGGTCAACCAGTTCGACCGGATTTATATCGAGCGCGACGGCAAGCTGGAAAGGCATCCGCTGACGTTTACCAGCGAACGGGCCGTGCTGGGCGTCATCGAGCGTATCGTCGCGCCGCTGGGCAGGCGCATCGATGAATCCTCTCCCATGGTCGACGCGCGCCTGAAGGATGGCTCGCGCGTCAATGCCATCATCGCGCCGCTGGCCCTGAAAGGCCCGGCATTGACGATCCGCAAGTTCGCCAGATACAAGATGACGGCGGACAATCTCGTGCAACTGGGCGCCCTCAGCGCCGACATGGCCGCTTTCCTGCAAGTGTGCGTGGCGGCGCGCAAGAATATCGTCGTCTCGGGCGGCACCGGTTCCGGCAAGACGACCTTGCTCAACATCCTGTCCAACTTCATTCCCGCGGGCGAGCGCATCATCACGGTGGAAGACGCGGCCGAGCTGCAACTGCACCATGAACACTGGGTCAGCCTGGAGGCGCGCCCCGCCAATGTCGAGGGCAAGGGCGCCGTTTCCATCCGCGAACTGGTGCGCAACACCCTGCGCATGCGCCCCGACCGCATCGTCGTCGGCGAATGCCGGGGCGGCGAGGCGCTCGACATGCTGCAGGCGATGAACACGGGCCACGACGGTTCGCTGACCACCCTGCACGCCAACAGCCCGCGCGACGCCCTGGCGCGCCTGGAAACCATGGTCTTGATGGCCGGTATGGAATTGCCCCTGTCCGCCATCCGCGACCAGGTCGCCTCCGCCATCCACCTGATCGTGCAGCAGACGCGCTTTGCCTGCGGCACGCGCCTGGTCAGCAGCATCACGGAAATCACGGGCATGGAAAGCGGCAAGTTCCAGATGCAGGAACTGTTCCATTTCGTCCACCTCGGCTACGGCGGCGCTGGCGAAGGCGAAGGCGAAGGCGCTACCGTACGCGGCTATTTCAGCGGCTGCGACCTGCTGCCGGGCTTTTACGAAGCCTTGCGCAGCCAGGGCCAGCCGCTCGACACGACGATCTTCCGCCAGCGGGAGGCGACATGAACAGCGCCATGAACGCCGCCCACATGCTGCTGTTCATCACCGCCATCGCCGCCCTGGCGGCGGCCATCCTCGCCTGGCTGGTGATCGACATCGGTATCGCCACCATGCTGCGCTACCGCGCCCACTTCACGGAACGCACGCGTTTCCAGGTGCGCGAATTCTTCCTGTTCGTCGATCCCGCGCGCATCTTCCTGGCCCACGCGGCCACCATGACCCTGGGCGCCATCATCGCCGGGCTGGCCAGCGGCAGCATGCTGGTGGCCGCCCTGGCCTTCCTCGGCCTGGCCCTGCTGCCGCGCGCCGTGTATGCCTGGCTGCGCCGGCGGCGCCTGCGCAAGTTCGAAGAGCAGTTGCCGGACGCGCTGATGATGCTGGCCGGTGCCCTGCGCGCGGGCCTGAGCCTGAACCTGGCGATGTCGCAGCTGGTCCTCGAGGCGCAGGCGCCGCTGGGCCAGGAATTTACCCTGCTGCTGCGCGAGCAGCGCCTGGGCGTGACCCTGGAGCAAAGCTTGAACGGCCTGGTACGGCGCATTCCCACCCAGACCACGATCCTCGTGGTGTCGGCCATGCGCATCGCCACGGAAACGGGCGGCGGGCTGGCGGAAATGCTCGAACGCACGGCCAGCACGGTGCGCAACCGATTGCACATCGAAGGCAAGATCCGCGCGCTGACATCGCAGGGCAAGTTACAGGCGTGGATAGTCGGCCTCTTGCCCGTCACCCTGATGCTCGTGCTCGACCACATGGAGCCGCAGGCGATGGACCAGCTGTGGCACACGCGCATGGGCTGGGGGGCGCTGGCCGTCATCGCCACCCTTGAAGTGCTGGGCATCCACGTCATCCGGCGCATCGTCGCCATCGATGTCTAGGCGCCGCCATGTCTCCCACCCGCATCGAACTCACCATCACTGCCCTGGCCATGCTGTCCGGCCTGGCCATGGCGCTGCTGGCGACTTTGCTGGCCAGGACGGTGGCCGCCATCCCGGCCGAGGACCGCAGCTACAAGGATGCGCCGCCCCTCGCCTTCCGCCTGCTGTGGTGGCCCATCCACTGGGGCGGCCATGCGCTGCGCCCTTTCATTGCCAGGGCGCCCACGGCCTCGCTGCCCGTGCGCTTGCGCAAGGCGGGCCTGGACTACAGTCTCAGCCCCTCGCAATTCGTCGCGGCGCGGCTGCTGTGCGCGCTGATCGTCGCCGCCTTTTCGTGCTGGGTGCTCGATTCGCTGGGCCAGGGCAGCCGCAGCGGCGTCGGCGCCGCCCGCTACTGGCAGGCAGGGCTTGCCGGCGCCGGATCCGGCTGGTGCTACCCGGGTATCTGGCTGCGCGACCGCATGGCGCTGCGCAGGAGCGCGCTGAACAAGTCCCTGCCCTTCTACCTCGACCTCATCACCCTGTGCGTGGAGGCGGGACTCAATCTGCAGGGCGCGCTGCAACAGGCGGCGCTGAAAGGGCCGAAAGGCGCGCTGTGCGACGAAATCAAGCGCGTGCTGCGCGATGTGCGTAGCGGCAAGGCGCGTGCCGACGCGCTGCGCGCCATGAGCGAACGGGTGCAGGAACCGGCCGTGACCAATTTCGTCACGGCGCTGATCCAGGCTGAACGCATGGGCATGAACCTGGGACCCGTGCTGCGGGCACAAGCGGATCAGCGGCGCTCCGAGCGCTTTCTGCGCGCCGAAAAACTGGCCATGGAAGCGCCCGTCAAGCTGCTGTTTCCCCTCATCGCCTTCATCTTTCCCTGCACCTTCATCGTCCTGTTCTTTCCCATCGTCGTGCAATTCATGCAGTCGGGCCTATAAGGAGCCGCCATGCCGACACGCCATTCCAGCATCCTGCACACGGCCAGCGGTGCGCACGCGCTGGACCTGCGCCTGGCGGACAGCTTTCTCACGCGCCTGCGCGGCCTGATGCTGGCCGCGCCGCTGCATGGCGCGCAAGGCTTGCTGATCACGCGCTGCGCCAGCGTGCATGCGGCCTGCATGCGCTATCCCATCGACGTGGTCTACCTGGACCGCCACGGCGTCGTCACCGGCTGCGCCGCCGGCCTGCGCCTGTGGCGCGCCAGCTTCGGCGGCCTCGGCTGGCGTGCGCCGCGCACGGCGCACACGCTGGAACTGGCCGCCGGCGCCATCGCGGCCCTGCACATTCGTCCTGGCGACCGCCTGCAGCATCCACGGCTGGAAGCTGCGCCCGCAACGGTGGCCGGCACGCGGGACAAGACCCAGCGCGGCTCGGCGATGATCGAATTTACCGTTGTCGGCCCCATCATCAGCCTGCTCGGGCTGTCGATCCTGCAATACGGCATGTTGTTTTTTGCCAGGACACAAATCAACTACGCGGCCTTCATGGCCGCGCGCGAAGGGGCCGTCGCCCATGCCAGCGTCAGCAGCGCCTACGCGGCGTACACGCGCGCGCTGATCCCCCTGTACGGCGGCGGCCAGACGCCAGCCCAGCTCGCTGCTTCGCTGGCCAAAGCGAACGCAGACCTCGGCGCCAACGGCACCGGTAACGCCAGCATCGAGCTGCTCAACCCGACCCGGCAAAGTTTTGATGACTGGAACGACGTGCACAGGCAAATCGCGCTGCATACGGGCAACCGCCGCGTCATCCCGTACAGCGGCCAGAGCCTGAAGGAGCAGAAAGTGGGCGCCACTTCCGGCCAAACCATCCAGGACGCCAACCTCATCAAGCTGCGCATCACGCATGGCTACCTGCCAAAAGTTCCCCTGGTCAAGAACCTGTATGCCACCTACCTGAAATGGCTGGACCCGCACACGGACGCCTTTCATACCAAACTGCTGGCCAGCGGCCGCATACCCGTGGTCACGCACGTCACCGTACACATGCAGTCCGACGCCATCGAGGGCAACAGCCCCGTTTCCACGCCGGGGCCGGGCAACGGCGGAGCGCCCGTCAACCCCGGCAACCCGCCCGTCACAGACCTGCCGCCGCCCGCGTGCGACAACCTCAGTTGCACCGATCCGCCCGTGACTCCGCCCCCTTGCAACCCGTTCACGGACCCGCGGCATTGCGTGCCGGAACCGTGCTCCATCGTCTGCTGCGAACCGAGCTGAGGTAAACCATGTTGCCATCTCTATATATTCATCGTCTGCGTCCCCGCAGTATCAGCCTGCCGGCCTGGTTCTTGTTATCCTGCATGCTATCTTTTACCTTGCCCGCGCGCGCCTGCGGCCCCGAACCGGGCGGCCCCCCGTCCCCCTGCAGCGGCGCCGTCGCCGGCGTGGGCGGCAGCGGCGGTCCCGATGCGGGCGCGGGCAATCCCATCAACGTCATCACCGGCAATAAATACCAGCGCGAGGAAGACTTGCCCGCCCTGCCCGGCGTGCTGGGAGTGGAAATCGTACGTCACTACAACAGCGCCTACAGCAAGCCAGGCAGCCCCAACGGTCCCATGGGACGCGAATGGAAACTGTCGTATGAAACCGAACTGATCGACAAGGATGGCCGCATCCAGATCCTGCAGGCCGACGGCGCCCGCGTCATCTTTGACCGCGATCGACGGCATCCGGACCTGTGCAGCACGGCGCTGCCGGCCCACGGCCGCCTGACGCTGGCGCCCCAGGCCAACGGAGCCAGCGACTACACCTGGACCCTGCCCGACGGGCGCCGCCTGCATTTCAATACCTTGGGCAAGCTCGACAGCATCACGGCCGCCACGGGCGAAATGCTCAGACTGCTGTATGACGACAACCATCTGCTGGTGCAAGTGACCGACCCGCAAGGCCGCAGCCTGCACCTGCGCTACCTGGCGCCCACCTCGGCAGGCGCCAGGGCCGGCACGCAATTTCGCGGCGTGCAACACATCGACAGCCCCGTGGGACGCTTTTCCTACGACTACGGCGGCGCGCCGCCACCGGGAGCACTGTCCTTCGAGCGGCGCATCCTGCTGGCCAACCTGCTGCGCGTGCACTTGCCGGCGGGCGACAAGGCGCAGCCCGCCGTCAGCCGCCGCTACCACCACGAAGACCCGCGCCTGCCCTGGCTGCTGACGGGCATCAGCATCGAAACCGGCAGCGCCGGCGGCCCGCCCGTGGCCACGCGCTACGCCACCTTCGGCTACGACAGCAACGGCCGCGCCAACCTCAGCACGCATGCCGGCAATGTCGGCAAGGTCACGCTCGATACCAGCGAGGGGGGAAAAACCGTGCTCACCAACAGCCTGGGCCAGCGCACCGTCTACCGCCACGCCATCGTCGGGGGCCAGCAGCGCCTGCTGGAAGTACGCGGCGCCGGCTGCGCCAGCTGCGGCGAAAGCAATGTGCGCTACGCCTACGACAAGCTGGGGCAACTGCTGGAAACGACCCGCCTGGACGACAAGGGCGAGCCCGTCAGTGCCAACTGGCGCGAACTGGATCCGCTGGGCCGCACCGTCCGCGCCGGCAGCGTGACATACCAGCACGGCAAGCGGGGCGCCGCGCAATGGCGGCTACGCCTGGAATACGCGGGCGACGATCCCGCGCCCACGCTGATCGCCCGCCCCAGCGTCGTGCCGGACAAGGAGCGGCAAACGCGCATCGATTACAACGCCATGGGCCAGGTCCTGCGCGTGACGCAGACGGGCTGGGTGCCAGGCCACGACGGCCAGCAGGCAACGGCCGCCATCGCGCGCACCACCAGTTACCAGTACGCCATCATCGCCGGCCACAGCCTGCTGACCCGTATCGACGGCCCCCTGCCCAACGGCAAGACGGGCACGCCGTCGGACTCCGACGTCACCGTGTTTGAATATGGCCAGCCGGCGGACAAGAGCGACGCGGGCAAGCTGGCGCGGTATGACGAGCATGGAACAAGCGACGTCCCCCTGACCGCCATCATCGCGCCTGGCAATCTCAAGCGCGCGTTCACCTATGACGGCGCCGGCCGCATCGCCACCATCTCCGATGCGCTCGGTCAGATCACGCAGTACGCCTACACGCCGCGCGGCCAGTTAATGCGCCAGACGCGCGACGGCGCGACGTATGCGGCGCGTTACGACGGCCTGGGTAATCCGCTCGAAATCGCATACAGCGACCAGGCAGGCCAGCAGTCGCTTGCCCGCCTGGGGTACGACGCCGCCGGCCGCCGCATCTGGAACGCCTCACACCTGGGCATCGTGACGCGCCATCGCTACGACACGGAAAACCGCCTGCTCGACACCACCACGCAATCGAGTACCATCAAGCAAACCCTTGGCTACCGCTACGACCCGTTGGGCCATCTGCTGGCCATGACCGATGCGAATGGCGCGCGCTCGACGATCAGGTGGAACGCACGCGGCCTGCCTGATACGGTGGCCGATGCGCTGGGGCGCGTCACGCGTTTGCGCCATGACGCCATGGGCAATATCGTCGGCGTGACGCAGTGGGCGAACACGCCGGAGGCATTGGGACAAAACACGGAAACCCGCTTCGAACGCGATATCGACGGCCAGCCCACGGCCGTGACAGCGCCAAACGGCGCCACTACCCGCTATCTGCGCGATGATTTCGGCCAGGTCATCGCCACCATCAGCCCCGACAGCGGCATGACACGCCGGCAATTCGACGCCGCCGGCAGGCTGATAGCGGGCACCGACGCCATGGGCAACCAGGCCAGCTACGCCTACGATGGCGCTGGGCGCATCGTGCGCCAGGTCATCACCGATGTCGGCGCTCCGGCCGGCCAGCGCCAGACCGTCAGCACCTGGCGCTACGCGGGCGCACACCTGGTCGCCATCGATCACCCGCAACAATCCGAGCGCTACAGCCATGACGCGCATGGGCGCCTGTCCGTCAAGACCGTCATCATCACGCTCCACGACGGTAAACAGGCCAGCTACCACACCCGTTACCGCTACGACAGTCTGGGGCAGCTGAGCGGCATCAGCTTGCCTGACGGCAGCATGCTCGAATACCGGCGCAACGGCCAGCAGCAGGTAGTGGCGCTTGAGCGCCAGCTCGTCCACAGTCCCTGGCTGCGCTGGCTGCTGCCAGGGACAAGCATCGTCAAGGACCTGGAGCGCGACGTGATGGGCCTCAAGCGCTACACCTATGGCAACGGCATCGAGGCCCTTTACCAGCGCAGCAAGGAAGGGGCGCTGGCGCGCATCGTCTACCGCAACGCGCGGGGGGACCAATCCGGGCAGCAAGCCGTCTTGGCGTTGCAAGCCGTGCTGGGCATCGGCCAGGCCGTGGCCGTGCCGGAATCCGCGCTGCCAGCCGAAAATGCGCAGCACGCCGCTCAGGCTGGCGCGTTGGGCCTGCCACCCGATCCGGCCGCCCTGCTCGATCACCGCTACCTGTGGGACGTGCAGGGCAACTTGCTGTATACGAGGGACAGGGACGCTGCCAGCAGCTACGCCTACGATGCCCACGACCGCCTGATTGCAGCGGCAACGGCCTCCCTGGCCCCGTCAACGGCGGCAAGCTTCGACCGCTACCACTACGACAGCGGCGGCAACCGCCTTATCAGCCAGGAAGAGATCGCCAGCCAGGATGAACTGCGGCGCAACACCGTCCGCGCCAGCGATACGAAAGACGCCCGCTACGACGCGGCCGGCCAGCCGCAGCGCATCGGCCAGCGCCGCTATGCCTGGGATGCGCTGGGCCGGCTGCTGGCAGTGCATCAGGGCCTGGACCTGCTGGCGCGCTACCGCTACAACCATCGCGGACTGCGCATCGCCAAGGAAGTGCGCGGGATGCGTACTTATTATCTGTACGACGACGACAGAAAGCTGCTGGCGGAACTCGATGCCGACGGCAAGGTCAGCCGGCAATACATCTATCTTGCCGGCCAGCCGCTGGCGCTGATCGACACAGTCGATGCCGACGAATCACGGGAACAGCGTGGGCCGCTGGCGCAAGCCATGGCCGACATCTCGGCCATCTGGAAGGCGTGGTTCAGCCGCGGCGAGAGCATCGCCTTCCTGCACAACAACCATCTGGGGGCGCCCGAGCTGGCTACCGACGCCCATGGCAAGCCCGTGTGGCAGGCCGCATATGCGCCATTTGGCAAGTTAAGAAAAACAAACACCCAGTACGCCTTCCAGCTCAAGCTGCGCCTGCCGGGCCAGTATGCCGACCAGGAAACGGGCTTGTACTACAACGACCAGCGCTATTACGACCCGGCCCAGGGCCGTTACCTGACGCCCGACCCGCTGGGTCTGCGTGCCGGCACCAACAGCTACGTCTATGTCTATGTCGCGGGCAATCCGCTTAAATATGTCGATCCGAACGGGCTGATCCTGTTTGCGTTTGATGGCACGGGCAACAGCGAACATCCGAAACCGGACAGTTCGATTTCCAATGTGCTGAAGTTCTACGAGGTCTACGACGAGATTCAAAATGGAAAGAAATTCTATATCACCGGCATCGGCACCACCAACCAGGATATGCCCTACGCCGGCAGCGCTATTACGGGCGAAGGCTTCGATCAGCGCGTGAGCCTGGGATTGAAATTTCTCAACAATTTCATAGGAACCGATAGCGATACCAGTATTCTTAATATTGACGTGGTGGGTTTTAGCCGTGGTGCAGCCGAGGCACGCTTTTTTCTCAATGTCGTTGCCGACAACCTCAAGAAAAATGACGGCGCCTATGTGACTGATGGGAAAAGCCGCTGCCTGAACCTGCGCTTCGAAGGCTTGTGGGATACCGTGCCGCATCTCGGCATATTGCATCAGGACGAAAAACAATACTTCTTTTCAGTACCGGCCGCCGTCAAATACGCGGTGCACGCCGTGGCGCTGAACGAGCACCGCGGTGGGCCGCCTGACTTCGATCTGCGCTCCATCATGGACAGACCCGGCCAGACCAGTTCGGCGAACCGCCTCGAAAAGGCATTCATTGGCAGCCATTCCGACATCGGCGGCGGCTTCGGCACCGGCGACCTGTCCGATGTGGCGCTGATGTGGATGGTTGAACAGGCGAAGGGGCAGGGAATCGCGATTGATAATACAAAGCTCAACGACAATGGATGGAGCACCATTACCAACCCCATCTTGCATGACCGGAGCGGCAACAGGTTCAACAGCGACGACATCACCGTCACCAGATACGTCGGCTATGAAAACGGCAAGGAAGTATCGCAAACGGACGCGGTCTTCGATGGCAAGCGAACCTCGGATACCAACGATTTCATCAATTTTTTCCCCGATGCTTACAAGTGCGGCACGATGGCCAATCCCGATATCGGGCTGGTGGACATGAACAAATACAAGCTCTGGCTGGCCAGCTATGGCCTAAGCATGACCAGCAGCCCCATCGTCAACTCTTCCTGCAAGGCACCATCATGAAAAAACATCTGCTCCAGGCAGTTTGCTTCCTGGCGGCCATCGCCCTCTGTGCAGCCTGCTCTGTAACACGGTCGCAGGACGGCCCCGGCATGATCGTAACGTTCAGTAACGGCATCAAAGGCAAGAAGGTCGACGTGCTGCGCGCGCGAACGGCGAACGGCGTATTTTTTCCGACCCCTGGTTCACTAGGTCCCGCCAAGAACCCCATGAAAGATGGCGGCGCCACCATGGGCGCCGCGCCCGATGGCCGCGAACTGCCGCAATGGGTGGAGTTCGAATGGAAGGTATGGCCCTATCCCTACCCGGACATGCCTGCCGAGCCGGTAGCACTGCAGGCATGGAGCGACGGCGTGCATGCCATGTCCCGCTCGCTGCCCATCCAGACGGCCCGTGTCGCCGTGCGGTCGCGCGTGCCGCAAGACGTCATCGACGAAGTACTGGCGTCGAACAGACAAAGAGCGCCCAACGCGCTGCCGGACAAGGATCTCTGGGTGTATTTCATCTGGTACGAGACGGGAATCAAGTTTCGCTGGAGGCTGCTGCAGGGCTGTTGCAAGATGCTGCGCGAAGGCGGCGACGAGCTTGCGCCATGACCAAAGCCCCAGACAACCAGCACCGGCCGACCCGCCCGCCGTGGCCGTCCCCCCCACCTTCAACACTTCCTGCAAGGCGCCATCATGCAAAAATATCTGCTTCAGACGATCTGCTTCCTGGCGGCCATCGCCCTCTGCACTGCCTGTGCCGCACCACACTCGCAGCAAGGCCCCGGCATGATCGTAACCTTCAGCAACGGCATCAAAGGAAAAGAGGTCGACGTGCTGCGTGCGCGAACGGCGAACGGCGTATTTTTTCCGACCCCTGGTTCACTAGGTCCTGACAAGAATCCCATGACCGGCGGAGCCACCATGGGCGCCGCGCCCGATGGCCGCGAACTGCCGCAATGGGTGGAATTCGAGTGGCAGGTATGGCCCTATCCCTACCCTGTCAGGCCTGCGGATCTTGTAGCGCGGCAAGTCTGGAGCGAAGGGGTACATGCCCTGTCCCGCTCGCTGCCCATCCAGACGGCCCGCGTCGCCGTCCGGTCGCGCGTGCCGCAAGACGTCATTGACGAAGTGCTGGTATCAAACAGGCAAAGAGCGCCCAACGCGCTGCCGGACAAGGATCTCTGGGTGTATTTCATCTGGTACGAGACGGGCATCAAGTTTCGCTGGAGGCTGCTGCAGGGCTGCTGCAAGATGCTGCGCGAAGGCGGCGACGAGCTTGCGCCATGACCAAAGCCCCAGACAACCAGCACCGGCCGGCGCGCCCGCCGTGGCCGCCGTGGCCACCGCCCTACCATCAACACTTCCTGCAAGGCACCATCATGAAAAAACATCTGTTCCAGGCAGTTTGCTTCCTGGCGGCCATCGCCCTCTGCACAGCCTGTGCCGCACCACACTCGCAGCAAGGACCCGGCATGATCGTGACCTTCAGCAACGGCATCAAAGGCAAAAAAGTCTACGTCATACGTGCGAGAACGGCGAACGGTGTATTTTTTCCGACCCCCGGGTCCCTTGGTCCCGACAAGAATCCGATGACAGGCGGCAAGACCATGGGCGCCGCTCCCGATGGCCGCGCACTGCCGCAATGGGTGGAGTTCGAATGGACCGAATGGCCCTATCCAGCACCGCCTCCACCAACAGAGTCAAGCGCCCTACAGGCATGGAACGACCGTGTGGACTTGCTGACCCGGACTTTGCCGCACAAACGTGCCCGCGTCGCCGTCCAGTCACGCGTGCCGCAAGACGTCATCGACGAAGTACTGGCGTCAAACAGGCAAAGAGCGCCCAACGCGCTGTCGGACAAAGATCTCTGGGTGTATTTCATCTGGTACGACACGGGCATCAAGTTTCGCTGGAGGCTGCTGCAGGGCTGCTGCAAGATGCTGCGCGAAGGCGGCGACGAGCTTGCGCCATGACCAAAACCCCAGGAAACCAGCACCGGCCGGCGCGCCCGCCGTGGCCGTCACCCCCACCTTCAACACTTCCTGCAAGGCGCCATCATGCAAAAATATCTGCTTCAGACGATCTGCTTCCTGGCGGCCATCGCCCTCTGTGCAGCCTGCTCTGTAACACGCTCGCAGGACGGCACCGGCATGATCGTGACCTTCAGCAACGGCATCAAAGGCAAGAAGGTCGACGTGCTGCGTGCGCGAACGGCGAACGGCGTATTTTTTCCGACCCCTGGCTCCCTGGGACCCGACAAGAATCCCATGACCGGCGGAGCCACCATGGGCGCCGCGCCCGATGGCCGCGAACTGCCGCAATGGGTGGAGTTCGAATGGCAGGTATGGCCCTATCCCTACCCAGATCGGCCCTCTGATCCTGTAGCGCGGCAAGTCTGGAGTGACGGCGTGCACGCCATGTCCCGCTCACTGCCCATCCAGTCGGCCCGCGTCGCCGTCCAGTCGCGCGTGCCGCAAGACGTCATTGACGAAGTGCTGGCGTCGAACAGGCAAAGAGCGCCCAACGCGCTGCCGGACAAGATGCTGTGGGTGTATTTCATCTGGTACGAGACGGGCATCAAACTCCGCTGGAAACTGAAAAGCAGTTGCTGTGGCTTGCTGCGCGAAGGCGGCGACGAGCTTGCGCCATGATCAAAGCGCCAGACAACCAGCACCGGCCGGCGCGCCCGCCGTGGCCGCCGGCCCTACCTTCAACGCATCCTGCAAGGCACCATCATGAAAAAACATCTGCTCCAGGCAGTTTGCTTCCTGGCGGCCATCGCCCTCTGTGCAGCCTGCTCTGTAACACGGTCGCAGGACGGCCCCGGCATGATCGTAACGTTCAGCAACGGCATCAAAGGAAAAGAGGTCGACGTGCTGCGCGCGCGAACGGCGAACGGCGTATTTTTTCCGACCCCTGGTTCATTAGGTCCCGACAAGAATCCCATGACTGGCGGCAAGACCATGGGTGCCGCGCCGGATGGCCGCGAACTGCCGCAATGGGTGGAGTTCGAATGGCAGGTATGGCCATATCCCTACCCGGATCGGCCCGCTGATCCTGTAGCGCGGCAAGTCTGGAGCGAAGGGGTACATGCCCTGTCCCGCTCGCTGCCCATCCAGACGGCCCGCGTCGCCGTCCGATCGCGCGTGCCGCAAGACGTCATCGACGAAGTGCTGGCGTCAAACAGGCAAAGAGCGCCCAACGCGCTGCCGGACAAAGATCTCTGGGTGTATTTCATCTGGTACGAGACGGGAATCAAGTTTCGCTGGAGGCTGCTGCAAGGCTGTTGCAAGATGCTGCGCGAAGGCGACGACGAGCTTGCGCCATGACCAAAACCCCAGGCAACCAGCACCGGCCGGCGCGCCCGCCGTGGCCGCCGGCCCTACCTTCAACGCATCCTGCAAGGCACCATCATGAAAAAACATCTGCTCCAGGCAGTTTGCTTCCTGGCGGCCATCGCCCTCTGTGCAGCCTGCTCTGTAACACGGTCGCAGGACGGCCCCGGCATGATCGTGACCTTCAGCAACGGCATCAAAGGAAAAGAGGTCGACGTGCTGCGTGCGCGAACGGCGAACGGCGTATTTTTTCCGACCCCTGGTTCACTAGGTCCTGACAAGAATCCCATGACCGGCGGAGCCACCATGGGCGCCGCGCCCGATGGCCGCGAACTGCCGCAATGGGTGGAGTTCGAATGGCAGGTATGGCCCTATCCCTACCCGGACAGGCCTTCTGATCCTGTAGCGCGGCAAGTCTGGAGTGACGGCGTGCATGCCATGTCCCGCTCGCTGCCCATCCAGACGGCCCGCGTCGCCGTCCGGTCACGCGTGCCGCAAGACGTCATCGACGAAGTACTGGCGTCGAACAGGCAAAGAGCGCCGCGGGCGCTGTCGGACAAGGATCTCTGGGTGTATTTCATCTGGTACGACACGGGCATCAAGTTTCGCTGGAGGCTGCTGCAAGGCTGTTGCAAGATGCTGCGCGAAGGCGGCGACGAGCTTGCGCCATGACCAAAGCCCCAGGCAACCAGCACCGGCCGGCGCGCCCGCCGTGGCCGTCACCCCCACCTTCAACACTTCCTGCAAGGCGCTATCATGCAAAAACATCTGCTTCAGACGATCTGCTTCCTGGCGGCCATCGCCCTCTGTGCAGCCTGCTCTGTAACACGGTCGCAGGACGGCCCCGGCATGATCGTAACGTTCAGCAACGGCATCAAAGGCAAGAAGGTCGACGTGCTGCGCGCGCGAACGGCGAACGGCGTATTTTTTCCGACCCCTGGCTCCCTGGGACCCGACAAGAATCCCATGACTGGCGGCAAGACCATGGGTGCCGCGCCCGATGGCCGCGAACTGCCGCAATGGGTGGAGTTCGAATGGAAGGTATGGCCCTATCCCTACCCGGACATGCCTGCCGAGCCGGTAGCACTGCAGGCATGGAGCAACGGCGTGCATGCCATGTCCCGCTCGCTGCCCATCCAGACAGCCCGCGTCGCCGTCCGGTCGCGCGTGCCGCAAGACGTCATTGACGAAGTGCTGGCGTCGAACAGGCAAAGAGCGCCGCGGGCGCTGCCGGACAAGATGCTGTGGGTGTATTTCATCTGGTACGAGACGGGCATCAAACTCCGCTGGAAACTGAAAAGCAGCTGCTGTGGCTTGCTGCGCGAAGGCGGCGACGAGCTTGCGCCATGACCAAAGCGCCAGGCCCCACACAGCGACCAAAAACATCAGGCCTGTTCCTTGGACTGGCAGCAGGATCTTGCCGAGTGCCGCCAAGCCCGCCAGCGCAGGCATGAGCACTAAAGTGGCACGCAGGCTACGCTCCATTAGCCAGCCGGCCAGCAGCGTGCCAACGAAGTTGGCGACACCAAAACCCAGGAGCATCAGAGACAAACCGTTTACATCTATATGGACAACGCTTTCAAGAGCAGGGCGAATATAGGTGAACAATGCATATTGCCCGGTATGGGCCAGTACGCAGCCCAACATCCCGATCCCGATCCCCGGGCGACGGAGCAATCGCAGTACCGATGTGGTGCGCGTCATCGTGCGCGGCGCCATACGGGGCAGCGTGAACAATTGAAACAAAAGTGTTAGCCCTCCGACAGCCGCGGCTGCTATAAATGCACTGCGCCAGCCATATATGCCCCCTAAGTAACTGCCCAGCGGTACGGAAACGACCGTCCCGATGGCGATGCCGCTGAATAATCAGAACGGCTAAAATGAGCAAGCAAAATCAAATTTTTCCATTGTCTAATCTCGTCAGTGAACTATTGACAAGTACTGAAGCATCAGCGGGCAAGACTGAACTTTCATTAAAAATATTAAAAAGATATGTCCATTTTCGATCTCGTCCTCAATATCTCTCCCTCCTTCCATCGCCAATGTTCAATTCGGATTGAAGGTGAGGCCACGGGACTGGCCACATTTGAAGCCCTTCAGACAGGCCTTCTTCCGCGCATTACACATAGTTTGTCAGTCGAAAGTGAACAAATGGCGACACTCCATAGACGTTCTTCCGCCATGTTAATGGAGTGGGATGAACAGTGGAATCAGCTTGGCTTGGATGGAATTAGCATTAACGGAGTTTTCGGTTCCTCGAGTTCGAAGCCTCAGTTGTTTTCGTTGTGGAGTCCGAAAGAAGGGTGCGCTGCACACACGATGCTGGCTGCTGTGTTTGAATGTTTGCCCTTTGACCGTTGCAGCGGGCCTGCTGGCGAACTGCTCGAGATTGTGCGGAGCTATTTAGACCTGCAGCCGCCCGTCAGCATCATCAACTATAAGCCGACGCATCTTCGGCTTGCACCGTGGATGCATGCAAATGACGCGTGCGAGGTCGAAAGCCATTTGCGGATGCTTGCCGATGACGGTGACTTGATAGTTGATGCGTCCGGTATGGAGCGATTTTGCGGAGCGCTAACGCAGCTACTGCCTGTTGAGCATCTGCTGAAAAGACGTGGGGAAGTACGTTGGATAGTCCGCAGCGAGTTTTCAAATGCTCTCATACAGGCTGGTGTTGCACAGTCTATGATTGAAATTGTTCCAGCCCTTCCGATTTCGCGCAAGGGTGAACCGATAGTGCTCGGCGGTATTTTTGTGGGTTCTTCAGAATTGATTTCTTTTGCCAAAGCCGGAGAAAGGATGCAATTGGTTCGCAGTTTTAGAAAAGAATACTCACTGACGATCGAGCAAGCCTCTAAGGCTGCAGCGGAGCTAATGGAAATTGTCGCATGCCATCCAATGCATTGAAGGAAACGAAAGCACGTTTTTCTTCGCTCAATTTCCAGTGATGAATCGGCGCCAGTAGCTGAGACGCTCCTGAGACATAGTTCTTGAAAGATGAAAAACCGATGGATCGTGTTTGGCATGGGCGTCCTGCCAGGCACCTGGTGTGCGATCTCGTAGCTGCCCGATCCAACGACGAGATCGGGCTGGCCTATCTATTCAGCTCTGCAATGATGCATTTAAGTTAAAGTGTTGCGTTGATCGATTGAACCCGCAGCCAAAAGCAGCCTTTGTCAGTGATGGATTTGCTCAGTTCCCTTCTGCCTGAATCGCGACCATGAAGAATCAATACCGTGTAACAAAATATGACCCCTCGCTGAGAGATGCGACAGGCGGATACACAGGCTGCGATTGGACTTCGCGATCTGATATCGGACGGGTATTTGACGCTGGGATGCTGTCTGAGGCGGTGTATCTGAATGTTGAAAATAGCTACCTGTCTGCTATGAAAAGTTTCCTGGATGAGGCAGGTATCGAGTCATTGGCGTTGACGGCATTGGAATGTCGCGACGCCCCCGCAGATGGCTTTCTGCACCGGGGGAACCTATCTATTGCTCAAAGCCTCGATTTCGCGCGTCTTGTCCTTCGCGAAGAGGCCTGGGGAAAACTCGTCGTGCCAGGCAAGGCGTATGTCCATTTTGGCTATGACTACTACATGTACATCGGAGTACCCTCGAAATGCGAGCGGTCGATTGCGATCACACGCGATCTAGGTCTATTTGTCGAACGAATTCGCTCGCCTCATCTTCGTCAACAGCCATTCAGATAAGTTACCCGACTTCGGATGAGGCAAACGAGTCAGTGCAGTGGTTTAATGTACCCGTCAGTCAAAAAGTAATCGAGTGGGATGGTCCCGCGTCAGGCATAAGCCGACACCAAAGAGCACTAAAGCACCTCTCAGCCCGCCTAAATGCGGGCTGTTTTCGTTTTCAGCCTGGCACTGTCTGGCAAGTTTTCGCACCACCAAGCCCCCCCTCCCGCTACTATGAAATGCCCGGAGCAATCAGCTGCATCCGCCCGCATGGTCGTTGCCACCGTGCGCGGCGATGAACATGGCGACTGCGGACCGGCAATAGGATTCGATTTCGTTGTCGTCCTCCGCTATCGCTTCATTGAAGCGTGCGATGATCAGCAGATCGGAACCTTTTAACAGCGCGGCAAACAAGCGGGCGGACCGGCGAGGATCGGGCACATGCAGAACCTCCTTCGCGTGCAACTGACGCAACAGAGCCTCGATTTGGGCGATGACATGGGCGGGGCCTGCTTCGTATTGGAGCTTGCTTAGCGACTGTTGACTCGTCTTGTCGGCCATGATCATGGCTTCGATACGACGGACGTCCGGGTTCAAGAACGTGCGAAGCAGGGATGATCCCACCGCCATGAGCTGATCCTCGGCCGAACCGTCTACGCCTTCAAACAGGGCCTGCGGTGCAAACTGATGGCAGCGGGCCGCAATGGCAGCGCTAAACAGCGCCTCTTTGTTCTCGAAGTGCCGATAGATGCTTAGCTTGGATATCTTCGCCCGCTGGGCGACCTTGTCCATTGTCGTCGCTTGAAAACCCAATTCCACAAAAAGCTCGCACGCAGCGTCGGCGATCGTTTGGCCAAGCGCCTCGTTGGTTGGCCGGCCGCGCCGGCCCTGATTTTTTTCAGTCATAAAAATTCCAGTACTTGACAGTATCCAATTCTTTAATTAGGATACCACATAGTATCCAAAACGTGCAAACCCAATGGACAGGTTATTGCGCGCCAAGCCCTGCCCAGCCCTCACCCACACACGGAGTCCATCACCATGAATGACGTCATCATTATCGGCGGCAGCTTTGCTGGCCTCGCCGCCGCCCTGCAGCTCGGCCGTGCCCGCCGCAAGGTCACGGTCCTCGACAGTTGCCGGCCGCGCAACCGCTTTGCCGGCCATTCGCATGGTCTGCTCGGCCACGATCACAAGCCGCCGCTGGACATCCTGGTCGAGGCGCGGCAGCAGCTGGCGCGCTATCCAACGATCAGGCTGGTCACTGCCCGTGCCGAATGCATCTCCGGTACGATCGACGATTTCTGCGTCGTCACTGACGATAACGAAAGCCTAAGGGCACGTCGCCTGATCCTGAGCTATGGCGTCGTCGATCAAATGCCTGATATCCCGGGCTTCGCCGAAGGCTGGGGCACGTCCATTGTGCCCTGCCCCTATTGTGACGGTTTTGAAGTCGCCGGCCAGCATTGGGGCCTTGTCTGGTCTGGTCCGCAGTCGCACAATTATGTCAGGCTGTACGGCGATTGGACCGAGACGCTGACGGTCTTCGCCGATGGGCACGACATTCCACCCGATATCCGGGCCGATCTGGCGCGCCGCAACATACCTGTCGTCGATGGCCGAATCATGGAAATCACCCGACACGGAGGCGAAAATGCCACTGTCAAGCTCGATACCGCCACCAATGTCGCGGTCGACATCCTGTTCGCGCATCCGCGCAACAAGCCGTCCGCAAGCCTGCATGAATCACTGGGCCTCGCTACAGTCAATACGCCACTGGGCATCGCCATCAAGGTCGACGAGCGCCGCGAAACCAGCATACCCGGCATCTACGCCGCCGGCGATCTTGCAAACCCAGCCATGGCCTCGGTCACCACGGCAATATCGCAGGGCGCAACGGCGGGTATCTCCGCTCAGCAGTCGATGCTGGTTTGAGGGCACAGATTTGTGATGAGCATGGCCATCGAACCCGACAGCGCCGGTGTACACATCCCTCCGCCCGTCATCTATCCGGGAGCGCTGCTGTCGGGGTTGGCGGCGGAGCAGATCGAACGCGCGGCCGCGCTCGCAATTCCTCACCCACTCACGTTCATGAGATCCTCTCCGCGCAGGTCGAGGACCGCCATCGGTTCGCCGCACGGCATGCGATGGAGGTCGTCCCCCGACGTCGACCACTTCCTACACATCGAGGCCCCCGAGGCGATCGCGGAACGGATCGCGGCGTGGGGCCGACTCGTGTCATTCCCCCCTGCCTCGACAAAAGGGGTCTAGTCAAGAACAAATCAGAACAAGGAGATAGCATGACAGAGCAAAATGCCTATCAGGTCGCCGACTGGAATGATCAAAGCGGAGAGCGCTGGGTCGCAAACCAGGCCCGGCTTGATGCCATGGTGGCGGTGTTCGGCCAAGCCGCGATCGAAGCCGCCGCGCCCGCGACGGGCGAGCGCGTGCTGGACGTCGGCTGCGGCGCAGGCGCGTCGAGTCTGGCTCTGGCCGCCCGCGTCGGCGCGCAGGGGCAAGTGCTGGGCGTGGACATATCCGAATCGCTGATCGGCCGCGCACGCACGCTTACGCCACAACATACGCCGGCCCAGTTCCTGGTAGCCGACGCCAGCAGTGCCGAGTTGCCGGAAGGCGCGTTCGACATCCTGTTCTCGCGTTTCGGGGTGATGTTCTTCGGCGATCCAACAGGGGCGTTCGCCCATATGCGACGCGCGCTGCGGCCGGGCGGGCGGGTCGCTTTCGTCTGCTGGCGCGGCGCGGCCGAGAACGAATGGATGCGCCTGCCGATGGGCGCGATACAGGGCATCGTCGCGCTGACCGCGCCGCCCGATCCCGAAGCGCCCGGCCCGTTTTCGTTCGGCGAGCGGGATCGGGTGACGCGCATCCTGACGGCAGCCGGTTTCACCGATATCGCTATCGCGCCCTTCGATGCTTCCGTCCCGTTCGGCGAGGGCGGAACGCGGGACGCTGCGATCGACGACGCGGTGAAGATGGCGCTCGAGGTCGGCCCGCTGTCGCGCGTGCTCGCCGCTCAGCCCGATGAGATCCGTGCCCGCGCCGCGGTCGCCGTCCGTACCGTCTTCGCGGGCCGCCCCGGCGAGCGCTCGGTGATGATCGACGGCGCGGCATGGATCGTCACGGCGCGCAATCCGGCAAGTTGACACGGATTAACACGGGGGACGCCCACCGCTTGGTGGAACGGGGCGCCTTGGGCCGGGCAGATTGATATCCCGTCTGGCATGGCTCTGACGCCACTGGCGCTGCGATGAAAAATGTGCCGTCTAGGATGTCCGACTTTATTGTTCGTCCAGATAAAAATATGAACTTGCAGGGACTGCTGAAGGTCGCGACCGACCGTTTCCGCCCGGCCGATAGCAGACGACATGCGTGGCTTAGGCTTTGAGAGCAAGGAAGAGATATGATAGGCGTAAGCCTGCTTGATATGAAAACGGCCGCAGGAAGCGGCCGTATCGTTTGGGACTGGACAATGGACGAAAATCCCATTGCCCCAAGTTTGCCCCAAGTTCGTATTCAGACAAAAGATGAAATCCTGAGTCATTGAATACAAACGAAAAATTTGGTGGGAAGTGCAAGTTTCGAACTTGCGACCCCTGCAGTGTGAATGCAGTGCTCTACCCCTGAGCTAACCTCCCGAAGCGAGGCGAATTATCGCATAGGTGTTGCGGCATCTGCAAGGGCTGGCAAGAGGAAATTTACCATGCCCCGCTTTTTTCTCAGGCGGCCGCTGGCGGCGACGTGACGGCGCTCCAGATGCACTGGCCTTTGGCGGCCTTGTCGAGGCCGGCGATGGTGGCTGCGTGGGCGGCGAGTTCGTCGGCCGTGGCGCTCTGGAAGATGACTTCGGCCAGGGGCACGATTTCCAGCACGGCGCCGTCGGCGGCCACTTCCACCTCTTCTTCCATGCTCAGGCTGTTTTGCCCGCGCGTCATGGCCAGGTAGACGTCGGCCAGCAATTCGGAGTCGAGCAGCGCGCCGTGCAGCTTGCGGTGGGCGTTCGAGACGCCGTAGCGGTCGCACAGGGCGTCGAGCGAGTTGCGCTTGCCCGGATGCATTTCCTTCGCCTGCACCAGGGTATCGATCACGCCAACCACTTGTTCATGCACGGGCGGCAGGTTCAGGCGCTTGAATTCCGCGTTGAGGAAGCCGATATCGAACGGGGCGTTGTGGATGATCAGTTCGGCGCCGGCGATGTAGGCGCGGAATTCGTCGGCGATTTCCGCGAATTTCGGTTTGTCGCTGAGAAATTCCGTCGTCAATCCGTGGACGGCCAGCGCGCCCTCTTCCGAATCGCGCTCGGGATTGATGTAATGGTGGAAATTATTCCCCGTCAACATGCGGTTGTTCAGTTCGACCGCCCCGATCTCCAGGATGCGGTCGCCCGTGCGCGGGTTGAGGCCGGTGGTTTCAGTATCGAGAACAATTTGACGCATGGCGGATTCATTCGTAAAAGCAAAAAGCGAAGGGCACAGTATAGCAAACCTGTGTACTGCTGCAATCGCACCCAGACATGTTCGAACGCCCAACAAAACCGTAGCGAGCGGCAGTGATTTGTGGCCGAGAAGCGCAACCGTACTCTAGTACGGCGAGCATCACAGGCCGCAAAGCGCGCCGCGCAGTAGGTTGGGTTGGGCGTTCTTAGGCGCGCACGGTTTCCACGCCCAGGTTGGCCAGCTGATCGGCTCGCTCATTGCCAGGATGGCCATTGTGGCCGCGCACCCAGCGCCATTCCACTTCATGCACGGCCTGGGCCGTATCGAGCGCCTGCCACAGGTCGACGTTTTTCACGGGCGCCTTGGCCGCCGTTTTCCAGCCGCGCGCCTTCCAGCCGTGGATCCATTCGCTGATGCCCTTCTGGACATACTGGCTATCGGTATACAGCACCACCTGACACGGACGTTTGAGCGCCGTCAAGGCTTCGATCACGGCCTTCAATTCCATGCGGTTATTCGTCGTATTGAGTTCCCCGCCGTAAATTTCTTTCTTGGCGCCATCGGCTACCATCAGCGCGCCCCAACCGCCCGTGCCGGGATTGCCCTTGCATGCGCCATCGGCGTAAATCTCTACCTTATCCATCTTGCTGTTCCCGCCTTTTATTCGTGACCGGTGCGCCTGCGGGCGCCGTCGCCGGTTTCTTGGTCCACGCCGGACCGATCAAACGCATCCCTTTGACGCGCTTGATCGCCTGCACTATATACACTGCGCCCAGATATGGCCACCAGCGCGCGCCCGCCTTGTCCATGAAAGCGTTGCGGCGCAGCCATTTTTCTGTCCTGCAGGCAGGTGCGTAGCAGCCGAAGTAGCTTTGGCTGACGCCCATGTTCAGCAATTTTAACCAGTCTTTCATGCGCGGCATAGAGATCAGCTCGCCCGCCTGCGGCAGGTAATGGCGTCCCGTGACCCGCCCCAGCCCCTGGCGCACGCCCCACAGGCTGGCCGGATTGAAGCCGCAGACGATCACGCGCCCCTCGGGGATCAGCACGCGCTCGACTTCGCGCAAGACCTGGTGCGGCTCGGCGGCAAATTCAAGCACGTGCGGCAAGACCACGAGGTCCAGGCTTTGCGAGTCGAACGGCAACTCGTCAAAGGCCGACACGAGGGTCAAACGACTCTCTTGCGGCGGACGCGATGGCAGGCGCGAATCGAGCAGCCATTTATTCGGCATGCGGTTGGCGGCCAGTGCGTCGAGCTGGGGCAAACCTATCTGCACGGCATTAAAACCGAAGATGTCAACGGTCAGACTGTCGAGACATTGCTGCTCCCAGGCGCGCACGTACACACCGGCCGGCGTCTGCAGCCAGCCGTCAAGCGCTATAATGGATTTTTCGGATGCCACACTGTCCATTCAGTTTTCTCTTTTGCTCATGACACACTCCCCTGAACACGCTTTATCGGTACTTGCCGTGCCCGCTTTTGCCGACAATTACCTGTGGCTGATCCATGACGGCCGCCACGCCGCCGTGGTCGACCCCGGCGATGCGATGGCCATCCTCGATGCGCTCAAAGCCCATCAGTTGACCTTGTCCGCCATTTTACTCACGCATCACCACGCCGACCACACGGGTGGCGTGCCTGAATTGTTGCAGCATTTCGCCGTCCCCGTCTTCGGACCTCGCAATGAGGCTATCACAGCCATCACGGAACCGCTTGCCGAAGGCGATGTCGCTTACGTGCCCGAACTGGGCTTGCAAATGACCGTCATCGACGTGCCCGGCCATACGAAGGGGCATATCGCCTACGTGCGCCAGCGCGACGAGCGCAGCGGCGCACCGTGGCTGTTTTCCGGCGACACCCTGTTTGCGGGCGGATGCGGCCGCCTGTTCGAAGGCACGCCGGGCCAGATGGCCGACTCGCTGGGCAAGCTGGCCGCCCTGCCCGACGATACCGAGGTATTTTGCGCGCATGAGTACACCTTGTCCAATTTGCGCTTCGCTAACGCCGTCGAGCCGGGTAATGTGGCCTTGCAGGAACGCATCGCCATCGACACGGAAAAGCGCCAGCAGGGTTTATCGACCGTGCCGTCAACCATTGCCCTTGAGAAGGCCACGAACCCCTTCCTGCGCTACCGCGAACCGGCCATCCTGAGCAGCCTGAAGGTGGAAGGCAAGCTGACCACCGATGCTTCGCCCGTCGAAGCGTTTGCAGCTTTGCGGATGTGGAAAAATAATTTTTAAACGTACCCTTTCGCCATAAAAAATCCCGGCCGATGCTGATCGCATCGCCGGGATTTTTTTATGCTGTCATTTGATCAGGATCAGATTTCCTCGTACAGCGGCAAGGTCAGGAACTCGGCGAACGATTCCGACGTCGACATTTCCTCGAAAATCTGGCCGGCGCGCACATAGGTCGGACCATTGCCGCCCGGCGCATCGCGCTGCACCTTGGCCAGCTCTTCCGGAATCATGGCGCGCACCATGTCTGCCGTCACCTTGCGGCCGTCTTCCAGCACGCCCTTGCTGGAACGAATCCACTGCCACACTTGCGAGCGGCTGATCTCGGCCGTGGCCGCGTCTTCCATCAGGTTGTGGATGGGCACACAACCGTTGCCGGCCAGCCAGCTGCCCAGGTAGTGGATGCCCACGTTGATGTTGTAACGCAAACCGGCTTCCGTAATCGGCGCTTCCGGCTGGAAGTTCAGCAAGTCCGATGCCTTGACGTCGATGTCGGGACGCTGCTTCTCGATCTGGTTCGGCTTGTCGCCCAGCACTTTGGTGAACTCGCCCATGGCCAGTTCCACCAGACCCGGATGGGCAACCCAGCCACCGTCATAACCGTCGGTGGCGTCGCGCGCCTTGTCGTTGCGCACGCCACCCATGGCGATGTCGTTCTTTTCCGGATCATTCTTGATCGGGATCAAGGCCGCCATGCCGCCGATGGCCGGTGCACCACGTTTGTGGCAGGTTTTCAGCAGCAGCAAGGCGTAGGCGCGCATGAAGGGCGCCGTCATCGTGACTTTCGCGCGGTCGGCCAGGCAGAAATCCTTGTCCAGCTTGAATTTCTTGATACACGAGAAGATGTAATCCCAGCGGCCCGCGTTCAGGCCCGAGCTGTGCTCCTTCAGTTCGTACAGGATTTCATCCATTTCAAACGCCGCCAAGATGGTTTCGATCAGCACTGTCGCCTTGATCGTGCCTTGTGGCAAGCCCAGTTCGTTTTGCGTCATGACGAAGATGTCGTTCCACAGGCGCGCTTCCAGGTGCGATTCCATCTTCGGCAGGTAGAAATACGGGCCGGCGCCGCGCGCCAGCTGCTCCTTGGCGTTATGGAACATGAACAGGGCGAAATCAAAAATGCCGCCGGAAATGCGCTTGCCGTCGACCAGCACGTGCTTTTCATCGAGGTGCCAGCCGCGCGGACGCACAACCAAGGTCGCGATCTTGTCGTTCAGCTTGTACGACTTGCCATTTTGCTCGAGCGAAATCGTCTTGCGCACGGCGTCATACATATTGATCTGGCCCGTGATCTGGTTATCCCAGTTCGGCGTGTTCGAATCCTCGAAGTCCGTCATGTAACTGTCCGCGCCGGAATTGAAGGCGTTGATGACCATCTTGCGCTCGACGGGACCGGTGATTTCCACGCGGCGGCATTCCAGCGCCTTCGGAATCGGCGCGATCTTCCAGTCGCCGTCGCGGATGTGCGCGGTTTCTGGCAGAAAATCAGGACGCTCGCCCGCGTCGAGGCGCTTGGCCCGTTCCACGCGCACGGCCAGCAACTCCTGGCGGCGCGGCTCGAATGCACGCGTCAGCTTGGCCACCAGCGCCAGCGCGGCCGGCGTCAAAATCTGTTCGTAGCCGGGGGCGATGTCACCCGTGATTTGCATGCCATCGGGAAGTGCGATCGTGTTCTGCGTCATGAAGTTCTCCGGTTTTTAGTCAATATAAGCAAAGGAAATCTGGTGATCCAAGTATAAGCGCAACAACTGCGCAGGCAAGCTGGACAGAGGCGCAAAAACACTCTGCCAGGCGGCGCGTTTGTTCTATAGTATTGCACTATAAGGCATGGAAACGAGATTAAAAATCACTTCATCTATGCGTTTTTATCACAAGTGATGACATAGCGGGAGCAACACATGGGCCAGTTCAGACAAATATCGACCTTCGTGGAAGTGGTGGCCAAGGGCAGCCTGTCGGCCGCCGCACGCGCGGAAGGCATCGCGCCGGCCATGATAGGCCGCCGTCTCGACGCGCTGGAGCAGCGCCTGGGCGTCAAATTGCTGCAGCGTACGACGCGCAAGCTGGCGCTCACGAATGAAGGCGCCGCCTTCCTGGAAGATTGCCAGCGCATTCTGGGGGAACTGGAAGAGGCGGAAGCGGCCGTGGCCGAGCGCAGCGTCAAAGCCAGCGGCCATTTGCTCATTTCCGCGCCGGCCGGCTTCGGGCGCCAGCACGTGGCGCCATTGATTCCCTCGTTTGTCGCCGAGCACCGCGACGTGACGGTGTCGCTGAATCTGAACGACCGCCTCGTCGACCTGATCGGCGAAGGCATCGACGTGGCCATCCGCATCGCCAGTCTGTCCGATTCCTCGCTCGTGAGCACCAAGCTGGCCGACAACCAGCGCGTGCTCGTCGGCTCGCCCGCCTATCTGAAACGGGCGGGCACGCCGCGTATCCCGGCCGACCTGGTCAAGCACAATTGCCTGGCGATCAGCAGCGAAGGCAGCCAGCGGGGCTGGACCTTCCGCGAAAACGGCAAGAATGTGATTCTGAAAGTAGCAGGGAATATGGTCTGCAACGATGGCGAAGTGCTGCACGACTGGGCCCTGGCAGGCAAGGGCCTGGCGTGGCGCTCGATGTGGGAAGTGGGCGCGGAGATCGAATCGGGCCAATTGGTGACGGTGCTGGACCAGTTCGCCGCGCCGGGCAATGATATTTATGCCGTCTTCGCCCAACGCCGCCACTTGCCGCTGCGCATACGGGCATTTGTGGATTTTTTGCGGCATGCATATTCCCAACCCGACTACTGGCGCGAGCGCGCCATCTGAGGATGCCGGACCCAAGCTGCTGCGCGACAGTTTTGCCCCCGTCGTGACGCATGAAGGAACAACTTCAGCCCCCTGATCGTGCGTAGGTCGGCTAAGGGCGGCGTAGGTCGGCTTAGCGCAGCGTAAGCCGACACCCCAGCCCATGCACCTCCCCAGCACCACCATTGTCGGCGTACGCGCAAGCGCTAAGCCGACCTACCAGCTACCCGCCTGCCCGGCGAGGCATGCCGGCCAAAAATCACTGGGGTTCGCAATGGCTTGATTGCGCACCGCGACGTACCAGACGCAGGCCGGCATGGGTCAGCGTAGGTCGACGTAGGTCGACGTAAGTCGGCGTAGGTCGGCTTAGCGCAGCGTAAGCCGACACCGCCAGCCCATGCACCTCCCCAGCACCGCCATTGTCGGCTTACGCGCAAGCGCTAAGCCGACCTACCAGCTACCCGCCTGCCCGGCGAGGCATGCCGGCCAAAAATCAGAGGTATTCGCAACGGCTTGATTGCGCACCGCGACGTGCGAGACGCAGGCCGGCATGGGTCAGCGTAGGTCGACGTAGGTCGACGCAAGTCGGCGTAAGTCGGCTTAGCGCAGCGTAAGCCGACACCGCCAGCCCATGCACCTCGCCAGCACCGCCATTGTCGGCTTACGCGCAAGCGCTAAGCCGACCTACACGGTGACGCAAGCACGCCAAAAGAGCGCGCAGCCCACGCAAAACCCATACCTCACGGAAATTCAGGCGAAAAAAAATCCTCGGAGACCGAGGATTTCTTTATTTCGTTTGATCCAGCGTATTAGATTGGCTGAATGTTCGAAGCTTGCTTGCCTTTAGGGCCAGCGGTCACTTCAAAAGAAACGCGTTGGTTCTCTTGCAGGGACTTGAAGCCGTTCGACTGGATAGCCGAGAAGTGAGCGAACAGATCTTCGCCGCCTTCGTCAGGGGTAATAAAGCCGAAACCCTTCGAATCATTGAACCATTTTACGATGCCAGTTGCCATTACAATTTCCTATTTCAGTTAAGTTGGGCTTGCGCCCGTTATATCGTTTGAAGCAAGAAAGAAATGACAGACAAACTGCACTACTACCTCGAATCCAACGATGCCCAATTATACCAACAAAACTGAGAAAAACCATTCTTTCGCAAAATAAACTTGCGAACACTACTTTAATAGCCAAATCCCCGTCTTGCGGCGCCCTTTACCAGCGGCATGGAGACACTATATCCTAATCTTCGACGCGGGTGCTTTGCGTTGCATCAAATGAATCATTGCAACCACATCTCTGTAGTGCTGTCGCTCACGCGGTGAAATGGGTGGCGGCCGCATCACGTCCGGCCCAGTCCAGTAGCGCCGTCACTTGCGCCCGCAAGGCGGGCCATTCCGCCACCGCTTGCGCTGGGGTATTGAGCATGGCGCGCACCAGCTGTTCGATGCGCCGGCATTCCTGGCCCAGCGCGGCAAAGCCGAAGGTGGCGGCCGAGCCGGCCACCGCGTGCAGCGCGCGGTGCAGCTCCGTCAACGGTTCCAGACGGGCGCCTTCGCTGTCGCAGCGGCCGCTTGCCTGCGCAATCGCCTGCATCAGGGCCGGCACGCTGGCCGCATACTTTTCGTTCAACGCACGCAAACGCGTGCGGAAATCCGGATCGATCAAGGTTGCCATCGCAATACTCGCCTGAATGACTTACTTGGTGCCGAAGATACGGTCGCCGGCGTCGCCCAGACCCGGCACGATGTAGGCGTGGTCATCCAGGTGCGAGTCGAGCGCGGCGCAGAACATCTTGACGTTCGGGTGCGCGTTCTGGAACACGGTCACGCCTTCCGGTGCGGCCACCAGGGCCAGGAAGATGATCTGCTCGTCCGTCACGCCCCGTTTTTTCAGCACATCGACGGCATACACGGCCGAATTACCGGTCGCCACCATCGGGTCGCACAGGATGAAAGTACGCTCGTTCAGGTCCGGCAGGCGCACCAGGTATTCCACGGGCATGTGCGTGGCCGGGTCGCGGTACACGCCGATATGGCCCACGCGCGCCGACGGCACCAGGTTCAGCAAGCCATCGCTCATGCCGATGCCTGCGCGCAGGATGGGCACGATGGCCAGTTTCTTGCCGGCGATGACGGGCGCATCGATGGTCACCAGCGGGGTCTTGATTTCGCGCGTGGTCAGCGGCAGATCGCGCGTGATTTCATAGCCCATCAGCAAAGTGATTTCCTTGAGCAATTCGCGAAAGGTGCGCGTCGACGTGTCGTGCTCGCGCATGTGGCTCAGTTTGTGCTGGATCAACGGGTGATCGGTAATGAACAAATTCGGGAAGCGTGGGTCTTGTTTCATATTGTTTTTCTTTCTCTACTCTCTGGCGCGGCGGCAAGCATGCACCGCAAGCGCGCTGTGTGTCGATAAAATCATGGATTGCAGCATTATCCCAGTCCGCAGCCCGCCTGTGGCCGGAATTTTCGGATTTATTGAAATCAATACTCGCGCAGCGCGCGCGCCAGGATGGCCGCGCAATCGGTGCCGGCCGGCAAGCGGCCATACGCCCCGCCCGGCGCCTGCACCAGCCGCGACTGCAGGAAAGCTTGCGCGACGAACGGCGGCGCATGGCGCAGCAGCAAGGCCGCCTGCACGGCCAGCACGATGCGTTCGGAGAGTTGCCTGGCGCCAAACTCATCCGTCTGCGGCCCGTCCAGGTCGGCCAGCAGGCGCGCGCGGCAGGCCACAAAGGAAGCGTCATCATCGCCGGCCAGCGCCAGCTCGGCCGCCAGGGCGTCGCGCGCGGCCGGCGACTTGCCGAAGGCGCGCAAGACGTCGAGGCACATGACGTTGCCCGAGCCTTCCCAGATCGAGTTGACGGGCAGTTCGCGGTACAGGCGCGCCAGCGGCGCCTCTTCCACGTAGCCCGTGCCGCCCAGCACTTCCATGGCTTCCGCGCCGAAGCCGGGCCCCCGTTTGCAGATCCAGTACTTGCCGGCCGGCGTGAGCACGCGCGCCAGCATCGCCTGCCCTGCATCGTCCTTTTCATCGAAACAGCGGGCCAGGCGCAACGCAAACGCCGTGGCCGCTTCCGACTCGAGCGCGAGGTCGGCCAGCACGTTTTGCATCAGCGGCTGCTCGGCCAGCGGCTTGCCGAACACGGCCCGCTGGCGCGCATGGTGCAGCGCCTGCGTCAAGGCGGCGCGCATGATGCCGGTGCTGCCCAGCACGCAATCGAGGCGCGTATGGCTGGCCATCTCCAGGATGGTGGGAATGCCGCGCCCCGGCTGCCCCACGAGCCAGCCGTAGGCATTGGTGAACTCCACCTCCGACGAGGCGTTCGAGCGGTTGCCCAGTTTGTCTTTCAGGCGCTGCACGCGGATGGCGTTGCGGCTGCCGTCGGGCAGGTAGCGGGGCAAAAAGAAACACGACAGTCCGCCCTCGTCCGCCTGCGCCAGGATCAGATGCGCGTCGCACTGGGGCGCCGAAAAAAACCATTTGTGGCCGACGATGCGCCAGGCGCCGCCTGCCTCTGCACCGAACAGCGCTTGCGCCTCGTCCGGCGGCACGGGCACGGCGCGCGTGGTATTGCTGCGCACGTCCGAGCCGCCCTGTTTTTCCGTCATGCCCATGCCGACCAGGGCGCCCCGCTTCTGCTCCACCGGCAAGGAGCGGGGATCGTATTCGCGCGACAGGATTTTCGGCAGCCAGCGCTGCGCGATCTGCGGCAGATCCAGCGCCTGGCGCAGGGCAGGCACCGAGGCATACGTCATCGTCACGGGACACTGCGTGCCGTTTTCCACCTGTCCCACTAATAGATAGGCGGCCGCGCGCGCCACCTGGGCGCCAGGACCGGGCGAGGCCCAGGGCGACGCGTGCGCGCCGGCGCCCACGAGGATGTCCATCAGTTCATGCCAGGCCGGATGGAACAGCACTTCGTCGATGCGCCGGCCGGACCGGTCGAACTGCTGCAGCTCGGGCGTGTGGATATTGGCCAGACGCGCCAGCGCATACGTCTCGGGCCGGCCCAGCTTGTCGCCCAGCGCGTCGAGCTCCTGCAGCGCCGCGCCGCCGCCTTCACGCAGCAGCGCTTCGATCAGCGCCGGGTCGCAGGCGAACAGGTTGACGTTTTCAAACGGCGTGGCCTGGTTGAAAACTTCATGCGTATCAAAAGCATTCATGGGGGTCTCCCGCGATTTGTTATCATGGCGCCCTTGCCTGCCGCGGGCGCGCCGTCAACACCGTCTGCCAGCCAGACTAGCGCAAAGCGCAAGGCGGGGCAAGCGCGCCAGGGGAAGCAAGCGCAGATAAATGTTTCCATGTGGAATGAAAATACCCATGTGTGTCGCGCGGCATGATTTTTTTCATGGAAGGCAGGAATATTTACAAAACCTGAAGCAATGTTGCTTTATTTCATGTAATCGAATGCTTTTCAATGATACATTTCGTGTGGATCGCGTTCCGATAGCCGCCCTTCCGGCCCCTATGGCGCGCGTCACGCACGATGCACTGTTTCCGTTGGCGCCCTGCCCTGCAGCGAGCGCCGGCACTGATAATAAAAAGGTAAAAGCCAGCACGATGTTTTCCAGTACCCCATCCGCCGCCCACCGCGAGGCCCGCCACGAGTTGGACAACCTCATGGAAGAGGCAGGCGACGTCGTGTTCCGGCTCGATACGGACGGCCTGATCCTGTTCGCCAGCAAGCGCGCGGCCACCCTGTTCGGCGCGCCCTCGGGCCTGTCCGGCCATTTGCTGCTGCCGCTGGCCACCGAAGCGTCGCGCGCGGCGCTGCAGGCGGCGCTGGAAGACGCGCTGGAAGAGCCGGGCCGCCTGGAAGTGCGCCTGCAAGCGCCGGACCAGGAAATCTGGTTCGAGCTGCGCCTGTCGTCTTATATGAACGCGGCCGGCGTGGCCGAATTGCTGGTGGTCGGGCGCGACACGTCGGCCCAGCACAACACGGAAGAACGGCTGCGCCACATGGCAACGCACGATGCGCTCACGGGTCTGCCGAACCGCCTGCTGCTGTCGGACCGCATCCGCATGGTGATCGCCCAGGCCGCCCGTTCGGGCCAGGGCTTTTCCGTCGCCACCATCGGCCTCGATGGTTTTAAAAAGGTCAACGATGGCCTGGGCCACCCCGTCGGCGACGCCGTACTGCGCCTGGCCGCCGCGCGCCTGCGCAAGACCCTGCGCGACAGCGACACCCTGGCGCGCGTGGGCGGCGACGAATTCGTCGCCGTGCTGCCTGGCAGCGCCACCGACGCCCAGATCAAGCTGGTGACGGGCCGCCTGCTGGCCACCCTGCAGGCGCCGTTCGAAGTCGATGGCCACACGATCTACGTGGGCGCCTCCGTCGGCGTATCGATCTATCCGCTGCACGCGGAGGATGAAGTGCGCCTGGTGGCGCTGGCCGATGCGGCCATGTCGCGCGCCAAGGAAACGGGCAAGGCCCGCTGCCTGGTCTACAGCCCGCGCCTGAACGGCCCGTCGGAACACGATATTTCGTTGGAAGCGGCCATGTTCCACGCCGTGCGCGAAGGCGAATTCCTGCTGTTTTACCAGCCCATCGTCGACGCGCACACGCGGCAGATCCAGGGCTTCGAAACCCTGATGCGCTGGAAGCATCCGACACTGGGCCTGGTGCCGCCCGTGCGCTTCATCCCGATTGCGGAAGCCAATGGCCTGATCAACCTGCTCGGCGCCTGGGCGCTGAAGGCGGCCTGCGTGCAGCTCAAGCAGTTCCAGGAAGTGGCCAAACGGCCGTTGTACATCTCCGTCAACATCAGCCCGCGCCAGTTCCGCAACGATAAATTCCTCGACGTGCTCGATGAAGCCATCGCGTTTTCGGGTCTCTCCGGCGAACACCTGGTGCTGGAAATCACGGAAGGCACGCTGATGATCGACCCCGTGCATGCTGAAACCATCCTCGTCAAGATGACGGAGCGCCGCGCGCGCATCGCCATCGACGATTTCGGCACCGGCTACTCCTCGCTCGCGTATCTGAAGCGCTTCCCCATTTCCGTGCTGAAGATCGACCGCACCTTCATCAAGGACTTGCCCGAATCGAGCAAGGATGCGGCCATCTGCAACACCATTCTCGACCTGGCCAAGCATTTGAATTTGTCCGTCGTGGCCGAGGGCGTGGAAACCGAGGAGCAGATGCACTTCATCGAGTCGCGCGGCTGCCAGTACGTGCAAGGCTACCTGACGGGCAAGCCGATGCCGGCCCATGCCGCGCTATCGGCCTTGAGCGACAAAACCTATGCGGCGCTGGTGCCTGCGCCGTCTGCCAATGAACCGCGCGGAGGGGTGCAATGAATCCAGGTCATTTCACGGTACCGACACAGCTCGGCAAAAACACCCTGGACCTGCTGTGGGCGCGCACGCGACAGCAAGGCGACATGCCCGGCTTCGCGAAAGCCATCAGCGCCATCCTGGGCGCCATGCGCGGCGAGGATGACCACGAATTCGACATCACGCAAACGGTGCTGTCCGACCCTGTCCTCACGCACAAGGTGCTCAGGCTGGCCAACAGCGGCATGTATTCGGCCTTCGGCCAGCGCGTCAACACGGTCTCGAAGGCCGTGCTGGTGCTCGGCATCGACGCCATCGGCCACCTGGCGCTGGGCCTGAAGCTGATCGAGGAGCTGTCGCAGGCGTCGCCCGATTCCGTCAGCGCCCACGTGGAAATGGAAAAAGCCGTGCTGGCCGGGATGGTGGCGCAGCAGGTGGCCACCAGCGCCGGCAGCCTGCAGGCGGAGCAAGCCGTCGTCTGCTCCATGCTGCACACCCTGGGCCGCATGATGGTGACGTTCTACATGACGGATTTCTGGGCGCGCATGCAGGCGCATGCGGGTCCCGGCAACGAAGCTGCCGCCGCGCGCGAAATCCTCGGCCTGTCGCTGCCCGAAGTGGGCTATGCCACGGCCGCCCACTGGGGCTTGCCGCAGCACCTGATCAACGGCATGCGTCCGATGGACCCGTCGCCGGACAACTCCCCCGTCAGCGGCGTCGACTGGATGGCGGGCCTGTCGACGATGGCGGCGCGCTGCGCCGACTCGCTGTGGCATGACGATGCGGCCGGCGCGGCGCAGGTGCATGCGCTGATCGACGATTATGCGGGCACCCTGGGCATCACCGCGACCGACCTGGTGGTGGCGGTGGACAAGGCCAAGGCGATGGCGGCGGCCGACCTGTCGATCGCACCGCTGTCGAAACCGGCCGAACGGCGCGCGCGCCAGCTGGCCTCGACGCGCATGCGCGCCGAAGGCAATCGCGTGTTGATCGGCGGCCTGGCCGACCTGCGCGGCGCCATCGGCAGCGCCAGCCCGGGACAGATGGTCTCGATGGCACTCGAAACGCTGCACCAGGGCTTCGATTTTTCGCGCTCGGTGGCGTTCGTGCGCAACCACAGGGACCATTTGTATTCGGCGCGCATCAGCTTGGGCGAAGGCATGGCGGACCTGCAGGATTTGATGGTGTTTGGCGACGCGTATGAGCCGAACGTCTTCCATGCGGCCCTCAACAGCGACCGCGTGATCTTCATCGACAACGCGCGCGACCCGAAATTCGCCGCCAAGCTGCCGCAATGGTGGAAGACGACCCTGTCGGAAGCGCGCAGCTTCGTCGTGCTGCCGCTGTCGGCCAACGGCCACCCCACGGGATTTTTATATGGCGACTGGGACGACAGCTTCCCGCCGATCCAATTGAATCAGACGGAATTCAACCTGATCAACGATATCCGGGCGTTGCTGGTGCAGTCGGTGGAGATGCGCCATCAATTGGAATTGGTGGCGAACAAGGTGGCGTGACAGGAAGCGCCGACAATGGTGTCGGATTACGCGCTGCGCGCTAATCCGACCTACATGGCATGGGCCGTAGGTCGGATCAGGGCCGCAGGCCCGTCATCCGACAACATTCCATGGCATGGGTCGCGGGTCGAATTAAGGCCGCAAGCCCGTCATCCGACAGCATTCCATGGCATGGGTTGTAGGTCGGATCAGGGCCGCAGGCCCGTCATCCGACAACATTTCATGGCATGGGCCGTAGGTCGGATCAGGGCCGCAGGCCCGTCATCCGACGACATTCCATGGCATGGGTCGCGGGTCGAATTAAGGCCGCAGGCCCGTCATCCGACAGCATTCCATGGCATGGGTCGTAGGTCGGATCCGGGCCGCAGGCCCGTCATCCGACAACATTCAATTTACTTCAGCTTCGGCGTATTCACGCTGACATCGCCGCATTGCGCGCGGTGCATCAGGGCGTGGTCGATCAGCACCAGCGCCAGCATGGCTTCGGCGATCGGCGTGGCGCGGATGCCCACGCAGGGGTCGTGGCGGCCGAACGTTTCCACCATCACGGGATTGCCCTCTTTATCGATCGAGCGGCGCGGCGTGCGGATCGACGACGTCGGCTTGATGGCGATCGACACACTGATGTCCTGTCCCGTCGAGATACCGCCCAGTACGCCGCCCGCGTTATTGCCGATAAAGCCTTCCGGCGTCAGTTCGTCGCCGTGCTCGGAACCCTTTTGCGCCACCGAATCGAAGCCGGCGCCGATTTCCACGCCCTTGACGGCATTGATGCCCATCATGGCATAGGCGATGTCGGCGTCGAGCTTGTCGTAGATGGGCTGGCCCAGGCCGACCGGCACGTTTTGCGCGATCACGTCGATGCGCGCGCCGATGGAATCGCCGTCGCGGCGCAGCTGGTCCATCGCCGCTTCCATGCGCGCGATCAGGTCCGCGTCGCCGCTGGCGGCAAAGAACGGGTTCGCATGCACGTGCTCCCACGACTGGAACGGCACGGGAATATCGCCCAGCTGGCTCATGCAGCCCTTGAACGTGGTGCCGTACTGCTGCAGCAGCCATTTCTTGGCAATCGCCGCCGCGCCCACGACGGGTGCCGTCAGGCGCGCCGACGAGCGCCCGCCCCCGCGCGGATCGCGCACGCCGTATTTATGCCAGTAGGTGTAGTCGGCGTGGCCGGGGCGGAAGCTTTCCGCGATATTGCCGTAGTCCTTGCTGCGCTGGTCTTCATTGCGGATCAGCAGCGCGATGGGCGTACCCGTCGTCACGCCCTGGTACACGCCGGAGAGGATTTCCACGGTATCCGATTCCTGGCGCTGCGTCACGTGGCGCGAAGTGCCCGGCTTGCGGCGGTCCAGCTCGGGCTGGATATCGGCTTCCGACAGGATCAAGCCCGGCGGACAGCCATCGATCACGCAGCCGATGGCCGGACCGTGCGATTCGCCGAAAGTGGTAACAGTAAACAGCTTGCCAAAAGAATTGCCGGACATAGTAGGAAGTGGTGAGGACTGGAAAACTCAATTCTACCAGCCTGCGGGGCATGCCATGCCGCTAATGCCAGGCCACTGCCCGATATTTACCCGCCACCCACCCTCCCGCCGCGCCTTTCGCCCCGCCCCAAACCGCCATTTTAAAATCCCGCGTTATTTTTTCGCATAAAAAATACCAAATAAGCGTCGCAATCATGCAATGCAAGAAATATTGCCCTACAGAATAGACTTAAAAAAACATTTTGCTTATTAAATAGCTATATACTTGGATCAGAGCGCGGCACACAATACTGAACGCCAACCCAGATTTAGGCTGCGCCGAGAGCACGTCACAAAATGCCCAGGGCCAGGCGTCGTTGCCGAAGACAGTACGCAAGTACGGCGAGGCAACGCAACGATAGTTGAGTGCTGTTTTTCGTTGTTCCAGAGTGCATCAGAAATGCCCAGGGCTAGGCGTACTGCCGAAGACAGTACGCGAGTACGGCGAGGCAGTACAACAACGCCATGGACATTTCTGATGTGCTCACGTTCCGTATTGAGTCATCCTGGAGAAGCTATACATGCCCGCACCGATCATCCCCCTTGACGCCAACAAGGACGATCACGACGACCTGGTATTCCTCGATGAGCAACCAGCGGCGTCGCTGGCCGTCGCACAGCGCAGCGTCTGGCGGGTGATGATCATCGACGACGATGAAGACGTCCACTCCACCACCACATTCGCCCTGGGCAATCTGGAAATGCAGCACCGCCCGCTGGAATTCGTGCATGCGTATTCGGCCGGCCAGGCGCGCGAACTGCTCAAGCATGAAGACGACATCGCCGTCATCCTGCTCGACGTGGTCATGGAACAGGATGACGCGGGCCTGCACCTGGTGCGCTACATACGCGAAACGCTGAAAATGACGGACGTGCGCATCATCCTGCGCACGGGCCAGCCCGGCTATGCGCCGGAAATCGACGCCATCCGCGATTTCGACATCAACGACTACAAGACCAAGTCCGAACTGACGCGCATCAAGCTGTTTACCACGGTGACGGCGGCCATCCGCTCGTACGAGCAGATCCGTTCAATCAACAGCAGCCGGCGCGGCCTGGACCGTATCGTCCACGCCAGCACGCAGCTGATGGCGCTGCATGGCGTACAGAATTTCTCGGCCGGCGTGCTGGCGCAGATCGCCGACCTGCTGGGCACCCGGGCCGACGGCGTGCTGTGCGTGCAGGACTTGCAGGACAATGGCAGCAAGGAGCTGCTCGTTTCGGCCTGCACGGGCAGCTTTTCCAGCCTGCCGCACAGCGCCCTGTGCGGCCTGCAAAACCCGCGCGTGATGGCCGCCATCGAGCACACGCTGGCGCAGCGGCGCAATGTCTACGCACACGACTACGCCACGCTGTACTTCGCGGGCAAGGCCGGCCGCGACGCGGCCGCCTACCTCATGCTGCCGCGCCCCCTTTCCGCCATCGATGAAAGCCTGCTGGAAGTATTCTGCAGCAACGTCGCCGTGGGCCTGGACAACGTCGAGCTGGTATCGCACCTGCACAACGCCGCCTTCTACGACCAGTTGTCGAAGCTGCCGAACCGCACGCGCCTGGTGGAAATTCTCGACGCCACCCTGGCCGGCCCCGCGCGCGACGACGCCACGTTGTCGCTGGTCGACCTCGACCACTTTGCCGAAACCAACGACGCGCTGGGACACCAGTTCGGCGATACGCTGCTGATCGCCGTGGCGGGCCGCTTGCAAACCCAGCTGGGGCCGCAGCTGACGGTGGCGCGCCTGGGCGGCGATATCTTTTGCGTGCTGGGCGACTCGTCCCAAGTCAACCCAGGCAATATCCTGGCCCTGTTCCAGCCGCCGTTCTGCATCGATGGCCAGGACGTGCAGCTGTCAGCCACCCTGGGCCTGGTGCGCCTGGGCGAACATGCGGGCACGGGCGCCGATGCGCTGAAGGATGCCGACATCGCGCTGAAACGGGCCAAAAGCCAGCAGCGCGCCGGGCATTTCTATTTTTCGCGCAGCATGGGCATCGAAATCCGAGAGAGAGTCCGCATGATGCACGCGCTGCGCACGGCTTTCAGTCAGGACCAGCTGTTTGTCGTGTACCAGCCGCAAATCGACCTGACCACGCGCCGGCCCGTAGGCGCCGAAGCGCTGCTGCGCTGGCAGACGCCGGACGGCAAGTTCATCTCGCCCGACCGCTTCATCCCGATCGCCGAGTATTCGGGCATCATCATCGACCTCGGCGAATGGGTGCTGCGCACGGCGTGCCGCGAACTGGTGCTGCTGCGCGAGCAGGGCCACCGCAACTTCGTCATGTCCGTCAACGTGTCGCAAGTGCAGTTCCGCCACCCGCTGTTCCTGGAAATGCTGCGCGCGGCGCTGGAAGAAACGCAGGCGCCGCCCGAATTCATCGAGCTGGAAATCACGGAATCGATGGCCATGGAAGAGCCGGACTTATTGATCAAGATGCTGTGGCAGATCAAGCAGACGGGCGTGAGCATCGCCATCGACGACTTCGGCACGGGCTTTTCCTCGCTGTCCTATTTGCAGCGCCTGCAGGTGGACCGCCTGAAGATCGACCGCGCCTTCGTCACCGAGATCACGGGATCGGCGCGCGGCAGCAGCATCGCGGAAATGGTCATCCAGCTGGGCCGCAACCTGGGCCTGGCCGTGATCGCCGAAGGCGTGGAAGACGAGCGGCAAGCACAGATTTTGCAGGCGCTGGGCTGCCCGATGGCGCAAGGCTTTCTGTTCGCCCGCCCCATGACGGCTACGGCGCTGGGCACCTGGCTGAACAACGAAGCGCTGCAGGGCGCGGCATAGGTTGCACCTTGGATCGCGAATGCAAAACGCCGGCAATCGCCGGCGTTGTTTTTACTGCATCGTGGTATCAGTCCGTCGTTTCGGCCGGCCAGTCGCGAATGTACGCTTTCAACATCTGGTTTTCAAAGCTTTGCGCTTCGAGCACGGCGCGCGCCACGTCGTAGAAGGAAATGACGCCCAGCAAGGTCTTGGCATTCATGACGGGCAGGTAGCGCGCGTGCTTTTCCAGCATGATGCGGCGCACTTCATTGACTTCCGTATCCGGGGTCACGGTGATCGGGTGGTCATCCATGTGCTTGCGCACGGTGCCGCCGCCGATCTGGCCCGCGTTTTCATGCAAGGCGTTCAACACTTCACGGAAGGTCAGCATGCCGACCAGGTCGCCAAATTCCATGACCACCAGCGAACCGATGTCTTTTTCAGCCATGGTATTGGCCGCGTCAAGCAGGGGCTGGTCAGGCGTGACCGTGTAGAGGATATTGCCCTTGACTTGGAGAATTTCAGATACTTTCATATTGGCCGTCCTGTCCGCGTGATTGGTATTTTAGTTATTCTAAGCCCTTACTGCGACTGTAGCCTATGCCTGCGGAAAAATCCAGCCTTGCGCGCAATCAAATCGAGGGGGATTGCGCGCAACTTTTCATCAGCCCCGGCGGCGGAACCACCCGGCAATCGAGAGGCGCTCGCGCGCCGTCGGCAACACTTCGTGCAGCATCTCGCCCGACATGAACATGGCCATGCGGCCCGCCTGCGGCAAGATATCCACCTGAGCGCCATCCTGCGGGTGCAGGCGCAGCGCGCCGCCATGTTCGGGCAGCCAGTCGTCGTTCAGGTACAGCACGACGGACACGGTGCGCTTGTCGTCGTCGCGGAATCGGTCCAGATGGGCCCGGTAAAAGGCGCCCGGCGCGTACAGGGCGAAATGGCTTTCATACTCTTCCAGCCCCAGGAACAGCTCACGGTTGAGCACGAGGCGCAGCGCTTCCATGTGTGCCAGGTAGCGGTCGCACGCGCTTGACCTGCCCGTTTCCAGCCATTCGATATGGTCGCCCCGGATGTCCGGCTGCAGCAGCGGCGCATGGCCGCTGCCCACGCCGGCGCCCTTCATCTTGCCGCTGAGCATGGATTGCACGCATTCGGCGGCCAGCTGGCGGCTCAGTTCAGGGGAGATGAAATGCTCTTGCATGAGCCAGCCTGCCTGGCACAGGCCGTCGACGATAGAGGGTCCGGGTACGGCAAGGGAGCCGTCGAACGATATTGCGGGCATAAAATCTTTCCTGGTGGACATGCATGAGAGTGCGCCTGAAGCCCAGGATTTCGTTCGCTTGCAACTGCTTCCCTGCGGCGCGGCGCACGCGCACAGCTAAGACAGCCCGAATATCGCTGATACGATATCGTACCACCGCCGCACCGCGCCGGTCACTTTTTTTACACTTCAGGTTACACGCGAGCTGAGCCTGACCGTCCGCCAGCACGGCCCCATGCGCCCTGCACAGGAGCCCTTTTGCTCAGCTGCAAATCAGGTTACGATCTTGCCACTATAAAACTTGGCGGAGACACCATGAGCGGCCCGAAATACCCCGGTTTCGATACCTTATCCCTGCATGCGGGCGCCGCGCCCGACCCGGCCACGGGCGCGCGCGCCACGCCCATCCATTTCACGTCCTCGTTTGCCTTCAAGAGTTCGGACCATGCGGCCTCGCTGTTCAACATGGAGCGGGCCGGCCACGTCTACTCGCGCATTTCGAATCCCACCAACGCCGTGCTGGAAGAGCGCATCGCCGCCCTCGAAGGGGGCGTGGCCGGCATCGCCACGGCCAGCGGCCAGGCCGCCATGCACCTGGGTTTATGTACCATCGCCGGCGCCGGCTCGCACATCGTTGCCTCGCGCGCCCTGTACGGCGGCTCGCACAACCTGCTGACGTATACATTAAAACGCTTCGGCATCGAGACGACCTTCGTCGACCCGCGCGACGTGGATGCCTGGCGCGCCGCCATCCGCCCGAATACCAAAGTGCTGTTCGCGGAAACCCTGGGCAATCCCGGCCTCGACGTGCTCGATATCCCGACCATTGCCGCCCTGGCGCACGAACACCAGCTGCCGCTGATGCTCGATTCGACGTTCACCACGCCGTATTTGCTGCGCCCCTTCGAGCATGGCGCCGACCTGGTGTTCCACTCGGCCACCAAGTTTTTATGCGGGCACGGTACGGCCATCGGCGGCTTGCTGGTCGATGGCGGCACTTTTGATTGGCAGGCGGCCTACGACCAGACGGGCCGTTTCGCCGAACTATGCGAACCGTATGAGGGCTTTCACGGCATGGTCTTCGCCGAGGAATCGACGGTGGCACCGTTCGCCCTGCGCGCGCGGCGCGAAGGCTTGCGCGACTTCGGCGCCGTCATGAGTCCGCACAACGCCTTCGCCATCCTGCAAGGCATCGAAACCCTGGGCTTGCGCATGGACCGCCACGTGGCCAATACGCGCAAGGTCATCGATTTCCTGCTGGCCAATCCGGCCGTGGAATCCGTGTCCTACCCGGAACTGCCGTCGCATCCCGATTACGAGCTGGCGAAAACCCTGCTGCCGAAGGGCGCGGGCGGCGTCTTCACCTTCCGCCTGCACGGCGACCGCGCGGCGGGCCAGCGCTTCGTCGACAGCCTGAAGATCTTCTCGCACCTGGCCAACGTGGGCGACGCCAAGTCGCTCGTCATCCACCCCGCCTCCACCACGCACTTCCGCGTGCCCGACGATCAACTGGCGCAGGCAGGCATCACGCAGGGCACCATGCGCCTGTCGGTGGGCCTGGAAGACGCCGACGATTTGATCGAAGACCTGGTCCGTGGCCTGAAACTGTCGCAGAAAGGCGCCTGACATGCAGCTCACCATCGACAACGCCACGGCCTACTGCTACACGGGCGGCAAACCATTCAACCCGCACCAGCCCACGGCCGTCTTCATCCACGGCGCGCAGAACGACCATAGCGTGTGGGCCTTGCAGACGCGCTATTTCGCCCACCACGGCTGGAACGTGCTGGCCGTCGACTTGCCGGGCCATGGCCGCAGCGGCGGCGCGGCAAAGGATAATGTGGCAGACCTGGCGCGCTGGATACTCGCCGTGCTGGACGGGGCCGGCGCATCCAGGGCCATGCTGGTCGGCCACAGCATGGGTTCATTGATCGCGCTGGAAGCGGCATTCCTGGCGCCGGATCGCGTCAGCCACCTGGCCATGCTCGGTTCCACCTACCCGATGAAAGTCTCGCCGGCGCTGCTGGAAACGTCGCTCAACGATGAACAGGCGGCCATCGACATGGTCAATATCTGGTCGCACTCGTCGATCGCACAAAAGCCGTCGTTTCCCGGCCCCGGCTTCTATGCCATGGGCGGCGCGCGGCGCCTGAAACAGCGCATCGCCGCGCTCAATCCCGCTCACGTGTTTCACACGGATTTTTCTGCCTGCAATGCCTACGCGAACGGCGAAATCGCGGCCGCTTCGGTACACTGCCCCACTTTATTCATTTTCGGCGCGCGCGACATGATGACGCCGCCCAAATCGACCCGCTGGCTGACGTCCGCCATCGCGCATGGCAAGGTGGTGCAGGTCGACAGCGGGCACGAATTGATGGCCGAGCAGCCGGACGCCGTGCTCGACGCGCTGTTTGCGTTTGCGCAAACGGCAGCGGCAGCGGCATGAACGCTTTTTTAGGATAGATGCATGATGTTGTTGAATACCCTGTTTGAAGAATTGACCGGCCGCGGCAGCGGCACGGAAGCGGAGCGGCACGAACGCTACAACTGGCTGCAACAGCTGCGTTTCAATAACCCGCAAGCGGACGAAGGCGGCCCCATGGCCGGCATCCCCAGCTACCACTGGTTCCGGCTGCCGCAGGTGCTGGTCGTGGCAGGCCAGCACACGGACCTGCTGGTCGGTACGATCAACGCGCAATACCTGGTCTTCGAGGGCCGCCACGCGGCCGCGTTTGCGGCCGAACTGGACCTGCAATACGATGCCAACAACCGCATCGACCGCCCCGGCGGCCTGGACGAACTGCTCGACGCCTATGAAGAGCAGGCGGACGGCAGCTGGGCCACCCTGCCGAACGAAGCGCCAGCGCCGCCGCTGACGGGCTGGGACGACGTGTACTTTCGCGTGCGCGACCTCAGCGACGGCAAGGCCATCCAGAGCGTGACCACCATCGCCTACGAAAGCAGCCGCTTCCCCGGCTATACCCTGCTGGGCACGACCCTGGTGGGCGCGGGCGCCATCGTCCACGACGACGAGACGGCGGCATATTTGCAGCAAATCTTCGCCGACTGGGCCATCCAGCGCGAGTGCGCCGATGTCTGTCTGCCAGCGCAGGAACCGTGGCCCCACGCGCCGCGCCAGACGCCGCCCGCGCCTTTCGGTACCCCCTTCGATTTTGCGCGCAACCTGGCCTATCTTGACGCCCTGCTGGCCGCCTATGAACGCGCCCAGGCGCAGGCGGAAGTCGACGGCGGCGACGCCGCCTATTGGGCGTGCGCCGCCGCCAGCGTGGCTTACCAGGTCTTCTCGCTGCGCTACACGGCCGGCCTGCCCTTGCCTGACGTGGAGACGGCGCTGGAAGCGGCCATCGCCGCCTGCGAAACGGCGCGCGCGGCCCTGGCCGCCGCCTACGATGACGATGCCCTGCCCGCCTTTGATTTCGAACAGTTGACGGACTATGCGCGCACCCTGCAGCTGCTGGGCGCGGCCCTGCTGTTCGGCCGCCACGACCTGGCCATGCGCCTGGCCGCCCTGCAGACGGCCTTCGATGGCGAAGACGGCGTGTACGAAGCGCTGCTGTCGACCATCGATGCGCAGCGTCCCGCCGTCGACGAATGGTATTTCGCCGAACCCTATTCCGCCCTGTTCGAGTGCCTGGACGCGGACGACCCGGCGCAGCAGCTCGAGCACCTGCAACACTACCTGGCCAGCTGGCATGGCGCGCTGGTGCACGAAGACTGGTTCAACGGCCATTTGCGCGCGCACGGCCTGGGCGGCTACTACGGCCTGTGGGCCTTCGAGGCGGCCGCCGTGGCCAAACACCTTGGCCTGGAGCGCAGCGCGCTGGCCCACTGGGTGATGCCGCCCACGCCCTGAATGCCCCGTTTACTTTTAGATAAATATCAATGATCAATACCGCAGCCCTGTTCGGCACCGCATTTTTACCCGGCCAGGCCGGCTTCGACATCGAGACGATCACGGGCCTGGCTGAATGGCGGCTGGACGTACCCGTGCTGTTCAAGCTGCTCATCGGCGCCGGCACGCAAGCCGTCGCCTGGCCCATCTACGGCGATGGCGAAGACTGCCCCTGCGTGCTGGCCGCGCCGATGGCGCAGGCGCAGGCCAGCTGGCAAGCATTATCAACGCTGATGGACCGGCCGCGCGACGCGGCCGCCATCGTCGCGCGCAGCGCCATCAGCAGCCTGCTGGCCAGCGGCCAGGCGTGGCTGATCCTCGATTGCGTGCAGCTGATCGCGCACGATATCGGCACGCCGGAGTACGCGGCCGCGCTCGAGGCCCTGCGCGCCGAGGCGCATGCCCTGCACTCTGCCCTGCAGCGCGGCGACCGGGACGCGTTGGCGCCGCTGCTGGCCGCTGGTTCCGCATCGCCTGCGACCGGCTACTGGTCGGCGTCCGCCAGCGCGCAACTGGCCGATGTCGAGGAACTCGATGCGGAAGATGTACCGTTCCTGCAAGGTCTGGAAGTGGCGGGATGGGAGGAAGACGCGCTGTGCTATGCAGTCAGCGACGCCGCTGAACCGGACGTCGCCGGCCTGGTCACGCCCTATGGCCGCTGGATCGTGCCGCTGTCGCAGCGCTATGTCGACCTGGGCGTTTACTACGCGGACGATGGCTGGATCACCTTTGCCACGGCGGACACCTCCGATGCACACGGCGTGCTGGACCTCAACGGCACGGTGGTGCTGCCGCCATCCCCCGGCGCCCTGTACGTCATCAGCCCCCATCTGGTACAGAGAATCGCGCCGGACGGCGCCAGCAGCCTGCTGCGCCTGCCCGACGGCGCGCTGCTGATGGACGGGGTGGACAACATCTGCCAGCGCGACGATGGCTTGATCGACATCGAACGCCAGACGGGCGATGACGACGAGCGCAATGTGCACGGCGTGGTCGACACCACGGGCAAGGTGGTGGTGCCGGCCTCCTACAGCTCCGTGCAGGATTTCGGCACGAAGAAGAAAATCGCCATCGTCAGCCAGCGCATCGGCGGGCGCTTCCTGTTTGGCCTGGTCAATAGCCAGGGCGAGCTGCTGGCGCCCTGCCAGTACGAAGCCATCGATAGCGCCACCACGTCGTCGCCGCCCAAGCTGCGCAAGAATCTGATCTTCGCCATCGATGCGCAAGGCCTGGCCTGCATGCTGACGCCCGATGGCAAGCAGGCGTTTACGCCGCTATATCCGCCCGCCCACCACTTGCGCGGCGTGGCCGTGCAAAGCGACTTTTTATATGTGGTCAACGATGGCATGGCCTGGAGCATGGATTTCACGGGCCAGCTGCTGGAGCAGTTCGACACCGTGGAGAACTTCAAGGCGGCCATCACGGCGCAATTGAGCGAGTCCATCGGCCTGGGCAAGAAAAAACCCGCCAAGCGCCGCAGCTTCACGCCGGCGCAGATCCTGGCCAAGGCCGACCGCGAGCAGTTGCGCAGCATGGCCGCGCTGCTCTTGCTGGGCGATGCTGCACTGGCCGCACGCTGCGTGGACATCACCCTGGAAGAACTGACGGAAGACGACCCGGAAGAGGAATACGAAGGCGAGACGCCCGAAGCGGCGTGTTTCTTCCTGCTCTGGTCCACCGCCGCCGATGCGCTGGGCCACGGCACCACCCTGGACTGGAAATCGGTCGATGAAGTGCCACGCATCGCCCAGCACATCGGCCTGCCCGCGCTGCGCGATTTTTCGTGGGCGCAGCGCGAGGATGGCGACGCGATGGCCGAAGGCCTGGCCGCCATCGCCACCCACCTGGCGCCGCATCAGCTGCGCCTGGTGAACCTGCACGGCGGCGAAGATACGTATTATCTGGGCGTGGTACGCACGCAGGATGCGGCCGCGTTCAGCAAGGCGGCACTGCAGGCGGCCCTGCGGCCCGTGCTGCTGTGACGGCTTGCCAGCCCGTCTGCTGATATCGCACCCGGCCGGCAACATGGAACGCCGTTGCTGGCCGGGTGCATCTTTACTTGACGGAACGATCGAACAGCGCCTTGTCAAAACGCAGGGTAATGACTTCGGTATCGTCCGGCTTGCCTGGCTTGCGGCCGTCTTCACCGGGGTAGTTCGTGTCAATTGCCACAACTAGCGTGTGGGCATCGAGGACTTCAACGCTCTCCACCGAGTCGAAAGGCATGCTGAACTTACCCACGGGCATATTGCTCGCCTGCCCGCCGATGCCTTTGGGGTCGGAGATATTCAGCAAGTCCACCAGCAGCGTTTTCTTGAGGGCGCCATCAGCATCTTTCTCCTTCAGGTCGACCAGGTACAGGCGCTTGATCACGGCCTTGGCGCCCCAGAAGCCGTCGCGCTCGATGAGCACGAACTTGCTGCCGCCGACATTGGTCATGTCGCCGATCACGACGCCATTATCCTTGGCCGCGCCATCCTTGCGGTACACGAGGTTCTTGCCCGTATAGCGCATGGCGGCGGGGTCGAACTCGAAGATGTTCAGGTAGCGCTCATCCGCGGCAACGGGCCGCAGCGACGGGTCGCTTGGCGCCGCTTCCGGCACCGCGTAGAGCAGGCTGCGGTCGGCGTTATAGGCCAGGCTTTCGAAGCCGCGACTGCCTGACAGGGTGATGCTGGCGCCCTTGCCCAGCACTTCCGGATTGGCCGGGCTGCGCAGGAAGGGATGGGGAACGGGATCGCCCATGAGCGTGCCGTTTTTGTCGAAGTGCAGGATATACGGGCCGAACTCCTCGCCCACGAACCAGGTGCCATCGGCGGCGCGCGCGAGCGATTCAATGTCGAAGTCAAAACCGGTCAGCAGGCGGCCCGCGCGAATGCGCGCATCGACGGCGATACCGCTGTCGGAAAAGACCAGCCCGCCGGAGGTGTTGCTTGGGTAGTTGACATAGTCGGCCGTGATTTTCAGGTCGATGCCCTTGCCGTCGTTTAAGAAACCCCTGGCGTCGTTGAAGGCGAGGAAACTGTTGATCTTGATGCTGCCCGGCGTCTTGCTGGCGTCTGCGTCCGTGCGGAAGTTGATGCTGGCGTTATACAGGCCGAGCACGAAATCGGCCGAATTGCCCTTGGCGCCGTAGCCATTGTCGGCCATGGCAGTCCAGCTGCCGTCGTCATTCCTCAGCAGAGCGGAGAAGCCGGGAATCGGCACGCCATTGGCAAACGGCGGGCTGACGCCAAGCGCCACGGCCGTGAACTGTCCGGAAACCGGCGCCGGCCAGCGCGCCGTGTCAGGCAACGCTGCCCAGCCGACCAGCTGGTGCGGCAGCCCTTCCCCCTCCTTGGGCACCGCGTCGGGAGCCGCAGAGGAACTGCCGCCGCAGGCGGCCAGCATGCCGCTCACCATCACGATGGCCAAGCCGCGGCACAAATTCAAACCGCTCAAATGACAACGCATATTTGCTTCCTCTACAAGATGAATGGAGAGGAAAGCTTACCGGCCTTCGGTGACCAGTTTATGACATGCGTCCCTAGCGCGCGCGGCGGATGCCGGCAGGAAGCGCACCGCCGGGCCCGTCAATTGCAGCGCACTTCCCCGAAATGCTGCGCCAGGCTCAGGCCCAGTCCCTGCTCCACGGCGTTTTCCACCTGCGCCGCCAGCGCGGCCGCTTCTTCCGCCGCCTTGATGTCGCGCTCGTTGGTGGAACCGGCCGGATAGCCGGAGTTCACGCGCATGCCGCCGAAGACGAACAGGCGGTAGACGTCGGCCAGGCTGATGCGGTTGACGTTGCCCAGCAAGACCCAGTGGTCGGAACTGTCGGCCACGCGCTTGCCCCACTGTACCCGCACGGCGCCGTCCACGTTGACTCTTCCCACCCAGCCCTGCTGCACCATCTTGTCGAGCAGGGTTTCCATCTCTTCGAAGCCCAGGCGCGTGCTGCGGCGGATCTCGGCCGCGCCCACCAGGGCCGAATCGGCGCAGTGGCACGCCTCGTGCAGCACTTTCAGGATGGCGACGGCATCGACGAATTCGCTGCCCGGTGCCGCCTCGTACCACCAGCGCTCGTATTTCACGACGGGCAAGGCGGCCACCAGCAAGGCGCCCACCAGGGTGATCATCCAGCTCAGGTATATCCACACGAGGAACAGCGGCAAGGCGGCCAGCGCGCCATAGATGCGCGAATACGTGGGAAATTCCTGGATGAATTCGCCGAAACCGCGCTTGGCCACCTCGAACGCCAGCGCCGCCAGCAAGCCGCCCCAGGCCGCGTCGCGCCAGTCCACGTCGCGGTTCGGCACGGCGATGTACAGCAAGGTAAACGCCAGCATGGTCAGGCCGATCGACACCAGCGTGTAAAACACGGCGCCGATGAACGGCACGGCGCCCACCACGCCGCTGGTGGCCATGAAGAGGCGCGACGTCACCGTCAGCGACACGCCCACCAGCAGCGGCCCCAGGGTGACGATGGCCCAGTAGACGAGCAAACGCTTGGTCCAGCGGCGCTCCTGGCGCACGCGCCAGATGCGGTTGAAGACGCGCTCGATCAAGCCCATCATGCCTACCGAGGTGACGATCAGGGCGCCCGCGCCGATGGCCGACAATCGCGTCGCCTTCGAGGCAAACGTCGTCAGGTAGTCGAGGATGGTGTTCGAGATGCCCTTGGGCATCACGCTTTGCACGAAATAGTCTTCCAGCGCGTGGCGGAAGGTATTAAACAGGGGGAAGGTGGTGAAGATGGCCAGGGCCAGCGTGAGCAGCGGCACCAGCGCGAACACGGTGGCGAACGTCAGGCTGCCGGCCACTTGCGGCAGGCTTTCCTCGCGCACGCGGCGGCGCGCGAACTGCAGCAGGTCGCGCGCTTCTGACCACGTCAGGCCGCGCACGACGTCCAGCCCCATGCTCAGGGTGCGCCACAGGTATTGGAAGAACGGGAATATATATTTTGAAAACATGTGCAAAATCAGAACGGCGCCATGACAGCAGTCGTATCAGGCTGTAAAGCGCCCTATAATACCAATGATGAAGCCTACCAATCTGATTATTCTCGTATTGTTTTATTCACGCCATGGCGCCACGCGCCAGTTGGCCGAGCTGATAGCCCAGGGAGTGGAAAGCGTGCCTGGCTGCGATGCGCGCCTGCGCACCGTGCCCGCCGTCTCCACCGTAACGGAAGCGACGGCGCCCGAGGTGCCGCTGGACGGCGCGCCCTACGTGGAACTGGACGACCTGCAGGAATGCGCGGGCCTGGCCCTGGGCTCGCCCACGCGCTTCGGCAACATGGCCGCCGCCATGAAGTACTTCTGGGATGGCACGGCCAGCGACTGGCTGGCCGGCAGCCTGTCCGGCAAGCCCGCCTGCGTGTTCACGTCCACGGGCAGCCTGCACGGCGGCCAGGAATCGACCCTGCTGTCGATGATGATCCCCCTCTTCCATCACGGCATGCTGGTCATGGGCTTGCCCTACACGCACCCGGAACTGATGACCACCTCCACGGGCGGCTCGCCGTATGGCGCCACGCACTGGTCGGGCATAGACAGCGACAAGGCCTTGAGCGACGATGAAAAACGGCTGGCCGTCGCGCTGGGCCGGCGCCTGGCGGAAAACGCCGCGAAACTGGCAGGCGCATGATGCACGGCACACTGCACAAGTATTTTCACTGGGGCGCCATCGCCAGCCTCGTCACCCTGATCGTCTGGTGTCTGCTGTGGGAAACCGTCGTCGCGCCCCTGCAGCCGGGCGGCTCCTGGGTCGTGCTGAAGGCGGCGCCCCTGCTCATTCCCCTGTATGGCGTCATCAAGCGCGACGTCTACACCCTGCAATGGTCGTCGATGGTGATCCTGCTGTACTTTACGGAAGGCGTGGTACGCGGCTACAGCGACACGAACCCCACCTCGGCCCTGATGGCCTGGGGCGAGGCGGCCATCGTCTGCGTCTATTTTGTCTGCGCCGTGCTGTATCTGCGCCCGTATAAAAAGGCGGCCAAGCGCATGGCCAAAGAGCTTCTGGAAAAAGTGAATAAAGTGAGCATCAAGAAATGACTGGTCAAACCGATTTCCTCGCCGCCTGCCGCGACCTGCTGGGCGACGCCTATGTACTCACCCTGGACGCCGACATGGCGCCCTTCCTCACCGACTGGCGCGACCGTTTTACGGGCAAGGCCCTGGCCGTGCTGCGCCCCGCCACCGTGGAGCAGGTGGCCGCAATCCTGCGCGCCTGCGCGCAATGGCAGGTGCCCGTCGTGCCGCAGGGGGGCAATACGGGCCTGGTGCTGGGCAGCATTCCCGACGCCGCCGGCACGGCCGTCGTGCTGTCGCTGGCGCGCCTGAACGCCATCCGCGCGCTCGACCCCGTCAACCGCACCATCACGGTCGATGCGGGCTGCATCCTGCAAACCATCCAGGAAGCGGCCAGCGCCGCCGGCTGCCTATTCCCCCTGTCGCTGGCGGCCGAAGGCAGTTGCACCATCGGGGGGAATTTGGCCACCAACGCGGGCGGCACGGCGGTGCTGCGCTACGGGAACACGCGCGAGCTGTGCCTGGGCCTGGAAGTAGTCACGCCGCAGGGCGAGATCTGGAGCGGCTTGCGCGGCCTGCGCAAGGATAATACGGGCTACGATTTGCGCGACCTGTACATCGGCGCCGAAGGCACCCTGGGCGTGATCACGGGCGCGGTCATGAAACTGTACCCGCAGCCGAAGGCCTGCATCACGGCGCTGGCCGCCATGCCCTCGCCCGCCCACGCCCTGCGCTTGTTAAGCCTGATGCAGGACCATTGCGGCGCCAGCCTGACGGGCTTTGAACTGATGTCGCAATACTGTTTGCAGCTGGTGGCCGAGCAGTTCCCCCAGCTGCCGCGCCCGTTCGCCGACGCGCATGGGCAGTCGCATGGGCAATATGTGTTGCTGGAACTGTCCAGCAGCCAGTCCGAGGCGCATGCTGTGGAATTGCTCGAAGCGAGCATCGGCGCGGCCCTGGAAGACGAGTTGATCGAAGACGCCGTCGTCGCCAGTTCCGTGGCGCAGTCCGAAGGCCTGTGGCAGCTGCGCGAACATATTCCGCTGGCGCAGGCGCAGGCGGGCAAGAACATCAAACACGATATCTCGCTGCCGATTTCCCGCATCGCCGACTTCATCGCCGTCACGGATGCGGCCCTTGCGTCAGCCTTCCCCGGCTGCCAGCTCGTATGCTTCGGCCACCTGGGCGACGGCAACCTGCATTACAACGTGGCGCCGCCAGCCGGCATGACGGACCGGGATTTCCTGGCCAACCAGGATGTCATCAACCGCATCGTGCACGACCAGGTCCACGGCTTTGGCGGCTCGATATCGGCCGAGCACGGCATCGGCGCACTGAAAAAGGCGGATCTGGCGCACTACAAGTCGCCGCTGGAACTGCAGCTGATGCGCGCCGTGAAGCAGGCGCTGGACCCGCAAAACATCATGAATCCGGGGAAGATATTGTGAAGCCATCGTCCCTCCTGCTCTGCGCCATGACCTTGCTGGCCGGTTCCGCCAGCGCGCAGGACGTCTACAAATGCGTGCAGGATGGCCAGACCAGCTATAGCGCCACGCCCTGCACGGGCGGCCAGCTGCAGATCCTGGAAGTTCCCTCGCCTCCGCCCGCCGTCGACAAGGGCGCGGCCACGCGTCAGGAACGGGTGGCCAGCCAGATGGAAGCGGCGCGCAAGAAGCGCGAAAACCTGGAAGACCAGGCGCGCGAACGGGCCGCCAAACAGAAGGAAATGCACGAGAAGCATTGCGCCCAGCTACGGCTGGAACAAAAATGGGCGGCGCAGGACGCCGTCGGCGCGGGCGATAAAACCCGCAATGCGGCGCAACTGAAAGCGCGGCGCGCCGGCGAGCGCCTGGCCGTTGAATGTCTGAATTGAGTGCGCCGGCGGCCAATCCCGCAGGTATGCGCCTGTTGTCGCGCTGGCTGCTGCTGGGCGAATGGCGCGCGCATCCCGTGCGTGCCTTCGTCGCCATCCTCGCCATCGCCATCGGCGTGTCGCTGGGCTTTGCCATCCATTTGATCAACGCGGCCGCCTTCAATGAATTTTCCACGGCCGTCAAAAGCCTGTCCGGTCAGGCCGACGTGCAAGTGGCCGGACGCGAAGCGCTGTTCGACGAAGCCGTCTACCCGTGGCTGGCGCAGCGCGACGGCGTGGCCGTTGCCTCGCCCGTGCTGGAACTGCAAGCCGGCGTGAACGGCAAGAAGGACGGCGGCCCGCTGCACATCCTGGCGCTCGACGTCTTCCGCGCCGGCTTCATCTCGCCCGACCTGATCGGCGCGCCGGCCGAAGGCCAGCCTTTCGACACCCTGGCCGACGACGCCCTCTTTTTATCGCCTGCCGCCTTGCGCTGGCTCGACGTCGCCGAAGGCGGTCAAGTCGCGCTGCAATCGGGCACGGGCACGGTGTCCCTGCGCGTGGCCGGTTCGCTACAGCGCGCGCGCGCCGGCCAGCGCATCGCCGTGATGGATATCGGTGCGGCGCAATGGCGCTTCAACAAGCTGGGCAAGCTGTCGCGCATCGACTTGAAACTGCGCCAGGGCGTCAACCGCGACGCCTTCCAGGCGGATCTCGCGCGCGCGCTGGAAGCGCAGTACCCGGGGCGTTTCCAGGTAGGCCAGCCAAATGATGAAAACCAGAATAGCCGCAACAATAACCTGAGCCGCGCCTACCGCGTCAACCTGACGGTGCTGGCCCTGGTCGCCCTGTTTACGGGCGCGTTCCTCGTGTTTTCCACGCAGGCCCTGTCCGTCATCCGCCGCCGCGGCCAGTTCGCGCTGCTGCGCGTGCTGGGCATGGAGCGCAGGCCATTGCTGCGCCAGGTGCTGCTGGAAGGCGCCAGCCTGGGCGTGGTCGGCGCGGCGCTGGGCATCGCCGGCGGCTACGCCATGGCCGCTGTCGCCCTGCGCTTCTTCGGCGGCGACCTGGGCGCCGGCTATTTCGCGGGCGTGCAGCCGCAGGTGCAATTCACGCCCGTCGCCGCTTTCGTGTATTTCGCGCTGGGCCTCGGCGTGGCCTTGCTGGGCTGCGCCGCGCCCGCGCTGGAAGCGGCGCGCGCGGCCCCCGCCATCGCCCTGAAATCGGGCAGCGAAGAAGTCGTGACGACGCGCCTGGCCAAGACCTGGCCAGCGCTGGCGTGTCTGCTGCTGGCCGGCGCCTTGACGTTCCTGCCGCCCGTGTTCGAGCTGCCCCTGTTCGGCTACCTGTCCATCGCCCTGCTGCTGATCGGCGCCATCGCCCTGATGCCGCAGCTGGCGGCCGTCGTCTTCCGCGCCCTGCAAGCCGCCTGGCTGCGCACGGAAACGAGCAAGCATGCGCCCGTGCGCAGCCTGACCGTGGCGCGCCTGGCGAACGCCTCGGGCCAGGCCGGCATTGCGCTCGGCGGCGTGCTGTCGAGCTTTAGCCTGATGGTGGCGATGGCGATCATGGTGTCGAGTTTCCGCGTTTCCGTCGACGACTGGCTGCTGCAGATCCTGCCGGCCGACGTGTACACGCGCCCGGCGGCCAGCGGCGGCACGGCGGGCCTGAACCCGCGCGAACAGGCGAGCATCACCGCCCTGCCCGGCGTGGCCAGGGTGGATTTCCAACGCCTGCGCTCGCTGTCGCTGGCGCCGGACCGCCCGAACGTCATGCTGCTGGCGCGCCCCATCAACTTGCGGGACCCTGGCAAGAGCATGGTACTGGTGGGCGACACCCTGCCCGTGCCGGCAGGCAGCCGGCCCGTGTGGCTGTCCGAAGCGGCGGCCGACCTGTACAACGTCAAGCCTGGCCAGCAGATCGCGCTGCCGCTGGCGGGCGGCCGGCACAAGTTCTTCGTCGCCGGCATCTGGCGCGACTATGCGCGCTCGTCCGGCGCCATCCAGATGCCGCTGGACGACTACCGCGCCCTGACGGGCGATATGGACGTCAGCGATGCGGCCCTGTGGCTGGCCAAAAATACCACGGGCGAGCAGTTGCAGGAAAAGCTCAAGGCCCTACCCTTCGGCGCCAGCCTCGAAGTGTCGAACCCGTCGGCCATCCGCGCCCTGAGCCTGCAGATATTTGACCGCAGCTTCGCCGTCACGTATTTATTGGAAGCCATCGCCATCGTCATCGGCCTGTTCGGCGTGGCCGCCACGTTCTCGGCGCAGACCCTGGCGCGCGCGCGCGAATTCGGCATGCTGCGCCACGTGGGCGTGACGCGCGGCCAGATCCTGTCCATCCTGGCGCTCGAGGGCGGCGCGCTAACGGCGCTGGGCATCGCCACCGGCTTTGTGTTGGGCCTGTTGATCAGCTTTGTGCTGGTCTTCATCGTCAACCCGCAATCGTTCCACTGGACCATGCAGCTGCACCTGCCGTGGTCCTTGATCGCCACCGTGGCCGGCGCCCTGCTGACGGCCGCCGCCCTCACCGCCCTCATCGCGGGGCGCCAGGCGCTGTCCGCTGGCCCCATCCGCGCCGTCAGGGAGGACTGGTAATGCGCCGTTTGACTTGTTTATTGTTGTTTTGCAGCGCCGCCGCCATCGCCGCGCCGCCCGCCTTCGCCCCCGTCACGCCGCTGCCGGCCGGCCAGACCCTGCGCATGCCGCACGATTTCGGCGCCCATCCCGCCTATAAAACGGAATGGTGGTATGCCACTGGCTGGGTCAAGACCGCCGGCGGCGAGCAACTGGGCTACCAGGTGACCTTCTTTCGCAGCGCCACGGCCGCCGACGCGGACAACCCCAGCGCCTTCGCGCCGAAACAGCTGATCATCGGCCATGCGGCCCTGTCCGACCCGAAAGTGGGCAAGCTGCTGCACGACGAGAAAAGCGCGCGCGAGGGTTTTGGCCTGGCCTACGCCAAGGTCGGCGACACGGACGTCAAACTCGACGACTGGCGCATGCAGCGGCAAGCGGACGGCAGCTACAAGGTCAGCCTGGCCGCGCGCGACTTCAGCTTGCAGCTGACCCTCGCGCCCACGCAGCCCGTGCTGCTGCAAGGCGTTGGCGGCTATTCGCGCAAGGGCGCGCAGCCCGCGCAATCGAGTTATTACTACAGCGAGCCGCAGTTGCGTACCACGGGCACGATCGCCCGCGCGGGCGGCAAGCCGGAAGCGGTGACGGGCGCCACCTGGCTCGATCACGAGTGGTCGAGCCAGGTGCTTGATGCGGACGCCAGCGGCTGGAACTGGATAGGCGCCAACCTCGCTGACGGCGGCGCCCTGATGGCCTTCCAGATCCGCAGCAAGACAGGTGCTAAACTATGGGCGCACGCGACATGGCGCGATGCGTCCGGTAAGATGACGCAGTACGCGCCCGGCGACGTCGATTTCACGCCCACGCAGCTGTGGCGCTCGCCCCGCACGCAGGCCGAATACCCGGTCGCCACCGAGATCCGCACGGGTGCCACGCGCTGGCAGATCAAGCCCCTGCAGGCCGACCAGGAGCTCGATTCACGCCGCTCGACGGGGGCCGTGTACTGGGAAGGCGCCGTGACGGTGGAGCGCGACGGCCAGCCGGTCGGCCGCGCCTACCTGGAAATGACGGGCTATGTCCAGCCGATGAAGTTGTAAGCAATGCATAAAATGCCGGGGTCAGACCCATCGGGTCTGACCCCGGACAAGCAAAAAAGTAAATCAAAGCGAAAAACAATGACAACCAGCACAGAAACAGGCAGCACCAGCAAAGCAACCGCCGCAACCGCCGCAAGTACCGCACCGACTCCCGACACCGGCAGCAGCCGCGAACTGAAAAAAGGCAGCCTGGCCGCCTTCAAGGGCTTGATGCCCTTTCTGACGCCGTACCGCAAGCAGTTCTTCCTGGCCGGAATCGCGCTGGTGGTGGCCGCCGCCTCGACCCTGGCCATTCCCGCCGCCTTCAAGCAGATGATCGACCTGGGTTTCGGCGGCGCGGCCGGCTCGAAAAGCATCCAGCACGTCGACCTGGTCTTCCTCGCCCTGTTCGGCGTGGCGTCCATCCTGGCCTTGGCCACGGCGGCGCGCTTTTATACGGTGTCGTGGCTGGGCGAGCGCGTCACGGCCGACATCCGCAGCGCCGTGTACCGCCACGTCGTCACGCAAAGCCCGGAATTCTTTGAAACCACGCAGACGGGCGAAGTCCTGTCGCGCATCACCACCGACACGACCCTGATCCAGGCCGTCGTCGGCACCAGCATCTCGATGGCGCTGCGCAATGTGCTGCTGTTCCTGGGCGGTCTGGTGATGCTGTTCGTCACCAGCGCCAAGCTGGCGGGCATCATCATCGGCCTCTTGATCCTCGTCGTCGTGCCCATCATCGTGTTTGGCCGCCGTGTGCGCAAGCTGTCGCGCGATTCGCAGGACCGCATCGCCGACGCGTCGGCCATGGCCGGCGAAATCCTCAACGCCATGCCCACCGTGCAGGCGTTTACGCACGAGAAAATCGAATCGAAACGCTTCGGCGACTCCGTCGAAGGTGCCTTCATGACGGCCATGCGCCGCATCCGCGCCCGCGCCCTCTTGACCATGATCGCGATTTTGCTGGTCTTCGGCACCATCGTGTTCGTCCTGTGGCTGGGCGCGCGCGCCGTGCTGGAAGGCGCGATGACGGGCGGCGACCTGGGCCAGTTCATCCTGTACGCCTCCATCGTGGCCGGCGCCATCGGCGCCCTGTCCGAAGTCATGGGCGAAGCGCAGCGCGCCGCCGGCGCCACCGAGCGCCTGCTGGAACTGATGGCCGTCAAATCGGAAATCGAGTCGCCTGCCACGCCGCTGCCGCTGCCCGCGCGCGCCGCGAACGGCGCTTCGCTGTCGCTGGACGACGTCATGTTCTCGTATCCGTCGCGCCCCGACACCCACGCCCTGAACCACGTCAGCCTCGACATCCGCGCCGGCGAAACGGTGGCCGTCGTCGGCCCGTCGGGCGCCGGCAAGACCACGCTGTTCCAGCTGTTCCTGCGCTTCTATGACCCGCAAAGCGGCAGCATCCGCCTCGATGGCGTCGACATCAAGCAGCTCGACCTGCACACCCTGCGCGACGCCATCGGCATCGTGCCGCAGGATACCGTGATTTTCTCGGCCGACGCCATGGAAAACATCCGCTACGGCCGCGCCGGCGCCAGCGACGAGGAAGTCATCGCCGCCGCGAAGATGGCGGCCGCCCACGAATTCATCGAGCGCCTGCCGAACGGCTACAAATCCTTCCTCGGTGAACGGGGCGTGCGCCTGTCCGGCGGCCAGCGCCAGCGCATCGCCATCGCCCGCGCCCTGCTGAAAAACCCGCCGCTGCTGCTGCTCGACGAAGCGACCAGCGCGCTCGACGCGGAATCGGAACGCCTGGTGCAAAAGGCGCTGGAAGCGGCCATGGTGGGCCGCACCACCGTCATCATCGCGCACCGCCTGGCCACCGTGCAGCGGGCCGACCGCATCATCGTCATGGAAGACGGCAGGATCGTCGAGACGGGCACGCATGCGTCGCTGGTGGCGCTTGGAGGTATCTATGCAAATCTTGCCGCACTGCAATTCCATCACGTACAGCTCAATCCAGCGGAATAATCATGAACGCACTTTTCCACGCCAACCTGGGCATCACCGATTTCTGGACCTTTTTACTGGGGACCATCTTCATCGTCATCCTGCCCGGTCCCAACTCCATGTACGTGCTGTCCGTGGCCGCCCAGCGCGGCGTGCGGCCCGCCTACCAGGGCGCCTTCGGCATCTTCGCCGGCGACCTGATTCTGATGGTGCTGTCGGCCTGCGGCGTCGCTTCGCTGCTGAAAGCCAGCCCGGCCCTGTTCTACGTGGTGAAATACATCGGCGCGGCCTACCTGGGCTGGATCGGCCTGCAGATGCTGATAGGCTGCTGGCGCAAGCTGCGCGCGCCCGCTCCCGCTGAAGGCGAAGCGGCAGCCGTGCCGCCCCCCGTCAAGGAAAGCGACCCGTTCCGCAAGGCGCTGATCATCAGCCTGATGAACCCGAAAGCGATTTTGTTCTTCATCTCGTTTTTCATCCAGTTCGTCGACCCGGCCTTTGCAAAGCCCGTGCTGTCCTTCATCGGCCTGGGCCTGATCTGCCAGGTGATCAGCTTTACCTACCTGACGGCCATCATCTTTGTCGGCGCGCGGCTGGCCGAGACCTTCCGCCGCCGTCGCCGCCTGTCGGCCGGCATGGGCGGCGGTGTGGGCGCCATGTTCATCGGCTTTGGCGCAAAACTGGCCACGGCCACCCTGTAAGGAAAACACCGTGAACGAGCTTGAACTGCGCCAGCGCTGCCATACCATCCTGCCGGGCCACCGCCAGCCGACGCCAGCGGCCACCTTCGCCGCCATGGCCGCCTGGTGCGATGCCAACGATGTTGCACACGATACCTATGGCGAAGGCGCGCTGATCGAACAGTTCGAGAACAAGATCGCCAGCCTGCTCGGTTTCGAGGCGGCCGTGTTCTGCATCACGGGCACCATGACGCAAGTCACGGCCCTGCGCCTGGCCTGCCAGGACCGGGGCTCGCGCCTCGTCGCGCTGCACCCGACCTCGCACATTCTGCGCCACGAACGGGGCAACCATGAATTGCTCGACCACTTCAAGGGCTTGACGATCGGCGACCCGCACCGCCCGTGGACGGTGGACGACCTGCGCGCCGTGCCCGATGCGCTGGGTGCCGCGCAGCTCGAACTGCCGATGCGCGAAATCGGCGGCCAGTGTCCGTCGTGGGATGCCTTGAAAGACATCAAGCGGCACTGCCGCGAACGCAATATCCACCTGCACATGGATGGCGCGCGCCTGTGGGAAGCGCAAGCCGGTTTTGGCCAGTCCCTGCCCGCCATCTGCGACGGTTTTGATTCCGTCTACGTGTCGCTGTACAAGGGCATCGGCGGCCTCGGCGGCGCCATGCTGGCCGGCAGCCGCAGTTTTGTCGAACGGGCGCGCGCGTGGTTCCACCGCCAGGGCGGGAACATCGTGCACCGCACGCCCTACGTGGTGGCCGCCGCCATGCAGTTCGACGCGCGCCTCGCCGCCATGCCCCGCTATTTTGCGCGCACGCAGTGGCTGTACGCGCTGCTGCGCGATTTTCCATCGATCGCCGTCAATCCCGCCCAGCCGCAAGCGAACATGCTGCACCTGCACCTGCCCGTTTCCCGCGAGCGGGCCATCGCCATCCGCAACCAGGTGGCCGAAGACCACGGCATCTGGCTGTTCGGCCGCGCCAGCCACGCGGCCCTGCCCGGGCACAGCGTGGTGGAGTGGTATGTGGGCGACAACTTGCTGGAACTGCCGGACGACAGCGTACGGCTGGCCTTGACCCTGCTGGATCAGGCCATGCGTAACAAGGCACCATCGGCGTAGGTCGGGGTAGGTCGGGTTAGCGCATAGCGCGTAACCCGACAACACCACAGCAACAGCCATCGCCAACAATACCGTCGGATTACGCGCGGCTTCGCCACGCTAATCCGACCTTGTATTATTCCCCTCATGCCGTTCGTGGTATTGCGAACGGTATCGACCGCTGTCAAAATCTTG